>JBITGK010000057.1:0-1189 GCA_044456955.1 Spirillospora sp. NPDC050679 | reverse complement strand
GTTTGAACGTTGTGTGTGTTCAAGCCACTCGGCCTATTAGTACCGGTCAACTCCACACGTTACCGCGCTTCCATTTCCGGCCTATCAACCCAATGGTCTGTTGGGGGCCTTACCCCTTCGAAAAGGGAGGGAGAACTCATCTTGAGGAAGGCTTCCCGCTTAGATGCTTTCAGCGGTTATCCCTACCGAACGTAGCCAACCAGCCGTGCCCCTGGCGGGACAACTGGCACACCAGAGGTCCGTCCGTCCCGGTCCTCTCGTACTAGGGACAGATCCTCTCAATTCTCCTACGCGCGCAGCGGATAGGGACCGAACTGTCTCGCGACGTTCTAAACCCAGCTCGCGTGCCGCTTTAATGGGCGAACAGCCCAACCCTTGGGACCTACTCCAGCCCCAGGATGCGACGAGCCGACATCGAGGTGCCAAACCATCCCGTCGATATGGACTCTTGGGGAAGATCAGCCTGTTATCCCCGGGGTACCTTTTAGCCGTTGAGCGACACCACTTCCACACGTAGGTGCCGGATCACTAGGCCCTGCTTTCGCACCTGCTCGACATGTCTGTCTCACAGTCAAGCTCCCTTGTGCCCTTGCACTCGCCACCTGATTGCCAACCAGGCTGAGGGAACCTTTGGGCGCCTCCGTTACTCTTTGGGAGGCAACCGCCCCAGTTAAACTACCCACCAGGCACTGTCCCCCACCCGGATACACGGGTGCGGGTTAGACGCTCAAAACGACCAGAGTGGTATTTCACCAATGACTCCACCGACACTGGCGTGCCGGCTTCACAGTCTCCCACCTATCCTACACAAGACGCTTCAGGCGCCAATGCCAAGCTATAGTGAAGGTCCCGGGGTCTTTCCGTCCTGCTGCGCGAAACGAGCATCTTTACTCGTAGTGCAATTTCGCCGGGCCTGTGGTTGAGACAGCGGGGAAGTCGTTACGCCATTCGTGCAGGTCGGAACTTACCCGACAAGGAATTTCGCTACCTTAGGATGGTTATAGTTACCACCGCCGTTTACCGGCGCTTAGATTCTCAGCTTCGACACCTTGCGATGTCTAACCGGTCCTCTTAACGTTCCGGCACCGGGCAGGCGTCAGTCCGTATACAGCGTCTTACGACTTCGCACGGACCTGTGTTTTTAGTAAACAGTCGCTTCCCCCTGGCCTCTGCGACCACCCCCAGCTCA
>JBITGK010000055.1:0-2356 GCA_044456955.1 Spirillospora sp. NPDC050679 | reverse complement strand
GACGACGCGCTGCTGGACATCTACCGCAAGCTGCGTCCGGGCGAGCCGCCGACCAAGGAGTCGGCGCAGACCCTGCTGGAGAACCTGTACTTCAATCCCAAGCGCTATGACCTGGCCAAGGTCGGCCGCTACAAGGTCAACAAGAAGCTCGCCCTGGACACCGACCCCGCGCAGGGGACGCTGACCGAGGACGACATCGTCGCGACCATCGAGTACCTGGTCCGGCTGCACGCCGGGGAGCAGGAGGGGACCGTCGGCACCGCGCCGGTGCCGATCGAGGTCGACGACATCGACCACTTCGGCAACCGTCGCCTGCGCACGGTGGGCGAGCTGATCCAGAACCAGGTCCGGCTGGGCCTGGCGCGGATGGAGCGGGTGGTCCGCGAGCGGATGACGACCCAGGACGTCGAGGCGATCACGCCGCAGACCCTGATCAACATCCGTCCCGTCGTGGCCTCCATCAGGGAGTTCTTCGGCACCTCCCAGCTGTCGCAGTTCATGGACCAGATCAATCCGCTGGCGGGCCTCACCCACAAGCGCCGCCTGAACGCCCTCGGCCCGGGCGGCCTGTCGCGTGAGCGCGCGGGCATGGAGGTCCGCGACGTCCACCCGTCGCACTACGGCCGCATGTGCCCGATCGAGAGCCCCGAGGGTCCCAGCATCGGCCTGATCGGCTCGTTGTCCTCCTACGGGCGGGTCAACCCGTTCGGGTTCATCGAGACCCCCTACCGCAAGGTCGAGAACGGGCGCGTCACCGACCAGGTCGACTACCTGACCGCCGACGAGGAGGACCGCTTCGTCGTCGCGCAGGCCAACACGCCGATCAACCGGGACGGCACCTTCGCCGAGGACCGCGTGCTGGTCCGCCGGAAGGGCGGCGAGGTCGAGGCGATCCGGCCCAACGAGGTCGACTACATGGACGTCTCGCCGCGCCAGATGGTGTCGGTGGCGACCGCCATGATCCCGTTCCTGGAGCACGACGACGCCAACCGCGCGCTGATGGGCTCCAACATGCAGCGCCAGTCGGTGCCGCTGCTGCGCAGCGAGGCGCCGCTGGTGGGCACGGGCATGGAGTACCGCGCCGCGGTCGACGCCGGTGACGTGATCGTCGCCGAGAAGGCCGGCGTGGTCGAGGAGGTCTCGGCCGACTACGTGACCGTCATGAACGACGACGGCACCCGCACCACCTACCGCGTCGCCAAGTTCAAGCGGTCGAACCAGGGCACGTCGGTCAACCAGAAGCCGATCGTGCACGAGGGGCAACGCGTCGAGGTCAACCAGGTGGTGGCCGACGGCCCGTGCACCGACCAAGGTGAGATGGCCCTGGGCAAGAACCTGCTCGTGGCGTTCATGCCGTGGGAGGGCCACAACTACGAGGACGCGATCATCCTGTCGCAGCGCCTGGTGCAGGACGACGTCCTGTCCTCGATCCACATCGAGGAGCACGAGGTCGACGCCCGGGACACCAAGCTGGGGCCCGAGGAGATCACCCGGGACATCCCGAACGTCTCCGAGGAGGTCCTGGCCGACCTGGACGAGCGCGGCATCATCCGCATCGGCGCCGATGTCGTCCCCGGTGACATCCTGGTCGGCAAGGTCACGCCCAAGGGCGAGACCGAGCTGACGCCGGAGGAGCGGCTGCTGCGGGCGATCTTCGGCGAGAAGGCGCGCGAGGTGCGCGACACCTCGCTGAAGGTGCCGCACGGCGAGCAGGGCAAGGTCATCGGCGTGCGGGTGTTCTCGCGCGACGAGGGCGACGAGCTGCCCCCGGGCGTCAACGAGCTGGTCCGGGTCTACGTGGCCCAGAAGCGCAAGATCACCGACGGCGACAAGCTCGCCGGCCGCCACGGCAACAAGGGCGTCATCTCGAAGATCCTTCCGGTGGAGGACATGCCCTTCCTGGAGGACGGCACCCCGGTCGACATCGTGCTCAACCCGCTGGGCGTCCCCGGCCGCATGAACGTCGGCCAGGTGCTGGAGACCCATCTCGGGTGGATCGCCTCGCGCGGCTGGGACGTCTCCGGAGTGCAGGAGGAGTGGGCCGAGCGGCTGCGCGAGAAGGGCCTCGACCGCGCCGAGCCGCACACCAACGTCGCCACCCCCGTCTTCGACGGCGCCAGCGAGCAGGAGATCATCGGCCTGCTGGGCAACACGCTGGTCAACCGGGACGGCGGCCGCATGGTGATGCCCGGCGGCAAGGCGCGGCTGTTCGACGGGCGCTCCGGCGAGCCCTTCGCCCACCCCGTCTCGGTCGGCTACATCTACATCCTCAAGCTGCTCCACCTGGTCGACGACAAGATCCACGCGCGTTCGACCGGCCCGTACTCGATGATCACCCAGCAGCCGCTCGGCGGCA
>JBITGK010000054.1:0-2356 GCA_044456955.1 Spirillospora sp. NPDC050679 | reverse complement strand
TGCCGCCGAGCGGCTGCTGGGTGATCATCGAGTACGGGCCGGTCGAACGCGCGTGGATCTTGTCGTCGACCAGGTGGAGCAGCTTGAGGATGTAGGTGTAGCCGACCGAGATCGGGTCCTTGTAGGGCTCGCCGGTGCGGCCGTCGAACAGCCGCGCCTTGCCGCCCGGACCGACCAGGCGGTCGCCGTCGCGGTTCGGGATGGTGGACTCGATCAGACCGGTGACGTCGTCCTGGTGGGCGCCGTCGAACACCGGGGTGGCGGTGCGGGTCCAGGGCTCGGCCTTGTCGGCGCCGATCTGCTTGAGCTGGCGCTTCCAGTCGGCGTCGTCGCCCTCGACCTCCCAGCCGCGGCTGGCGACCCAGCCCAGGTGGGACTCCAGGATCTGGCCGATGTTCATTCGGCCGGGGACGCCCAGCGGGTTGAGGACGATGTCGACGGGGGTGCCGTCCTCCAGGAAGGGCATGTCCTCGACGGGCATGACCTTGGAGATGACGCCCTTGTTGCCGTGGCGGCCGGCGAGCTTGTCGCCGTCGGTGATCTTGCGCTTCTGGGCCACGTACACCCGGACCAGCTCGTTGACGCCCGGGGGCAGCTCGTCGCCCTCGTCGCGCGAGAACACCCGCACGCCGATGACCTTGCCCTGCTCGCCGTGCGGCACCTTCAGCGAGGTGTCGCGCACCTCGCGCGCCTTCTCACCGAAGATCGCCCGCAGCAGCCGCTCCTCCGGCGTCAGCTCGGTCTCGCCCTTGGGCGTGACCTTGCCGACCAGGATGTCGCCGGGGACCACATCGGCGCCGATGCGGATGATCCCGCGCTCGTCCAGGTCGGCCAGGACCTCCTCGGAGACGTTCGGGATGTCCCGGGTGATCTCCTCGGGCCCCAGCTTGGTGTCCCGGGCGTCGACCTCGTGCTCCTCGATGTGGATCGAGGACAGCACATCGTCCTGCACGAGGCGCTGCGACAGGATGATCGCGTCCTCGTAGTTGTGGCCCTCCCACGGCATGTAGGCGACCAGCAGGTTCTTGCCGAGCGCCATCTCGCCCTGGTCGGTGCAGGGACCGTCGGCGACGACCTGGTTGACCTCGACGCGCTGGCCCTCGAACACGATCGGCTTCTGGTTGAAGCTGGTGCCCTGGTTGGAGCGCTTGAACTTGGCGACGCGGTAGGTGGTGCGGGTGCCGTCGTCGTTCATGACGGTGACGTAGTCGGCCGAGACCTCCTCGACCACGCCGGCCTTCTCGGCGACGATGACGTCACCGGCGTCGACCGCGGCGCGGTACTCCATGCCCGTGCCCACCAGCGGGGCCTCGCTGCGCAGCAGCGGCACCGACTGGCGCTGCATGTTGGAGCCCATCAGCGCGCGGTTGGCGTCGTCGTGCTCCAGGAACGGGATCATCGCCGTGGCGACCGAGGTCATCTGGCGCGCCGAGACGTCCATGTACTGGACCTCGGTCGGCGGGATCAGCTCGACCTCGCCGCCCTTGGTGCGGACGAGGATCTTCTCTTCCTGGAAGGTGCCGTCGTCGTTGAGCAGGGAGTTGGCCTGCGCGACGACGAAGCGGTCCTCCTCGTCGGCGGTCAGGTAGTCGACCTGGTCGGTGACGCGCCCGTTCTCGACCTTGCGGTAGGGGGTCTCCACGAAGCCGAACGGGTTGACCCGGCCGAACGCCGCCAGCGAGCCGATCAGGCCGATGTTCGGGCCTTCCGGGGTCTCGATGGGGCACATGCGGCCGTAGTGCGACGGGTGGACGTCGCGGACCTCCATGCCCGCGCGCTCACGCGACAGACCGCCCGGGCCCAGCGCGGACAGACGCCGCTTGTGCGTCAGGCCGGCCAGCGGGTTGGTCTGGTCCATGAACTGCGACAGCTGGGAGGTGCCGAAGAACTCCTTGATGGAGGCGACGACCGGGCGGATGTTGATCAGGGTCTGCGGCGTGATCGCCTCGACGTCCTGCGTGGTCATCCGCTCGCGGACCACCCGCTCCATCCGCGCCAGGCCCAGCCGGACCTGGTTCTGGATCAGCTCGCCCACCGTGCGCAGACGACGGTTGCCGAAGTGGTCGATGTCGTCGACCTCGATCGGCACGGAGGCGACACCCAGGGTGCCCTCCTCCTCGCCGGCGTGCAGGCGGACCAGGTACTCGATCGTGGCGACGATGTCGTCCTCGGTCAGCGTGCCCTGGTTCATCTCCAGATCGAGCCCGAGCTTCTTGTTGACCTTGTAGCGGCCGACCTTGGCCAGGTCATAGCGCTTGGGGTTGAAGTACAGGTTCTCCAGCAGGGTCTGCGCCGACTCCTTGGTCGGCGGCTCGCCCGGACGCAGCTTGCGGTAGATGTCCAGCAGCGCGTCGTC
>JBITGK010000053.1:0-3363 GCA_044456955.1 Spirillospora sp. NPDC050679 | reverse complement strand
ACGCCCGGCGCTCGCAGGACTCGCGCCGTGCGTGCGTCGTCCGGGCGGGGGCCAGCCCCCACGCCCCCGGCAGGGGCTCCGCCCCCACACCCCCGCAAAGGCCGGGCTCCGCCCGCCGTGTTTTCAACAGGCCTGCTGGGACTCCGTCCCCCGCACCCCCTGGGCAAGGGGCTCCGCCCCCTGCACCCCCGCCTGTGCGGGCTGAGGGTGTTGGGCGCGGCCGCTGGCGGGAGTGGGCGGTATGGCCTCTCTAACGGCGCACATAAACATGGTCGCCATTGCGCACGAGCCTAGGCAGCAAATCCGCCGTGTGCATCGGTACGCGCACGCAGCCATGCGACGCCGGGCGGCGCGGCACGTTCACCGAGCCGTGGATGGCATAACCGTTGTAGAAGTACAGCGGCCGATACATGTAGCCCAACGGCGACTTGCGCCAGCCCTTGACCCGGCGCGTGACCCGGAAATCGCCCACGGGCGTACGTGCGATCCCGCAGCGGCCTTTGTCACAGTAGCGGCGGCCCGTGCCAGTGGAAATGTGCGTGATCAGTACGACGCGGCCCTTGCGGTAAACGGTCAGCAACTGGCGGCCGAGGCTCACCTCGACGTGGTCGCGGCCGCCTCGCGGCTTGAGCGCACGAGGCGCGCGCGGTTTGGCCAGGGCCTGCCAGACGCGCTTGTTCACCACGCCGTTGGGGTGCATCCCGTTGACCTTCTGGAACGCCCACACGGCACTCCTCGTGGTCTCGCCGTAATGGCCGTTCACAGAGCCCGGGTCGTACTTCAATGCGCGCAGCCGCTTCTGCAGGTCGCGGACGCGGGGGCCGTCATCCCCCGGACGCACAGGGGCCGGGGCCGCCGGGACGGCGGGAAGCGTCGGGGCGGCTACGAGGACGGCGGCCAGCGCGATGCCGATCATGGGCGCAGGCTAGGCGGGGGACTTCCGGAAGCGGGCGCGCAGCGCGCTCTCCCGGTGCAACCTTTACCCGATGACCAGGCGGTCGCATCCCGCTCTGGACTTCCCGGCGTCCCGTGCGTTACAACAAAGCTACACAAACCGCTCTTTTGTCCTCCGGAGGGTCCATGGCCGCCCGCATCCTCGCCCAGCCGCCGGAGGGAAGCGGCCTCAAGCCGGTCGTGGGGGAGCCGGGACTGCCATTGATCGGCAACACCCTCCAGGTCATGCGCGATCCCTTCGGGGTCTCGCGCAAGCGCTACGAGCAGTTCGGGCCGGTCACATGGGGGTGGCTGCTGGGGCAGCGGTCCGTCACCGTGCAGGGGCCCGAGGCCGCCGAGGCCGTGCTGGTCAACCGGGACAAGGCGTTCGCCAACGGGCCCGCCTGGAGCTACTTCATCGGCCCGTTCTTCCGCCGCGGCATCATGCTGCTCGACTTCGAAGAGCACCTTCATCACCGGCGCATCATGCAGCAGGCGTTCACCCGGGACCGGCTGGGCGCCTACATGGACATGATGGCGCCCAGCATCGGCAAGGGGCTCGACGCCTGGGAGCCCGGTCGCGGTTTCAAGGTCTACGACCACGTCAAGCAGCTGACGCTGGACCTGGCGACCGACGTGTTCATGGGGGTCTCGCTGGACCGCGCCGAGGCAGACCGGATCAACGGCGCCTTCGTGGACGCGGTCCGGGCCGGCACCGCTTACGTGCGCTTCCCAGTGCCGGGGCTGCGGTGGCACAAGGGCGTGCGGGCCCGGGGCGTCCTGGAGGCGTTCTTCCGCGCGCACCTGCCCGCCAAGCGGCGCGACGGCGGGGACGACCTGTTCGCCGCCCTGTGCCAGGCCGAGACCGACGACGGGCACCGGTTCGGCGACGAGGACGTGGTCAACCACATGATCTTCGCGCTGATGGCGGCGCACGACACCACCACCATCACGCTGAGCACGATGGCCTACTACCTCGCCAAGTTCCCCGAGTGGCAGGAGCGGCTGCGCGAGGAGTCGCTGGCGCTCGGCAAGCCCGTGCTGGAGTTCGGCGACCTGGACGCCATGACCGGGATCGACATGGTGATGAAGGAGGCCACCCGGCTGGTCGCACCGGTGCCCGCGCTCCCGCGCCGCACGGTCAAGGACACCTCGATCCTGGGGTTCCACGTCCCCGCGGGCGTGACCGTCGTCGTTCCCGTGCTGACCAACCACCACATGCCCGAGTGGTGGCCCGAGCCCGAGCGGTTCGACCCCGAGCGCTTCTCTCCCGAGCGCCGCGAGGACAAGGTCCACCGGTACGCCTGGCAGCCCTTCGGCGGCGGCGCCCACAAGTGCATCGGCCTGCACTTCGCCGGGATGCAGGTCAAGAGCATCCTCCACCAGCTCCTGCTGCGCTACCGCTGGAGCGTCCCGGGCCGCTACACCTGGCCGCTGGACACCACCTCGCTGCCCTCGCCCAAGGACGGGCTGCCCGTCCGCCTCGACCGTCTGGAGAACCGATAGTGAGCAAGGTCATCGCCGTCACCGGGGCCGCGCGCGGCATCGGGCTGGCCACCGCCCGCGCGCTGCGCGACAAGGGCGCCACCGTCGTCATCGGCGACATCGACACGGCCGCGGCGAAGGAGGCGGGGGCCGCGCTGGGCGTCACGGCGCTGACCGTGGACGTCACCGACCGCGCCTCGTTCACCGCGTTCCTGGACGAGGCCGAGGCGGCGCACGGGCCGCTGTACGCGCTGGTCAACAACGCGGGCATCATGCCGATCGGCCCGGTCACCGCCGAGAGCGACGCCGACGCGCGGCGCTGCATGGACATCAACGTGCACGGCGTCATGCTCGGCACCAAGCTCGCCATCGAGCGGATGCGCCCCCGCGGCAAGGGGCACGTCATCAACATCGCGTCGGTGGCGGGCCTGCTGCCGACGCCGGGCCTCGCGCTCTACAACGCCAGCAAGGCGGCGGTGGTCGCCTTCACCGAGTCGGTCCGGCTGGAGATGCTGGGCACCGGCGTGCACGTCAGCGCGGTGCTGCCGGCGTTCACCAACACCGAGCTGATCGCCGGGACGCGCAGCCCGAAGGGGCAGCGGAACTGCGAGCCGGAGGAGATCGCGGCGGCGGTCGTCGGGCTGATCGGCAGGCCGCGCTCGCAGGCCGTCGTGCCGCACCAGGTCGGCTTCCAGACCAAGCTCGGCGCCCTGTTCCCCGACAGGGTGCGCGAGTTCGTCATGCGGCGCTACGAGCTGGACCAGGTGTTCCTGGACTTCGACCACCAGGCGCGCAAGGTCTACGACGACCGCATCCGCGGCTGATGGGCGGGGGGGGGGGGGGGGGGCCGCGCCCGCCCCCGCGGGCGGGCGGCGCCGCCGCCGGGCGCCGCGCCGGGGGGGGCGGCCGCGGGGGGGGGGGGGGGGGCGGGCGCCCGCCCGCCGC
>JBITGK010000052.1:0-3607 GCA_044456955.1 Spirillospora sp. NPDC050679 | reverse complement strand
CCACCACGGTGTGCCCCCGCCGGCCGGCGGGCCCCGCGCCCGTCCCGCGCGCGCGGGGGGGGCGGGCCGAAGGCAGGCGGTAAAGAGCGGGCTCACACGCTGGCAGGTCTGCACGGGGGTCTGCGCGGGACGCGTGCGGGGCACGCGGGGGCATGCGGGGGGCGCGGAGGCGCGCAGAGGCGCGCAGGGGCGTGCGCGGTGGGGTTCGCGGGGTGGAGGCCAGTGGTGTGGGGTCTGCGTGTTGAGACAAGCGTGGTGAGACAAGCGTGGTGAGACAAGCACGGGAGCACGCCGTAGGAACCTGCACGGTGGCGGGCCCGCCCGGATTCGCCCGCTCACCCACCCCCTCTCAACCCACACAGCCTCCAGACCCACCCCACACAAAAACGCCCCGCCGAGCGCCCACAGCGCATCGACGAGGCGTCCACCCCTCAACAACGAGCCTCCTACCCCTGCGGCAGTCCCTTCAGCGGAAGGCACTGCCCGGAGATCGCCTCGTCGGTCTCCCCGTCCACCGCGCAGAGCGACAACGTGTCGAGCGAGGTGCCCTGCGGCACTGCCGCGCCGATCGCGGTGGTGTAGGCGACGCCCGGCTGGAGCCGTCCCTCCCCGGGCGTGATGGGCGCGCCGCCCTTCCTCGACATGTAGGGGACGGCGTTGTCGCCGTCGTCCAGGTCGATGCGGCGCTTTCCGTTCTGGAACAGCGCGAGGTCGGCGTCCAGGAAGAAGGCCGAGGTGGTGCGGTCGGAGGCGTTCGGCTTGACCTCGACGGTCACGACCGCGAACGTCTGGCCGGGCTCGGCCTGCGTCCCGCTGGGCGCGGTCGGGGCGAGCTTCACCGCGACCCCCTGAACGCTGTAGGGCAGCTGGCCGCCGCCCGTCACGACCGGTCCGGACGCGGCGGGCACTCCCTGCGATGCGGAGGCGGCGGCCGCCGGGGACTTGGCCGGGGCGGGCTTGTCATCGCCGCCGCACCCGGTGAGCAGCAACATCCCGGCACCTGCGACGACCAGCAGTGAACGGCGCATGACCGCCTTTCGGGGTTGGGGTCCTTATCCGGCCGGACCCTAACGCACCCGCAAGGCCGACCGGACCTCATTCCGGGACGAGCAGCCGCTTGGGGTGCATTCCGTCGACCGCGCCCACGAACGGCGGATGGATGCTGAACCCGAGCATCCGGCGGATGTCCTCCGACACCTCTCGCACGACGGCCAGGCCCGTGGACAGCGTGAAAGCCTCTTGGGTCCGCAGCCAGGGCTCGCAGTACTGGGCGGTCAGCGCCATGCGGTCGCGGTCGCTGCCGTTGGCCCCGCCGCCGTGCCACAACGTTCCGAGGAACAGCACGCACGACCCGGCGGGCATGACCGCGAGCGCGCGGGGGTCGTCCTCCTCAGGCACTCGGCCGTCCGGCCAGCGGTGGCTGCCGGGGACGACGACCGTCGCGCCGTTTTCGGCAGTGAACTCGTCAACGGCCCAGATCGTCGCGACCGAGAGCGCGGCGCGGGGCCGGGGCACCGGATAGAAGCCGTCATCGGGGTGCAGGAGCTGGGCGTCCTCACCGGGCCGGATGTTGATGACCTGGAGCTGCGACAGCAGATAGTTGGGCAGCAGGAGGCGGTCCAGGAGGGCGAGCACGCGAGGATGGTCCACGAGCCGGTCGGCGGCGCGGGTCTTGGAGAGCAGACTGTAGACGCGCTGGGTGCGGTGCCCTTCGAAGGCGTTGCGGCCGTCCTGTCCGAGCAGCGGCGTGAAGGCGGCGCGCAGCCGTTCGCACTCTGCATCGTCTAGAAGGCCGTCGAGGATGACGTAACCGTCGCGGTCGAGCGCGGCGAGATCAGCCTCGACCAGCGCGGGATCGACGCCGTGACCGCCCCCGCCAGTGGCCCGGTGCGTTCCGGCGAGGTCCCCGGCCAGGTCAGTCAGGCGATGGACTTCGGTCATCCCAGCCTCCTAAGCGTCGGTGATGCCGGCGGCTCCGGCGATGAATGCCCACATCTCTTCGGCGACCAGCTCGGCGGCGGGCAGGGGAGTGCGGGTGAGGGCGAGGGCGACGGCCGCGTGGACACCGCCGAGCACCGCCGCCACCAGCAGCTCGGGGTCACGGCCGGAGGGCAGGTCGCCGTCCCGCTGCCCTGCCGCGATGTTGCGCGCGCCCAGTTCGGTGGCGCGCCCGAGCCGTTCGCGCTCGATCCCGGCGATCTCGGCGCTTCCGCCCAGGCGGCCGAGGACGGCAGGGGAAAGGGGATCGGCGTAGAGGTGATCGATCCAGGCGCGCACACGGGCGCGCTCACGCTCGCTCCAGGTGGCCCCCGGGAACCGGCGGAACAGCACGGCCTGGTCGAGCCGGTCGTAGAACGCGGAGACGACCGCGCCGAGCAGGCCGCGGCGCGTGCCGAAATAGCGGTAGGGGAGGCCGACGCTGACTCCGGCACGGCGCGCGACGGCGGCGACCTCGATGTCCCCCGTGGCGGCCAGCTCGTCGGCGGCCGCCTCCAAGATCTTGCGCCGGGCCGCCGCACCGCGCGGCGAGAGGCTTGCCATGCACCGAAACTAAGTTGAACTCAACTCAAGGACAAGCCTCCGAAAGCGGAAGAAAGCAGTTCCCAGCGGCTAGGTTGCACACCATGCGCAAAGTGATCACTGGGGACGGCCGCACGCTCGCGGTGGAGGAGTGGGGCGACCCGGCCGGCACGCCGCTGTTCTACCTGCATGGCAGTCCCATGGGACGACTTGCCCGGCATCCGGACCCCGACCTGTTCACCGGGAAGGGCGTCCGCCTGATCACCTTTGACCGGCCGGGCTTCGGCCACTCGACGCCCAGGCGGGGACGGCGCGTGGTGGACGGAGCAGAGGACGTGGCGGCGATCGCCGAGGCGTTGGGGATCGAGCGGTTCTCGCTGTTCGGAGTCTCCGGCGGGGGACCGCACGCCTTGGCGTTCGCGGCGCTGCACCCGGAACGGGTGGAGCGGGTCGCGTCCCTGGCGGCCCTGGCACCGCGCGATGCGGAAGGGCTGGACTGGACGGCGGACATGATGGAAGGCAACCAGGGGAGCGCGGCCGCGGCTGCGGCAGGCCGCGAAGCAGTCGCCGAGCGCCTGGCGTCCGGAAACTCTGCGGGACCGCCGGTACTGCCCGCCACTGAGCAGGCGGTGCTGAGCCGCCCGGAAGTGCAGGAGATGCTGGGCGCGGCCTATGCCGACGCGGTGCGGCCGGGGCTGGACGGATGGATCGACGATGTCGTCGCGTTGTTCGGAACGCCGTGGGGCTTCGACCCGGCGGACATCAAGGTCCCGGTACGCCTGTGGCACGGGGAGCTGGATTCGGTGGTGCCGGTGGCGCACGCCCGCTGGCTGGCGGCGCGGATACCGACGGCGGAACTGATCGTGCAGGCGGACGCGGGCCACGCGGGCCACTTCGACGCGACCCCGGCGACGCTGGACTGGCTGCTCGCGTAAGAGGGGACGACCGGTGTGCGGGAGGCCGGGCTGTCGATTTGACGCGGATCGTGGAAGCGCATATGTTCTCTCCTTGTCCCCGGAGGGATGCAGGACGCCGCTGTGCGCGGTGGCCGGCCTCGGGGAAACCACTCTCTAGCTTTCGCTGACGC
>JBITGK010000051.1:0-9242 GCA_044456955.1 Spirillospora sp. NPDC050679 | reverse complement strand
ACCCCGCCCGCTAAAAGACCCACACGGCGGCGCACACGGACGCCCCCCCCCCGCTGCACGAGGGCGACACCCACCCCGGGGCCCCCCCCGGGGGGGGGGGGGCGGCCCCCCCCCCCGCCCCCCCCCGCGACCCGGCGAGATCTTCCGGCCCGCTAGAATGTAAACACCGTTGTACAACGATTCCCAGCAGGAGGCGCCGGTGCCGATCCAGGTCGACCATGACGAGCGACGCGAGAAGATCGTGCACGCGGCGATGCAGGTCCTGGGCGACGGCGGCTTCGCCAACTTCTCCCTGCGCGCGGTCAGCGACCGGCTGGGCGGCTCGGTCACGCTGGTGACCCACTACTTCCCCAACCGCGAGGCTCTGCTGCACAAGATGCTGCAGCAGACGCTGGACGACGCGCGCGTCACCCAGGGGCGGCTGGCCGCGATCGAAGACCCGCACGACCGCCTGGAAGCCGTGCTGCGCTACTTCCTCCCCCTGGACGAGGAGTCGATGGCCATCGAACGCGCCCGCGTCGCCCTGGCCAGCCACCGCAACGTCGAGCCCTTGATCCCGCAGCACCTGGACCTCATCGAGTCCCTGATGCGCGACCTGGTCCGGACCGCCATCCAGGACTTCATCGGCCGCCACCGCATCGACGACACCGTGGACCTGATCCGCCTGTGGACCGGCGGAGTCGTCCTGTCGGCGATCGAGCACCCCGAGACGTGGACGCCCGAGCGCCAGACCAAGGCCCTGCACCACTTCATGAACCTCATCGACCTGCCGGTCGCCGCCCCCTGACGGCGGCGGGCTCGGGGCGGCGCCCTGAGCCCGCCGCCGTCAGTGCTGCGCGCCGTCCCGGTCCAGCCGCTGCCCTTGGAGCAGGAACCAGGCCGCGACTGCGGCGGCCAGCAGAACGGCGGCGCCCACGCCCGCGGCGAACGCCAGCCCGTCGATGAAGGACCGGCGGGCGGCCTCCAGCAACTGCGCGGCGGCACCGGCCGGCAGGTGGGCGGCGGCCTGCACCGCGCTGCTCAGGGACTCGTGCGCCGCGGCCGGGGTGCCGGCGGGACCGGTGAACCCCTGGTAGACGCCGGTCACGATGGAGCCGAGCAGCGCGATGCCCAGGGCCGCGCCCAGCTCGTAGGCGGTCTCGGAGACCGCGGAGGCGGCTCCGGCCTGCTCCTTGGGAACGCTGGACAGGATGACGTCGGCGGTGATGGTGAACGCGCATCCGGCGCCGACGCCGACCAGCAGCAGGGCGGTGAACAGCAGCGGGTAGCCGGTGGACTCGCTGATCACGGTGAGTGCGGCCAGGGCCAGGCCGATCAGGGCCAGGCCGCCGGAGACGACGGCGCGGACCGAGAAGCGGCGGGCCGCGCGCCCGGCCAGCAGCCCGGCCGTGATCGCGCCGACGGCGGTGGGCAACTCGGCCAGTCCGGCCTCCAGCGGTCCCCGCTGCTGGACCAGCTGCAGGAACTGCGACAGGAAGAAGACCAGGCCCGAAAGCCCCAGGATGGTCAGCATGTCGGCCAAGACCGCGCCGCTGAAACCCCGGTTGCGGAACAGCCTGATGTCGAACAGCGGGGCCGCCAGCGACCGCTGGCGGCGGACGAAGGCGTACAAGGCGGCGGCGCCCAGCACCGCGGCGCCGAGCGCGCTCCAGCTGAGCCCGTGCGCGGCCAAATGCTTGAGGGCGTAGACCAGGCCGAGCATCCCGACCATCGACAGGGCGACACTGGCCAGGTCCCACGGGCCGGGCGCGGGATTGCGGGATTCGGGCAGCAGCCTGATGCCGACCGGGACCAGAACGGCCATCAGCGGCAGGTTGATCAGAAAGACCGAGCCCCACCAGAAGTGCTCCAGCAGGACGCCGCCCAGGATCGGGCCGACCGCCATCCCGGCCGAAGCGGTGGCGCCCCACAGGCCGATGGCGATGCTGCGCTCGCGCGGGTCGTCGAACAGGTTGCGGATCAGCGCGAGCGTCGCGGGCATGAGCGTGGCGCCGGCCACGCCCAGCAGCGCACGCGCCGCGATCATCATCTCCGGCGTCCAGGCGTAGGCGTTGAGCACCGAGGCGGCGCCGAAGGCGGCCGCGCCCCACAGCAGGATGCGCTTGCGGCCGATGCGGTCTCCGAGGCTGCCCATGGACACCAGCAGTCCGGCGAGCACGAAGGAGTAGACGTCGCCGATCCACAGCAGTTGGGTGCCCGACGGCTCCAGGTCCTCGCTGAGGAACGGCGTGGCCAGGCTGAGGACGGTGGCGTCGACCGCCACCAGCAGAACGGCCAGGACAAGGACCGAGAAGGCCAGCCAGCGGCCCGGCCGCTTCACCGTCTCGGTGGTGCCGGCATCTCCCATGGCGCCGGTCATGGTTTCCCTCCTTCGGCGTCGCCGAGCGGTGGCTCGACGATCGTGCGGAACGTGTGGCGGACGGTGCGGGCGGTACGGGTGTTAGGGGCCTCGAGCCGAGGGGCCTCCACCGGCCTCGGCGCCGTATCGGGGCCGTCTCGGCTCAGCGGCCCCAGTGGCCGGGCCGGGCGTCAAACGGTGAGCAGGTCCGGCAGGCCGAGCGCGCGCGTGAAGTGCTCCAGGGCCGCCGACTGGCGTTCGGCCGTCCAGGTCTCGGGGTGTTCGACCACCGACAGGGCCAGCCCACTGGTCCACAGGCGGACCATGTCGACGGCGGCGTCGAGTCGGTCCGGCGCGACCAATCCCTGGAGACCACGGCGGATGACCTCCCGCATCGCCGGCTCAATCCGCGCGTGGTACTCCGCGATGGCCGGCTCCCGGTCGCCGTGGGCCGCCAAGGCGATCCGGGCGCGTTCCAGGTCGCGTCCGGCCTCTTCGACGAGCAGGAAGCAGCCCAGCATGGTCTCGAGCCGGTCGCGCGGGTCCTCGATGGCCGACAGGGCGGCGCACAGGGCCCGGGCCTGTTCGACCGACCTGTCCAGAAGGGCCGCCAGCAGAGCCTCCTTGCCGGGGAAATAGTGCGTGACCAGGGTGACCGAGCCGCCCTGGCGCGCGCCCACCGCGCGCAGGGAGAAGCGGGCGAACCCGCCCTCACCCAGGACCCGGGCCGCGGCGTCCATGATCTGCTGACGGCGCTCGTCGTGATCTACGAAAATCGGCATCGGACCCTCGTTCACTCTCTGGCTGCAGCCCCGCTCTATTATGTAATGAACGTTATATCACAGGGAGTTTATTTCCTTTTCGTGAACCGGTCTCCGCCCCGGCCGATCCGCGACCGCCCAGATCGTCGTGTGAGCGCGGAGCCCAGAGCGGGCTTCCGGCCTGCGGGATCTCGCAGCGGCCGGTCGCCTGGTCCTCGATGATCGGGACGGCCTCCAGGGGCAAGGCGACAGACCCGCCCCCCTCTCGGCTCACCCTTCGCTCAGAAGCTCCGTCGGCCGGGATCTGTCGGCTTCCACGGCGCTGGTCACGCGCAGGAGGGGAGCCGCGACCACGGCGGTAACCAGGGCGAGGACCATCCCCAGCGTCGGCGCGCCCCAGGTGTCGAGGATCCAGCCGACCGGAGCCGGGCCCAGCCCGGTGCCGATGGCCGACGCGCCGGTGGTGGCGGCGACCCACCGGCCGCTGGGATCGGCGGCCGCCGCCACCGCGAGCACCAGGACCAGAAGGCCCATGTAGCAGATCTGCCAGACCACCGCGGCGACCGCGAAGGACACCGACCACGGCACAGCGGCGATCACCAGTTTGGCGACGACCTCCACCGCGACCAACACGGCCATGGTGGTCAGGCGCCCGGCCCTGCGGGCGGCCACCGGGCCCAGCACCACGCCCGCCAGGCACGCGACCGAGGAGACCGACAGCACCACCGACACGGCGTGGGCCGACATGCCCGCGTGCTCCTCGCCGAGGACCTCGCTGTAGGACCAGGCGCCCTGCTCGGTCACGCCCAGCAGGACCAGCGCCAGCAGGAACGCCTTGGGAGCCGGGGCGCCGCAGGCGGCGAGAAGATGATGTTCCGCCGCGTCGGGCAGGGCCCCGACCAGCCAGAACGCCGGAACGCAGCAGGTGGCCAAGATGGCGAAACCCGCCGCGCCGCCCCAGGCGTCGTTGGCCAGGGGGACCAGGATGATGAGCGATGCGATGACGACCGTGCCGCCCAGCACGGCCACGGCCGAGGCGCGGTCGGTGTCGTCGGTCGCGGCGATCGCCGCCATGGCCGCGGCGTAGACGACGCCGAGCCCGACTCCGGCGATGACGTTCCCCACCGCCAGCAAGGGCAGATCCGGCGCGGCGAACGCCAGGGCGAACCCGCCCATGGAGGCCGCCAGCCCGAACCGGGCGATGCGCGCCCGGCCGGGGCGGCCCGCCCGCGCCGCCAGCGCCAGCGCCGCCAGCGCCGTGGCGATCAGTTGCGCCGTCGCGACCATCCCCGAGGCGGTGTGGGACAGGTGGAACCGGTCGGCCATGCCCGGCAGCAGGACCGGCATCAGATTGGAGCCCAGGTTGCCCAGCGCGGCACCCGTGATGAGGGCGGCACCGACCGCCAGGCCGATCGGCCGGGGCGCAGAGGCGCGCTTCACCTCCGGCCACCCTGCGGCACCGGGTTCGACAGACCGCCGCTGTTCATCGGACAGGGACACAGACCGAGCATGGGGGGCCTCTTTCCTCCGGGGCGACGGGCCGTGAGGGTGGACGCGAGGTGACGGCCGTCCCGAAAGCCAGACAGGCGGCGTCACCGGGAGAGCACGGATACGGTCGGGCGGCCCGGTGTTCGGTGAACACGGCAGACGGCACGCCTGCGGCTCACATGACGTTGTATAGCGAGCGTTTCACAACGCGATGGGCCCCATTAATAGAACAAGTGCTATACAACCGCAAGGGGTGCCGGGCCCCGTTTGGGCGATCAAAACGGTCGGCGCGCGGCTGAGATGTGGGTGAAGTGAAGCCGAGGTGCAGGCCGAGGTGCAGGCCGAGGTGCTCAGCAGTCGCCCCTGCGGGCTCGCAGGCGGGGATGCCCGGGGGTGATGCCGGCGACCTGGCCCAGGCCCAGCGCCAGGAGGAGCTGGTCGAGGAGTGCGAGCTGGCGGGAGGCGGGCCAGTCACCCGGATGCTCCACCGCTGACAGCACCACGCCGTTGGTCAGCACGCGCAACGCCTCCACGGTGGGCTCCACCTGCTGCTCGGGGAGCAGGTCGACCAGGTGCTCGCGCAGCAGGCTGCGCATCTTGACCTCCATGGCGTCGAAGAACCGCTGCACCGGAAGGTCGGCGTCGCCGCCCAGCAGCAGGATGCGCGCCAGTTCCTCCTTGCGGCTGTCCTCGCTCAGCGGCAGCAGCCACTCCAGCAGTACCCGCAGCCGCGGCGCCGGCGGCAGGTCGGCCTCCAGCCCGGCCAGATCGGCGTCGTAATCGGCGATGACCTGCTCGGTGATCCCCTCCAGCAGCAGGGCCCGGGTGGGGTAGAAGTGCGTGATCAGCGTGATCGAGCCGCCCATCTGGCGGGCCAGCTCGCGCAGGGTGAGGGCGCAGGCGCCGCGTTCGGCGAGCAGCCTGATGGCCGCGGCGGTGATGTCCCGACGGCGCTGGGCTCGATCGACCTGGCGAGGCATCGGCTCGTCCCACCGTTCCTGTTCGTCCTGCCCGATCGTCCCGTCCGAACTTCGAGCAGCCTAGCGGCGCTGGCGCACCGCTCAAGGGCGGGCGTCCCGGCCGGGCTCCGGCGTGACTCTTGTCGTTGTATAGCGGTCGATGTATATTGCTCGTTATATAAAAATCGGGTCGTGTGGTCCAAGTGGTCTTCATCCCTGACGTCGCGGTGCGCTTCAGCGAGACGCGGTGCCCCTGGAAGTCGTGGTCGGCCACGGGTCGGTGGGGCGCTGCCACAGGTCCGGCGCTGGACTCTGATCGAACGGAGTGACCTGTCATGCCCTTTGAACTTCACCTGAGGATCGGTGCCGAAGAGGTCGACGCGGCGGCCGAGCAGTTCAGCGTGCGCACGCGCGACGGCGTCTCGCTGGCCACCGATGTGTACCTGCCCCAGAAGCCCGGCCGCCTGCCCGCGATCCTGGTGCGCACGCCCTATGACAAGGCCAGTCGCTACACGCGGCTGAGGCACATGGCCAAACGGTTCGTCGAGGCCGGGTACGTCTTCATCGCCCAGGACGTGCGCGGCAAGTTCCGCTCAGGCGGGCAGACGATGCCGTACACGACCGATGTCGTGGACGCCTACGACACCCTGGACTGGATTGTCGCCCAGCCGTGGAGCAACGGTGAGGTGGGGCTGCTGGGCGCCTCCTACTACGGCTACACCGCCTGGGCGGGCGTGGCCAGCGGCCACCCCGCCCTGCGCGCGGCGGTCTGCCAGGTCACCGGGATCGACATGGCCGACGGCCACGTGGCCAGCCGCTGGCGCCTGGACGTCCCCCAGCTCGCCGGCGTCGACGACCTGCTGCAGATCTGGACCGAGAACGACTGCTTCTGGCTGGGCGTGGACTACAACCAGCGGCCGGTCGATGCGATCGAGGAGGCGGTGGCCGCCCTGGGCACCCGGGCGCCCGCCCTGGACACCCTGCTGCGCAACATCGAGATCGGCCAGAGCCACAACCCCTACGGCGAGCGCAGCCCGCTGCTCACCACCCAGATCCCGATCCTGCACTGGGTGGAATGGTTCGACCCCGGTCTGGCCCCGATGGGGATGAGCGACTTCCACCACTTCCACCACCAGCCCGCCACCCGGCACCTGCACTACCTGCGGGCTGCGGCCGGCGACCACAGCGGCCTGCGGCTGAGCGACCTGCCGCTCACCGACGACACCGACCCCGCCGTGAACGACGCCGCCCTCGCCCTGCACGTCGCCCGTGAAGCCGACGAACTGATCGAGTTCTTCGACGTCTTCCTCAAAGCGACCGGCAAGCTGGGCTACCGCACCCGCTGGGAGATCGGCAACGGGGACTGGAACACCAGCCAGACCTGGCCGCCCGCCACCACCACCCGACGCTTCTACCCCACCTCCTCCCAGGAGCTGGCCGCCGCTCCGCACACCGGCTCCGGCGGCGTGTCCTGGACCCACGACCCCAAGAGCCCCACGCCCTCCAACACCAACGCCAGCGAGATGTGGGAACTGCTGTCGAACTTCCCCGACGACCGCGACATCTCCCGCGGCCCCGGTGCCCTCGGCTTCGACACCGAGTCCCTGAGCGATCCGCTGGAGATCGCCGGAACGCCGACCGCCGCCCTCACCCTCCAGATCGACGGCCCCTCCACCCACCTGTTCGTGCGGCTGCTCGACGTCGCTCCCGACGGCACCGCACGCACCATCAGCTCCGGTCAGAGCGTCGTCGACGCCGCCACCAACGACGTTCAGATCCGCATCCCGCTCCAGCCGACCGCCTACCGGTTCGCCGCCGGCCACCGGGTGCGCATGCACCTGTCCTCCACCCACCACCCGATCTTCGCCATCCACCCCGGGACCGACGAGAACCCCTGGACGGCGCACAAGCGCGTGCGGCGCCAACACCAACTGCGGGTCGGCGGCGACACCAGCTCCTGGATCGCGCTGCCCACCCTGCCCGCCACCCCGCGATAGACCCCGCCCGCCGGCAGCACGACCCCACGGGCCACGTGCTGCCGGACGCCTGACCGGCCCCGCTCCGACCGCAGGGCCCGCCGGCCTCCCGCAGGGCGGCCGCCTGAGAGGAATGACGATGGTGACCCAGCAGACCCCGAACGCCCAGCCCCTAGGCCGGGCCGGGCAGACGACCATGCCCGACAGCGAGATGATCTTCTCGTGGGTCAAGGACCTCACAGAGTTCGGCGCGCGCGGCACCCACGCCGCCGACGACCGTCGGTCGGTCGACTACCTGCTGGACGCCTTCGCAAGGTTGGGGCTGTCTGAGGTCCAGGTGCAGGAGGCCGAGTCGTTCAGCTGGCGCGCCACCCGTTCGCACCTCGCCGTCGGCGGCACGCCGATCCCGCACGCGCCGGTGGCGTTCACCTTCAACATCGGCGGCCACGGCGCCTTCTCGACCGGCCCCGACGGCCTGTCGGCGCCCCTGGTCGACGTCGGGGACGGAACAGACGACGACTTCGCGCGCGCCGATGTCCGCGGCAAGATCGTGCTGTTCGACCTGCGGTTCCTCATGCCCCGCCGGCTGCTGCTGGCCGGCGGCGAGTCCGTCTACGACCCCCACGACAGCGTCGAGGACGCCGACCTGGACACCGCCAACCCCTACCTCACCAACTACGACGACGTCATAGAGCGGGCAGTGGAGGCGGGTGCGGCCGGGTTCGTCGGCGTGCTGGCCGACTACTTCGACTCCCATGACCTGTTCCCCGAGTACACCGTGGACGTCGCCATCCCGGGCCTGTGGGTCACCAAGGCCGCCGGAGCCCGCATCCGCGACCTGACCGCCTCCGGCGCCAGCGACGCGACCCTGAGCCTCGACGGCCAATGGGCTCCCGCCACCGCCCGGACCGTGATCGGCTACCTGCCCGGCCTCAGCACCGAAACGATCATGATCCAGTCGCACCACGACTCTCCCTGGGACGGCGGCGTCGAGGACGCCTCCGGCACCGCCGAGGTCCTGGCCCTGGCCCACCACTACAGCCGCATCCCGCAGCAGCAGCGCCCCAGGACCCTGATGTTCGTGCTGATGGACAGCCACTGGACCGGCTACCAGGCCCACGAGAAGTTCGTCGACACCTTCATCACCGACCCCGCCGCCACCCGCAAGATCGTCGCCAACGTCACCCTGGAGCACATCGCCAAGCAGGGCGAGATCGGCCCCGACGGACAGCTCCAGATCCTCGACCGCCCCGAGTACCGCGGCATCTTCGAAAACGTCAGCGCGCCGCTGAAGGCCGCCATCGACAACGCCGTCACCGCCCACGACCTCGAGCGGACCGTCCGTCTGCCCACTGACAAACTGGCCCCGCTGATCGGTGAACTGCCCACTGACGCCAGCCTCGTCTACGACGCCGGCGTCCCCACCATCAGCTTCATCAGCGGCCCCCTGTACCTCTACGACAAGGCCGACACCCTCGACAAGGTCCACAAGAGCGACCTGGCCCCCGTCGCCGAGGCCTTCGCCGACATCATCGACCACCTGGCGGCGACGCCCACCGACCAGATCCGAGCCTGACCCGCACACCCAGACGGGGCCGGGGGGGGCCCGCGGGCCCCCCCGCCCCCCCCCCCCCCGCACCCCCCCACCCCCCCCCCAAAAACCCCCGGGGCGGTGCCCACGCGGGCCCCACACGCTGAGCGGGCGGGACCACGCAACCAC
>JBITGK010000050.1:0-9259 GCA_044456955.1 Spirillospora sp. NPDC050679 | reverse complement strand
TTTGCCTGTCCCGCGGGGCGGGCTCGGCGCCGCCCCCGGGGGGGGGGCGGGGCGGGGGGGGGGGGGGGGCGCCGGGGCGGCGGGGGGGGGGCGCCCCCCCCCCCGGCCCCGCGGCGGCCCCGGACCGGAGGGTTCCGGTGCCGGGGCCGCCGCGCTCGGTGGGCCGGTCCGCTCAGACCTCGACGACCACCGGGATGATCATCGGGCGGCGGCGGTAGTTGTCGCTCACCCACTTGCCGACGGTGCGGCGGATCAGCTGGTTGAGCTGGTGCAGGTCGTTGACGCCGTCGCCGGCGGCGTCGTTCAGCACCGACTCGATCCGGTCGAGGATCTCGTTGAAGTCCTCGTTGGCGATGCCCGCGCCGCGCGCGTGCACGTCCGGACCCGAGACGATCTTCCCGGACGAGGAGTCCACCCCCACCACGATGGAGATGAAGCCCTCCTCGCCCAGGATGCGGCGGTCCTTCAGCGAGGTCTCGGTGACCTCGCCGACCGACAGGCCGTCCACGTAGACGTAGCCGGCCGGCACCGCGCCGACGATCTTGGCCTGGCCGTCCACCAGGTCCACCACCACGCCGTCCTCGGCGATGACGATGTTGTCCTCGGGCACGCCGGTCAGCGCGGCCAGCTTGGCGTGCGCCCGCAGGTGCCGCCACTCGCCGTGGATCGGCATGAAGTTGCCGGGCTTGGTCAGGTTCAGCACGTACAGCAGCTCGCCGGCCGAGGCGTGGCCGGAGACGTGCACCAGGGCGTTGCCCTTGTGCACGATGCGCGCGCCCCAGCGGGTCAGGCCGTTGATCACGCGGTTGACCGCGTTCTCGTTGCCGGGGATCAGCGAGGACGCCAGCATCACGGTGTCGCGGTCGGTGATGCGGATCTGCTGGTGATCGCGGTTGGCCATCCGCGACAGCGCCGACATCGGCTCGCCCTGGGAGCCGGTGCACACCAGGACGAGCTTGTCCGGCGGCACGTTCTCCAGCTCCTTGACGTCCACCATGATGCCGTCGGGCACGTTCAGGTAGCCCAGCTCGCGCGCGACGCCCATGTTGCGGACCATCGAGCGGCCGACGAAGGCGACCTTGCGGCCGTTGGCGACGGCGGCGTCCAGCACCTGCTGCACGCGGTGGATGTGCGAGGCGAAGCAGGCGACGATGAGGCGCTCCTGCGCGGTGCGGAACACCTCGTCGATGACCGGGCCGATGTTGCGCTCGCTGGTGACGAACCCGGGCACCTCGGCGTTGGTGGAGTCCGACATCAGAAGGTCGATGCCCTCCGCGCCGAGCCGGGCGAAGCCGCCGAGGTCGGTCAGCCGGCCGTCCAGCGGCAGCTGGTCCATCTTGAAGTCGCCGGTGGCCAGCACCAGCCCGGCGGGCGTGCGGATGGCGACCGCGAGCGCGTCGGGGATGGAGTGGTTGACCGACAGGAACTCGCAGTCGAACGGGCCGAACGAGCGGTGCTCGCCCTCGGTGACCACCTGCGTGTTGGGCCGGATGCGGTGCTCGACGAGCTTGGCCTCCAGCAGCGCGAGCGTGAGCTTGGACCCGATCAGCGGGATGTCCCGCCGCTCGCGCAGCAGGTAGGGCACCGCGCCGATGTGGTCCTCGTGGCCGTGCGTCAGGATGATCGCCTCGATGTCGTCCAGGCGATCACGGATGTACTCGAAATCGGGCAGGATCAGATCGATGCCCGGCTGTTCGGTCTCGGGGAACAGCACCCCGCAATCGACGATGAGCAGCCGGCCGCCGTACTCGAAGACGGTCATGTTGCGCCCGATCTCCCCCAGACCGCCGAGCGCGACGATGCGCAGGCCGTTGTCGGGAAGGGCGGGCGGGCTGGACAGCTCGGGGTGAGGGTGGCTCACCTATCGACCTCCGGAATGGTGACCTCCGGCACTTTGACTCCCCCTATCGTGAGGTCTTCGCGCAGGCGCGCCGCGAACTCCGGCGGGGCCTCCACCAGCGGGAGGCGCACGGCGCCCCCGCCCGGCAGGCCCAGCAGGTTCAGCGCTGCCTTGACGGCGATGGCGCCCTGCGTACGGGTCATGATGGCGGTGACCACGGGGAGCAGCCGGCGGTGGATCTCCAGCGCCCGTCCCTGGTCACCGGCACGGTATGCGTCGATCATCTCATGCAGGTCGGCCCCCACCACATGGCCGACCACGCTGACGAACCCCGCGGCCCCGACCGACAGCCAGGGCAGGTTGAGGTTGTCGTCGCCGGAGTACCAGACCAGGTCGGTGGCGGCCATGACGGCCGAGGCGCCGAACAGGTCGCCCTTGGCGTCCTTGACCGCGATGATCCGCGGGTGCTCGGCGAGCCGCAGCAGGGTGTCGTTCTGGATCGGCACCCCGGAGCGGCCCGGGATGTCGTAGAGCATGCTGGGCAGCCCCGTCGCGTCCGCCACCGCGGTGAAGTGGCGCAGCAGCCCCTCCTGCGGGGGCTTGTTGTAGTACGGCGTGACCACCAGCAGGCCGTGCGCGCCGGCCGCCTCGGCCTGCCGCGCCAGCTTCAGGCTGTGCTCGGTGTGGTTGGTCCCGGCACCGGCGACGATGACGGCGCGGTCCCCGACCGCCTCGATCACCGCGCGCAGCAGCCGCTCTTTCTCGGCGTCGCTGGTGGTCGGCGACTCTCCGGTCGTCCCGTTGACGACCAGGCCGTCATGACGCTGCTCGTCGACCAGGTGGGTCGCCAGGCGGGCGGCGCCGTCGTAGTCGACGCCGCCGTCCGGCAGGAACGGGGTGACCATCGCGGTCAGCATCCGCCCGAACGGAGCGTCCGTCGTTGTGCTGGGTGCCATGCACCGAACGGTACCGTTCCGGCCGGGCCTGTTGGACCCGCAGGTCCCCACCAGTGTGTCATCCCGGGCGGCGCGCGGCGGCCGCGGCGCGGGCCCGCCCCCGCGGGCGGCGTCCGGGCCCGGTCCGGACGGGGGCGCGGAAGGGGACCGCCGCCGGCGCCCGCGGGGGCTCCGGCGGCGGTCCCTTTCCGGACGTGGAAGAGGCCGCCGCCCACGCTCGGGGGTACGCGGACGACGGCCTCACACCCACATCGTGGCACGCAAATGCCGCGTTACGGGGTCACTCCGGCCACGTGCCGGACTCGGTTGGATAACGCGCCGGTCCGGGCTTTCGGCTCCCTCCCGGGGCACCGCGCCGGGAGCGGTCGGGCGGGCACGGCGGGTCAGCCGCGCCGGCGGTCAGGGTCGAGTTCGCGCAGACGGACGCGCAGCTCGGCCACGTCGAGGGTGCGCACCAGTTCGTTGCCGCGCACCGCCCACCAGTGGCCCGAGCCGCCCCGGCCGATCCGCCAGTCGGCGAATTCCGTGGTCAGCTCGCTGACGTGGTCGGTCTCATGCCACGCGGTCTGCTGAATGCTCATCGGCCTCGATCACCACTTTCCCTTACCATCCGCCAGGGAGGTGTTACGCACCGATGAGTACCCGCCGGACGGCGACCTATCCTGGTTTTCTGACCTGGAAATACGTACAAATGGGAACGTGACAAGCAGGGTGCCCTAACCGCCAAAATTATCTGTCTTCGACGGCAGCCAAGTTGCTCGGTAACGGGCCCATTCCGCCGGATCGGTGGTCCATTCCGCGTAGACGCCGACGCCGTAGGGGCGGCGCGGGGCGCGGTCGAGGGCGTCCAGGCCGCGCCGGACGCCGCGCAGCGCCACGTCCAGGTCCTCGGCCCAGGGCATCAGCGGCCGGTAGGTCGGCACGCCCATGATCACGGTGGTGCGGTCGCCGATGAGCCGCAGCGTGCGCTCGGTGTGCCAGGCGAAGTGCCGCCCGGCCATCGCCTGCGTGGGCAGCGACACGTCGTAGGTCATGATCGCGACCTGGTCGGCGCGGTCGGCTAGGGCCCGCAGGTAGTCGGCGGTGGGGCGGGGCGGGTAGTGCACCGGCTCGGCGCCCCAGCCGCGCGGGACCAGCGCCTTCAGGACCGGCTGGACGGCGTCGGCCAGGGTGAGCTGCTCGATCGCCACCGACAGCAGGGCGCCGCGCGGGCGGGTCAGCTCGCGGGTGCGGTCCAGCAGCTCCAGGAAGGCGCGGTCGTCGGGGTAGATCGGCTCGAAGTCGTAGTGGATGCCGCTGAAGCCGAGGTCCAGGAAGATCTTGCCGGTGGCCAGCACCCGCGCGCGCACCGCCGGGTCGTCCAGGTCGGTGATGCCCTGGCCGTCCACCTTGCGGATCTGCCCCAGGTACGCCTGGGCGCGCACGCCCGGCGCGTGCCGGCGCATGGCCTTCACCAGCTCGCCCGCGTTGCGGTACTTGGCCGCCGGGACCGTGCCGTCGGCCTCGAACGGCCCGGCGTGGAAGTACACGTCGGTGATGCGGTTCTCGCGCAGCAGCGCGCCGAGGCGGCGGTACTCCTCCTCGGTGTGCGGCTCCCCGACCCACTGGTGCCGGGCCCACAGGGCGTTGGTCGTGGTGCCGCGCGCGGTCGGCTCGGTCTGCCACCACGCCCAGATCCCGGCCGTCGCCACCGCCGCCGCCACCAGGACGAGGGCCGTCAGCCGGACGGCCCACCGCAGCGCCCGGCGGGCCGCGCGGCGCACTCCGTGTCGTGTCATCCGC
This sequence comes from Spirillospora sp. NPDC050679, assembly GCA_044456955.1. Classification (GTDB taxonomy): domain Bacteria; phylum Actinomycetota; class Actinomycetes; order Streptosporangiales; family Streptosporangiaceae; genus Spirillospora. The sequence goes on along the minus strand of JBITGK010000050.1, from coordinate 4,681 downwards.
CAATGATCACCGACCGGCGGCGTCCTCCGTCCCGATGATCAAGCTTTCCCCCGCCGCCCCGCACGCCGACGCCGTAGGATCACGTCCTCGTGGCGCCCGCCTTCGCCTCGGGGACGGGGCCGGCTTCCGGGAGGAGCGGCGCCGGGAGGTCCGTCCGCCGCACGCGGGTGCGCTGGGTGAGCGCGACGCACACCAGCACGCCGAGCGCGGCCAGGATCGTGGCGGCGTCGATCTCGTCGCCCAGGAACAGCCACGACCACGTCAGCGTCATCACCGGCTGGGCGAGCTGGACCTGGCTGGCGCGGGCGATCCCGGCCCGCGCCAGGCCCTCGTACCAGGCGAAGAAGCCCAGGTAGGCGGAGAACAGCGCGACGTAGCCGAAGGCGAGCGTCGTCCGGCCGGTCCACTGCGGGTCGGTGGTGGCCAGCAGCCACAGCGTGACCGGGACGTTGACCGGGGCGGTGAGGATCAGCGCCCAGGAGATGACCCGCCAGCCGGGCATCTCGCGGGTCAGCCGCGCGCCCTCGGCGTAGCCGAGCGCGGCGGCCACCAGCGCGCCGAACAGCAGCAGGTCCGCGCCGGTCACGTGGCCCGCGCCGCGGACCACGGCGAAGGTGGTGACGCAGATCGCGCCGCCCATGCTGGCCAGCCAGAACGCACGGGAGGGGCGCTCGCCGGCGCGCAGCACGGCGGCGACGGCGGTCACCGCGGGCAGCAGGCCGACCACCACGGCCGAGTGCGCCGAGGAGGCCCCCCGGTCCAGCGCCAGGGTGCTGAGCAGCGGGAAACCGAAGATCACTCCACCGCCGGCCACCGCCAGCCCGGCCCACTGGTCGCGGCGCGGCGGCCGGGCGCGCACCGCCAGCAGCGCGAGCGCCGCGAGCACGGTGACCGCGGCCGACCGGCCGACGCCGATCAGGTAGGGGTCCAGCCCCTCCAGGCCGATCGCGGTGCTGGGCAGGGTGAAGGAGTAGATCAGCACGCCGAGCGCGGCGAGCCCGAGACCGCCGAGCGCTTTCGACGGGGAGGCAGTAGCGCTATCGTTATCTCTCATGCAACACGATAGCAGTGCGGCGACTCTGGCGGACCGGCTGCGGCCCGAGATCGGGCGGCTGCGGCCCGGCGAGCGGCTGCCCTCCAGCCGGGCGCTGGTGGAGCGGCACAAGGTCAGCCCGGTCACGGTGGCGCGGGCGCTGCAACTGCTGAGCACCGAGGGGCTGGTGGTGACGCGGCCGGGCAGCGGCACCTTCGCCGCCGAGCGGCCCGGCCCGGCCGCCGGGCCCGCCGACCTCGACTGGCAGGCGGTCACGCTCGGGGACCGCGCGGTGGACGCCTCCGGGGTGACCTGGCTGCTCACGCCGCCGCCGGAGGGCGTGATCGCGCTGAGCGGCGGCTACCTGCACCCGACGCTCCAGCCCACCCGCGCGCTGGCGGCCGCGGCCGCCCGGGCGGCGCGGCGCCCCGACGCCTGGGAGCTGCCGCCGCTCGGCGGATCGGCCGAGCTGCGCGCCTGGTTCGCGCGGGCGGTCGGCGGGCACGCCGCGCCGTCCGACGTGCTGATCACCAGCGGCGGCCAGCAGTCGCTGACCACGGTCGTGCGAGCGCTACTGCCCCCGGGCTCGCCGCTGCTGGTGGAGTCGCCCACCTACCTGGGCGCGCTGGCGGTCGCGCGGGCCAGCGGGCTGCACCCGGTGCCGGTCCCGATGGACGAGGAGGGACTGCGCCCGGACCTGCTGGCCGACGCGTTCGCGGTGACCGGCGCGCGGGCGCTGTACTGCCAGCCCACCTTCCACAACCCAACCGGCACGGTGCTGACCGCCGCGCGGCGGGCCGAGGTGCTGGCGGTGGCGCGGCGCGCGGGCGCGTTCGTGATCGAGGACGACTTCGCCCGGCACCTCGGCATCGAGCCCGGCCCGCCGCCGCTGGCCGCGCTGGACGGTGACGGCCGGGTGGTCCACATCGCCTCGCTGACCAAGGCGACCGCGCCCAGCCTGCGGGTGGCCGCGGTGATCGCGCGCGGCCCGGTCGCCGAGCGCATCCGCGCCACCCAGCTGGTGGAGGAGTTCTTCACCGCCCGGCCGCTCCAGGAGACGCTGCTGGAGCTGGTCAGCTCGCCGGGCTGGCCGCGCCACCTGCGGGCGGTGCGCACGGCGCTGAAGACGCGGCGCGACGCGGTGTCGGCCGCCTTCGCCGAGCACCTGCCGGGCCTCGCGGTCAGCCGCCCGATGGGCGGGATGCACCAGTGGGTGCGGCTGCCCGACGGGACCGACGACGTGGAGCTGGCCGAGGCGGCCCTGCGCGCCGGGGTGCTGGTGAGCGCCGGGCGGTCGTTCTTCCCGGCCGAGCCGCCGGGCCCCTTCCTGCGCATCAGCTACGGCTCGGCGGGCTCGCCGGGCGAGCTGGCGGAAGGGGTCCGGCGGCTGGCCGCCGTCCTCGGCTAGGCCGTCACGAGCCGAAGAAGGCGAGGGCCTGCTCGGTCAGGAAGGCCGGGTTCTCCTCGGGGATGAAGTGGCCGGAGTCGGGGGCGACCACCTCGCGGACGTCGTCGGCGACGTTGCGGAACGACTGGGCGACCAGGCCCTGCATCGCGTACTGGCCGCCCATCGCCAGCACCGGCGTCTTCAGCCGCTTGGCCGCGTTCGCCCGGTTGTCGGCGGCGTCGGCGCCGAAGGCCCGGTAGTACTCGAAGCCCGCGCTGCGGTCGGCGGGATCGGCGTAGGCGCGGAAGTAGCGCTCCCGGTCCACGGCCTCGGGGTGGCGCGTGCCGTCGTAGATCGAGCTGTAGAAGGGCCGGACGTCGTCGTTGTCCACGATCTGCTCGGGCACGGGCTTCGGCATCTGGTTGAACTCGATGTGCCAGGTGACCGAGTACAGGGCGTCGAGCCCGAAGCCGGGCAGCGGGGACTCCAGGACCGCGAGCCGGGACACCTCGTCGGGGAAGTCGCGGGCGTAGGGGTGGGCGATGGAGACGCCGAGGTCGTGGGCCAGGATGCCGATCTTCCGGTACCCCAGCTTGTGGACGGCCTCGCGGAGCCGCTTGGCGGTGGTGGCCTTGTCGTACCCGCCGGCCGGCGCGGTGGAGTCGCCGAGGCCGGGCAGGTCCACCGCGATCACCGTGTGCTCGCGGGCGAGGGCCGGCATGACCTTGTGCCAGGCCCACCAGGTCTCGGGCCAGCCGTGCACCAGCAGCAGCGGCGGGCCCGAGCCGCCGCGCACGTAGTGCAGGACCCCGCCCTCCACCTTCACGCTGCCGTGCTGGAATCCGGCGGCGAAACGGGCGGGCCCCGACGTCGGCTCGGTGGCCGGCTCGGCTCCCGCCGGGCCCGCCGAACCGGCCGCGAGGGCCACGGTCACGGCCAGTGCGGCGAGGCACCCGGTCAGGGCCCGCCAGGAGCGGCGGACGCGTTGTTCGATCTTGGACGCTGGTCTGGTCGGCGGCATCTGCGCTCCCGTGCGTCGGTCACGATCATTCACTGGATATGACCGTCACGACGGGCGGAAGTCATCGCTACGCGGGCATCCCGCCGGAACCTCGCAGAACGCCAGGGTCACTCGGGGCAGAGGCAGAACTCGTTGCCCTCTGGGTCGCGCCAGACCCGGAAGGCGCGGCCGGGGTAGTTCTCGATCGGGTCGCCGGCCGGGACGGCCCCCAGCGCGCGGGCCCGCTCCCCGGCCGCGTCGATGTCGGGGACCTCCAGGTCCAGGTGCAGGCGGTTCTTGACCCGCTTGCCCTCGGGCACCAGCTGGAACGACAGCACCGGCCCGCCCGGCCCCAGCGGCTCCAGGTCGGCCCAGTCCTCCTCCATGGAAGTGATCTTCATGTCGAGCAGCGCGCTCCAGAACGCGGTCACCGCGTCGAGGTCGGTGCAGTCGAACACCAGGTTCGTCACCTTCGGGATGGTCATCTCGCGCTCCGTCCGCCGAGCCGAATCGTCACCGTCAAAGACCGTACGGTGGTGTCGGCTCTCGCGCAACCGGCCATCCGGGAACGCCGGTGTCACCGCTGCTAGGCTCGGAGGCGGAAGGAAGGACCCCGATGACCGACGTGCAGGCGGGCGGCTCCGGTCCCGCGCTGCTGCTGCGGGACTTCGTCAACACGCTCGACGTGGAGTGCGACGCCGACGAGCTGGCCACGCCCGCGCGCCTGGCGCAGTGGCTGAGCGGCCGGGAGCTGGGCCCGGCCGACCTGACCGCCGCCCCCGACGACCTCGCCACCGCGCTCGAACTCCGCGAGGGGCTGCGCGCGGCGATGCTCGACCACCACGGCCCGCCGCTCCCCGCCCTCCCGCCGGGTCTGGACGCGGCGCTGGCCCGGCTGCCGCTGCGCGTCGCCCTCACCGCCGGCGGCCCCGCCCTGCTCCCCGTGGGCACCGGCGCGCCCGGCGCGCTGGCCGGGCTCGCCGCCGCCATGGTGGCCGCCGACGCCGAGGGCACCTGGTCCCGCCTCAAGGTCTGCCAGGAGGACACCTGCCGCTGGGCGTTCCTGGACACCTCCAAGAACCGCTCCCGCGCCTGGTGCTCGATGCGCGTGTGCGGCAACCGCACCAAGACGCGCGCCTACCGGGCCCGCCGCCGGACCGGCACGCCCTAGATCGTTGATGGGAAATTGCTGAACCGGGTGCGGGCATGGCGAAGGGCGCCCATGGTCGGTGTGTGACGACTGACCTGGACGCCCTTCTGA
>JBITGK010000049.1:0-15794 GCA_044456955.1 Spirillospora sp. NPDC050679 | reverse complement strand
GGGGCCGGCCGTGCACCCCCCCGCCTGTTGTGTGGGCCCGGGGTCGGGCCCCGCCGGGGGGGGGGGTGGGGGGCCGGGGGGGGGGGCCGGCGGGGGGGGCGGGGGGGGGCCCCCGGGGGGGGGGGGCCCCCGCCACGGGGTCAGCGGGTGCGGTGCGGGCGGGTCACTCGATCCCGGCGTCCTTGCACTTGGCGGCGTAGGCGCCCTTGCACAGCTCGTCCTTCTTCACGAAGCCGTCGTCCACGACCTGCTTGATGTTGCTCTTGTCGACGCCGATCGGGGACAGCAGCATCGAGGGGACGTCGCGCTTGCCCTGCGGGTCCTTGACGGTGCCGTTGGTCTCGCCCTTCTCGCCCTTCAGCACCGCGACCGCGAGCTTGGCGACCGCGTCGGCCTCCTGCTTGACCGGCTTGTAGACCGTCATGCACTGGGTGCCGTCCAGGATGTTCTGCAGGCCCTGCACGGTGGCGTCCTGGCCGGTGACCGGGACCTTGCCGGCCTGGCCGTTCTTCTTCAGGATCGTCACCGCCGAGTTGCCGACGCCGTCGTTGGCGGCCAGCACGCCGTCGATCTTGCCGTCCTGCTGGGTCCACATCTGCTCGAAGATGGTGGCGGCCTTCTGGTTGTCCCAGTCGGGCACGGCCTGCTCGGCCACCTTCTTGTAGTTGGCGACCTTGTCGAGCACGTTGTGCGCGCCCTGCGCGAACAGGGTGGCGTTGTTGTCGGTGGGCGCGCCGTTCAGGTAGGCGATGTTGGCGGCCTTGTCGCCCAGGCACTTCTGCAGGCCCTTGCCGAGCTCCTCGCCGACCTTCACGTTGTCGAAGGAGACGTAGTAGTCGCTGACGCCGCCGAGGGTGAGGCGGTCGTAGTCGATGGTCTTGACGCCCTGCTGCTGGGCCTTGCGCTGCACCGCGGCGGCCGAGTCGGAGTCCAGGCCGTCCACCACCAGCACGGTCGCGCCGCTGGTGATCATCTGGTCGGCGATGGTCTGGAAGCGCTGGGTGGAGCCCTCGGCGTTCTGGATGTCGTACTTGACGCCGGCGGCCTTGAACGCCTGCTCCAGGTAGGGCCGGTCGAAGCTCTCGTAGCGGACCGAGGACTTGGTGTCGGGCAGGATGACGCCGATCTTGCCCTTGGCGGCGTCGCCGCCGGCGGAGGCGCCGCCCTTGTCGCCGGAGTCGTCCCCGCAGGCGGTGAGCGAGAGCGCGGCGGCCGCCGTCACGGCGGCGAGGCCGAGAATCCCCTTGCGCATGGCCGGGTCCTTTCAGGGGGGCCGCCGGGGGCGGCCGTACAGGGGTGGGACGCCGGCGGCGGGACGCGCCCGACACCGACGGGAATGTTGTGCCCCGCAACTTATGTCGGCTTCACCGGAAGCGCCAGACCTGCGATGGTCTCTATTTGTTGTTCGCAGTAACAATCACGTAACACGCCCCCGACCTGCGCGAAGATCAAGAGAGGCCGTGCGGGGGCGTGGTGGGGCGGGCCGCCCGGCGGATGCGGAGAGCGGGAGCGCGCGGGGCGCGGCACGGCGGGAAAAGTTCTCGGCCTCAACATTCCTCGGCTCCGCCCGCCTGCCCGTGCCGGCGGAGGAGGGCGAGGAGGCCCGGGATCACGACCCGGGCGGGGCGGCGGAGGATGCGGCGGAAGCGGAGGAGGCGCGCGGGGTCACGGCGCGCGGGGCGCGGAACGCGGTCCGCGTTCTCCATGGCCATGCAGACCCGCGCCGGAGTGCGCCGGCACCGCTCTGCATGACCATGTCTTCAGTGGACGCCCAGCACCCGCGCGACCCGGTCGGCCGCTTCGGCGAGGTCATCGGCGCGCGCGATCCGCTCGCCCCATGACCACCAGTACCACCATCCGTCCGCGTCCTCCTCGGCCAGGATGTTCTCCGCGAGGGCGACCGCGTCCGGATTCACCACGTGCAGGCTCGGCGACTGGTCCCGGGGCATGGTGACGCGTGCCCGGAAGCCCCGTTCCCTGAGCTCGCCGCCGAGTTCTTCCAGATATTCGAGCCGCGTGCCGGGCAGCGCGGCGGTTCCCGTATCGTCAGGCGTCATCCTCGGTTCCCCCCTTGGACTCCGCATGGTCCGACGAGCACTCACCCTTGCGCGTCCGATGCCGGTTCGCAAGCACTTCGGGCAGGTCAGCGGCCCGGCGAGCCGGGGCCGCCGGGGCCGGGCCGCGACCCGCCCGGCGCGCCCGGGACGCCGGTCCCTGATAGCCGGTCCCCATCCGGGATATGTTTCGCGTAACCGGCGGAAAGGGTGATCAGTGATGACGGCGAGTTCGGGGGCGGGTCCGGAACGGCCTCCGGAGCTGACCAGGCCCGACCAGCCGCTGCCCCAGCGGCCCGCGGCGGTCCCGCCGCAGGCGCCCGGCGGCACGGCCACCGCCACCGACCTGCCCCTGCCGTCCCCGCCCCCGGCCCCGGACGAGAGCGGCGGCGACGGCGACGGCGGAACGGGCCGCGGCGGCGCCAACTGGCACCGGTGGCACTACCCGATCGGCGCCTTCCTGGCCTGCTACGGGCTCACCTCGCTGGTCACCACCGCGATCGACTGGACCTCGCTGCGCTCGGAGCTGGGCGGGTACCTGGGCTCGGGCGCGGCGGTCCCGGCGCTGGTGCTCATCAAGGTCGTGCAGGTCCTGCTGGTGCTGATCACGCTGGCCGGGATGGTGCGCCGCCGGGACGTGTGGTTCCTGCCCGCGCTGTTCGGGTGGGCGGCCGGGTTCGGCGTGTTCATGGTGCTGGACGTGGTCAAGGGCAAGTGGACGGGCCTGCTGGAGCACGGCGCGTACCTGGCGGCGTTCGCGGTGCTGCTGTTCCTGTCGTACGGGTTCAGCGTGAAGGCCCGCGTGGGACGTGCCGCGCCCGCCGCGCCGGAGGCGGCGGCCCCGCAGCCCGACGCCGCGCCGCGCCCGTCCGGGCTGACCCGGACGCAGGAGTTCGCGCTGGCGGCGCTCAGTCGGTGGCAGCGCGGCCAGCAGGCGGACCCGCCCGGCCCGCAGCAGGGGCAGCAGGCGCAGGGACAGCAGGGCCCGCCGGCCGGTCCCGGCGTGCCTCCCCAGGGTCCGCCGGCCGGCTCCTGAGAGCGGGCCGGCGGACCGGCCTCACGGCACCACGACGATCTTGGCGTGCTCGTCCGGGCGGCCCAGGTCGGCGAACGCGCCGGCCACGCCCTCCAGCCCGACCGTCCCGGTGATGATGGACCCGGCGTCGACGCGCCCCTCGGCGATGGCGTGCAGCGTCGCGCCGTACTCGGCCGGGTAGGCCCCGAACGTGCCGCGCAGCGTCAGCTCCTTGGTGGCGGCCACGCCCGGCTCGATCCGGTCGGACTGCATGCACACGCCCACCACCATGACGGTGCCCCCGGCGGGCGCGCCGTCGATGGCCTGCTGCAGGACGCCGGGCACGCCGACGCACTCGAACACCACCGAGCCCCGGCCGCCGGTGCCCAGCAGCTCGGCGGCGATGCGGTCCACGGTGCCGACCGGCACGCCGAGGTCGGCCCACCGGTCGTAGGGCGAGGAGACCGCCGGGTCGATCAGCTCGTCGGCGCCGAGGCCCTCGGCGAGGGCGCGGCGGCCGGGCGAGAAGTCGACGGCGAGCACCGGGCCGTGCCCGCGCGCCTTGAGATTGGCGACCACGCCCAGCCCGATCGGGCCGAGGCCGAGCACCACCGCGACGTCGTCGGGGCCGATGCCGCTGCGGTCCACCGCGCGGGCGGCCACCGAGAACGGCTCGGTGAGCGCGGCCACCTTCGGGTCCAGGCCGTTCGGCACAGCCATCACCAGGCCCTCGTTCAGGATCATGTACTCGCCGTAGCCGCCGGGGAACATCGGCGCGTACCCGATGATCCCCGCGCCCTGCGGCCCGATGCCGATCGGCGGCCCGCACACCGCGGTGCCCACCGGCAGCGCCCGCTGGGTGTTGGGCCCGTACTCGACGATCTCGCCGGCGAACTCGTGGCCGAACACCAGCCCGTCGCGCGGATCGTAGGGGGTGCCGCCCGAGCGCCGGGTGGTCTCCATGAACGCCTCGGGGTCGCTCAGCGCGTGCAGGTCCGAGCCGCAGATCCCGCAGGCCAGCGTCCGCACCAGCACCTGGCCGTCCAGCGGGACCGGGGCCGGCACCTCGGTCACGATCATTGTGTTGTCCTTGGTCAGCGCGGCGCGCATGGGGGCTCCCGTCGTCGGCGGCAAAGGGTCGGTCCCCGCACCGAACCATGTCCGCCGCCACGGCGGTAGCCCTTGGTGCCGGCGAACACCGGCGCGTTCTCCGCGCCGGCGCGCGGGGCGCCCGCCCGGCGGGCCCGGCCGTCAACGACGCCGCCCCATCAACCGGCCCGGCGATCTTGGCAGAAGTTGCCATTGGTGAACGTTTTTCACGGTGCGAGCTTTGGGGCTCATGAGAGCCCGATCCCTCGCCTGGTCAGCGGTGCTGGCCGCGTCGCTGGCGGTGCCGGTGCCGCTCGCCCAGAGCGCCGCCGCCGCACCGCCCGCCACCTGCGATCCCACCGGGACCGCTCCGGTCTACCGGGGCAAGGTCCCCTCCCCCAAGCAGGTCCTCGGCATCGAGTTCGGCGAGCGGCAGGTCACCGCCGCCGAGTCCGACCGCTACCTGGAGACGGTCGCCGCCAAGAGCGAGCGCGTGGTCTCCGGGACCCTCGCCAAGTCGGCCCAGGGGCGCCCCCTCAAGTACGCGATCGTGGGCCGCCCAGAGACCCTCACCCGCGCCGGGCTCGCCAAGGTGCGCGGCGAGGCGGCGCTGCTGCGCAGCCCCAAGACCCCGGCCAAGCTCGCCGAGCGCATCGCCGAGCGCGGCGTGCCGATCCTGTGGGTCAGCGGCAACGTGCACGGCAACGAGGCCAGCGGCACCGACGCGGCGCTGCGGGTGCTGCGCGACCTCGGCGACCGCAGCGACTGCGCCGCGACCAACATCCTGAACAACGCGCTGGTCATCGTGCTGCCGACGCAGAACCCCGACGGCCGCGAGGCCGGCACGCGGCAGAACGCCTACGGCTTCGACATGAACCGCGACTGGTTCGCGCGCACGCAGCCCGAGACCGAGGGCAAGCTGGCGATGCTGAACCAGTTCCCGCCGGCGCTCTACATCGACGCGCACGAGATGGGCGGCACGTCCTACTTCTTCCCGCCCAACGCCGACCCGATCTACCACGAGACGCCCGAGCAGGCGATCGGGTGGATCAACGACGTGTACGGCGCGGCGATGATCAAGGAGTTCACCCGGCAGGGCATCGACTTCTTCAACCGCGACACCTACGACCTGTTCTACCAGGGCTACGGCGACACGGTCCCGACCACCGGCTTCCACGCCGCCGGGATGACCTTCGAGAAGGGCAGCGCCAGCCCCTACCCCGAGCGGGTCAAGGAGCAGTACCTCACCCAGTGGGTGACGCTGTCGGCCGCCGCCGCCAACCGGCGCAGGGTGCTCACCGAGTGGCACCAGATGAGCGTGGACGCCTACGCGCAGGGCAAGGCGGGGCGGCTCGAACCCAACCACGTCTACAACCCGCCGAACCAGATCGACCGGCCGGTGCCCGACCGCAAGGTGCGGCACTACTTCCTGCGCGACGAGCCCGCCAAGCGCGCCGAGGTCCGCACCATCGTGCGGCGGCTCCAGCGCATGGGCGTGCGCGTGGACAAGCTGGTCCGACCGCTGACTGTGCCGGACTACAAGGAGTACGGCCGTCCCGAGGGCAGGGCGACGCTGCCCGCCGGGACCTACCACGTGTCCATGGCGCAGGGCCAGAAGCACTGGATCCAGGCCATGCTGAACGAGGACTCCTACACCCCGTTCCCCTACTTCTACGACGTGACGGCGTGGAGCATGCCGCTGCTCGGCAACGTGTCGGGCGGCTCGTCCGGCGCCGAGCTGCGCCCGCACGCCGCGCCGCTGCGGACGCTGCCCGCCGAGCGCGCCGCCCGGCCGGGCCGCACGCCGAAGATCGGCGTCCTGCAGCTCTCGGCGACCTCCAGCGACGCCCGCCAGTCGGTCGGCTGGCTGCGGCACCGCCTGGACCGCGAGTGGAAGCTGCCGTTCACCCTGCTCACCCCGGCCGACGTCGCCGCGGGCAAGCTGGCGGGCGTGCAGGTGCTGCTGACCCCCAACGGCCCCGCCGCCTCGGCGCACACCGCGCTCGGCGATGCCGGGCGCGCCGCGCTCCAGCAGTGGGCGCAGAACGGCGGCCGGTACGTCGGCTGGCAGGGCGGCGCGGAACTCGCCGCGCGGCTCGGCCTGACCACCACCGCGCTCAGCGACCCGACCTCCGACGTGCCCGGCACGATGTTCCGGGTGAAGGTGGACGGCAGGAGCCCGTTGGCGAAGGACGTCGGGCCGACGGCCTGGTCGTTCTACGCCTACGACCTGGTGATGCGGCAGTCCGACCCGGCCAAGGTCGCGGTGGCCTACCCGCCGGCGGCCTCGCCGGACTGGTTCGTGTCGGGCTTCGAGCGGGGCGCGGCCGAGCTGGGCGGCACCGCCGCCGTCACCGACGAGCGGATCGGCAAGGGCCGCACGGTGCTGTTCGGCGCCGAGCCGAACTTCCGGGCGTTCTCCGACGGCACGGCCAAGCTGCTCCACAACGCGATCGTCGGCCCGGACCCGGTCGCGAAGGCGTCGGCGCTGGCCGCGCCCGCGCCGTCGTCCGGGCAGGCGAAGCAGGCCGGGTCGCTGATCCAGGCCGAGTCGCCGATCCGCGTGTCGGTCAAGGCCGGTGACGCCGCGAAGGCCGCGGCGGTGCTGCGCTCGGTCGGCGCGAAGTGGACCGAGCGCCGCGCCGGCGACGCCGTCCACTACGTGATCGACAACCCGCGGGGCCTGTCGGCGGACCACCACCCGTTCGCGGGGCGGCTGCCGTCGCTGGTCCGCAAGGCCGGGATCGCCCCGATCGCGGTGACCCTGCCGTAAGGCGGGCGGAAGGGCGGGCCGGAGCGACCGGCCCGCCCTTCTCCTATTCTCAGCGCACGATCCAGGCGATGGCGGTCATCGTCCCGGGGGCGACCTCGGTGAACCCGCCGTCCCGCACCGCGACCGTGGCGTGCCCGACGCACTCGCGCCAGGGCACGTCGCGGGCCAGGTGGACGCGCAGCCCGTCCTCCATCCAGGCGGTCACGTCGGCCGCCGCGCCCTGCCGCAGCAGGAGCTGGGCGGCGTGGCCGCACTGCGCGGCGGCCTTGCCCGTGGTGATGGTGATGCCGGGGTTGAGGGCGATCGCCGCGTAGGGCGGCTGCGGCGGCGGCTTGGGGTCGCCGTCGTCGTCGGGCAGGTCGAGCCCCGCCACCTGCAGCTTGGCGATCTGCGGCGGCACCTCGGCGACCGGGGACGGCACGAACGCCCGCACCTGCGCCCCATTGACGTCCACGGTGACGCCGGGCAGCTCCTGCACCTCCGGCCAGCGCACCCCGCGCGCCCGCCGGGCGACCTTCCGGATGCGGCGCGACTCCCACTCGCGGACCGGTCCGGCCCATTCCCCGCCGGGGTCGGCGGCGCGCGGGTCGGTCAGCAGTTCCACCACCGCGGTCGCGGCGGCCTCGCAGACCGCCGAATGGGCGGGCGGATCGGCCTTCTCGGCCCGCACCACCAGCTGCATCGCCCATGGCGGGTCGTCTCTGGGGTCGTGTTCAGGTCGCACGGTCGAAGTATTCCATCGCCAATCTCCGGCCCCGCGCGTGACTTTCCGGCGGCTTATGTGGGTACGGCGAGGTACACGGCGGGAGAGGTCGGGTCGGAGGTCACCGGTGACCAGTGGTGCCTGGGGCAATTCCATCCCCGGAGTGGGGACGTTCTTCGTCGGGATCGACGTGGCGCCGGGCCGGTACCGGTGCCTGGACGGCAAAGGCGGCTGGTGGGTGCGGTTCACCGGGCCGGGCGGCGGTGATCCGGTGGGGTCCTGGCCGCTGCCGGCGGGGCCCGCGGAGATCGAGATCGCGCCCACCGACTTCGCGTTCGAGACCCATGTCGGCGGCCAGTGGGAGCGCGTCGCGCCCGCCCGCGCGCCCGACGGCGGCGGCCTGCTGCGGCCGGTCGCCGACCCCACGCTGCGCGAGGAGCTGGACGTGGTGGTGGCGCGGCGGCGGCCGCTGGTGTGGCTCGCCCCGCTGACGGTGCTGGGCGTGGGGCTGGCGGGCTCGGTGTTCCTCGGCACGCTGTGGCTGCTCGGCATGGCGATGATGGCGACGCTGATCGCGCTCGGCACCCCGTCGGTCTCGCTGGACCTGCAGCGCGCCCGCGAGCTGGACCGCCGCCGCGACCGCTACCTGGTGCCCGAGGACCTCGACGAGCCGGCCCGCGAGCTGCTCGGCCGGGTGCAGGCCGCCGTGGACGCCGTCCGCGACTCGGCCGTCAACCGGGAGGGCATGCTCGACGCGGTGGACAACGCCGTCACCCTGCCCCGCCAGGAGTGGGAGATCGCGCAGGTGCTGGCGCGCCAGTCCAGGCTGCGCGGCGAGCAGGAGGAGGCGGGGGCGACCGGCATCCCGGAGGTGGAGGCGGCGCTGGAGCCGCTGCGCGCCAAGCTGGAGGTCTCCGTCGAGGCGGTCACCAGGCGGGTGGAGGCGCTGGAACGTTACGCCGAGCACACCCGCGCGGCCGACGAGGCGCTGCGCGCCCACCGCCAACTGGAGGTGCTGGCGGCCCGCGCCCACGAGTACGACGAGCTGCTGGCCGACACCGTCCGCGACGACCTGGCGCTGCCCGCCATCGAGCGCCTGACGGCCCAGAGCGACGCGCTCGCCCGGACGCTGCGCACGCGCCTGACCGAGGCGGCCGAGGCGGGCGACGAGTTGCCTCCCGCCACCTAGACCACACCGGTGTAGGCGAGGGCGAAGACCGCGCAGGGCACCAGGAACGCCCAGCTCGCGACGGTGATGCCGTGCAGCACCTCGGCCGGTTCCCGGGCGCGGCCCAGGTAGCGGTGGTAGACCGCGACCAGCACGGGCGCGCCGGCCGCCTGCACCCAGAACACCCGCTGCGGGAACACCGCGCCCAGCGCGGCGAGCACCACCGTGATCGCGCAGGCCGCCGTCCAGGCCGCCAGGCCCAGCCGGTAGGCGGCGCGCGGGCCGAGCCGCACCGCGATGGTGGTGTAGCCGCTGGCCAGGTCGGCCCGGTAGTCGGTCACCGTGGTCGGGATGTAGAGCGCCACCGCCGCCAGCACGCCGGTGAGGGCCATGATCCAGGGGAAGCCGTCCAGCGGGCGCACCGACGTCCAGCCCGCCATCGGCGCGAACCCGCCGACCGCGACGGCGTTGGTGGCCACGTCGAAGCCGGGCCGGTCCTTCAGCCGCACCGGCGGCACGCTGTAGAGCCAGCCCAGCGCCAGGAAGCCCAGGGTGACCAGGGCGAACGCGGGCCGCACCGTGAGCGCGACCAGCAGGGCGGCCGCGGCGGTGACGTGCGCGGCCGCCAGCGCGGCGCGCACCGACATGCGGCCGCGGGCGAGCGGCGCGTCGCCCTTGCGCGGGTTGCGCAGGTCGCCGTCCAGGTCGCAGGCGTCGTTGATGGCCAGCACCGCCAGCCAGACCAGCGGGCCCCACACCACCAGGCCGGTCAGCACGGGGACGAGCGCGGCGGGGCAGGCGGCGGTCGGCGGCGCGCACACGTCCTGCCCGGCGATCAGCCATCGGGTGGCCAGCAGGTGGCCGACGTAGAAGGGGACCAGGGAGACCAGCCACAGCGCGGGCCGGGCGATCAGCCACAGGTCGAGCAGGAACCGGCCGCCGGTCGCGACGGGCCGGGCACCGGAGCGGACGCGCATCGATCGTCACCCCCGGGGTGATCGAGGTATGCGGGACCTCCTATTAGACAACAGATCCATTTAGTGCACGGAGGGGGCGCGGCGGGCGGCGCATCCACAGAGGAATAACTCTTCGAAGTCGAACGGGCACGTGGCGTAAACTTGCCATCGGTCTAAGCCGGAGGCACCGATGAGCGGTACGGAGCAGCGCGAGGCCGTGTGGCAGGCCCTGGACGAGTCGGCCTTCTACGCCGCACGGGGCGTCCGGCCGCCCGCGCAGCGCGTGGACGCGCCCCAGATAGGCGCGGCGATCGCGCGGCTGGCGGCGGCGGCCCGGCACGAGATGCTGACCTTCGACGACCCCTCGGGCTGTATCGGCCAGGGCGTGCCCGAGCGGATGCTCCGGCACGCCGCGGACTGCGTGCAGAACGCCGTCGCGCGCCTTCCCGAGGTCCGCCAGATCACCTCGCGGCACGGCCTGGCGCAGGACGCGGAGCTGGGCACGATCGCCTGGCGCCAGGGCGGCCGGGCCCGCGTGATCCCGTCCGTCCCGTTCCGGCTGGGGCTGCTGGACCGCAAGGTCGCGCTGCTGCCGGTCGACCTGGACGTCTTCTACAACGGCATGCTGGTGATCCGCGACCCGGCCGTCGTGCGCGCGCTGCTGCGCGCCCACCGCCGCTGGTGGGAGGCCGGCGACGACCCCGCCGCCGGCCGCGACCCGCACGAGCCGCCGCCGCACCTGGCCCCGGTGCTGGCCTGCCTGAACGAGGGGCTGCCCGACCGCGCCGGCGCGGCGCGCACGGGCCTGTCGCCGCGCACCTACGCCCGGCGCGTCGCCGAGCTGCTGGAACTGCTGGGCACCGACAACCGGTTCCGGGCGGGCGCGCTGGCCGCGATGCGGGGATGGTTGTGACCCTCGCCAGGCGGTATGTCTGGGAGGTCCGACCCTTTCGACAGCGGGGAGACCGCCCATGCAGTCCCAGGCTTTTGCCGAGTTCGAGCCCGTCGAGGCCACGCGCGAGGGCGTGACGATCCGCGGCGTGCGGGCGGGTTCGGGACCCGCCGTCCTGCTGCTGCACGGCTACCCGCAGACGCGGCTGATCTGGCGCCTGATCGCGGGGCCGCTGGCCCAGGAGTTCACCGTCGTCGCGGCCGACCTGCGCGGCTACGGCGAGAGCGACAAGCCGTTCGGGGAGGAGGACCACTCGACCTACAGCAAGCGGGCGATGGCCGACGACATGGTGGAGCTGATGCGCTCGCTGGGCCACGAGCGGTTCGCCGTGGTCGGCCACGACCGGGGCGCGCGCGTCGCCCACCGGATGTGCCTGGACCACCCGGAGCGGATCGAGCGCGCCGCGGTGCTGGACATCGTGCCGACCGACACGATGTACGAGGCGACCGACCGGCAGTTCGCGCAGGACACCTACCACTGGTTCTTCCTGACCCAGCCCTACGACCTGCCCGAGCGGCTGTTCGAGGGGGCCGGCGACTACTACGTGCGCGAGACCATCCGGCGGTGGGCGGGCCGGCCGGAGATGTTCTCGCAGGAGGTCATGGACTCCTACGCGCGCGCCTTCGCCGACCCGGCCGCCGTCCACGCGGCCTGCGAGGACTACCGGGCGGGCATCGGCATCGACCTGGAGCACCACGCCGCCGACCGCGACGAGCGGGTCGCCTGCCCGCTGCTGGTGCTGTGGGGCGAGCGCGGCGGCCTCCCCAAGCGGTTCGACGTGCTGAAGGTCTGGCGGGAGCGGGCCGAGGACGTGAGCGGCCACAGCGTCGACTCGGGGCACTTCCTGCCCGAGGAGGCCCCGGAGGAGACGCTGGCGGCACTGCGGACCTTCCTCAAGTAATCCGGCGAATCGCACCGAACCGGCGGCCGGACGTGGGCACACATCGCCGATGAAAGCGCGGCCGCCGCGTGCGGATCATGAACCGCAGATCATCTCCGTTCCCCCGAGGTGCCCATGCGGTTCACGTCCCCGCTCCTCGCCCTGGGCGGCCTGGCGCTCCTGGGCGGCCTGGCCTCCCCCGCCGCCGCGCGGTCCCCGGCCGCCGAAGGACTCGTCCGGGTGGCGGTGCCCGACACCGGCGCCGCGCGACGCCTGGCCGGGCTCGGCCTGGACCTCACCGAGGCCAGCGGGCCCGGCTGGGCCGACGTCCTCCTGCACGACGCCGCCGACACCGCGAAGCTGCGCGAGGCGGGCTTCACCTGGCAGGTCCGCAGGCCCGGCACGTCCCGGGCCCAGACCGTCCGCTCCCCGCTGCCCAGCGGCCGGACCGCCTACCGGACGCTCGCCGACTACGAGTCGGAGATGGCGGCGCTGGCCCGCCGCCACCCCGACCGGGTCAGACGGTTCACCCTCCCCCACCGCACCGTCGAGGGACGGCGCGTGCAGGGCATCGAGATCGGCCACCGCGTCGGCGCGCGCGACGGCCGCCCGGTCTTCCTGATGATGGGGCTGCACCATTCGCGCGAGTGGCCGTCGGGCGAGATGACGATGGAGTTCGGGTACGACCTGCTGCGCAACGACGGCCGCGACCGCGAGATCACCCGTCTGCTGGACCGCACGCGCGTGGTCTTGGTGCCGGTGGTCAACCCGGACGGCTTCCACCAGTCCCGCTCGGGCGCGAACGAGAACAAGCGCAAGAACTGCCGCGTCATCGACGGCCGGGCCGCGCCGCCGCCGCTGTGCGCGCAGCCGGAGAACGCTCGCCTGGGCGTGGACATCAACCGCAACTACGGCTTCGGGTGGGGCGGCACCGGCTCCAGCTCGGACAGGACGGCGAGCGACTACCACGGCGCGGGCCCGTTCTCCGAGCCCGAGGTGCGCAACATCCGCGACCTGGTGACCTCGCGCCAGGTGACGACGCTCATCACCAACCACACCTACGGCGGCACGATCCTGCGCCCGTACTTCAGCAAGGCGGAGGGCGAGACGCCCGACGAGGCGGCGTACAAGGCGCTCAGCGACCGGATGTCGGAGCAGATCGGCTACACCGGGATGAAGTCGGGCGACGACTACGAGACGACGGGCGAGACCAACGACTGGTCGTACTACGCGACGCGGGGCCTGGGGTACACGTTCGAGTTCGGGCGGGAGACGTTCCACCCGGCGTTCGAGTCGCTGCCGGGCGAGTACCTGGGCACGGGCGCGCACGCCGGCAAGGGGGCGCGGGGAGCGTTCCTGGTGGCGCTGCGGAACGCGGCCGACCGGGACGCGCACTCGGTCATCACGGGCCGCGCGCCGTCCGGGGCCACCTTGAGGATCTCGAAGAGCTTCACGCTGTGGACCTCGCCGACCCCGGCCACGGGCAAGCCGCTGCCGGTGCCGACGAAGCTGACCTCGACGATGACGGTGCCGCGCGACGGCCGCTTCACCTGGGACGTGAACCCGTCGGTGCGGCCGCGGTCGCCGTTCACGGCGACGGGGCAGGCGCCGGTGACGGGGCTGGTGCGGGAGTCGTGGACGCTGACGTGCACACCGCGCGGCCATCACCGGCCAGGCAAGGTGGTGAAGGTGTCGGTGGACCGGGGCGCTCAGGCGAGGGTGGATCTGGGGCGCTGCCGCTGAGTCAGTGCTTCCGGGCGGTGCCGAGGAGCGCTTTCCAGGCCGTGGGGGAAAGGCGCAACCTCGGCCCGCCGGGGTCCTTGGAGTCCCGGACGAGCACGCGACCGGCCGCAGACGCCGCCTCGACGCAACTGCCCGCATCATTGCCACTGCTGTGACTGCTCTTGCGCCAGACGCTCATGCCTTCGACCGTATCTGCTCGATCAACGCAAGAGAATCCTGGCTTGACAGGGCGCTTTCCCGCAGTTTCTCGAACCGCTCTTCCAGGCGGCGAACCTCGTTCAAATGCTCCACGTACGTCATGCCCACTGGTGATTCGACCATCCCCACCGTCAGTCGATACGCCTGTCCGACCACCAAGAGGGTGAAGGCCCCCATGAGCCCGTGCGGATTGCCCGGGTTGAAGGGAACGATGCGAAGGTTGCTGCCCGGCCGCTCCGGAGTTTTGAGCAGTCGGCCCAACTGCCCGCGCACCACCTCGGGCCCACCGAGACTTTGATGGAGGACTGCTTCGTTCAGAAGGACGTCGTAGTCCGGTGTCACCGGATCATTGAAGATGCGTTGCCGTGCCATGCGGATCTCAACAGCTCGGCGGCGGGCTTCGGGGTCCAATGTGATCATCGCGTTCGCGTAAGCGGGGGTCTGAAGCAGTCCTGGTACTGCCAGGCCCTCATATGTGCGAGCCGACCGGGAGTCGGACTCCAGCGAGATGAAGTCCATCGCGGCAGGAGCGAGGTCGTGGATATGCCGGTGCCACCATCCCCGCTTTCGGTCGACGCGAGCGAATTCGACAAGGGCCGCCCGGTATGACGGGTCCTCCGCGCCATACCGGTCGAGCACCTCTTCGAAATCGTCACCGCAGATGCCGTAACCGTTCTCGACGCCGCTGAGCCACCCGGTGGAACGCCAGATGGTGCGGGCGGCTCTGTCAATCGTCATCCCGCGCTCATCCCTGAGCCTTCTCAGTTCCATTCCGATCCGGCGGTTGCGAACGGACGGCGTGGGGCGCGACGACATGGCGCAAGTCTCGTTCCGTCTGCAATTCGCTGCAGGCAGTCACCGAGGATGGTGAACGTTCACGTCATGGCCAGCGCGGTCGCTGCGATGAAGACCACCTGCAAGACTGTCCGCCGTCCCAGCGGCGTGCCCTGAGCCGTGCCCCGGCGGGCCGCCGACACGTTCGCCGGGAACATCACCAGCATCAGCACGATCAGGCACCCCGCGGCCCAGCGCGCGGTCGCCGGGATCAGCATCCCCACCGCGCCCGCGAACTCCAGGACGCCCGTGATGGTCACGAGCAGGCCGGGGTGGGGCAGGTTCGGCGGGACCATCTCCACCAGGTCGGCGCGCAACTTCGGGAAGAAGTGCGCGAACGCCGTGAGCAGGAACATCACGGCGACGCCCACTCGCAACGCCGGGTGCCAGCCGTCCAGGGATTCCACGCCCGCGTACCCGGCGAGGCGGGCCGCCGCGAAGCCGACGATGAGGGCGATGAGGGGTTCCATGCGGTCCTCCAGACCTTGAACTTGTCACTGTCTAGATAAGCTCGCCCGTCCAATCTTGTCAATGCCTAGATAGGGTGGCGGCATGAGCCCTTACCACCACGGGAACCTGCGGCCGGCCCTGCTCGAAGCCGCGGCAGCCGCCATCGAGCAGCACGGACCCGCGGCCTTGAGCCTCCGCGACCTCGCCCGTCGCGCGGGCGTCTCCCACGCCGCGCCCGCCCATCACTTCGGCGACAAGACGGGACTCCTCACCGCACTCGCAGCCCAGGGCTACGAACTGCTCGCCGACGCTCTGGAAGCCGCAGGCCCCGACATCATGGAGGCCGGAGTCGCCTACGTCCGCTTCGCCGTGAGCCACCGCGCGCACTTCGAGGTGATGTTCGATTCGGGCCTCTACAACCAGGACGATGCAGAGGTCGCCGATGCGGCATCTCGCGCCGACCGCGCCCTGCGCACCGCCCTCGCGGCGTCACCTGGGACGAGCGGTGAGCACGCAGACCTCGCCGCTTGGTCCATCGTCCATGGCTTCGCCTCTCTGTGGATCAGCGGCGCGCTGCCCAAGGAACTGGGAGACGACGCAGGAGCCGCCGCGTTGCCGGTTATCAGCCGCCTGTTCAGCTGACTTGTGGCGAGGTGCAGGCTGGCTTAGTGGGTGGGGCTTCTCAGTTGCTCGGTGACCTCAGCCCTGTGCTCGGGACCCGAGCAGCGACCCCGGCCCCGCGCCCGGTACTCGGGCAACAGCCTCGGCCCCGTGCCGGAAACGGGACCGCGTAGCTCAGCCAGGGGGGCGGGGGTGCAGGGGGCGGAGCCCCTTGCCCAGGGGGTGCGGGGGACGGAGTCCCAGCGGCTCTTAAAAGGCAGGCAGGCGCGGAGCGCTTCCTTGTGTCGGGGGTGTGGGGGCGGAGCCCCTGCCGGGGGTGTGGGGGCTGGCCCCTGCCCGGGTATCGCCCGCCCGGAGG
>JBITGK010000048.1:0-15996 GCA_044456955.1 Spirillospora sp. NPDC050679 | reverse complement strand
CACACCCCCCGGTCCTCCCGGGGCCCCGGCCGGCGCGGCGCCCGCGCGGCCGCCCCCCCCCCCCCCCCCCGCCGCGGTCCGCCGGCCATCCCTGACGCGAAGGGGCGTCGATGAGTCTTCTCGAGGTGACCGACCTCCGGGTCTCCTTCAACACCGCCGACGGCGTGGTGCACGCCGTGCGCGGGGTCTCGTTCAGCGTGGAACGCGGCCGCACCCTCGGCATCGTCGGCGAGTCCGGCTCGGGCAAGAGCGTCAGCACCCAGACGCTGATGCGGCTCACCCCCGGCGCGACCGTCTCGGGCCGGGCGCTGTTCGAGGGCCAGGACCTGCTGACGGTCAGCGACAAGCGCATGCGGCGGATCCGCGGCGCCGAGGTCGGGATGATCTTCCAGGACCCGCTGTCCAGCCTGCACCCGCTGTACAGGGTGGGCCGCCAGATCGAGGAGATGATCAAGGCGCACGATCCGGGCGCCTCCCGCGACCAGGTCCGCAAGCGCGCGGTGGAGATGCTGGACCTGGTCGGCATCCCGCAGCCCGAGCGCCGCGCCCAGGAGTACCCGCACCAGTTCTCCGGCGGCATGCGCCAGCGCGCGATGATCGCGATGGCGCTGGCGCTGAACCCCAAGCTGATCATCGCCGACGAGCCCACCACCGCGCTGGACGCCACCGTGCAGGCGCAGATCCTGGACCTGATGCGGCGGCTGCAGCGCGAGTTCGACACCGCCCTCATCATGATCACCCACGATCTCGGGGTGATCGCCGACATGGCCGACGAGGTGCTGGTGATGTACGGCGGCAAGCCCGCCGAGCGCGCCGGCCGCCGCGACCTGTACTACCGCCCGCACCACCCCTACACCAAGGGCCTGCTGGAGTCGGTGCCCTCGGCCGCGGGCGGCGACCGGCTGAGCGCCATCCCGGGCCAGCCCCCCAGCCTGATCAACGTGCCGTCCGGCTGCGTGTTCCACCCCCGCTGCCCCTACGTCATGGACCGCTGCCGCACCGACGATCCGCCGCTGCGCGAGGTGGGGCGCGACCGGCTGTCGCCCGGGGTGCCGCACGACTCGGCGTGCTGGCTGCCGGTCGACGCGGCCGGGCTGGACGAGGAGACCGAGCGCCTGCGGCTGCAGGCGGTCTCGGCGGGCCGCTCTCCCATCGGCCACGCCCGCGAAGGGCACGGCGGAGGGCACGACGGGGGGCACGGCGGACGGCAAGGCGGGGGCCGGGCCGGGGACGGGGGCGTCCGGTGACCGGGCCGGAGGAGCCCCTGGTCCAGGTGGAGGGCGTGGTCAAGCACTTCCCCATCCGGCAGGGCATCGTCTTCAAGAAGGAGGTCGCCCGCGTCCACGCGGTGGACGGGGTGGACCTCAGCGTCCGGCGCGGCGAGACGCTGGGCGTGGTGGGGGAGTCGGGGTCGGGCAAGTCCACCCTGGCGCGCTGCATCACCGGGCTGCACCCGGTCACCGCCGGGCGCATCCTGTTCGAGGGGACCGACATCACCCGGCTGTCGGCGGCGGGGCTGAAGGCGTTCCGCCGCGACGTGCAGATGATCTTCCAGGACCCCTACGGCTCGCTGAACCCGCGCCGCCGGGTCGGGTCGATCATCGGCGACCCGTTCGCGATCCACGGCCTGGCCGGCGGAGCCGACCGCAAGCGGCGCGTGCAGGAGCTGATGGAGCTGGTCGGGCTGAACCCCGAGCACTACAACCGCTTCCCCGCCGAGTTCTCCGGCGGCCAGCGCCAGCGCATCGGGGTGGCCCGCGCGCTCGCGCTGCGCCCCAAGCTCATCGTGTGCGACGAGCCGGTGTCGGCGCTGGACGTGTCGATCCAGGCGCAGGTGATCAACCTGCTGAAGGACCTGCAGGACGAGTTCGGGCTGACCTACCTGTTCATCGCGCATGACCTGTCGGTGGTGCGCTACGTCAGCGACCGGGTGGCGGTGATGTACCTGGGCAGGATCGGCGAGGACGCCGCGGCCGAGGAGCTGTACCGGCGGCCCCGCCACCCCTACTCGGCGGCGCTGCTGTCGGCCGCCTCGGTCGCCGACCCCGACCTGGCCGAGCGCGCCGAGCGGGTGGTGCTGGCCGGCGACGTGCCCTCGCCCATCGCCCCGCCGGCCGGCTGCCGGTTCCACCCGCGCTGCCCCAAGGCGCAGGAGCGGTGCGTGCTGGAGGACCCGCCGCTGGTGGCGCGGCCGGGGGACTCGCCCGACCACCGCACCGCCTGCCACTTCCCGGTCGAGCCGGGCGAGTCGCTGGCCCACAGCAAGGCCGGGATCCGCCAGGTCTCCATCGAGCCGGACCTGCCGGAGGTCGAACAGTGAGCAGCTACTCCGAACTCGAACCGGAGATCATCCCGCCCGACGCCGAACCGGTGGTCCGGGTGCAGGGCCGCACCCCCTGGCAGCTGTCGTGGGCGCGGTTCCGCCGCGACGGGCTCGCGGTCGCCTCGCTGGTCGTCCTGGCGCTGATGCTGGTGTTCGCGCTGATGGCGCCGCTGTGGGCGTCCTGGACCGGGCACCCCTACGACCAGACCTTCCCCAAGACCGCGCTGGACCCCAACGGGCAGCCGGTGGGGCCGGGCGCCGAGTTCTGGCTCGGCGCCGACCAGCTCGGCCGCGACGTGCTGGTGCGCGCCTCCTACGGCGCGCGCATCTCGCTGCTGGTCGGCATCGCGGCGGCGGTGCTGGCCTCGCTGCTGGGCGTGGCGGCCGGGACCCTCGCCGGGTTCGTGGGCGGCTGGCTGGACACCCTGATCGCGCGGCTGATGGACATCACGCTGGCGCTGCCCTACCTGCTGGTGGCGATCCTGCTGGCCACCACCTTCCAGATCTCCTCGGTGGCCGCGAGCCTGACCATGACGGTGCTGGTCATCGCGTTCTTCTCGTTCGCGGCGTTCGGCCGCATCATCCGCGGCCAGGTGATGTCGCTGAAGGAGAAGGAGTTCGTGGAGGCGGCCCGGTCGCTGGGCGCCTCCCGCGCCCGGATCATGTTCGTGGACGTGCTGCCCAACCTGGTGGCGCAGGTGACGGTGCTGACCTCGCTGCTGATCCCCACCTCGATCGTGTTCGAGGCCACGCTGTCGTTCCTCGGCGTGGGGGTGCGGCCGCCGATGCCGAGCTGGGGCTCGATGCTGGGCGAGGGCAGCGACGTGTTCCAGTCCGCCTGGTGGCTGCTCGCGGTGCCGGCGGTGCTGCTGCTGCTCACCACCCTGTCGTTCAACCTGCTCGGCGACGGCATCCGGGACGCCCTGGACCCGCGCAGCGACCGCGTCATCGGAAAGAAGTGATCGGGCCATGGTGCGCTTCGTCATCCGCCGGCTGCTCTACTCGATCATGGTGCTGTGGCTGGTCGCCACGCTGGTGTTCGTGTTCCTGCACATCTCGCCGGTCTCGGTGGAGCGGGTCATCGGCGGCCCGAAGGCGACCACCGACACCCTGGAGCAGATCCGCCGCAACCTCGGCCTGGACCAGCCGGTGCTGGTGCAGTACGGGCAGTTCCTGGGCCGGCTGCTGCGGGGCGACCTCGGCGACTCCTACATCAACGGCACCTCGGTCGCGCAGCTGGTGGCCGACCGGCTGCCGACCACGCTGTGGCTGGTGTTCGGCGCGGGGGTCATCTGGTTCGTCGGCGGCGTGGTCACCGGCGTGTTCAGCGCCACCCACGCGCGCGGCGTCGGCGACCGGCTGATCACCGTGCTGGTGCTGGTCGGCCTGTCCACCCCGGCGTTCGTGATGGCGCTGGTGCTGCTGTACCTGTTCTCCACCAAGCTGGGCGAGGCGGGCTTCCGCTTCTTCGAGGCCGGGCCGCCGCTGCAGGAGCACTTCCTGCGCCGCATGATCCTGCCGTGGATCGCGCTGTCGTTCCTCATGGTGGCGACCTACACGCGGCTGACGCGCGGCTCGATGCTGGACGTGCTGGGCGAGGACTACATCCGCACCGCCCGCGCCAAGGGCCTCGGCGAGCGCCGGGTGGTGTACCGGCACGCGCTGCGCTCGGCGCTGACGCCGGTGGTCACCCAGTTCGGCATCGACCTCGGCGCGCTGATCGGCTCCACCATCGTCACCGAGAAGGTGTTCGGGCTGCAGGGCGTGGGCCAGCTGGTGTTCCAGTCGATCTCGCTGGGCGACACCCCCGTGATCATCGGGGTGACGCTGATGGTGACGCTGTTCGTGGTGGTCGCCAACCTGTTGGTGGACGTGGGCTACTCCTTCCTGGACCCGCGCGTGCGCCTGTCGTGACCGGCTCCGGGGGGCGGCCCACGGGCCGTTCCCCGGACCCACTGGGATGATCTCGGCTCAATGCCATGAACAGGGCAGAGATAAGCTTTCCGGTATGCGATCGTGGACCGCTCCCGAAGTGCCCAGCCTGACCGACGCCGGACTGCCGGAGGCCGCCGGGCCCCTGGCGCTGCACGACACCGGCTCCGGCGGGGTGCGGCCCACCCTGGCCGGCGCCGCGCCGGGCTCGACCGCCCGGATGTACGTGTGCGGGATCACCCCCTACGACGCCACCCACCTCGGCCACGCCAACACCTACCTGGCCTTCGACCTGGTCAACCGGGTGTGGCGCGACCTCGGGCACCGCGTGCACTACGTGCAGAACGCCACCGACGTGGACGACCCGCTGCTGGAGCGCGCCGAGCGCGACGGCGTGGACTGGCGCGAGCTGGCCGACCGCGAGATCGAGCTGTTCCGCGAGGACATGACCGCGCTGCGGGTGCTGCCGCCCGACCAGTACGTCGGCGCGGTCGAGGCGATCCCGCTGGTCGTGGAGATGATCGAGAAGCTGCGCGCCAAGGACGCCGCCTACACCGTGGGCGGCGACGTGTACTTCCCCGTCGACGCCGACCCCGGCTTCGGCGAGGTGAGCCGGCTCACCCGCGAGCAGATGGCGCCGCTGTTCGCCGAGCGCGGCGGCGACCCCGACCGCGAGGGCAAGCGCGACCCGCTGGACGCGCTGCTGTGGCTGGCCCGGCGGCCGGGCGAGCCGGCCTGGGACTCCCCGTTCGGCGAGGGCCGCCCCGGCTGGCACGTGGAGTGCGCCGCGATCTCCATCGAGCACCTCGGCATGGCCTTCGACGTCGAGGGCGGCGGCTCGGACCTGGCGTTCCCGCACCACGAGATGGGCGCCTCCCACGCCCAGCTCGCCACCGGCGAGCGCCCGCACGCCAAGGCGTACGTGCACGCGGGCATGGTCGGCCTGGACGGCGAGAAGATGTCCAAGTCGCGAGGCAACCTCGTGTTCGTCTCCAAGCTCCGGCGGGCCGGGGTGGACCCGATGGCGATCAGGCTCGCGCTGCTGGCCCACCACTACCGCGCGGACTGGGAGTGGACCGACGCCGGGCTCGACGAGGCCAAGGCCCGCCTGGAGCGGTGGCGGGCGGCCGTCGCCGCGGCGACGGGCCCCGACGCCGCCGCGCTCGCGGCCGAGGTGCGCGGCCACCTGGCCGACGACCTGGACGCCCCGGCGGCGCTGGCGGCGGTGGACCGCTGGGCCGAGGGCGCGCTCGCCGGCGACGGCGACGCCGAGGCCCCGGTGAAGGTGCAGGCGCTGGTAGACGCCCTGCTCGGCGTCGCCCTCTGAGCGGGCGGCGCGCCCGAGCGGCGGCCCCCTGATCTCGCGGCGCCGCTGATCTCGCGATGCCGCCGACCCCGTGACGCCCCGGAGCCCGCGGCGGCCGGTCAGGCCGCCGCGGCCCTCCGCGCGGCGGCGTGCCTGCGGGCGCGCCGCGCGACGCGCCGCCGCGAGGTCCACACCATCAGCGGCACGCCCGCGCGCCGCACCCGGCCCGGCACCAGCCGGTACCCGAACGCGCCCGTCCGCAGCATCAGCCACAGCGCCCGGTCGCGGCGCGGCCCCCAGGGCAGCCCGTACTGCTCGCGGATGCGGGGCGGCAGCAGCCCGGCGGTGACGAAGCGGTTCAGCCACAGCGCGGGCCACAGCAGCCGCAGCTTGCGCGACCACAGCACGGCCCGCGCGACCTCCCGGCCGGTGTCGGTGACCTCCAGCGACGCGATCATGCCGTCCACGTAGGCGCGGAACGCCTCCGCCTCGCCCGGCTGCGCGCCCGGCGGGCAGCCGAGGACGTCGGCGACGTACCGGGCCTGGTCGATGTACCCGGCCGCCAGGTCGCCGCCGGGCCGCCGCAGGACCTGCTCGTACACGAACAGCGCGGCGTCGATGAGGGTGGCGTTCACCCACACCTGGAGGTCGGGGTCGTTGCCGGAGTAGCCGGGCCCGGTGATGCGCTCGTGCATCCGGCGGATCGCCGCGCCCATGGCCGCGGCCTCCTCCGGCGTGCCGAACGCCACGATGGTGAGGAAGTCCAGGGTGCCGAACAGCCGGTCCAGCGGCCGGTGGCGCAGGTCGCTGTGGTCGGCCACCCCCTGGGCGACCTTGGGGTGGGCGACCTGCAGCAGCAGCGCCCGGCCCGCGGCCAGCAGCACCGCGGGCTCGGCCGCCACCAGCCGCAGCACCGTCCGGTCGGGGGCGGGCGGGGCGGGGAGGGGGGCGGACATGGTGATCCTTCCGACGCCGGGGCGGTCACAGTAGCCCGGCCAGCCGGTACAGCACCAGGGAGCCGGCCACCGCGACGTTGAGGCTGGCCCCGCCGCCCACCATGGGGATCTCCACGGCGGCGTCCAGCAGGTCCAGGGCCTCGGGCGGGACGCCGTCGCGCTCGTGGCCCAGCACCGCCACGGTGCGGCGCCGGGCGGCGGGCAGGTCCGCCAGCCGGACCGCCTCGTCGGCCAGCTCCACGCCCAGCACGTGCGTGCCGCGTTCGCGCTCGCGGGCCAGCCAGGCCAGGGGGTCGCCGGTCCAGTGCACGCAGGAGGGCCGCCGCAGGGTGTTGCCGCGCGCCAGGGCCTCGGGCACCCAGGGCAGGCGCGGGACGGCCAGGCACGCGCCGACCGCGTCGCAGGTGCGCAGCAGCGTGCCGAGGTTGGCGCCGTGCAGCGGCCACAGCGGCGCGGCGATCAGGTGGTCCCAGCAGGGGTGGGGCCGGCGGCGCCGCTCGCGGCGCAGCTCGCGGCGGGGGCGGACGCGGATGGCGGGGGCGCCGCCGGAGGGGCGGGCGGCGCCGCGGGCGCGGCCGCTCACCGGCCGGGGGCGGCTCCGCCCGGGGAGGAAACGTCACAGATCATGATCGGGCGCACTTGGCGGCGTGCGCGGGCCATCGCCGGGCCGGCCCGGCGGGCCGGTCGCAGGTTCGACGCCCAGTGTAGGGGGTAGGTTCCGGCGCGGTGATCACCGAGCGGCGGTCACCGGACGGGACGGAAGGGACCTGCGGGACGATGAGCTTGGAGCTGTTGGCGGTGATGCTGCCGGGCGTGGTGGTGGCGCTGTGGGTGTGCGCGTCGGTGAAGGGCACCGCCGACGCCGAGCGGGACCGCCGCTGAGGGCGGCGGCCCCGGGGGGCGGTCAGTTGGCGTCGCGGCGGCGCAGGTAGCGCTCGAACTCGCGGGCGATGGCGTCGCCGCTGGCCTCGGGCAGCTCGGTGGCGTCCTTCTGCTCCTCCAGCGTGCGGACGTACTCGGCGACCTCGGAGTCCTCCTCGGCCAGCTCGTTGACGCCGTTCTCCCAGGCGCGCGCCTCCTCGGGCAGCTCGCCGAGCGGCACGGTGACGTCGAGCAGGTCCTCCACGCGGCGCAGCAGCGCCAGCGTGGCCTTGGGGGAGGGGGGTTGGGCCACGTAGTGGGGCACCGCGGCCCACAGCGACACGGTGCTGAGGTCGGCCTTGGCGCAGGCGTCCTGCAGGACGCCGAGGATGCCGGTCGGGCCCTCGTAGCGGGTGGGCTCCAGGTTCAGGGTGGTCACCAGGCCCGCGTCGGAGGACGCGCCGGTCACCGGGACCGGCCGGGTGTGGGGGGCGTCGGCCAGCAGCGCGCCCAGCAGGACGACGTTGCGGACCTCCAGCTCCAGCATGATCCCGATCAGCTCGCGGCAGAACGCGCGCCAGCGCATGTTGGGCTCGATGCCGTGCACCAGCACCACGTCCCGGCCCGACGGCAGCCGCGCCCAGGACAGGCGGGTGGTGGGCCAGGTGATCCCGCGGCTCTCGCCGTCGGCCAGCTCCACCAGGGGCCGGGTGACCTGGAAGTCGTAGTAGTCGTCGGGGTCGACCTCGGCGATCGGCACCGCCCCCCATGTCGCGGCCAGGTGCTGGATCACCCCGCTGGCCGCCTCCCCGGCGTCGTTCCACCCCTCAAAGGCGGCCACGAGCACCGGGTCCACCAGTTCCGGCACGCTTTCGAGTTCGACCACGCGCTGCCTCCTTCCGACGACGGGTACAGCGCCACCGAGGGGGCTCCGCATTCCCGGGGTCGGGGGCCCCGCTCATGATCGGTGGTGGCTGCCAGCCTACGTCCCCGCGGAGACCTACCCCGCGGCCCCGCCGCCCAGACCTGAGCCCCGGCGGGCGCCGGGGCGGCGCGCATCACGATTGGGTCACTTGCCGTCGGTGGTGTGGACGATCAGCACGTCGCAGGGGGAGCGGTGGGACAGGTTGGCCGGGACCGAGCCGAGCAGCCGGCCCGCCAGGCTGTTGAGGCCCCGGTTGCCGACGACCACCAGCTCGGCGGCGCGGTCCTTGGCGATCCGGGAGATCACGTCGACCGCGTCGCCCTCGACGGCGATCTCCTCGATGTCCTTGGCGCCGGCCGCCACCGCGCGCTCGCGGGCCGCGCGCAGCGCGTCGTCGGCGGGGGTGGAGCCCTGCACCTTGTAGGCGAGGTCGCCGAGGCGGTCGGCGGCGCTCAGCCGCTCGCGCTCGGGCATCGGGCTGTAGGCGGTCGCCAGCACCAGCGTGGCGCCGGTCGCGGCGGCCAGCTGGGCGGCCCGGTCGACCGCGCGGAACGAGGTCTCCGAGCCGTCGGTGCCGACGAGGATGGTGCGGTACGCGCTCATGCCGCTCCTTACCGAGGAGTAGTGTTCGGGGCACGCTATCGGTCCGGTGTCCCATCCGTCACGGGCCACACCCGGGTCACGCCTCGGCCGCGCTCGGACCAAGGGACGGCCATGCGCGCCGCCGGGGTGACCCGCGTCGCAGTGGCGCCGCCCGCCTCCCGGCCCGGCGCGGGGACCGCGCCGCCTGGCATAGCCTCGAAGCCGCCACGATCTTCGAGGGGGGAGCGCGGGTGCGCGACAGCGAGCATCTGGTCCGGGATCGGAACGCCGGAGAGGCCGCGGCAGGGGTCGGCGCGGAGGACGCCGCGGGGACCGCCGGGGAGACGGCGGGGGCCCTGCAGGCGGTGCTGTTCGACATGGACGGCCTGCTGATCGACTCCGAGCGGCTGTGGCTGCGGGTCGAGTTCGAGGTCATGGAGTGGCTCGGCGGCGCCTGGAGCGAGGAGCACCAGAAGCGGCTGGTCGGCGGCTCCCTGGACCTCGCGGTCGCCTACATGCTGGAGCTGACCGGCGCGCCGGTGCCGCCGGAGGAGGTGGGCCGCCGCCTGATGGACCGCATGGTGGAGCTGATCGGGGCGGGCGTGGACCTCATGCCGGGCGCCGCCGAGCTGCTGGCGGAGGTCGCGGCCTCCCCGGTCCCCGCGGCGCTGGTGTCCTCCAGCCACCGGCGGCTGATCGACGCGGCGCTCGGCTCCATCGGGCGCGGGAACTTCGAGCTGACGGTGGCGGGCGACGAGGTGGCGCGCACCAAGCCCGCCCCGGACCCCTACCTGACGGCGGCGGCGCGCCTCGGCGTCGATCCGGCCCGCTGCGTGGTGCTGGAGGACTCGCCCAACGGCGTGGCGGCGGCCGAGGCCGCCGGATGCGCGGCCGTGGCGGTGCCGAACGTCCTGCCGATCCCGCCCGCGCCCGGCCGCACGGTCGTGGGCTCGCTGCGCGAGGTGGACCTGGCGCGCCTGCGGTCGCTGGTGGAGCGGCCCGGCCGCTGACCGCCCCCTGACCAGTCCTGACTGACCGGCCGCACCCATCGGGATGCGGCCGGTCGCCATTTTTGCGGCCCGCCCGAAGCCTTTTCCCGAAAAGAAATGCGGACGGCGTCTGGACAGTGCCCCATACCCGGGTTACGGTGCCAAGGGTGATCACGCAGGACCACTCTCCTCACCAAGGAGCACTGTGGACAACGATGTGATACTCGCCCTGGCCGCGGAGAACCCGGGAATGGGCGGAGTCGATCAGCTCGTCAATATCTATTGGGCGCTTTCGGGAGTGCTGGCGGCCGGGGTGCCCGGCGCGGTCGTGGAGATCGGCTGCCACCAGGGCCGCACCAGCGTGTTCCTGCGCAAGGTCGCCGACCACTTCGCGCCCGGCCGCGAGCTGCACGTCTACGACTCCTTCGAGGGGCTGCCGCCGCCGGGCCCGCACGACACCGACTACTCCAGCCCCGGCCAGCTCAGCACCCGCGTCGAGGACCTGACCAGGACCTTCGCCCGCTGGGACGCCGAGCCGCCGCACGTGCACGCCGGCTGGTTCGCCGACACCCTGCCGCGGGAGCTGCCCGACCGGGTGTGCTTCGCCTACGTCGACGGCGACCTGTACGAGTCGATCCGCACCGCGCTGACCGAGCTGTACCCGCGGCTGTCGCCGGGCGCGATCGTCATCGTCGACGACTACTGCGACGAGGTGCGCAGCCCCCGCGCCTTCGCCGGATTCCCCGGCGTCAAAAAGGCGTGCGACGAGTTCTTCGCGGACAAACCCGAGCGGATCTCGGTGCTCGTCGGCACCGGGAAATTAGCCTTCGGCTACTTCCGGAAATCCTGAACGGCTCTTTTTTCGCTGAACCGGTGATCGCCTTCTGTCAGCGTCGACATCGGCGGGGATGTGCATGTCCGAGAACGCCATCGATTCCATCGCGCGGCTCGCCGCGCCCGCGGTCCCGCCCGACCCGCACCCCGAGTACGACCGGCTGCGCGCCGGGGACCCGGTGTCGTGGAGCCCACGCCTGGAGTCGTGGGTCCTGACCCGGTACGCCGACTGCGCGGCGGTGCTGAAGGACGGCGCCCGGTTCGGCGCCGACTGGCGGCGCGCGGGGGCGGACATGCCGCCGCAGGCGATCAGCGTCCAGACCCTGGACCCGCCCGAGCACACCGCGATCAGGCGGCCGCTGGTCGAGGCCCTGCGGGTCCGCGACCGCGGCGAGGTCGAGCCGATGGTGGCCGGCCGCGCCCGGCGGCTCCTGGCGCGGTTGGCCGCCCGCGACGGCTTCGACCTGGTGACCGAGTTCGCCGAGCCGCTGGCGCTGGCCACCATCGCGGCCTACCTGGGCGTGCCCGAGCCCGACCCGGACTGGTTCCTCCCGGTCGCCGAGACCATCGCCGCCGGCATGGACGCCGGGGTGTGGCCCGAGCGGCACGCGCCCGCGATGGCCGCGCGGGCCGAGCTGTCGGCGCTCACCGACGGGTGGCTGGCCGATCCGCCGGACGGCGGCATCGTGCGGTCCCTGGCCGACGCCGTCGCCGCGGGCGGGGTGGAGCGTTCCGTCGTCGCCAACACGCTGCGCGTGCTCCTGCACGCCGGCTACACCTCGGCGAGCAAGCTGCTGGCGCTGTCGGTGATCGCGCTGATGGAGGCCCCCGGCGGCCTGGCGGCGTTCGCGGCGGCCCCGCCGGCGCGGGCGGTGGAGGAGCTGGTCCGCTTCACCTCGCCGGTGCAGGCCATGGCCCGCGTCTGCGTCGCCGACGCCGAGATCGGCGGCCGGCGGGTGCGCGCCGGACAGGACGTCACGCTGCTGCTGGGCGCCGCCAACCGCGACCCCCTCCGCTTCCCCGACCCGCACTCCCTGCGCCTGGACCGGCACCCGAACCCGCACCTGGGGTTCGGCCGGGGCGCGCACTCCTGCCTCGGCTCCGCCTTCGCCGCCGTCCAGGCGCGGGTGGTGCTGACCGTCCTCGCGGAGGGCTCCGCGCCCCTGCGCGCCCTGAGCGCGCCCACCTACCGGCGCACCCTGACCCTGCGCAGCCCGGCCCGCTTCGAGGTGGCGGCGGGCTGAACGGGACGGGGCGCCGCGGCCCCTCGCACAGCGGAAGGAGGGTGGCTCCCATGAAGTACTGGCACTAAGCACCAGATGAGAACCGGTGCCCGCGGCCGCACGCCCGCGGCCGCGGGCGCCGGCCCCCGCTTGAGACGCCGCGACGCAGGGAGAGAGCGTGCCCACCGACCCCTATGCCTTCACGCCCGGCTACTACGACCTGTTCCGCGCCAAGGACGGAGGCCGGGCCCTGCCGTCGGTGGCGTTCTTCGCCGATCTGGCCCCGCCCCGCGCGGCCGCGCTGGAGATCGGCCCCGGCACCGGGCGGATCACGCTGGCGGTCGCCGAGCGCGCGGCGAGCGTGGTGTGCCTCGAACGCTCCGCCACGATGCGCGCGGTGCTGGTCGCCAAGCTCGCCGGGCGGCCCGACCTGTGGGACCGGGTGACGGTGCTGCCGGGCTCGGCCCCCTCGTTCGGGCTGGGCCGGACCTTCGGCTACGTGTACCTGGCGGGGGTGCTGGAGCACGTCCCGCCCGCCGACAGGCCGGAGCTGTTCGCCTCCATCGCCGCGCACCTGGAGCCGGGCGGGATCTGCGCGATGGACATGGTGATGCGGCAGCCCGCCCCGGACATGCCCGAACGCGTCGTGGACGAGGCGGTGCTGGGGGAGTGCCGCTACACCCTCGCCGCCGCCGCGCGGGCCCTCGGCCCGGACCTGTCGGAGCTGCGCATGACCTACCGCACCTACCACCAGGGGGAGCTGATCGGCACCGAGGTGGTGGAGCGGCCGCACAACATGCACCGCCCCGAGCCGGTGTTGAAGGACCTGGCCGCGGCGGGCCTGCATCCGGTGGAGGGCGACGGCCTGGCGCAGGCGGGCCACGATCCGGACGACCCGGGCGCGGTCGTGGTCGGCAAGGCGGCGTCATGACCGGCACTCCGACCGGCACTGCGGCCGATCCCGCGCCCGGCACCGCGCCCGGCGTCACGGCCGACGACCGGACCGCGCTCCCCACCGCCGTTCCCCTGGACCGCGCCTACGACGCCGAACGGCTGGCCGCCGAGGCGCGCGCCCTGCGCTCGGCGACCTGGCGGGCCCAGCGCGCCTACGGGCAGGACGGCCTGGCCGCCCGCACCGAGGTCGACTGGCGCATCCTGTCGCTGCGCGGCCCCGGCGGCGATCCCGACCGCACCGACCCCGGCGGGGCCGGGCTGGTGCCGCACGCCGACACCCCGCACCTGGAGCGTGCCCCCTACACCGCCGAGGTGCTCCGGGGCGTCCCCGCGCCGCTGCGCAGCGTCCGGCTCATGGCGCTGGGCCCCGGCGCGCGGGTCCACGAGCACCGCGACGGCAAGTGCGGCCACCGGTGGGGCGCGCTGCGCCTGCACGTCCCGGTGATCACCAACCCGGGCGCGGTCGTGGTGATCGGCGGCGAGGAGCGGCACTGGGACGCCGGGCGGCTGTGGTTCGGCGACTTCGACCGCCCCCACCACGTCCGCAACGGCGGCGCAGAGCCCCGCGTCCACCTGGTGATCGACACGATGGTCACCCCGGCGCTGCTGGAGCTGTTCCCGGCCGCCTACACCGGGGCGCTGCGGTGGAGCGAGGTGCTGTTCGCGCGCGAGCCGGTGCCGCTGGGGCCCGCCGAGGCGGCCTCGTTCCGCTGCCGGTTCGCGCTGCCCGCCGCGTTCCCCGACTGGTCCGAGGAGGAGCCCGAGGGCCCGCCCGGACCGGACCTGCCGGGCGCGGTGGACCTGGTGGACGGCCGCCTGGCGCTGCTGGCCGGCGGCGAGCCGCTGTTCGCGCTCGTCCACCTCGGGCTCGGCGAGTTCCGGCTGGAGGGCTGGACCGAGGAGCGCACCCTGCACATCGACCTGGCCCCGCCCGAGCCGCGCGTGCGGTTCCGGGTCCGCCGGGGCGGCGCCCTCAGCGAGCGGGTCCGCCCCGCCCGACCGATCCAGGAAGGCACGCGATGACCGGCTCCACCGGCGCCGAGGCGTTCGACATCCCCATCGACTTCGCGCAGTGGCCCGACCCCTACCCGCTGCTGGAGGAGATGCGCGCGGCGGCCCCCGTGCACCGCGCCCGGCTGCGGGGGGAGGTGGAGGTGTGGGTGGTCACCGGCTACGACGAGGTGGTGGCGGCGCTGAACGAGCCGGCGCTGAGCGCCGACCTGGAGGCCGCGCCGCGGATCACCGCGGGGCTGCCGCCGGCCCGCCGCCGCAACGTGCTGATGGAGAGCCTGCTGGCCAGCGACCCGCCCGACCACACCCGGATGCGCGCCATCGTGGCCAGGGCGTTCACCGCCCGCCGGGTGGAGGAGCTGCGGCCCCGGGTCACCGCGATCGTGGCCGAGCTGCTGGACGGGTTCGCCGGGCGGGGCCGCGCCGACCTGGTGGAGGAGCTGGCGCTGCCGCTGCCGATCGCGGTGATCTGCGAGCTGCTGGGCGTGCCGTTCGCCCGGGACCGGTTCCGCGACTGGTCGGTGGGGCTGGCGATGCCGCCCGCCGACGGCGCGACGCTGGAGCGCGCCGACGCCAAGCGCGCCGAGATGGCCGCGTTCTTCGGCGAGCAGATCAAGATCAAGGCCGCCGCGCCCGGCGACGACCTGCTGAGCGCGCTGGTGACCGCGCACCGCGGCGAGCAGGTCTCCGACGACGAGCTGGTCGGCCTGGCGATGATGCTGTTCCTGTCGGGCCACGAGACCACGCTGTGCTTCCTGGCCAACGCGGTGGTGGCGCTGCTGACCAACCCCGCCCAGCTCGCCGCGCTGCGCGCCGACCCCGGCCTGCTGCCGGGCGCGGTCGAGGAGCTGCTGCGCTATGACGGGCCGGTGGCGCGCGGAGTGGCCCGCTTCACCACCGACGAGGTGCGGCTGGGGGAGACGGTCATCCCGCGCGGGGAGATGGTGGTGGTGGCGATCGGGGCGGCCAACCGCGACCCGGGGCGGTTCGGCCGGCCGGACGTGCTGGACGTGCGGCGCGAGCCCAACCCGCAGGTCGGGTTCGGGCACGGGGTGCACTACTGCCTGGGCGCGGCGCTGGCCCGGCTGGAGGTCACCGCGGCGCTGTCGGCGCTGATCGGCCGGTTCCCGGACCTGGCGCTGGCCGAGCCGGTGGACCGGCTGCCGAGGCGGCGGGGGATGCTGCGGGGCCTGGCGTCGGTCCCGGTCGTCTTCACCCCGCGGCGTCCCGGATGAGGCCGACCGCCGTCCGGGACGGGGAAGACGATCAGTACCCAGGCGGCGCGCGAGGCCCACCCGCCGGGTCCGGAACGTCCCCGGATCGTTGCCGGGGGTTGATCCGCGCCCCCGGCCGCGCAGCCCGGCCGCGCCGCCCGGTACCTGAGGGGCAGGCGGGGCCCGGTACCCCGGGGTCGCCCCCTAGGGGGCGATCACGCCTGAGGAGGAACCGGCGGGTCCGGGAAACCGTTCCACCGGATGAGGGGTCCTTCCGCAGGTCCGTGTGACCATGGGGGGAGCATCATCGCATGGATTGAGGGGCCGGCATGAGCGACGCAGCCATCTTCGCCGTCAGCCTGGGGGTCACGCTCCTCGGGCTGGTCATCTCCTGGGGCGTGTACCGCAGGCGCGGCGCGGCCTCGGGCCTGCGCGGCGCGTCATGGTCGCTGGTGCCGCTGGCGGCCACGATGACGGGGGCCACCGAGTTCTTCATGGACCTGGCGTTCAGCCCGGTCAAGTGGGCGGGCGTGACGGTGGCGGGCCTCGCGGTGCTGCTGTACCTGACCTCGGGGGGCATGCTGGCGCGCCGCGCCGCCGTGCCGGAGGGGCAGGACGGCGGGCGCAAGGCGGCCAAGGCCGCCAAGGGGGACGGGGCAGGCAAGGGCGGGGCGGGCGGCCGCAAGGCGGTGGAGCGGCGGCAGGCCGCGCCCGTCGACCCCGAGCTGGCCGAGATCGAGGAGATCCTGCGCAACCGCGGCATCAAGTAACGGTCCGGTGGGGGGGGCCCCCGCCCCCCCCCCCCCCGCCCCCCGGCGGGGCCCCCCGGCCCCCGGGGGCGCGGCGGCGCCCCGGGACGGCCCCCCCCCGAGGCCCGGCCGCCCCG
>JBITGK010000047.1:0-16098 GCA_044456955.1 Spirillospora sp. NPDC050679 | reverse complement strand
CGAGCGTAGGGCGGGTGAGCCCCGGCATGTGTGGGGTTTGGGGGCCGGCCCCCAAAGAAAACACAGCCGCTTTCGCCGAGGTCGCTGCACCGACTGTATCTGTGGGGGTCTACACAAGACCGCCCAGCTCAGCCACGCGCGGGTTTGCCCACGTGCCCAGCAACCTCAGCCCCGCGCGGGGTTAGGTGCACGCGCGCGCCGGCCTCAGCCACGCGGGGGTTTCCGCACGTGACCAACGACCCCAGCCCGCGCGGGTTTGTCCACCCGACCAACGACCTCAGCCCGCGCGGGGTTCGGCACGTCCGCACCCACCCCAGCCACGCGCTCTACGCGCGACCAGCAAGGCCAGTCCTGCGCGGGGTTAGGGCCACCCTGCGCGCCGGCCTCAGCCACGTGGGGGTCGCGCCTGGTCATCTAGCTCAGCCCACGCTCAACACGTGCACTCCAACATCAACCCGCGCTGGATAAGGCGCGGCACATCTGCGCGTTGCTCGGCCGCGTGGGGGTTTGTTCACGTACCCGGAGACCCCGGCGAAGCACGCCGCAGTGGAGCGTCGGTCGAGGTCGTTGGTCGGGTGCGGAGTGGGGCTGAGGTCGCTGGTCATGTGGAGAACCCCCCGCGTTGTTGGGGTGGGTGCGCGGGTGCACCTAACCCCGCGCGGAGCTGAGGTCGCCGGGTACGTGAGCAAACCCGCGCATGGCTGGGGTGCGCGGGTGCGGCTAACCCCCTGTGGGCTGGGGTTGCTGGTCACGTGCGGGGCGCGGGGTTGAGGTCGCTGGTCGGGCGCAGAACCCCCCGCGTGGCCGAGGTGAGGGCGCGGGTGCACCTAACCCCGCGCGGGACTGAGGCCGCTGGGCACGTGGACAAACCCGCACGTGGCTAAGGCCAGCGCGCGGGTGCGGCTAACCCCCTGGGGGCTGGGGTTGCCGGTCACGCTGGCAAACCCCCGCATGGTGCGGCTGGGCGGTCGGGTGTAGACCCCCACAGATACAGTCGGTGCCCCACCCTCGGCGAAAGCGGCGTGTCATTGTGGGGGGACGACCCCCCACACCCCCCGATGCCGGGGCTCACCCGCGCAGGGGCCAGCCCCCACACCCCCGGCAGGGGCTCCGCCCCCACACCCCCGACACAAGGAAGCGCTCCGCGCCTGCCTACTTTTTAAGAGCCGCTGGGACTCCGTCCCCCGCACCCCCTGGGCAAGGGGCTCCGCCCCCTGCACCCCCGCCTGCACGGGGCTGAGCTTGATCGGCCCGTTTCCGGCACGGGGCTGGGGTTGTTGCTCAGGTGTCGGGCGCGGGGCCGGGGTTGTTGGTCATGTGCCGGGCGCGGGCTTAGGTCCCTGGGCGTGTGCACGGTGCGGGGCTGAGGTTGTTGCTGGGGTGCCGAGCACGGGGTCAGGGTCGTTGTTCGGGTGCGGAGCACGGGGCCAGGGTCGTTGCTCAGGTGCAGAGCACGGGGCTGAGGTAGTTGGGCGAGTTCAAGGCGCGGGGCTGAGGCTCGTGATCACGTGCCGGGCACAGGTTGAGGTCTCCGGGCACGTGCCGAGCACGTGGCCGGGCTTGAAGCTGAAGCAGTTGGCAATGTCCTGGACGCCAGGCCAAGACAGCCGATCAAGCCCAAACCACAAACCCACCTCACCCCACCACCTCAGCCGGCCTCACCCTCCCCCTCCTCCTCCGTCACCCTCTCGATCGCCTCCCGCAGCGCCCCCGGCACATCCCCCACCAGCAGATGGCGCCCCTCCCGCACCACCTCGCGGCCCGACACCACCACGTTCCGCACGTCCGCGTTCGTCGCCGCGAACACCGCCGCCTCCGCCGTGAAGCCCGGAGCCGCGCCCGCCGTGCGCGGCGAGTCCATCGCCACCGTCACCAGGTCCGCGTACGCCCCCGGCTCCAAGCGGCCCGCCTCCGGCCAGCCCAGCGCGTAGTGGCCGTTGGACGTCGCCGTCGCCAGCAGGCCGCCCGCCGTCCAGTGGCCCCGCTCCCTCGTGCGCAGGCGCTCGTTCAGTTCGACCGCCCGCGCCTCCTCGAACAGGTCGATGACCGCGTGCTGGTCCGAGCCCAGGCAGATCGGCGCGCCCGCGTCGCGCAGGTCGCGGGCCGGGCCGATGCCGTCGGCCAAGTCGCGTTCCGTGGTCGGGCACATGCACACGCCCGTGAGGGTCGCGCCGAGCAGGCCGATGTCCTCCTCCGTCAGGTGGGTCGCGTGGACGGCGACCGTCAGCGCGCCCAACGCGCCGGCCTCGGCGAGCAGGCGCGTCGGGGTCATGCCGTACGCGTCCTGGCACGCCTCGTTCTCGGCCGGCTGCTCCGACAGGTGGATGTGCAGCGGGGCCTGGCGTTCCTTGGCCCAGGACGCCACGGCCGCGATCTGCTCGCGCGGCACCGCGCGGACCGAGTGGATCGCGGCCCCCACACGGGCGTGCAGGCGGCCCGCCTTGTCGGTCTGCTCGTGGATGCTGTCCACGCGGCGCGCCCAGTTCCCGGCCGTGCCGTCGCCGAAGCGCAGCTGCGGGCCCTTCAGGGGCGTGCCGATGCCGCCCGCCAGGTAGCAGGTGTCCAGCAGGGTGATGCGGATTCCGGCGTCGGCGGCGGCCGCGATCAGCGCCTCGCCCATCGCGTTGGGGTCGTCGTAGGGAGTGCCGCCGGGGCGGTGGTGCAGGTAGTGGAACTCGCCCACGCAGCTGATCCCGGCGAGGGCCATCTCGGCGTAGACGGCGGTGGCCAGGGCCCGGTAGGAGTCGGGGTCCAGGCGGTCGGCGACCTTGTACATCTGCTCGCGCCAGGTCCAGAAGGTGCCGAGGCCGGGAGGTCGGTCGGGGTCGGTCGGTTGGGCTGGGTCCGTCTGGACCCGCGAGCGCAGGGCGCGGTGGAAGGCGTGCGAGTGGGCGTTCGCCAGGCCGGGCAGCGTGAGGCCGGGCAGGCGGTGGGCGTCCGGCGGGGCCGGGACGCCGGGGGTGATGGTGGTGAAGCGTTCGCCGTCGGCCTCGATGAGCACATCGGTGGCCACTC
Organism: Spirillospora sp. NPDC050679; assembly: GCA_044456955.1. GTDB lineage: Bacteria > Actinomycetota > Actinomycetes > Streptosporangiales > Streptosporangiaceae > Spirillospora. Next base: position 13,083 of record JBITGK010000047.1, on the reverse strand, counting down.
CGTCTCCGAGCCAGGCGAACTCGGCATGCCAGCGCATATGTGTTCCCTACCCGCGTGCCAGGTCTTTGAGCACCGCCGCGAGGGCCTCCACACCGGCGAGGCGGTCGGCGGGTTCGGCGTGTTCGGCGGGGGCGTGCGAGACGCCGGTCGGGTTGCGCACGAACAGCATCGCGGTCGGCAGCAGCGCCGACAGGATGCCCGCGTCGTGGCCCGCGCCGGTCGGCAGGACGGGGGCGCCGCCCAGCGTCGCCACCAGGCGGTCGCGCAGCGTCTTGTTGAAGTCCACGACCTCCGTGTAGGACTCCTCGGCCAGCTCGACGGCCACGCGGTGCTCGGCGGCGGCGCGGCGGGCGGCCTCGTGCACGTCGGCGACGGTGGCGCGGACGGCGTCGTCGCTGGGGCCCCGGCTGTCGAGCCAGGCGGTGACGTGCGACGGGATCGCGTTCACGCCGCCGGGCACCACGTTGACCTTGCCCACCGTCGCGACGCTGTCGTGCCGTTCGGCGGCCTCGCGGGCGGCCAGGACGGCGTGCGCGAACGGCAGCATCGGGTCGCGGCGGTCGGCCAGCAGGGTCGTGCCCGCGTGGTTGCCCTCGCCCGCGAAGTCCAGCCGCCACCGGCCGTGCGGGACGATCGCGCTGGCCACGCCGACCGGTTCGGTCAGGGCGCGGCCCTGCTCGACGTGCAGCTCGACGTAGCAGCCGACGCGGTCCAGGAGGCCGGTGTCCGGGCCGATCCGGGCGGGGTCCAGGTCGTGTTCGGCGATCACCTCGGCGAAGGTGCGGCCATCGGCGTCGCGGAGGGCGCGGGCCCGTTCCGGGGCGATCGCCCCGGCCAGCAGGCGGGAGCCCAGGCAGGCCACGCCGAAGCGCGCGCCCTCCTCTTCCGCGAACGCCGCCACGCCGATGGGCTTGGCGGGCGCGAAGCCCTCTTCGCGGAGCCGGTCCACGGCGGCGAACGCCGACACGACCCCGAGGGGGCCGTCGAACGCGCCGCCGCCCGGCACCGAGTCCAGGTGGCTCCCGGTCAGCACGGCCCCGGTGCGGGTGCCGTCGGCCGGGAACCACCAGGCGAACAGGTTGCCGTTGGCGTCGCGCTCGATCTCCAGACCGCGCGCGGCCGCCTCGTCGAGGAACCAGGCGCGGCACTCCAGTTCGGGCGCGGTCCACGCGAAGCGGTGGTAGCCGCCGGTGGCGTCGTCGCGTCCGACGGGCAGCAGCGCCGCCCACATCTCCTCGAAGCTCAACGGGTCTCCGTCCGGGGGGTGGCTGACTCAGGATTCCGACATCGGGACGCGCACGCCGCGCTCGGCCGCGACCTCGGCGGCGCGGTCGTACCCGGCGTCCACGTGCCGCATCACGCCGGTGCCCGGGTCGTTGGTGAGGACCCGCTCCAGCTTCTGCGCGGCCAGCTCGGTGCCGTCCACCAGGCAGACCTGCCCGGCGTGGATGGAGCGGCCGATGCCGACGCCGCCGCCGTGGTGGATCGACACCCACGTCGCGCCGGAGGCGGTGTTGAGCATGGCGTTGAGCAGCGGCCAGTCGGCGATGGCGTCCGAGCCGTCGGCCATGCCCTCGGTCTCGCGGTAGGGCGAGGCGACCGAGCCGGAGTCCAGGTGGTCGCGGCCCAGCACGAGCGGCGCGCTGATCTCGCCGCGCGCCACCAGGTCGTTGAAGACGGCCCCGGCCTTGTCGCGCTCGCCGTAGCCGAGCCAGCAGATGCGCGAGGGCAGGCCCTGGAAGTGGACCTTCTCCCCCGCCATCCTGATCCAGCGGGTCAGCGGCTCGTTGTCGGGGAACAGGTCGAGGATGGCCTTGTCGGTGCGGGCGATGTCCTTGGGGTCGCCCGACAGCGCCGCCCAGCGGAACGGGCCCTTGCCCTCGCAGAACAGCGGCCGGATGTAGGCGGGCACGAAGCCGGGGAAGGCGAACGCGCGGTCGTACCCGGCGAGCTGGGCCTCGCCGCGGATCGAGTTGCCGTAGTCGAAGACCTCGGCTCCGGCGTCCATGAAGCCGACCATGGCCTCCACGTGCGCGGCCATCGACTCGCGGGCCCGGGTGATGAAGCCCGCGCGGTCCTTGTCGCGCTCGGCGGCCATGTCCGCGAAGGCCACGCCGCGCGGCAGGTACATCGTCGGGTCGTGCGCGCTGGTCTGGTCGGTGACGATGTCGATGGGCGCGCCCCGGCGCAGCAGCTCGGGCACCAGGTCGGCGGCGTTGCCGAGCAGGCCGATCGACAGCGGCTCGCGCTTGGCCTTGGCCTCCTCGGCCAGGCGCAGCGCCTCGTCCAGGGAGTCGGCGCGCACGTCGCAGTAGCGGTGCTCCACGCGGCGGTCGATGCGCGAGGGGTCGCACTCGACGCAGATCGCGACGCCGCCGTTCATGGTGACGGCGAGCGGCTGGGCGCCGCCCATGCCGCCGAGGCCGGCGGTCAGCGTGATGGTGCCGGCCAGCGTGCCGCCGAACTTCTTGGCGGCCACGGCGGCGAAGGTCTCGTAGGTGCCCTGGAGGATGCCCTGGGTGCCGATGTAGATCCACGAGCCGGCGGTCATCTGCCCGTACATGGTGAGGCCCTCGGCCTCCAGGCGGCGGAACTCCTCCCAGTTCGCCCACTGCGGCACCAGGTTGGAGTTGGCGATGAGCACGCGCGGCGCCCACTCGTGGGTGCGGAAGATCCCGACCGGCTTGCCGGACTGGACGAGCAGCGTCTCGTCGCCCTCCAGGCCGGTCAGCGAACGCACGATGGCGTCGTAGGAGGCCCAGTCGCGGGCGGCCTTGCCGGTGCCGCCGTAGACGACCAGGTCGTCGGGGTGCTCGGCGACCTCGGGGTCGAGGTTGTTCATGAGCATGCGCAGGGCGGCCTCCTGGCCCCAGCCCTTGGCGGTCAGCTCGGTGCCGCGCGGCGCGCGGACGGGACGTGGTCCGGACATGCGGTGCTCCTTGTGAGGGGTGCCGTGGTTCAGGAGAGGCGGCCGACGACCGACTCGGCGGCGGCGACCAGCGACCCGTCGCGCACCAGCTCGGTGGTGGCGGCGATCTCGGGCGCCAGGTGGCGGTCGGGGCCGGGCCCGGGGACGCGCTCGCGCAGCGCGGCGACGACCGCGGCGGTGGCGGGGCCGGGGCGCAGCGGGGCGCGCAGGTCCAGCGCCCGCGCGGCCGCCATGATCTCGATGGCGACGACCTGGGCCAGCCCGTCCACCGACCGGCGCAGCTTGCGGGCGGCGTTCCAGCCCATGGACACGTGGTCCTCCTGCATGGCCGAGCTCGGGATGGAGTCGGCCGAGGCGGGCGCGGCCCGGCGCTTGAGGTCGGACACGATCGCGGCCTGGGTGTACTGGGCGATCATCAGGCCGGAGTCCACGCCCGGGTCGTCGGCCAGGAACGGCGGCAGCCCGAACGAGCGCGCCTTGTCCAGCAGCCGGTCGGTGCGGCGCTCGGACATCGAGGCGACGTCGGCGGTGGGGATCGCGAGGAAGTCCAGCACGTAGGCGACGGGGGCGCCGTGGAAGTTGCCGTTGGACTCCACCCGGCCGTCGGGCAGCACGACGGGGTTGTCCACGGCCGAGGCCAGCTCGCGGGAGGCGACCAGCTCGGCGTGCGCGAGGGTGTCGCGGGCGGCGCCGTTGACCTGCGGGGCGCAGCGCAGCGAGTAGGCGTCCTGGACGCGGGTGCAGTCGGGGCCGCGGTGCGAGTCCATGATCGGCGAGTCGGCGAGCAGGGCGCGCAGGTTGGCGGCGGAGATGGCCTGGCCGGGGTGCGGGCGCAGGTCCTGGAGGTCGGCGGCGAAGACGCGGTCGGTGCCGAGCAGGGCCTCGACGGTCATGGCGGCGGCCAGGTCGGCGGTCCGGTAGAGCTCGTGCAGGTCGCGGATGGCCAGCACCAGCATGCCGAGCATCCCGTCGGTGCCGTTGAGGAGGGCCAGGCCCTCCTTCTCGGCGAGCGCGACGGGCTTGAGCCCGGCCTCGGCGAGGGCGTCGGCGGCCTCGCGCAGCTCGCCCCCGGCGTCGCGGACCTGCCCCTCGCCGATCAGCGCCAGCGCGACGTGCGCGAGCGGGGCGAGGTCGCCGGAGCAGCCGAGGCTGCCGTGCTCGTGGACGATGGGGGTGATGCCGGCGTTCAGCATGGCGGCCAGCGCCCGCGCGGTGCCGGGCTGGACGCCGGTGCGGCCGGTGGCCAGGGTGTGCAGGCGCAGCAGCATCAGACCGCGCACCACCTCCCGCTCGACCTCCGGGCCGGAGCCGGCGGCGTGCGAGCGGACGATGTTGAGCTGGAGCTTGGCGCGCAGCTCGGGCGCGATGTGCCGGGTGGCCAGCGCGCCGAAGCCGGTCGAGACCCCGTAGACGGGGGTGTCGCGGCCCGCCATCTCCTCGATGTGGGCGCGCGCGGCGGTCATCGCCGCCATCGCCTCGTCGGTCAGCTCGACCGGTGCGCCGTGCCGGGTCACCGCCACGACCTGGTCCAGGGTCAGCGGTTCCGGGCCGACCTGGATGTTCTTGTCCCCCATGCCGAAACTCATACCCACCATTCCAGCCCGGAGATCTCCGCTGGACGAGGGGCCGGACAGGCGTTGTGTCTCGTATGTGAGACATTGAGGGCATGAGCCAGGTCCCCGCCGCGCGGCGCACGCTGGCGGTGCTGCGGCTGCTGGCCGGGTCCGCCGGGCCGCTGCCCGCCTCGTCGATCGCCCGCTCGCTCGGCCTGCCGCGCTCCAGCACCTACCACCTGCTGTCGGCGATGGCCGAGGAGGGGTTCGTGTCCTACCTGCCCGAGGAGCGCCGCTGGGGGCTGGGCGTGGCGGCGTTCGAGATCGGCTCGGCGTACCTGCGGCACGGGCCGCTGGAGCGGCTGGCCCGGCCGCTGCTGCGCCGCCTGGTGGACCGGACCGGCGAGATCGCCCAGCTCGGCATCCTGCACGGCGCGGAGACGCTGTACCTGCTGAAGGAGCAGCCGCGGCGGCACGCGACGCTGGTGACCGACGTGGGCGTGCGGATGCCCGCGCAGCTCACCGCGAGCGGCCGGTCGATGCTGGCGCACCTGCCCGCGGCGCAGGTGCGGGCGCTGTTCCCCGGCCCGTTCGTGGACCGGACGGGGCACGGCCCGGCGTCGCTGCGCGAGCTGCGCCGCGAGCTGGCCGCCGACGCGCGGCGCGGCTGGTCCACCGAGGACGGCTTCGTCACCGAGGGGCTGGCCAGCATCGCGGCCTGCTCGTTCGACCACACCGGGCACCCGACGGCCGCGATCACCGTCACCTTCCGGCGGGAGGGCCGGCCGGAGGAGACCTGGCCCGCGCTGGCCGGGAGCGTGCGCGCGACGGCCGCCGACCTGACGGCGCGGCTGGGCGGGCGGGTGCCGCCGCGCGAATGACGAAGGCCGCGCCCCGGGCGGGGCGCGGCCTTCGTCACGGCGGGCCGGTCAGACCAGGCCGGACTTCTTCAGCCAGTCCTTGGCGACGTCCTCGGGGTCGGACTTGTCGATGTCCATCTTCCCGTTCATGTCGATCAGGTCCTGGGTGGTGAGCTTGGCCGACACCGCGTTGAGGGCGGCGCGGGCATTGGCGTCCACCTTGGCCTTGTTGACCAGCGGCAGCACGTTCTGGGCGCCGAAGACGTTCTTCGGGTCCTCCAGCGCGACCAGCTTGTTCTTGGCGATGGCCGGGTTGGTGGTGAACAGGTTGGCCGCCTGGATCTGGCCCTTGGTCAGGTTCGACAGGGTGATGGGGCCGGTGTCCAGGGACTTGAACTGCTTGAACTTCAGGCCGTAGACCTTCTCCAGGCCGACCATGCCCTGCTGGCGGGTCTTGAACTCCGGCGGGCCGCCGACCACGAACGTCCCGGCGACCTTCTTGAGGTCCTCCACCGACTTCAGGCCGTTCTTGGTCGCGGTCTCCTCCGTGACGACCAGGGCGTCCTTGTCCTCGGCCTTGGCGGCGTCCAGGACCTCCAGGGACGCGGGCAGCTTGGCCTTGAGGGCGGCGTTCACCTCCTCGGTGGTCGCGGCCTTGTTGTCCTTGTCCAGCAGCGCGAGCAGGGCCCCGTTGTACTCGGGGAACACCTGGATCGCGCCGCTCTCGGCCTGCTTGTAGTAGACCTCGCGGGCGCCGATCTTGAACTTGCGCTCGACCTTGACGCCCTTGGCCTCCAGGGCCTGGGCGTAGATCTCGGCGATCAGCTCGCTCTCGGCGAAGTCGGCCGACCCGATGGCGAGCGTCGAGCCGCCGCCGGAGGAGCCCTTGTCGCCGCCCTTCAGCGGGTCGTCGCCGCCGCCGTCGCCGCACGCCGTCAACGCCAGGGCTGCGGCCAGTACGAGGCCCGCGCCTCGCATCATCCGGGACATGTGGATTCCTTCCTGGGGTTCACTAGGGACGCGCGTCTCAGGAGCCGGTCTGGAGCCGGACCCCGGGCGAGACGACGTAGCGGCGCAGGACCGCGAACAGCAGCTGGGTGAGGACGGCCAGCAGGGCGACGAGGATCGCCCCGCCCGCCATCTGGTCGTACTCCTGGCGGGCGTAGCCGTCCATGATGTAGCGGCCGAAGCCGCCGAGGCCCACGTAGGCGGCCAGCGTCGCCGTCGAGATGATCTGGATCGCGGCGGTGCGCAGCCCGAGCATGATCAGCGGGAGCGCGACCGGGGCCTCCAGCCGCAGCACCACCTGCGCGCCGGTCATGCCCATGCCCTCGGCCGCGTCGCGCAGGCCCGGCTCGACCTGCTGCACGCCCGCGTAGGTGTTCACCAGGACGGGCGGGACCGCCAGGATCACCAGCGGGATCAGGATGGGGACCAGGTCCCCGGCGGAGGTGAGCACCACCGCGAGGATGAGCAGGCCGAGGGTCGGCAGGGCGCGGGCCGCGTTGGCGGAGGCCGTCACGGTGAAGCCGACCAGACCGGCCAGGCGGCCGTGGCGGACGTGGCCGAGCAGCAGCCCCAGCGGCAGCGCGATCACGACGGTTACCAGGAAGGCCAGCAGCGAGTACCACAGGTGCTCGACGAGGCGGCTCGGGATGCCGTCGGGGCCGGTCCACTGGCCGGGCTCGCCGAACCAGGCGAGCGCGTCGAGGATGGCGTTCACGCGGCACCTCCGCCGGGCATCATGGCCTGGTCGGCGGTCTTGCGGCGGCGCGTTCCGCCGGCGCGCTCCCACGGGGTGAACGCCCGCTGCACCGCCAGCAGGACCAGGTCCGACAGCAGGGCCAGCAGGATCACCAGGACGACGCCGACGACGATCGGGGTCGGGAAGTCGCGCTGCAGGCCGGTGGTGAACAGCTGGCCGAGCCCGCCCAGCCCCATGATCGCGCCGACGCTGACCAGGCTGATGTTGGAGACGGTCGCCACGCGCAGCCCGGCCATGACCACCGGGAGCGCGATCGGCAGCTCGACCTGCACCAGGCGGCGCAGCGGGCCGAATCCCATCGCGGTCGCGGCCTGCCGCACGTGGTCGGGGACGGCGGCCAGGCCGTCCACCACGCCGGGCACCAGCACCGACAGCGTGTAGAGCGTGAGCGGGATGACGACGGTGGTGTAGGTCAGCCCGGTGAAGGCGATCAGGATGACGAACAGCGCGATGGCGGGCAGCGCGTACAGGATGCTCGTGACCGCCAGGGTCGGCTGGTACAGGCGCTTCCAGCGGGCGCACGCCAGGCCGAGCGGCAGGGCGATGAGGAAGCCCAGCAGCACGGGCGTGAACGACAGGATGAGGTGCTCGCGCAGCGCCTCGGCGATGTCGTCGCCCAGGTTGTTGCCGATCCACTCCCAGCGGATCAGCGGTTCCCCGTCGTCCCCGACGGCGAGCGGGCTCACCGCTCCCCCGCCTTCTCGGCCGGGTCGGACGCGGCGGCGCCGGGCACGGTGTCCTCCGCGTCCAGCTCCTGGGTGAAGCGCAGCCGCCGGATGCCCTTGTCGCCGCCCAGGAAGTCGCGCACGAAGTCGTTCGCCGGCGCGTCCAGCAGCTCGTCGGGCGTGGCGTACTGCGCCAGCGTGCCGCCGACCTGGAACACCGCGATGCGGTGGCCGAGCTTGACGGCCTCGTCGATGTCGTGGGTGACGAACACGATCGTCTTCTCGACCTCGTCCTGCAGCCGCAGGAACTCGTCCTGGAGCCCGGCGCGCACGATCGGGTCGACGGCGCTGAACGGCTCGTCCATCAGCAGGATCGGCGGGTCGGCGGCCAGCGCGCGGGCGACGCCGACGCGCTGCTGCTGACCGCCCGACAGCTGGGCCGGGTAGCGCTTGGCCAGGGCGGCGTCGAGGCCGACGCGCTCCATCAGCTCCAGCGCCTGCGCGCGGGCCTGCTTCTTGTCGCGGCCGAGCAGGAACGGCACGGTGGCGATGTTGTCCACGATCGTGCGGTGCGGGAACAGGCCCGCCTGCTGGATGACGTAGCCGATGCCGCGCCGCAGCGTCGGCGGGTCGACGTCGCGGACGTTCCGGCCGTCCACGGTGATGGTGCCCTCGGTGGCCTCCACCATGCGGTTGACCATGCGCAGCGTGGTGGTCTTGCCGCAGCCGGAGGGGCCGACCAGCACGGTGATGCGGCCGGCGGGGATCTCCAGGTCCAGATGGTCGACGGCCACGGTGCCGTCGGGATAGCGCTTGCTCACGCCCTCGAAGGTGATCAAACGGGTCACGTCCTCATCAGGGCGTTGCCGCAACGCCGTCGTTCCGTGCACTGACTGGTGGTGATCGGTTCGGCTCTACCCAACAGTAGCCAGGGGACACCTTCGTGCGCCTCCCCGAGCAGGTCAAGCGACTTCTTCCTGAGCTTAACTACCTGAATTAGGGAGAAAGTAGCGTAAGCCCGTGGACAACAGCCGAATCGTTATCGGGGACGGGCCCCTCGACTGCGCGTCGATCGCCCGCGCGGCCCGCGCGGACGTGACGATCGCCATAGCCCCCCGGGGCGTCGCGCGGGCCCGCGCCGCCTGGGAGACCGCCCGCGCCATCGCCGCCGAGCGGCCGGTCTACGGCCGCACCACCGGGGTGGGCGCCAACCGCGTGGTGGACGTGGAGTGGGCCGACGCCGACGCGCACGGCCTGCGCCTGCTGCGCAGCCACGCCGCGGGCGCGGGGCCGCTGGCCGCGCCGGAGACCGTGCGGGCGATGCTGGCGGTGCGCGCCAACCAGATCGCGGTGGGCGGCTCGGGCGTCGATCCGGGCGTGCTGGCCGCGCTCGCCGACGTGCTCAACCTCGGCCTGGTGCCGCCGGTGCCGGTGTACGGGGCGATCGGCACCGGCGACCTGACCGCGCTGGCCTCCACGGCGCTGTGCCTGCTGGGCGAGCGGGCGTGGCTGGGCGGCCAGGACCTGGGGCTGGCGCGCGGGCCGGGGTTCCGGCTGCGGTCGGCCGACGCGCTGGCGTTCATCAGCTCCAACGCCGCGACGCTCGGCGAGGCGGCGCTGGCGGTCGCCGACCTGCGGATGCTGCTGGCCGCCTCGACGGTGGTGGCGGCGCTGTCGCTGTTCGCGGTGCGCGGGTCGGAGGAGCCGTACGCGCCCGCGGTGCACGACGCGTGCCCGCATCCGGGGCAGCGCGAGACGGCCGCGACGATGCGCACGCTGCTGGCGTTCGACCGCACCGAGCCGGGCCGCATCCAGGACCCCTACGGCTACCGCGCGTTCCCGCAGGTGCACGGCCCCGCGCTGGAGGCCGCGCAGTACGCCGAGGAGGTCGTGACGCGGGAGGTGAACGCGGCGTCGGAGAACCCCCTGATCGACGTGGAGGGCCGCGCGGTCTGGCACAACGGCAACTTCCACACCGCCTACGTGGGGCTGGCGCTGGACGCGGCGCGGGCGGCGCTGTTCCAGACGATGGCGCTGTCGGCGGCGCGGCTCGGCACGCTCGCCGAGCCGGGCTTCACCGGGCTGTACCCGTTCCTGGCGGCGACCGAGGCGTCCTCGGGGATCATGATCCTGGAGTACGTGGCGCACTCGGCGCTGGCCGACGTGCGGCGGCTGGCTACCCCGGCCGGGCTCGGCAACGCGGTGCTGTCGCGCGGGGTGGAGGAGCACGCGGGCTTCTCCACGCAGTCGGCGCGGGCCACCACCGACGCGCTCGCCGCGTACCGGATCGGGCTCGGCTGCGAGCTGCTGGCGGCGGTGCGCGCGCTGCGGATGCAGGGCCGGGCGCCCGGCGGCGGGGCGCTGCGCGCGGCCTACGACACCACCGACGCGGTGCTCGACCCGAACGTGGAGGACCGGCCGCTGGACGGCGACATCGCGGCCGCCGCCGACGCCCTGCCCCGCCTGGCCCGGCTGTGTTGATCGAAGTCCCGGCTGTGTTGATTGAAGTCCCGGCCCAGGGCCGCTCGCCTGGCGGCTCGCACCCCTGACCGTGCCTTTGCGAGTGCCGCATCGCTTCGCGATCTGTCCCCGGCGGGGCTCGCCTCCGGCTTCGCCCCGCCGGGACAGTTAGGCACTCGCGCGACGGCTGAGGTCGTTGAGACAGCCGTTAGCCTGCGCCGGTGGAGGCGCGGGCCAGCAGGGTGGGCTCGCGGACCACGCGGCGCTCCCGGGGGTCGCCGTCGATCACGTCCACCACCAGCCGCACCGCCGAGCCCACGATGCCGTCGATGTCCCAGTCGACGGTGGTGAGCGGCGGGCTGAGCAGCGCCGACATCGGGTGGTTGTCGTAGCCGCACACCGCCACGTCGCCGGGCACGGCGAGGCCGAGCGCGCGCGTGGCGGCGTAGACGCCGTAGGCGATGACGTCGGAGAAGCAGAACACCGCCGAGGGCCGGTCGGCGGCCGACAGCACGCCGGTGGCCACGGCCGTCGCCTCGGCCAGCGACTGCGGCGCCACGACCGACTCCGCGCGCAGGCCGAGGCGCTCGGCCTCGGCGTTGACGTGCACGTCGGCGGGGCGGTCGGGGGTGCTGGCGCGGGTCGGGGTGAGCACCGCCACGCGGCGGTGCCCGAGCGCGGCCAGGTGCTCCAGCGCGAGGGTGACGCCGCGCCGGTTGTCGAAGACGACCTCGCCCTGGGAGCGGCCGCCGTGCAGCGCGTCGCCGATCGACACCACCGGCAGGGCCTCGGCCAGCTCCGACCACAGCTCGGCCGAGGGGTCCAGCGGCTGGACGATCAGGCCGTCGACCCGCTGGTCGCGCAGCCGCCGGGCGAGCGCCAGCTCGCGGTCGGGGTCGCCGCCGGCGTCGACCAGCAGCGCGTAGCGGTCGCGGGCCAGCAGGGCGCGGCCGATGCCGACCGCCAGCGACTGCTGCCAGTAGTCCTCCAGCGAGCCGCACAGCAGCCCGACCATGCCGGTGCGGCCGCTGGCCAGCGCGCGGGCGATGGGATGGGCCTCGTAGCCGAGTTCGGCGGCCGCCGCGCGCACCCGCTCCTGGGTCTCCTCGGAGGTCTGGATGCCGCGCAGCGCGTAGGAGACGGCGGCCGGGGACAGCCCCGTCGCCTGCGCCACTTCCCGGATGGTCGCCCGCTTGCGCCTGTCCGCAGCCACGCCGCCACCTTAAGGGGTGGGGGTGACGATTCCAGGGCGGCGGCTTGACGGCACGCCTACTGAACCGCTTCACTGAAGCGGTTAACTGATGCGGTTCAGTACATGTCGGGAGGGTGCACGCCGTGACCGGAACCGACGTGCACCAGCACCTGTGGAGCGCCCCGCTGCTGGCCGCGCTCCGCGCCCGCCGCACTCCCCCGTACCTGGACGGCTGGACGCTCCACCTGGACGGCGAGCCGCCGTACGAGGCCGATCCCGCCGACCACGACACCGCCCGCCGCGCCGCCCTCGCCCGCGCCGACGGCCTCGACCTCGCGCTGGTGTCGCTGTCCACGCCGCTGGGGATCGAGTGGCTGCCGCCCGGCGAGGCGCGGCCGCTGCTGGACGCCTACCACGAGGGCGCGGCCGCGCTGCCCGAGCCGTTCGGTGCGTGGGCGGCCGCGAACGTCCGCGAGATCGACGCGGCGGCGACCGCCGAGGTCCTGGACGCGGGCTTCGCCGGGCTCCAGCTCCCCGCGACCGCCCTGGCCGACCCCGCCGGGTTCGAGCGCTGCGCGCCGCTGCTGGACCTGCTCGAAGAGCGCGGCCTGCCGCTGTTCGTCCACCCCGGCCCCGCGCCCGCCTCCGACGGCGCCCCGGCCTGGTGGGCGGCGCTGGTGCCCTACGTGCAGCAGATGCACGCCTCCTGGTTCGCCTTCCGCGCCTTCGGCCGCCCCCGCCACCCGCGCCTGCGCGTGTGCTTCGCCATGCTCGCCGGCCTCGCGCCGCTGCACGGCGAGCGCCTGGCCGCGCGCGGCGGCGGGCGCGGCGAGATCGACGCGGGCGTGTTCGCCGACACCTCCTCCTACGGCCCGCGCGCCGCCGACGCGGCCGTGCGCGCCCTGGGCGTGGACGTGATCGTGCACGGCAGCGACCGCCCGTACGCCGAGCCCCGCGACCTCGCCCTGGGCGAGGCCGCGACCCACGCGTTCCGCGTGGCCAACCCGCACCGCCTACTGCACGGAGAGGAGCGAAGCAATGCCCGCTGACGTCATCACCCCTGGTGCCGCGACCTGTCTGCAGGACCTGCCGGCCCGTCCGCTGGACAAGCACGAACTGCGCGACCTGGTGAACGCGCTGGCCGCCGATCCCGGGCTGTGGCGCCAGCACGTCGCCTTCTCCGACGAGGAGCGCCACTACGCCTCCCTCCACCGCGACGAGTACGTGGACGTGTGGCTGCTGTGCTGGACGCCGGAGAACGACACCGGCTGGCACGACCACGACGTGTCGTCCGGCGCGGTCCGCGTGGTGGCGGGCGAGCTGGAGGAGTGCAACCCGCGCATCGGCGGCGACCACGTGCAGACCCGCGTCGGCGAGGGCGTCTCGTTCTGCTTCGGCCCCGACCACATCCACCGCCTGGTGGGGACGGCCGACGCCAGCGTGTCGATCCACGCCTACTCGCCGCCGCTGTGGCGGCTCGGCCAGTACTCGATCACCGACGACGGGGTGATGCGGCGGGTGTCGGTCAGCTACGCCGACGAGCTGCGCCCGCTGGACCCGCCCGCCTAGATCGTTGATGGGAAATTGCTGAACCGGGTGCGGGCATGGCGAAGGGCGCCCATGGTCGGTGTGTGACGACTGACCTGGACGCCCTTCTGA
>JBITGK010000046.1:0-18779 GCA_044456955.1 Spirillospora sp. NPDC050679 | reverse complement strand
GGGGTTTTGGCTCGGGGGGGGGCCGCGGGCCCCCGGGGGGGGGGGGGGTGGGGCCGGGCCCGGGGGGGGGGGGGGGGGGGCCGGCGCCGCGGGGGGGGGGGGGGGGGGGGCCGGGGCCCCCCGCCCCCCCACGGACGCTCGCCGGTCAGCGGTCGCGGAGGCGGCGGCGCAGGTAGGTCAGGGGCACGGCCCCCACCAGGCCCAGCGCGATGGGCGTCGCCGGGGTCACGGCCATCGCGGCCTTCAGGGCCGGCTGCTTGAAGGTCTCGGGGATCGGCAGGGTGCCGATGCGGCTGGGCGGCCAGACGATCACGAAGGCGCGGCCGATCACGCGGTTGACCGGGATGGTGCCGCCGCCCGGGTCGCCGCGGTGGGAGCGGGAGTCGTAGGACAGCTCCCGGTGGTCGCCCATGACCCAGAGCTGGCCCTCCTGGACCTTGACCTCGAAACGCTCGTTGGAGGGCTTGTTCTGCTCGCCGGTCGCCGGGTCGGTGAACAGGTAGGACTTCTCGTCCAGGGGGACGCCGTTGACGGTCACCCGCTCCTGGGCGTCGCAGCACTTGACGGTGTCGCCGGGGACGCCGATGACGCGCTTGATGTAGTCCTTCTCGTTCGGCGCCACGCCGAAGGCGCTGCCGATCGCGCGCAGGACCTTCGCGACCGGGTTGGTCGGCTCCTGGATGTCGGTCTCGGGGTCCCAGGAGGCCACGCCGTTGAAGACGACGATGTCGCCGCGGGCGATGTCGCGGGTGTGATAAACGATCTTGTTGACGAGGACCCGGTCGCCGATCTGGAGGGTGTTCTCCATCGAGCCGGACGGGATGTAGAACGCCTGGACCGCGAACGCCTTGATGACCAGGGCCAGGACGAGCGCGACGCCGATCAGGACCGGCAGCTCCTTCCAGAAGGAGCCCTGCTTCTTGTCCTTGTCCTTGCGCTTGCCGCCGGCGTCGTCGTCGGTGCTCTCCTCACCGGGGGCCACGGGCTGCTTCTCTTCGGGCACCGCGCCCTCGGCTTCGGAACGCACGTCTCTCCGATCGTCCTCGTCTGTCATCAGAGCGAAAGCCTATCGGCGTCGGGCGCGCGACACCCTGTGCATGGGCGTGTCGCCGCCAGTTCCCGCTCGCAACGGGCAACGCCCCGGGAACCGAAAAGGGTTCCCGGGGCGTTGTCGGGCGAGGCTCAGAAGTCGCGCTTCTCCTTGATGCGCGCGGCCTTGCCGCGCAGGTTGCGCAGGTAGTAGAGCTTGGCGCGGCGCACGTCGCCGCGGGTGGTGACCTCGAGCTTCTCGATGTGGGGGCTGTTGAGCGGCCAGGTGCGCTCGACGCCGTAGCCGCCCTTGCTCACCTTGCGGACGGTGAAGGTCTCACGGGCGCCGCCGCCCTGCCGGCGGATCACGACGCCCTCGAAGACCTGGACACGGGTGACCTTGCCCTCGGTGATGCGGGCGTGCACCTTGACCGAGTCACCGGGACGGAAGTCCGGGTGGTCGGTGCGCAGCGCGGCGTTCTCGATCTCCTGGATCAGGGTGTGCATGGCTTCCTCATGAGTCGAACGCGAACGTCGAGAGGCCCCGGTGGTGCTTCTGGGTGGGGGCGTCGCGCCGCGCGAAGTGGATCAAATTGGGCCGGGTGCCGAGACACACGGCGACGCTCTAGTCTGCCATACCTTCGCCGTCAACCGGACAACCGGCTTCGGCGAGGGTGGCGCGGTCGTGCTTGTCGAGAAGCGCCGGGTCCAGCCGGGCGAGCAGGTCGGGGCGGTAGCGGGCGGTGCGGCGCAGCGCCTGGTCCCGCCGCCAGCGGGCGATCGCGCCGTGGTTGCCCGACAGGAGGATCTCCGGCACCGGCCGGTCCCGCCACAGGGGCGGCTTGGTGAAGACCGGGCCCTCCAGGAGGGACTCCATCGCGCCGGGCGCGAATGAGTCGTCGGTCACCGAGTCGGTGTTGCCGAGCACGCCCGGCACCAGCCGGCTGATGGCCTCGATCATGACCAGGACGGCCACCTCGCCGCCGGCCAGCACGAAGTCGCCGAGGCTGACCTCGTCGACCGTCATGCGGGTGGCGGCCTCGTCGTAGACGCGCCGGTCGATGCCCTCGTAGCGGCCGCAGGCGAACAGCAGCCAGGGCTCGGCGGCGAACTCGGCGGCCATGGCCTGGGTGAAGGGGCGGCCGCTGGGGGTGGGCACGACCAGCCGCGGGGCGGCGTCGCCCGACGGCGGGGCGATGGCGTCCAGCGCCTCGCCCCACGGCTCGGGCTTCATCACCATGCCGGGACCCCCGCCGTAGGGGGTGTCGTCCACGGTGTTGTGCCGGTCGTGGGTCCAGCGCCGCAGGTCGTGGACGCGGACGTCCAGCAGCCCGGTGCGGCGGGCCTTGCCCAGCAGGGAGACCTCCAGCGGAGCGAAGTACTCCGGGAAGATCGAGACGATGTCGAGTTTCATGATCCGTCGTCGAGGAGGCCGGGCGGCGGGTCGATGACCAGCCGCCCGGCGGGAACGTCCACCTCGGGGACGAGCGCGGCCACGAAGGGCACCAGCGCCTCGCCCCCGGAGTCCCGGCCGATGACCAGGAGGTCCTGGGCATGGTGCCGGATCTCGGTGACGGTGCCGACCCGCTCGCCTCCGACGGTGACCACGGCGAGCCCGACCAGTTCCTGGTCGTGGAAGTCGTCGGGGTCGTCGGAGACGAGGATGTCGGCGGGATCGACGACCAGCCAGACGCCGCGCAGTCCCTCCGCGGCGGTGCGGTCGTCGAACCCGGCGAAGCGCACGAGCAGGCGGCCCGAGTGCCAGCGGGCCCGCTCGACGGTCAGCGGCCCGGCGGACACGGGGTCGGTGGCGAGCCGGACGCCCGCGGCGAACCGGAGATCCGGATCGTCGGTGCGGACGTCGATGGTCAGCTCGCCGCGGACGCCGTGCGGCCGGCCGATCCGGCCGATCACCATCGGCTGCTCGGTCATCGCAGGCCGGCCCGGAGGGCGTGGCCGGCGCATGAGCCGGGCGCGACGGTGAGCGGACGGCCCCGGTGGGCCGGGGGACCGCCGTGGGTGCCCCGGCACGCCGCGGCGCGCCGGGAGTGCCGGGGAGCCACGGTCAGCGGACCTCGTTGACGTCGAGCAGGTCCACGCGCACGTACCGGCCGCCCGACAGGGCGCTGATCACGGTGCGCAGGGCCTTGGCGGTACGACCGCTGCGGCCGATGACCTTGCCGAGGTCGTCGGGGTGCACGCGCACCTCCAGGACCCGGCCGCCCCTGATCCGACGGGCGCGCACCCGGACGTCGTCCGGGTGCTCGACGATCCCGCGCACCAGGTGCTCGAGCGCTTCTTCGAGCACGTCAGCCCTCGCTCTTGACTTCGGTGGTCTCGGCGGTGGCCTCGGCGTCGGCGTCGGCCTTCTTCGGCTCGGCCTTCTTCTTGGCCTTGGGCGCCGCGGCCTCGGGCGCGTCGCCCATGGACTCCTTGACGGCGGCCTCGAAGACGGCCTTCTTGTCGGCCTTGGGCTCGGCGACGCGCAGGGTGCCCTCGGCGCCCGGCTCGCCCTTGAACTTCTGCCAGTCGCCGGTGATCTTGAGCAGGTTGAGGACCGGCTCGGTCGGCTGCGCGCCGACACCCAGCCAGTACTGCGCCCGCTCGGAGTCGATCTGGATGAGCGAGGGCTCCTGCTTGGGCTGGTAGAGCCCGATCTCCTCGATGGCCCGGCCGTCACGCTTGGTGCGGGCATCGGCGACGACGATCCGGTACTGCGGGTTCCGGATCTTCCCCAGACGCTTGAGCTTGATCTTGACTGCCACGGGTGTGGTGTACTCCAGACTTCTTCACGGGGTGAACGGGCCTGGCCAGGTGGGGAACACCGGCTCCCGGCCGTTCGATGGACTCCGGCCGCACAGGACGAGAGAGGGCGCCTTGGCGATTCCGGGGTTTCCAGCGTGCCATTCTGCCAGACGATCGCGGAAAAAGCGCAATCGTGCGGTGACACGCGGCCACTGCGCCGCGTGACGGCATGATCGCCGCTCCGCGCGCGCGGCGGGCCGCCGGCACGTAGGGGTGAACGCCGCCTCTGCCTGGGGCGATTCCCGGCGCCCGTCCACAGGTACGGGCCGATGCCGGCGCCCGCAGTCACCGGTCGCCGGTTCTCCACGGGCGAAACGGCCGATCTAGGTCACACAGGCTCCGGACCACGGAGGCAGACCCTGCCCGGCGCACCGGCCGTCAGGACGCCGCGGCACCCGGCCGACCGCTCCGTCCCACCGCCCCTCCGGACGCGCGACGGCCCGGCGCCGCCTTGCGGGCGGGCCGGGCCGGTCGCGTCACGGGCTACTTCTTCTTGCGGCCCTGCAGCTTGCCCAGGTCGGGCATCTGGAAGCCGGGCGGGAGCTGGCCGCCCAGGCCGGGCGGGAGGCCGCCGGGACCGCCGCCGAGGCCCGGGGGCAGCCCCTGGGGCATGGCGTCGGCCGCGGGCTGCTCCTCGGGGCGCTGAGCGCCTCCGGCGCGCTTGCGGGGGTCGCCGCTGCGCTGCTTGCCCTTCTTGTTCTTGGCGGCCTTGGCGGCCTTCTTGGCGTTGCGCCGCCCCGGCATGCCGGGGATGCCCATGCCGCCGGCCATCTGGCGGACCATCTTCTGGGCGTCGAAGAAGCGGGTGACCAGGCTGCTGACCTCGCCGACGGTGACGCCCGAGCCCTTGGCGATGCGGGCGCGGCGCGACCCGTTGATCATCTTGGGGTTGGCGCGCTCGTCGGGGGTCATCGAGCGGATGATGGCCGCGACGCGGTCCAGGTCCTTGTCGTCGATCTGGCTGACCTGGTCCCGGACCTGCCCCATGCCGGGCATCATGCCCAGCAGGTTGCCGATCGGCCCGAGCTTGCGGATCATCATCATCTGCTCGAGGAAGTCCTCCAGGGTGAAGTCCTCACCCGAGGCGAACTTGGTGGTCATCCGCTCGGCCTGCTGGGCGTCGAACGCCTGCTCGGCCTGCTCGATCAGGGTGAGGATGTCGCCCATGTCGAGGATGCGCCCGGCCATGCGGTCGGGGTGGAAGACGCTGAAGTCCTCCAGCTTCTCGCCGGTGGAGGCGAACATGATCGGGCGGCCGGTGATGTGCCGCACCGACAGGGCCGCGCCGCCGCGCGCGTCGCCGTCGAGCTTGGTGAGCACCACGCCGTCGAAGCCGACGCCGTCCATGAACGCCTGGGCGGTGTTGACCGCGTCCTGGCCGACCATGGCGTCCACGACGAACAGGACCTCGTCGGGGTCCACCGCCGCGCGGATGTCGATGGCCTGCTGCATCATCTCGGCGTCGACGCCGAGCCGGCCCGCGGTGTCGACGATCACCACGTCGTGCTGGGCGTGCCGGGCCTGGTCGATGGAGCGGCGGGCCACCGCCACCGGGTCGCCGACGCCGCTGCCGGGCTCGGGCGCGAACACCGGGACGCCGGCGCGCTCGCCGACCACCTGGAGCTGCTGCACGGCGTTGGGCCGCTGCAGGTCGGCCGCCACCAGCAGCGGCGCGTGCCCCTCGGCCTTCAGCCAGCGGGCCAGCTTGCCGGCCAGGGTGGTCTTGCCCGCGCCCTGCAGGCCCGCCAGCATGATCACCGTCGGCGGGTTCTTGGCGAAGCGGATCCGGCGCGTCTCGCCGCCGAGGATGTTGATGAGCTCCTCGTTGACGATCTTGACGACCTGCTGGGCCGGGTTCAGCGCCTGCGAGACCTCCGCACCCGCCGCCCGTTCCTTGATCTGGGCGATGAAGTCCTTGACCACGGGCAGCGCCACGTCGGCCTCGAGCAGCGCGATGCGGATCTCGCGAGCCGTCGCGTTGATGTCGGCCTCGGAGAGGCGACCCTTGCTGCGCAACGACGAAAAGACCGTCGTCAACCGGTCGGAGAGCGTCTCGAACACGTGTCTGGACCCGTCCTTGGAAAGCTTCTGGGATCGGCTATCAGAGTATCGGGTCATACGGCGGCGTCCGCCTGTCGGCGGTCGAGGGTCTTGACGGGAGCCCGTTCTCCGCTCCAAAGGCCGGGCTCTCCCGCCGGGCGGCCCTACCCCAGAGCCGCCAGGACCTTCCGGCGCACCTCGGCCAGGACCTCCGCGTCCGCCAGGGGCGCGCCGTCCGCGCCCACCACGTAGAAGACGTCCACGGCTTCCGCGCCCAGGGTGTCCACCTGCGCGCCGCGCACGTGCAGGCCGCACGCCCCGAGGGCCTGGCCGACCCGCCACAGCAGCCCCGGGCGGTCGTGGGCCCGGACTTCCACGACCGTCGCGGTGTGGGAGGCGTCGTCCACGATCGTCACGCGGGGCGGCGGGACCGCCGTGCCCGGGCGTACGCGCACCGAGCGGGCGCGGCGGTCCAGGCGGGCGGCCACGTCCAGCCGGTCGGCCAGCATCAGCCGCAGGTCCGATTCCAG
This sequence comes from Spirillospora sp. NPDC050679, assembly GCA_044456955.1. Classification (GTDB taxonomy): domain Bacteria; phylum Actinomycetota; class Actinomycetes; order Streptosporangiales; family Streptosporangiaceae; genus Spirillospora. The sequence continues at coordinate 12,375 of JBITGK010000046.1, read as the reverse complement.
CGCGGCCGGGTCGGGCGGGGAGCCGTACTCGGGGACGGCGGTGAAGTCCAGCACGGCCGTCGGGGTGCCGTTGGCCATGGTCCGGGCCGTCTTCACCGCCAGGCGGTGCAGCGCCAGCACGCCCGCCGCGCGCCACAGCAGCCCCGGCCGGTCGGGGGCCGCGATGGTGATGCGCGGGCCCGCCACGCGCACCGCCGCGCCGTCGCGGCGGGCCAGCGCCAGGTGCCCGGGGTCGAGGGAGGGCGGGGGCGGCGGCGTCCCGCCGGCCAGCGCCGCCGCCGCCCGGCGGGTCAGTTCGCCGATCTGGCGGGCCTTCCACGCGCCCCAGGCGGACGGGCCGGTCGCCTGGCCGTCGGCCACCGCCAGGGCGGCCAGGAGCTCCAGGACCTCGCGTTCGCGGCCCGGCACGGCCGCGACGGCGCCCGTCACCGTCTCGATCGTGACCGGGTCGTCCATGTCGCGGCGGGTCGCCGTCTCGGGCAGCAGCAAGTGGTGGCGGACCACCGTCTCCAGCACGCGGACGTCGTCCTCCGCGAAGCCCAAGCGCGCGCCCAGGTCGCGGGCGACCACCGCGCCGCCGACCGAGTGGTCGCCGGGATAGCCCTTGCCGATGTCGTGCAGGAGCGCGCCGACCAGCAGGAGGTCGGGGCGCGCCACCTCGCGGGTCAGGGCGGCCGCGCCGGCGGCGGCCTCCACCAGGTGGCGGTCCACGGTGTAGCGGTGGAACGGGTTGCGCTGCGGCCGGTTGCGGACGCGTTCCCAGTCGGGCAGCAGCCGCACGACCAGCCCGGCCTGGTCCAGCGCCTCCCAGACCCCGATGGCCGCGGGGCCCGCGCCCAGCAGCGCCACCAGGGCGTCGCGCGCCGCGGCCGGCCATGGGGCCCGGGGCAGCGCGGCCTGCCCGGCCAGGCGCTCCACGGTCGCGGGGGCCAGGGGCAGGCCCTCCTGGGCGGCGGCCGCGGCGACGCGCAGGACCAGCGCGGGATCTTTCAGGTCGGCGTTGCGGGCCAGGACCACTTCGCCGTCCTGCTCGACTGCGCCGTCGCCGACAGGGCGGCGCTCGGCGGGGCGGGCGGCCCGGCGGGGCCGGCAGAAGCGGTCGACGCGCCGCCACAGGTGGTCGCCCGCGTGGGTGACGGTGCGGGCGGCCTCGGCCGTCGAGCGCAGCAGCGCGTCGGCGTCCAACAGGCCGAGGGCCTGCGCGACCGCCTGCTGCTCCTGGAGGGACAGTCGGTCGGAGGAGCGGCCCGTGGACTCGTGCAGGGCGTGCCGGACGTCCAGCAGCAGGTCGTGGGCGGCGCGGACGCGCGTGCCGGGGGCCGGCGCCACCCAGGAGGCGGCCACCGCCTGCATGACGTGCACGTCGCGCAGGCCGCCGTGGGCCTCCTTGAGGTCGGGTTCCAGCAGGAACGCCAGCTCGCCCTGGGTCTCCCACCGGTCGCGGCACAGCGCGGCCAGCTCGGCCAGGCGCCGGCGCGCGTCGGCCCGCCAGTCGGCGAGGACGGCGGCGCGCAGCTCGTCCACCAGGGTCCGCTCCCCCGCGATGCGGCGGGCCGACAGCAGGCCGAGGGCGGCCTTCATGTCGGCGCGCGCCACGTCGCGGGCCTCCTGGACGGTGCGGACCGAGTGGTCCAGCCGCAGCCCCGAGTCCCACACGGGGTACCAGACGCGGTCGGCGACCTCGGCCACGTCGGCGCGGCCGCGGTGCACCAGCACCAGGTCCAGGTCGCCGCCGGGGGTCAGCTCGCGGCGGGCGTGGCTGCCCACCGCGAGCAGCGCGACGCCGCCGGGCGCCTCACGTTCGGCGCCGAGCAGCCCGGCCAGCCAGCGGTCGAGCTCGTCGGCCCGCGCGGCCCGCGCCGCCGCCAGGGCGGCGCGGGCCTCGGGGGCGGTGCGGGCCGGGCGGGCCTCGCCGCCGGCCGTTCCGTGCGCCAGGACCACGGGCGCCCTAGAGGGCTTCCGGGCCGGTCTCGCCGGTCCGGACGCGGACCACGGTGTCCACCGGGACCGCCCAGACCTTGCCGTCGCCGATCTTGTCGGTGCGGGCGGCCTTGACGATGACGTCGATGATGTCGTCGGCGTCCTCGTCCTCGACCAGCACCTCCACCCGGAGCTTGGGCACCAGGTCCACCTTGTACTCGGCGCCCCGGTAGACCTCGGTGTGCCCCTTCTGCCGGCCGTAGCCGCTGGCCTCGCTGATGGTCAGGCCCTTGACCCCGAAGGTCTCCAGGGCCGCCTTCACCTCGTCCAGCTTGAACGGCTTGATGATCGCCGTGATCAGCCTCATGCCTCGGCCTCCACCTTCGTCGCGGGCTTGTCCTGCTTGCTGCCGGCCTCGCCGCCCGTCTTGCCGCCTCCCTGGCCGCCCGCCAGGGCGGCCGCGAGCGCGCCCGAGCCGCCCCCGGTCGAGGGCCCGAGGTCGTAGGCCGTCTCGGCGTGCGCGGCCTGGTCGATGCCGGAGACCTCGTCCTCGGCCGGGATGCGCAGCCCCATCGTGACATCGATGATCTTCGCGATGATCCAGGTGGCGACGAAGGAGAAGGCGCCGACCGCGACCACGCCGACCGCCTGGCGGCCGAGCTGCTCCAGCCCGCCGCCCATCAGCAGGCCGTTCACCCCGTCGGCCTCGGGGGTGAGGATGCCGGTGACGGTGCCGGTGGCGAACAGCCCGATCAGCAGGGCGCCGGTGACGCCGCCGACCGCGTGCACGCCGACCACGTCGAGGGAGTCGTCGTAGCCGAGCTTGTACTTCAGGCCCACCGCTACGCAGCACAGGGCGCCGGCGATGAGGCCGATCGCGATGGCGCCGAGCGGGTTGACCGCGGCGCAGGCGGGGGTGATGGCCACCAGGCCGGCGACCGCGCCGGAGGCGATGCCGAGCGTGGTGGACTTCCCGTGCCGGATCTTCTCCACGATGATCCAGCCGAGCGCGGCCGCGCCCGTGGCTACCTGGGTGTTGACGAACGCCACCGCGGCCTGGCCGTTGGCGCCCAGCGCCGACCCGGCGTTGAAGCCGAACCAGCCGAACCACAGCAGCGCGGTGCCCAGCAGCACGAACGGCAGGTTGTGCGGCCGCATCGCCTCCTTGGGCCACCCCACGCGCCTGCCCACCACCAGGGCGACCGCGAGGGCGGCCATGCCGGCGTTGATGTGCACCGCGGTGCCGCCGGCGAAGTCCAGGGCGAGGACGCTGTCGGCCAGCCAGCCGCCGTCGCCGGTCTTGGTGGTGTCGCCGAAGTAGAAGACCCAGTGCGCGACCGGGAAGTAGACCAGCGTGACCCAGACCCCGACGAACACCATCCAGGCGCCGAACTTCACCCGGTCGGCGATGGCGCCGCTGATCAGCGCGGGCGTGATGATCGCGAACATGAGCTGGAAGGCCGCGAAGGCCAGCTCGGGCGAGGTGCCCGAGGCGGTCAGCAGGGTGTCCTTCAGGCCGACCTTGTCCAGGTTGCCGATGAGCCCGTTGCCCACGTCGCCGGAGAAGGCCAGCGAGTAGCCGTACAGCACCCACAGGACGCTCACCAGCGCGATCGTCCCGAAGCTCATCATCATCATGTTGAGCACGCTCTTGGAGCGGGACATGCCACCGTAGAAGAAGGCGAGCCCCGGGGTCATCAGCAGGACCAGAGCGGAAGCGGCCAGAACCCAGGCGGTGTCGCCTGAGTTCAACGATTCGAGCACGTCCGGCGGCATGCTGGCCGTCCTTTCGGGGAGGTGAATGGCTCTCTGCCCAGGAGCTTTCAGCCAGGCCGTTTCGCGTGCGGGGCATGAGTGTTTCACCGGTGTGAAACCCGACACTTCGATGTTTCACCGGTGTTTCGAAAGCCTCACCGGGTGCCGTCCGGGCCTCCGGATTCCGCCCTCGCGGCCACATTCCGGAACCGGAACTCCTCCCCCACCGAACAAAAGCGCCCCGCCCGCATCACAGGATGCGGGCGGGGCGCGGGGCCTGGGAGCGCCGGGCGGCTCAGTCCTCGCCGAGGATGGCGTCCACGAACGCCTCGGGCTCGAACGGGGCCAGGTCGTCGGGCCCCTCCCCGAGGCCCACCAGCTTGACCGGGACGCCCAGCTCGCGCTGGACCTGCACGACGATGCCGCCCTTGGCGGTGCCGTCCAGCTTGGTCAGCACGATGCCGGTGACGTTGACGACCTCGGCGAACACGCGGGCCTGCTGCATGCCGTTCTGGCCGGTGGTGGCGTCCAGCACCAGCAGGATCTCGTCCACCTGGCTCTGCTTCTCGATCACCCGCTTGACCTTGCCGAGCTCGTCCATCAGCCCGGTCTTGGTGTGCAGGCGGCCGGCGGTGTCGACGATGACGGTGTCGACCTTGGTGTCGATGCCGCGCTTGACCGCGTCGAAGGCCACGCTGGCGGGGTCGGCCCCCTCCTCCTTGCGGACCACCTCGGCGCCGACCCGCGACCCCCAGGTCGCCAGCTGCTCGGCGGCGGCGGCGCGGAAGGTGTCGGCGGCGCCCATCAGCACGGTGCGTCCGTCGCCGACCAGCACGCGCGCCAGCTTGCCGCAGGTGGTGGTCTTGCCGGTGCCGTTGACGCCGACGACCATGAGCACCGCGGGGCGGTTGCCGTGCGGCTCGGTCTTCAGGGAGCGGTCGATGTCGGGGCCGATCTGCTTGACCAGCTCCTCCTTGAGCATCGCGCGCACCTCGGCGGGGGCGCGGGTGCCCAGGACCTGGACGCGGGTGCGCAGCCCCTCGGTGATCTCGCGGGCCACCGCGACGCCGATGTCGGCGCCGATCAGGGTGTCCTCGATCTCCTCCCAGGCCTCGTCGTCGAGGGTGTCGCGCGACAGCAGGCCCAGCAGGGTCTTGCCGAGGGCGCCCTGGGAGCGGGCGAGCCGGGCGCGCAGCCGCACCAGCCGGCCGGCGCCGGGCGGCGGCTTCTCGATCTCGACCGGCGGCTTGGCCGGGGTGGTGGGAACCGGCGGGGCCCGCTCGGCGGGCGGCGCCGCCTGATCCTCCTCCTTGGGGATGGTGGTGGTGCCACCGGGCAGGATATCGACGGGCCGTTCCGTGGGCTCCACGGGCGGGCGGGGCTTGCGGCGGCCGGGCCGCAAGAACATCACGCCGCCCACGATCACGGCGAGGGCGGCCAGCCCGGCGATGAGGATCAGATATTCCATAGCGCCTACAGTTTTCCAGACGGGTGGTCGTGCACCGAACGCGCCGCACGCTACGGCGTCGCGGGGCCGCTCCGGAAGACCGTTCGCGCGGGGCCTCCGCGGGCGCCGTCAGTCCGTTCAGAGCCGGTACATGCGGATCCAGTCCACTTCCAGGGTGGCGGGCGTGTCGCGCGGCACGTCCTTGGCGGTGCGGGCGGCGTCCTCGGGGAACCAGTCGAGCTGGACGGCCTGCCCCATCGGCCCCGGCGGCAGCACGGCGGGGTCGGTGGCGTGGAACCAGCGGCGGCCGTCGATGAAGCCGCTCATGCCGCGCGGGGTCCACTCGACGGCGAACGCGTGCCATCGCGTCATGTCGGCCTCCACCCGCGCGTCCAGCTGCCAGTTCTCCTCCTCCGGCCCGAAGTGCAGGAAGAAGAAGGTGCTCTCGCGGCGGCCGTCGTCGACGGTCTCCATGTAGTCGACCTCGCCGCCGCCTCCCTGGGGCGCGGGCCCGCCCCCGCCGCGCACCGGCCACAGCAGCAGGACGGGGTGGTAGCAGGCGCAGGCGCGGTTCATCCGGACGCGGGCCTCCCAGCGGCCGGTCTTCTGCGCGCCGGGCAGCCAGGACAGGCCGCCGGTGGTGCCGTCGGGGGTGCCAATGATCGTCAGGACGCCGTCGCGGACGGCCACGGCTCCGGGGCTGCGGCGGCCCTTGCCCGCGTGGCCGGGGCCGTCGTAGACCTCCCAGGCGCGGGGGTCGAGCCGGCCGGACGAGAAGTCGTCGGCGGCCACCGGGACGCCCCAGCCGTGGCGTTCGGCGGCGGTCGGAGCGGATTCGTCCTGCGCGTCTGCGGCCATGGGCACCCCCGCGGCCAGGATAAGCACCGACGCGGCGGAAATCCCGATGGGACGGAACGGACGCACGATGGGGCCTCCACACTTTCGAGGCCACCGGCGTCCCGCCGGAACGGGAACGCTCCAACCTCCGTTTCCTCTTCCTTGTCAGAAACTACGGAAATGATCGTCTCGGCCGGTTCTCGGGCCTTTCCCGACCGGGGAAAGGATCTCCCCGGCGGGTAAAGCCTGGTCACGGCCGCACGCCCGCCAGCGTCCATCGCCCCTGACCGCATCCCACCTGCAGCAGGGTCATCGGTGCGATCTCGGCGGCCGCCGGGAGCTCCACGGGGAGCAGGGCGTGGTCCAGGCGGGTGACGCTGAGGCGGCCCTTGCCCTCGTAGCGGGTGCGGAGGCGGGCGCGCGGGCCGGTGTAGAGCACCACGGCGGGCCGGGTGCCGGTGAGCGAGGCCCCGAACGGGCGGACCAGCGCCATGCCCGGTCCGCTCAGCGGGTCCGCGGCCGCTCCCAGCCGGGCCAGGGGCAGGACCTCCACGTCCCAGCCGCCCGTGGTCGTGATCTGCAGCATCGCGTTGGACGGGACGGCGATCAAGCTGGGGGCGCGGTGCCATGGGGCCCCGAATGCCTCGGTCGGAGCGGTGTACCGCTGGAGGACTTCGGCCAGCGGTCCGCCCTCGGACAGGTCGGTGAGATCCGGGGCGCGCAGTCGTACCTCGTAGACGGCGTAGGGGTCGCCGGTGACGGCCGCGATTCCGGCGGGGCCCTGGTAGGCGAGCACGTCGGGGCCGCGGCCCGAGGCCGTGCCGCTGAACGGCCGGGCGGCCTCGGACCCGGCCAGCACGGCGGTCCAAGGCCCGCTGGTCCTGACGCGCAGGGCCCGTTTCGTGCCCGTGTCGGCGTCGATCACGGTGCGGGCCGGGTGGCGTCCCGGCGGCACGCGGACCTCGCCCCCGTCCCAACGCACGCTGAGGTCCCGATCGCCGCTCCGGCCGATCTCCACCAGCACCGGCTGCGGCATCACCCCGGTGATCGTGAGGCGGCCGTGACCGTCGCCACGGTGCGTGCGGGGGCGCCGGTCCAGGAAGTGGTCGGCCGACGGGAGCGGCTCCGGAGGCTGCGGCGAGTCCACAGGGCGCGCCAGCCAGCGGCCCACGACCAGCGCGGCGTGTTCGGGGTCGGCGGCCCGCAGCGTCAGCCGGTGGTACGTCCGGCCGCGCAGCGGGAGGCGGGGTCTGACGGGCGGCACCCGGCCCTTGAGGTCGAACAGCCAGATCCAGTTGCCCCAGCGCAGCCTGCGCGCCGGAAGCGTGCGGCCCCGGCGCAACAGGATGCCCAGGTTGAACTCTTCGACGAAGGGGCTGACCTCGGCTTCCGCCGTCCCGCCGTCATCGTCCGCCGGGCCGTTCCGGAGCAGCCCCACTCCGGCGATGTCGTCCCGTCCGATGCGCAGCACGCGCCAGAACAGGACGGCGTCCCAGAGCACCAGTTCGTCGTCGCCCAGCCACAACCGGGGCGGCAGGACCGCGGCGCGGAGCAGTTGCAGCGCCGCCATGCCCACCAGGACGCACACCGCGATGCCCCAGACCGCCACGGCCCGCCGTTCCGGGAGTTCGGCACCGGCCACCACCGGCCACAACCCGGCCGGGACGGCCACGGCCGGCAGGGCGACGAGCGGTGCGGCCAGAAGAGACGCCTTCGAGCGTTCCAGCTTCACCGGCACGGCCCGGTCGGGCCGCGCCGACGCACCCCAGCGCTCACGCCCGGCCAGCGCCCGGATGCGGCTGCTCCACGGCGTGGAGTCCTTCGGTTCCGTCCCGCGCCGTATGACGGCGACCGTCAGAAGGGCGATGGCCACCATGCCAAGAAGGACGGAGAACGCCACAGGCAGCCCCGCAGCGCCCCGGTGGGAAGCTCGCCCCAGCACGAAGACCTCGCCGCCGCTGCCGACGTCCACGGCGCGGAACGATCCGGCCCGGTCAACGGGGCCGTCGCCCATGCTGCGGGCCTTCACCCAGCGCCCGGCGCCCGTGCCCCCTTCGGCCGTGAACACCCCGTGCCAGACGCAGTCCCCTCGGGGAGGGCAGCTCTCGGTCGGCTCGGTGAGGACGCCGTGGACGCCGTCGCCCCGTTCGGCCGCCCGCTCGTAGCCCAGCTCGCGTGCCGCCGTCACGGCCGCGAACGCCGTCCAGAGCATGAACGACAGCGCCGCCGCCCAGACGAGGACCCGTCCTCGGGGGGAAAGGGACACGGGGCGCCTCCAGAGGGTGGCACCTCAGGATCACACGGGTTCGCGGTCGCGTTCCAGTCGCTGGCTGACCACCTGCGTCACGCCGTCGCCGCGCATCGACACCCCGTACAGCGCGTCGGCGCCCTCCATGGTGCGCTTCTGGTGTGTGATGATGATCAGCTGCGACGACTCGCGCAGCTCCTCGAACACCGTCAGCAGCCGCTGGGTGTTGGTGTCGTCCAGCGCGGCCTCCACCTCGTCCAGCACGTAGAACGGGGACGGGCGGGCCTTGAACACCGCGACCAGGAACGCGATCGCCACCAGCGACCGCTCGCCGCCCGACAGCAGCGACAGCCGCTTGACCTTCTTGCCGGGCGGGCGGGCCGAGACCTCCACGCCGGTGGTGAGCATGTCCTCCGGCTCGGTCAGCGACAGGCTGCCCTCTCCGCCGGGGAACAGCCGGGCGAAGATCCGCGCGAACTGCGCCTCGGTGTCGGCGTAGGCGGAGGCGAACACCTGCTGGACGCGGTCGTCGACCTCCTTGACGACCGTGAGCAGCTCGCGCCGGGTCTTCTTGAGGTCTTCGAGCTGGGTGGTGAGGAAGGCGTGCCGCTCCTCCAGCGCCGCGAACTCCTCCAGCGCCAGCGGGTTGACCTTGCCGAGCTGGTTGAGCTGGCGTTCGGCGGACTTGGCGCGCTTCTCCTGGACGGCGCGGTCGTAGGGCGCGGGCTTGGCGTCCTCGGGCGCGTCGGCGGGCGGCGGCACCAGCTGGTCGGGGCCGTACTCGTTGACCAGGCCCTCGACCTCCAGGCCGAACTCCTCCAGCGCGCGCTGTTCGAGCTGCTCCAGCCGCAGCCGCTGCTCGGCGCGCGCGACCTCGCTGCCGTGCACGACGTTGACCAGGCGCTCCAGGGTGGACGACAGCTCGCGGACCTGGGAGCGCACCACCTTCAACTCGGCGTCGCGGGCGGCGCGGGCGCGCTCGGCGGCCTCGCGCTGGGTGACGGCGGCGTCGAGGGACAGCTCGATGCGCTCCAGGGCGATGCGGGCGCCGTGCACGACGGCCTCGGCGATACGGGCCTGCTGCTCGCGGCGGGCGCGGCGGCGGGCGGCGCGGGCGCGCTCCTCGCGTTCGCGGCGGGCCCCGCGCTCCAGGGAGTCGGCGCGGCCCGCGATGGCCTGCACGCGCTCCTCGGAGGTGCGCACGGTCAGCCGCGCCTCCATCTCGGCCGAGCGCAGCTCCTGGACGCGGGCGTTCAGCTCGTCGCGGGCGTCGGTGTCGTAGCCGGCCTCCTCTGCGACCTCGGCGGCCTCCTCGGACTCGGCCAGCCGCATCGCCAGCTCCTCGGCCGCGGCGGCGTCGGTCTCCAGGGACTGCTGGGCGGCGTTGAGCGCCTTGCCGAGCCGTTCGGCCTCGCCTTGGGCGGCGCGCACGTCGGCCTCCAGGCGAGCGGCACGCTTGGCCTCCTGAGCCGCCTGGGCGTCGAACTCGCGCAGGCGCGCGCGGACGCGGTCAAGTTCGGCTTGGGCCTGGTTGACGCCGCCCTGGGCCTGCTGGACGGCCGCCTGCGCGGCGTCCAGAGCCGTCTGGGCGGCCTGCTCGGCGTCCATGGCTTCGGTGAGCGCGGCGCCCCGCTGCTCAGCGGCGGTCTCGGCGGCGGCCAGGTCCTCGACGGCCTGGTCGAGGGTGGCGCGCATCTGGAGCAGGCTCTGGGCCCCGTTCGCACCGCCGCCCTGCGCCCAGTGCGCGCCGATGAGGTCGCCGTCGCGGGTGACCGCGCGGAGCGAAGGCTCGCGGCGGACCAGGGCGGCAGCGGCCGCGACGTCCTCGGTGACGACCACGTCGCCCAGAAGGTGCTGCAGAGCGGGACGCATCGCCTCAGGGACCGTGACGGCGTCCACCGCGTAATCAACGTCGGGCACGCGCGCCCCAACTGCAGGCGCACCCCCGCCAACCAGCAGACCCGCACGACCCGCATCACGCGAACGGAGCAGATCTAGAGCGGCCTCGGCCGTATCGAGAGAGCCGACTGCGATGGCCTCAGCGGCGTTGCCGAGCGCCGCAGCGACAGCGGTCTCGTATCCAGGACGAACGGTCAACAGGGAAGCAACGGTGCCCAGGACACCGTCCAGCGCACCCTCACCGCCCGCCTCCAGGAGGGCCTCTCCCCCGTCGGCGGCACTGCCCAGCGTGAGGTTGAGGGCCTCGATACGGGCCTGGAGGGCGGTGACCTGCTTCTGCGCGGCCTGGTCGGCCGAACGGGCGGCCGCGACGGCCGCCCGCGCGTCCTTCAGATCCTGGCGGGGCCCGTCCACCGCGGCGCGCGCCTGCTCAGCGGCGTCCTTGGCGGTGGCGAGGGTCTCCTGGGCGAGCTCGTGCTCGGCGACCAGCGCGGGGTCCTCGACGACCTCGGCCTCGAACGACTCGAACTCCTGCCGGGCGTCGTCGGCGCGCCGCCCGGCTTCGGCACGGGCCTCGGCCAGACGTCCGATCTCCGACTGCCCCGCCTGGACCTTGCTGCGCAGCGCCTCGACGCGCCCGCGCAACCGGGCCAGCTCCTCACGCCGGTCGGCGGCGGCACGAGCCGCGGCCTGCAGACGGCGCTCCTCCACGGTCAGCGCCTCTTCGGCGCCGGTACGCTCCTCGACGGCGTGGGCGAGCCCGTCCTGGGCCTCCTCCAGCGCGGCGCGGAGCATCTCCTCCTGCTCGCGGATCGCGACGGCCTCGCGCTCCATGTCCTCCGGATCGCGACCGCGGCGCTCCTCGTCACGCGCCTCGACGGCGTTGCGGTGGCGCTCGGCGGCGAGGTCGGCGACGCCCCGGAGGCGCTCCTTGAGCGCGGAGAGCTTGAACCAGGTGTCCTGGACCTGCGCGAGCCTGGGAGCCTCGGCGGCCTCCTCGGCTTCGAGGACGGCCTCGCGCTCCTGCGCCTCGGCCAGCGCCCGCTCGGTCTCGGCGCGGCGCTGCCGGATGGACGCCTCGTCGGCGGCCTCCTGGTCGAGCTTGGTGCGCAGCGAGACCAGGTCGTCGGCCAGCAGGCGCGCCTTGGCGTCGCGCAGGTCGGCCTGGATGACGGCGGCCCGACGCGCGATCTCGGCCTGGCGCCCCAGCGGCTTGAGCTGGCGGCGCAGCTCGCCGGTGAGGTCCTGGACGCGGGTGAGGTTGGCCTGCATCGCGTCGAGCTTGCGGAGCGCCTTCTCCTTGCGCTTGCGGTGCTTGAGGACCCCGGCGGCCTCCTCGATGACCGCGCGGCGCCCCTCGGGCCCCGAGTGCAGCACGCGGTCGAGCTGCCCCTGCCCGATGATGACGTGCATCTCGCGGCCGATGCCCGAGTCCGACAGCAGTTCCTGGATGTCCAGCAGCCGGCAGGAGTCGCCGTTGATGGCGTACTCGCTCTGCCCCGACCGGAACATCAGCCGGCTGATGGTGACCTCGGAGTAGTCGATGGGCAGCGCGCCGTCGGAGTTGTCGATGGTCAGCACCACCTCCGCCCGGCCCAGCGGGGCGCGGTTGGCGGTGCCGGCGAAGATGACGTCCTCCATCTTGCCGCCGCGAAGCGACTTGGCCCCCTGCTCCCCCATCACCCAGGCCAGGGCGTCCACCACGTTGGACTTGCCCGACCCGTTGGGCCCGACCACGCAGGTGATGCCGGGCTCCAGCCGGAGCGTCGTGGCGGACGCGAAGGACTTGAAGCCGCGCAGCGTCAGAGTCTTCAGATACACGCTGTCGCCGTCCTCCTCCGAACTACGGTTCCCCCTGCCCCCGCCCCCAGACGACACACAGGAGCCCGAGGAACGATACCTGTCTTCTGCCTTTTGGCCCGAACCCCTCGCCTAGGGGCTCGGGAACCGGCGTGTTGTTTTGGTCTTCCGGCCCGTTTCCCTCGCCTAACGGCTCGGGAAGCGACCGGAAGGCGGGCGAGCGCCGCATCGCTTCGCGATCTACCGCCGACAGGGCCTTGCCTTGGGCTTTGGCCTTGCCGGCGGTAGTTGGTCGCTCGCCTGCACTGCGGGCACCGACCCCAACACCCCCGGTGGGGAAGACCCCAAAATCCAGGGGCGAAGCCCATGCTCGTCCGGGGGTGCGGGGGCGGAGCCCCTGCCGTATGAAGCAGGCACGGCGGGCGGAGCCCGTCGTTTGCGGGGTGTGGGGCGGAGCCCTGCCGGGGGG
>JBITGK010000045.1:0-20499 GCA_044456955.1 Spirillospora sp. NPDC050679 | reverse complement strand
CACCAGCCCCGGGCCCACGTTCGCCCCCATCTGGGGGCGGGCCGTGGGCACTAAACCGGGTGCGTGCGGCGCCCCCATGCCCCCCCCCCCGCGGCCGGCGCGGGGCCGGGGGCCCCCACCCCCCCCCGCGGCCCTCAAGCCGGGAGTTCCCTCCCCTTCGTCCCAGGTGTCAGGCCCAGGACACTCCTGCCGGTCGTGCGGCCACGGTCTCGTCCTCCTCCTCAGACGTCGGCCACGCCGATCACCCGCGTCACACGGGCCCCGATCGGCGTCTCCCTCCCCTTTGCGAAACACCCTAGGAGGCAATGACCGCACATATGTCATGATCGGCCGATTCAGGTCAGAAATGGTTTAACGGAAGCCGGTCAGCACTTCGCGCGCGACCCGCGCGGCTTTGTCGAGGCAGCTCTTCCGGCGGGCGGCGGCCCGGTCCCGGGCCGGAACGCTCTCACTGTAACCGACCCGGATCACGACGTTGCGGTCGCGCACCACGACCTCGCCGGTGACGGTCGGCTGGCCCTTGTCCACCTTGAACCACTGGTAGGCCTCGTCGCCCAGCCCGGACCGCCGCTCCAGCGCCAGCGTCTCGGTCATCGACGGCTGGTGCGCCTGGTTCCAGCGGGAGGCGTACAGGCCGCGCGCCTGGTCCACCGGCGCCTCGCTGTCGCCCGGCGGGTACAGCGTCGCCTCCACCAGCAGCCAGCGGTAGGAGCCGTCCCCGGCGGTGCTGGTGCAGCTGGTGAGGCCCCGGTTCGCGCCAGCGGTCTGCTTCGCCTTGGGGATCAGGGCGCGCAGCGTTGCCTGCGACACCGTCTTGCACGCGGGCGGCAGCGCGGCGACGGCCGGGGCCTGCGTCGGCGGCGCGCTGCTCGGCGGCGGCGTGGTGGGCTCGGGCGAGGCCGACGGTTCGGCGGAGACCGAGGGCGGCGGGGTCGGCTCCACGCTGGGCGTGGGACGGGCGGCTGTCGGCTTCTCCCGTTCCGTCCCGCCCGGGGCGAGCCAGAAGACCGCCACGGCGGCGAGCACGAACGACACGACCGCGACCAGCAGCGCCAGCACTTTCGGGCGGCGCGCGGGCGCGGGCGGCTCCGGTGCCGAGTACACCCGCTGGAACGGCTCCTGCGGACGCGGAAGGCCCACTCCTCCGCTCCTCACTCCCCCATGTGCCCTTATCCCCCACGAAAAGGTAATCAGACCGGCCCGCCGTGACCAGGGCCCCGGTGGCGTCAAATGTCAGACCCCATGGTCACACTGGGAGGGTGCAGCTCGCGGAGATCGCCCGAACCTCGCAGACGGTCGCCTCGACCTCGGCCCGCAAGGCCAAGGTCGCGGCGCTGGCCGAGTGCCTGCGCCACGCCGGCCCGGACGCCGCGCCCGTCGTGGTCGCCTACCTGTCGGGCGAGCTGCCCCAGCGGCAGGTCGGCGTCGGCTACGCGGCGCTGCGCGACCTGCCGCCGCCCGCCGCCGCGCCCGCGCTCACGGTGGCCGGGGTGGACGCCGCCCTCACCGAGATCGGCGCGGTCTCCGGCAAGGGGTCGGTGGCGCGGCGGCGCGAGCTGCTCGCCGCGCTGCTGGGCCGGGCCACCGGCGACGAGCAGGACTTCCTCGTCCGCCTGCTGTCGGGCGAGCTGCGGCAGGGCGCGCTCGACGGCGTGATGGCCGAGGCCGTCGCCGCCGCCGCGGACGTGCCGGCCGCCGAGGTGCGGCGCGCGATCATGCTGCGCGGCGCGCCGGGGCCGGTCGCGACCGCCGCGCTGGCCGACGGGGTCGCGGGGCTGCGCGCGTTCACGCTGGAGGTGGGGCGGCCGGTCAGGCCGATGCTGGCGGCGTCCGCGCCGACCGTGGCCGAGGCCCTCGCCAAGCTCGGCGGGCCCGCCGCCGTCGAGTGGAAGCTCGACGGCGTGCGCGCCCAGGTCCACGTGGCGGGCGACGAGGTCCGGGTGTTCACCCGGACGCTCGACGACATCACCGGGCGGCTGCCCGAGGTCGTCGAGGCGGTGCGCGGGCTGCCGGTGCGCGAGGCCGTGTTCGACGGCGAGCTGATCGCGCTGCGCCCGGACGGCCGCCCGCACCCCTTCCAGATCACCGCCGCGCGCACCGCCACCCGCGCCGCCAAGGAGGGCGCCGAGCCGGTGCCGCTGTCGCTGCTGCTGTTCGACGTCCTGCGGCTGGACGGCGCCGACCTGCTCGACCGGCCAGGCGCCGAGCGCTACGAGGCGCTCGCGGGGGCCGTGCCCGAGGAGCTGCGGATGCCGCGCACCGTCACCGCCGACCCGGCCGAGGCCAAGGAGTTCTTCGACGCGGCCGTCGCGTTCGGCCACGAGGGCGTGCTGGTCAAGTCGCTGGACACCCCCTACACCGCGGGCCGCCGGGGCGCGGGCTGGATCAAGGTCAAGCCGCGCCACACCCTCGACCTGGTGGTGCTCGCGGTCGAGCGGGGCAGCGGGCGGCGGGAGGGCCTGCTGTCCAACCTGCACCTCGGCGCGCGCGATCCCGAGACCGGCGGCTTCGTCATGCTCGGCAAGACCTTCAAGGGCATGACCGACGAGCTGCTGGCCTGGCAGACCGACAAGCTCGGCGCCCTCGCCGTGGAGGACGACGGCTGGACGGTGCGCGTGCGCCCCGAGCTGGTCGTGGAGATCGCCTTCGACGGGGTGCAGCGCAGCCCCCGCTACCCGGGCGGCCTGGCGCTGCGCTTCGCCCGCGTGCTGCGCTACCGGCCCGACAAGAAGGCGGACGAGGCCGACACGATCGACACGGTGCGGGCCGTCGCCCCCGTGCTGGACTGACGCGTGCCGGACTGACGCGTGCCGGACTGACGCGTGCCGGACTGACGCGTGCCGGACTGACGCGTGCCGGACTGACCGCTAGTCGCCTCCGGGGCGGCGCTCCTTCCCGTCCGGCGGCGCGGCCCTGCGGCGCGACCGCTCGCTACCACCCTTGCCCGGCAGCAGCTCGGTGGGGATCAGGTCGTGCCGCCCGGCGATGAACTCCTGGATCCAGATCTTCGCCCTGATCAGCGGGCGGCGCAGCCGCCGCTCGCGCCAGACCGCCCGCCGGTACTTGCGCGAGTGCGGGTGGTAGTACCAGCGCGACCAGGGCGAGCCGGGCCGGGCCAGCCGGAACGCGCCGAGGAACAGCAGCAGCGGCACGAACAGCCCGAGCAGCCCGGTCCAGATCTTGCCCTTGAGCAGGGTGACCACCGCCAGCGCCAGGTTGAGCGCCAGCGAGGCGACGTAGACGCCGATCATGAAGGCGCGGCCGAACTCCTGCTCGACGGCCTCGTCGGCGCCGAGCCCCTCGAAGCCGACCGGCCGTATCCCGAGCAGCAGCAGCCCGGTGACGGCGACCGCGATGAACACCGCGTCCACCGACGCGCGGCCCTTCTCGGTCCAGTACACGTCGCTGAGGTGCAGGATGAGCGCGAACTCGTCCAGCACCAGCGCCGCGCCCATGCCGAACACCACCGCCGCCGCGACCCCGACCCCGCCGTAGAAGTCGGGGACCGCGAGGCCCGTCACCCCGCCCACCAGCATCAGCACCACGCCGAACACCACGTGGTGGATGTGCAGGTCGCCGGCCTTGACGTTCTTGAACCACCAGCGCACGTCCGCCCGGATCAGCCGCACGTTGATCCGGGTCAGCACGAAGGTGGCGATGAACGCCACGAAGAAGGCGAACAGCGGCAGCCGCCCGTCGGCGACGATGCGCTGCTCGAAGAAGTCGTACATGTACCCCCCGTCCTGCCATCATGCCCGCTGGGCTGCGGGGATATCGTTCGGGGCAGGGAGACGATCAAGGGAGATCGAGCCGTGGAGCAAACGCTGGACCGCTGCGACCCGGCCTGCCGGGCCTGGATCGCCGAGGCCGTGCGCATCGTGGAGGCCGACGCCAACCGCAGCGCGGACACGCACCTGCACGTGTTCCCGCTGCCGCCGGAGTGGGGCATCGACCTGTACCTGAAGGACGAGTCGGTGCACCCGACCGGCTCGCTGAAGCACCGGCTGGCGCGGTCGCTGTTCCTGTACGGGCTGGCCAACGGCTGGATCCGCGAGGGGACCACGATCATCGAGGCCTCCAGCGGCTCGACCGCGGTCTCCGAAGCCTACTTCGCGCGGATGCTGGGGCTGCCCTTCACGGCGGTGATGCCCGCCGCCACCAGCCCGGAGAAGATCGAGCTGATCGAGTTCTACGGCGGGCGCTGCCACCTGGTGGCCGACCCGACGGCGATCTACGCCGAGTCGCGGCGGCTGGCGCGCGAGTGCGGCGGCCACTTCATGGACCAGTTCACCTACGCCGAGCGGGCCACCGACTGGCGGGGCAACAACAACATCGCCCAGTCGATCTTCGAGCAGTTGCGGCTGGAGCGCTTCCCCGAGCCGGACTGGATCGTGGTCGGCGCGGGCACCGGCGGCACCTCGGCGACGCTCGGCCGCTACGTGCGCTACCGCCGGCACCAGACCCGGCTGATGGTGGTGGACCCCGAGGGCTCGGCGTTCTACGACGCCTTCGCCGACGGCGACATGGAGCGCACCGCGGCCGGGTCGCGGATCGAGGGCATCGGGCGGCCCCGGGTGGAGCCGTCGTTCCTGCCCACGGTGATCGACCGGATGGCGCGGGTGCCGGACGCGGCGTCGGTGGCGGCGATGCGCTGGACCGCCGAGGTCACCGGGCGCAGCGTGGGCGGCTCGACCGGCACCAACATGTGGGGCGTGGCGCAGCTGATCGCCGAGATGCGGCGCGAGGGGCGGCGCGGCAGCGTGGTGACGCTGCTGTGCGACGGCGGCGAGCGCTACGCGGGCACCTACGGGTCGGACGCGTGGCTGGCCGAGCAGGGCCTGGACATCGACCCCTACCTGGACGCCCTGCGCGCCTTCCACAGGACCGGGGACATGCCCGCCCGGACGTGAGCGCGGGCGGGCGGCCGGGCCGCCCGCCCGCCGGGTCAGCCGGACAGCCGGATCGGGTTGACCAGGTCCGCGTAGATCAGCAGCGCGCCCATCACGATCAGCACGCTGGCCATCACGTAGGTCACCGGCAGCGCCTTGGCCACGTCCACCGGCCCGGGGTCGGGGCGCCGGAGCAGCCGGGCGAAGCCCTTCTTGACCGCCTCCAGCAGCGCGCCCGCCATGTGCCCGCCGTCCAGCGGCAGCAGCGGGATCAGGTTGAACATGCCGATGGCCAGGTTCAGCGAGCCCAGCAGCATGACGAACATCGCGATCTTGTCGATGGTGGCGATCTGCTCCGAGGCCGCCACGTCGCCGCCGAGGCGGCTGACGCCGACCACGCCGATCGGGCCGTTGGGGTCGCGCTCGCGGTCGCCGAAGGCGGCGTTCCAGACGCCGACCATCTTCTGCGGCATCCGCAGCAGCGACTCGGCGGTGCGCCGGGTCAGGTCCACCATCGTGGACGCCACGACGCCCGGCCCCTGCCGCTCGTAGGCGCTGGTCGGGGTGATGCCGAGGAAGCCGACGTTGACGACCTTGTCGGGGTCGGCCAGGTCGCGCATCTGGTTGCGGGTGACCGGCACGCTCAGCGCGACGTCCTGCCCGCCGCGCCGCACCGTCATCGGCACCGTCCGGCCGCCGGAGTCGCGGATCAGCACCTGGAGGCGGGCGTAGGAGTCGACCTTCTCGCCGCCGAAGGCGACGATCCGGTCGCCGGGCCGCAGGCCCACCTGCTTGGCCGGGGTCGGCGCGGCATTGGCCGGGCAGGTCTCCGCCTGGCCCGCCTGGCTGGCCGGGACCATGCACTGCGACACGGTGTCGATCACCGGCTGCGGGGTCTCCTTGCCGATGCCCATCAGCAGGATGGAGAAGAAGACCACGGCCAGGACCAGGTTCATCGCCGGCCCGGCGAACATGATGATGAGCTTCTGCCACCACTTCTTGGCGTAGAAGACGCGGTCCTCGTCGCCCGGCCGGACCTCCTCCAGCGCGGCGCCGCGGGCGGACTCGATGAGCCCCTGCCACGGCCCGGTGCTGATCTGCCGCACCTGGCCGGGGGCGTCGCCCTTGCGCGGCGGCAGCATCCCGATCATGCGGATGTACCCGCCGAGCGGGATCCACTTGACGCCGTACTCGGTCTCGCCCCTGCGCATGGACCACAGCGTCGGCCCGAACCCCACCATGAACTGCGGGGTGCGCACGCCGAACAGCTTGGCGAAGCTGAAGTGCCCCAGCTCGTGCAGCGCGATGGACAAGAGCAGGCCGAAGAACAGGATCAGCACTCCCGCCAGCCAGACCATGCGTTAAGCCTCTCCGTGATCTCCGTTGGACAACTCAGCGTATGTCATCGGCGCCGCGCGCCGCCGTGCAGGAATCCCTTGTGGCCAAGGGCATCGCGCCCTTACCCCCGCCTTATCCGAGGAAGCCCCGCAGCAGCGCGGCCGTGCCCTCCAGGTGCTCGGCGACCGCGCGGCGGGCGGCCTCCGGGTCGCCGGCGAGGATCGCATCGACGATGGCGGCGTGCTGGACGGCGGCATGCTCGATGTTACGGCCGAGCACCGGGATCGCGTTCAGCAGGTCGGTCACCCGCATCCGCGCGTCGGCGCACGCGGCGGCCAGCAGCGCCGAGCCGGTCAGCTCGGCGACGGCCAGGTGGAACAGGGTGTCCTGGCGCCGGTAGTCCTCGGGGCCAGCGGCGTTCAGCTCCTCCAGCCGGCCGCGCAGCACCGTGTCGCGGCCGTCGGACAGGTCCATGCCGGCCAGCGCCTGGGCCGCGCCGGTCTCCACCGCCAGCCGGTAGGTGAGGGTGTCGTTCAGGTCGTCGCCCATGGCGGCCAGGGCGCGGCGCAGGTCGGCCTGGCGGGGGCGGGGCCGGGTGTAGGTGACGAACGTGCCGCCCGCGCGGCCGCGCCGCGACTCCACGAAGCCCTCCTGCGCGAGGGCGCGGATCGCCTCGCGCAGGGTGACGCGGCTGACGCCCAGCATGGGGGCGAGCTCGCGCTCGGGCGGCAGGCGGTCGCCGTGCGCCACCACGCCCAGCTTGATCGCCTGGAGCAGCCGCTCGACGGTCTCCTCGAAGGCGTTGCCGGCCCGGACGGGCCGGAAGACCGCGGCGGGCGGGACGGATTCGTCGGTCGTGCGGGACATGGCCGCCCTTCGCCTCGGCGGGGTCCTCGGCCCCACGTTACATGTGCGTTTCGGCTCCGCCGCCCTCTTGACGGCCAGGGGACGGCAAACGTTAATGGTCTGACATTAGCCCGTTTACGCGCTTTTGACGGTCTCCGTCCCGGACGCGAGGAGGCGCTCGTGAGCATCGACGAGCACCAGGCTTCCGATCCTTCCCCCGACCATCTGTCCGACGACGAGAAACGGCTGCACGAGCTGGGCTACGCCCAGGAGCTCAACCGCTCGATGTCCGGCTTCTCCAACTTCGCGGTCTCGTTCACCATCATCTCGGTGCTCAGCGGCTGCCTGACCTCCTACACCATCGGGCTGGCCGGCGGCGGGCCGGTGGTGATCACCTGGGGCTGGCTGTTCGTCGGCGCGATGACGCTGCTGGTGGCGCTGGCCATGGCCGAGGTCTGCTCCAGCTACCCCACCGCGGGCGGGCTCTACTACTGGGCGGCCAAGCTCGCCCGGCGCAACGGCGCGGCCTGGGCTTGGTTCACCGGGTGGTTCAACTTCATCGGGCAGGTCGCGGTGACCGCCGCGATCGTCTACGGGTCGGCGGCCTTCCTCAACCCGCTGCTGGACCTGCAGTTCGGCTTCGACGTCTCGCTCGGCCACACCTTCACGCTGTTCGCGGTGATCCTGGCGGTGCACGCGCTGCTCAACCAGTTCGGCGTGAAGCTCGTGTCGCTGCTCGGCAGCGTCAGCGTGTGGTGGCACGTGGTGGGCGTCGCGGTCGTGGTCGGGGTGCTGGTGCTCAAGCCGGCGCGGCACCAGTCGGCCGGCTTCGTGTTCACCGAGTTCGTCAACGAGACCGGGTGGCAGTACGGCTGGTACGCCGCGCTGATCGGGCTGCTGCTGTCGCAGTACACGATGACCGGCTACGACGCCTCGGCGCACATGACCGAGGAGACCCGCGACGCGGCGCGCTCGGGGCCGAAGGGCATCGTCAACTCGGTGCTGGTGTCGGTGGTGGCGGGCTGGATCCTGCTGCTGGGCGTCACCTTCGCGATCCAGGACTACGGGGCGGCGGTCAAGGACGGCCCGGCCGGCATCTTCATCGCCGCGACCGGGGAGACCACCGGCAAGCTGCTGATCCTCATCTCGTTCGTGGCCCAGTTCTTCTGCGGCATGGCCTCGGTCACCGCCAACTCCCGCATGGTCTACGCGTTCTCGCGGGACGGGGCGCTGCCGCTGTCGAAGGTGTGGCACCGCATCAACAAGCGCACCCGCACCCCCACCAACGCGATCTGGCTGGCCGCCGGGGGCGCGTTCGTGCTGGCGCTGCCCGCGATCTGGAACAAGACCGCCTACCTGGCGGTGACCTCGGTCGCGGTGATCGGCCTGTACATCGCCTACGTGATCCCGACCTTCCTGCGGCTGCGGCAGGGCGCCGACTTCCGGCCCGGTCCGTGGAACCTCGGCCGCTGGAGCCGCCCGGTCGGGATCGTCGCGGTCACCTGGGTGCTGATCATCTCGGTGCTGTTCATGCTGCCGCCCGCCAACCCGATCACCCGCGACACCTTCAACTACTCCCCCGTGGCCGTCCTGGTGGTGCTCGGCGGGGCGGGCCTGTGGTGGATGGTGTCGGCCCGCAAGTGGTTCACCGGGCCCAAGGTCCAGGGCAGCGCGGAGGAGCTGGCCGCCATCGAGAACGAGCTCAAGGCCGTGGACAAGGCCCTCGGCTGACAGGAAGGCGGCATCCGTGACCGAAGCACCGCTCACGCTGGAGCAACTGTGGGTCGAGGCCGAGGCGGGCCAGATCGACACCGTGATCATCGCGTTCACCGACATGCAGGGCCGGATGCAGGGCAAGCGGCTGTCGGCCCGCTTCTTCCTGGAGGAGGTCGCCGGGCACGGCTCGGAGGGCTGCAACTACCTGCTCGCGGTGGACGTGGACATGAACACCGTGGCCGGGTACGCCATGTCCTCCTGGGACACCGGCTACGGCGACTTCGTCATGCGGCCCGACCTCGGCACGCTGCGCCGCGTCCCGTGGCAGCCGGGCACCGCGCTGGTCCACGCCGACCTGGGCTGGGAGGACGGCTCGGACGTGGCGGCCTCGCCGCGGCAGATCCTGCGCCGCCAGCTCGCCCGGCTCGCCGAGCGCGGCTGGGAGGCGTTCGTGGGGACCGAGCTGGAGTTCGTGGTCTACCAGGACTCCTACGAGGACGCCTGGCGCAGGGCGTACCGGGACCTCACCCCGGCCAACCAGTACAACGTGGACTACTCGCTGCTCGGCGGGGCGCGCGTCGAGCCGCTGCTGCGGAGGATCCGCAACGGGATGGCCGGGGCGGGGATGTACGTGGAGTCGGCCAAGGGCGAGTGCAACCTCGGCCAGCACGAGATCGCGTTCCGGTTCGACGAGGCCCTGGCGACCTGCGACAACCACGTGCTCTACAAGACCGGCGCCAAGGAGATCGCGGCGCAGGAGGGCATGTCGATCACGTTCATGGCCAAGCCGAACGAGCGCGAGGGCAACTCCTGCCACGTCCACATCTCGCTGCGCGACCGGCAGGGCCGCCCGGTGCTGGCCGGGGACGGCCCGCACGGGCTGTCCAAGACCGGCGAGCACTTCATCGCCGGGCAGCAGGCGTGCCTGCGCGACTTCACGCTGCTGCTCGCGCCCAACATCAACTCCTACAAGCGCTACCAGCCCGACTCGTTCGCGCCGACGGCCGTCAAGTGGGGCGTGGACAACCGGACCTGCGCGCTGCGGCTGGTCGGGCACGGCCCGTCGCTGCGGATCGAGAACCGGGTGCCGGGCGGCGACGTGAACCCCTATCTGGCGGTCGCGGCGCTGGTCGCGTCGGGCCTGCACGGCATCGAGCAGGAGCTCGAACTGGAGGAGCCGTGCACCGGCAACGCCTACGCCGCCGACGCCGACACGGTCGTGGCGACGCTGCGCGAGGCCGCCGCCGACTGGAGCGCCAGCGCGACCGCCGAGCGGGCCTTCGGCAAGGACGTGGTGGAGCACTACGCCAACTACGCCCGGGTTGAGCTGGCCGCGTTCGACCGCGCGGTCACCGACTGGGAGATGTTCCGAGGCTTCGAAAGGCTGTGATGACCGACTACCAGGTGATCGACCCGGCCACCGAGCAGGTGGCGGCGACCGTGGCGCTGGCCTCCCCCGAGGAGGCCGACGCGGCGGTGGAGCGCGCCGGCAGGGCGTTCCGGTCCTGGCGGGGCGTGGCGCCCGGCGACCGGGCGCGGCTGCTGCGCGCGTTCGCCGAGACGGTGGACGCGCACCGCGACGAACTGGCCGCGCTGGAGGTCCGCAACGCCGGGCATCCGGTCGGGCAGGCGTACTGGGAGGCCGACAACCTGCGCGACGTGCTGCACTACTACGCCGCCGCGCCGGAGCGGGCGGGCGGGCGGCAGATCCCGGTGGCGGGCGGGCTGGACGTGACGTTCGCCGAGCCGCTGGGCGTGGTCGCGGTGATCGTGCCGTGGAACTTCCCGATGCCGATCCTGGGCTGGGGGCTGGCCCCGGCGCTGGCGGCGGGCAACACCGTCATCGTCAAGCCCGCCGAGCTGACGCCGCTGACCGCGCTGCGGATCGGGGAGCTGGCGCTGGAGGCGGGGCTGCCCGAGGGCGTGGTGCAGGTGCTGCCGGGCGCGGGCCCGGTGGCGGGGCGGCGGCTGGTGGACCACCCGGACGTCGCCAAGATCGTCTTCACCGGGTCCACCCGGGTCGGCAAACAGATCATGGCGGCGTGCGCGCCGGGGGTGAAGCGGCTGACGCTGGAGCTGGGCGGCAAGAGCGCCAACATCGTCTTCGCCGACGCCGACCTGGAGAAGGCCGCCGCGACCGCGCCCGGCGCGGTGTTCGACAACGCCGGGCAGGACTGCTGCGCGCGCTCGCGCATCCTGGTGCAGCGCGGGGTCTACGACCGGTTCATGGAGCTGCTGGAACCGGCCGTGCGCGGCTTCGCCGTGGGCGATCCGCGCGACGCCAAGACGCAGATGGGGCCGCTGATCAGCGCCGCGCACCGGGAGCGGGTCGCCGGGTACGTGCCCGACGGCGCGCCGGTGGCGTTCCGGGGCTCGGCGCCGGAGGGGCCGGGGTTCTGGTTCGCGCCGACCGTGCTGGCCACCCCCGACTTCGCGACGCTGCCGGCCTGGCACGAGGAGGTGTTCGGGCCGGTGGTGACGGTCGCGCCGTTCGAGGACGAGGCCGAGGCGGTCCGCCTGGCCAACGACACCCCCTACGGGCTGTCCGGGTCGATCTGGACCCGCGACCTGGGCCGCGGCATCCGCATGGCGCGCGCGGTGGAGGCCGGGAACCTGTCGGTCAACTCGCACGCGTCGGTGCGGTACTGGACGCCGTTCGGCGGGCTCAAGCAGTCCGGGCTGGGCCGGGAGCTGGGGCCGGACGCGCTGGACTCCTTCAGCGACGTCAAGAACGTCTTCATCGCCACCGAGGAGTGACAAGTGCAACGTCTGGAAGGCCGCGTGGCCGTCGTGACCGGCGGCGCGAGCGGGATCGGGCTGGCCACCGCGCGGCGGTTCGCGCAGGAGGGCGCCGTGGTCGTGGTCGCCGACCTGGACGAGGCGGGCGGCAAGGCCGCCGCCGCCGAGGCCGGGGGGCTGTTCGTACGGACCGACGTCACCTCCGAGGAGGAGGTGAAGGCCCTGTACGCGGCGGCGCACGAGGCGTACGGGCGCGTCGACGTCGCGTTCAACAACGCCGGGATCTCCCCGCCCGACGACGACTCCATCCTGGAGACGGGGCTGGAGGCGTGGAAGCGCGTCCAGGACGTCAACCTGACCAGCGTCTACCTGTGCTGCAAGTACGTGCTGCCCTACATGCGGGCGCAGGGCAAGGGGTCGATCATCAACACCGCGTCGTTCGTGGCGGTGATGGGCGCGGCGACCTCGCAGATCTCCTACACCGCCTCCAAGGGCGGGGTGCTGGCGATGTCCCGGGAGCTGGGCGTGCAGTTCGCGCGCGAGGGCATCCGGGTGAACGCGCTGTGCCCGGGACCCGTCTCGACGCCGCTGCTCCAGGAGCTGTTCGCCAAGGACGCCGAGCGGGCCGCGCGGCGGCTGGTGCACATCCCGGTCGGGCGCTTCGCCGAGGCGTCCGAGATCGCCGCCGCCGTGGCGTTCCTGGCCTCCGACGACGCCAGCTTCGTGACGGCGTCGGAGTTCCTGGTGGACGGCGGGATCTCGGGGGCCTACGTCACGCCGGTGTAGCGGTGCCCAGCCGGTCGGGGCCCGCGGCGATGCGCAGGGCCTCGACCAGCTCGGCGTAGAGCCGGTCGCCCGCCAGCAGTTCCGCGTGCGTGCCCCGCGCGCGGACGCGGCCGTCCTCCATCACCACGATCAGGTCGGCGTCGATCACCGTGGACAGCCGGTGCGCGATCGTGACGACGGCCCCGTGCGCGGCGCGCTCGCGGATGCAGCGCTGCACCGCCTCCTCGGTGAGGCCGTCGAGCTGGGCGGTGGCCTCGTCCAGCAGCAGCACCTCCGGCTCGCGCAGCAGGGCGCGGGCGAGCGCGATGCGCTGGCGTTCGCCGCCCGACACCGAGGTGGAGGTGAGCGGGGTGTCCAGCCCCTCCTCCAGCGCCTCGATCCTGCCGGTGAGCCGCACGTCGGCCAGCACCCGCGCCACCTGCTCGTCGGTGGCGTCGGGCCGGGCGTAGCGGATGTTGGCGCCGACGGTGCCGGGCACGATCGGGGTGTCCTGCTCGACGTAGGCGAGCCGGGCGCGGATCTGGGCGTGCGTGCGGTCGCGGTAGGGCGCCCCGTCCAGCCGCAGCTCGCCCTCCTGCGGCTCCAGGAACCGCAGGATCAGCGACATCAGCGTGGTCTTGCCCGCGCCGGACGGCCCGACGATCGCGACGTGGCCCCGGCGCGGCACCGCCAGGTCGACGCCGCGGACGGCGGGCGGCAGGTCGGGGCCGTACCCGGCGGTGACGCCGCGCAGCTCCAGCACCGGGGCCCCGGCGTCGTCCCGGGCGGTGCCGGGGCCGCCGCCGGGGACGGTGCCGGGCTCGGTCTCCAGGTCGTCCACCTCGCGGATGCGCTCGGCGGCGGCCATGCCCGACTGGAGCGTGGTCGTGCTCTGGCTCAGCTCCATGATCGGCTCCATCAGGCCGAAGGCGTACAGCAGGAACGCGATCAGGCTGGACACCTCCATGCGGCCCGCGCCGACCCGCCAGGCGCCCAGCCCCAGGATCACGATGATCGCGACCTGCAGGCCCGACCAGGCCACCGTCCAGGCCAGCGCCTCGCGGCGCACCGAGCGCACGCCGTGCTCGGCGGCGGCGCGCGCGTCGTCCAGGATCGCCTCGGCCTGCCGGTCCTCGGCGCCGCTCACCTTGACCGTGCGGACGGCCCGCAGCGCGCCCTCCAGCACGCCACCGAGCCGGCCGACGTGGTCCTGCGCCCGGACCTGCGCGGCCGCCAGCGCGGGCATCAGCAGCAGGAACAGCACCACGACCGCGGCGGTGGCCAGCACCGTCACCCCGAGCAGCACCAGGTCCAGCACGCCCATCAGCACCAGCGTGCCGACCAGCATGACCATGCCGTTGACCAGGCCGACCAGGCTCCCGGCGGCGGCCTCGCGCAGCAGCAGGGTGTCGGAGGTGACGCGGGTGACCAGCTCGCCGGTGGAGCGGCGGGTCAGCGCCGGGACGGTGGAGCGCAGCATCCGCCGCACCAGCGACTCGCGGGCCTCCAGCACCACGCGCTCGCCGATCGAGCCGAGCAGCACCCACTGCCGGAACGACACCAGCGCGCCGACCAGGAACAGCGCGACCATCGCGGCGATCGGCGCGGCCAGCGAGCCCCGGTCGGCCAGGGAGTCCAGCACCCACTTGGTGACCATCGGCGTGGCCAGCCCCAGCGCGGAGCCGAGCAGGGCCATCGCCAGGCCGACCGCGAGCAAGCCCCGGTGCGGCCGGGTGAAGGTCCACAGCAGCCGGAGCCGCGGGAGGGAGAGGGAGACCTTGGGAGGCGGAGCATCCATGCTCCCCAGTGGAACAGAGTTGTTCCAGAAAAGTCAAAGGTGTTTTATTTCTGACGGTGGCGTTACCGTATGCGCATGACGCACGAGCAGGCCGCCGCAGCCCCGGCGGCCAGGCCGGCGGTACAGAACGGCACACGCGCGCGCACGCGCCGCGCCATCCTCGAAGCCGCCATCACGACCCTGTCCACCACGCCCACCGCCTCCCTGGCCGACGTGGCCGCCGCCGCCGGGGTCGGCCGCACCACCGTGCACCGCTACTTCCCCGAGCGGGCCGACCTGCTGAAGGCCATCGGCGCGCACGTCCTGGAGCAGGTCGCCGAGGCCACCGAACGCGCCCGCCTCGACGAGGGTCCGGCCATCGCCGCGCTGGAACGGGTCTGCCAGGAGTACTTCGAGGTCAGCCGCGCCCTGACGCTGATGTTCGAGAACCCCCAGTGGGTGGACTGGGAGGGCTGGGAGGAGGAGACCGCCGCCGACCTGGCGCTGCTGGAGCTGGTCCGGCGCGGCCAGGCCGAAGGCGGCATCGATCCCGACGTGCCCCCCGAGTGGGTGCAGCAGACGCTGTGGGCGCTGCTGTACACCGCGTGGGCGCACGTGCGGGAGAACGGGGCGCCCAAGCACACCGCGCTCAGCCTCTGCCTGCGCACCCTCCGCAAGGCGCTGGCGGCCTGATCGCACCGCCCGGACGCTGTTCGCAGCGCATCGGCGCTGCTAAATTGGCCCCAGCCGATGATCCCGTGCGGGAGAGTCCCGCGCAGCCAGCGCGAGACGCCGAAGGAGCAAATCCTCCCCGGAACCTCTCAGGCCCACGGACCGCACGGACCAGGCGACCTCTGGAAAGCGGGGACCCCAGCCGGTCCCCCGCCGAAGGTGAAAGCCCCGCCGCCGCGGGGTGAAACTCTCAGGCGCCGATGACAGAGGGGGAGGCACCGACAACGCCCGGTGCGCGGGTGGGACGATTGTGCCCACGCGTGCCCGCGACGAAGGAGCCGACCCGCATGTCCGCCGATTCCCAGCCCAAGAAGACGCCGCTGTACGACGTCCACCAGGACCTCGGGGCGAACCTCGTCGACTTCGCGGGCTACCTGATGCCGCTGCGCTACGCCAGCGAGACCGCCGAGCACAAGGCCGTCCGCACCGGCGCCGGGCTGTTCGACCTGTCCCACATGGGAGAGATCTTCCTGTCCGGGCCCGAGGCGGCCAAGGCGCTGGACCACGCGCTGGTGGGCAACCTGTCGCCGATGGCGGTGGGCAAGGCCCGCTACACCATGATCGTCGGCCATGACGGCGGCGTGCTGGACGACCTGATCGTCTACCGGCTGGCCGACCAGACCTACATGGTGGTGGCGAACGCCGCCAACGCGGACGTCGTCCGCGAGGCCCTGGTCGAGCGGGCCGAAGGCTTCGAGACGGCGGTCGACGACCGCTCCGACTCCTACGCCCTGATCGCCCTTCAGGGCCCGGACGCCGCCGGCATCCTCGCCCGGTTCACCGACGCCCCGCTGGACGACCTCAAGTACTACGCGATCATGGCCGGGCGGGTCGCGGGCGTCGACGCCCTGATCGCCCGCACCGGCTACACCGGCGAGGACGGCTTCGAGCTGTTCGTCTCCGCCGGCGACGCCGTCAGGACCTGGCAGGCCCTCGCCGACGTCGAGGGCGTCGTCCCGGCCGGGCTGTCGGCCCGCGACACCCTGCGCCTGGAGGCCGGGATGCCGCTGTACGGCAACGAGCTGACCGCGAGCACCACCCCGTTCGACGCCGGCCTCGGCCGGGTGGTGAAATTCGACAAGCCCGGCGACTTCGTCGGCCGGGCCGCCCTGGAGGCGGCAGCGCAGACCCCCGCAGGCCGTAGGCTCGTGGGACTGGTCGCGCGCGGCCGCCGCGCGCCCCGCAAGGGGTACGCGGTCGTCGGCTCCGACGGCACGCCGTGCGGGGTCGTGACCAGTGGCGCCCCGTCGCCCACACTGGGCAAGCCGATCGCCATGGCCTACCTCGACAGCGGGGTCGAGGAGACCGGCCTCGCGGTGGACGTCCGCGGCCGGCACGAGCCGGTCGACGTGGTCGCCCTGCCGTTCTACAAGCGTTCCTGAGACCTGGAGAGAGAAAAGATCGTGAGCGTTCCGGAGCAGCTCCGCTACAGCGAAGAGCACGAGTGGGTGGCCGGTCTCGACGGCGAAACCGAGGACCGCATCGTCACCGTCGGCATCACCGCGCACGCCGCCGACGCCCTGGGCGAGATCGTCTTCATCGAGCTGCAGCCCGGCGAGGGCGACACCGTGGAGGCCGGCGAGAGCTGCGGCGAGGTGGAGTCCACCAAGTCGGTCAGCGAGCTGTACTCCCCGGTCAGCGGCGAGATCACCGCGATCAACCAGTCGGTGCTGGACGAGCCCAAGGTGATCAACGACGACCCCTACGGCGAGGGCTGGATCTTCAAGGTCCGCATCAACGACGAGCCGGGCGACCTGCTGGACGCCGAGTCCTACGGCAAGCTCATCGAGGAGTCCTGAGCGTGGACCTGAACGAGCACCTGGCCGCCGCCGATCCCGAGGTCGCCCGGGCCATCGCCGACGAGCTGCACCGCCAGCAGTCCACCCTGGAGATGATCGCCTCCGAGAACTTCGCCCCCGTGGCGGTCCTGGAGGCCCAGGGCTCGGTGATGACCAACAAGTACGCCGAGGGCTACCCGGGCCGCCGCTACTACGGCGGCTGCGAGTACGTGGACGTCACCGAGCAGCTCGCCATCGACCGAGCCAAGGCCCTGTTCGGCGCCGAGCACGCCAACGTCCAGCCGCACAGCGGCGCGCAGGCCAACACCGCGGTGTACTTCGCGCTGCTCCAGCACGGCGACACCATCCTCGGCCTGGACCTCGCGCACGGCGGGCACCTGACCCACGGGATGCGGCTGAACTACTCGGGCAAGACGCTGAACGTGGTGCCCTACCACGTGCGCGCCGAGGACGGCCTGGTCGACATGGACGAGGTGGCCGCGCTGGCCGCCGAGCACCGGCCCAAGATGATCGTGGCGGGCTGGTCGGCCTACCCGCGGCAGCTGGACTTCGCCGCCTTCCGCGAGATCGCCGACTCGGTGGGCGCCCTGCTCATGGTGGACATGGCGCACTTTGCGGGCCTGGTGGCCGCGGGGCTGCACCCCTCCCCGGTGCCGCACGCCGACATCGTCACCACCACCACGCACAAGACCCTCGGCGGTCCGCGCGGCGGCCTGATCCTGGCGAAGGAGGAGTACGGCAAGAAGATCAACTCCGCCGTCTTCCCCGGCATGCAGGGCGGCCCGCTGGAGCACGTGATCGCGGCCAAGGCGGTGGCCCTGAAGTTCGCCGCCTCCGACGGCTTCAAGGACCGCCAGCGGCGCACCCTGGACGGCGCCCGCATCCTGGCCGAGCGCCTGCTCGCCGAGGACGCCGCCAAGGCCGGGGTGAAGGTGCTGACCGGCGGCACCGACGTGCACCTGGTCCTGGTGGACCTGGTGGACTCGGAGCTGACCGGCCGCGACGCCGAGGACCGCCTCCACGAGATCGGCATCACCGTCAACCGGAACGCCGTCCCCAACGACCCGCGGCCGCCGATGGTGACCTCGGGCCTGCGGATCGGGACCCCGGCGCTGGCCACCCGCGGCTTCACCGCCGAGGACTTCGCCGAGGTCGCCGACGTGATCGCGCTGGCGCTCCAGCCGTCCTTCGACGCCGAGGCGCTGTCGGCCCGCGTGCGCGCGCTCGCCGGCAAGCACCCCCTGTACCCGGACCTGTAACTCACCAGTCGGCTCCGCCCGCCGGCGTGCCCGGCGGGCGGAGCGGACGCGCTACGACGAGGTAGCACCCCTTCATGGCAATCAGCGTTTTCGACCTGTTCAAGATCGGCATCGGCCCGTCGTCCTCGCACACCGGAGGGCCGATGGCGGCCGCGCACCGGTTCGCGCGGGGCCTGCACGACGACGGCCTGCTGGAGAAGACCGCCTCGGTGCGGGCGATCCTGTACGGCTCGCTCGGCCTGACCGGCAAGGGGCACGGCAGCGACAAGGCCGTCATCCTGGGCCTGGAGGGCGACAAGCCCGAGCTGGTGGACGTGGACGGGGTGGACGACCGCCTGGCGGCCATCCGCGAGAGCGGGACGCTGCGCCTGTACCGCTCCCACGACATCCCGTTCGTGGTGAACGACCACCTGGTCTTCGAGCGGAAGAAGTCGCTGCCCGGCCACCCCAACGGGATGAGCTTCACCGCCTTCGACGCCGGCGGCGACGAGCTGCGCTCCAAGGTCTACTACTCGGTCGGCGGCGGCTTCATCGTGGACGAGAACGCCACGGGCGCCGACCGGATCAAGGCCGACGACACCGTGCTGCCGCACCGCTTCGACACCGCCGCCGAGCTGCTGGAGCGCTGCCGCGAGACGGGCCTGTCGATCTCGGGGCTGATGCTGGAGAACGAGAAGGCGTTCGGCCGCACCGAGCAGGAGATCAAGGACGGCCTGGTCGAGCTGTGGCGGGTCATGCAGGCGTGCGTGGCGCGCGGCAACGCGCGCGAGGGCCTGCTGCCGGGCGGCCTGAAGGTGCGCCGCCGGGCGCCCCAGCTGCACCGCAAGCTGGTGACCGAGGAGGCCACCGACCCGCTGCACGCGATGGACTGGGTGACCCTGTTCGCGCTGGCGGTGAACGAGGAGAACGCGGCGGGCGGCCGGATCGTGACGGCCCCGACCAACGGCGCGGCGGGCATCATCCCGGCGGTGCTGCACTACTACGACAAGTTCGTGCCGGGCGCGAGCGACGAGGGCGCGGTCCGCTTCCTGCTGACCGCGGGCGCGATCGGCGTGCTGTTCAAGCAGAACGCGTCGATCTCCGGCGCGGAGGTCGGCTGCCAGGGCGAGGTGGGCTCGGCGTGCTCGATGGCGGCGGCGGGCCTGACCGAGGTGCTGGGCGGCACCCCCGAGCAGGTGGAGAACGCGGCCGAGATCGGCATCGAGCACAACCTGGGCCTCACCTGCGACCCGGTGGGCGGCCTGGTGCAGGTGCCGTGCATCGAGCGCAACGCCGTGGGCGCGATCAAGGCGATCAGCGCCACCCGGATCGCGCTGCGCGGCGACGGCCGCCACTTCGTGTCCCTGGACAAGGCGATCAAGACGATGCGCGACACCGGCCGCGACATGCTCGACAAGTACAAGGAGACGTCCCGGGGCGGCCTCGCCGTCAACGTCATCGAGTGCTGAGCCCGAGCCCGCGCCCGGGAGACCGGGTGCGGGGCTCGGCGTCGGGGCGGCGCGTCAGGCGTTGTTGATGATCCAGAAGGCGCCGCCCTGGGCCTTGTAGTCCCACTGCTGCACGCGGGCGCCGTTGGCGGTCGAGGAGTTCTCGATCTCCAGGACCTTGCCGCTGTGGTTGCGCAGGATCCAGATCCCGGCGTAGTCCTGCTCCCACTTCCACTTGGCGCCGTTCTGGCCGTTGCAAGTCCACTGCTGGGCATGGGCGCCGTTGGCCGTGGAGGAGTTCACGATCTCCAGGCACTTGCCGCTGCTGTTGATGATGTTCCAGTAGCCGCCGCCGACCTCGCGCCAGCCCCACTGCGAACCGAGCTGGCCCTTGCAGGCCCACGACTGCACGCGGGCGCCGTTGGCCGTCGAGGAGTTCACGACCTCCAGGCACTTGCCGCTCTTGGTGTTGACGAGGGTCTTGCCCAGCACGACCTGGGGGCCGGCCGCCAGCGACGGGGGCGCGGCGACGAGCGGGACGGTAACGGCGGTCGCCGCGATCAGCAGGGCGGGTGCGAAGCGCATGGGGGGTTCTCCTTGGGGGGTGCCTACGGGACACGGTCGTCCCGAACAGCAAGATCATTAAAGATGATCTTGGATGGGCTGCTACTGGTTCTCCGTCTTTGTTCACGGAGAGTTCATGGGTGGCTGGGGGGCGAGAGGGGTGCTTTGGCCTTCTTGTCGGGTGCGGGTGGGTGTGCGGGGTGCGGGGGTGTGCGGGGTGCGGGTTGGAGTTGTTGCCTTGGTGCGGAAACCCCCGCGTGGCTGGAGTGGGTGGGCGTGTGCACCTGAACCCGTGCGGGGCTGAGGTTGCTGGGCATGTGTAGAACCCCCGCGTGGCCGGGGTGGTTGCACGCGTGCGGCTAACCCCCTGGGGGCTGGGGTTGCTGGTCACGTGCGGGGCGCGGGGCTGAGGTCGCTGTTCTCCTGCGGAACCCCCCTCGTGGCTGAGATGGCTGCTTGTGCGCGGCTAACCCCCTGGGGGCTGAGGTTGCCGGTCGCGCTGGCAAACCCCCGCGTGGTCGAGCTGGGTGGGTCTGTGTAGACCCCCACGGATTGAGTCGGTGCAGCGACCTCGGCGAAAGCGGCGTGTCATTGTGGGGGGACGACCCCCCACACCCCCCGATGCCGGGGCTCACCCGCCCTACGCTC
>JBITGK010000044.1:0-27792 GCA_044456955.1 Spirillospora sp. NPDC050679 | reverse complement strand
GTTGGTCTGGGCCCCCCCGCCCCGGGTGGGCGGCGGGGCGGCCGGCCCCCCCCCGGGGGGGGGGGGGGGGGGGGTGGGGGGGGGGCCCCCGGGGCGGGGCGGGGGGGGGCCGCCCCGGCCCCCGCGGTCGGTCCGCGGTGCTCAGGAGGGTCGGGGGATCGCCTTGTGCTCCAGGTAGGCCGCCAGGCCCTCGGGGCCCAGCTCGCGGCCGAGGCCGCTGTCCTTGTAGCCGCCGAACGGGGTGTTGGGGTCCAGCACGTACAGGTTGACGCCGCAGCTGCCGGTGCGGATGCGGCGCGCGACCTCCACGCCGTGGTCCACGTCGGCGGTCCACACCGAGCCGCCCAGGCCGTAGTCGCTGTCGTTGGCGATGCGGACGGCGTCGTCCTCGCCGTCGTAGGGGATCAGCGCCAGCACCGGGCCGAAGATCTCCTCGCGGGCGATGCGCATGTCGTTGGAGACCTCGCCGAACAGCGTCGGCGCCACGTACCAGCCCCGGTCGTGCGGGCGGTTCAGGCCGCCGGCGATGAGCTTGGCGCCCTCGTCCTGGCCGACGCGGATGTAGTTCTCCACGCGCTCCTGCTGGCGGCGCGCCACCAGCGGCCCGATCTCGGTGCCGTAGTCGGCCGGGTCGCCCACGTTCAGGCCCGCGACCATGGCCGCCAGCGCGTCGGCGACCTCGGTGTAGCGGCTGCGCGGGGCCAGGATGCGGGTCTGGGCGGCGCACGCCTCGCCGTTGTTCATCAGCGAGGCCATCTTGAAGCCCTCGATGGTGGCGGCGAGGTCGGCGTCCTCCAGGATGATCGCCGCCGACTTGCCGCCCAGCTCCAGGGTGACCGGCTTGAGCTGCTGCCCGCAGACCGCGCCGATCTTGCGCCCGGCGTCGGTGGAGCCGGTGAAGGAGACCTTGTCCACGTCGCGGTGGGCCACCAGGTGGGCGCCGACCTCGCGCCCGGCGGGCACGATGTTGACCACGCCGTCCGGGATGCCCGCCTCCTTGATCCACTCGGCCAGCAGGTAGCCGTCCAGCGGCGTCTCGGGGGAGGGCTTGGCCACCACCGTGCACCCGGCGATCAGCGCCGGGGCCAGCTTGAGCATCAGCGTGAACTGCGGGACGTTCCAGGGGTAGATCGCCGCGACCACGCCGACCGGCTCGCGCGTGACGGTGACCGGGCCGAGCATCCCGGGCCGCTCCTCCTCGAAGGTGTAGGAGGCGGCGAGGTCCACGTAGTACTGCAGCACCATCTGCGGCAGCGCCGCCTGCCCGAAGATCGAGAACAGGATCGGCGAGCCCATCTCGGCGGTGACCAGGTCGGCCATCTCCTGCTGGCGCTCGGCGTAGATCGCCGACAGCCGGCCCAGCTTCTCGGCGCGCTCGGCCGGGGTCATGCGCGGCCAGGGGCCCTGGTCGAAGGCGCGCCGCGCGGCGGCGACGGCGGCGTCGATGTCGGCCTCGGTGCCCTCGGGGACGCGCCCGATGACCTCCTCGGTGTGCGGGGAGATGACGTCGATGGTGCCGGTGCCGGCCGGCGCGGTCCACTCGCCGCCGATGAAGAACCGATCGTGCTGGCGCATGCTGGTGTGCCTCCCCTTGACCGAATGCTTGCTTGGGCCCAGCATGGCACGGCGGCCCCGGGGATTGGCAAGAGCAGATGAGACGGCAGTCTCACGCGATCTCCGGGTAGGACGGGGGCATGACCCAAACCGCGCTCGCCGACCTGTGGTTCGACCCCGTCTGCCCCTACACCTGGATCACCTCGCGCTGGCTGCTGGAGGCCGCGCGGGTGCGGCCCGTCGAGGTGCGCTGGCACCTGCTGAGCCTCGCCGCGCTGAACGAGGACAAGGAGGAGGACCCCGAGGGCGACACCGAGGGGTTCCTGTGGCTCCCCGCCCGCGTCGCGATGGCCGTCGACCTGGAGCACGGCCAGGAGGCGCTGGGCCGCTTCTACACCGCGTTCGGCGAGCGCATCCACGGCGGCGACTGGGACGACGACACCTTCGCCGACGCCCTCTCCGACGCGGGGCTGCCCAGGAAGCTCGCGGAGGCCGCGGGCTCCGCCGAGCTGGACGACCGGGTGCGCGCCTCCACCTTCGAGGGGGTGGACCTGGTCGGGCGGCACGTCGGCAGCCCGATCGTGGCCGTGACCCCGCCGGGCGGGGAGCGCGTGGCGTTCTTCGGGCCCGTGCTGTCGCGCGTCCCGCGCGGCGAGGAGGCCGGGCGGCTGTGGGACGGCGCGCCGCTGGTCGCGGGCGTGGCGGGCTTCAACAAGATCGAAGGGCCGCCCCCGGGCACCCCGGACTTCTCCTGAACGCGCCCCGGTCAGGGGTCCCCGCCCGGAGACCCCTGACCGGGGCGGTCGATCAGAGCGAACCGGTCAGGGCGACCCGATCAGCGCGACCGCGTCGGGGCGGCGCGAGCGCAGCAGCTCCTCCAGGGCCGCGGTGCCAGCCGCCGGGTCGGCCAGCCGGCCCTCGTTGTAGTCCTCGACGAGGGCCGCGACGGTCTCGCGCGCGCACGCCTTGTTGGTGCCGATGAACCCGGTCGGGCCGCGCTTGATCCAGCCGGTGACGTAGGCGGCCTCCGCGCCGGTGACGCGCCCGCCGATGTTGGGGACGGTGGCCGTCGACTCGTCGAACGGCAGCCCCGGCACCGGCAGCGCCCGGTAGCCGATGGAGGCCAGCACCAGCCCGGCCTCGATGCGCTCGGTCCCGCCGGTCGGCACGGCCCGCACCCCGCCCTCGCCGTCCTCCAGGGCGTTGCGGGCGAAGTCCACGCCGTCCCCGGTCAGGCGCTGGGGGGCCAGCAGGTACCGCAGCGTGATGCGGCGGCGCGCGCCGGAGATGTCGCGGGCGGCCAGCTCGCGCAGCAGCCGCAGCTTGTGCCGCACGGTGTGGGAGGTCTCGTCCGCGCCGGTGGTGTCCAGGTCGGCCTCGGGGACCGACACCGCGACGCCCGGCGCGTTCGCCAGCCCGACCAGCTCGGGCAGGGTGAACGCCGAGTGCGCCGGGCCGCGCCGCCCGACCACCACGACCTCCTCGATCCGGCTCTCGCGCAGCGCCGCCAGCGCGGCGGGGGCGATGTCGGTGGCCGCCAGCCGCTCGGGGTCGGAGGCCAGGACGCGGGCGACGTCGAGCGCGACGTTGCCGTTCCCGACCACCACGGCGCGGCGGTGCGACAGGTCGAACGCCCGGTGCGCGTGGTCGGGGTGGCCGTTGTACCAGGCGACGAACTCGGTGGCCGAGACCGCGTGCTCCGCGCCCGCCACCGGCAGGCGGCGGTCGGCGGACGCGCCGACCGCGTACACCACCGCGTGGTGGTGGCGCAGCAGCTCCTCGTGCGTGACGTGCTCGCCCACCTCGACGCCGGTGTGCAGGTGGAAGCCGCGCTGCGCCGCGATGGTGTCGAACTGGGCGGCGACCTGCCGGGTCTGCTGGTGGTCGGGCGCCACGCCCGTGCGGGCCAGGCCGTAGGGCACCGGCAGCTTCTCGTAGACGTCCACGCGCGCGCCGGGGACGGTCAGCACCTCGTCGGCGGCGTACATCGCGGCGGGCCCGGACCCGACGATCGCCACCCGCGGCGGCTCGGGCCGCGCCCGCACCGTCAGCGGCGGCGCGACCTTGGCCAGGATCGGCAGGTCGCCGACGGGCCCCGGGCCGTAGTAGTCGGAGTTGATCTCCAGGAACGGCAGCTGGCCCTCGCCGAGCCGGCCGTGCGGCTTGATCGCCCCGACCGGGCACGCGGTCACGCAGGCCCCGCAGTCGACGCACGCGCGCGGGTCGATGTACAGCATCTCCGCGGTGGCGAAGTCCGGCTCGTCCGGGGTGGGGTGGATGCAGTTCACCGGGCAGGCGTAGACGCAGGAGGCGTCGTTGCAGCAGGACTGCGTGACCACGTGGGTCATGGGCGTGTTCTCTCTCGTCGGGGGATCGGGCCGCGGGGCGGGGTCAGGCCGCGGGCCGGGCGGTGCGGTGCGGCTCGCCGCGGTAGCGCGAGGGCTCGCCGTCGATGCCGAGCTTCTTCCAGACCGCGCGCGAGGCGGGGTTCATCAGGCCGATCTCCTCGGCGAGCATCCGCACGTCGCCGAAGTAGTTGCGCATCAGCTCCTGGGACTTGGGGCTGTCCCAGAACGCCTCGCGCATCACCTGGCGGGGGATGCCGAACTTCTTGGCCATGTCGCGCGGCGGCGCCATGATCGCCCCGGCCAGCCAGCGCATGATCAGCGGGTAGGCGATCGAGGTGACGGCCTTGCCCGGCCTGCTCTGCCGCTTGACGTGCTCGCGCAGGAAACGGTGCGCGAACGAGATGTGCCGCGCCTCCTCGGCGATGTGGATCTGCATGGTGCGCAGCAGCGCCGCGGGCCGGTCGTCGCCGCGCCGCACCACGTCCTTCTGGAAGTGGTCGATCGGCTCCTCGCCGGCCAGGATGCCGATGAAGAAGATGACCGGCAGGTAGGCGCCCAGGTGCCAGAAGTGGGAGGTGGCCCGGTAGTCGGCCCGCATGCCGGGGACGTCCTGGCCGGTGCGGTTCACCAGCTCCTGGAACATCTGGATGTGGTTGCACTCCTCGGTCATCTCGTGGAGGCAGTAGCGGAACTCCGGCGTCTGGTTGGGCAGGCGCATCGCGTACTGCATCATGCCGCGGATCAGGACGCTCTCGAACTGCAGGCCGACCTTCTGAATGTTGGCCACCCGCCACAGGCCGATCTCGATCTTCCGCTCCTCGGGCAGCGCCTGGTACCAGGGGTGCGCGCCGAGCGGGTCGCAGTCGTCGGGCAGGATCCAGCGCGGGTCCTCGGGGTCGATCGCGTACTCGGGGGAGTCCCAGTCGATGTCGAGGTAGGGGTCGAAGCGCCGGTTGACCGAGCCCTCCGACAGGGTCCGCAGCACGTCCCGGTACTCCTGGTCGATGATCATGCGCAGCCACCTCTGGGGGAGTCCCGCGTCGCCGCAACGCGGGCAGATTTACGATTGCTCCCTGAACTGTAAAAAGTAAGCGCTCCCTTGGTCAAGGTCGGCGGGGCTTATAGTGGGGTGCGCTACATCACCCCGCCCGCCGGCGGGGAGCGCGGCATGACACCAAGGGACCCCGTGACCGAACCGGCAACCGGCGCACCGGAGCGCGCCCCCCGACCCGTACGGGAACGCAGGGGCGCCGCGGGCCGCTCGCCCGAGCAGATCCGCGACCTGATCCTGGACGCCGCCGCCGAGTGCCTGGTGGACGGCGGCTTCGCCAACGGGCGGCTGCTGTCGGCGATCGCCCGCCGCGCCGGGATCTCCCGCCCCACCCTCTACAAGTACGGCGGCAACGTCGACGACATCCGCGAGGCGCTGGTCCGCCGCGAGATCACCGTGTTCGCGCAGGAGCTGATCCCCCGGCTGCGCGACACCGACTGGACCGCCGACAGCCTGGTCGAGGTGCTGGTGTTCGTGGTCGGCTACGGCCGCCGCCACCCGCTGCTGCAGGCGGCGCTGCGCGACATCCCCGAGATCATCCTGCCGGTGTTCACCGTCAACGCCGAGGACACCATCCGGCGGATCTCGGCGCTGCTGGAGCCGCTCGCCCGCGAGCACGTGGACGCCGGGCGCATCCCGCCGGTGGACCTGCCGCTGCTGATCGACGCCCTGTTCCGGGTCGCGGTGTCGCTGATCCTGATCCGCGGCCCGCTCGACCTGGACGACCCCGAGACGCTGCGCGGCTACCTGGACTTCGCGCTCGGCACGCTCGCCGAGCTGCGCCCGAGGCCGGTCGACGTCTAGAGCAGGTGGGCGTTGGGCAGCCGGGCGCGGTCGGCCAGCTCGGGGATCTGCACCACCTCGACGCCGTGGGCGCGCAGCAGCTCCGCGCCCGTGCCCTCCACGAACAGCGACGGCTCGGACCAGGCGAACACCACCCGCCGCACGCCCGCGGCCAGGATGAGCGCCGCGCACGTCCGCGGCCGCGACTTGCGCCGCCCGCACGGCTCCAGCGACGAGTAGACCGTCGCCCCGCCCAGGTCGAGCCCCTCGGCCTTGGCGAGCGCGGCCTCCTCGGCGTGGTCGTGGGGGTCGGCCTCCCGGGAGTGGCCCCGGGCCAGCTCGCGGCCGCCGGCGTCCACGACCACCGCGCCGACCGAGAACGCCGTGGCGGACGGCGGGCAGAGGGCGGCCAGGTCGCAGGCGAGCTCCAGCCAGGCGCGGTCGTCCGCGCGCGGCTCAGCCACGCTCGCCGCCGACCAGGTAGCGCAGCAGCGCCAGGTTGCCGATGCGGGTGATCTCCTCCAGCCGCATCGGCCGCCCCGGCGCCTGCGGGAACACCCCCGACCCCGCGAAGCGGGGTGCCGACGGGTCGCCGATGAAGAACGGCGCGACCACCAGCTGCAGCTCGTCCACCAGGCCGGCGGTCAGGAAGCGGGTGTGCACGCCGCCGCCGCCCTCGACCATGAGCCGGCGCACCCCGCGCACGCCCAGGTCGTCGAGCATGGCGGGGAAGGACACCGGGTCGCCGGCGTCGATCACCTCGGCGCGCCCGTCGAGCCGCCCCGCCAGCTCCTGCGCGACCGGAGAGGAGGAGTAGACGAGCTTGGGCGACCCGCCGGTGGTGAAGAAGCGCGCCTCGGGGTCGAGGTCGCCGCTGCCGGTCACCGTCACCTTGGTGAGGTCGGGCGCCTTGCCGCGCGCGACGCGCTTGGCGCGCCGGGTCTCGGACTTGACCAGCAGCTTGGGGTCGTCGCTGCGGACCGTGCCGGCCCCGACCAGGATCGCGTCGCAGGAGGCGCGCACGTCGTCCACGCGGTCGAAGTCGGCCGGACTGGACAGCCGCAGCCGCTCGGGGGAGGCGTCGTCGATATAGCCGTCCACCGACATGGCGCAGCTCAGCAGCACATAGGGGCGCTCGGTCACGGGGTCACTGTAAGGGACAGGACACCGGAGCCAGGGCGTTAGGAGCTAACGTCCCGGTTCCTCCCCGGTCAGCTGCGGGACGGCCGCGCCGGTGGTGGTTTCGGATGGTCCGTTAGCGGGGCCGGCCGGCCGGTGGCCGCCGTCGGAGCCCGGCGGCGGCCACCGGTGCCGGGCCCGCCCGAAGGCGCGTCCGGCGTCCGGCGTCACACGGCGCGCGTCACATGCCGCGCGTCACATGGGGTCGCAGGGCAGGCCCCAGCTCTCGTAGCCGCCGCCGGGCTTGTGGTACCACAGCTCCGCGCAGATGTTGGTGCCCGAGGGCACCGGCCAGTTCGCCGCGAACTCCCGCAGCGTCCCGACGTAGCGGTAGGTGTCGCCGTTGTCGGAGCGCCCGCCGCCCCAGATGCGGATGTGGTAGTACCCGGTGGGCCCGCAGCTGCTGATGTGCTGGAGCTTGACCCGGCCGCCGTTGGCCCACAGCCCCAGGCAGCGGCTGATGCCGGCCGTCTGGACCGGATCGCCGGCCGCCTGGGCCGAGACCGGCGCCGCGTGCGCGCTCGCCGAGGCGGGGGCGGCCGCGACCGCCGCGGGGACCGCGAGGACGGCGGCCGCCGCCAGCGCGGGTGCGCAAACGCGCCGTGCCCTGCCGGGCTTTCGTGCTGTCTGCATGAGGACCTCCTGTGAGTGCGTCCGATTGCTGGACCAACACTCGCCCGAGCTGATCCCCGGAGCAGAGGGTGCGGCGGCGAAGCGTCCGGAAAGTTGGGGTGCTCGTCGGGATCGGCCGCCCCCGTCACGGGAGCGGGCCGTCCGGCGGGCCTCAGGCCAGGCAGGTCGGGATCTGGCCGTTGTTGTACTCGGCCATCTCCAGCATCGCCGCCAGGAACTCCACCGGCGCGCCCAGCGGCTCGCCCCGGGCCTCGGAGTAGGCGCGGTGCAGGTTGCCGACCAGGCGCTCGGGGTCGGTCCACTCGCGGTACGGGCCGAGGTCGGCCTCGCGCGCGACCGCCAGCGGAGGCAGGCCCGCCGCGATGCCGTCGCGGGCCAGTCCCTGGAGCCAGCGCAGGTAGTCCTCGGTCCGGTCGATGGCGTCGGGCCCGCAGACCGGGCCGTGGCCGGGGACGATCCGCTCGGGCCGCAGGGCGCGCAGCCCGGCGAGCGCGGCCAGCGATCCGGCGACCGAGCCCATCAGCACGAACGGCGTGCCCCCGTTGAAGATCAGGTCCCCGGCGAACAGCACCCGCGGCCCGGGCAGCCACGCCACCGCGTCGCCGGTGGTGTGCGCCGGGCCGGGGTGGACCAGCTCGACGGCCGTGCCGCCCGCGTGCAGGGTCAGCCGGTCGGTGAAGGTGATCGACGGGGGCACCGGCCGGACGTCGCCCCACTCCACGTCGGTCCACAGCTGGGTGAGCAGCAGCCCCTGCTCGGCCATCTCGGCGGCGCAGTTCTCGTGCGCGACGAACACCGCCTCCCCGGCGAACACCCCGTTGCCGTAGGTGTGGTCGCCGTGGAAGTGGGTGTTGACCACCGTGCGGACCGGCAGCGGCGTCACCGAGGCGATCGCCGCGCGCAGCGCCCGCGCCCGCGCCTCGGTCGCCGCGGTGTCGATCACCGTGACCGCCTCCGGCCCGACCAGGAACCCGGCGTTGTTCAGGCACCAGGTGCCGTCCGGCTGGATGTAGGCGTGGACGCGGTCGGCGACCTCTTCAAGGCGTGGAGGCGGCGGGCTGGAGGGCACGGTGGACGGCATGGTCGGCTCCCGGCTGGTCAGGGGAGGACCACGGTACGCCTTCGCACCGCTCCGACCTGGCCCATCGGAGATCGTTTGGGACGGGTCGGCGTTTCTGGGCCGTATGCGCCCCAGGTGGTGCCTAAGGTATGGGGCGACATGCGATTCCTCCACACCTCCGACTGGCATCTCGGCAGATCCTTCCACCGCGAGGACCTCCTCCAGGCCCAGGCCGCCTTCGTGGACCACCTGGTCGAGACCGTCCGGGCGGAGCGGGTGGACTGCGTGCTGGTCTCCGGCGACGTCTACGACCGCGCGCTGCCCTCGGTGGACGCGGTCCGGCTCTGCGACCAGGCGCTGGCGCGGTTGAAGACGCTGGGCGCCCGCGTGGTGCTGATCGCCGGCAACCACGACTCCATGCACCGGCTCGGCTTCGGCTCGGCGCTGATGGACGACTCCGGGGTGCACCTGCGCACCGACTTCGCGCGGGTCGGCGAGCCCGTCCTGATCGGCGATACGGCCGTCTATGGCATCCCCTACCTGGAGCCCGAGCTGCTGCGCCACGACTGGGAGCTGGACGAGCGCAGCCACACCGCCGCGCTCACCGAGGCGATGCGCCGGGTCCGCGCCGACGCGGCCGGGCGCGCGCGCTCGGTGGTGCTGTCGCACGCGTTCGTCACCGGCGGCGCCGCCGCCCCCGAGACCAGCGACAGCGAGCGCGACATCTCGGTCGGCGGCTCCTCCAACGTGCCGGTCTCGGTGTTCGACGGCATCGACTACGTGGCGCTCGGCCACCTGCACGGGCGGCAGGCGCTCACCGACCGGGTCCGCTACTCGGGCTCGCCGCTCGCCTACTCCTTCTCCGAGGAGCGCCACCTCAAGGGCTCCTGGCTGGTGGACCTGCACGACGGCGGCATGGAGGCCGCGTTCGTGGAGGCCCCGGTGCCGCGCCGCCTGGCGCGCCTGCGGGGCCGCCTGGAGGACCTGCTGTCGGACCCGCGCCACGAGGCCGTCGAGGACCGCTGGCTCCAGGTGACGCTGACCGACGCGCGCCGCCCGTCCGCCGCGATGGAGCGCCTGCGCCGCCGCTTCCCGCACACCCTGGTGCTCGCCTTCGAGCCCGAGGAGGGCCCCGCCGAGGACGCCCGCACCTGGACCGAGCGCGTCAAGGGCCGCTCGGAGCTGGAGGTGGCGGGCGACTTCGTGGCCGAGGTCACCGACGGGCCCGCGGAGGAGGCCGAGCACGACCTGCTGCGCCGCGCGTTCGAGCACTGCCGCGTCAAGGAGGCACGGGCGTGAGGCTGCACCGGCTGGAGGTCACCGCGTTCGGCCCGTTCTCGGGGACCGAGGAGATCGACTTCGAGGCGCTGTCGGACGCCGGGCTGTTCCTCATCCAGGGCCAGACCGGCGCGGGCAAGACCAGCGTGCTGGACGCGGTCTGCTTCGCCCTCTACGGCGCGGTGCCGGGCGTGCGCAACGACGCCAAGGGCCTGCGCAGCGACCACGCCGCCCCCGGCCTCGCGCCGCGCGTGGTGCTGGAGGCCACGCTGCGCGGCCGCCGCCTGCGGATCACCCGGTCGCCCGCCTGGGAGCGGCCCAAGCTGCGCGGCACCGGCACCACCACCGAGAACGCCAAGGTCCTGCTGGAGGAGCACGACGGCGACTGGACCGGCCTCAGCACCCGCATCGACGAGGCGAGCGACCTGGTCGGCCGGCTGCTGGGGATGAGCAAGGACCAGTTCTGCCAGGTGGCGATGCTGCCGCAGGGGGCGTTCGCCGGATTCCTGCGCGCCGACGCCGACGAGCGCCGCAAGGTGCTGGAGCGGCTGTTCGCCGCCGAGGTCTTCACCCACGTCGAGAAGTGGCTCGCCGACCACCGCGCCGAGGCCCACCGCAAGGCCGAGGAGCTGGGCCGCCGCGCCGAGGCCGTCGCGGGCCGGGTCGCCGAGACCGGCGGGGCCGCCCTGCCCGAGGACGCCGGGATCGGGTTCCTGCCCGCCTGGGCCGCCGAGCTGGCGGGCCACCACGAGGACGTCCTGGCGCAGGCCGACGCGCTGAGCGGCGAGGTCGCCGCCGGCCTGGACGCCGCCAAGGCCGCCCTGGAGCGCGGCCGAGCCCTGGCCGAGCGGCAGGCCCAGCACGCCGACGCGCTGCGCCGCCGCGACGTGCTGGCCGAGCGCGCCGAAGAGAAGAGCCGGATCGCCTCGCGACTGGACGCCGCCGAACGCGCCGGACGCGTCGTGGGCCTGATCCGGCAGACGCGCCACTACGCCGAGAACGCCGAACGCGCGAGCCGCTACGCCGACTACACCCGCTCCCTGGTCAACGCCCTGGTCGCGCCCGGCGCCGCCGAGGACGTGCTGGTCAAGGCCGAGCGCGACCGCCGCGACGAGATCGCCACGCTGGAGGGCCGCCGCGCCGACGCCGAGCGCCTGCGCCGCCACGACGCCGACCGCGCCTCCCTCGCCGAGGAGCGCGCCGCGCTGGAGCCCCGCCGCGACGACCTGGCCGCCCGCCTCGCCGCCCTGCCCGAGCAGGTCAGGCAGCGCGCCCAGGAGCTGGAGGCCGCCCGCCTCGCGGCCGCCGCCCAGCCCGGCGCGCGCGCCGCCGTCGCCGAGGCCGAACGCCGCCTGACCGCGGGCCGCCGCCGCGAGACCGTCCAGCAGCTCCTCCTCCAGGCCGAGGACGCGCGCCGCGCCGCCGTCGACACCGCGCAGGAGGCCGTCGACCGCGCCCAGACCCTGCGCCAGGAGCGCCTGGACGGCATGGCCGCCGTCCTGGCCGCCGAACTGGTCGCGGGCGAACCCTGCCTGGTCTGCGGCTCGCGCGAGCACCCCGAGCCGCTGTCCACGCTCGCGATCGTCCCCGACGAGGACGAGGTGGAGCGCGCCCAGGCCGGGGCCGACCGCGCCCAGCGGGAGCGCGAGCAGGCCGAGACCGAGGTCACCAGGCTGCGCACCGAGCACGAGCACCTGCTCGCCACCACCGGCGACACCG
Source organism: Spirillospora sp. NPDC050679 (assembly GCA_044456955.1). Classification (GTDB taxonomy): domain Bacteria; phylum Actinomycetota; class Actinomycetes; order Streptosporangiales; family Streptosporangiaceae; genus Spirillospora. The sequence continues at coordinate 16,187 of JBITGK010000044.1, read as the reverse complement.
CCGTCGAGGCCCTCACCGACGACCTCGAAGCCGCCCGCTCCGCGCTCGCCGCCGCCGAGGCCCGCGCCGACGAGGCCGCCCGCCTGGAGACCGCCCACCAGCGCGCCGAGCGGGAGCTGGAGCAGACCCGCGCCGACCACGACGGGGTCGTCCGCCGCCTCACCGAGATCGAGGCCCGCGACGCCGAGCTGGCCGCCGAGCAGCGCCGCCTCACCGCCGAACTGGACCGGGCGCGCGGCGACGACCCGTCCCTGGACGAGCGCGTCGCCCGCCTCACCAGGGAGGCCGACGCCCTGCAGGAGGCCGTCGAGGCGACGAAGAACGCCGCGGCCGCCGCGCGGACCCTGGCCGAGTCCCGCGAGGCCGAGGCCGCCCAGCTCGACGAGCAGGCGTTCCGCTCCGCCGAGGAGGCCCTGGCCGCCGAGCTGGACGACGAGGACCAGGGGCCGCTGCGCGACAAGGTCCGCTGGTTCGACCGGGAGGACGCGGTCGTCCGCGAGCTGCTGGGCGACCGCGACCTGACCGCCGCGGCCGACGAGCCCGCGCCCGACCTGGACGCGCTGCGGGGCGCGCTGGAGCTGGCCGAGGCCGCCCGCACCGCCGCCGCGTCCGCCGCCGCCCAGGCGCGCCGCCGCCGCGACCGCCTCGCCGAACTGCGCGCCGAGCTGGACGCGGCCGTGGCCGCCTGGCGCCCGGCCGCCGAGGCTCACCGCGTCGCCGAGCGCCTGGCGGGCCTGGCCTCCGGCAAGTCGACGGCCAACCGCCTGTCGATGTCGCTGTCGGCCTACGTGCTGGCGGCCCGCCTGGAGCAGGTGGTCGCCGCCGCCAACGAGCGCCTCGCGCGCATGTCGGCGGGCCGGTACGAGCTGGAGCACACCATCGACAAGGCCGCCGGGGTCCGCAAGAAGGGCGCGGGCGGCCTCGGCCTGCGCGTGGTGGACGCCTGGACGGGCCTGGACCGCGACCCGGCGACCCTGTCGGGCGGCGAGTCGTTCATCACCTCGCTCGCCCTGGCCCTCGGCCTGGCCGACGTGGTGACCGCCGAGGCGGGCGGCGCGGAGATCAACACGCTGTTCGTGGACGAGGGCTTCGGCACCCTGGACGAGCAGTCCCTGGACGAGGTGATGGACGTGCTGGACGGCCTGCGCGACGGCGGCCGCGCGGTCGGCATCGTCAGCCACGTCGCCGAGCTGCGCGCCCGCATCCCGGCGCAGCTCCGCCTGACCAAGGGCCGCAACGGCTCTACGGCGCGAGTCTGGACCTGACCCCGGCGAGCATCTCCCGCAGCCGGTCGTCAGCCTCGATCATCGTGCCGGCGGTGCCGATGCCCACGGCGCTCCGGTCGCCCTCGACCAGCGCGTCCAGCTCGGGCAGCAGGCCGGCGGCGGCCGCGCCGAGCGCCTCGACCGCCTCCGGCAGCCACGGCCCCGGCCCGAGCCGCTCCAGTCGGGCGCGCACCGCGTCCAGCAGCGGCCCGGTGCTCCCGTCGATCCGGCGGAGGGCGAGCGCCGCCCCAAACCCGAAGTAGGGGTCGCGGGCCTGCCCGCGCAGCGCGGGCGCCAGCTCCGCGGCCGCCGGTCCGAGCCGTCCGGCCAGCTCGGCGGCCCGTTCGGCGACCTGCTGGCCGCGCGCGAGCACCCGCCCGGCGGCCAGCAGCGGGACCTCGGTCTCGCCGGTGGCGTCCAGCAGGAGACCGGCGGCTTCGATCCGCTCCTCCCGCGCCCTGAAGCCCTCGGCGTCGAGGCGGGCGATCTCGCGCAGCGCGGGGACGAGGCCGTCCAGCGGCATCCCGTGCGCGGCGGCCGTCCGCACGGCCACCAGGACCTCCCCGGCTTCGGCGGCGGCCGCGACGATCCGCGTCAGATGCGCGGCGTCCCCGGTGATCACGGCCAGCGCCTCCGCCGCCGCGACGCGCAGGCCCCAAGGCCGGTCGCCCTGGTCCGCCGTCGGCATCGCGGCCGTGCCGCTCACACCGAGCAGCGTCGGCACCGCCGCGCTCGCCGCGCCGCCCATCGCGCGCAGCGCCGTGATCGCCCACACGCTCCCCTGCCGCGCCAAGGACGTCAGCTCCGGCACCGCCTCGGCCGCGTCGGCTCCCCAGACCGCCAGCAGGCGCGGCACGATGACGCCCGGGTCGTTCCACATCCGTGCGGGGACCTCGTCCCCGGCGATGCGGGGCCGCAGCACCGCCAGCAGGACGGCGTCGTACCCGGTCTCCTGATCGATCAGCAGGGCGAGCACCCCGGCGTCGAACCAGCCCCGGCCGAGCGCGGCCCGCAGCGGGCCGCGCCACCGGTCGTCGCCGGCCGTGACCAGTACCTCCAGGGCCGACGCGAACAGCCGCCCCTCGGGGGACCAGCGTTCGGCCAGCGCCTCCTTCGGAGGTGCGTTCACGTACTCGGCCAGCGGGTCCACGGCCTCCGGGATCGCCGCGCGGACCTCCTTCACGGCCTCGGCCGCGGTGTTCCGCACGTCGGGGTCGTCGTGCGAGACGGCCCGCGCCAGCACCCCGGCGAACGCGTCCCGGGCCGACCGCGACCACACGCACCGCTGGTGCACGGCGTAGACCGCCTCCTGGACCGCCTTGGCCGCGCCCCGCTCCAGCAGCGCGCCCACCAGCCCGGCGGCCGTGTCGTGCGGCAGCGCTTCGACGATCTCGCCGAGCGGCTCCTGCGTCCACTCCGAGTGCCCGAACGGGGCGCCGTCCGCCCAGCAGTCCAGCACGGCCGCCGACGCCGCCGGGCTCCAGGCCCCCGCGAAACGGGCGAGGGTCCACGCCGCGCCCGCCCGGACGACGTCGGGCCGGTCGGGCGCCAGCTCCTCGCGCAGCCACTCCACCGCGTCCTGCGGGTACAGCCGCGCGGCGGCGGCCAGCAGGCCCGCGGCCACCGACCCGTCGTCCTCGGCCTCGCGCCGCCGCCGCAGCGCGTCGAGCGGGACGTGCCCGGCGGGCAGGTGCCCCACCACGAACCCCGCCGCCTGCCGCACGTCCGCGTCCGGGTCGTCCAGCAGCGCCACCAGCTGCTCCGCGCCCGCCCCCAGGGCATCGCGCACCGCCTCCAGCACCTCGGGCCCGGCGTCCCGGCTCTCGGCGATCATGCACAGTTGCCAGAGGAGCCGCCGGCGGCGCGGCGCCTCCGGCTCGCCCGCCAGCGCGATCAGGAACGGCACGGCCACCGGCGTCGCGGTGTAGAGGGTGCCCTGGTGGGTGATGCTGGACGCCAGCTCCTCCAGCGCCTCGCCGGCGGCCCCGTCGTCCGGCCCGACCGCCTGCCGCAGCAGGCGCGGCACGTCGCCGGCCTCCCCGTAGGCGTGGTGCACCGAGTTCCAGTCGATGGCGTCGAGCCCGTCGAGGGCGGCGAAGGTCATGGCCCCGCACGGTAGCGGGCGGGTCCGACGTCCGAGCGCCGCACGGCCCAGGCGATCAGCGCCGCCGAGCCCAGCAGCGCCAGGGTGTTGTGCGTGTACTGGCGCACCGGTCCCACGTCCCCGAGCGGCGTGACGAAGAACGCCGTGACCGCCATGCCCAGCACCGCTCCGCCCGCCAGCGCGACCACGTGCCGCCGCCCCCACCGCGCCGACCGCGAGGCCCACCGGACGCCCGCCGCCGCCAGCGCCAGCAGCGCGACGCCGCCGGCGTAGCCCGCCCACGAGGACGGCAGCAGGTTGAACGCGGCCGCGCACCCCAGCGCGGCCGCCCCGACGACCCAGGGGCCCGGCACCGCGAAGTCGCGCCGCGCCGCCGTCCGCCGCCCGAACACCAAGGCCCCGGCGAGCAGCGCCAGCGCCACCCCCGCCGCCGAGGCGATCTGCCGCCCCGACGCCATGTCGCTGGCGTGCTTCAGATGGTCGTCCAGGATCAGCGCGGCCGCCGCGAGGTACAGCAGCCCCGCCGCCAGCAGTCCGGGCCACCGCAGCCACGGCTCCCGCCCCCGCGCGCCCGCCAGCGCCTCGGCCAGCACGATCGGCGCGCAGAAGCTCCACACGATGTGCCCGACGACGAACGAGGTCGCCATGTACGGCGAGAACCCCAGCGGCTCGATCAGCGTCGGCCGCAGCATCTCGTCCCAGTAGGGCACCTCGCGGTAGCTCATCGCGAACATGCTCTGGTCGACCACCCCGGCCTGCACGATCCCGGCGGCCGCCGCCATCGCCACGATGCCCGGCCACCCGATCCCCAGCCGCCGCGCGGCCTCCCGGATCAGCAGCGCGACGCACCCGTACAGCGGCCCCAGGATCAGTAGCCCGCCCAGCAGCGCCAGCGGGTCGCCGGTGGTGTTGTCGTAGCCCGACAACGACTCGGCGAACAGCGGCGACAGTACGACCAACCCGAGGGCGGCGGTCCGCCGCGCCCAGCGGTCCCGTTTCGAGGTCTTCACGCCCGCAGCCTCGCCCGCCGCGCGGTGCGCCCGCGACGGCCACAGGGCGCGCCGCGCACCGACCAAAGTCGCGCCGGGCATGGACGAAACGACCGGGCCCCGCTCCCGGGCCCCGCCGTGTCAGGAGTCGGTGGCGCGCCGGGCGCGCAGGGCCCGCAGCTTGTGGCGGTTGCCGCACCGCTCCATCGCGCACCAGCGCCGGGCGCCGGGGCGGGAGGTGTCGACGAACACCAGCGGGCAGTCGTCGCCCGCGCACTCGCGGACGCGTTCGGCGAGCGGTCCGGACAGCAGCTCGATCATCTCCCGCGCCAGGACCGACAGCGCTTGCGTCGCCCGCACCGGCGCGGCCCAGGCCGCGGTCGTGCCGGCGGCGGCCAGTTCGGGGACCAGCGGCGGCGCGGCGGCCGCCCGGTTGATCGCCGCCACCGCGTCGCGGGGGAGCGGGCGGTGCGCCGCGCGGGCGTGCGCGGTCTCCCAGATGGCCTGGCGGAGGGTCTTGGCGGCGGTGAGCTCGCGGGCCGTCACGGGAACGGTCACGGCTGCGGAGAGCGGCGGATGGGCCAGCCATTCGCCGAGGTCGGCGGGGCGGTGGAGGGACTCGAACACCGCGTAGCGGCCCTCGCCGCCGGTGTGCGCGAAGTCCAGGCAGACGGCGCCGGCGTCGAACCGGAACGATCCGCCCCTGGGATCGTGCAGCACCCGTCCGGTCGCCCCCGCTCGCATGCAACCACCATAACCGGTGTCGCACGGGGGGAGCGGGGCGGCGGCGCGCCGCGGCCGGCCACACGCGCCCGTGGCCGGCTGCCCGTCGGACCGTCGCTACAGGTCGGAGGCGATGATCTTCTCGATGTTCCGTTCGGCGAGCGCCGTGATGGACACGAACGGGTTGACGCTGGTGTTGCCGGGGATCAGGGCGCCGTCGATGACGTACAGGCCCGGGTGGCCGTGCAGGCGGCCGTGGTTGTCGGTGGCCCGGTTCAGCACCGCGCCGCCGAGGGGGTGGTAGGTGAGGTGGTCGCCCCAGATCTTGGAGGTGCCGAACAGGTCGGTCCGGTAGATCGTGCCCTCCTTGCGGTTGATCTTGTCGAAGATCGACTTGGCCATGTCGATGGAGGGCTGCTTCCAGGCGGTCTGCCAGTCCAGGTCCGCCCGGCCCGCCGCGGCGTTCCAGGAGAACTGGCCGCGGTTCGGGTTCTTGGTGATCGACAGATAGAACGAGGCGTAGGTCTCGATCCCGGTCGGCAGCGGCGCGACCTCGGCGAACGCGCCGCCGGCGGCCCAGTTGTCGATGCCCCCGGTCGGGATGGACGACTGGAGGGAGCCGGTCGCGTCCCACATGTGGTTGGCGCGGCCGCACATGACGTTGCCGTTGTCGCCCCAGCCCTTGCCGACCTCGCCGTTGAGGTTCGGCAGCGCGCCGGTGGCCTTCAGCTTCACCAGCAGCTTGCTGGTGCCGACGCTGCCGGCGGCGAAGAACACCCGGTCGGCGGTCACGGTCTTGGTCGCCGCGACGCCGCCGGCGGTGGTGAGCTGCTCGATGGTGACGGTGTAGCCGCCGCCCGCCGCCGGGGTCACCGAGGTGACCTTGTGCAGCGGCGAGACGGTGACCCGGCCGGTCGCCCGGCACTTGGCGAGGTAGGTCTGCTGCAGCGACCGCTTGCCGTGGTTGTTGCCGTAGAGGATCTCCCCGGCGAGCGCGGACCTGGGAACGGTCCCGGCCTGCTCCCGCTCCATGTAGTCCCAGTCGTACACGGTGGGCACGAACAGGAAGGGGAAGCCCGACCGCTCGGCGTGCTTGCGGCCGACGCGCGTGTACTGGTAGCAGGCGGCCGTCTCGAACCAGGCCGGGTCGATGGTGCTCGCCCCGAGCTCGGCGTTGGCGCGCGGGTAGTAGGTGCGGTACATCTCCTCGGGGTCGACCGAGGGGAGGATGGCGGCGAAGTTCTCCCGCTTGGGGGTGACCGCCATGCCGCCGTTGACCAGCGAGCCGCCGCCGACGCCGCGGCCCTGGTAGACGGTGATCCCGCTGAACTCCTCGGCGTCCAGGATGCCGGTGTAGCGGGAGATGGAGCGGTCGATCGGGAAGCCGAGGAAGTTGCTGAGCGGCTGCTTGGTCCTGGTGCGCAGCCAGAAGGACCGGCTGTCGGGGCTGGTGGTGTTGGCGAAGATCTTGCCGTCGGAGCCCGGGGTGTCCCAGGCCATGCCCATCTCGACCATGTGGACGTTCACGCCCGCCTGGGCGAGCCGCAGCGCGGCGACCGAGCCGCCGTACCCGGTGCCGATCACCAGCACCGGGACGCGCGCCCCGGACGGGATCGACGCGGTCACGGACGCGGTGGCGCGGCCGCCGAGCGCCGCCACTCCCAGGATAGAACCTGTTCCAACGATGAAACTGCGGCGTGACAGGCTGGTAAAGCCCGTGTCACCTCGGATGGGACCGCCCATGTGATGCTCCTCACTCTCGTCGAGTGAGAACATGTTCTATCTGGAATGTGAAGCGCGTCACTACCTACTCAAGAGTAATTTTCATGTCTTCGCGGACCAGGCCCCGCGGGCCCCGGACCGCCGCGCCGGAGCGGGCGCGTCAGGGCCTGCGCGCGACGCCCGCCAGCAGCCACCCGGTGGCGGGCGGGTGCGGCCGGTCCGGGCGCCAGTCGGCGGCCGGGACCAGGCCGGGCGGCAGCGGCTCCAGCCCGTCGAAGCAGGAGGCCAGCACCTCCCGGGACCGGAAGTCGACCCGCACGCCGGACGCGCGCATCAGCTCCCGGTTGACCTCCAGGTCGCGGGGCGTGAGGGCCTCGTCGGTGAAGTCGCAGAGCGCCAGGTGCCCGCCCGGCGGCAGCGCGTCGCCGAACGCCCGCGCCGTCCGCACCGCCACCGCGTCGTCGCCGACCAGGCCCAGCGTCGCGATCAGCAGCACGCCCACCGGCCGCGACAGGTCCAGCAGCGCGGTGACCTCCGGGTCCCCCAGGATCGCGGCGGGCTCGCGCACGTCGGCGCACACCGCCGCCGCGCCCGGCACCGACCCCAGCAGCGCCTGGTAGTGCACCACCGCCACCGGGTCGTGGTCCACGTAGACGGTGCGGCACCCCGGGTCGGCGGCCAGCGCGACCTCGTGCACGTTGCCCCGGCCCGGCAGCCCGCAGCCCAGGTCCAGGAACTGCCGCACCCCGGCGTCCAGCATGGCGCGCACCGCGCGGCGCATGAACTTGCGGTTCTCGCGCGGCAGCAGCCGCGCGGCGGGCAGCTCCCGGTAGGCCCGCGCGGCTGCCTCGCGGTCGGCGGCGTAGTTGTCCTTGCCGCCCAGGGCGAAGTCGTAGATCCGGGCGCTGGCCGCCTCGGCGGTGTGGCGGTGGGGCATGGGGCGCGGTCCCTCGGCTGTCCGGGGTCGAGAGGACGGCCCACCCTAGTGGAGGAGTGACCCGCGGGTCACCCGGTGTTCACGAGATGTGCTGGAGGATGACGTCGTGCACGTGGTGGCTCTTGTGGTCGCCGCGGAACTCCACCACGTAGGTCTGGGTGCCCACGTGCACCGCGATCGACCCGGTGGAGAAGTAGCCCCCGGCCCACGACTTGTTGCTCAGCACGCTCACCGAGGTGATCTTGCCGTAGGGGATGCTGGTCAGCGCGACCTTCTTGCCGACGAACGAGGTGTCCTGCACGATCACCCGCCGGTCGGTGAGGCCGATGAAGCCGGTGCCGGCGCCGATCGCGTCGTAGACGGCCACGATCTGCTCGCCGGGCAGCAGCCCGCTCTCGATCTGCTTGAGCTGCCCGGAACGGTCGTGCGGGACGCGGCTCGCCATGCGCGGCTCCTCGGCTCGGGTGGCCGGGCGAGGGGCGCCCGGCCCGTCATCCCGTCAACGGCCGAGTGATGATCAAGGTTCCGCGCTACAGGTACAGGCCGGTGCCGTGCTCGGGGCGCTCGGAGGCGATGGCGTGCAGGTCGCGCTCGCGCATGACCAGGTAGTTCTCGCCCTGGATCTCCACCTCGTACTGGTCCTCGGGGTGGAACAGCACCCGGTCGCCGACCTTGACCGTGCGCACGTGGTGGCCGACCCCGCAGACCTCGCCCCAGTGCAGCCGGTTGCCCTGCTCCACGGTGGCGGGGATGACGATCCCGCCGGAGCTGCGGCGCTCGCCCGCGTCCTTGTCGCTACGGATCATGACGCGGTCGTGCAGCATCTGGACTTCGAACTTGGACTCCGACACGCTGGGAGTTTATCCGCCCGCCGGGCCCAGGGCGGCCCAGGAGTCGGCGATGATCTCCCGCAGCCCCGAGCGGGCGGGCCGCCAGCCGAGGTCGCGGCCGATCGCGGCGGCGTCGCTCAGCAGCAGCGGCGGCTCGGGTTGCGGCGGCCGGTGCGCCACCGGCACGGGCCGCCCGGTGACCTCCGCCACGGCCGCGACGACCTCGGCCACCGACGCGGCCGCGCCGCCCCCCACGTTGTAGACGCGCTCCCGGCCGGGCCGGGCGGCCTCGACCGCGGCCACGTGCGCGGCGGCCAGGTCGTCCACGTGCAGGTACTCGCGCACGGCCGCGCCGTCGCCGTTGACCTCCAGGCGCGGGGCCCGCCCGGCCGCCACCGCCAGGGCGCGCGGGATCAGCCGGGTCGGGTCGGGGTCGGGCCGGCCGTCCACCGACCCGGCGACGTTGAAGGTGCGCAGCACCACCGCGCCGATCGCGCCGGTGCGCGCGTAGGAGCGGACGACCTCCTCGGCGGCGAGCTTGGAGGCCCCGTACGGGCTGGTCGGCGCGGGCGGCTGCGACTCGGGGATGGGCTGCAGGTCGGGAGCGCCGTACACCGCGGCCGTCGAGCCGTACACCACGCGCGTGGGCGGCGTCGCGGACCCGTCCTCGCGCACCGGCGGCAGCGCCCGCAGCAGGTTGACGGTGCCCTGCACGTTCACGGTGAAGAACCCCAGCGGGTCGGCGAACGACTCGCGCACCCGCGTCAGCGCCGCCAGATGGCACACCGCGTCGTAGGGGCCGTCCAGCACCGCCGCCAGCCCCTCGGGATCGAGCAGGTCGCCGATGATCGGCCGCACGCCGCGCGGCAGCGGCCGCCCCGGATCGCGCACCAGCCCCGACACCCGGTGCCCGGCGGCGAGCAGCCGCCGGCCCACCGCGTACCCCACGTACCCCGCCGCACCCGTGACCAGCACCCGCATGGCCGCTCCTCCCCGTCGCCCCCCAGCATCCCCGCTGTCAGCGGGCCGGGGCAACGCGCGACCCCGAGCCCTCCACCCCGCGGTCGGCGTCGCGCTCGTAGCGGGGGAAGGCCGCAAGCGCCGCCAGCGCCAGCGCGAAGCCGCCGGTGCGCAGCACGAACGGCAGCGTCTCGCGCGGCCAGGTGTCACCGAACAGCACCATGCTGCTCACCACCAGGTACGTCCGGCCGATCACGGTCAGCACCGTCGCCACGACCGCCACCCGGCAGCGCTGCAGCGCCACCTGGAGCTGGCCGAGCGCGATCGCGGCCATCCCGACCGTCAGGTACGGGTAGGGCGACTCCAGCACCGCCTGCACGCTGCGGGTGCCGTCATAGACGATCGACATGCCGCGGATGCCGGCCTCGGCGAGCCCGGCGCAGGCGCCCGCGCCGATCCCGTAGGCGACCCCGGCCAGCTTGCGGGCGTGCCGGCCGCCCGCGCGCCGGTCGCCCACCAGCCACACCAGCCCCGCCGCCACGACCGCCGGGGCCATCACGCCCAGCATCAGCCACGGGTCCTTCAGCGTCCCGGCCAGGGTGGCGTCGGCGGTGGGCCGCCCCGACCCGTCGGCCGACAGCCCGATCAGCACCGTGGCCAGCACGAACAGCGCGACGCTGGCCCACTCGCGCGGGCTGAGCCGCTCGCCCAGCACCAGCACCGCGTACCCGACCAGCAGCACCAGGCTGAGCGCGAACACCGGCTGCGCGACCGCCAGCGACACCGCCGAGAACGCCACCACCTGGTAGGCCAGCCCCACGAACAGGACCACCCCGCCGAGCAGCCACACCGGGTCGGTCAGCATGTGCCGCGCCACGTGGAACGGGCGGCTGCCGCGCAGCGGGGGCATGCGCTTCCCGGCGGCCCGGAACACCAGGAACGCGGTGTAGTAGGCGGTGGTCGCCAGCAGTGCGAGGGCGGCGTAACCCAGGTCGCGAGCCATCGGGAGGGGCCTCTCGGTAGACCGTCGCCGGTGCGCAGTAACCCTGCCGTGCCGGACGGCCGGGTGACAAGACCGTCACCGGTCCGAAAGGCCCTCCTGCCCGATCAGTCGTAGCGGCGGCCGGTGCGCGACGACAGCTTCCCGACCAGGTCGCGCGGCGCCAGCCTGCTGAGCCCCACGATCGCCTTGTACTGCGCGCCCGGGACGCTGACGGCCACACCGCGCCGCAGGTCGCGCAGGGCCGTGTCCACGACCGCGTCCCGGTCGAGCCACATGAACTCCGGGATGCCCGACACGTCCATCTTGGCCCGCTCGTGGAACTCGGTGCGCACGAACCCCGGGCACAGCGCCATCACGCGCACGCCCGCGCTTCCCGGACGGCTCGCGATGTCCTGCGCGACGCCCTGGCTGAAGCTCACCACCCACGCCTTGGACGCGCCGTAGGTGCCGCGCGTGGCGAACGCCGCCACCGACGACACGTTGACCACGCCGCCCCGGCCGCGCTCCAGCATCCCGGGCAGCGCCGCGTGGGTGAGCCGCAGCACGGCCTCGCAGTGCACCTTCAGCATGGTGGCCTCGTCGGCGGCCGGGACGTCGAGGAAGGCGCCCTTGTTGCCGAACCCGGCGTTGTTGACCAGCAGGTCCACGCCCTCGGCGAGCCGCCCCTCGGCGGCGGCGATCCCTTCGTCGGTGGCGAGGTCGGCCACCAGCGTCTCGGCGCGCACGGCGTACTCGTCGCCCAGCTCGCGGGCGGTGGCGTCCAGGCGCCCGGCGTTGCGGGCGAGCAGGACGAGGTCGAATCCGTCGGCGGCCAGGCGGCGGGCGAAGGCGGCACCGATCCCCGCGGTGGCGCCGGTGATGAGAGCAGTCGGCATGGTCCGAGCCTAGAGCCCGGCGCGCTGCTCTTCGACGATCTTGTCCTCGGGCAGGTTCACCACCTCCGACATCGTCTTGTCGCTGACGCCCTCCCGCTTGACGGCGGCGAAGAACTTGTGCGCCGCGGGGCCGTCCACGCCCTGCGGGTCGGCGGCGACCTCGGCCTGGAGGGTCATCGCGTGGTAGGCGATCCTGATGGCCTCGTTCACGTTCCTGGCGTTGCGGTGCACGAAGTCGAACAGCGACGCCGAGCCCTCGAACGGCGCCCGGAACCCGGCGGCTCTGCACCACGCCTCGAACCCCATGCCGTAGCGGCCGAACGCCAGCACCGCGAGGCCGTAGCCCGCCGGCTTCTTGTCGTCCGGGGCGTCGTCGAGGGTCACCATCGGCTCGCACACGTACAGCAGCCGGTTGGCCATCTGGTGGCACTGGCCGTCCCAGTTCCGGAAGCCGCTGGCGCGCACCCCGCACGTCTGCACGCCGTTGACGTCGTTGTGGCCGTAGACCTCCTGGCGGGGATGCCGGGGGTCGATGGGGCGGCCGGTCGCCATCCGCACGGCCGCGTGCAGCGAGCAGTGCGCGGTGATCACGTCCTCCACGGCGCCCGGCCCCCCGTGCCCGCCGGCGTTGTCGAAGTAGGCGGCCATGTGATCGCCCGTCACCAGGTTCCACGTGTGGTCGACCCAGCCCCTGGTCACCTGGTCCTGGGTCGGCGCCTTCCCGACGCGCATCAGCGAGCCGACGCCGTTCTGCGCGGGGTAGGGCAGCGGGATGTAGATCTGGGACGGCATCACGGTCTGGCCGCCGCCGCCCTCGGGGGTGTTGTGGTAGGTCGCGGCGACGGAGGGGTCGTAGACCTGGATGTCGTCCACCACCCAGGCGTCGTTCCAGAACCAGTTGTCGGCCCCGTACCTGACGTTGATCCCCTGCACCACCCCGACGCCGGCCAGCGTGACCTTGAACTCGTCCATGCTCCCGCTCTCGAACGGGTCGGAGTGGGTGTCCGACTTCTTCAGCTCGACGTACTTGCTCATCGTGTCACCCACGAGGGCGATCTCGACCTTGTCGTCGGTGCCGCTGAGCAGGGCGTCGCTGGTGTAGACGCGGATGAGGTAGTCGACGGCCTTCGCCGCAGGCGCCTCGGCGGCGACGGCCTGTCCGTCGGCCGGCTGGTAGGGGGCCATCGTCCACTCGCACTCGGGCCCGCGCTCGTCGCTGCGCCCCAGCACCGCCGCCCCGTCCCGGCCCATCACCACCGGCAGGTGGGAGGAGGCGTGCAGCAGGCGGCCCTGGTCGAAGACGAAGGACTGGGCGGAACTGGCGGGATCGAGCCGGGCCAGCGCCAGGGCCGCGCCGGGCGCGGCCCGCCCGCTGACCGCCAGCGCCGCCCCGTTGGCGGCGTTGACCAGGTTCGAACGGACCCGGAACCACAGCTCGGCGGGCGCGTCGTCGGTCTTCAGGGCGGCACGCGCCCGCGTGTAGTCGTCGCCCGCGGCCGCCAGGACCCGGGGCCGCCTGCCGCTCCAGAGGAACTGGGCGTTGGACAGCGTGACGAACTGCTGGGACGGGTCGCCCCGGCGGGCGTCGCCCAGGACCAGCCGGGCCGGATCCAGCTCGTGGTCCACCGCCAGCGCGAGCGAGGGGGCGCCGGCCGGCCGGATCAGGCCGTCCCCGCCGAACGTCCAGGACTGCCCGCCCGGATCGGCGCCCAGTTCGTCCAGGACGACCCCCGCTCCCCGGACGAGGTCCCCCTGGACGCTGACCACCAGGCCGGAGAGCATCTGCACGATCCGGGAGCCGTCGTAGAGGCAGTAGTCGTCGTGCACCCCGGGCGCTTTGGGAGCCAGGGTGACCGGCGCCCCGGGACGGCAGTCCGGCGTGTGAACGACCAGCCCGGAGGCGATGTTGAGGAGCATCCCGCAGCCGGTGTGCCGGGGCCGCAGCACGCCGCGGTAGTCGACCGAGGCGCCGCCGTCCGGCCGGTACCAGCCCTGGAAGCAGTACCCCGGCTGCGACCCGTCGGAGCCCGAGAGGGCGAAGGTGACGCTCCCCTCCGTCGGATTCCCTTCGGCGGCCCAGGTGACGGTGTTCCCGGCGATCACCGCGCCGGTCAGCACCTGGTCGCCCTGGACGACGTAGCCGGCACCGGTCAGCCGCAACGACGGCGCGGGAGACCCGTCGGCGGTGTCGTAGGCGCCGCCGAACAGGAAGAGCATGGCCGGCGCGTTGCCCGGCCGCACCGGGGGCGCGTCGGTGGAGGGCCGCACCACGCCCTCGGGATGGGCGTTCTTGCGGCCGGGCGTGAAGTCGAGCGGCTGGCCGCCCTCCAGCGGCCAGTAGCCGACCAGGCCGGCGGTACCGGGCAGCGGCACGATGCCGAGCGCCGTGGCGATCTCCCCGGCGGTGCGGGCGCGGTTCCACAGCCGCACCTCGGCCAGGGAGCCGGTGAACTCCCGGTACGGCTCGTCCGGCCGGTCAACGCTGCCGAGCGTCACCCGCTGGGGATTGTCCACGTTCACCGGCGGCCGCGCGCCACCGCCGGTACTCCCCTCCACCTGGACGCCGTCGAGGTAGAGGAAGAGGGCCGCGCCCTGGCGCACCGCCGCCACGTGGTGCCACACGCCGTCGCACACCGCCGTCGCGGCGCTGTCGAACCCGAAGACCCCCGGACCGTCGCAGGTGGCGAACCCGATCGTGCCGTCCGGCCGCGCCACCAGCCAGAACCCGCCGCCGTCCATGCCCTGCTTGCCGAAGACGGCGCCGCCGGCCAGGGTCCGTACCCACGCCTCGACGGTGAAGTCCCCGGTCCCGAAGGCGTAGTCGGCGCTGTCCCTGGCGAACAGGTAACCGCCGTACTCCAGATGGTAGGAAGCCAGTCCCATGGGTGCCCCCCCGCGGCCCAGAGAAACGCCTGATAGAGGACTGAATGCCCCTTCCCGGGCATCGGTACGAGCACCCGCCGGTAAAGAAGCGGGAGAGCGCTCAGGACGACCGGCGCACGACGAAGTCCCGGGGGTCCGGCCGCCGCGTCGCGTTCCGGTAGGCGAAGGTGAACCCGGGCCAGTTGTTGACGACCTTGCCGCCGGAGGTCATGTACCAGCTGTCGCACCCGGCCTCCCACACGGTGCTGCGGAGGCGGTCCTGCATCTCGCGGCCGAACGCGTCCTGCACGTCGGGCCGCACGTCGATCCAGTCGAACCCGTTGCGGCGGACGGCCTCGACGCACCCCATGACGTACCGGAACTGCGACTCCAGCATGTAGATGATGCTGTTGTGGCCGAGGTTGGTGTACGGCCCGTAGAGCAGGAACAGGTTGGGGAACCCGCTGACGGTGATCCCGAGATGGGCCTCGGCCCCGTCGCGCCAGGACCCGTTCAGCTCCCGCCCGCCGCGGCCGGTGACCTTCATGGGCGCCAGGAAGCCGGTGGACTGGAAGCCGGTCGCGTGCACCAGCACGTCGGCGGGGTGCTCGACACCGTCGCCGGTGACGACGCCCCCGGGCGCGATCCGCTCGATCCGCTCGGTCACCAGCTCGACGTTCGACCTGGTCAGCGCCGGATAGTAGTCGTTGGAGATCAGGATGCGCTTGCAGCCCATCGGGTAGTCGGGCTCCAGCTTGGCGCGCAACTCCGGATCGGGGACCTGCCCGTGCATGTTCTTGCGGAACTGCCGGGCCATCACCTTCATCAGCTTCGGGTACTTCACGAAGCCGAGCGCCCGCGACTCGTACAGCGCGTAGATCTTGGCGCGGCTCAGCCCGTGCGCACCGGGCACCGACGCCAGTACGGCCTTCTCCCACTCCCGGTAGGGCCGGTCCGCCTTCTGGATGACGTAGGGGGCCGACCGCTGGAACACCGTCAGCCGCCCGGCGACCTTGGCGATCTCCGGGACGATCTGGATCGCGCTGGCACCCGTCCCGATCACCGCCACACGCCTGCCCGCCAGCTCCACCCCGTGGTCCCAGCGCGCGGAGTGGAAGCTGGGCCCGGCGAAGGAGTCGCGCCCCTCGACCGCGGGCAGCGCGGGCCGGTTGAGCTGCCCGCACGCGGAGACCAGGATGCGCGCGGACAGCTCGCCGTCGGTGGTGGAGACGCGCCACAGGGCGGCGTCCTCGTCAAAGCGGGCCTCGGTGACCTCAGTGCCGAACCGGACGTGCGGCAGCACCTCGTACTTGCGGGCGCAGTGCCACAGGTACTCCAGGATCTCGGGCTGAGGCGGGAAGCGGCGGCTCCAGTCGGTCTTGGGCTCGAACGAGAACGAGTACAGGTGCGAGGGGACGTCGCAGGCCGCGCCCGGGTAGGTGTTGTCGCGCCAGGTGCCGCCCAGCCCGCCGGCCTTCTCCAGGACCACCACGTCGTGGATGCCGGCCTGCTTGAGCCGGATCGCCATGCCGATGCCGCCGAACCCGCTTCCGATGATCACCACACTGTGCGCAGCGCCCATGTGCCGTCCCGAATCTCGTTCTGCCATCGACGCCCCGAGCGTAGATGACCATCGGGTCACCTGAACAGGAAGGGGACCGTCACCGAATGCCCTGCAACGCGGACGACCCGGACGAAATCCCTGAACCCAAACCCCAGCCCCAAGGGGCGAAGCCCATGCTTTTCGGGGGTGCGGGGGCGGAGCCCCTGCCGTGTGAAGAAGGCACTGCGGGCGGAGCCCGTCTGCTGCGGGGTGTGGGGCGGAGCCCTGCCGGGGGGTGTGGGGGGCTGGCCCCCTGCCCGGGTATCGCCCGCCCGGAGGGAGCGCTAGCGAGTGCAGGGCGGGTGAGCCCCGGC
>JBITGK010000043.1:0-29257 GCA_044456955.1 Spirillospora sp. NPDC050679 | reverse complement strand
CATCTGGCACAACTGGCTCATCCACGCACCCGTCAAGCGGTCCCTGATCGCCTACGACCACTGACCAGCATCAACATTTCCCATCAAGGATCTAGCGCTTGGCCGGACGGGCTGAAGCCGTGAGCACGGCCGCCCGGGACTCCCAGTCCCGGGCGGCTTCCGTTTCGCCCCGGCCGCGTTCCAGCTCGGCCATCCGGAGGGCGGCTTCGGCCATGCCGCCGTCGGCCGCGCGCCGCCACCACCGCTCGGCCCCGGCCAGGTCACCGCGCAGCTCCAGCATCACCCCGAGGTTGAACATGCCGACGGGCAGGCCGGTCTCGGCGCCGCGCCGCGCCCACTCCATCGCCCCGTCGCGGTCGCCCTGCTCCTCCAGCGCGGCGGTCAGGCCGGTGATCCCGCCGATGTTCCCGGCCTCGGCGGCGCGGCGGTACCAGCGCTCGGCGGCCGCCGCGTCCCCGCGCTCCAGCAGCTCCCGGCCGCCGAGCGTGACGATCGCCTCCAGATCCCCCGCCTCGGCGCGGGAACGCAGCTCGCGCTCCGCTCGTCTCTTCTTCCGCCACAGGGCCGCCATGCCCGCCCATGATGCCCCGCTTCCGAGCCGTGCGCCCGGTTCGGGGGTCACAGTGCGGTGAAGCGTGCCCGCGGCCGGAGCGGATCAGTAAAATCGGCCGGACGTTCTCCCCGAATTGGTGGTCTTTCATGAGCTATCGCCGCGCACGCCGCGGCGCGGCGGTTCTCGCGCTGTGCCTGGGCGTCCTGCCGGTGAGCGGCTGCTCGGCGATGTCCGGCCAGGTCCAGCGGCCCGCGTCGGCCGCGTCGGTGCGCCCCGCGGCGGCCGCCGCCGAGCCGCCGGTCGTGATGTTCCTGGGCGACAGCTACACCGTGGGCGAGCGCGGCACCCTGCCGGAGAACGCCTACGCCCCGGCCGTGGCGCGGCTGCTGGGCTGGCAGGTGATCGTCGGGGGCCGGGGCGGCACCGGGTTCGTGGCGACCGCGGGCAAGCAGGCGTTCGGGCCGATGTTCGAGAGCCAGCTCGGCTGGCGGCCGCCGCCGGACCTGCTGATCGTGTCCGGCGGGCACAACGACTGGGTGCACCCCGCGCCGCAGGTCGGCGCCGCCGCGCGCGACCTGCTGTCGCGCGCGCGGCAGCGCTGGCCGGGCACGAGGCTGGCGCTGATCGGCCCGATCTGGGGCAACGAGGCGCCGCCGCCGAACGCGATCGCCGTGCGCGACGCGCTGCGCGGGGTGGCCGGCGAGCTGGGCGTCCCGTTCGTCGACCCGATCGGCGGCCGGTGGATCACCGGCAACCGGGCGACCGGCACCGGCAACGCGGCCGGCTTCATCCGGCCCGACGGGGTGCACCCGACCGTGGAGGGCCACCGCTACCTGGCCGCCCGGCTGGCCGAGGACCTGCGGCGGCTCGGCCTGGCGCACCCCGTCCGCAACCGCTAGCGCGCGCCCGCTAGGCGGGGCGGGCCAGGCAGAGCGAGAAGTCGCCCGCCGCGTCGGTCCACATCTCGGCCAGCGCGAGCCCGGACGCGGCCAGCTCGCGTTCCAGCCGCTCGCGCCGGAACTTGGCGGAGATCTCGGTGCGCACCTCCTCGCCCTCGGCGAACTCGACGGCCAGGTCGAGGCCCCCGATCCGCACGGTCTGGTCGCGCGTGGAGCGCAGCCGCATCTCGATCCACTCCTCGGCCGCGTTCCAGACGGCCACGTGCTCGAAGGCGCGGGCGTCGAAGTCGGCGGCCAGCTCCCGGTTGACCACGTGCAGCACGTTGCGGTTGAACTCGGCGGTCACCCCGGCCGCGTCGTCGTAGGCGCGCACCAGGCGGCCGGGGTCCTTGACCAGGTCGGCGCCCAGCAGCAGCGCGTCGCCCCCGCCCATGGTGGCGCGCAGCGCGCCCAGGAAGCCGGCGCGCTCGGCGGGCGCCATGTTGCCGATCGTGCCGCCGAGGAAGGCGACCAGCCGCCGGTTGCCCGAGGGCAGCAGGTGCAGGTGCCGCTCGTAGTCGGCGACCACCGGGTGGACGGTGAGGCCGGGGTGGTCGGCGGCGATCGCGGCCGCCGCGCCGGACAGGAAGTCGCCGCTGACGTCCACCGGGACGTAGGAGCGCAGCGTGCCGCCCAGCGCGTCCAGCAGCAGGCGCGTCTTCTCGCCCGAGCCCGCGCCGAGCTCCAGCAGGGTGCGCGCGCCGGTCAGCTCGGCGATCTCGGCGGCGCGGGCGGTGAGGATCTCGCGCTCGCGCCGGGTCGGGTAGTACTCCTCCAGGGCGGTGATCTCCTCGAAGAGGCCGCTGCCGCGCTCGTCGTAGAACCACTTGGGCGGCAGCGCCTTGGGGTCGGCGGTCAGGCCGTCGTAGACGTCCCGCCGGAGGGTCTTGGCGAGGTCGTCGGCGGTCAGGAACCGGTCCACGTGTTGCCTGCTTTCGTCGGGAGGGTCACAGGGGGACGATCCGCACGCCGGCCGCCGGGTCGGCGGTGACCAGCGAGCGGTCCGGCACGGGCCACCAGCCGGGGCCGTCGTCCAGGGGCTCGGAGGCGATGCGCAGCTCGCCGCCCGCCTCGTGGGTGAACAGCGAGTCGCCCCAGGTGGTGGCGGCCAGGGCGGTGCCGTCGGCCGCCAGCAGGTTGTAGCGGCCGGGCGCGAGCCCGGCGACGGTTCGGACGGTGGCGGCGAGGCCCTCTGCGAGGCCCGCGCCCTCGCGCCAGTGGCGCGCGGCGAGCGCGAACAGCAGCGCCGAGTCCACGGGCGCGCGGGCGTCGGGCGTCTCGGACAGGTCGCCGGCCAGCTCGCGCAGCTTGGCCTCGACGCCCGCGAAGCCCTCGACCTTGCCGTTGTGGCTGAACAGCCGCGTCCCGGCGCGGAACGGCTGCGCGCACGACTCGTCCACCGGGAACTGGGAGGTGGCCGAGCGGACCGCGGCGACCGCGCAGGTGCTCTCCACGGCGCGCGCGATCTCGCGGAAGGACTGGTCGGTCCAGATGGGCTGGGCGCGGCGGAACCGCATCGCGGTGCCGTCGGGGCCGTACCAGCCCACGCCGAAGCCGTCGGCGTTGAGCAGGTTGCCCTGCGTCATGCGCGGCGCGTACGACTGGTGCTCCAGCGAGTGGCCGCCGTCGTAGACGAGCGCGTGCAGCGAGGTCCCGGGGCCGAGGTAGCCCGTGTGGCGGCACATCAGCGCACGTCCCGTGCGCAGCGGAATCCGGTGAAGATCTGCCGCCGGATCGGGTAGTCCCAGTTCCGGAAGGTGTTGCGCACGGCCAGCGGGTGCGTCGCCCACGAGCCGCCGCGCAGCACCTTGTAGTCGGGGCCGAAGAAGACCTCCGAGTACTCCTTGTACGGGAACGACCGGAAACCGGCGTACCCGTGGAAGTCGGAGGAGGTCCACTCCCACACGTCGCCGACCATCCGCCGCACGCCGTAGGCCGACGCGCCCGACGCGTACGCGCCCTCCTCGGAGGGGCGCAGCGCGCGCTGGCCCAGGTTGGCGCGGCCCGGCTCATAGTGGTCGCCCCACGGGTAGCGGCGCGAACGGCCCGTGCCGGGGCTCGCGTCGGGGTCCCAGGCGGCGGCCTTCTCCCACTCGGCCTCGGTGGGCAGCCGCTTGCCCGCCCATCGCGCGTACGCGTCGGCCTCGTACCAGCACACGTGCTGGACGGCCTCGGCGGGCGGCACCGGCTCGACGCGCCCGAACCGCCTCCGCATCCACTGGCCGCCCTCGCGCGTCCAGAACGCGGGCGCGCGCTTGCCGGTGGAGTTGCGCCACTCCCATCCCTTGGCGGTCCACCAGCGCGGCTCGTCGTAGCCGCCCGCCTCCATGAACGCGAGATAGTCGGCGTTACTGACCGGTTCGGCGTCGATGTAGTAGGCGGGCAGGTCCACCACGTGGCCGGGGCGCTCGTTGTCGTAGGCCCACGGGTCGTCGGAGGTGCCCATCACGAACGGCCCCGCCTCCACCAGCACCTCCCCTGCGGGCGCGCGCGGCCCCGCCGGGGGTTCGAGGCCGTCCGGGTCAAGCAGCGCGGGCGCGCCCCGGCGGAGCTGGTGGGTGGCGAGCATGGTCTCGTCGTGCATGTGCTCGTGCTGCACGACCATCCCGTACACGAAGCCGCCTGAGGTCAGCGGGCCGCCGCCGTCGAAGCGCGCCTTGCCGAGGCTGTCGAGAACCTTGGCGCGCACGGTCTCGATGTAGGCGCGGGCCTCGCCCGGCGGCAGCAGCGGCAGGCTCGGCCGTTCGGCGCGGGGGTGCTCGAACGCGTCGTACAGCCCGTCGATCTCGGGCCGCATCGGCTCGGCCCCGGCGGCCGCGCGCAGCAGCCACAGCTCCTCGTAGTTGCCGATGTGGGCGAGGTCCCACACCAGCGGGGACATCAGCGGCGAGACCTGCGCGGTCAGCCCGTCGTCGTCCAGCACGGCGGTGGTGAGGCCGAGGCTGCGGTCGCGCACCGCGCCCAGCTCGCCGGCGATGAGTTCCTTCAGCGCGTGCTCGTCCAGCGCGTACGGCGCGGTCATGCGGTCCTTCCTTCCAGCAGGACGTCGTCGGCGGGGCAGCGGCCCCGGTCGACGTAGCGGGCGGCGTACTCCTCCACCAGCGGCGCCAGCAAGCCCGCGCCGAGCCGGGGCAGCGCCTCCAGCGCGGCGGCGAAGCAGCCGCGCGCCGCGACCGCCAGCGCCGGGTCGGTCAGCCCGTCGCGGGCGGCGTCCGCCCAGCGGCCGGCGACCGGCTCGGCGGCGGCCTCGGCGGCGGAGGCGGCGCGCGGGTCGTCCAGCAGCGCGGCCGCGACCGCGACGGGGACGGGCCAGTACGGGCCGGGCAGCGCGTCGATCATCCGCAGCTCCAGCCAGCCGCGCGGCCGCACCGGCGGGAACAGCGTGGACAGGTGGTACACCAGGTCGTCGGGGCCCGGCTCGCCCTTGGCCAGCCACTCGGCGAACGTCATCCCCGGGTCGGCCCGCCACCCGCCGCCGGGCGTGCGGATCACCATCACCCGCGCGTCCAGCGCGTACCGCGCCCACTCGTCGGCGGGGTGGGCCGCGCGCGCCCGGTGCACCGGCAGGGTGCGGCAGGGGTCCAGGTCGGTCCAGATGGCCTGGCGGGTGGAGCGCAGCCCGGTCCGCGAGCCCGCGCGCACCGGCGAGTTGGCGAACGCGGCGACCAGCACCGGGCCGAGCGCGTGCGCGAGCCGCCAGCGGCGGGCCGCGTCGGCGGCGTCCGCGCCGATGTCCACGCACACCTGCACCGAAGCGGTCGAGCACATCATGTCGGCGCCGGACTCGGCGTAGCCGCCCGCGCGGTAGTAGTCGCGCATGGCCAGGTAGCGGGGGTGCTCAGCCTGGAAGCGGGGCGGCCGGAACGGGTCCACGCCGTACCCGGCCAGGTCGAGCCCGGCGGGCGCGAGCGCGCCGCGCACGTGCGCGATGTCGGCGGTGAGGGCGGCGTGCAGCGGGGCGAGCCCGGGGAAGGGGGCGGAGCTGAGCTCCAGTTGCCCGCCCGGCTCGTAGGTGAGGCGGGAGCCGTTGGGGGGCGGTGCGGCGGCGGTCATCAGGTCGCGCACGTGCGCGGCTGGGACGGGGGCGGAGGGGTCGGCGCGGGAGGTCACGAACCACTCGGTCTCCGCGCCGACGACGCCGGGCGGGCCGTTCTTGAAGCAGACCCCGTGGATGTACTGGTACACGTCGTCGACGGTCAGTCGGGTCACCCGAAGCCCTTTCTTTTCGGCAACGGGAACGGACCTTCCCTACTGAAACAGTTCAGTAATCCGACATTCTTCGCAGAAAGCTGAAGACTTCGTGAACACCGGGCGTCGCTCCCCGGCCCCGCCCCGGCTTCTCTCCCGCCCCGTGGTGCACTAGAGTCCCCTTTCCCACCGTTTTGTCCGAGCGGTCGGGACCCAGACGCACGGAGGTCACATGCGCGGGGACCCGGGTTCCCTCTTCGACGCGCACGCCGCCCGCCTGCACGCCTACTGCTGGTCGCTGGTCGGCGACGCCGCGGCGGCCTCGGCGGTCGCCGACACCTTCGTCGCGGCGGTGCGGCATCCCCCGCGCGGCGACAGCGTGCTGTGGCTGTACGCCCTGGCCCGCTCGGCGTGCGGCGAGCGCGGCGCGTTCACCGTGCCCGCCGTGCCGCCGCCGTTCGGCACCGCCGACCCGCTGCTGCGCGCGGCCGGGACGCTGCGCGCCGACCACCGCGAGGCGCTGCTGCTGGAGGCGGGCGAGTGGCTGGAGGTGCCCGACATCGCGCGGGTGCTCGGCATCGCGCCCGACACCGCCCGGCAGGTCCTCAACGCCGCCCGCGCCCGGCTGGAGCGCTCGGTGCTGGAGACGCTGATGCGCGGCACGGGCGACGCCGACCTCATCACCGCCTTCGAGAAGGGCCGGCTGCCCCGGCTGCTGGCCGACCGCGCCCCCGCCACCGCGCCCGACTGGCTGCGCGAGCGCGTGCTCGCCGCGTGCGAGACCCCGCTCGCCGCCGGGGCCACCGGCCCGCTGTCGGTGGTGTCGGCGCCCAACCCGCTGGTGGTCATCGGCACCGGGCCCGAGGCCGGGCGCCGCCCCCGGCGCGGGCTGGCCAAGGGCATCGGCGCGGTCGCCGGGCTCGCCGCGTCGGTGGCCGCCGCCGTGAGCGTGCTGGTGTCGTGGCCGACCGCCAAGGGCGTCGGCGTCAGCGCGACCACCCCGTCCTCCGACGCGGGGCGCGGCAGCGTGCCGCTGACCGAGCCGGCCGGCGACTCCACCAACGCGCCCGCCTCGGCCCCGGCCCGCGACGGCGGCCCCGCCAAGGGCGAGGCCGCCGAGCACGAGGGCGTGCCCACCAGCGGTGAGCCCGAGGGCACGCCGCCCGCCGCGTCCCCGGCCGACCCGGGCGTCAAGCCGCCGCCCGCGCCGTCCGACGACGGGGGCGAGCGCGGCGGGCCCGCCGATCCGCCCGGACGGAAGCCGGAGCGGCCGAGCGAGCCGCCGGCGAAGCCGACGACGCCGCCGGCCGAGCCCACCGAGCCTCCGGAGACCGAGGAGCCGACCACTCCCCCTCCGGTCCCGACGACGCCGCAGGAACCGTCCGAGCCGCCCGTAGACGAGCAGCCCCCCGCCGGGGAGCCCGCGCCGTCTCCCACCGGCAACCCGGGCCCGACCCCGCAGGGGTAGCCCCCGGCCGCGAGGTCACAGCGCCGCGCCGGGCTCGACGGGGCTCTGCCCGCGCCGGACCAGCAGCGCGGCGGCGACCGCGACCACCGCGACCGCTCCGGCGACCGTCAGCGACGTCTGGAAGCCGTCCATGAACGCCAGGTGGCTGCCGGTCGTGATGGCCTCGGCGGCCGGGCCCGGGGTGCCCGGCGGGACGGGCGCGACGCCCTGGGAGACCAGCCCCGCCTGCCCCGCGAGCTGACCGGCGGCCGCCTCCGGGACGCCCGCCTCCGTGAGGCGTCCCGGCAGCACGTCGCCGACCCGGCCCGCCAGCAGCGTGCCGAGCACGGAGGTGCCGAGCACGCCGCCGACCTGCGCGGCGGTCTGCTGGAGGCCGCCCGCGACGCCCGCCAGGTGGGCCGGGGCGTTGCCGACGATCGCCTCGGTCCCGGCGACCAGCACGAACCCGAACGCCAGCCCGATCAGCACGAACCACGGCCACATCTGCGCGTAGGGGGCGTCCACGCCGATCCGCGCGAGGCCGAACAGCGCGGCGGCGGTGGCGGCCATGCCGAGCACCAGCGGCACCCGGGGGCCGAACCGCTGGGTGAGCGCCCCGGCGACCGGCGAGGCCACGATGAACACCGCCGTCATCGGCAGCATCCGCACCCCGGCGTCCACCGGGCTCATCCCGTGCACCTGCTGGAGGTACAGGGTGATGAAGAAGATCGTGCCGAACATGCCGAAGAAGCCCAGCACGATCAGCCCGGTCGCGGCCGACAGCGACACCGACCGGAACAGCCCGAGCGGCAGCAGCGGGTGCGCGGCGCGCGACTCGTTGGCCACGAACGCCGCGCCGAGCACGAGCGCGGCGGCGAAGGAGACCAGCGGCACCGTCGCGGTGAAGCCGTCCTCGCCCGCCTTGATCAGGCCCCACACCAGCGCGAACAGCGCGGCCGACAGCAGCGCGACGCCGGACAGGTCGAACGAGCCGCGCGCGTCCTCGCCGCGCGACTCGCGGATCACCCACAGCCCGGCCAGCAGCGCGACCACGCCGAGCGGGGCGTTGAGGAAGAACACCGACTCCCAGCTGACGTTCTCCACCAGCAGGCCGCCGACGATCGGGCCGCCCGCGATGGAGACGCCGACGGTGGCGCCCCAGATGCCGATCGCGGCGTTGAGCCGCTCGGCGGGGAAGGTGGCGCGCAGGATGGCGAGGCCCGCGGGCTGCAGCAGGGCGCCCGCGAAGCCCTGCACGACGCGCCAGAACACCACCGCGCCGAGGCCGCCGGACAGCCCGATCATCACCGAGGCGGCGGCGAAGCCCGCCACCCCGGCCAGGAAGGTGCGGCGGCGGCCGAACCGGTCGGCGATCTTGCCGGCCGGGATCAGCGTGACGGCCAGGGCCAGCAGGTAGGCGTTGGTGACCCACTGCAGCCCGGCCAGGTCGGCGTTGAGGTCGCGGGCGATGGCGGGGTTGGCGATGGAGACCACGGTGGCGTCCAGGCCGACCATCATCACGCCGAGCGCGACGGCCACCAGGGTCAGCCAGGGATGCCCCTGGCCGGGCCTGCTCCGTCGCGCGGCCGCCTCCGGGCGGTCCGGCGGCGCGCCGGGCGGCAGGAGCGCGGCGTTCGGGGACTGCGGCATGAGCGTCCTCCAAGAGGGGGAAGGAAGGTCCGTCCTCAAAGTGTCATGGGATGACATTTGACGTCAAGAGACTAAATTCATGTGATGACATCACGCTTGGCGTGCGTTCACCCGCCCGTTACACTGCGCACATGACCGCGACCGCCCCCGAGGCCCGCCCCGGCGGCCCCGGGACCCCGCCCCCCGGCCGGCGCGAGCGCAAGAAGCAGCGCACCCGCGAGGCCCTGATCGACGCGGCGTTCACGCTGTTCGCCGAGAAGGGCTTCGACGCCACCACCGTCGAGGAGATCGCCGACGCGGTGGACGTGTCGGCGCGCACCTTCTTCCGCTACTTCGCCTCCAAGGAGGATGTGGCGCTGACCTTCCAGGAGGAGCAGCACCGCGCCGTCCTCACGGCCCTCGCCGAGCGCCCGGCCGACGAGCCGGTGATGACGGCGCTGCGCCACACCGTGGTGACGATCGCGCGCGCCGCCGAGTGCGGCGATCTCGGTTTCGACCCCGACCGGTTCCAGTGCATGGTGACGCTGACCGCCGACAGCCCCGCGCTGCTGGCCGGGAGCCTGGAGCACGCGCAGAAGAAGCAGCACCTGCTGACGCTGGCGGTGGCCGAGCGGATGGGGACCGACCCCGAGACCGACCTGCGCCCGCACGTGGCGGCGTCCACGGTGATCGGCGCCTTCCACGCCGCCACCGACGCGCTGCTCGGCGGGCGGATGGGGTTCACCTCGATGGCGGAGGCGGTGGACGCGGCGTTCGCGCTCCTGGAGGAGGGCGTCAACTTCCCGGCGGGCCCCGCGTCCGGCTGAGGTTCTTTGTACGCTCGCTCCCCATGCGCGACGATCGTCATGAGGTGTCCCCGGAGCAGCTGGACGAGGCCCTGCGGGCGGTGCCCGAGCGGCTGCCCCGCGAGGTGAGGCTTGCCGAGAACGGCGGCGCGTCCGGCATCAGCATGATCAGCGGCATGCTGCTGGACTACGTCGCCGCGCTGTCGGCCGCACGCGATCCCGGCCTTGAGGAGCGCGACACCTGGGCCGCGCTGCGCACCGCCGCCGCGACCGCGGCCACCTACGCCCGCGCCTGCACCGCCCGGCCCGGCGAGCTGGTCGAGTGCGACGTGGACTACCTGGGCGTCGGCTTCGGCTTCCGCACCGAGTTCGAGGAGAGGCCGCACCCCCGCGACGTCGCGCACGCCTTCCACCTGGCGCTCGTCTGCCGCGACGAGCGGGGTCTGGCGAGCCTTCCCGACCTGGTGGACCGGCTGCCGGAGGACCGGCGGGACGCGCGGGTGCGCGCGCTCAAGGCGTACTGGCTGGAGCAGCGGTTGGACGATGACGCACCCGCCGTGGTCCGCGCGATCGTGGAGCGCGACCAGGCCGCCTTCGACGCCGCGCTGGCCGCGCTGCTGGACGGACACCGCGAGAAGGCGGGCGGCGTCCGCGATCTGATCGCGTGGGAGGCGGTGGCGATGGCCGCCGCCGCGCACGGCGGCGCCGGGCTGTCGGTGAACGCCGAGTCCGCCTACCTGCCGCCCCGCCTGGTGGAGGGCTCGGGGCCGCGCACGGTCCCGATGGCGGGCCCGCTCCCCCGGCCGCCGTTCGACGCCAAGCGCGCCGCCCGCTGGCTGGAGGGCTACGCCGAGCACTCCATCGAGAAGCTCGCCTATCCCTTCGATCCGAAGATCCTGACGCGGTACCGCTCCCGCGTGTTCGGCGACTACGCGAAGGATCGCCTGAGGGGGTTCGCGTTCCGCTCGGTGCTGGACCCGCGCGCCGAGGACCTCCTCCAGTGGAGCGAGCTGGTGCTGGCGTGCCAGGCCGCCGCCAACGCCTTCCGGCTGGCGGCGGCCCCTCCCGGCACTGAGGTCGAGCTGACATTGGGCGATGTCACCGGGGCGGTGCCGTCCGGCGGCCCCACCGGCTCCACCAGGGCGTACGAGTACCTGCGCGCGCTGTCGCTGGCGTTCGTCGTCCGCGACGAGGCCGCGCTCGCGGACCTGGGCGCGGTCGGCGACGCCGTGTTCGGTGCGCGCCCCGACCTCGCCGACCGCGTCCGCTACGCCCGAGCCCTGCGCGCGTACGTGAACGGCGGAGACCCGCGCGCCGCCCTCGACGAGGCCCTGCGCGGCGGCGACGGAACAGACCACTGGGAGTGCCTGCGCCACCCGCTGGCCCGCCTGCTGGACCGCCTGGTCGAGAACGACCCGGACGGTTTCCACGAGGCTCTGGCGCAGGCACTGGAGCTGTTCCGGCAGTACCACTCGGCCGGCGAGCGCGCCGACGCCCCCGGCAACCAGGTGGCCCTGGACGCGCTCGGGCTGGCGTGCCTGGCGCACGACCGGGGGTGGCCGGTCGCCGTGGAGTCGGACTACCTGCCGCGCCGCCTGGTGGAGGGCGCGTGGCGCGGCGCGCCGCCCGACCTCAGCCCGTTCCGGTGAGCACCAGGCCGCTGGTCGGCACGCCCGTCCCGGCGGTCACCAGCACGTTGCGCACGTCCGCGACCTGGTTGACCGAGGTGCCGCGGATCTGGCGCACGCCCTCGGCGATGCCGTTCATGCCGTGGATGTACGCCTCGCCCAGCTGACCCCCGTGCGGGTTGACCGGCAGCGCGCCGTCCAGCTCAATGCCCTTCTCCCTGATGTAGTCCTTGGCCTCGCCGCGCCCGCAGAAGCCCAGCTCCTCCAGCTGGATCAGCACGAACGGCGTGAAGTGGTCGTACAGGACCGCGGTCTGCACGTCGGCGGCCGTCAGCCCCGACTGCCGCCACAGCGCCTCGCCCACGGTGCCCATCGCGGGCAGCGCGGCGATGTCGCCGCTGTAGTAGCTGAACATCATCATCTGGTCGGGGCCGGTGCCCTGCGCGGCGGCGGCGATGACGGCGGGCGGGTGCGGCAGGTCGCGGGCGCGCTCGGCGCTGGTCACCACGATCGCCACGCCGCCGTCGGACTCCTGGCAGCAGTCCAGCAGGTGCAGCGGGTCCACGATCCAGCGCGACGCCTGGTGCTCCTCCAGCGTGATGGGCCGCCCGTGGAACCACGCCTTGGGGTTGGTGGCGGCGTGCCGCCGCATCGCGACGGCGACGCGGCCGAAGTCCTCGCTGGTCGCGCCGTACTCGTGCATGTAGCGGCGGGCCTGCATCGCCACCCACGCGGCCGGGGTCGCGAACCCGTAGGGCAGGTGCCAGGAGAACTCCATCGCGTTGGAGCCGGCGCCGCCGGACTTGTTGGCCTGCCCGAAGCGGTGGCCGCTGCGCTCGTTGAACGCGCGGTAGCAGACCACCACGTCGGCCTGGCCGGTCGCGACGGCCATCGCGGCGTGCGCGACGGTCCCGGCGGCCGCGCCGCCGCCGTAGTCCACCCGGGAGAAGAACCGCAGCGCCGGGATGCCCAGCTCGCGCTGCACGGCGATCTCGGAGCTGGCGTCGGCGGTGAAGGTGACCAGGCCGTCCACGTCGGACGGCGACAGTCCGGCGTCCTTGATCGCGGCCAGGCACGCCTCGGCGGCGAGCCGGAGCTCCGAGCGGCCCGACTCCTTGGAGAACTCGGTGGCGCCGATCCCTGCGATGGCCGCCTTGCCCGACAGGCTCACGCGTCCTCCTCGAACGTGACGGTGGCGGTGACGTGGTCGCCGAGGCTGACCGCGCCGACCACCTTGAGGGTGCGGCCGTCCACGCGCTCGGCGCGCACGCGCAGCGTGTCGCCCGCGTAGGCGGGCACGCCGAGCCGGACGGCGATGGAGGCAAGCCTGCCGCCGGGCACCGCCTGGAGCGCGGCGCGCTGCACCACGCCCATGGTGGTCAGGATGTTGACGAAGATGTCCTTGGTGCCCTGCGCGCGGGCGAGCGCGGTGTCGTGGTGGACGGGCGTGAAGTCCCGGGTGGCCAGCGCCGTCGCGATGACGAACGTGGGCGTCAGCGGGATCTCCAGGTCGGCGGGCTCGGGCTCCGGGGCCTCCGCCGCGACCGGGTCGGGCGCGTCGGCGGGGGTCCACTGCGGGAGCGTCAGCTCGTCGTCCATCCGCTCGAAGACCAGGCGGACGGGCATGCCGACGCGCACGTCCTCGGGCGGGCACCCGTTGACGTTGCCGACCACGCGCACGCCCTCCTCCAGCTCCACGACCGCCACGACGTACGGCGGCGTGCGGCCGGGCACCGGCGGGTGGTGGTGCACCACGTAGGAGTAGACGGTGCCGCGCCCGCTCGCCACGATGTGGTCGCGGTTCGTGGAGTGGCAGCTCGGGCACATCGGACCGGGCGGGTGCCGCAGCGTCCCGCAGTCGGCGCAGCGCTGGACGCGCAACTCGCCCTCGTTGACGCCGTCCCAGAAGAACCGGGTGTCCAGGCCGACCGCGGGCTGGAGCGGGTACTTGCCGCCCTTTTTCGGAGCGTTCCCAGAGCGCTTGCGCGGCTGGAACTTCAGCACCCGGAACAGCATCTCGGCCACGCGCTGGTCGTCGGCGTCGTACCAGGTCTGGTACCAGGTGACGAAGTAGCCCTCGCCCATGCCGGTCCTCTTGGGGCCGGCGACGCCGCCGAAGCGCATGGTCGAGCGCAGGTGCTCGCCGACCTTCACGTACCGGTCGTAGGTCTGCTCGCAGTTGGTGGCCACGACGCCGGTGTAGCCGTGCTCGTTGAGCAGCCGCAGCGGCTCCTCGGCGACGCCGCCGCCCTTGTGCTCCACCAGGCCCGGCATCGACCAGACCTGGATCATCGCGGGCGGCGCGACGTCGTCCCAGTCCCCGGGGTCGCCGAGGGCCTGCGTCCAGTTGCGGATCATCGCCGCGTTCACCGGGTCGGGGCAGGGCGCCGCGGGCTGCTCGCCCGCCGCCGCCAGCCGCTCGGCGAGCGCGGTCAACTCCTCGTGCACTCTCGGGTCTCCTTAACGGGGTGCGCGGGGCAGGCCGAGGCCGATCATCGCGATCAGCTCGCGCTGGATCTCGTTGACGCCGCCGCCGAAGGTCAGCACGATCGCGCCCTTGACG
The DNA here is from genome assembly GCA_044456955.1 of Spirillospora sp. NPDC050679. Lineage (GTDB taxonomy): Bacteria > Actinomycetota > Actinomycetes > Streptosporangiales > Streptosporangiaceae > Spirillospora. The sequence continues at coordinate 15,505 of JBITGK010000043.1, read as the reverse complement.
CCGTGGTCGAGCCGCGCGACGAACTCCGCGGTGGCCGGGTCGCCGGGGTCGCCGAAGCGGGCCAGGGTGTCGCCGACGATCCGGCCCACCTCCTGCATCCGCTCCGAGCCGTAGATCTTGGTGGCGGACGCGTCGGCCGCGCCCAGCCAGCCGAGGTCCTGGTTGGCGGCGACCTGCCAGTTGAGGAACTCGTTGACGCGCAGGTAGGCGTACACCTGCGCGACCGCGCGCCGCACGTCCGGCTCCTCGATCAGGGGCGCGCCGGAGGGCCCGGTCGCGGTCCTGGCCCACGCCTCGAACCGGTCGTAGGTGTGGCCGATGTTGCCGGCCGGGCCGAGCGTCACCCGCTCGTGGTTGAGCTGGTTGACGATGAGGTCCCAGCCCTTGTTCTCCTCGCCGATCAGCATGTCCACCGGCACCCGGACGTCCTGGTAGTAGGTGGAGTTGGTGTGGTGGCGGCCGTCCATGGTGACGATCGGCGTCCAGGAGAACCCCGGGTCCTTGCAGTCCAGGATGAGCATCGAGATGCCCTTGTGCTTCTTGGCGTCGGGGTCGGTGCGCGCGGCCATCCAGATGTAGTCGGCGTAGTGCGCGCCCGAGGTGAAGATCTTCTGCCCGTTCACCACGTAGTGGTCGCCGTCGCGGACGGCGGTGGTGCGCAGCGAGGCCAGGTCGGTGCCCGCGCCGGGCTCGCTGTAGCCGATCGCGAAGTGGCACTCCCCCGCCAGGATCTTCGGCAGGAACCGTCGCTTCTGCGCCTCGGTGCCGTACTGCAGGATCGTCGGCGCGACCGAGTTCAGCGTGATGATCGGGTACGGGACCTCGGCGCGGGCGATCTCGTTGGCGAAGATCTGCTGCTCCATCGGGCCGTAGCCGCGCCCGCCGTACTCCTTGGGCAGCGCCACGCCGAGCATCCCGTCGCGGCCGAGCCGCTTGCAGTGCTCCATGTAGTGCCCGCCGAACGGGTCGTTGGCGATCTGCGCGCGCTGCTCGGGACTCAGGCAGTTGCGGAAGTACTCGCGCAGCTCGGCGCGCAGCTTCTTCTGCTCGTCGGTCAGGTCGATGAACATTCACGCCTCCTGTGCGACGAGGACGCCGAGGTTGTCGAGCTGGTCTTGCGGGCCGCCCAGCAGGTGCCCCAGGTGCTTGCCCCAGGCGAAGTAGCGGTGCAGCGGGTAGGTGACGTCCAGGCCGATGCCGCCGTGCAGGTGCTGGCAGGTGTACAGCGCCTTCACCACCGGGTCGGCGGCGTTGAAGGCGGCGATGGCCAGGGTCTCGTCGATGTCGTCGTAGCCCTCGGCGAGCCGCCAGGCGCCCGCCCACACCGCCACGTCCAGCGCGCGCTTGGCGATGTAGACGTCGCCGATGTTCATGGTCACGGCCTGGAACTGCGCCAGCGGGCGGCCGAACTGCTCGCGGCCCTTGACGTACTCGGCGGTCAGCGCGAGCGCGCCGTCGATCACGCCGGAGGCCAGCGCGACCGCGCCGAGCACGGCCGAGCGGCACAGGGTGGCCCAGGCCGCGCCGTCGGCGGCGCCGCCGAGCAGGGCGTCCGCGCCCACGCGCACGTCGTTCAGCTCGACGCGGGCGAGCGGGTCGGTGGTGGCCGAGGGCTGCGGGGTGATCAGCGTCGCGCCCGGCTCGACCAGGAAGACGCCGATCCCACCGCCGTCCACCACGGCAGGGACCAGGACGCGCTCGGACTCGGCCGCGAACGGCACGAAGGTCTTGACGCCGTTCAGCACGTACCCGTCGCCGTCGGCGCGGGCGGTGGTGCGGACGCGCCCGGCGGGGCCGACCTCGCGGTAGGCGCCGGTGAGGACCGCGCCGCCCTCGGCGAGCGGTGCCAGCAGCGCCCGCTGCTCGGCGGTGCCGTGCGCGGCGATCGGGGCGGCCGCCAGCGCCAGCGACGCGTAGGCGGGCACCGGCGCGGCGTGCGCGCCGATCTGCCGCAGGATCACCGTCAGCTCGACCGGGCCGAGTCCCGCGCCGCCGGCGTCCTCGGGCAGCACCACGCCGAGCAGCCCGGCCTGCGCGAGCGCCTTCCAGATCGCCGCGTCGTAGGGCGCGCCGGTCTTCTCGAACGCCTCAAGCCGCTGCGGCTCGGCCTCGCGCTTGAGCAGGTCGGCGGCGAGGCCCTCCAGCTCGCGCTGGGTCTCGTCCAGGTTGAAGTCCACTCATCGGCTCCCTTCCAGGAGGTGCAGTCGGCCGCGGCGCGCGAACTCCTCGCGCAGCGCGGCCGCGTCTTGGGGGGTCAGGGGGCGGTAGACCAGGTCCCGGCCGGGCCGCCACCACACCGGGTCGGCGGTGCGCCAGCCCTCCCGCGCGAGGTTCCGCTTGAGGATCTTGTTGGAGGCAGTGGCGGGCAGCTCGGCGGCGAGCCGCACGTAGCGGGGCGGCCACTTGGGGCCGAGGTCGGCGCGGCCGCGCAGGTAGTCGGCGAACGCCTCGGCGTCGAAGGAGTCGGCGGCGAGCGCGACCATCACCTGGTCGCCGGAGGCGGCGTCGGGCACGCCGTAGACGGCGAGCCGCCGCACGCCGGGCAGGTCGGCGAGGACGCGCTCCACCTGGACGGCCCCGAAGTTCTCGCCGTCCACGCGCAGCCGGTCGGCGGTGCGGCCGGCGAAGAAGGCGTAGCCCTGCTCGTCGGCGTAGGCGAGGTCGCCGCTCCAGAACATGCCGTCGCGCAGCCGGTCGGGGGCGTCCTCGTTGTAGTAGCCGTCGAACAGGCCGTGGCCCTGGGTGTTGACGAGTTCGCCGATCGCCTCGTCGGGGTTGAGGGGGCGCCCGGCCGCGTCCAGGCGCGCGGGCGGGCACTCGCGGCCGGTGCCCGGATCGAGGATCTTGACGCCGTCGCCGAGCCTGCCCAGCGCGCCGGGCGGCCCGAACGGGTCGGGCGAGAACGCGATGGCGGTCTCGGTGGAGCCGTAGGCGTCGATCACGAAGCAGCCGAAGCGCTCGGCGAACGCCTTCTGCTCGGCGGGCGCGGCCTCGTTCCCGAACGCGATCTTGAGGGGGTTGTCGGCGTCGTCCCCGCGCGCCGGGACCTCCAGCGCGTACGACAGCGCCTTGCCGACGTAGTGCAGGTAGGTGCAGCCGTGCTCGCGGACGTCGGGCAGCAGCCCCGACGCCGAGAACCGCGACCGGACCACCAGCTCCGCCCCGGCGAACAGCGCGGGCGCGTAGGCGGCCATGACCGCGCCGGAGTGGAACAGCGGCATCGGGCAGTACACGACGTCGCCGGAGTTGAGCAGCCGCCCGCCCAGGCTCTCGCCCGGCACGTGCACCTTGCGGTGGGTGACGCGGACGGCGCGGGGGCGGCCGGAGGTGCCCGAGGTGAAGATGAGCATCAGCAGCGTCTCGGGCGTGATGGCGGAGACGTCCGGCAGCGGGGCCCCGGCGTGCGGGGCCAGCAGCGCGCGGTACTCCTCGCCGTCGACGTCGAGGACCGGCAGCGGGGCGAGGTCGCGTGCGAGATCGGCGTGGCGCCCGTTCGTCAGGATCAGGTCGCAGTCGGCCCGGCGGGCGTCGCCGGCCAGCTCGGCGGCGCTCCGGGTGGGGTTGAGCGCGACGATCACGGCTCCCGACAGGGCCGCGCCGCCGAGCAGGAACACGAACTCGGGGACGTTGTCGAGCAGCACGCCGACGTGCCTCGGCGCGCCCGCCCGCAGCCAGGCGGCGCGGGCGGCGCACTCGGCGACGCTCTCGCGCCAGGTCCAGGCGCGGCCGTCGTCGGCGCAGCGCAGGCCCGGGGCGTCCTCGGAGGCTCGGGCCGCCAGCAGCTGTGCAACGGTCGTCATCGCCACCTCCCGGCGGCAAAACTAGAACAGATTCTAGTAAGTGTCCAGGGGTGTGATCATCGATGGACGAACCCGGCTGAACACAGGTGTGGGGGGCGACCGGCGGGCCTGTGATCGAGATCGCCGCCCCTGCCTTGACGCGATCAGATAACACGTTCTCACAAGCCCTGTACCCTAGGGCCGGGGGCCGACGCAGCATCGGGCGGCCGCGCCCGTACCAGGAGGGGGAACGACCGTGACCGCAGAGCCGACGACGACCGAGGAGAAGGCGGCCGGTCCAGCCCCCGGAGCCCGCTCGCGCAGCCAGCACCAGCGCCGCAAGCGGATCGTCCAGGCCGCCGCCGCGCTGGCCTCGCGGGGCGGCGTGGAGGCCATGCAGATGCGCACCGTCGCCGAGCGCGCCGGGGTCGCGCTCGGCACCCTGTACCGCTACTTCCCCTCCAAGATGGACCTGGTCGTCGCGGTGGTCAGCGAGGAGCTGGACCTGCTGGAGACCAGCATCGAGCGCCGCCCGCCGCGCACCGACGACGCGCCGCACCGGGCGGTGGAGGTGCTGATGCGCGCCACGCGCGGGCTGATGCGCGAGCCGGAGCTGGCCGAGGCGCTGATCCGCTCGCTGCTGCTGTCGGACGTCAAGACCGACTTCGGCGACCGCATGACCGGGCTGCTGCTGCGCGCGGCGGTCGGGCCGGACGCGCAGGTCGCCGCCGGCGACCCGCGCCGCACGGTGGCCAAGGCGCTGTCCAGCGTGTGGACGATGGAGATGATCGAGATGCTGCGCGGGCACGCCACGGCCGAGCAGGTCCAGGCCCGCCTGGAGGTGTCGGCCGCCCGCCTGCTCCACGACTTCTGAGCGGGCGGGCGGCCGCAGGGGATCAGGGCCGCTGCCCAGCCTTGTCCACGACCCCGACCGACACGACCCGCATGTTCAGGCCGCCGATCCTCGCCCAGCCGCACCGCCTCGCGACCTCAGCGGGGTCGTCGTACGCGGTGGAGCGCTGCCCCGCGTAGCGATAGGTCTCGGCGTCGAACAGGACCTCCTTCGTCTGCCATCCGTTCTGGCGGCGGCCGAGCGCGATCCCGGGCCGGCCGTCGTCCAGCCCCACCGGCGGTCCGGACGCGACGCCGGGCACCTTGCGCATCGCGCGGTAGACGGCGGCCTCCACCTTGGGCGGCAGCAGGTTGGCCCCCAGGATGCCCAGCAGGCTGTCGAACGCGGCGTTGTCGCGCGCGGCCTCGGGGCCGTCACCGCAGCCGGGCGGGCGGTCGTCCGGGGCCTTGCGGCCCCGCTCCGCCGCAGCGGCCCCTCCGTGCCGGTACACCAGCGCCAGCAGTTCGTCGGGATCGGTCGGCAGCTTCGCCAGCCCTGCGTAGTCCTTCGGCGGCCAGGTGCCGCGCGGGGGCCGTTCCTCCTTCACGACCTGCACCTGGCCGCCGTCCCGGAACGCCGTCACGGTGCCGTCGGCCCGCGCCCACCGCTCCTCGACGACCCGGGTCTTGACCATGCCGGGGCCGCCGTCCTCGGTCCGTTCCGGGCCGCGCTGCGGCTCCCGCACGTTCCGGTAGTGCGTGTAGACCCACTGGTCCGGGCGCGGCGGCGTGAACGCGCGCCGCTCAGCGGCGGTGGCGGCGCGGTCCAGGGCCTGCGTCGCGGCCACCGGGGACGCGGAGGGAAGCGCCGGGACGTCCCGGCCCCGCTCCGGCCACGCGACGATGCCTCCGGCGGCGACGGCGGCGGCCGCCACGCCCGCCACCGCGAGCCGCATCCGCAGGCGCGGCCGACGGCGCGCGCGCTCGGCCGGCGGTACGGCCGCGCCCGCGCCCCGTGCGGCCGCCGCGCGCTCCATCAGCGCGGCGCGGGCGGCGGCGCGGGCGGTGTCGTCCGGACGCCCGGGGGTCTCCCAGGAGTCGCGCAGGATCTCCAGGTCGTTCATGCGAGGTCCTCTCCGAGGGTCGTGGGGTCGCTGTCGCCGAGCGCGGCGCGGATCTTGCGGCGGGCCCGGTGCATCCGGGAGCGGGCCGTCCCGGCCGGGATCTCCAGCGCCTCCGCCGCCTCGACCAGGGACAGCCCGCCCCAGGCCACCAGCAGCAGCACGTCGCGGTCGCCGGGCGCGAGCCCCGCCAGCGCCGCCGCCAGCGGGCCGCGCACGGCCTGCGCGTCCACCCGCCCCGCCACCCGGTCGGCGTGGCTCTCGGTCGGAGCGTCGGGCCCGGTGCGGGTCAGTGCCCGGTACAGGCGGACCTCGGCCCGGCCGTGCCGGGCGATGAGGTTGGAGGCGATGCCGTACAGCCAGGGCCGCGCGTCCGGCCGGTCGAGGTCGTAGCCGGCGCGCCGGTCGAAGGCCACCAGGAACGTCTCGGCGGCCACGTCGTCGGCCAGGCCCGCGCCCAGCCGCCGCGCCGCGTACCCGTGGATCGTCGTGTAGTAGCGGTCGAACAGCGCGGCGAAGCCCTCCGGCTCGCGCAGGGCGGCCCGGATGATCTCGGCGTCGGACGTCCGCTGCGAGGTCGCCGCCGTCATCTCCGGCTCCGTGGCGTCATGGGGTGCCTTCCGTGTGGGGGATCACCTCTGGTTCGCCGATGCCGCGCCGAGCGTTCGAGGGCAACGCAAAACCGGGTGAAAAACCCTCCCCCGTCGATTCGTTGTCGGCCTCCCGCGCCGTCCGTACAGTCCCGGGCCAAGGGCGCCCCCGTACCTCTCCCCATCCCCGCACGACCCAGGAGAGCACATGTCCCGCACACCCCTGCTGCTGGGAGTCGCCGCCGCGACCGCACTGGTCGCGGCAACGGCGAGCCCGGTGCACGCGAGCGGAGCGGCCACCCCTGCCGCCCCCGCCCGCGTCCAGGCAGCCGCCCCGGCCGCTCCGGCACCCTCGGACGACCGCGCGGCGCGCATCCAGAAGAACCTCCGCGTCAAGCTCGGCGCCTCCTTCGGCGGCGCCTACGTCGCCGGCTCGAAGGTCGTCGTCGCCACCACCGACAGGGCCGAGAGCGCCGCGATCCGCGCCGCCGGGGCCGAGCCCAAGGTGGTGCGGCACAGCGAGCGCGCGCTCGGCTCGGTCCAGGACGCCCTCAACGCCCGCTCCAAGGCGGCCGCCAAGTCGGTGACCTCCTGGTACGTGGACGCGGGCAGCAACACCGTCGTGGTCAACGCCCGCTCCACCGCCGACGCGGCGAAGTTCGTCAAGGCCGCCGGCGTGGACGCCTCCGCCGTCCGCGTCGAGCGCACCACCGAGCGGCCCCGCCCGCTGTACGACCTGGTCGGCGGCGAGCGCTACTGGACGCCCTCGGCGGGCTGCTCCATCGCGTTCGCGGTGACGGGCGGGTTCGTCACCGCCGGGCACTGCGGCGACACCGGCGAGACCACCAGCGGCGCCAACCAGGTCGCGCAGGGCACCTTCGGCGGCTCCTCGTTCCCCGGCAACGACTACGCCTGGGTGAACACCAACAGCCAGTGGACGCCGACGCCCAAGGTGAACCGCTGGAACGGCACCTACGAGACGGTGCAGGGCGCGACCGCCGCGCCGGTCGGCACCGCGGTGTGCCGGTCGGGCTCCACCACCAACACCCAGCTGTGGTGCGGCACGATCCAGCAGCTCAACGCCACCGTCAACTACGCCGAGGGCACCGTCACCGGCCTGATCCGCACCAACGTCTGCGCCGACCCCGGCGACTCGGGCGGCGCGCTGATCACCCAGACCGGCGGGCAGGCGCAGGGCATCACCTCCGGCGGCTCGGGCACCTGCCGCGACGGCCAGGGCTCGGGCGACTCGACCTACTTCCAGCCGGTCACCGAGGTGCTGTCCATCCTCGCCGGGCAGGGCCGCCAGCTGGTCACCTCCGGCGGGCCGGGCGAGCCGCCCACCGGGTGCGCGAGCTACACCGACAAGGCCACCGGTTCGCTGACCAGCGGTGCGAACCAGTACCAGCCGAGCGCGGGCTTCACCGCCGGGGCCGGTGCGCAGGCCGGCTGCCTGGACGGCCCGGCCGGCGTGGACTTCGACCTGTACCTGCAGAAGCTGTCCGGCTCGACCTGGACGACGGTGGCCCAGTCCACCAGCCCCGGTCCCGACGAGCAGATCAACTACAACGGGACCGCCGGCACCTACCGGTACCGCGTGCACGCCTACAGCGGTTCCGGCTCCTACACCGTCGGCTACAACAAGCCCTAGCCCCCCCGCCCCCGATCCGGAGCCCCGGCCGCCGCTCCCAGAAGGCGGCCGGGGCTCCCCCCGCGCCCGCTCGGGCCGTTTCCCGATCATCGACGCGTCCGGACGCTAATCTGAAGATCGTTCACCATCGTGCCGACGACCGGGAGCCCCCGCCATGACCGCCGACGCCCCTCCCCCCGGCATCCCCACCGACGTGCCGACCTCGGCGCGCGTCTACGGGTGGTCGCTGGGCGGCAAGGACAACTTCGAGGTGGACCGGAAGTTCGCCCTCGCCAACCTGCCCGCCTTCCCCGCCGTCGTGGACATCGCCCGGCAGAACCGGCTGTTCCTCTACCGGGCCGTGCGCTACCTGACGCAGGAGGCGGGCATCCGCCAGTTCGTCGACCTGGGCTGCGGGCTGCCGACCGACGACAACGTGCACCAGGTCGCGCGGCGCTTCGCCCCCGACGCGCGGGTGCTGTACGTCGACATCGACCCGATCGTGCTGGTGCACGCGCGGGCGCTGCTGGCGGGCGACGGCTCCACCACCGTCATCACCGCCGACATGCGCGACCCGAAGGCGGTGCTGGACCACCCCGAGACCGCCCGCCTCATCGACTTCGACGAGCCGCTGGCGGTGCTGTACCTGTCGGTGGGCCACCACCTGCTCGACTCCGACGACCCGCGCGCCATCGTGCACTCGGTCCTGGACCGCGCGGTGCCCGGCAGCCACCTGGTCTTCACGCAGATCACCACCGACGACCCCGGGCGCGCGGCCGAGATGGACGCCCGCGCCAACGGGGCCGGGATGCCGTGGCGGACCCGCAGCCGGGCCGAGGTGGACGCGCTGCTGGCCGGGCCGGAGCCGGTCGAGCCGGGCCTGACCGACATCCGGCTGTGGCGGCCCGACCCCGGCCAGCCGGAGCTCGCGCCCGTCCCGGAGGAGCTGCGGCGGTTCGTCGGGGCCTCCGAGCGCGACGGCGACCTGTGCGAGTACGGCGGCGTGCTGGTGAAGCGGGCCTGACCCGCGACACCGCCCCTCGCGGGCTGTCACCGGACCGCCACGGCGCGGTCCTTCGCACTACGCTGGCAGCGACCAACACCGGACGAAGAAGGTGTGCGCGTGACCGAGCAGGAACCGTTCATCAGCGACGGCGTCATCATCGAGTTCATCGACGGCAAGGACGTCCCGGTGAACCACAAGGACTTCGGCGAGCGCGCCGTGGTCATGCGGGACGCCAAGAACGAGGAAGGCCCCATCCTCTACTTCACCGAGGCCGAGTGGGACGCCTTCGTCGCGGGCGTGAAGGACGGCGAGTTCGACGACCTCCTGGAGGAGGAGCCCCCGGCCGGAGCGTGACCGGGCGGACCGGGAGGGCCCGCCCTCCCGGTCGCCGCGGACAGCGGTCGTGGAAGACTCGACCACTCCGGGGAACGAAGGCGGGGGGCAGATGGGGCGGTCGATGGGCGAGACGCTGCGGATCACGCGGCGCAACGCGCGCTTCCAGCAGTGGCAGGCGCTGCTGAGCAACCGCAACAAGCGGCAGCGCGCGGGCGAGTTCCTGGTGCAGGGGGTCCGGCCGATCACCCTCGCCGTCGAGCACGGCTGGCCGGTGCGCGCGCTGGTCTACAACGCCGAGCGTTCGCTGTCGCGGTGGGCGTCGGACCTGCTCGACGCCACCGGCGGCGAGCGCGTCGCGATGACGCCGGAGCTGATCGGCGAGCTGAGCGACAAGGACGAGGACGTTCCCGAACTCCTCGCGGTGATCGCGCTCCCGGAGGACGACCCGGCCCGCGTCACCGCCGGGCCCGGCTTCCTGGGGCTGGTCTTCGACCGGCCCACCACGCCCGGCAACATCGGGTCCATGGTCCGCTCGGCCGACGCGTTCGGCGGCGCGGGCGTGTTCGTCACCGGGCACGCCGCCGACCCCTACGACCCCAAGTCGGTCCGCGCCTCCACCGGCTCGCTGTTCGCGGTCCCGGTGGTGCGGACCCGCTCGCACCGCGAGGTGCTCCAGTGGGCGGCCGGCGTCCGCGCGGAGGGCGTGCCCCTCACGGTCGTCGGGACCGACGAGCACGGCACCGCCGACATCGCCGACCTGGACCTCACCGGCCCGGTGCTGCTGGCGATCGGCAACGAGACCGCCGGGCTCAGCGCGGGGTGGCGCGAGGAGTGCGACGTGATGGCGCGCATCCCGATCACGGGGGCGGCCAGCTCCCTCAACGCCGCCAACGCCGCGACCGTCGTGCTCTACGAGGCCGCCCGCCAGCGCGCCGCCGCCGCGCGGACCTGACCGCCGGGTCAGGGGGCCGGGATCTTCCCGGCCTGCCCGAGCAGGCGCAGCCGGCCGCCGTCGGCCCGGTAGACGTAGACGGCGCCGTCGATGATCTCGCCCTTGCCGGTGAAGCGGATGCGGGGGATGACGCCGCCGGTGTAGTCGACCTCGCGCAACGCGTCGTTGACCGCTCCGGCGGTGTCCCTGCGCTCGGCCAGGACCGCCATGAGGACGCCCGCCGCGTCGTAGCCGTCGGCGGCGTAGGGCGGCGGGACCGCCGGGCTGACCTTGGCGAACGCTTTCCTGAACGCCGCGTACCCCGGAACGGCCGAGCCCGGCTCCTGTCGGCCGGAGAGCAGGCAGGCGCAGGTGAAGAGCGTGCCCTCGGCGGCCTGCCGCCCGGCCTGTTCGACGTACTGGTCGTCCAGCGCGGCGTCGGACAGGAGGAAACGGGCCCGCACACCGGCGGCGCGGGCCTGTTTCACCAGCCGCGCCGCGTTCGGGTAGTCCCCGCCGTAGACGACGTTGTCGGGGCCGAGCCTCTTCATCTCCGCGACGGCCTTGCCGAGGCCGGCGTCATCGGTCCCGATCCGCATCCGCTCGGGGACCACCCCGGCCAGGCCGAGCCGCGCGAACACCTGGTTGGCGACGGTCTGCGAATAGGTCAGCCTGTCGTCCAGCAGCAGGTACTTCTCGCCCTTGCCCTGCCCGGCCGCCAGGTCGCCGAGCGCGGCGGCGGCGACCTTGGCGTCGGGGACGACGGCGTGCCAGGTCTTCCAGCCCCGCTCGACCAGCGTGGCGTTGGAGGCGGCGGGCGAGACGCTCGGAATCCCGGCCTGCTCCAGCACGGGGACGGCCGCGGTTGACTCGACGCTGAAGGCGGGCCCGACGACCGCGACCACGCCGGAGTCCACCGCCCGGTGGGCCGCGGCCCGCGCCGCTTCCGCGTTGCCCTGGGTGTCGTACTCCGCCAGCTCGACGCGGACGGCGGGCCCCTTGTCGTTGTGCGCCCGGACCGCCGCCTTGGCCCCGTCCCGCATGGACGTGCCGAACTTGGCCAGATCGCCTGTCAGCGGCCCGATGAACGCCACCTGGACGGTCGCGGCGGCGGCGCCCTTGCCCGCCGCGCCCTTGCCGTCGCCCAGGTTCGTCAGCACGACCGGCACCGTGACGACGGCGGCGACGGTGGCGACGGCCCCGGCCGCCAACGCCGCCGCGCGCGTCCTGCGGCGCTTCGGAGGCCCGGACGGCCGGGTGAACTGCGGCGGCGGGAACGCGCCCGATGCGGGCAGCACGAGCGTGACGTCGGGGTCCAGGGCGGTTTCGACGTCCTGCACGCCGACCAGGCCGAGCAGCTGCGTCAGCGCCTGCGCGCTCGTCGGCCGCCGCGCGGGGTCCTTGGCGAGGCAGGCGGCGACCAGCGGGGCGAGCGGACCGGGCAGCGCGCGCAGGTCGGGTTCGGCGTTCAGCACCGCGTGCATGATGGCGGGGATGGAGCCGCCGCCGAACGGCAGCCGCCCGGTCGCCGCGAACAGCATCGTGCCGCCCCAGGCGAACACGTCGGCGGCCGGCCCGACCCGCGCGCCCTCGATCTGCTCGGGCGCCATGTAGGCGGGCGTCCCGATGACCTGGCTGGTGGCGGTGACGGCCTCGGAGTCCAGCGCCCGCGCGATGCCGAAGTCGATCACACGCGGGCCGTCGGAACCGACCAGGACGTTCGGCGGCTTGAAGTCGCGGTGCACGATCCCGGCGCGGTGGATGGCCGCCAGCGCGGTCGCCGTGCCGATGGCCAGCCGCACCAGCGCGCCCGCGTCCAGCGGCCCGCCCTCGCGCACGAGGTCGGACAGGGACGGGCCGTCCACGAACTCGCTGACGATGTAGGGCCGGTCCCCGTCGATGTCGGCGTCCAGCACCTGCGCGGTGCAGAACCCCGAGACCCGCTCGGCGACCTCCAGCTCCCGCACGAACCGGGCCCGCGCCTCGGTGTTGCGGCCGAGCCGGGCGTGCAGCAGCTTGACCGCGACCTCGCGGCCGTCGGCGCCCCGGCCGAGGTAGACCGACCCCTGCCCGCCGTCGCCGAGACGGCCGAGCAGCTCGTAGGCCCCGACGCGCACGGGATCGTCGGGAAGCAGGGGCTCGGCCATTCGGTCCCTCCGGGGGTCGTCGCGGCAACACGATCATGCCGTCACGAACCGTTGGACGCACCTGATCCGAAGTTCGTTGTCACCAGGCGCGCCCCGCGTCGACCACCAGATCGCGGATCCGCGCGACGTCGGGGTTGTCCGGACGGCCGGGGCGCTGGACGAGGTAGCCCGTGTTGATGGGCGGATCGTCGGGCTCGTGCAGCAGGACGAGGGCGCCGGACGCCAGCTCCGCCTGGCAGAGGTAGCGCGGCAGGACCGTGAAACCCGCTCCGGCGACGACCGCCGCGAGGACGCCGCGCAGGTCGGGGACGGTGACGGCGGCCGGGCGGGACAGGCGGGCGCCGAAGACGTGGCGCCAGTAGCGGCGGGCGATGGGGACGTCCTCCGCGTAGGTGACCAGGGGGACGGCGTGCAGCGCCGCCGGGCCTTCCCGGCCGAGGCGCTCCTTGACGCGGTCGGCCCAGGCGGGGGCGGCCACGAGGACGAACTCCTCGTCCGTCAGCGGCACGGCGACCAGGGTCCGGCCGCGCGGGCGGAAGGTGGCGACCACCAGGTCGTGGCGGCCTGCGCGCAGCCCCTCCAGAAGGGGCTCGGTCAGCCCCAGGGCGACCCGCAGGCGCACGCCTTCGGCCACGAGCGGGGCCAGAGCGGGCAGGACCCGCGTGCAGACGAGCTCGGCGGGACCGGCCACGTGCACGGGGGCTCGCTGTTCGTCGTGCTCGGCCACGGCCGCGAGCGCTTCGAGGGGCGCGGCGACGCGGGCCGCGAGGTCGTGGGCGACGGACGTCGGGGCGACGCCGCGCGGCAGGCGTTCGAACAGCTCGCGGCCCGTCTGGCGTTCGAGGGAGCGGATCTGGGCGGTCACCGTGGGCTGCGAAAGGCCGAGGAGCCCCGCGGCGGCGGTGAACGAACCGGAGCGGTAGACCTCCAGGAAGGTGCGCAGCAGGTTCAGGTCCGCCACGGGGCCGGCCGGCGCCGGAGCGCCATCGGCGTCCTTATGGGTCATGCGTGGACTGTACCGGCCCGCCTATGGCGGCGGTCAGGCCAGGCGCTTGACGACCTCGGCCGCGAGCGGCGCGGAGGAGGCGGGGTTCTGGCCCGTGACCAGGTTGCGGTCGACGACCACGTTCGGGGCCCACGGCTCGCCGGCCTGGACCTCGACGCCGGCCTCGGTGAGGCGGGTCTCCAGGAGCCAGGGGGCCTTGTCGGCGAAGCCCGCCTGCGCCTCCTCGGCGTTGGTGAAGGCGGCGACCTTGTACCCGGCGAAGGCGTTCGAGCCGTCGGCGCGCGTGGCGGCGAGGAGCGCGGCCGGGGCGTGGCAGACGACGGCGAGCGGCTTGCCGGAGTCGAGGGCGTCCACGAGCAGCCTCCCGGAGGCGGCGTTGACGGCGAGGTCCTCCATGGGCCCGTGGCCGCCGGGGTAGAGGACGGCGTCGTAGTCGCCCAGGTCCGCCTCCTCCAGCCGGATCGGGTTCTGGATCTCGGTGATGGCGGCGAGGGCGGCCGCGATCCTGTCCGCGCCCTCCCGGCCGCCGTTGGCCTCGGGCGCGAGGCTGCCCTGGTCCACGGTGGGGACGACGCCGCCGGGGGTGGCGACGGTGATCTCGTGCCCGGCCGCCGTCAACGCCTCGTACGGGACGACGGCCTCCTCGGCCCAGAACCCGGTCGGGTGCTTGGCACCGTCGGCGAGCGTCCAGTGGTCGGCACCGCTCATCACAAAAAGGATCTTCGACATGTCCGGCTCCAGAGTGGCGGGGATAGGGACCGCGCGCGCCGACACCGGGGATGCGGTTCGCCGGCGCGGCGACGTCCTCGAACATAGGTCCGCCGCGGAAGCGTGACCAATGGGGAAGCCGATGCCCGCCATCGGCGTTCCGATGGGTCGGCGGGAGGACCTTACCGGTTCCTTAAGAAAACGATCTTTGGTGCGCACCACCCCGACCAATCGGCGATGATCATTACATGGGGTACATGTGGGGGCTGTCGAAAGCGCTGCTGAGGGCACTGCGCGAGCAGAAGCGGCAGGACGGGAACGGCGCCACCGCGCCTCCCGGACGGGGGCGGGACACCTGCCCGGACTCCCCCGACCACCCCGCGATGCCCCGCGGTGAGGAATCAGGGATCAAGTGACGCCGTTGCTTTGATCACCGCCGGACCGCACAGCCCGGCACCGCAGAGGAGGGCAGCACCGATGGTCAGTGTCAGCGTGGAGACGCCGGAGCGGACCGAGGAACGCCTCCGCCGCGTGATCGCCCAGGCCGACCTCGTCGTGCACGACGGCGTCTGGTGCTTCGAGGAGTCCCCCGCCGACCGGCCGCCGGCGCTCACCGCGGACACGCTGGCAGTGGTGCGCGACGAGCAGAGCTGGAGCAGCCTGGTCCCGCTCGCTCCCGGGCACGAGGACGTAGAGCGCTTCGGGATCTTCTCGTTCCACTTCCCCGCCGGACTCGACAACAGCGGCTTCGTGGGCTGGCTGGCGGGACGACTCAAGGCGAGGCTGGGCACGGGGGTGTTCGTCGTCTGCGGCAGCAACCGTGACCGTGGGGGGATCTACGACTACTGGGGTTGCCCGGTCGACCTGCTGGACGAGGCCGTAGCCGTCGTCGAAGAGCTGCGCGCAGGCTGACTCGCGGAAGGACTCATCCCGCCGGTCAGCGCTCGAGCCCACCCCTGACCAGTAGCCCCACCCCACACAGACGGGGGTGCAGGGGGCGGAGCCCCTTGCCGGGGGCGCGGGGGCGGAGCCCCTGCCCTAAAGAAGACACAGCGCGAAGCGCCGTTGCGGGGTGTGGGGCGGAGCCCTGCCGGGGGTCGTAGGGGGCTGGCCCCCTGCCCGGGTATCGCCCGCCCGGAGCGAGCGCCAGCGAGCGAGGACGGGTGAGCCCCGGATGTGGGGGTTTGGGGGGACGTCCCCCCAAGGCAAACACAGCCGCTTTCGCCGAGGTCGCTGCACCGACTCAGTCTGTGGGGGTCTACACCCGACCGCCCAGCTCAGCCACGCGCGGGGTTGGGGTGAGAACCCGCGCCAAGCCCAGCCGGCAGGTTCTGCCCTGCGCAAGCAGGGGTTAAGACTGCGCCTGCCTTCGGCCCCCCCCGCCCGCCGGCGCGGGCCCGGGGGGGCCGAGGGCCGCGGG
>JBITGK010000042.1:0-31352 GCA_044456955.1 Spirillospora sp. NPDC050679 | reverse complement strand
AGCGCGGGGGCCTGAGCGCGGGGGCCTGAGCGCGGGGGCCTGAGCGCGGGGGCCTGAGCGCGGGGGCCTGAGCGCGGGGGCCTGAGCGCGGGGGCTGTACGGCGGCTGTACGGCGGCTGTATCGGGAGGCCGCACGGGTGGCCTGCGCGAATTGGCTCAGGCGGAGAGCTTGGGCGGGGAGGTTGGGCGGGGAGGTTGGGCGGGGAGGTTGGGCGGGGAGGTTGGGCGAGGAGGTTGGGCGAGGAGGTTGGGCGAGGAGGTTGGGCGAGGAGGTTGGGCGAGGAGCTTGGGCGAGGAGCTTGGGCGAGGAGCTTGGGCGAGGAGCTTGGGCGGGGAGGTTGGGCGGGGAGGTTGGGCGGGGAGGTTGTGCCGAGGGGCCACACGGGGCCGCATGAAGGCCACGCGGGACCATACAGGAGCCGCACCGTCAGGCTCACGCGACAAAGCCCACACAGCACGCCCGCACGACGGACCCACAGCACGAGCCCTCCCCCCCCTCGCTCTACCAAGCGCAACCACAGCAACCACTAAAGGGGCGGGATCAGCCAACCCCCAACAGAACCCGCCCCAAACATCAGGTCAGTTCGGCATACCGCGTCACCAAGAACTCCTCGCCCGCCGGGCTTAGGTCACCGAACAGCCGCAGCCGCGCCAAACCCCCGTCCGGGTAGATGTCCACACGAACATGGGTCACCTCCGGGGTCTCCCGCAGGCGCAGGCGGTGCCGGCCGTCCGGCTGGATCTGGGTGCGCGGCAGCAGTTCCGTCCACGAGTCCGGGTCGTCCGGCGTCGCGGTGCCCGCCAGGGAGACCGCGGCGGGGGCGTTGAACTTCAGGTTGATCGTGTCGAACTCCACCAGGCGGATCACGCCCGGCGCGGCCAGCCTGACGACGGCCCAGTCGTTGCCGTCGTCGCGGCGGCGGGCGGTCTCCCAGCCTTCGGCCTGGTTGCGGGCCCAGCCGGGGAACAGCATGTTGTCCGGCGACGAGTAGAACATGTTGGAGCAGGACGTGACGCGGCCGCCGTTCTCCAGCGCGGCCAGGTCCACGGTCAGGCCGTTCAGCAGGGCCGGGTCGGGGACCACCTCGCCGTGCACGCGCAGCCGCGCGATGCCCCCGTCCGGGAACATGTTCAGGCGCACGTGGGTGAAGCGCCGTTCCACCGTAACGTCGAAGTGGTGCGCCTCGTCGCCCTTCAGCGGGCTCTTCGGCACGATCTCGACCCACTCGGCGTCCTCCAGGTCGGCCAGGGACGGGAAGCCCTCCGCGGCGCAGGCTTCCACGGACGCGTGCGGCGGGTAGTTGCCCTTGAACCACGCCGTGTCGATCACGACGCCCTGGATCATGCCGGGCAGCCCGAGGCGCACGATCGCCCAGTCGTGGCCCAGCTCGCCGTTCTCGTCGGGGCGGCGGCGCGCGGTCTCCCAGCCGTCGTACTCCTGCCCCTTGGGCCCGAAGGTCTCGGGGCTGAACGCCGGGGCCCACGGGTTGATCAGCTTCTCCTTGGCCTCGAAGGACTCGTCGCTCGCGGCGATCACCGAGCCGCCGAGGGGGCGGACGGCGAGATCGGGAAGGGAGAGGAAATCGCTCACAGTGGGTTCTCCTATCTCAGCGGTGCTCAACAGTGCTCAGCGGTTCTCAACGGGTCTCAGCGCTCAGCGCTCTCAGCGCTCTCAGCGCCGCAGCAAACTCCCGCGCGGGGAGTCGTCGATGATCTCGCCCCGCAGCCAGGTCGCCTGCACCAGCCCGACCAGCGCGCGCCCCGCGTAGGGCGTCACCGGGTTGCGGTGGTGCAGCGCGGCCGGGTCCACCACGTGCGGCTCGTCGGCGGCGAACGCCACCAGGTCCGCGTCGTGGCCGAGGGCGATGCGGCCCTTGCGGTGGTTCAGTCCGGCGAGCGCGGCCGGGGCCTCGGCCATCCAGCCGATCACGGACGACAGCGAGTGGCCGCGCGCCCGGGCCGCCGTCCAGACCGCCGACAGGCCCAGTTGCAGCGACGAGACGCCGCCCCACGCGGTCGCGAAGTCGCCCTCCTTCAGCTCGGGCGTGCAGGGCGAGTGGTCGGTGACCACGCACGAGATCACCCCGTCCGCCAGCCCCCGCCACAGCTCCTCGCGGTTGCCGGTGTCGCGGATCGGCGGGCAGCACTTGTACGACGTCGCGGTGGAGTCCGGAACGTCCTCCGCCGCGAGGGTCAGATAGTGCGGGCAGGTCTCGGCGGTGATGCGCAGCCCCCGCGACTGGGCCTTGGCCAGGGGCTCCAACGCGTCGGACGCCGACAGGTGCAGGATGTGCGCGCGCACCCCCGTCTGCTCGACCAGCCGGACGACCTGCTCGATCGCACTGCGCTCGGCGGACGGCGGCCGGGAGGCCAGGAACGAGCCGTAGTCCCCGCCGGCGGGCTCGGTGAGGACGCGCGGGTCCTCCGCATGCACGATCACCAGCCCGTCGAGCGCCGCGATCGCCGAGAACGCCTCGTGCTGCTCGGCCGGCGAGAGCGGCGGGAACTCCGGCACGCCCGAATCCGATGTGAAGCACTTGAACCCGAACACCCCGGCCTCGTGCAGCGGTCCCAGATCAGGAACGTTCCCAGGGATGGCGCCGCCCCAAAAGCCCACGTCGACGTGCACATTCCCGCGCGCCGCGTCCTGCTTCACGCGCAGCGCCTCCACCGTCGTGGTCGGCGGCAGCGAGTTCAGCGGCATGTCCACCAGCGTCGTGACGCCTCCGGCGGCGGCCGCGCGCGTGGCGGTGGCGAAGCCCTCCCATTCGGTGCGGCCCGGCTCGTTGATGTGGACGTGGGTGTCCACCAGGCCGGGCAGCAGCGCGATGTCGCCCAGGTCCACCTCGGCGGACGCGGGCAGCGGCGCGTCCAGGCCCTCGATCGCCGCGATGCGCCCGTCCCGGACGCCGATCGCCGCGGGCCGCTCGCCGTAGGGCAGCACCGCCCTCCGGGACCTGATCACCAAGTCGTAGGTCACGCCACTCCTCCTCTGGGGGTCGCGGAGTCGTCCAGCCAGGTGCGGCCGATCTCCTCCGCCAGTCGTTCGAGCAGCGGGCCCGCTTCGGCCATGCACCGCTCCGGATCGGATTCGAGGTCGGTGAGGGCGTAGGCGCTCTGCAGGCGGGCCTTGCGGAGCTGCTCGCCGGTGAGGGAGCGGCGGCCCGCGACCGCGATCGCGGGCACGCCTTCGCGGGCGGCGGCGCGGGCGACGCCGATCGGGGCCTTGCCGCGCAGCGACTGCCGGTCCAGCGAGCCCTCGCCGGTGATGACCAGCCGGGCTCCGGCGGCCCGCTCGGCGAAGCCCAGCAGGTCCAGCAGGTAGCCGATGCCGGGCCGCACGGCCGCGCCGAGGAACACCATCGCGCCGAACCCGACGCCCCCGGCCGCCCCCGCCCCGGGGCGCCTGGCGGCGAACGCGCCGAGGTCGCGGCGGGCGACGGTCTCCAGCCGGGCGAGGCCGTTCTCCAGGGTGCGGACCTGGGCGGGGGTCGCGCCCTTCTGCGGCGCGAAGACCGCCGCCGCGCCCTCGGGGCCGAGGAGGGGGTTGTCCACGTCGCTGGCGACGATGACCTCCACGTCCCTCAGCCGGTGCGGTAGTTCGCCGGTGTCGATGGACGATAGCGAGCGCAGGGCCGCGCCGCCGGGCGGCAGCTCGGCCCCGCCGGAGTCCAGGAAGCGGACGCCGAGCGCGGCGGCCATGCCCGTGCCGCCGTCGGTGGAGGCGCTGCCGCCGAGGCCGAGGACGACGCGCCGCGCGCCGCCGCGCAGCGCCGCGTCGATCAGCTCGCCGGTGCCGCGGCTGGTGGCGGTGAGCGGCGCGGGCTCGCCGCGCGGCAGCCGGCGCAGCCCGGACGCCTCGGCCAGCTCGATCACCGCCGTGCCGCCGCGGACGGCGTAGGAGGCGGTGACCGGCTCGCCGGTGGGGCCGGTGACGGTGGTCTGGAGCCGGGCGAACCCGGCGGCGACGGCCGCGTCCACGGTGCCGTCGCCGCCGTCGGCGATGGGGAGGGCGACGATGGGGAGCTCGGGGCGCACCCGCCGCAACCCGGCCGCCACGTGCCGGGCGACCTCGCCGGCGGTGAGCGAGCCCTTGAACTTGTCGGGTGCGATCACGACGTGGCCGTGCTGCGGCTCCCGCATGGCGCCCTCCTTCACCTCGTCCGTCCTGCCTTATCCAGTACGCCCGTTTCCGGGGCGTGTCACGCGGCGCCCTCGGGCAGCGGCTCGTACTCGCGCATCCGGTCGATGCGGACGCCGTTGGCGGTGTCGGCCTCGCGCTCGATCATGATCTCCACCAGCACCGGCCGGGAGGTGGCCTCGGCCTGCTTGCGCGCCCACTCCAGCGCGGGGCGGATCTCGCCGGGCTCGACCACCCGGGTGCCCGAGCAGCCGTACGCCTCCATGATCTTGACGTTGTCGGTGCCGACGGTGTCGTAGTGGATGTCCACCTCGTACTTCATGCCGTAGCCGCCGTGGTCCTCGGCCATCCGGATCAGCCCGAGGTACTCGTTGTTGATCATGATGAGCACGAACGGCACGTCGTACTGCGCCGCCACCGCCAGCTCCTCCACCAGGAACTGGAAGCCGTAGTCGCCGACGATCCCGACCACCTCGGCGCCGGGGTCGCTCTTGGCCAGCGCCGTCTTGACGCCGATCGCCGCCGGGATCTCCCAGCCCAGCGGCCCCGCCTGCCCGCACACCTGGTAGTGCCGGGGCTTGGGGGCCTTCTGGTGCTGGCCGCCCCAGATCTGGTAGAGCCCGATGGCGGTGACGAAGTAGGTGTCGGCCGAGTAGAACTCGTTGATCTCCTTGTAGACGCGCGGCGCCTTGATCGGCACGTCGTCGAAGTCCTCGCGCCGGGTGAGGGTCGCCTTGAGCTCCTGCACGCGCGCCACCCACCCGTCAGCCTCACGCGCCAGGCCGCGCTCGCGCGCCAGGTCGAGGACCGCCCGCAGGAACAGCTTGGTGTCGGACACGACGCCGAGGTCCGGGCCGAACACCTTGCCGATCTGCGTCGGCTCGATGTCCACATGGATGAAGGTCCGGTCGCCCTGGTAGACGTCGAGCTGCCCGGTGTGCCGGTCGCCGAAGCGCGCGCCGAGGGCCAGGACGAGGTCGGACTCCAGGAACGAGGCGTTGCCGTAGCGCTGCGAGGTCTGGATGCCGGTCATCCCCGCGTACAGCGGGTGGTCCTCGTCGATCGCGCCCTTGCCCATGAGCGTGGCCTGCACCGGGACCTGGAGCAGCTCGGCCAGCTCGACCAGCTCGGCGTGCGCGTCGGCGAGGATCACGCCGCCGCCCGCCAGGATCAGCGGGCGCTCGGCGGCCAGCAGCAGGTCCAGGGCGCGCTCGACGCGCGGCAGGTGCGGCTCGACCGGGGTGACCGGCAGCGGCGCGTCGATCGAGGCGTCCCACTCGATCTCCTGCTTCTGCACGTCGATCGGCAGGTCGATCAGCACCGGGCCGGGCCGTCCCGACCTCGCCCGCCGGAACGCCTCGCGGAAGATCCACGGGGCCTGCGCGGCCTCCTTGACCTGCACCGCCCACTTGGTGACGGGCTTGGCGATCTCCACGATGTCGACCGCCTGGAACGCCTCCTGGTGCAGCTTGCTGGAGGCGGCCTGGCCGGTGATGACCAGGATCGGGACCGAGTCGGCGTGCGCGGTGTAGAGACCGGTGATCATGTTGGTGCCGGCCGGGCCGGAGGTGCCGATCGCCACGCCGACCTTGCCGGTGGTGCGCGACCACCCGTCGGCCATGTGGGTGGCGCCCTCCTCGTGCCGGACGATCAGGTGCGCGATGCCGCCGTCGGTCTCCATCGCCTTGTACAGCGGCAGGATCGCGGCGCCCGGGCAGCCGTAGGCGATGTCGACGCCCTCGGACTTGAGCACTTCGACCACCGCTTGCATGACGGGGATCTTCGCCATGATGGAATGTCCCTTCTGGGGCGGACGGCCGGCCTCCTGTTCGGAGTTGGCGCTCGGTCGGGGACCGGCCGTCCGTTCTGGGTTGGGAGGGTCTAGGAGGCGCGGCCGGACAGGTCTTCGACGACCTTCAGCAGCGCGGAGTGGTCGAGCGAGCCGTGCCCCTTGGCGCGGGCGGCGGCGATGTACTGGGCGACCTGCGCGGTCATCGGCAGCGAGACGTCCGCCGAACGCGCGGCGGCGGTCGCGATGCCCATGTCCTTGTGGTGCAGGTCGATGCGGAAGCCCGGCTGGAACTGACGCGCCAGCATCGAGTCGCGCTTGAGGTCGAGGATGCGGGAGGCCGCCAGACCGCCGGCGATCACGTCGAGCCCGGCCTTGGCGTCCACGCCCGCGGCCTCCATCAGCACGATCGCCTCGGCGACCAGCGCGTAGGTGCCGCCGACGATGAGCTGGTTGGCGGCCTTGACGTACTGGCCGGCGCCGTTGCCGCCGACCCGCTCGAAGGTCTTGCCGACTACCTCGAAGATCGGCCTGGCGGCGGCGAAGTCCTCCTCCGAGCCGCCGACCATGATGGACAGCACGGCGTCCACCGCGCCCTTCTCGCCGCCGCTGACCGGCGCGTCGAGCACCCGCAGCCCGCGCTCCGCGCCCGCCTCGGCGACCTTGGCCGAGGTCTCCGGCTTGATGGTGGAGAAGTCGATGTAGAGGGTGCCGGGCTTGGCGTTGTCGAGCAGGCCGCCGTAGAAGACCTCCTCGACGTGCTCGTCCTGCGGCAGCATCGTGATGACGATCTCGGCGGCGGCCACCGCCTCGGCGATGTCGGCGGCGGCGGTGCCGCCCGCCGCGACCAGCGCGTCCAGGCCCTTGGGCACCACGTCGTACCCGACGACCTGGTGGCCGGCCCGGACCAGGTGGGCGGCCATGGGCGCGCCCATGATCCCGAGCCCGATGAATGCGATGTTGCTCATGCGCGGTCCTCCAACCACTGGAACTCCTGGGCGGACGGACCCTGCGGCTTGTACTCCAGCGAGATCCAGCCCGTGTAGCCGATGTCGTCCAGCACGGCGAACAGCGCGGCGAAGTCGATGCCGCCGGTGCCGGGGCGGCCGCGTCCGGGGACGTCGGCGATCTGCACGTGCCCGATGGCGGCCGCGTGCTCGCGGGCGGCCTTGTCGAGGTCGTCGCCGTTGCTTGCGAGGTGGAAGCTGTCGAACAGGAACCTGACGTTCTCCGCGCCCTCGGCGCGGACGCGTTCCACCACCGCGACCGCGTCGGCGGCGGTCTCCAGCGGGTACGCGCCGTTCAGGCCGCGGGCGAGCGGCTCGACCAGCACGGTGCCGCCGAACGCGCCGACCTGGCGGGCGGCGTAGGCGAGGTTCCGCGTGGCGACGCGGTCCTGCTCGGTCGCCGCAACGCCCTCCAGCCGCTGGCCGTACAGGGCGTTGAACGCGCGCACGCCGGTGCGCTCGGCGATCCGGACCAGCACCGCGACGCTGTCGCGGAACTCGGTGGCGCGGGCCGGGTCGGACAGCACGCCCCGCTCCCCCGCCGGCATGTCCCCGGCGTAGAAGTTGAGGCCGATGAGCCGGACGCCCGCGTCCGCGATCGCGGCGCAGAACGCGTCCACCTCGGCGTCGGACGGCACCGCCGCCTCGGGCCAGGGCCACCAGAACTCCACGGCGTCGAACCCCGCCGCCCTGGCCGCCGCCGGGCGCTCCAGCAAGGGCAGTTCGGTGAACAGGATGGAGCAGTTGACCGCGTACTTGCGGGTCACGCCGCCTCCTTCGTTTGTCGGTAGGCATCCCAGCTGCCGTACTCGGTGATGTCGGTCAGCCTCGCGTACGAGGTGTACGGGCGGCGCAGCAGCATGGCCAGCGACGAGGTCCCGTCGGCGAGCTCGACCACGCCGAGCTCCAGCTCGGGCGGCTCGGCGGGCAGCAGCCGGTCGCGCAGGACGTCCATCGGGACGTCGAACACCTCGCCGGACACCGGGACGCCGCCGTGCGCGACGGGCGAGAGGGCGGGGCACTGGTCCCCGACCGAGTAGAAGCGGTACCGGGGCGCGGTGGTGGTCGTGGCCACCAGGGGCGCGCCGTCGAGCAGGTGATGCAGCGGTCCCCCGCGCATCGCCCCGCCGTTCAGAAAGATGAGCGGCATGGAAACGTGTCCTTTCCTCCAGGTCTAGGCCACCGCTGAAGCGGAGGCCGATCGATCGTGGTGGATAGGCCCGTTGGTCTGCCCCAAGGGCAGCGCGGTACCTCCGCGGCGCGCGGCGACGAACTCCGCCGCGATCGCCACGGCCGTCTCCTCGGGGGTGCGGGCCCCGAGGTCGAGTCCGATCGGGGAGCGCAGGCGCGCCAGTTCCCGGTCGGACAGCCCGGTTCGACGAAGCCGGGCGAGTCTGTCGTCGTGCGTGCGCCGCGAGCCCATGGCGCCGACGTAGGCGACGGGCAGCCGCAGCGCGACCTCCAGTAGAGGGACGTCGAACTTGGCGTCGTGGGTGAGCACGCAGATCACGGTGCGGCCGTCGAGCGCGCCCTGCTCGGCCTGCGCGGCCAGGTAGCGGTGCGGCCAGTCCACGACCACCTCGTCGGCGGCGGGGAAGCGCGCGGGCGTCGCGAACACCGGCCGCGCGTCGCAGACGGTGACCCGGTAGCCGAGGAACCCGCCGACCCCGGCGACGGCCGTCGCGTAGTCGATCGCGCCGAACACCAGCAGGCGGGGCGCCGGCGCGTAGGAGCAGACGAACACGTCCAGGTCCTCGCGGCAGCGCACGGAGACGGAGCCGGTCCTGCCCCCGTCCAGCATGGCGCGGGCCTCGCCGATGACGGCCCGGTCCACGTCGGCGAACCCGGTCGTCCCCTCGTGGCGGTCGGCCCAGACCGCCAGGACTCCCTGGGCCGGCGGCATGACCTGCACCACCGCCACCTGCTCGTCACGTGAGATCGCCGCCAGCGCCGCGTCGGGCACCGGGCCCGGCCGCACCAGGACCTCGATGGTCCCGCCGCAGGTCAGGCCGACCGCGAACGCGTCGTCGTCGCTGTAGCCGAAGCTCTCGCGCACCGCCTGCCCGGTGCGCATCGCCTCCTGGCACAGCTCGTACACCGCGCCCTCGACGCAGCCGCCGGACACGCTGCCCGCGGCCTCGCCGTCCGCCGCGACCGCCATGGCCGCGCCGGGCCGCCGGGGGGCGCTGCCCCCGACCGACACGACGGTGGCGACGGCGTACGCGGTCCCGGCCTCGTGCCAGGCGCGGAGCCGGTCGGCGATCTCACGCATGGAGCCTCCTAGTTGATCCCTAGCGCCTGCTCGATCGGATGCAGCGCGAAGTAGACGACGAAGACCGCCGACAGCACGTAGAGCAGCCAGTGGATCTGGCCGATCCGGCCGCGGGCCAGCTTGATCACGGTGTAGGCCAGCACGCCGGCCGCGACGCCGACGGTGATGGAGTAGGTGAACGGCATCAGCACGATGGTCAGGAACGCCGGGACCGCGATCTCCAGGTCGTCCCAGTCGATCTTGCGGACATGGGTCATCATCAGCGCGCCGACCAGCACCAGCGCGGGCGCGGCGGCGCCGACCGGCACCACCCCGGCCAGCGGGGTGAAGAAGATCAGCGCGGTGAGCAGGCCGCCGGTGACCACGCTGGCCAGGCCCGTGCGGGCCCCCTCGGCGACGCCCGCCGCCGACTCCACCACCGCGGTGTTGGCCGAGCCGTTGACGCCGCCGCCGATGATCGCGCCGAAGCCGTCCACGGTCAGGATCTTCGACAGGCCGGGCAGCTTGCCGTCCTCGTCCAGCATCCTGGCCTCTTCGCAGACGCCGAGGATGGTGCCCATCGCGTCGAAGAAGCCCGACAGCACCAGCGTGAACAGCACCACCGAGGCGGTCACGACGCCGGCCCGCTCGAAGCCGCCGAGCAGGTCGAACTCGAACAGCAGGTCGAACTGCGGCGTCGCCACGACCGAGTCGGGCAGCTTCGGCTCCACCGGCCCCCACGCCTTGGGGTCGATCTTGACGGCGGAGTTGACGACCACGGCGACGACGGTCGCGGCCACGATGCCGATCAGCATCGCGCCCGGCACCCGCCGCACGAACAGCACCAGCATGAGGATCAGCCCGATGCAGAACACCAGCACCGGCCAGCCGGCCAGCTTGCCGAACGCGCCCAGCGTGACGGGCGTGGCCGCGGTGGCGTGGTGCCCGACGAACCCGGCGTCCACCAGGCCGATCAGCGCGATGAACGCGCCGATGCCGACGCCGATGGCCTGCTTGAGCGCCAGCGGGATCGCGTCCATGATCAGCTGCCGGACGCCGGTGAGCGCGAACAGCACGATCACCACGCCCTCCAGCACGACCAGGCCCATCGCCTGCGGCCAGGTCATGTGCGGGGCGGCCTGGAACACCACGATCGGCGTGACGCCGAGCCCGGCGGCCATCGCCAGCGGCGCGTTGCCGACCAGGCCCATCAGCAGGGTGGACAGGCCCGCCGACAGCGCGACCATGGTGGTGAGCTGAGCGGGGTTCAGGGCGGCGCCGGTGACGTCCTTGGCGTCACCGATGATCAGGGGGATGAGGACGACCAGGTAGGCCATCGCGAAGAAGGTGGTGACGCCGCCGCGCACCTCGCGGGCGACGGTGGTGCCCCGGCCGGACAGGTCGAAGAACCGGTCCAGCGCGGAACGGGGTCCCGCCGAGGAGTCGGGGGTCGGGGACTTGGGCGGTGGGGCTTGGGTCTCGGTCACGGTTCGTGCCCTCCTTCAGGGCGCGATCGACCCGCGGGCGGGCTTGGCACAGCTCGTCCGTTCGTATCGATCGGTGCGGTTGTGGGGTCTGACCCGCCGTCCCCCAAGCACACGGCGGGGTCGCCCCTGTTGATCAACTGCTGAAACCGGAGGCTGGCCCGGGACGGCTTTCCTCCGTCACCGCCCCGGGCCCGGGTTGGTCGCGCGCCTGGTCAGGCGATGATGTGCTCCGGGCGGACCGGCACTCGGGTGAGCGCTCTGCCGGTGGCGTCGCGGATGGCCGCGACGATGGCCGGCGTGGAGGAGAGCGTGGGTGGCTCTCCGGCGCCCCGCAGCCCGTATGGGGCGTCGGGGTCGGGGTTCTCGAGGATGTCCAGCCGCATCGGCGGCATGTCGAGGATGGTCGGGATGAGGTAGTCGGTGAACGAGGGGTTGCGCACCAGGCCGTCGACGACCTGGATCTCCTCCATCACCGCGAGGCCGAGGCCCTGCGCGGTGCCGCCGTGGATCTGGCCCTCCAGCGACAGCCGGTTGAGGATCTTGCCGACGTCCTGCACGGCGGCCAGCTCCACCACCTTGACCAGGCCGAGCTCCACGTCCACGTCCACCACCGCGCGGTGCACGCACAGCGCGAGCTGGGTGTGGCTGTCGCCCTGGCCGGTCACCGGGTCCATGGCGGTGGTCGGGCGGTGGTGGTACTTGCGGGTCTGTTCGATCACGTCCTCGCCGAGGACCTCCTCGATCGAGGCCAGCACCCCGGCCGACCGCGAGACGACCTTGCCGCCGACCACGCTGAGGTCGTCGGCCCCGTGGCCGAGCTTGCGGCGGGCCATGGCGAGCAGCTCGGCGCGCACCGCCTCGCAGGCGGTCTTGACCGAGCCGCCGGTCATGTAGGACTGGCGGGAGGCGCTGGAGGACCCGGCGCTGTCGATGGTGTTGTCGGCGGGCGCGATCGTCACCCGCTGGACGCCCAGCTCGGTGCGGGCGATCTGCGCCTTGAGGGTGACCAGGCCCTGGCCGACCTCGGCGGCGGCGGTGTGCACCAGCGCGGTGGGCTCGCCGCCGATCACCTCCAGCCGGACGCGGGCGGTGGAGTAGTCGTCGAAGCCCTCGGAGAAGCAGATGTTCTTGATGCCGACGCCGTAGCCGACGCCGCGCACCACGCCCTCGCCGTGGGTGGTCTGGGACGCGCCGCCGGGCAGGTTGCGGATGTCGGTGGGGTCGGCGGCCGGCGGCAGCGGCATCGCCTCGGCCCGCGCCAGCATCTCCGCCAGCGGCGCGGGCGCCTCGATGACCTGGCCGGTCGCGAGCTTGGAGCCCTGGCTGACGGCGTTGCGCTGCCGGGCCTGGACGGGGGTGATCCCGCAGGCGGCGGCGAGCTTGTCCATCATCGACTCGTAGGCGAAGCATGCCTGCACCGCGCCGAAGCCGCGCATAGCGCCGCACGGCGGGTTGTTGGTGTAGACGCCCCAAGCGTCGATCTTGATGTTGGGGATCTCGTAGGGGCCGACGCCGAGCGAGGCGGCGTTCCCGGTGACGTTGAGGGTGGAGGAGGTGTAGGCGCCGCCGTCCAGGATGATCTCGACGTCGGCGTAGACGAGCTTGCCATCCCTGGTCGCGCCGTACTCGTAGCGCATCTGCGCCGGGTGCCGGTGCACGTGGCCGAAGAACGACTCGTACCGGTTGTAGGACATCTTCACCGGCTTGCCGGTGTGCAGCGCCAGCATCCCGGCGTGGATCTGCATGGACAGGTCCTCGCGGCCGCCGAACGCGCCGCCGACCCCGGCCATCGTCATGTGGATCTTTTCCTCGGGCAGGCCGAGGCAGGGCGCGATCTGCATGAGGTCGTTGTGGATCCACTGGGTGGACACGTACATGTCCAGCCCGCCGTCCTCCGACGGCACGGCGAGCCCGGACTCCGGGCCGAGGAACGCCTGGTCCTGGATGCCGACCTCGTACTCGCCCGACACCACGACCTCGGCCTCGGCGCGCGCGGCGGCCACGTCGCCGACGCGGACCGGCTGGTGGCGGGTGATGCCGCCGCGCTCCTGCACCTTCAGGCGCTCGGGGTCGGCGATCACCGCGCGCGGGTCGGTGATCGGCTCCAGGACCTCCCACTCGATCGCGATCTTCTCCATCGCGCGGCGGGCGATCTCGGGGTGGTCGGCGGCGACCAGCGCGATCGGCTCGCCCTGGTGGCGGACCTCGCCGATGGCCAGCACGGGCTGGTCCTCGGTCTCGTCGAGGCCGAACATCTTGTTGCCCGGCACGTCCTCGTGGGTGAGCACGGCGTGCACGCCGGGGGTGGCGAGCGCGGGGCCGATGTCGATGGACACGATCTTGGCGCGGGGGTGCGGGCTGCGCAGGGTCGCGCCCCACACCATCCCGTCCATCCACAGGTCGGAGGAGTAGGCGAACTCGCCGGCGACCTTGAGGGTGCCGTCGGGGCGCAGCGGGCTGTCGCCGACGCCGCCCTTGCCGGGCGCCGCGACGCGCCCCGGGGACTTGATGGGTGCGGCCATGGCTAGAGGACCTCCTCGGCGAGCCTCATGAGGCGGCGGTGGGCGTCGGCGCCGCGCCGGCCGACCTCGTCCTGCGGGACGGTGACCAGCTCGTCGTCGTGCACCACGGTCTTGCCGCCGACCAGCAGCCGGGCCAGCGGCGGGGTCGCGCCGTAGGCGAACGCGACCACGGGGTCGGCCACGGCGGCGTGGAACCCGTCCACCCGCCACAGCGCGATGTCGGCGAGCTTGCCGACCTCGATGGAGCCGATCTCGTTCTCGCGGCCCAGGCACTTCGCGCCGCCCAGGGTGCCGATCTCCAGGGCCTGGCGGGCGGTCAGCGCGGTCGGGCCGTACCGCGCGCGCTGCATGTACACGGCCTGCCGGACCTCGCCGGCCAGCGGCACCATCTCGGCCGAGGCCGAGCCGTCCACGCCGAGCCCGACCGGCGCGCCGGCCTTGAGCAGGTCGGACACGCGGGCGATGCCCGCGCCGAGCCGCGCGTTGGAGCTGGGGCAGTGCGCGGTGCCGGTGCCGGTCTCGGTGAGCCGCTTGATGTCGGTGTCGTGCAGGTGGACGCAGTGCGCGAGCCACACGTCGGGGCCGAGGTAGCCGATGGTGTCCATGTACTCGACCGGCGTCATGCCGAACTGCTGGAGGGTGTGCTCCTCCTCGTCGAGGGTCTCGGCGAGGTGGGTGTGCAGCCGCACGCCCTTGGCGCGGGCCAGCTCGGCCGACCGGACCATCAGCTCCTTGCTGACCGAGAACGGCGAGCAGGGCGCGACCGCGATCCGCAGCATCGACCCGAACGAGTCGTCGTGGTAGCGGTCGATGGCCGCCTCGGTCTCGGCGAGGATCGTGTCGAGGTCCTCCACGACCTCGTCCGGCGGCAGCCCGCCCTGGGACCGGCCCCGATCCATCGAGCCCCGGCAGGGCTGGAAGCGCACGCCCAGCTCGGCGGCGGCCTCGATCTCGGCGGCGAACAGGTCGCCGCGCCCCTTGGGGAAGATGTAGTGGTGGTCGGTGGAGGTGGTGCAGCCGGACTTGGCGAGCCAGCCCAGCCCGGCGCTGGCGGCACCGGCGACGACCTCGGCGTCCATCTTCGACCACGGCCGGTAGAGCGCCACCAGCCACTCGAACAGGGTGTTGTCCTTGGCGAGGCCCTGGCTGGCCCACTGGTAGAGGTGGTGGTGGGTGTTGACCAGGCCGGGGGTGGCCAGGCAGCCGGTGCCGTCGATGCGCTCGGCGCCCTCGACGTGCGGGGCGGGGCCCGCCCCCACGGCGGTGATCCTGTCGCCTTCGATGACGATGTGCCCGCCGGGGAACTCCTCGCCGGAGACCGTCACCACGTAGGCGTTCTCGATGATGCGTTTCACTTGGCGGCCGCCTTCCGGCTCGCGGCCAGGCGGACGGCGTCCAGGATCTTCTCGTAGCCGGTGCAGCGGCACAGGTTGCCCGCCAGCGCCTCGCGGATCTCGGCGTCGGACGGGTCGGGCACGCGGTTGATCAGGTCGTGCGACTGGACGATCAGGCCCGGCGTGCAGAACCCGCACTGCACCGCGCCCGCCTCCACGAACGCCTCCTGCACCGGGTCCAGCTGCTGGTCCGAGCCCGTGGAGCCCTGCGCCAGGCCCTCCACGGTGCGGACCTCGCGGCCCTCGACCTGCCCGGCCGCCACCAGGCACGAGCACGCCGGAACGCCGTCCAGGTAGACCGTGCACGAGCCGCATTCGCCCTGCTCGCAGGCGTTCTTGGAGCCCGGCAGCCCCATCCGCTCCCGCAGGACGTACAGGAGGCTCTCGCCCTCCCAGACGTCGTCCACGGTCTCCTTGGAGCCGTTGACGGTGAAGTTCACGCGCATGTCAGGAAGCCTCCTTTCCGGCCTTCGCGCCGTCGCGGTAGTCGTTCCATGCCCAGGTGAGGGTGCGGCGCGCCATCACCGACAGGGCGTGCCTGCGGTAGTCGGCGGTGCCGCGCACGTCGTCGATCGGGGACGCGGCCCGCTTGACCAGCTCGCCGAACTCCTTGGCCGCCGAGATCGACAGGGGCCCGCGGCCCTCCCAGTCGAGCTCGGCGCTGAGGAAGTCCTCGGCGGCGGTGGCGCGGCGCGGGGTGGGCGCGGCCGAGCCGACGCCCGTCCCGACGCGCCCGCGCTCGGGGTGCAGCGCGATCGCGAACGAGCAGACCGCGATCACCATCGCGTTCCGGGTGCCGATCTTGGAGAAGTACTGCGGGCCCGGGGCGGGGTCGGTCCAGAACGCGCGGATCAGCTCGTCCGGCTCCAGCGCGTTGCGCTTCACGCCGGTGTAGAACTCGGTGGCCGGGATCATCCGCACGCCGCGCGCGGCCGACTCCACCTCGATCTCGGCGTCCCCGGCGATCAGCGGCGGGTGGCTGTCGCCGGCCGGGGAGGCGGCGCCGAGGTTGCCGCCGACGGTGCCCCGGTTGCGGATCTGCGGGGAGCCGACGGTGCGCGACGCCTGGGCGAGGCCCGGCAGCCGGTCCCCCAGCTCCTCGATCAGCCGGACGTAGGGGACGCCCGCGCCGACGCGCAGCCGGCCGTCCACCACGTCCCACTCGGCCAGCTCGCGCACCGGGTTCAGGTCCAGCAGCGCGGCGGGGCGGTGCGCGTCGAAGTTGATCTCGACCATGACGTCGGTGCCGCCCTGGACGGGCAGCGCCTCGGGCTGCGCGGCCTTGGCCGCCAGCGCGTCTTCCCAGGTCGTGGGGCGCAGGAAGTCCATATCTCTAGAATCCCTCAGTTCCAGGCGTTCGGGGCGTCGGGAGCGTCGTCGGTGAGCACCGAACCCTCGATCAGCCCGTAGGGGCGGTCGGCGGCGTAGAAGACCTCGTTGTCGTTGTCCATGCCGAACTTGTCCAGATCCACCAGGAAGTGGTGCTTGTTCGGCATGGCCAGGCGCACCTCGCAGATCTCGCGGCGCTCGTTCAGCACGCGGCGGCCCATCTGGTACAGCGTCTGCTGGAGCGACAGGCTGTAGGTCTCGGCGAACGCCTCCAGCAGGCAGCGGCGCGCGTCCCTGTAGGAACGCCCGAACGCCGACCCGGTGCCCCGGTGCCGCCACTGCGCGGTGACCTCGGTGGCCAGGACGCGGTCGGTGGTCGGGGCGAGGGTGGTGTACTCGTCCTCGATGTAGCCGTGGAACTCGCTGCCGGTGGAGTTCAGCACGACCAGGTTCTTCAGGCCCGACACCACCGACTCGGCGCCGTCGCTGCCGTCGCTGTGCACCAGCGCGGTGCGGGTCTCGGTGCCCGCCCGGACGAACGAGTGCTGCTTGTCGCGCGGCCCGAGGTGCGGGGCCTCCTCCACCGGGATGCGCTCCCAGGAGTACTCCTCGACCTCCACGCGGGCGTGGTGGATGGTGGGCTGGGAGTCCACGAAGTGCCGGGCGAGCAGGAGCGCGAACTCCTCGATCTCCCCGATGCCGTACTTCTTGGCGAAGGCGAACACGGTGTTCTTCTGGGTGTCGGTGGGGAGCACCGCGCCGTTGTCGCCGGTCAGATGGACCTCGTCCATGTCGCCCGACAGCGAGACGCTGACGTTGCAGTCCTTGATGCGGTGGACCTCGCCGTCCTTGGTGACGCGGACGACGCGCGTCTCCGCCTTGCCGTAGCGGTTGGGGCCGAGAACGATGGCCATCTGGTCTTAGCTCCCTCGGTAGGTCGAGTAGGCGAACGGGCTCAGCAGCAGCGGCACGTGGTGGTGCTGCGCTGGATCGGAGATCGTGAAGACGACCGCGACCTCGGGGTAGAAGTCCGACAGGCCCGCGGTCTCGAAGGTGAGCCGCCAGGTCCCGGCGCCGATCTCGGCGCCCCACTCGCGGACGCGGCC
The DNA here is from genome assembly GCA_044456955.1 of Spirillospora sp. NPDC050679. Classification (GTDB taxonomy): domain Bacteria; phylum Actinomycetota; class Actinomycetes; order Streptosporangiales; family Streptosporangiaceae; genus Spirillospora. Next base: position 14,326 of record JBITGK010000042.1, on the reverse strand, counting down.
GTCGCCGTCGGTGCGGGCCTGCGCGACCGGCGTCCAGCCGCCGTCGTGGCGGTCCAGCCGGACGGCGAGGCCGGGGGCCGGGCGGCCCTTGGCCGCGTCCAGCACGTGCGTCGAGAGCGACATCTACTTCCCTTCGGCGGTGAGGAGCTTGTCCAGCCGGATGGCGACGATCTTGGCGAGCTCGGCGCGGACGACCGGCCGCTCGGCCTCGGCGTCGTGGTCCAGCCGTTCCCGGAGCGCGGCGAGCATCCGCTCGGCGCCGAGGCCGGTGGCGCAGATCAGGAAGACGTGGCCGAAGCGCTCCTCGTAGGCGCGGTTGCCGTCGGCGAGGGCCCGCCTGGTGGCGGCCTCGGCGTCGTCCACCCCGGCCTGCTCGCCGCGCGACCAGGCGGACTCGCGGTCCTGCCCGGCGGCCCGCTCCCCGATGCGGGGGTGGGCGTTCAGAGCTTCCTCCACATCGGCCCAGCCGAGCCCGTCCAGGTGCCGGGTGGCGGCCGCCAGCAGCCCGTCCGCGTCGCCGTAGGGCCGGCCCGCGGCGACCGCGGCGGCCCAGCGCCGGGAGGCGCAGCAGGTGAGCAGCTCGGACTCGGCCTCGGCCGGGGGAAGCGCGTTCAGCCAGGCGATCCCGCGCCCTGTGGTCACCGGCACTCTGGTCTCCTGTCGTCGGGGGTTGCATGCAGTACACACAGCGGCCCGGGGGTCGGTCGAGAGACAGGAAGTCCGAACTGTGCCCCCGGACATCGGGGACTTTTCGTGCGTTGCTCCAAGGAGGGCGGGTGTTAACCTCCCCGGGCATGAGGCTGAGTTCCCTGCTCGAGATGCCCGAGCTGCGGCTGGAGGTCGTCACCGGCGGCGACGAGCTGGACCGGGTGGTGCGCTGGGTCGTCACGACCGACCTGCTGGACCCGGGCCGCTACCTGAGCGGGCGCGAGCTGGTGCTGACCGGGCTGGTGTGGCGCAACGAGCCCGCCGACTCGGAGGTGTTCGTGCGGGCGCTGGCCAAGGCGGGGGTGTCGGGGCTGGCGGCCTGGGACCTGCGCGCGGGCAACATCCCGGCCGACCTGGTGGAGGCGTGCCGGCGGCACCGGATGCCGCTGTTCCGGGTGCCGGAGGAGGTGGCGTTCGCGACGATCACCGAGACGGTCGTGCGGCACCTGTCCACGGCGCGGGCCGCCGACCTGACCGCCGTGCTGGACCGGCACCGCCAGCTGGTCGCGGGCGTGACCGAGGGCGCGGGGCTCGGCCCGGTGCTGGAGCTGGTGGGCGGCGACCTCGGGATGCGCTGCTGGGTGCTGACCCCGGCGGGCCGGGTGGTGGCGGGCTCGCACCCGCTGCCCGCGCACGTCGACCCGGCCTCGCTGGCGCGGGTGTTCCTGACCACGCCCCGGCTGCCGCACCGGCTGCCGGGCGCCGACGTCTCGATCTTCCCGGTGGCGCCCGACACCACCTCGCGGGTCGCCGACTGGATGATCGTCTGCGCGGGCGACTGGGAGGAGTGGCCCGCCGAGCGCCGGGCGCTGACCGCCGAGCTGGCGGCGATCGTGGCGCTGGAGCGGGCCCGGCTGGACGACCGGCTGAGCGTGGAGGGCCGCCTCGCCCAGGAGCTGATCCGCCTGGTCGTCTCGGCGGCCGCCGCCGACGAGATCCTGCCCCGCCTGGAGCTGACCGGCCTGGACGTGCGCGCGACGTTCGTGGCGGTCGCCGCCGCCGCGCGGGGCACGCTGCGCCCCGGCGAGCTGCGCGGCCTGCTGCGGGAGATCCTGCCCGCACGCCCCGTGGTCGGCCTGCTGGACGAGGAGGCCATCGCGCTGATCCCGGTGGAGCGCGGCCAGGACATCGCGGGCGAGGTGCACCGGGCCCTCCTGGCGCTGGCCCCCGGCCTGGCCGACAGCGGCCTGGCGGTCGGCGTCAGCGACATCGTGGAGGCCGGGGAGCTGCGCGGGGCCGTCGAGGAGGCCCGCTACGCCCGCCGCCTGGCCGCCGGGCGCACCGACCCGGTGTGCGTGGTGGGCCACGACGAGCTGGCGACGCACGTGCTGCTGCTGGCGAGCGTCCCCGACGACGTCCGCCACATGTTCCGGGTGCGCCTGCTGGACCCGCTGCGCACCTACGACGAGGTGCACAAGGCCGACCTGATCCGGACGCTGGAGACGTTCCTCCAGAACAGCGGCTCGTGGACCCGCTGCGCGGAGCAGCTGCACCTGCACGTCAATTCGGTCCGCTACCGGATCCAGCGCATCGAGGAGCTGACCGGGCGGAACCTGAGCCGGCTGGAAGACCGGGTGGACTTTTTCCTGGCCCTCCGCCTGGGCTAGGAACGCTCCACAATTCTGACTGTTGTCAATACAGCAATAAAAATGGCGAGTAAATGCTCCGCCGACCCACTAGTCGGGGCGCGGACCGCCCTGCCATGATCTAGACGTTCTCGCCGGAATCCCGCGAACCGGCCACCCCGCTTCCCCGCTTTGTGAACAGCTCGTGAACTGCTCCAAGGTGAAAGGAAGTCCGCGTGAACAACCCCCTCAGGAACGGCCTGGCCAAGGCCGCCGTCGTGGCGGTCTCGACCGCCACGGGCATCGCCGGCCTCGTCGTCGCCGCGGCGCCGGCCGGCGCGACCGGCTCCGGCAGCTGCGTCACCAACGACATGTGCGTCTACTACCGCACCGGGCTCTACGGCGCCTACTACGGCCACTACGCGAAGATCAACTACCAGGGCCGCTACTTCGGCGGGCGCAGCGACGGCAACGGCCAGCACGTCCGCAACAACGCCGCCTCGGGCAAGAACTACGACCCCAACTGCGCGTTCCGGATCTACGTCTACCCGCACGGCACCCCGAACAACCCGTCCCAGTACTACGGGGCCGGGGCCTGGGGGAACCTGAACGGCACCCTCAACAACAACAACGCCGCCCAGAACTTCTTCTGCTGACGATCCTCCGGCGGCCCCGCGCCCGCTCCCTCCGGGAAGCGGGCGCGGGGCGGCCCTCGGTCGTCTTCGCCAGAAGTCGTCTTCTCCCGAAAGGGCGGTCGCCCACCTGTGTTCTCCTCATCCCCGACCGGGCGCCTGCGGCCCGCCACCGTCCTGGCGGCCGCGGGCGTCCTGCTCGCCGGCTGCTCCTCGGGGGGCTCCCCCGAGACGGGGCGCGGCGCCCGGCCCGTGCCCGACAGCCCGGCCCCGATCACCTCGACGCCGTCGCCGTCGGGCCCCGGCCGGCTGCCCGCCCTGCCGATGCGGGCCTACATGATCGACGAGTCCCAGCGGCACCAGCTCGCGAAGGCCGAGGCCGTCCTGACGCGGGCCTGCATGAAGCGGTTCGGCTTCCAGTACACGCCGCCCGCGCTGACCTCCGGCCTCCGCGCACCGACCAAGGAGGACAGCCAGAGCGGCGAGCTGCCCATGACCGATCCGAAGTTCGCGGCCACGCACGGATACCGGGACCGCGGCACCGCCGGGAGCAGGCCGCGCCCCCGGCTCGGCCTCAGCGAGCAGGGCCTGCTCGTCCTCACCGGGCCCGAGGGGGCGCCGCCGAACCGGCGCGGCTCCGGGACCGCGCAGGCGGTCCGCGGGCAGCGCATCCCCGCGCACGGGTGCATGGGCGAGGCCCGGCGCACGCTCGGCGGGGAGGAGGCCGTCAAGACCGCCTTCGGCGATCCCGAACTGGTCACCGGCATCGTGCTGGAAAGCTACTTCCGGACCACCACCGAGCCCCGGGTCAAAGCGGTCTTCGGAAAATGGTCGGCGTGCATGAAAGCCAGGGGCTTCGATTACGCGAGCCCGGTCGACGCCGCCAAGGACCCGCGCTGGAACGTCGAGCGGCCGCCCGACGCCACCGAGATCCAGACCGCCAAGGCCGATGTCGCCTGCAATCGCCAGCACAATGTGAGCGGCGTGTTCTACGCGGTGCAGCAGGCATTCCAGAAAGCCTCGATCGAGAAGAACGCCCAGGCGCTCCAGAAGATCAAGGCCGACCGGGAGGCGGCCCTGGCGAAGACCGGCCAGATCATCGCGGCCGGTCAGTGACGTGGACGCTCGGAAAGCGCCCCGGAACGGCAGCGCCGCATCGGACGAGCCCGCGCCGGACACCCCGGCACCGGCCGCCCTTGCACCAGACGCCCCTGCATCAGACGCCCCCGCACCAGAGGCCCCGTCCCCGGACGACTCCGGCCCCGGCACCGAGGCGCTGGCCTCGCTGGTGCGGCGGCAGCGCCTCTTCCTCGCCGCCGCGCTGGCCGCCGCGTTCGTCTCCCTCGCCGGGCTGGCCGCCTCGACGCTGGTGAAGTCGCCCGAACAGGTCGCCGCCGACTCCAAGGCGCCCAAGGGCTCGACGCTGACGGCCCCGGTGGAGCGGCGGGTGCTGTCGTCCACGGTCATCGCCCGGGGCAAGGTGGCCGCGTCCACCGAGGTGCAGGTCACCCCCGCGGGCGCCGCCGCCGGCGGGGACCGGGGCGACGACGACGGCGGCGGCCCCGCGCAGGGCAGCGGCGCGCAGTTGCTGACCGGCGCCTACACCAAGGCGGGCAAGAGCGTGCGGGCCGGGGACGTGCTGGTCGCGGTGTCGGGGCGGCCGCTGATCGCGCTCCAGGGCAAGGTGCCGCTCTACCGCGACCTGCGCCCCGCCGACACCGGCGACGACGTCGCCATGCTGCAGAAGGCCCTGGCCAGGCTGGGCTACGGGCGGGGCCCGGACAAGGCGGGCACCTTCGGGCCGGGCACCAAGAAGGCGGTCACCGGGTTCTACACCGACCGCCGCTACCGGGTCCCCGACACCGGGGGCGTCGGCGGCGCCGAGGACCGGGAGAAGCTGCGCTCCGCCCGGGAGGCGGTGACCTCCGCCCAGGACGCCGTGGACGACATGAAGCGGCGGATGCGCTCCGGCGGCCGGGGCGACGCGGGCGTGCCGTTGAAGATCCAGCTGCACCGGCTGGAGCGCACGCTGCGGAGCGCCCGGCAGAGCCGGGACGAGCTGGTCGCCTCCACGGGGCCGATGGTGCCGGTGAGCGAGATCGTGGTGCTGCCGTCCTTCCCCGCCCGGGTCACGCGGTTCTCGGCGAAGGTGGGCGACCCGGTCAAGGCCCCCCTGCTGGTGCTGGCGGTCGGGCGGCTGGGCGTCACCGCCGAGCTGCCGCCCGACCAGGGGCAGCTGCTGAAGACCGGGATGAAGGCGGCCATCGCCTCGGAACTGCTGGGCATCGAGGCCGAGGGCACCGTCTCCGACGTCGGGCCGACGACCGCCGCCACCGAGCCCGAGCAGCCCCGGGAGGACGGCGGGGGCGGGGCCGGGGACGGCGAGGCGGCGAGCGGCGTCCCGCACGTCCCCGTCCGGATCGACCCGGACGGCAAGCTGGACAACCGGTGGGCGGGCCAGGACGTCCGGCTCACCATCACCTCGGCCGCCACGCCCACCGAGGTGCTGGTGGTGCCCCTGTCCGCCGTCACCTCGGGCCCCGACGGCCGGACCACGGTGTCCAAGGCCGGCCGAGGGGGCGCGGTCACCCGGGTGCCGGTCGAGGCCGGGATGAGCGGCGACGGCTTCGTGGAGGTCAGCCCGGTGGACGCGGGCGCGCTCGGCCCCGGGGACCGCGTCGTGGTGGCGGCCGCATGACGCCCGTCATCCGGTTCCGGGGCGTGTCGGTCACCTATCCCGGCCCGCCGCCGGTGCACGCGCTGCGCCCGGCCGACCTGACCGTGGCGCGCGGCGAGTACGTGACGGTCGTGGGCCCGTCCGGCTCGGGCAAGTCCACGTTCCTGAACATCGCGGGCCTGCTCGACCGCCCCACCGGCGGCGTGTACGAGCTGGACGGCATGGACGTGGCGGCCCTGTCGGAGGCCGAGCGCACGGCCGTGCGGGGGCGGCGCATCGGGTTCGTGTTCCAGTCGTTCCACCTGCTCCCGCACCGCACCGCCACCGACAACGTCGTGCTCGCCCAGCTCTACAACGGCGTGCCGCGCGCCGAGCGGAGGCCGGCCGCGCGGGAGACCCTGCGCCGGGTCGGCCTCGGGCACCGGCTGGACGCCCTGCCGAGCCGCATGTCGGGCGGCGAGCGCCAGCGCGTCGCGATCGCCCGCGCGCTGGTCAACCGGCCGTCGCTGCTGCTGTGCGACGAGCCCACCGGCAACCTGGACAGCACGACGGCCGCCGAGGTCCTGGCGCTGCTGGCGGAGCTGCACGCCGCCGGGCTGACCGTCATCGTGATCACGCACGCGGCCGAGGTGGCCGCCCGCGCGCGGCGCACCGTCACCATCCGCGACGGGGTGCTGCACTCCCTCGGCGACCAGGAGGGCACAGATGGCTGAGCGGCGCGCGGTCCCCATGTCCCGGTTCCGGTTCCGGGACCTGCTGGCGGAGTCGTTCGCGGGGGTCCTGCAGCGGCCCGGCCGCTCGGTGCTCACGATGCTGGGCACGGTGCTGGGCATCGGCGCGTTCGTCGCCGTCCTGGGGCTGACCAGCACGGCGGGCGGCCAGATCGACAAGCGCTTCACCGTCCTGGCGGCCACGCAGGTCGATGTGCGGGACGTGGGCGGCGAGGAGGCCGGGCGCAGGACCGGGCTCTCCTTCCCTGCGGACGCGGCCGCCCGCGTCGAGCGGCTGAACGGGGTCGTGCGCGCCGGGCTCTGGTGGAACGTGCCGCTGCGCAAGACCGTGGTCTCGGCGACGGCGGGGCCGGTGCGCGGCGACGGGCCGGACGGCGCGGGCCTCGGCGTGCTGGCCGCCGAGCCCGGCGCGCTGGCGGCGATGCGCCCGGTGGTCTCCACCGGCGTGCTCTACGGGTCCTTCCACCAGCGGCGCCGCGACCGCGTCGCGGTGCTGGGCGCGGCGGCCGCCGCCCGGCTCGGCATCACCCGGGTGGACGCGGTGCCCGCCGTCTTCGTCAACGGCGTGCCCTACACGGTGACCGGGATCGTCTCCGACGTGCGGCGGCACGCCGAGCTGCTCTCGGCCGTGGTCATCCCGACCTCCACCGCGCTGCGCGCCTACGGCGAGCCCCGCGACGACCCCCGCGCCCAGATGATCATCGAGACGCGGCTGGGCGCGGCGCCCCTGGTCGCCGGGCAGGCGCCGCTCGCCCTGCGCCCGGACCGCCCGGCCTACCTCAAGGCCGTGCCGCCGCCCGACCCCCGGACGCTGCGCTCGGCGGTCTCGGCCGACTTCGGCGCGCTGTTCCTGCTGCTCGCGGCGATCTCGCTGGTCATCGGCGCGGTCGGGATCGCCAACACGACGCTGGTCGCGGTGCTGGAGCGCGTCGGCGAGATCGGGCTGCGGCGCTCGCTGGGCGCGCGGCCCCGGCACATCGCCGCGCAGTTCCTCGCCGAGTCGACCGCGTTGGGCACCCTCGGCGGCCTCATCGGGACGGCGCTGGGCGTGGCCGTCGTCGTCGGCATCGCCCTGGCCAACCGGTGGACCGCCGTGCTGGAGCCCTGGGCGGTGCTGCCCGCGCCGCTGGCCGGGAGCCTGGTCGGGCTGCTCGCCGGGGCCTACCCGGCGCTGCGCGCGGCGTGGATCGAGCCCATCGAGGCGCTGCGCCGCTGATCGCGCGCCCGCACCGCGCGCCGCGTCAGCGGGATGACCGGGGCCGCGCACAGCAGGAAGACCGCCGCCAGCACCAGCCACCCCGTCGCCGCCAGCCCGCCGACCAGGGCCGCGACCAGCGCGGGCGCGAAGGTCTGCACCACCCCCGTCAGCGCCGCGTTCAGCCCCTGGTACTCGCCCTTGCGGTCCTCGCGCATCAGGTCCATCGACAGCTGCCACTGCCCGGCGATGAACAGCAGCTCGCCCGCCACGTGCACCAGCGAGGCCGCCAGGACGATCACGACGGCCAGGGTCACCGCCGCGCCGGAGGCGCCGATCAGCAGCAGGCAGCCGGCCGCCAGCAGCGCCCCGGCGAGCGTCGCGGCCCGTGCCGCGCGGCCGGTGTCCTGGACGCGCACGCTGACCGGCGTCTGGAGGACGGCGATGAGCAGCGAGCTGACCACCACCGCCACGGCGGCGACGGCGGGCCGGGCGGCGGTGTGCTCCGACACCCACAGCGGGACGCCGACCGACAGCATCGCCCAGCACAGCGACAGGCCCGCCACCGGCGCCAGCACCGCGATGTAGGGCAGGTCCCGGATCGCCGCGCCGCGCAGGCCCATCCAGCGCGCGGCGCGCTCGGCGGTGGCGACCTCCGGGACCTTGCGCAGGGTGCCGAGGGCGGCGAGGAAGGTGAGCGCGTTGAAGGCGATGGCGGAAGCGTAGGCCCAGTGCTCGTCGACGGCGAGCACGAGCGCGCCGCCCGCCGCCCCGAGGGTGTTGGCGCCGTGCACGACCGCCCGGAGGCGGGCCAGCACGCGGATGCGGTCGGGACCGTCGAACAGCCCCGCGACCAGCGCGTTGTTCACGCCCATGCCGACGATCTGGGCGCCGTTGAACAGGGTGGCGACGACGATGAGCCCGACCACGCCGTCCACCGCCAGGAAGGCGAGGGCCGACGCGCCGCGCACCAGGTACAGCCACAGCAGCACGCGCCGCGCGCCGTGCCGGTCGGCGACCGCCCCGATCGGCACGGCCAGCAGCAGCCCGGCGACCCCGGCCACGATCAGGGCCACGCTCATGCGTCCCGCCGGAATGCCCAGGTCACGGGTGAGGTACAGCGCCCACACGGTGAACCAGACCCCGCCGCCCAACCCGGTGATCCCGCCGCCCAGCAGCAGCCGGCGCTCGACTCGCCTGCAATCACTATTCATGAGACAATGAAGTATGACCGCACCCGGGATTGTCAAATGATCGACAGCGAGCGGACCGGACGCCTGCTCGGCGCACTGGCCGACCCGCTGCGCTTCGCGGTGCTGCGCCTGCTGGCCCGCGAACGCGAGCTGCCCGCCGGAGCGATCGCCGACCACCTACGTGTCACCGCACCGCGCCTGGCCAACCATCTGGCACTGCTGCGCGACGCCGACCTGGTGGTCTCGCGGCGGGTGGGACGCTCCGCGCTCTACCGGCTGACCAACCCGGCGTCCGTCGCCGACCTGATCAGCTCGGTGGACGCGCTGGCCGGGAACCCCGCCTCGGCCCCCGTGGCGCCCACCGACTTCGCAAGGGCCCGGACCTGCTACGACCATCTGGCCGGAGAGCTGGGGATCACGTTGTACGAACGCCTCGTCACCGCCGAGGCCCTGATCCCGGGCCCGGAGGCCGAGTCGCCTCTCACCCCCGGCCCCGGCCTCGCCGCCGAACTGGCCCGCCTCGGCGTCGACCTACCGGACGCCGGACGCCGCCACCTGGCGGTGGGCTGCCTGGACTCGACGGCCGGGACGCCGCACCTGGGCGGCGCGCTGGGCGCGGCGGTCCTGCACACCCTAAGGACCCGCGACCTCCTGCGCCCCGGCCCGACGGACCGCGTCCTGACCGAGACGCCCGACACCGAACGCCTGCTGGCGGGCCGCGCGTAAGGTCAGGCGTGGAGCAGGGTGACCGCCCGCCCCTTGGGGGTCTTGCCCTCCGCCAACCGGGTGCGCTCGGCCGCGGGCGGCGCGGCGCGGCGCCGGTCGAAGACGACCAGGGTGCCGGTGTCGAGGCCGAGCCGGTCCAGGTAGCCGTCCAGCTGCTCCAGCCCGGCCGGGACCGGATCACCGGACTCGTCGGTGCGGACCTTCAACTCGAACGCCGACCACTGCACGGCCAGCCGCCCGTCTGCGCCGGTGTACGGCTTGCGGACCATGACGTCCACCCGCTGGCGCCCCACCGCGTACTCCCGGTCGACGTACGCCCCGCTGGGGGCCACACGCTGGAGGAACGCCATGAGCACCAGGCGATAGGCGGCCTCGTCGCAGATCGGCTCGGCGTCCAGGATGGCGCTCTCGGCCTTCCAGAACGTGACGAACTCCTCCAGCAGCGCCGGAACGTCCAACTGCCCGTCGGAACGCACGAAGCGGCGCGGCTCCGCATAGGACCAGGTCAGGAGTTCCTGGCCGAGAAACCGGAGCGTCACTTCCTCGTAGATCGGGTTGCTGATCCGGAGAGGGCCGGACCGGGTCAGCAGTCCCAGATCCCGTACGTAGGAGAGGTCATCCGGCGGTCCCTCCGCCCCGGCGATCACCGGCTCCAGGGTGCGCCGCACGCGGGGTTCGCGCAACCGGGCCACCAGGGAGTCGAGATGGGTGCCCCGTTCGGCGATGATCCGTTCGACCGCGCGCTCCACCAGTTCGCCGGTGATCGGCTCAGTGGGCGGGATTCGCATCCTTTCGATGATGTCGCGGGCCAGGGAGTTGACCAGCCACGGCTGCCCCCGGCTCGCCTCGAAGGCCCGCCGGACCGCGTCATCGGTGAACCGCTGGCCGGTGGCGGCCGTGTGCTGCCCGTACAAGTCGGCCACTTGGGCGAAGGAGAACTCACCGATCCGCAGGGAGGCCGCGCTGATGTCGAACAGGGCGGACGTGCCCGGTCGATCCGGATCACCACCGAGGGACGCCCTGCAGTCAGGCACGTTCCGCATCCCGCACAACACCACCGAGTGCGGGAACGGCAGGGGGCGCGCATTGAAGCCGTCGCTGAGCTGGCGGAGCACGCTGACCAGGCTCTGCCCTCGAAGCGTGTCGATCTCATCGAACAGCAGCACCAGCGGACGCGGGCAACGGGCCGCCCAGTCACGCAGACCGGTGAGCAGTTGTGCGCCCGGCACGTCCTGCGGCCAGGGGTCAGGCGGCAGACATTCGGACGGCATCCCATTCCACGACGCCGCATCGTGGATCGAGTGCAGGACAAGGAGTTCCGCCGAGCCCACGTCGTCGCCGGTCACCCTGGCCGTCTCGCACGAGAAGCGGACCGCCGCGTACTGCCCCGTGCCGTTCAACTCCTGCGCCAGTTCGAACAGCGCGGTGGTCTTGCCGGCCTGGCGCGGCGCGTGCACCACGAAGTACTCGCCCCGCTCCACCAGCCCGCGTGCCTCCGGCAACCGCACCAGCGGGTCGAGCATGTAGTGCTTGTCCTGATGGCACGGACCGGCCGTATTGAACGCCTTCACGCTGCGTAGGCTAATGAACACACATGATCAACGCTGGTGGATCAGTCCACCCGCAGGGAGTCGAGCACCGTGTTGACGTCCGGCCAGAGCCGCTTGTGCGTCTCGGGGATGTCGATCCACACGTACGAGGGGCGGGGGCGTCCGGTGTCCACGATCGCGACCGCCGACAGGTCCATCCGCGCGCGCACGCCCTTCTTCGCGAAGCGGATCTCCCGGACGACCACCCAGCCCTTCCGGCCGCCGACCCTGATCGGCTGGGAGGCGACGTCGCGGCTGCGCGCCGTTTCGTCGAAGTTGACGGTCTGCCGGTAGTCCTGCACGGCAGCGGCGAGGGCGCGCAGCCGGTTCTTCCCTCTGTTGGCGGCCACCAGGTCGCCGTCCACGAGTCCCGAGGCGAAGACGGCCTCCCATTTCGCCTCGCTGTCGAACCGCTGTTGGCGCGAATGCCCTGATATCTGCGGATCCACCTGGCGGCTGCGGCTCCACTCGCCGCCCAGCGACATGTACGACAGGCGGGGATCACTGTCGCTGACGCGGCCCGCGAGCGGGGAGCCCTTGCCCTTGTACCGCTTGACCGGAACCGTTCGGGTGAGGCGGGTCTCTCCCGGGAGGAGGTCGTTCCCCTGGGCCGGGACCGTGGCGCCGGGGATCACTTCGGCATCGACGCCGACGCCGGAGCAGATCGCGTACGCGTTGTCACCGAAATCCGTCGCCTGCTGCACGATCTTGTCACCCACCAGGACGGTGCAGGTGACCTTCCCGGGCCCGTTGCGCCACTGGTTGCTGACCGACACCGAGACGGTGTCACCGCCGCTGGCCATGAACGTCTTGCGGATCGGAAGAGCGGTCTCCTTGCCGCTGTGGCCCGTGCCGTCGGGCAGCCGATAGGTGACATTCGCGGTGGGCCGATCGCCGGTGACCACGATCGTCATCCTGAACGGGCCCTTCGGCCGCACCTCGGACTCGTCGGGCTCCTCCTCCGGGCCGTCCGGCCACGCCACTCCGATACCGAAGAGGACCTGCGGGATCAGCAGCGCCATGCCGAGGACCAGCAGCAGCGGCGGGAACCGGTCCACCAGCCGCTTCACGCCGGGCGACAGAGGCGAGTCGCTCACGCCCGTGCTCCTTCCACCGGCTCGGCGAGGACCTGCGCGGCCTCCCGGGCTTCGCGCAGGCTGTCGCGCAGCGGCTCCAGCCCGGACCGGTCGGCGAGCGCGTCGATCTCGGCGGCCGCCAGCTCGTCGCGGACGGTGCGGGCGAGCATGTCCAGGGTGTCGTCGTTCAGCTCTTCCAGCTCCCGGAGCGTGCGCCACTCGCGGTAGGCGACGTCGGCGGCCCGGGTCCGGTCGGCGTAGCGCTCCAGCGCCTCCACCCGCCGCGTCAGGGCCGCCGCGGACGTCTTCAGAGCCTCACGCTGCGGTTTGACCGTTGCCAGGACCCGGGCGCTGGACTCTTCCGTCACGATCTCGTTCAGCTGCCGCCAGATCCGGGTCAGCTCGACCAGGGCTTGGGCGATCTCCCATTCCTGCTGGGGCAGCACGACCGCGTTGGCGGTGTCGTCGAGCAGCCCGGCGGAGTCGACCTCCGACTCCAGTACGGCGGCGATGGCCGTTTGCGTCCGCTCCATCAGTTTCTGCGGCGAGACGCTGAGCCAGCGCTGCAGCTTCTTCCCTGACCCGAAGTCGTCCTCCAGGTAGTACCGGCCGTGGTACTCGCGGGCCGCTTCGACGTGCTCGTCCTCCCCTCCGCCGGAGACGAAGAGCAGGACCCAGCACACCAGCTGCAGGACCGTTCCAACGATCAGGAAGCGCGTGAACCCGCCGCTCTGCCAGGCGAAGACGAGCCCGGCCTGCGCGATCACCCCGGCGACCAGTCCCTTGAGCCCCAGCAGATAGGGGGCGGCCAGGACGGGCACGAACCCGCACAGCGTCGCCACCGACAGGGTCGCCATCACGTCCGAGCCCGTGCGCCCGCCCCGAGGCGGCACGAGCGGCGCGGGCCCGCTCGCGGGCGCAAGCCCCGCTGGAGCGTTGAGGAGCAGCGCACGAACGTCCGGCGGCAGCGTCGGATCGACCACCGGCCGCAACGTTTTCGTCATGCCCGAATCCCCCCGTAACGATCACGGGGATTCTGACAGAACACCCCCTTTCTGACCAGGCCGTTCCCAAACCGCAACCCCCTGAGGGGCAAGGGGCGGAGCCCCAAGTTTTTCGGGGGTGCGGGGGCGGAGCCCCTGCCCAAGAAGGCACTGCGGCGCAGCCGTCCGTTACGGGGTGTGGGGCGGAGCCCTGCCGGGGGGTGTGGGGGGCTGGCCCCCTGCCCGGGTATCGCCCGCCCGGAGCGAGCGCTAGCGAGTGAGGACGGGTGAGCCCCGGCAGATGTGGGGTTTGGGGGCCGGCCCCCAAAGAAAACACAGCCGCTTTCGCCGAGGGTGAGGCACCGACTCAATCTGTGGGGGTCTACACAGACCCACCCACCTCGGCCACGCGGGGGTTTGCCAGCGCGACCGGCAACCCCAGCCCACAGGGGGTTGGCCGCACCCGCGCGCTGGCCTTGGCCACGTGGGGGGTTCTGCAGGTGAACAGCGACCTTAACCCCGCGCCCCGCACGTGACCGGCAACCCCAGCCCACGGGGGTTAACCGCACATACGCGCTGGCCTTGGCCACGTGGGGGGTTCTGCAGGTGAACAACGACCTCAACCCCGCGCCCCGCACTCGACCAGCAACCCCAGCCCGCCGGGGGGGTTAGCCGCACACACGCACCCACCCCAACCACGCGGGGGTTTCCGCACTCGGGCAACGACCTCAGCCCCGCGCCCTGCACCCGGGCAACGACCTCAGCCCCGTGCCCCGCACATGATCCAGCCGCCTCAGCCTGCGTCCTGCACCTGGCCAAGCCCGCCGTGACCGCAGGCGGGCGCGGGCTGCGCGCTTGGGGCGGCCCGGCACGCGCACCAACCCGCACGGGGCCGGGTCGAGCACGAACGTGCCGCCCACAACCCCGCGTGCCGAGCCTGGTGCGTACGCGCACCCAACCCCGCGCAGGTTGAGGTCGCTGGTCAGGTCGGCAAACCCGCGCGGGGCCAGGGCTGCTGGTCGCGTGCGGGGCGCGGGGCTGAGGTCGCTGGGCACGTGGACAAACCCGCGCGTGGCTGGGGTGGGTGCACGGGTGCGGCTAACCCCCCGCGGGCTGGGGTTGCCGGGCGCGCTGGCAAACCCGCGCGTGGTTGAGGTGGGTGGTCGGGTGTAGACCCCCACAGATTGAGTCGGTGCCTCTTCCTCGGCGAAAGCGGCTGTGTTTTCTTTGGGGGCCGGCCCCCAAACCCCA
>JBITGK010000041.1:0-31695 GCA_044456955.1 Spirillospora sp. NPDC050679 | reverse complement strand
CCCACCCCCCGACCCGCGCCCCGTCCGCCCGCCGCAGCCGGGTGTGCGGCTCCCGGCGGGGGCGGCCCCCGGCCGTGGAGGGCGGCGCGGCCGCGCCCCCCCCCCCGGCAGGCGGTGAGAGTGAGCCCACCCGACCGTGAGGCTCATGCAGCGGTGAGGGCTCGCACGCTGGTGAACTATGCGCCGGTGAGCGCCCACGCACCGGCAAGTGCCCACGCACCAGTGAACGTCCATACACCAGTGAGTGCCCACGCACCAGTGAGCGTCCACGTACCAGTGAGCGTCCACGCATCGGCAAGCGCCCACGCACCGGCAAGCGCCCACGCGCCCACGCGTCCACGAGCGTCCACGCACTGGTGAGCCCCACGCACCGGCAAGCGCCCACGCGCCGACGAGCTTCTCGCACCAGCGAGCACCTCGCGCAACAGCGAGGCTTCACGTGCCCCTCACACCCGTCCCAACCACCCCGCCCACCCCCACTCCCACCCCACAAGTGAGCGCGAATGCTCTCCCCAGGCTGATACGGAAGCGCCCTCAAGGGGAATGGCCTCTGCATGACCGAAGAACGTGGTGATGTGCAAGCCCTGACCGACTTCGACCTGGTGGTCTACGAAGCCGTCGCCGAGATCGACAAGAGTGGCGGGGCCGCTGACATCGACACCCTCAAGGCGCAGATCGACCGGCCCGAGGAGGACCTTTGGGCCGCGCTGAGCAAGCTGGTGTCGGCCGGGCACCTGCACTCGACGGACAAGGGCTACGTCCTCGGACCGCACGACTGGTCGGCTTGATCAGCCGAGCCTGACCAACGCGCCTGACCAGCGCGCCTCACCAGCGTCCCGGACCAGCGCCCCTGACCAGCGCCCCTGACCAGCGACCTCGGTCAGACGACCCTGCTCAGGCGAACTCGCCCGTGTCCAGCTCGAACGCCAGCGGTTCGGGCAGGGCGAGCCTGCCTCCGAACGCGATGGTCACCGCTGTCCTGTAGGTCTCCCCCTCCGGCTCGCTGAAGAGGGTCGCGGCCTTCTCATCCCGGTCGACCAGCAGGTAGAGAGGGATGTCGGCACGTGCGTAGGAGCGGCGCTTCTTCAAGCGGTCCTGTTCCGGCCGCGAGGAGGTGACCTCCAAGGCCAGCTGGACGCCGTCGGCCGGCATCCACGAGGGGGCTCCCCGGAACAGGCGCAGTTCGGCGGGGGCGAAGGTACCGTCCGGGATGACGCGGTTGTCGGGAACGCCGTCCGGTCCCGGCGTGATCAAGCCTTTGTTCCCCGAGAAGTCGACGTCGATCGCCGCCTTCCGGAGCACCTGCTTGGCGATCAGGCTGATGATGTCCTCATGGTCACCCAAGGGGGGCGGGGTCACGACAATCTCTCCGTCGATCAGCTCGGCGCGGAAGCCCTCTGGCGTGGCGAGGGCGAGGAAACCTTCCAGGAGGAAGTCCTCCTGCGCGTACTGGTCATGAGCCATGGCAGTCATGCCCTGCTCCTTCCTCGTCGCGACGAGAATAGACGCAGAGTGTCACCTTTCGCCTACAGATCGCGTTCACCGGAGATGCCTCCTCAAGGGTACGGCGCAGGCCGCCGAAGGACGACGACCGGGATGGCGGACGCGGCACGCGGTTCGGCATAATGGGCTACCAAGCAAGCGTCAGGTTGGGAGGCCCCGGATGCAGCTCGTCGCCACCGAGGAGCAGGAGGAACTGCGCGCAGCGCTGCGGCGGTTCTTCGCCGAGCGGTCGGCCGGTGCGGAGGTCCGGCGGCTCATGGCCTCCCGCGACGGGTACGACCCCAAGGTCTGGGAGCTCATGGCCGGGCAGCTCGGCCTGCAGGGCATGGCCGTTCCCGAGGAGTACGGCGGGGCCGGGTTCGGCGTCCGCGAGCTGGGGGTCGTCTTCGAGGAGATGGGGCGCGCCCTCGTCTGCTCCCCCTACCTCGCCACCGTCATGGCCGCCGCCGCCCTCGTCGCCTCCGACGACGAGGCCGCCAAGGGCGACCTGCTGCCCGGGATCGCCGGCGGGGACGTCATCGCCACGCTCGCCTGGGGCGAAGACGGGCGCTGGGATCTCGACGCCGTCTCCACGCGGGCCGTGCGCGACGGGGACGGGTGGCTCCTCGACGGCGCCAAGTCCTTCGTGCTCGACGGCCACACCGCCGACCTCCTGCTCGTCGCCGCCCGCCTCGACGGTCAGACCACCATCCATCCCGACGGACAGGCCACCGCCCACCCCACCAGGCAGGCCACCGCCCACTCCACCAGGCAGGCCGCCGCCCATCCCGACGGACAGGTCGCGCTCTTCGCCGTCGACGGCACGGCCCCAGGGCTCTCCCGCGAGCCGCTGCCCACCCTGGACCAGACCCGCAAGCTCGCCCGCCTCGGTCTCGCCCGCGTCCCCGCCCGCCTCGTCGGCGGCCAGGCGGCCCTGGAGCGCGGAATGGACGTCGGCGTCGTCGCCCTCGCCGCCGAGCAGGTCGGCGGCGCCCAGCGCGTCCTCGACATGACCGTCGAGTACGTCAAGGTCCGCAAGCAGTTCGGCCGCGCCATCGGCGGCTTCCAGGCCATCAAGCACCGCTGCGCCGACATGTTCGTCCAGGTCGAGTCCGCCCGCTCCGCCGTCCTCCAGGCCGCGCTCGTCGCCGACGAGAGTCCCGGGGAGCTGCCCGCCGCCGCCGCGCTCGCCAAGTCCTACTGCTCGGACGCCTATTTCCACGTCGCCGGGGAGGGCATCCAGCTCCACGGCGGCATCGGCTTCACCTGGGAGCACGACGCCCACCTCTACTTCAAGCGCGCCAAGTCCTCCCAGGAGCTCTTCGGCGCCCCCGGCGAGCACCGGCGACGGCTCGCCGCGCTCGTCGGTCTCTAGTCGACCAGCCGCCCTCTAGTCGACCAGCCGCCCTCTAGCCGGCCAGCCGCCCTCTAGCCGGATGGCCGACCTCCAACCGGCCAGCCGACCTCTAGCCGCCGCCCTTCCACCGGACCTCCGCCACCGAGAAGTCGTCGAAGACCGCCTCGGTGTTCGGAGCGTCCGGCTGCGGGCGGCTCACCAGCAGGCCCGAGATCCCCGACGTCTCCTGCGCCGGAAGGGCCTCGGTCACGACGTACTCGGCCGCCTTCCGGCCGTCGATCCACAGCGCCAGGCGCTCCGGCGAGCACAGGGCCTGCAGGCGCACGCTGCGGGACGCGAGCGGAGCGGTCGTGCGGTCGGCCAGCACCGCCGACCAGCCCGCCGAGTTCCGCACGATCTTCACCCGGCCGTCGCGGACCACCTGGAACTCGTAGGAGACCAGGCCGCCCTCGGTCGACTTGCCCCAGCAGAACACGCCCACCGCGCCCTGCTCCGCGCCGTTCCGGACCCGCGCCGTCACGCCGACCAGCTGGCTCTGCGGCAGCAGCGGCAGCGCGCTCGACCACGCCGTGTACGCGAGGTACTTCCCGAACGTCGCGAGGTTGTAGGCCCCGTCCTTGTAGGTGGAGTGCTTCGCGTTCGTCCACCCCGACCTCGGGTTGCCGAAGTCGTCGGCCGGGACGGCGTAGCGCGTCACCGGCGGCGGCGCCGTCAGCGGGGGCGGCTTGGCCTCCCCCGCGCTCGTCCACGTGTACGCCACCGCGCCCGCCAGACCGGCCAGCACCAGCGCCAGCGACATCCGGCGGGAGGGACGCGACGGACGCGACGAACGCGAGGTGCGCGACGAACGCGAGGTGCGCGACGACCCCCGCCGCCCGCGCGCGGCCGCCAGATGCTCGACCACCAGCTCGGTGTCGGCGTGCGGCCGTCCCAGCAGCTCGGTCAGCACCTGCTCGGCGGTCGGGCGGTTGGCCGGGTTCTTGGCCAACGCGCGGGCGACGACGCGGCGCAGCGAGTCGCCGAGGCCGTCCAGCTGCGGCGGCTCGTGCAGGATGCGGTGCATCACCTGCGCGATGTTCTCTCCGGTGAACGGCCCCTGCCCGGTCGCCGCGAACACCACCACGCAGCCCCAGCAGAACATGTCCGACGCCGGCGTCACCGGCTCGTGCCGCAGCACCTCCGGCGCCATGTAGGCGGGCGTGCCCATCGCCGTCCCGGTCCGGGTGAGCTGGGTGTCCACCTCCACCGAGCGGGCCACCCCGAAGTCGATCACGCGCGGGCCCAGCGGGGACAGCAGCACGTTGGCCGGCTTCAGGTCGCGGTGCACGATCCCGGCCGCGTGGATGGCCGACAGCGCCGTCGCCACGCCCACCGCCAGGGCCTCGACGTCCCCGTCGCGCAGCGGGCCGTCGGCGCGCACCGCCTCCACCAGGTTGGGGCCGGGCACGTACTCGGTCACCACGTAGAGGGGGTCCTCGGTCACGTGCGCGTCCAGGACGGCGGCGGTGCAGAAGCGCCGCACCCGCCGCGCCGCCTCGGCCTCGCGCCGGAACCGCGCCCGGAACGCCTCGTCGTGCGCGAGGTCGGGGTTGATGACCTTCACCGCGACGCGCCGCCCGGTGGTGTCCTCGGCCAGGTAGACCGTTCCCATCCCGCCCTGGCCGAGCTTGCCCACCAGGCGGTACGGGCCGAGATGCGGGGGGTCGCCCGCCGTCAGCGGGCGCGGCGGAGGATGCTCCGACATGGACACGACGGTCGGCCTCCGGGAAGGGGAACCTCAAGGAAACGATACGGCGGAGCGTTCGGGCAAGAGGCGGCCGAAGCCGGTCACGCGGCACAATGCCGGAATGACTGTGACGGATCGGGCGAGCGGGTCGATGTTCGGGCTGGCGTACGGGGACGCGCTCGGCGCCCCCACAGAATTCCTCACGATGAAGCAGATCCGCAAGCGGTTCGGCTTCGACGGCCCCCGGGACCTGGGCGCGGGCCCGGGCACGGCCCTGGTCACCGACGACACGCAGATGGGGCTGGCGGTCGCCGAGGCCCTGCTCGACGCGCTCGGCAACCCGCCGTTCACGCCCGACCTGATCGCGCCGATGTGGCGGCGGCGCTTCATCGACTGGATGCACAGCCCCGACAACAACCGCGCGCCCGGCGCGACCTGCATGCGGGCGGTGGCCGGGCTGGACGCGGGCGTCGCGTGGGTGAACGCCACGCAGGCGAACTCCAAGGGGTGCGGCGCGAACATGCGCGTCACGCCCGTCGGGCTCGTGCCCGGTCTGTCGGACGAGCAGCGCGCCGGCGCCGCCCAGTTGCAGGCCGCCATGACGCACGGCCACCCCACGGGCCTGGCCGCCAGCGAGCTGACGGCGTTCACGGTGTGGTGGCTGCGCGAGGGCATGGACCCGCACGCCCTGCCCGGCGCGCTGCGGCAGCGCTGCCACGAGCAGCGCGCCGTCTACCACGAGCGCTGGCTCGGCTCCCTGTGGCGGCGGTCCGGGGACGGGAGCCCGGAGGCGTTCATCGCGCGCGGCTGGGACGAGTGCCTGGGCGTGCTCGACCGGCTGGACGCCGCGCTGGCCCGTCCGCGGCGGGAGAGCGACCCCTGCGACAGCACCGGGGCCGGGTGGATCGCCGAGGAGGCGTTCGCCACGGGGCTGCTGTGCTTCCTCTACTTCCCCGACGATCCCGTCAGCGCGATCTGGCGCGGCGCGGCCAGCTCGGGCGACTCCGACTCGATCGCCTGCCTCGCGGGGGCCTTCGCGGGGGCGCACCTGGGCATGGACGCCTGGCCCGCCGAGTGGGCCGGCCGCATCGAGTACGCCGACCGGCTACGGCGCGTCGGCGCCGCCTGGGACTGACCCGCCCGAATCCGCCTCGCCCCGAATCGCCCCTCCCGAGAGCGACCCTCCCGGAAGCGATCCTCCCGGAAACGGCCCTCCCGGAAGCGCCCCTCCCGGAAGCGACGCGGCCCACCCCGTCCACCCGTCGATCACGATCTCGACGACCGGCCCGTCCGGCCGCCGCTCCCGGTACTGCGGGTAGCGGGCCGCCAGCAGGTCGATCGGCCCGGCGGTCCGGGCGGGCCCGTCGATGACGTGCGCGTGCCCGTCCACCCGCACCCACCACAGGCGCGTCCAGTCGTCCTCGTAGTGGTCGGCCAGCAGCGCCACCCGCGGGTTGGCGCGGATGTTGGCCAGCCGCCTCAGGTCGCGGCTCGCCTTGGGCTTGTGGTCCACCGCGATGTAGAGGCTGCCGCGCGCCGCCGCGAAGGTCACCGGGACCAGGTGCGGGCGGCCCCGCCCGTCGGCGGTGGCCAGCCGCGCGACCGGGACCGACAGCAGCCGGTCCCGGGCCTCCTGCGGCGGCAGCCTGGGCATGTCGGCAGCCTGTCACGATCCCGAGCGGACGGCCACGGCGGGCTCGGCGGAATCGGTGGGACCGGCGGAGCCGGCGGCGTCGGCCGCGTCCGGGCCGGGCTTGGGGCGCAGCGCCCCGGCGGTCAGCGTCATCAGCACCGCCATCAGGGTGACCACCGCGAACGCGGCCGGGTAGGACAGGCCGTCGGCGATCCAGCCGGTGACGGCGGGCGCGGTCAGCCCGGACAGGTAGGTGATGGTCGCGACCCCGGCGACGCCCTCCCCCGGCGTCGGCCCGGCGCTCCCGGCGGCGGCGAACACCAGCGGCACGATCGTCGCGACGCCCAGGCCGATCAGCGCGAACCCGGCGACGGCCAGGACGGGGGTGCGGGCGACGACGACCAGCACGCCGCCGGCCACGGCCACGACCCCGCCCGCGCGGACCACCGGCACCGGCCCGAGCCGGGCCACCAGGCGGTCGCCCGCCAGCCGCATCACCGCCATGCACAGCACCAGCAGCGTGAACGCGGCGGCGGCCACGCCCGGCCCCGAGTCGGTCACCTCGGTCAGGTAGACCGCCGCCCAGTTGGCGCTGGCGCCCTCGGTGAAGGTGCCGCAGAACCCGACCAGGCCGATGGCGGCGATGGCGCGGGAGGGCAGCGCGTAGCGGCGCGGCGGCGGCCCGGCGGACGCGGCGGGGTCGTCGGCGAGCAGCCCGCGCCCGGCGAGCACGCCGACCAGCAGCAGCGCCGCGCCGAGGGCGGCCAGGTGCAGGCGGGCGTCCACGCGGGAGTGGGCCGCCAGGACGCCGACGCCGCCCGCGAGCAGGCTGCCGACGCACCACATCCCGTGCAGGCCGGAGATGATCGGCTTGCGCACGTGCCGCTCGACGGCCACGCCGTGCGCGTTCATCACCACGTCGCTCATCCCGGCGGTCGCGCCGAACATCAGCATCACCACCACCAGCACGGGCAGGGCCGGGGCGAGGGCGGGCAGCGTCAGCAGCACGCACCACAGGCAGATCAGGAACCGCGTGGCGGCGCGGCTGCCGATCCGGTAGGCGAGGCGGCTGGCCATCGGCATGCCGGCGAACGCGCCGATGGACGGGCACAGCAGCACCATGCCCAGCACGCCGGGGCTGAGGTCCAGGCGGTCCTGGATCCAGGGCAGGCGCGTGGCGAGGGTGCCGGAGACGGCGCCGTGCACGGCGAACACGCCGGCGATGGAGTGGTGGGGGCTCAGGCGGCGGAGCTTCAGGGGACGCGCGGAAACGCGATGGGAGGACATGGCCGCTTAAATTAACAGGAAGGGTTCCTGATGAAAAGAGCATCAGGCAGGGACCCTGACTAAAATGGTCCGCGTGAAGACCGCCACCCCCACCCTGGCCCGTGCGATCAACGACCGGCTGGCCCTGGACCTGCTGCTGGAGCGGGGCCCGCTGACCGCGCCGCAGCTGCGCTCGCTGACCGGGCTGTCGCGGCCCACGGTGTCCGACCTCGTCGAGCGGCTGCGCGCCGGCGGGCTGATCGAGGTGACCGGCGAGACCGGCGGCGACCGGCGCGGCCCCAACGCCCGGCTGTACGGGATCGTGGCCGACCGCGCCCACCTCGCCGGGGTGGACCTGCGGCGCGACGCCGTGCACGTCGCGGTCGCCGACATCGCCGGCACGCCGGTGGCCGAGCTGTCGCGCCCGCTCCCCGCCTCCCCCGACCTCGCCGCGTTCATCGCCGAGGCCGTCACCGAGGCGGCGGGCGGCCGCGCGCCGCACACGGTGGTCGTGGGCGCACCCGGCCTGGTCCACCCCGTGACGGGCCTGTCCACCTGCAGCGGCGTGCCGGGCTGGCGCCCCGACCTGCGCGACGCGCTCGGCGCGCGGCTGGGCCTGCCGGTGGTGCTGGAGAACGAGGTCAACCTCGCCACCGTCGCCGAGCACCGGACGGGCGCGGCGGTCGGCCGCGCCGACTTCGTGCTGCTGTGGCTGGACGACGGCATCGGCGCGGGCGTCGTGCTGGACGGGCGGCTGCGGCGCGGCGCGTCCGGCGGCGCGGGCGAGATCGGGCTGCTGCGCTTCTACGACACCGACTTCTGCCACATGGTCGAGACCGGCCACATCAACGGCCTGCCCGCCGAGGAGGTCGCCGACCGGATCGTGGAGGGGGTGTTCTCGATGGTCGCGGTGCTGGACCCGGGCCTGGTGGTGCTCGGCGGCCGCACCGGGAGCGAGGGCGGGGACGGGCTGGCGGCGCTGGTCGCCGAGCGCCTGGACGCGCTGTCGCCCGCCCCCACCGAGGTGCGGGCCAGCGTGGTCGAGGGCGACGCGATCCTGAGCGGCGCGGTGCTGACCGCCCTCGACCTGACCCGCGACGCGGTCTACGGCTGACCGCGCGCGGCGGCCGGCCGCCGGGCGCGGCCGTCATGGACGCGACCGCCGGGCTCCACGCGGCCCGCGCGCCTCATAAGGTCCACACGGTTCGCACAGTTCACGCAACCCGCGCAGCCCGCGCCGTCAGTCGCGGAACTCCGGCGGCCGGTTCTCCTTGCGCGCCTGGATCGCCTCCTCGAAGTTGCGCGTGGTCAGCCGCACGAACAGCTGCGCCAGCCCCTCGTGGTCCATGTGCGAGGAGAGGCTCCCCGCGTCCAGGCCCGACCACAGCATCCGCTTGGTCAGCTCGACGCCGGGGCGGCTGAACGCGGCGATGCGCTCGGCCAGCTCGTAGGCGGTCTCCAGCAGCTTGTCGCCGGGCACCGTGCGCGACACCAGGCCGATGCGCTCGGCCTCGGCGGCGTCCACGTCGCGCCCCGACAGCATGATCTCGAACGCCCGGGAGGCGCCGATCGCGCGCGGCAGCAGGTAGCTCAGCCCGAGCTCGCTCGCGGTGAGCCCGTTGTTGATCCCGGCGGCGCGGAAGTAGGCGGTGTCGGCGGCCAGCCGGATGTCGGTGGCCAGGCTCAGGCACAGCCCGCCGCCGATCGCCGGGCCGTTGACCGCGCCGATCACCGGCTGGTGCAGCCCCCGCAGCGCGGCGATCACCTTGTCCAGCAGCTCCATCGAGCGCAGCGCGATGGCGGAGACCGTCAGGCCCTCGATGCCGGGGATGCGGCCGGGCGACTCCAGGTCGGCGCCCGAGCAGAAGCCGCGCCCGGCGCCGGTGACCACCACGACGCGGGTGTCGTTGTCGCGGCCGACCTCCTCCAGCGCCTCGCGGAAGGGCACCATGACGTCGAAGGCCATCGCGTTCATGCGCTCGGGCCGGTTGAGGGTGATCAGCGTGACGTGCGGCCGGGGCTTGTCGATCAGGACGAAGGACATGGGCGGGGCATCCTCTCGGTCAACCTAGCAAGCGCTAGGTTACACATCCCGCGCGTCCCGGCGCGGCCACCGCGGCGGGTTCAGCGACCGCTCCACCACCCGCTCCAGCTGCTCGTCGGTCAGCACGCGCGGCTCCCCGATCGTCCTGGCCCGCACGTACACCCCGCACAGCCACTCCAGCAGGCGCGCGTGCTCGTACGCCTCCTCCAGGTCGCCGCCGATCGTGACGCCGCCGTGGTTGGCCAGCAGCGCCGCGCGCATCCCGCCCGCCATCGCCGCCCGCACGTTGGCGGCCAGCTCGGGGGTGCCGTAGGTGGCGTACTCGGCCACCTTCACCACCCCGCCGAGCAGCAGCGTGGCGTAGTGGACCGGCGGCAGCTCGTCCATCGTCGCGGCGACCACCGTCCCGTAGGTGGAGTGGGTGTGCACGACGGCGGCCGCGTCGGTCTCGGCGTACAGCGCCAGGTGCATCGGGGTCTCCGACGACGGGTCCCGCTCGCCGTCCACCAGGCGGCCCTCGACGTCCACCACCGGGCAGTCCCCCGGGGCCATGCGGTCGAGCATGACCCCGCCCGGCGTGACCGCCACCAGGTCGCCGGCGCGCACGCTGACGTTGCCCGCCGCGCCGACCACCATCCCGGCCGCCGCCAGCCGCCGCCCGGTCTCGCACAGCGCCGCGCGCTCGCGTCCCAGAATCATGTGAAACCTCTTCACTTCCGTCGGCCCGTGGGGCGTACGCTACGGCCCTCACGATCAGCAAGGGAGATCCGCAGTGTCCCCCACCGTGCCCTCCGGCGTGCCCCCTCGCCCGACCGTCGTCACCCTCGGCGCCCACATCGTGGACGTGCTGGCCCGCCCGGTGGAGGCCATCCCGCCCGGCCAGGACACCGTGGTGGTGGACCAGGTCCGCGTCACCGCCGCCGGGACCGCCGCGGGCACCGCCGTCACGCTGGCCCGGCTCGGCAACCGGGTCGTGTCGGTCGGCGCGATCGGCGACGACGCCTTGGGCGACCTGCTGGTGGCGATGATGACCCGGCACGGCGTGGACGTCTCCGGGCTGGTGCGGCGCACCGCCGACCAGACCAGCGCGTCGATCCTGCCGATCCGCGCCGACGGCGGCCGCCCGTCCTTCCACGTGCCCGGCGCGAACCTGACGCTGACGGCCGCCGCCGTCGACCCCGGCCTGCTGGCCGCCGCCGACGCGGTGCACGTGGGCGGGCCCGACGTGGCGTTCGGCCTGAACGACCCGGCGTTCCTGGCCGCCCTGGACGCCGCCCGCGCCGCCGGGACGGTCGTCACCATGGACCTGCTGTCCAACCTGCCCGACCTGGTCGCCGCGACCGCGGCGTTCCTGCCGCACGTGGACCATTTCCTGCCCAACGAGGAGCAGGCCCGCGCCATGACCGGCGAGGACGACCCCGAGCGCGCCGCCCTCGCGCTGCTCGCGCAGGGCCCCGAGGCCGTGGTGGTCACGCTCGGCGCGGAGGGCAGCCTGGTGGCCTCCGCCGAGGGCGTGCGCCGCGTGCCGCCGCTGAAGGTCGAGGTCGTGGACACCACCGGCTGCGGGGACGCCTACTGCGCCGGGTTCATCACCGGGTTGCTGCACGGGCGCGACCTGCCGGAGGCGGCCCGCTGGGGCACCGCCGCCGCCGCGACCGTCGCGCAGGGGCTGGGCTCGGACGCCTGCCTGACCGACCTGGACGGGGTGCTGGCGCTGCTCGGCCCGGAGTGAGCGCGCAGCGCGCCCGAACGGCGGACGGCCGAGACACGGCGAAGAACATGGCCCCCGATGCGACCGCGCCGCCGCATCTGAGGGCCATGTCCAACAAAGTAGACGCTTGAGAAGTCTTTCCGGTTTCCCCCTTGTTAAGAACTACGTACTAGATCATGGTCGGCGCGCCGGCGAGCACCGCCTCGGCCGCCCCCGCCAGCTGCGCGAGCCGGCACACCTCGGTGCGGTGGAACGGCGGCGCGCCGGTGCGCGCGACCAGCAGCACCAGGCCGCCGGTCACCGGGCTGATCGCGTACTGGGTGCCGTCCGGCGCGGTGAACGCGCGCGGCCGCACCGGCTCCAGGTCCGGCAGCTCGGCCCCGGCCGCGCCGGGCGCGCTGACGTGCGCCGCGGCCGTCCCGTCGGGGCCGGTTTCGGCCAGCGCCGCCCAGTCGGCGCTGAGCAGGGCCGGGACGGCGTCGGCCAGCGTGAGCGCGCCGCGCGCGGGATCGGCGGCGAGCTGGCCGATCAGCGCGGCGTCGGGGAAGGCGCCCTGCGGCTCGACGGTCGGCCAGACGCCGACGATGTCCACCCCCGGCACCGAGCCGAGGCCGCCGCACAGCCGGTCGATCCCGGCCCCGGCCGACCAGACGACCGTGAAGTCGTCCAGCGCGCGGCCGTTGTCGCGTTCCAGCACGCTCATCTGGACCACGTCGGCCCCCGCGGCGCCCAGGATGCGCGCCACCTGCCCCAGCGAGCCGGGACGGTCCGGCAGCCGGACCCGAATCCGCAGCAGCGTCGTCACCTTCCGCACCCCCTCTGTCGTTCCGCTCGTGTTCCGCTCGTCTTCCGCGCCTTCGCAACGTTCGCGACGTTCGCCCCAGCGTCACCCGAGCGCGTTTCGGACGTGTTACCCATACGTCTCATCACCGAGAAGTCTGCGCGCGGCTTGGCAAAGACACGACCGGGGAAGGTCAACGGCGGAGCTACCTTTGGCAATCACGGGCCATTAGGGTGACTGAACGTGTCGAACGACCGGGAACGCCCAGTCAGCAGGGGCCCCGCGGCGGAGCCCGGGGCTCGTGCCGCCGCGCCCGGGGCCGAGCGCGGGCCCGCCGGAGAACAGGCCGCCCCGCCGGAGGGCGACCGGCCTGACGAGCGGACCGGCGAGCAGGCCGCAGAGAAGGCCGCGGAGCAGGCCACCGGACAGGCGGCGGACCAACCCGGCGAGCGGTCGGCGGCCGGGCTGGCCGAGGCGCTGGCCGCCCTCACCGAGCGCCTGGACCGCGAGCACGAGCGCGCCGCGCACCGCGAGGCCATCATCGACCGGCTGCACGAGGAGAACCAGCGGCTGCGCCGCGACGAGCTCCAGTCCGCGCTGGAGCCCGTCCGCACCGCGCTGTACCGGCTGCACGACCAGGTGCGGCGCGCGGCCGCCGACTGGGCCGCAGCGCCGCCCGCGCCCGAACGGGCCGCCGCGCTGCTGGAATCGGTCGCCGGCGACGTGCTGGACGCGCTGGCGGGCACCGGCGTGGAGCGCTTCCCCGTCGAGCCCGGCGTGCCCTACGACGCGAGCCGGCACCGGCCGGTGGACGTGGAGACCGTCACCGACCCCGCAATGGCGCACACCGTCCGCGCCGTGCACACCGAGGGTTTCGAACGGGCGGGGCGCGTGGTGCGCAAGGCGGGCGTCCGCGTCGGCAAGCCCGCGCCGGACGCGCACGACGGGTCAACGGCTGGGTCAAGTCGCCTGCGCGCGGGCGAGCGGAGCGAGACGATGAACGAGCGATGACCACCCCCCGCTGAGGGACCGAGGGACTGAGGGACCAAGGGACATGGCTGTCTACGGGATCGACCTGGGAACCACCTACTCCTGCATTGCCTCCATCGACGATGTGGGACGCCCAGCGGTCCTGCGCAACCTGGAGGGCACCGACACCACCCCGTCGGTGGTGTACTTCGAGAGCGGCGACAACGTGGTGGTCGGCGCGACCGCCAAGGACACCGCCGTGCTCGAACCCGACCACGTGGTCAGCCTGGTCAAGCGGGACATGGGCCGGGAGGTGACGCGCAGCATCCACGGGTTCGACTACACCCCCGAGGAGCTGTCGGCGTTCATCCTGCTCAAGCTGGCCACCGACGCGCGCACCACCACCGGCGAGGAGACCCGCGACGTG
Organism: Spirillospora sp. NPDC050679; assembly: GCA_044456955.1. Lineage (GTDB taxonomy): Bacteria > Actinomycetota > Actinomycetes > Streptosporangiales > Streptosporangiaceae > Spirillospora. The sequence goes on along the minus strand of JBITGK010000041.1, from coordinate 18,299 downwards.
GTGATCACGGTGCCGGCCTACTTCGGCGCGGCCGAGCGCGACGCCACCCGCAAGGCGGGCCGGATCGCCGGGCTGAACGTGATCGACATCGTGTCCGAGCCGATCGCGGCCGCCATCACCTACGGGGTGCTGAACCCCGAGGCCGACCGCACGATCCTGGTCTACGACCTGGGCGGCGGCACCTTCGACACCACCGTGATCGCGCTGCGCGGCGGGCACATCGAGGTGGTGTGCACCGACGGCGACCACGAGCTCGGCGGCGCCGACTGGGACGCGCGGCTGGTGGAGTACCTGGCCGAGCGGTTCCGCGCCGAGCACCCGGACGCGGGCGACCCGCTGGACGACAAGCAGACCGAGCAGCAGCTGCGGCGCGACGCCGAGGACGCCAAGAAGGCCCTGACCACCCGCACCGCGCACACCGTCCGGGTGATGCACGACGGGCGCGCGGCCGCGATCGAGGTGACGCGGGAGAAGCTGGAGGAGCTGACCCGCGACCTGCTGGACCGCACCGTGGAGATCACCGGCCGGACGCTGACCACCGCCGCCGACAAGGGCGTGCACGACTACGACGACCTGGTGCTGGTGGGCGGCTCCACCAAGATGCCGGTGGTGGCGGCGCGGCTGGAGACCGAGCTCGGGCTGCGGCCCCGGCTGCAGGACCCCGACCTCGCGGTGGCCAAGGGCGCGGCGCTGTACGCGTTCGAGGAGACCTACCGGCGGCTGGTGCGCGAGGGCGCGACCGAGCGGGCGGCGGAGATGGCGAGCCGCGCGGGCCTGTCGGCCGAGCAGCAGGAGGCGATCGCGGGGCGGCGCATCCGCACCGTGGCCTCGCACGCCTTCGGGATCGTGGTGGTGGACCGGGAGACCGGCGCCGAGCACGTGGCGCACCTGGTGCACGCCAACGACGAGCTGCCGGCGGCCAAGACCGAGAACTTCTTCACCGTGCACGACGACCAGGCGTCGGCGGACGTGCGGGTGATGGAGCAGGCCGGCAGCGTGGAGTCGGCCGAGCTGATCGACAACACCGAGATAGCGACCGGCGAGGTGCGGGTGCCGCGCGGCAAGAAGGCGGGCTGGCCGATCGCGGTGACGTTCGCGCTGGACGCCTCGGGCCTGCTGAACGTGACGGCCGTCGAGAAGGAGACCGGCGACGTCCTCGAACTGAAGGTGGACGTGGGCGGCATGTCCGAGGAGGAGGTCGAGAAGTCCCGCAAGGCGCTGTCCCGGGTCCAGGTGAGTTGATGACGCCTTGAGCTTCGACGAGGACTACCAGCGGGCGGTGCTGGAGCCGGCGCGCGCGGCCGGCGACCGGCCGCCCGAGGACCTGCGCCTGCGCTACGCGCTGGAGGACCCGCTCACCCCCGAGCGGGTCGCGGCGCGGGTCAAGCTGGTGCGGCAGTGCTGGCGGCGGGCGCGCGGCCAGCTGAAGTACCGCGGGCTGATCGACCGGCTGGAGGCCGGGCACCGGGAGCTGGCGCCGCTGTTCCAGGCGGCCGAGCGCGGCGACCTGCGGCCGCTGGCCGAGCGGCTGCGCGGCGGGCGGGCGCGCGACGAGCGCCGGGCCGGGGCCGCGCGGGCGCGCCTGGCCGACGCGGCGGGGCTGCTGAAGATGGTGACGCCCGCCGAACTGGCGGGCATCGCGCGGGCCGCCGGGGTGCCGCGCGACGAGCTGGCGGGTGTGGCGGCGGCCGACGGCATCGAGGTCGCCGAGCCGGTCGCGCTCCCGGCCGCCGCCCCGTACGCGGCCTACCGCAAGGTGCGCGAGTCGCTGGACGTGCTGGGCGAGCGGCATCTGGCCTCGTTCGTGTTCGGCGCGTCGCCGCCGGGCCCGATGCGGGTGCTGGACGGTTTCGCCGCGCCCGGCGTGACGCTGGACGCCGGGGCGGTGGCGGCGGCGGGCGCGCGGTGGGCGCGGCGCAGCCGCGACACCAGCACCACCCACGCCGACACCGTGCTGGCGGCGCTGCGGTCGGGCACCGACCCGGCCGAGCTGGTCCGCTACGACATCGTCGAGCGGCTGCGCGAACGGCTGCGGCAGCGCGCCTCGGAGCGGGCGCTGCTGCGGCACGCCACCGAGGACCTGGGCGTGGCGGCCGGGGACGCGCGCCGCCTGGTGTTCGCGGTGCTGCGCGAGACCGGGCAGGGCGGCGGCGGGCTGGCCGGGCGGCTGCGGACCCTGCTGGACGCGGGCGAGGTGCGCGCGGCCGCCGAGCTGGCCGACGCCGCGCAGCAGGACGGCGGCGGCCTGCCGGAGGAGGCGTCGGTGCTGGCGGGCGAGGCGCGGCGCCGGGTCGCGACCGCGCTGCGGCTGCGCGAGGCGGCGCTCGCCGAGGCCGACCCCGACCGGGCGTGGCGGCTGCTGGCCGACGCGCTGGAGCTGGCGGGCGACCTGCCGGGCGCGGCCGAGCACCAGCGGCGGCTGCCGCCCCTGCCGGTCCCGGCGGTGCGGGCCGACGTGGAGCGCGGCGAGGACGACGGCGCGGTGCGGTTGTCGTGGGAGCCGTCGCCGTCCACGGCCGGGGAGGTGCTGCACCACGTGGTGCGGCGGCGCGGGCGGCCGCCGCGCGGCGCGGCCGACGGCGAGCCGCTGCCGGGCCCGCGCGACGACCGGCCGCCGGTGAACGTGCCCCTGTACTACGGCGTGGTCGCGGTGCGCGGCGAGGCCGCCGCTCCCCCGGCGGTGGCCGGGCCGGTGGTGGTGCGGCCCGAGCCGCGCGGCGTGGAGGTCCTGCCCGGCGACGGCGTGGTCACCGGCCGGTGGCGGCTGCCGCGCGAGGCGGCGCGGGCCGTGGTCGTGCGCGACGGGCGCACGGTCGCGGCCGGGCGCGAGGGATTCCAGGAGCGCGTCGCCAACGGCGTGACCCACCACTACCTGGTCTGCGCGGTCTACCTGGACGAGTCCGGCCGCGAGGTCGTGACGCCGGGCGTGCGGCGCTCGGTCACCCCGAGCGCGCCGCCCGAGCCTGTGTACGAGCTGTCGGCCGACCCCGATCCGGCCGATCCGGGGCTGCTGCGGGTGCGGTTCGAGCCGCCCGCGCACGGCACCGTCGAGCTGGTGCTGACCGACGGCCCGCCGCCGTGGCCGCGCAGCGCGCTGGTCCCGGTGGAGGAGGTGCGCGCGGCCGGGCGGCGGCTGACGGCGTCCCCGCTGGACGGCGGGCTGGCGGTGCGGCCGGGCACCGGCGGGTGGCTGCTGGCGGTGACGGTCGCCGAGGGGCGGGCCGCGATCGGCGGGTACGTGCGGCACGTCAACCTGCCGCCGCCGCGCCGCCTGATCGCCGAGCGGCGCGGCGGGCAGGTGCACGTCGGCTTCGACTGGCCGCCGCAGGTCGCCGAGGTGGAGCTGGCCTACCGGATCGGGCAGGAGCACATCACCAGCGGCCACATCGAGGCCACCCTGGAGCGGCTGTCGAACCTGGTGGAGGTCGGCCGGGCCGAGCCCGAGGGGCCGGACGCCGGCCGCCCCGAGCGCCTGCTGGTGACCCGCGCCGCCTACGACACCCAGGGCGGGGTGCGGCTGGAGGTGCCCGAGGACGAGGCCGTGGAGATCTCGGTGGCGGCGGCCGGGTCGGTCGGCGGCGCGCGCGTCACCGGGCCGCCGGTGACCGCCGAGGTCGCCGCGCGCACCCTGGTCCGCTACGACCTGGAGCGCGGCGGCCCGCCCTGGCGGCGGCACCTGACGATCCGGCTGTCGGCGCCGCGCCCGCTGCGGGTCGCGCGGATCGAGCTGGTGCTGCGCGCCGGGCGGGTGATGCCGCACCGCGCGGGCGACGGCGAGACCGTCGGGGCCTGGACGCAGGTGCCGGTGCCCGGCGAGCTGTCGCTGCCGATGCCCGCGGCGTCCGGGCCGTACTGGCTGCGCTGCTTCGCCGAGGATGATGAGGTGGAGCTCGGCGATCCCCCCGTCCGGCGGCTGCGGACGGCGCGGTGAGCCGCCCATGAACGGTCCGACGCGCCACCCGGCGCACCCGACGCACCACCCGACGAGACCCCCGCGGAGGTACCGGTGTCCCTGCCGTCACGGGCGGGCCTGCGGATGAGCCCGCCCCGGGTGGGCCTGCCCGGCTGGCCGGGGCTGCCCGCGCCGCCGGAGATCACCTGCCCGTACTGCTTCGCCGAGCTGGCCGCCGCGCGCGTCCCGTTCCGCTGCCGCGGGCGGGCGGGCCGCCGGTCGGGCTGCGCGCCGGTGCTGGACCGCGAGCTGGCCGACTACACCGGCTCCACGGCGGGCGCGTCGCTGCCGCCGGTGTTCGACGCCCCGGCGCGGCGCGGCCGGGGCGGGGGCCGCGCGGTGTGCCCCGACTGCGGGCAGGCGACGGGCAACCGGGTCTGCCCCGAGTGCCACAACCCGCTGCCGTCGGCCTACTGCGACTCCCCCGGCCGCATCGTGGCGCTGGTCGGCGCGAAGAACGCGGGCAAGAGCACCTACATCGCGGTGCTGCTGCACGAGCTGATGAACCGGGTCGGCACCGAGCTGGACACCTCCCTGGTGGCCTGCGACGACCGCACCATCGAGCGCTACAAGCGCGACTTCGCCCGGCCGCTGCTGGAGGAGCGGCGGCTGCTGCCGACCACCGCCAGCGCCGCGACCGCGCCGCGCGAGCCGCTGGTCTACCTGCTGACCCGCAGCCGCCGCACCCGGTTCGCGCGCGAGCGCACCGACTCGCTGGCGCTGGTGCTGTTCGACACCGCGGGCGAGGACCTGCGCAGCCGCGAGGTCCGCGACCTGCACCTGCGGTACCTGGAGGCGGCCGACGCGATCATCTTCCTGGTGGACCCGCTGGAGCTGCCCGGCGCGGACGCGGCCGTGGCGGCGGCGGGCGGGGGCGCGGGCGGCGACCGGGCTCCCGGCGACGACCCCGACAGCGAGCCGATCAACATCATCGCGCGGGTCACCGAGGCGCTGCGGCAGCGGCACGGCACCCGGCCCGGCGAGCGCCTGCCGGTGCCGGTCGCGGTCGCCCTGACCAAGATCGACGTGCTGCGCCCGGCGCTGCTGCGGCAGTCGGCGCTGCACCGCTCGCGCTCGGGCAGCGGCGTGCTGGACCTGGACGACCGCGAGGCGGTGCACGAGCAGGTCCGGTCGCTGCTGCACGAGTGGCAGGCCGGGCAGCTCGACACCTACCTCGGCCAGCAGTACGCCGACTACGCGCTGTTCGGGCTGTCGGCGCTGGGCGGCACGCCCGAGGGCGGCCGGGTCGGCGCGGGCGGCGTGCGGCCCTACCGGGCCGAGGACCCGCTGCTGTGGCTGCTGCACCGGTTCGGGATGCTGGACGGGTCCCGCGGCAAGGGCGGGTGAGCGGTGGCCTGGCAGCTCCACTACACCTCCGCGCGGCGCGGGCCGACCGGCCGGGCGGGGTTCCAGTTCGTCGCCGAGACGCCGGGGCTGCCGGACGGGGCGCGGGCGGCGGTGACGCCGTACCTGGCGTACCGGCCGCCGCCGGGCGCGCCGCCCGAGCCGGGCGACGGGGAGCTGGAGCGGTTCCCGGTGGCGCTGCTGTACGACCGGATCACGGTGCACGAGCACGTGCGGCCGCTGCTGCTGCGCTGCCGCTACCTGGGCCGCGACTACTCGGGCCGGTACGGCAACTTCTTCGCGCACGCGCTGGTCGCCGACGCCGAGGAGCTGGAGGGCCTGCGCCCGGCCGAGCTGTGGCGGGCGGCGCTGTGGGCCGACCGCCCCTCCGCCGCCGCGGACCTGCCGGAGCTGGAGGACCTGACCCCCGACGCCGCGCTCGCGCCCGACGCGCTCGCCGGATGGCTGGCCGGCCTGCCGGACGGCTACCCCCTGCTCGCGCACCTGGTGGACGCGGTGACCGGGGTGCTGGGCCGGGGCCACGGGCGGGTGGTGCTGGTGTCGGGCGACATCGAGCGCGTGGCCCGGTGGATCGCGGTGCTGTCGTACTCGCTGCCGGTCGCGGCGGCGGCGCGGATGTCGTTCGTGACCTACAGCGCCGACCCGGACGGCGCGGCGCAGCGCGTGGTGGGCACCACGCCGGACGTGTGGGCGACAGCGCACCGCGCGGGCGCGCACGCGTTCGCGCTGGACGAGGCGCCGCCGCCCGGCGCGGGCGCCGCGAGCCGGTTCGCGCGCACGGTCGCGGGGTGCTGGCGCGACGCCGACTTCGCGGGCCTGGACGCGCTGGGCGAGCTGGCCCTGCTCGACGCCGAGCCCGACCACGCGGGTTCCGGCCCGGCCGCGCTCGATCCCGCCGCGCTCGACCGGGCGGCGGCGCTGCTGGCGCTGTGCCGGGGCGAGGCGGCGGTGACCACGGCCGAGGAGGCGGGCGCGGCGCGGCTGCTGGCCCGCAACGGCGTGGCGATCCCCGACTGGGTGTGGCGCGACCTGGTGCCGGGCGTGCCCGCGATGGGGTTCGACCTGGCGGTGGCGGTGCACGGCCGGGCGCGGGACGCGGGCGCTCCCGACGTGGCCGCGCAGTGCGCGCTGCGCGCGGCCGTCCTTGCGGTCGCCGACGCGGAGGCGCGCCCGCTGCTGGCCCGGCACGCGCACCTGCTGGCCGACCTGCCCGCCGACGCCCGTACCCGGCTGGCCGAGGAGACGTCGGCGGCGCTGCGGGCCGCGCCGTCCCTGGCCGAGATCGCCCAGATCACCGGGGTGGCCGCGCGAGCCGGGATCACGCCAGACCCCGGCGAGGTGACCGCGGCGGCGATGGCGCGCGTCCGTCCCGGTGACGCGGCCCTGGACCGCGACCTCGCCGCCGCGCTCGCGGCCTGCTCCGGCGAGGCGCGCGCCCGGCTGGTGGAGGGCGTGCTGCGCGGCCTGGCGGCGGCCGACGCCGCGACCCGCACGGCCCTGCTGACCGACGCGGCCTGCGATTTGCTGGCCGCCGACCTGCTCACGGTCGCTCCGCCCGCAACGGCTCCCCCCGGAGTGGAGCCGCCTGCGCCGAGCTCATCCGCAACGGACCCACGTTCGACGGCTCCACGCCCGACCAGCCCGCATCCGGCAGCCACACGCTCGACGGACCCGCGTACAGCAGGCCCGCACCCGGCAGAGCGACACTCGACAACCCCAGGCCCAGCGGCCCCACATCTGGATGCCCCACGCCCGGATGCCCCACGCCCGGATGCCCCACGCTCGGAGGCCCCACGCTCGGAGGCCCCACGCTCGGAGGCCCCACGCTCGGAGGCCCCACGCTCGGCAAGCCCACGTCCGAATGCACCGCAGCCAGCGAACCCACGCCCGGATGCCCCGCACCCGGCCAGCCCCCGTCCGAATGCCCCACGCCCGGATATCCCACACTCGGCCAGCCCACGGCCGGATGCCCCGCACCCGGCCAGCCCCCGTCCGAATGCCCCACGCCCGGATATCCCACACTCGGCCAGCCCACGGCCGGATGCCCCGCAGCCGGCGAGCCCACGCCCGATGGCCCCGCCCCCCACCGCGCCGCAGGCCGACGACCTTCCGGCGGGTGCGGCGGTGCTCACGGCGTTCCCCGAGGTCGCGCTGCCGGTGCTGGCCTCGGCCGGGCGGCGGCACCGGGACCGGCGCGTCCTCGTCACCGGCGTGCTGCTGGACCTGCCGGTCTCCCCCGCCGACCTCGACCCCGCGCTGGGCGGGGTGTGGGCCGCGCCGCCCGGCGCCGCCGAATGCCTGCGCCTGCTGGACGCGCACGCCGACCGGCTCGCCGAGCATCCCGCGCTGGCCGCCCTGCCGTCGCGGGCGTTCGGATGGCTGCGCGCCGACGCGCTCACCGAGCCGTCCACGCTCCAGCTGGCCGCGCGCGTGCAGGCCCTGCTGCCCGGGGGTCCGGCCGCGCGCGACGCCGCCGTCGTGCGCGCCTACTCCGACGCCCTGACCGCCGACGAGCCCGAGCACGTGGCGCGGGCGATCGCCACCATCTGCGACGGCGGCGCGGCGACCCTGGCCGAGGAGGCGCTCGGCGGGGCCGCCCGGCGGCTGGCCCGGCGCACCCCCGCCTTCCGGGCGGCGGTCCTGGCCGCCGCGCCCGCGCCCGTGCGGGCCCGGCTCGGCGCGTGCTGGACCGCCGACCTGCCCGAGCGGCCGCACCGCGCCGACCACGGCCGCCGCCACGAGCTGGTCGAGGTGGTGCTGCGCCTGCGCCGCCGGGGCGTCGCCGAGCCGGGGCTGGACGCCTGGGCGCGCGCCGCCGCCGCCCGCCGCTTCGCCGCCCGTCGGCTGGAGGCCCACCTGTCCGGCGAGCCCGGCCTGCGCGCCGAACTGCGCGACCTGCTCGACCAGGACCCGGGGAGGTGAGGCGGTGCACCCCCTCGTCGCCGTGCTGCTGATCGCGGTGTGGCTGGCCGCCATGTGGTTGGGCTTCTGGGTGCTGTTCCCGGTGCTGTTCCCGGCCGCGCTGCTCACCGCCGGGGCCGCGACCGCCGGGCTGTACCTGCTGCACGCCGCGCGCACCCTGGTACCGGCCGCCCGCACCGGGCCCTCGCCGGTCGCGCGGCCGGAGGTGTCCTACCGGCACTACCTGCTCGGCCAGGTCTGGCGGGACTGGTGGGCCATCACCAGCACGGTCGTGCCGCGCGTGTGGACCGTCGCCCGCTCGGTGCTGTCCCGGCTGACCGGCACGCTGCTGCTGAGCGGACCGTGGGGGCTGTTCACCTTCCCGGTCTGGCTGGCGCTGTGCGCGGGCATCGCCGCCGCCGCGCCGCCCGCCGCCGTGCTGTGGGCGGCGCTGACGCTGCTGTACGGGGCGGTCGCGGCGGTCGGGCTGGGGGTGTGGCTGGTGTGCGTGCTGCTGCTGGCCGCCGTGGAGCGGGTCTTCATGGCGTACGGCCGCATCCTGCAGACCTGCCCGCACCCCTTCTGCTACGAGCGCATCGGGCTGCCGGTCTACGCCTGCCCCAACTGCGACGTCCGGCACCCCGGCCTGGCCCCGGGGCGCTCGGGCGCGTTCCGGCACGTGTGCCAGTGCGGGACGCGGCTGCCGACGACGGTGCCGCTGGGCCGGTTCCGGCTGACGGCGTACTGCCCGCACTGCGGCAAGCAGCTGCCCGAGCGCATCGGACGGGTGCGGGTGGAGCCGCTGCCGATCGTGGGCGGTCCGGCCGCAGGCAAGACCACGTTCATGGTGCTGGGCATCCGCGCCCTGCACGCGCGGGCGCGCGCCGCACGAGGACGGCTGGCGTTCGTGGAGGAACGGCACGCGCAGGCGTACGCCGCCATGATCCGCGAGTTCCGGCAGGGCGGACGGCCCGCCAAGACCGGTCCGGAGCTGCCGCTGGCGACCATGCTGGACGTGGAGCTGCCCGTGGGCGGCAAGAGCGGCAAGAAGGGCCGCACCACGCGCCGCATCCTGTACCTGTTCGACCCGGCGGGCGAGCACTACACCGGCGCGACCGAGGTGGAGTCGCTGCGCTACCTCGACCACGGGGAGGCGCTGCTGTTCGTGCTGGACCCGTTCGCGCTGCCGCAGATCCGGCACGCGCTGAACGCCGCCGAGCGCGAACTGGTGGACCGGGCGGCGGCCCCCTCGGAGGAGGACCCCGCCGACACCCTGCAGCGGGTGCTGAACGAGCTGCGAACCCGTCCCGACCAGGGGCGGCAGAAGCGCGTCGCGGTCGTGGTCACCAAGCTCGACCTGCTGGAGCGCACCGAGATCGGCCGGACCCTCGCCGAGGGCGAGGAGCTGCGCGCGTGGCTGGGCCGGGTCGGCCTCGGCAACACCGTGCGCACCCTGGACCAGGTCGCGGGGCGGGTCCGCTACCTCGGCTCGGGCCTGGGCACCGACCCGGCCGCCGTCGCCGACCTGCTGAGCTGGGCGTGCGGGCTGCCTTCGGCGGGCGCCGGCGCCGACGCCGTCCCGGCCGACTCCCCCGACCCCGACCACGAGGTGCCGGGCACCGCGCCGCTGCGCGCGCCGTGGCGGGCGCGGGGCCGCGACGACGCCCGCGTCCCGGCCGGCTACCAGGCGGGACGGTGGGCGGTGCTGGCCGGGCTGTCGGCGCTGACGGTCGCCGCCCTGGTGCTGGCGGCGCTGGCGCTGGCGGAGCTGTCGGCGGCGCCGGTGGTGACCGCCGACCGGCTCCCGTTCTGACCGGAAAGTCGATCTCGGCCGGTCAGAGCCGCTAAGGCGGGGATCGATGCCGTTATGCGCGTGACCCGAACCCGGGCCGCGGCACTGGCGTCCCACGACGCAAGAGGGGACCAGACCCCGCTTGACGAGGGGGCGACCGATGCCCGAGCAGGACCCGCAGACGCCCGGCCACGACCGGCCCATGCCGGGACCCGCGGCCCGGCCCGGCGAGGGCCCGCCCGCCGGACCGCCCCAGCCTGGACCGCCGCAGCCCGGATCGCCACAGCCCGGAGGGGCTCAGCCCGGAGGGGCGCGTCCCGGGTCCCCGCACCCCGGTTCACCACCTGCCGGATCGCCATATGCCGGAGGCGCGCACCCCGGGCCGCCGCCCGCCGGACCACCGCATCCGGGAGGGCCGCACGCGCAGCAGCCGTACTCCGAGCAGCCGTCTCCCGGAGGGGCACACGCCGAGCAGCCGTACCCTCAGCAGTCGCACTCCCAGCAGCCTCACCCCGAGCAACCGCACTCGGGCCAGCCCCACAGCACGGAGCAGGTGCCCTGGCGTTCGGAGGAGACGCACTCCGGGGAGCCCAGCAGTACGGAGCAACCCGCCCCCGCCGGGAGCTACCTGGAGCCGGAGATGTCACGGCGCGCGATGCTGCTGCTGGGCGGCGGCGCGAGCGTTGCGGTGGCGTCCGTGCTCGGCCTGACCCTGCTGATCGGCGGCACCAAGGCGAGCCCCGCGCCCCGGGACGGCGGGTTCGCCGCCTCGCAGGAATCGGCGCCGCCCGCCGCCCAGCCGTCCACCGCGTCCACCTCGTCCACCTCGTCCGCGTCGCCCTCGACGACCGCCTCGCCGTCCGCGAGCGCCGCCCCCTCCGGCGCCCCGGCGACCCCCGCCGCGCCCGCCGCGGCCGTGCCGCAGGTGGCCGGGCTCGGCTCGATGACGGCGGTGGGGCGGCTGGCCGGCCGGCGCATCCCGCTGGGCGCGCTGATCCGCGTGCCGTCCTCGCAGGCCACCGGCCTGGTGCTGCGCAGCCACCCCCCGGCGGGCACGCAGCTGCCGCCCGGCGGCGCGGTCACCCTGTACGTGTCGGCGGGCCAGGGCGGCGCGGTCACCGGCACCCGCGTCACCGTGCCCTACTTCATCGGGCAGTCCGAGCAGCAGGCGCGCACCTCGGCCGCCGGGCTCGGGCTGCAGGTGGCGGTGCGGGGCACCGGCGGCGCGGTCACCGGGCAGGGCTTCGCGCCGGGCGCGCGGCTGCTGCGCGGCTCCACCGTGACGCTCACCCTGGGCTGACCGGCCCCGGCGTGTGACGCACTCCACTTCCTGACGTGGCAGATAACGGACGGTCATCTCGTTGAGGAGTTCGGGCCCCGGACCGGGTCCGCTCCCGACAGAGAGGTGACGAGATGACCACGCCCGCGGCCGAGGAGACCCTCGCGCTGAGCCAGGCGGCCCAGGACCTGCTGTTCCGCGAGGCCCGCACCGCCAACACCTTCACCTCCGAGCCGGTCGGCGAGGACGCTCTGCGCGCCATCTACGAGCTGGTCAAGTGGGCCCCCACCGCGATGAACACCCAGCCGCTGCGGCTGGTGGCGGTGCGCTCGCCCGAGGCGCGCGAGCGGCTGGTGGCGCACATGGCCGAGGGCAACAAGGCCAAGACCGCCTCGGCCCCGCTGACGCTGATCGTCACCGCCGACTCCGACTTCCACGAGCACCTGCCGACGATCTTCCCGCACAAGCCGGACGCCCGCGAGCAGATGGCCGCCAATCCCGGGCGCGCGCAGATGGCGTTCTTCAACGCCACCATCCAGCTCGGCTACCTCATCCTCGGCATCCGCGCGGCGGGCCTGGCCGCCGGCCCGATGGCCGGGTACGACGCCGAGGGCGTCAAGAAGGAGTTCCTGGGCGACTCCAACCAGCAGGTCGTGGCCGTGGTGAACGTGGGCCGTCCCGGACCGGACGCCTGGTTCCCGCGCAGCCCCCGGCTGGAGTACGAGCAGGTCGTCACCGAGATCTGAGCGGCCCCCGGCCCTCCCCCCTCTCTTGCGCGCGTCGCCGCGTCCCGTCCGGCGCGGCGACGCGCTTCGCCACGTTCAGGAGTCCCCCATGCCCGAGGCGGCATCCCGGCCCGGCGCCGTGCCCGACGTCCCGTCCGATGAACGCTCGGGCGCGGCGCCCGCCGCGCCCGACCGGCGGCTGCGCCTGATCGTGGTGCTGGGAGCGCTGACCGCGATCGCGCCCCTGTCGATCGACATGTACCTGCCCGCGCTGCCCCGGCTCACCGCCGACCTCGGCACCGGCCCGGCGCAGGCGCAGCTCACCCTGACCGCGTGCGTGGTCGGCCTCGCGGCCGGGCAGGCGGTGGCGGGCCCGCTCAGCGACGCGCTGGGCCGCCGCCGGCCGCTGCTGGTCGGGCTCGCGCTGTACGTCCTGGCGTCGCTGCTGTGCGTGTTCGCGCCGACGATCGAGACGTTCGTCGCGCTGCGGCTGGTGCAGGGCGCGGCGGGCGCGGCGGGGATCGTCATCGCCCGCGCGATCGTGCGCGACCTGTACGACGGCACCGCCGCCGCCAAGTTCTTCTCCCTGCTCATGCTGGTCAACGGACTGGCCCCGATCCTGGCCCCGGTGCTGGGCGCCCAGCTGCTGCGGCTGACGCCCTGGCCCGGGGTGTTCGCCGTCCTGGCCGGGATCGGCGTGGCGCTGCTGCTGGCGTCCCTGGCGTGGCTGGGCGAGACGCTGCCGCCCGACCGGCGCGAGACCGGCGGCGTGCGCTCCACCCTCGCGACGTTCGGGGCGCTGCTGCGCGACCGCGTGTTCGTCGGGTACGCGCTGGCGCTGGGCCTGGCGTTCGCGGCGATGTTCTCCTACATCTCCGCCTCGCCGTTCGTGCTCCAGGACCTCTACCACCTGTCGCCGCAGACCTTCGGCGTGGTGTTCGGCGTCAACGCGCTGGGCATCGTGGCGGTCGGGCAGCTCAGCGGTTGGCTGACCGGCCGGGTGGAGCTGCGGCGGCTGCTGGCGGCCGGGCTGGCGGTGGTGACGCTGGGCGGCGTGGGCCTGCTTGCCGCCGTGCTGGCGGGCGCGGGCCTGCCGGGCGTGCTGCCCGCGCTGTTCCTGGTGGTGGCGGGGCAGGGCCTGGTCCTGCCGAACGCGACGGCGCTGGCGCTGTCCGGCCGCCCGCCCCGCGTCGCCGGGAGCGCCTCGGCGCTGATGGGCGTGACGCAGTTCGCGCTCGGCGGGGCGGTCGGGCCGCTGACCGGGCTCGGCGGGCGCGGCACCGCGCTGCCGATGGCGGTCGCCATCGCCGCCTCCGCGGTGGCCGCCGCGCTGGCGGTCGCGGTCACCTCCCGCGCAAGGGTTGCGTCAGAGGACTGACCGGCCTACCGTCAGGACATGATCGTCCGCATCGGCTACGCCCCGGCCGCGACCGCCCCCGACCCCGCCGCGCTGGCCGCCCTGGCGCGCGGGCTGGAGCGCGGGGGCTTCGACTCGCTGTGGGTCACCGAGAAGGCCACCGGGCCCGGCGGCGACCCCAACGTCACCCTCGCCTACGCCGCCGCCCTGACCTCCCGGATCAAGCTCGGCCACGCGGTGATGACGCTGCCGGGCCGGTCCCCGGCGCTGGTCGCCCAGGAGCTGGCGACGCTGGACCGGCTGGCGGGCGGGCGGCTGCTGCCGGCGTTCGGGCTCGGGCAGCGCGACCCGGGCGAGCAGCAGGCGTTCGGGGTGCGGCGCGAGGAGCGGGCGGCGATCTTCGAGGAGGCGCTGCCGCTGCTGCGCCGCCTGTGGGCCGAGGACGAGGTCACCCACCACGGCGAACGGTTCCGCTACGACGGGCTGCGCGTCCGCCCGAAGCCCGTCGAGCGCGGCTTCGACGTGTGGATGGGCGGGGCGTCCGATGCCGAACTGCGCCGCGCGGGGCGGCTGTCGGACGGCTGGCTGGCGGCGTTCTCCACCCCCGCCGAGGGCGAGCAGGGCCGCCTCACCGTGCAGCGCGCCGCCGCCGAGGCCGGGCGGGAGGTCGAGGAGGAGCACTTCGGCGCGGTGATCCCCTACCGGCGCGGGCCGCTGCCCGAGCGCGCCGAGGCGCACTTCGCACGGGCCCGCCGCGTGCGCGGCCCGGCCCCGCTGGACGAGGTCGTGCCCGACCTGGACGGCTTGGCCGCCCACCTGAAGCGGATGATCGAGGCGGGGCTGTCGAAGTTCGTGCTGGCCCCGATGGCGCCGCCGGACGACTGGGACGCGGAGCTGGCCGAGGTGGGCGAGGCGGTGCTGGCGCTCCAGACCCGCCGCTAGCGCGGCCGGAGGCCGGCCAGCACGAAGGCGGCGACCTCGTCGGCGATGCGCTCGGGCGACTTGGGCCCGTCGGCCCGGTACCACTGGGGCATCTGGTTGACCATGCCGAGGGCCACCAGCGTCACCGTCTCGGCCGAGGCGTCGGCGGCGAACACCCCGGCGGCCTGCGCGTCGGCCACCACCTTGCGGAAGGCGACGTGGTAGCGGCGGCGGTCGGCGCGCACCGCGTGCATCCGCGCGTCGCCCAGCCGGTGCATCTCCCGGCCGAACACCTTCGCCTCGTCGATGTGCTCGGCGGTGCTGCGCACCAGCGCGGCGATGATCTCCCGGACGGTCCCCGCCGGCGGCAGCCCCGCGGCCAGGATCCGGTCCAGGTCGGCGAGCTGGCGGGTGATCAGCGAGTGGTAGATCTCGTAGAGCAGGTCGTCCTTGGAGTCGAAGTAGTGGTAGAGCGCGCCCTTGGTGACCGCGGCGGCCGCCACGATCTGCTGGACCGAGGTGCCGTCGAAGCCGCGCTCGGCGAACAGCCGCACCGCCGCGTCCAGGATGCGCCGCTCCACCGCGCTGCCGCGCGCCGTGCCGCCGCCCTGCACCGCTCCGCCGCCTGCCACCGCTCCCGAGACCTCCCATTGACGCGTGCGCCGCCCCGCAAATAGCTTGCCAGAAAACCGACCGGTCGGTATGCGCAGAGGAGCCCCGATGCCCGCAGTCGAAACGGCCCGCGGACCTGTAGACGTCTCGGCGCTCGGCCGAACGCTCATGCACGAGCACGTGTTCTTCCTCAACACCGAGTACGTCCAGAACTACGGTACGGCGGGCTGGTGGGACGAGGACGAGCGGGTCGCCGACGCGGTCGCCAAGCTCCGCTCGCTCGCGGGGCGGGGCGTCAGCACGATCGCCGACCCGACCGTCTGGGGCCTCGGCCGCTACATCCCCCGCATCCAGCGGATCGCCGAGCAGGTGCCCGACCTCAACATCATCGTGGCGACCGGCCTGTACACCTACGACGTGCTGCCGTTCGAGCTCCACTACCGGGGGCCGGGCACGCTGCTGGGCGGGCCGGAGCCGATGGTCGCCGACTTCGTGCGCGACCTGACCGAGGGCATCGCCGGGACCGGCGTCAAGGCGGCGTTCCTCAAGTGCGCCATCGACGCGCCCGGCCTCACCCCCGGCGTCGAGCGCGTCATGCGGGCGGTCGCCGCCGCCCACCGCGAGACCGGCGCGCCGGTGACCGTGCACACCCACAGCCCGACCGGCTCGGGCCGCGTGGTCGCGGACCTGCTGGCCAAGGAGGGCGTGGACCTGTCGAAGGTGGTGATCGGCCACGCCGGCGACAGCAACGACCTGGACTACCTGATGGAGCTGGCCGACACCGGCGCGATCCTGGGCATGGACCGCTTCGGCCTGGACCTGCTGAACCCGATGGCCGACCGGGTCTCGACGATCGTGTCGCTGTGCGAGCGCGGCTACGGCGACCGCATGGTGCTGGCGCACGACGCGTCCTGCTACAACGACTGGTTCGGCCCCGCCCCCGAACTGCAGCGCGACGTGGCCCCCAACTGGCACTATGAGCACATCAGCGACGACGTGCTGCCCGCGCTGCGAGAGCGGGGCGTGACCGAGGCCCAGATCGACCAGATGCTCATCGACAACCCGCGCCGCTACTTCTCGCGCGAGTCGTGACCCGCGGTTCGAACTCGCCGGGCTGCCTGGCGGTGGCCGCGGCCCTGGCGATCCTGGCCGCCGTCGCGCTGGGCCGCCCCCTGCTGGACGGCGGCCCCGAGACGGTCGAGCCCGTCGCCACCGAGACGCCGGTCGCGCGCAACACCGCCAAGCCCAGCGGCCGCCGCCCCGGCGTGGTGAACATCGAGAGCGAGCAGGGCCTGAGCGGCACCCTCTCGGCCGGGACCGGGATCGTGTTCACCTCCGGCGGCCTGGTGCTGACCAACAACCACGTCATCCAGGGCTCGACCGCGATCACCGGCACCGACACCGACAACCGCCGCGCCTACCGGGCGACGGTCGTCGGCTACGACAAGACCGGCGACCTGGCGGTGATCCGGCTGGAGAAGGCGTCCGGCCTGAAGACCGCGGTCTTCGGCGACTCCTCCCGGGTGCGTCCGGGCGACCCGGTGACGGCGGTGGGCAACGCGGGCGGCAAGGGCGGCACCCCGTCGGTGGTGACCGGAGCGGTGACGGCGCTGGACCAGGTGGTGACGGCCCGCGACCAGAGCGACGGCACCACCGAGCGCCTGACCGGCCTGATCGAGACCAGCACCCCGATCAAGCCCGGCGACTCGGGCGGCCCCCTGCTGAACACCGGCGGCCAGGTGATCGGCATCAACACCGCCGCGTCGGGCGACTACAAGATGGAGACGCGCGGAGCCCGCCGCGGCTACGCGATCCCCTCGTCCCGCGCGCTGGCGGTGGCCCGCCAGATCGAGCGGGGCGAGTCGTCCCCGACGGTGCACATAGGCCGCACGGCGCTGCTGGGCGTCCGGGTGCGCTCGGCGGGGGCCACGACGGGCGCCCTGGTGGCGGACGTGGTCCCGGACGCCCCGGCGGCCGGGACGGGGATGCGGCGCGGCGCGGTGATCGTGGCGCTGGGCGGCGCGCCGGTGGACTCGCCGGAGAAGCTGACGGAGCTGATGCTGGCGCGCCATCCGGGCGACGTCGTCCGCCTGGAGTGGATCGAACCGCGCAACGGCCCGCGCCGCTCGGCCGAGGTGACCCTGACCGAGGGCCCGCCGCAGTGACGGGGGCCTGACGCGCCGGCGGGGATTCGCCGGAGCGGCAGGGGTCTGCCGCGGTGACGGATGATCCGGACAGTACAGTACGTGGATGGCGAACCTCAGGGAGCAGATCCGCACCGAGCTCGGCGTCAAGGCGACCATCGACCCCAAGCAGGAGATCCGGCAACGGGTCGACTTCCTCAAGGACTACCTGCGCTCGACCCCGACCAAGGGCTACGTGCTGGGGATCAGCGGCGGCCAGGACAGCACCCTGGCGGGCAGGCTGTGCCAGCTCGCCTGCGAGGAGCTGCGCGCGGAAGGCCACGAGGCCGCGTTCGTCGCGGTGCGGCTGCCCTACGGCGTGCAGGCCGACGAGCACGACGCGCAGATCGCGCTGGAGTTCATCCGCCCCGACCGGACGACCGGGGTGAACGTCAAGCCGAGCGTGGACGCGGTCAACGCCGAGACCTCGCGCGGCCTGCGGGAACTGCCGGGCGAGGACTCCGAGGTGCGCGACTTCGTGCGCGGCAACATCAAGGCCCGCGAGCGCATGGTGATCCAGTACTCGATCGCCGGCCAGCTGAACCTGCTGGTCGTGGGCACCGACCACGCGGCTGAGGCGGTGACGGGCTTCTTCACCAAGTACGGCGACGGCGGCGCGGACGTGACCCCGCTGACCGGCCTGACCAAACGCCAGGGCGCGGCCCTGCTGCAGGAGCTGGGCGCACCGCCGAGCACCTGGCAGAAGGTGCCGACCGCCGACCTGGAGGACGACCGCCCCGCCCTCCCGGACGAGGAGGCGCTCGGCCTGAAGTACGGCGAGATCGACGACTACCTGGAAGGCGCCGACGTCACGCCGGAGGTGGCGTCCAGGCTGGAGTCGCTCTACCGGGCGACCCGGCACAAGCGGACCGTCCCGGTGAGCCCCCTCGACACTTGGTGGAAGAACTAGAAGTCCCCCTTTTACGGGCAGTCCGGGCGAAGCCCCTAGCACCCCCGAGATAGAGCCCCACGTACCCAGGGGGTGCAGGGGGACGGAGTCCCCCTGCCGGGGGTGCGGGGGCGGAGCCCCTGCCGTGTGAAGCAAGCACTGCGGCGCAGCCGTCGTTTGCGGGGTGTGGGGCGGAGCCCTGCCGGGGGGTGTGGGGGGCTGGCCCCTTGCCCGGGTATCGCCCGCCCGGAGCGAGCCCTGCGAGCGCAGGGCGGGTGAGCCCCGGCATGTGTGGGGTTTGGGGGCCGGCCCCCAAAGAAAAC
>JBITGK010000040.1:0-49650 GCA_044456955.1 Spirillospora sp. NPDC050679 | reverse complement strand
TTTAAACCCCCCCCCCACCACCTAGATAAACCCACCCGTCAACACTCTCGCCCCCCCCCACCCCCCCCCCCCCCCCGGCCGGGGGGGGGGGGGTGTGGGGCCCCCCCCCCCCCCCCCCGGCGCCCCGGGGGGGGCCCCCCCGCCGCGGGGGGGCCCCCCCACGGGCCGACGTCTCGGAAGGACGACCGTGACAGACAACGGCGACCCCGTTCTGCGCATCACCGGGCTCAACAAGAGCTTCGGAGCCGTGCACGTGCTGCACGACGTGGACTTCACCCTGCGCCGGGGGGAGGTGATGGCCCTCGTCGGCGACAACGGCGCGGGCAAGTCCACCCTCATCAAGTGCATCGCCGGCATCCACCCGATCGACTCGGGCCGCTTCGAGTTCGAGGGCCGGGAGGTGAGCGTGGGCAGCCCGCGCGACGCGGCCGGGCTCGGCATCGAGGTGGTCTACCAGGATCTCGCGCTGGCCGACAACCTGGACATCGTGCAGAACATGTTCCTGGGCCGCGAGCGCCGCAAGGGCATCGTGCTCGACGAGAACGCGATGGAGGAGGCGGCCCGCCAGACCCTCGCCAAGCTGTCGGTGCGCACCGTGAAGTCGGTGCGCCAGCAGGTGGCGAGCCTGTCGGGCGGCCAGCGGCAGACCGTCGCGATCGCCAAGGCCGCGTTGTGGGACTCCAAGGTCGTCATCCTGGACGAGCCCACCGCCGCGCTCGGCGTCGCCCAGACCCGGCAGGTGCTGGACCTGGTGCGCCGCCTCGCCGACACCGGGCACGCGGTGGCGCTGATCTCGCACAACATGAACGACGTGTTCGAGGTGGCCGACCGGATCACCACCCTGTACCTGGGCCGGGTCGCGGCCGAGGTCAGGCGCGCCGACGTCACCCACGGCCAGGTCGTGGAACTCATCACCGCCGGACGGTCCGGCGATCTCGGACTCGCGCCGGCGACCGCCGCCGAGAGCATCTAGTGGGAGCCTCGATGTCCACCGACGTCCCCAAGGGCGGCACGTCCGCCGTGAAACTGGCCGACTCCGACTTCGCCGCCGACCACCGGCCGAGCGACCTCGGCGGCGCGATGCGCGACTACTGGGCGCAGGTCCGCTCCGGTGACCTCGGCGCCGTCCCGGCGGTGCTCGGCATCGCGGGGCTGGTGGTGCTGTTCACCGCGCTGCGGCCCGAGACGTTCCTGTCCGACCGCAACATCGCCAACCTGTTCACCCAGGCGCTGCCGGTCACCATCCTCGCGATGGGCCTGGTGTTCGTGCTGCTGCTCGGCGAGATCGACCTGTCGGCCGGCGTGACCAGCGGCGTGTGCGCGTGCGTGATGGCCAAGCTGATGGTGAGCGCCGGGCAGCCCTGGTACGTGGCGGTGCTGGCGGCGCTGGCGGCCGGGGTGGTGATCGGCACCGCGATCGGCTGGCTGGTCGCGGTGGTGCGCATCCCGTCGTTCGTGGTGACGCTGGCGCTGTTCCTCGGCCTGCAGGGCATCACCCTGTGGCTGGTCGGCGAGGGCGGCACCGTCCCGGTCCGCGACGACGTGATCGTCGCGCTGGCCAACAAGAACATGCCGGTGGCGCTCGGCTGGGCGCTCGCGGTGGTGTGCGCGGTCGGCTACGCCGCGTCCCAGTTCTGGCGCTGGCAGCGGCAGAACGCGCGCGGCCTCGCGGCCAAGCCGGTGCAGCTGGTGGCGCTGCGGGTGGTCGCGGTCGCGGTCGTGCTGCTGGCCGGCACCTACCTGCTGAGCCAGGACCGCGCGCCGAGCCCGCTCATCACGCTGGCGGGCATCCCGTGGGGCGTGCCGCTGGTCGCCGTCCTGCTGATCATCTGCACGTTCGTGCTGGGCCGCACGGCCTACGGGCGGCACGTCTACGCGGTCGGCGGCAACGCCGAGGCCGCGCGCCGCGCCGGGGTGAACGTCACCCGCATCCGCGTCTCCGTCTTCATGATCGCCTCGACGCTGGCCGCGGTGGCCGGCATCGTGGCGGCCTCCCGGCTGAACTCGGTGACCCCCTCGGAGGGCTCGGGCAACACGCTGCTGTACGCGGTCGGCGCGGCCGTCATCGGCGGCACCAGCCTGTTCGGCGGGCGCGGCAAGGCCCGCGACGCGGTGCTGGGCGGCCTGGTCATCGCCATCATCGACAACGGCCTCGGGCTGCTGGGCACCAAGGCGTACCTGAACTTCCTCATCACCGGCTCGGTGCTGCTGTTCGCGGCCAGCATCGACGCCCTGGCCCGGCGGCGCCGCTCGGCGACCGGGAGATGACCGGAGATGGTCCGGGGGACGGCGGGGGACCCGGCGGCGCGCGCCGCCGGGTCCCCCGCCGCCGCTTTCCGGCCGCC
The DNA here is from genome assembly GCA_044456955.1 of Spirillospora sp. NPDC050679. Classification (GTDB taxonomy): domain Bacteria; phylum Actinomycetota; class Actinomycetes; order Streptosporangiales; family Streptosporangiaceae; genus Spirillospora. Next base: position 47,305 of record JBITGK010000040.1, on the reverse strand, counting down.
GATCCCCGCTGCTACGCTCACCAGCGAGAACCGTGCGGCCCCCCGAGCCGCGGCACGGTGGGAGCCCCGAGCGGATGACAGTGACCCAGGCATGCCAGTGACCCCCGTTCTGGAGCTGCGCGGCGTCACCAAGAGCTACGGCGCGGTCAAGGTCCTGTACGACGTGGCGTTCAGCGCCTACCCCGGCGAGGTCACCGCCCTGGTCGGCGACAACGGCGCGGGCAAGACCACCCTGGTCAAGGGCATCGGCGGGGTGCACCCCTTCGACTCCGGCCGCTACCTGTTCGAGGGCGAGCCGGTCCGCCTGGGCAGCCCCCGCGACGCCGCCGCGCTCGGCATCGAGGTCGTCCACCAGGACCTCGCGCTGTGCGAGAACCTCGACATCGTCGAGAACATGTTCCTGGGCCGCGAGCGCAGCCGAGGGCTCGCGCTGGACGAGGCCGGGATGGAGGAGGCCGCCGCCAGCACGCTGTCGGGGCTGTCGGTGCGCACCATGGGCTCGGTCCGCCGCCGCGTGTCGGACCTGTCGGGCGGGCAGCGGCAGACCGTCGCGCTGGCCCGCGCGGTGCTGTGGGACAGCCGCCTGGTGGTGCTGGACGAGCCCGCCGCCGCGCTCGGCGTCGCCCAGACCCAGCAGGTCCTGGAGCTGGTGCGGCGGCTGGCCGACAAGGGCCTGGCCGTGGTGCTGATCTCGCACAACATGAACGACGTGTTCGCCGTCTCCGACCGCATCGCGACCCTGTACCTCGGCCACATGGTCGCCCAGGTCCGCACCGGCGACGTCACCCACCGCCAGGTCGTCGAGCTGATCACCTCGGGCCGCAGCGGCGACCTGGGGCTGCCGCGATGAAGGCGGGCCCCTCGCAGGAGGACATCCGGCGGCACAACCTGGGCACGCTGCTGCGCTTCGTGCACCTGCGCGGCCCCGCCTCGCGCGCCACGCTGGCCGAGTCGCTCGGCCTGAACCGCAGCACCATCATGGCGCTGACCGCCGACCTCACCGCGGCGGGCCTGGTGCGCGAGGAGCTGCCGCGCCGCCCCGGCCGCCGTGCGGGACGGCCGTCGCTGGTGGTGCGGCCGGAGTCCACGCGCGTGTACGTGCTGGCCTTCGACGTGGGCGTGGACCGGCTCGCGGTCGCCCGCGTCGGACTCGGCGGCGAGATCCTGGACCGCCGCGAGGCGGCCCGCGCGCCGCAGGAGGTCGATCCCGCCGACCTGGTGAACGCGCTGGCGGGCGCGGCCCGCGCGCTGGTGCGCAAGGCCGGGCGCGACGCGGTGTGCGTGGGCGCGGCGCTGGCCTTCCCCGGCATCGTGCGGCGCGCCGACGACCGCATCATGTTCGGCCCCAACCTGGACGTGGGCGACCTCGCGCTGGGCGAGGCGCTGTCGCGGCGGCTCGGCCTGGGCGTGCCGGTCGCGGTCTGCAACGACGCCGACCTCGGCGCGCTGGCCGAGCACGAGCGCGGCGCGGGCGTGGGCTGCGACGACCTGATCTACCTGCACGGCGACGTCGGCGTGGGCGGCGGCATCATCGCGCGCGGCCGGCTACTGGGCGGCCAGGAGGGCTTCGGCGGCGAGATCGGCCACATGGTCGTCAACCCCGGCGGGCGGCCGTGCGCCTGCGGGTCGCGCGGCTGCCTGGAGACCGAGGTGGGCGAGCGCATCCTGCTGGCGCACGCCGGGCGCGCCGAGCGGCCCGGCGAGACCGGCCGCGACGCGGTGCGCGCGGTGGTGGACGCCGCCGACCGCGGCGACATCGTCGCCCGCGAGGCGCTGCACCGGGTGGGCGGCTGGCTGGGCTTCGGGGTCGCCAACCTGGTCAACATCTTCAACCCCGGCCTGGTCGTCTTCGGCGGGACGCTGCGCGACATCTACCTGGGCTCGGCCGCCCAGGTGCGCAGCGTGCTGGCGACCAGCGCGCTGGCGGCCTCGCGGGAGAAGGTGCGGCTGCGCACCGCCGAGCTGGGCGACGACGCCACGCTGGTGGGCGCGGCGGAGTTCGCGTTCGCCGACGTGCTGGCCGACCCGCTGCAGGTGCTGGCGCGGCTGCGCGAGCCGGAGACGACGCTGAGCTGACCGGGCCGCGCGGGGGAGCGGGCCGGGCGGGCGTCAGCCGTCGAAGCGGCCGTACCCGCCCCGGTAGAACAGCAGCGGCTCGCCCTCGTGGTGCTTGTCCAGGTCGTGCACCCGCGCCACCACGATCACGTGGTCGCCCGCGACGTGCTCCTGCTCGACCGAGACCTCGATCCAGGCGAGCGCGCCCTCGATGACCGGGCTGCCGCCGGGCGAGCCCGACCAGGAGATGTCGGCGAACTTGTCGCCGCCCTTGATGGCCAGCTGCTTGCACACCTCGATCTGCGGCTCGCTGAGGATGTTGATGCACAGCCGGCCGGCCTTCTGGAGCAGCGGCCAGGTGCTGCTGGTGTGCGCCACGCAGAACGCCACCAGCGGCGGGTCCAGCGAGACCGAGGTGAAGGAGTTGGCGGCCAGCCCCGTGGGGCGCGCCGAGCCGGGGTCGATGCCGGTGATGGCGACGACGCCGGTGGCGAAGCGGCCCAGCACCGAACGGAACCGGGCGGCGTCGATGTCGGTCACCGAGCTGTCGGTCACCGGCGCACCGGCCCGGCCGTTGGGGGATGCCTGCGTCAAGGGGGTCACTCCCTGGCCCGAGGGTCGTACGGCCGAGTCGTACGCGGCTGCTGCGGTGGCACCGTCGGCCATGGACCCGATCCCTTCTCTTAGCCAAGCGCTTGCTTGGACGATAGGGCGGCACCGTTCCGGGTGTCAAGCCGGGTGCGTCCGGCGGTCGCCCTCGATCCATCTAAAACCCCTGGTGGAAGCGGTGTCTTCCGCGAAGGGCGAAATACCGGGATCTCGGTCGAAAGTCCCTGGTCGGCCTAGGTCGCCGGACCGAGCCGGCGGCGTTGACGGGAGCGCGCGGGCCCGCCTACCCTACGTCCCGTAGAGAATGTGCCCAAGCGCTTGCTCGGCTGATGGGAGGGTCCGTGGGGAGCTTTCGCGACCAGGCGGCGATCGCGGGGGTCGGCTACACCCCGTTCAGCAAGGACTCGGGGGTCTCCACGCTCGCCCTCGCCGCGGACGCGATCCTCGCCGCGCTGGACGACGCGGGCCTGACGGTGGACCAGGTGGACGGCCTGGCCACCCACCGCGTCGGCGACTCCACCCCGCCCTGGGTGGTCGCGCCCGCGCTGGGCGTGCCCGAGGTGTCGTGGTACCTGGACCAGTTCGGCGGCGGCAGCGTCTCGCACTCGGTGGTCGCGCAGGCGGCGATGGCGGTCGCGGCCGGGGTCGCCGAGACCGTGGTCTGCTACCGGGCCATCAACGCGCGCTCGGAGTTCCGGATGGGCGGCACCGGCCGCGCGCCCGCACCCATCTTCGACGTGCAGTACCAGGCGCCCTACGGCTACTTCGCGCCGCCGCAGCAGTTCGCGATGTACGCGCGGGCGCACATGAACGCCTACGGCACCACCCACGAGCAGCTCGGCACGATCGCGGTGACCCAGCGAGCCAACGCGGTGAAGAACCCGCGCGCCCTCAAACGCGACCCCATCACGCTGGACGACTACCTGGCCTCGCGCTGGATCGCCGAACCGCTGCGGCTGCTGGACTGCTGCCTGGAGACCGACGGGGCCTGCGCGGTCGTGGTCACCTCGCGCGAGCGCGCCCGCGACCTGCGGCGGCCGCCGGTGCTGGTGTCGGGCGCGGCGTGGGGCGGCGGCGACAGCTTCTTCTCCGGCGCGGGCAGCGGCCCGTCCGGCACCGACTTCACCGTGACCGAGGCCGCGCGGATCGCGCCGCGCCTGTACTCGATGGCGGGGGTCGGGCCGCAGGACATCGACGTGGCCGAGCTGTACGACTGCTTCACCTACTCGGTGCTGGTGCAGCTTGAGGACTACGGCTTCTGCGCCAAGGGGGAGGGTGGCGCGTACGTGGAGTCGGGCGCGACCGCCCTCGACGGCGCGCTGCCGGTCAACACCCACGGCGGGTTCCTGTCGGAGGGCTACGTGCACGGCATCAACCACATCGCCGAGGCCGTCGCGCAACTGCGCGGCGACGCGGGCGACCGGCAGGTGCCCGGCGCGGAGGTGGCGCTGTCCACCGCGCAGCCCGGCTACGTCCTCGCCGGCACGTCGGCGCTGATCCTGAGGAGCGACGCATGAGTCTCGCCCAGCGGCCGCGTCCCGAACCCGACCGCGACTCCGCGCCCTGGTGGGAGGCGGTGCGGCGGCACGAGCTGACCGTGCAGGAGTGCGGGGGGTGCGGGGTCCCGCGGTTCCCGGCGCGGGCGGTGTGCAACAGGTGCCGTTCGCGGGAGTGGGCCTGGGTGCCGGTGCGCGGAACCGGCACCGTCTACAGCTGGATCGTCAACCACCAGGTGTTCATGCGGTCGATGGCCGATGAGGTGCCGTTCGCGGTGCTGGCGGTGCGGCTGGACGAGGGCGCGGACATGCTGATGTACGGCGACCTGGCGGACGGGGAGATCGGGGCGCTGCGGCCCGGCCTGCCCGTCGAGGCGGTGTTCGCCGACGTGGACGAGGCGACCACGCTGGTCAGGTGGCGGCCGCGCGGCCGTTGACCGTTATTTCCATAACGGACAGCGAACGTCCCTAACGTTCGCTCGTGATCAAGAAAGTAACAAATGTGCTGGTAGGGGCGGTTCTGCTCCTGCCGCTGGCGGGAACGCCCGCGCTGGCCGCCCCGGCGGCCGCGCCCGCGCCCGACCCCGGGAACAAGACCGGGACCGCGTCCGTCGCCGAGGGGGTCGTCTTCCGCGACCTCGACGGCGACGGGCGGCGCGACCCCGGCGAGCGCGGGATGCCCGGCATCTCGGTGACCGACGGCGCGGTCTGGGCCACCACCGGCCGCGACGGCTCCTACCGGCTGGAGATCGACCCTGGCAGGCGCGGGACCGACCTGGTCCAGATCGTCTCGCCCACCGGCTACACCCCCGCCCTGCGCGAGGACTACGTGCCGAGGTTCTTCCAGCGGGTGCCCGAGGGCGCCGGCGCGCACACCGGCCTGGACTTCGGGCTGGTGCGCGACAAGCACGCCGCCGACCCGCGCGAGACCTGGCTGATGCCCTCGGACCTGGAGACCGACAACCGGAGCGACGGGTCCGCCGCCGCCACCCGGAGCCGCTGGAGCGGGCAGGTCGCGGCGATGGCGCGCAGCGGCGCGACCGTCGCCATCGCCACCGGCGACCTGACCGTCACCGACTACGCGCAGGTCCCGCGCCGCCAGGGCGGCTACGACCTGCTGCGCGAGGGGCTGGCCAAGGGGCGGCTGGAGATGCCGTTCTACCCGGTCATGGGCAACCACGACGCCGGGACGCCCGGCGACGGGCCCAAGGGCTACGTCGGGGAGATGGAGACCTGGCGCCGCAACCTCGGCCCCGAGTGGTACAGCTTCGACCGCAACGGCCGCCACCACGTCGTGCTGGAGAACAACTACGACACCAGCGCCCTGGCGCCCCAGCTCGCCTGGCTGCGCGAGGACCTGCGCCGCCACGCCAAGGGCAAGCAGGTGATGGTGTACGCGCACCGGTCGCTGTTCACCCGGTGGGGGCCGGGCGCGGCCATCCAGCCGATCGTGGACGAGCTGGCCAAGTACGACGTGCGGATGTTCGCCTCGGGCCACAACCAGCAGGCCGAGTTCCGGCGCGGGGCCTTCCCGCGCTCGGTCGAGGTCAACAACATGGGCACCACCTACGGGATCGACGGCGCCCGCACCGGCTACAAGCTGCTGGACTTCAGCGAGATCTCCGGCAAGGACACCGGCTACGTCAAGGGCGTGCACCGGCAGTTCGGCGTGGACCAGGACACCGCCGTGGTGAGCCCCGGCGACGGCAGCGTCCACCGCTCCGGCCGGCCGATCCCGGTGGAGGCGTTCGCCGAGGACACCGGCCGCACCCCCGAGCGGGCCTCCCTCACCGTCCGCGACGCGCGGGGCAGGGCCGTGCAGCGCGCCCCGCGACTGGCGTTCGGCGCGGTCCGCGCCGAGACCGGCGCCGTCCACTGTCACGCCGGCGAGACATGCCCCGAGCCGCGCGCGTCCTGGACGCGCGCCCAGGGCCGGGTCGCGGGGCTGAAGCCCGGCAGGTACACGGCCGAGCTGACCGTGACCGGCACCGACGGCCGCCAGTGGCCCGCCGCGAAGAGCACCTTCGAGGTCATCGACGAGGACGTCCCCGCTCCCCGGCTCGGCCGCGACTGGACCCGGCCCGGCGGCGACGAGCGCGGCCGCTCGGCCCCCGCCGACGACCCGGGCGCGCGGCTCGGCCTGCGCTGGACCGCCGGCACCGGCGAGAACTTCAACCTCAACGGCTCGGCGGTCGCGGACGGCAAGGTGATCGTCTCCTCCCGGGCGCTCGCCTCCCCCTACAGCATGGCGCTGGCCTACGACGCCCTCACCGGCCGCGAGCTGTGGCGCACCTACCTGGACGGCGACGCCGACTCCGCGCCCACCGTGCACGGCGGGAAGGTCTACCTCAGCACCGGCGTCGGCCGGGTCTACGCGCTGGACGCCGGGACCGGCGAGGTGGCCTGGCAGCGCATCGAGGCCGAGGAGCGGCACGGCCCGACCGTGCGCCGCTACGGCCGCGCGGGCGGCCCCGTCTCGGTCCTGGAGGTCCCGGGCGCCGGGCGCGCCGTCGCGGTCTACCAGGAGTGGACCCAGGTCGTGTGCCGCGACGCGGTCACCGGCGAGCGGGTCGGCGCGGGCTTCAAGGCCCCCGAGGGCTGGGGCCAGTTCCACAGCGCCGCGATCGGCGTGCCCGGCTCCGGCACCGCCTACCTGCACTCGGGGTCCAGCCGCACGCTCATCTCGATGGACCTGGCGGGCTGCCGCCAGCTCTGGACGATCGACACCGGCGGCGACCTGTACAGCCACTCGTCCCCGGCGATGACCGAGGCGGGGCAGATCGTCACCGCGACGGTCGGCGGCGTCCGCGGACACGACGCCAAGGACAAGGGCAAGGTCCTGTGGCACGCCAAGGTCGGCGGCGCGAGCGTCTGCGAGCCGGGCCCGCCGCCGGTGACCAGCCCGGCCGTCCGGGGCACCGTCGCCTACGTCGCCTCCATCGACGGCGTGGTCCGCGCGTTCGACACCAAGGCCGCGGACCCGGCCGAGCCGCTGTGGGAGACGCCGGTCGGCTACCCGCCCGGCGAGAGCCCCAAGGATTGCACCGCCGAGCTGAAGGGCTCGCCCGCGATGCACGCGGTCGCCACCGAGACCACGGTGTACGCGGGCACCTGGGACGGCCGCCTGCTGGCCCTCGACCGCGCCACCGGCCGCAAGGTCGCCGAGTACGACCTCGGCGGCGGGGTGGCCTCGCGGCTGTCGGTGAGCGGCGACCTGGTGTTCGCCCTCACCACCGACGGCACCGTGCACGCCCTGGCGTCCCAGCGGTCCGCCGGGCGGTAGGTCCCGCGGGCTCCCTGCCGGTCAGCGCTCCGCCGCCGCGCGGGCGTGCAGCGACGGCTTGTCGATCTTGCCGTTGACGTTGACCGGCAGGGAGTCCACCAGCACCACCCGGCGCGGCACCTTGTAGTTGGACATGTTGGCGCGCGCCCACGCGATGACGTCGGCCGGGTCGGGCGCCGTCCCCGGGGCGGGGACGACGTAGGCCCAGCCCACCTCGCCCTGCGCCTCGTCCGGCACGCCGACCACCGCGGCCTGGCCGACCAGCGGGCAGCGCAGCAGCAGGCCCTCGATCTCGGCGGGGTAGGCGTTGAAGCCCGAGACGATGAACATCTCCTTCTTGCGGTCCACGATCGCGAGGTTCCCGGCGTCGTCCAGGGTGCCGATGTCGCCGGTGTGCAGCCAGCCCTCGGCGTCCACGGCCTCGGCGGTGCGCTCGGGGTCGCGCCAGTAGCCGCGCATCACCCCGTACCCGCCGACCAGGATCTCGCCGGGCTCGCCGGGCGGCAGGTCCTCGCCGCCGTCGTCCACGATCCGCACCGACACCCCCGGCACCGCGCGCCCGGTGGTGGAGGCGATCACCTCGACCGGGTCCTCGGGCCGGGTCATCGAGACCACCGTGCCCTCCATCAGCCCGTAGGCGTTGATCATGCGGTCCAGGCCGACCCGGTCCACCAGCCGGCGGATCAGCTCGGGCGGCACCGAGGCCGCGCCGCAGATCGCCACGCGCAGCGAGGACACGTCGCGGCCGTCCAGCTCCTCCAGGATCTTGAAGAACATCGGCGGCGCGCCCGCCAGCACGCTGACCCGGTCGCGCTCGATCAGGTCCATCAGCTCGTCCGGCCTGAACAGCGCGATCGGCATCATCGTGGCGCGGCGCAGCACGCACGCCAGCAGCCCGGCGTTGATGCCGAAGCCGTGCGAGAACGGCGCGATGATCGGGTAGCGGTCGCCCTCGCGCAGGGTGACCAGCTCGGACCAGTCCCAGTAGCCGCGCAGCAGCTGGGAGTGGTGCAGCATGACGCCCTTGGGCGCGCCGGTGGTGCCCGACGTCGCCATGATCGAGGCCAGGTCGTCGCGCCCGACGTGCTGGGCGCGGGCCTCGGCCTCCCGGGACGGGACCGCCTCGCCCGCGGCGATGAACTCCTCCTGGCCCAGCACGCCCTTGCGGGACGGACCGTCGCCGAGGATCACGGTGTGCGCGAGGTCGGGCAGCTCCTCGCCCTCCAGCATGTCCAGGTAGGAGGCGCCCATGAAGCCCTCGGCGACCAGCAGCGCCTTCGCCCCGACCTTGCGCAGCAGCTCGGCGGCCTCCAGGCCCTTGAACCGGGTGGACAGCGGCGCGATCACCGCGCCCGCGTCCCAGATCCCGTAGGCGGCGACCACCCATTCGGGGGTGTTGGGCGCCCACACCGCCACCCGGTCGCCGGGGGAGACGCCGAGGGCCATCAGCGCCCGCGCGGTGGCGTGCGCCCGCCGCGCCAGCTCGGCCAGGGTCAGCCTGGTGTCCCCGGCGACGACGGCGGTGACCTCGCCGTGCTTCGCCGCCTGGTCGCGCAACATCCGCGGGATCGTCCCCCAGGCGGGGACCGGCTGCACATCCATCGCGCCTCCTCCACGAACGCCCGTCCCGGCCCGCGCGAGGGGGGACGCGGGCCGGGAGGGCAGGCTCTTTCCTACGGTGGCCGCGACCGCGGCGGCCGGGACTACGAGAGCTGGGAGCGGTCGCGGCCCAGGTGGTGGCCGCGCTGGTCGGTGACGGTCGGCGGGCGGCGCTCCTCGGAGACCTCCGGCTCGACCATCACCTCGACCGCGACGGGGGTGAGGGCGTACAGGGCCTGCGCGATCCGCGACTTCCACATCGGGTTCTTGACCAGGGTGTCGCGGTTGAAGGTGACGTGCAGCGCGGCCGAGTCGAGGGTGCCCTCGCGCTTGATCCGCAGCTCCCAGCGGGCGACGCCGTCGATGCGGGCCAGCGCCGAGGCGACCTTGGGCAGCGACAGCCAGCGGCCTCGGACCAGCACGTGCTCGCCCACGGTGTGCGCGGGCGCGGGCACGCCCTGCTCGCCGCCGGCGAGCCGGACCGCGTGGCCGGTGCGCAGCACGGCGTCGCCGAGGGTGGCGTGCCAGGACGGGGTGAGGACCAGCTCGGCGAGCCCTGCGTCGTAGGGCGGCTCCAGCAGCGCGTCCTTGCCGGCCGGCGCGAGGCCCAGCAGCCCGTCGCGGACGGGGGTGAGCGCCGCGTCGCCGGGCGCGCGCCAGGCGACCGGCACGCCGAAGAACGGGTCGGCGTACAGCTCCCGGACCGACGCCTCGAACTCGGCGGCCAGCTGGGAGGCGGTGTTGGGCGAGGGGATCTCGCCCACCAGGAAGATGTGGTCCAGCTCCAGGTCGAGCGGGTCGAGCAGGAACTCCAGGTGCAGCCGCGCCAGGAAGTCCATCGCCCCGGCCGGGGTGATGACCAGCGCGGTCGCGCCGACCCGCTCCAGCGCGGTGTGCAGCCGCATCCGCCCGCGCGGCCCGACCGACGCGGCGGCCTGCGCCACCTCGGCGGCGGCCTGCGCGATCAGCGGGCCGGCGGCCTCGCCGTCGTTGTTGAGCGCGACCACGACCCGGTCGCGCTCGCCGAGCCCGGCGGCGCGCAGGGCGGCGGCGGCCAGGTCCAGCGCGGCGGCGCGGTCGGGCGCGTCCAGCGGGGCCACCATGTCGCCCTCGGGCGAGACCTGGAGCAGCCCCCTGGCCGAGCCGCTGGTGGGGAAGGTCGCCCGGTCGATCCAGCTGCTCACTTGCGCACCTCCTGCATGAACAGCTTCATCGAGTCGCACACGTGCTCGTGGGCGAGGCCGCCGACCTGCGCCTGCAGGATCAGGTCGGTGGCGCCGGCGGCCTGGATGCGCTCGACGGCCTTGCGCGAGCCCTCCACGTCGTCGATGACGACCATGGTCTGGTCGCGCAGGATCGCCATCGCCTCCTCCGGCGGCATCCCGACGGCCTGCTGGCCGAGGACGCGGTGGGTGGCGTGCCGGGCGTCGGTGTAGTCGGGCGGCGCGACCAGGTTGATCTGCCGCCGCAGGTACCACAGCACCGCGTCGGCGGCGGTGTCCACGGCCTCCTGCTGGGTGGGCGCGACGTACCAGGGGATCATCAGCGCGATCCGCCGCGACTCGGGGTCGAAGCCGTTGTCGGCCAGGCACTGCTTGTACTTGGCGATGTCCTCGGCGACCTCGTCCAGGCCCTTCAGCATCGTCATGCCGAGCAGGTTGTAGCCCTGCTTGGCGGCGGCGAGGTAGCCGTCCAGGGAGGTGGAGGCCACCCACACCGGCGGGTGCGGCTCCTGCACCGGGCGCGGGTAGACCGCCACGTCGGGGATCTCGAAGAACTCGCCCGAGCGCGAGACCGGCTGCCCGTCGGCGTTCCAGATGGCGAGGACCGCCTCCAGCGACTCCTCCCACAGCTTGCGCGACTGCTCGAAGGGCCGCTGGAACGCCTGGTACTCCAGCGGGGACGCGCCGCGCCCGGTGCCGAACTCGACCCGGCCGCCGCTGATCACGTCCAGCGTGGCGACCCGCTCGGCGGTCCGGATGGGGGACTGGAAGGGCAGCAGCACCACGCCGAGGCCGAGGTGGATGCGCTCGGTCCGCTGCGAGATCCCCGCCAGCACCAGGTCGGGCGCCGAGGAGTGCGAGAACCCCCGGGTGAAGTGGTGCTCGACGAACCAGGCGGTGTCGTAGCCGAGCTCGTCGGCCAGCACGACCTGGTCCATGACGTTCTCGAACGCCCGCCGCTCCACCTCGCGGGACCGCCCGCGCACCTCAAGTTCGTAGCCAAGGCTGACCCGTAGGGACGTCATCGAGCCTCCGGTGATGCTCCGCTGCTGCCGTTAGATAACCAAGCGCTCGCTTGGGAGATTAGCAGCAGCGGACCACGGCAACAAGTCGGGCGGGATCGGGTCAGGGCCGCCGGGGCTCGGGCGGCGCGGCGGCGATGATCGGCGCGTACGGCGACAGCAGCGACGCCGAGGTGAGCCCGGACAGCACCGTGCCGCCGGCCGCGGCGAGGCGCCGCCGGGTGCGGGCCGACAGGCGCGGCCCCTCGTGCAGCGCCAGCCACGCCAGCCAGCCGACCAGCACCACGATCCAGTAGGAGGCCAGCCGGTACAGGCCCACGGCCGCGCCGGCCGGGGTGAGGGTCGCGCCGAAGGCGACCAGCGAGGCGGCCATGCTGCTCTCGACCGCGCCGAGCCCGCCCGGCAGCAGCGGCAGCGCGCTCCCGGCGGCCTGGGCGGCGAAGTAGGCGAGGGTGACGCCGTGCGGGGCGACCTCGATGCCGACGGCGCGGGCCGCCGCCAGCAGGGCCAGGATGTCGAACGCCCAGTTCGCGGTGGCCAGCAGCACCAGCGCGCCCCAGTCGCTGCGGGACGGCCGCAGGACGCGCGGCACCTCGCGCAGCCCCTCGACGTGCGGGGCGATGTTGGGGCGGGCGAGCAGGGCGCGGACGGGGCGGCCCAGCGTCCGCGACAGCAGGGCGCGCGGGCCGGGCCGCAGCAGGAGCGCGGCCAGCGCGGTGGCCAGCACGGCGAACAGCGCCAGCGCGGTCAGCGCCGGGCCGCGCGCCTTGGGGTCGGCCAGCAGCGCCAGCAGCCCGATGACGGTGTAGGCGGTGGTGGTGATGACGCCGCCGAGCAGGATGACGGCGGTGGCGAGTTTGGCGGACGCGCCGCTGCGGCGGAACTGGCGGAAGGAGTAGACGACGCTGACCGCCGGGCCCGCCGGGAGCGTGACCGACAGGGCGTTGCCCGCGTAGGTGATGGCGAACGCGCGGCGCAGCCGCATCCGGACGCCGCCGACGCGCAGCAGGCGGCGCTGGAGGCGGGCGAAGGCGGCCATCGAGCCAGCGGAGGCGAGCACCACCAGCGCGAGCCAAGCGGGCTCGGCGGTCCGGGCGGCGGAGGCCATCGCGCCGAGGTCGGGGAGGCGGTCGCGGAAGAGCACGATCAGGGCGGCGGTGCCGGCGAGCAAGGCGACCTGGAGCAGGGCGGCCCGGCGGCTGCGGCGGGGGACCTCGACGGGAGGGGCCTCGTCCGGCGCTGTCTCGTGCCGCGCTGCCTGGAGCGGTGCTGCTTGGAGCGGTGCGGCCTGGAGCGGTACGGCAACGGCGAGTGCGGTCCCGAGGAGCGCGGGCTCTGCGGGGGCCTTGGCGCAGGACGGAACCACCGGAACCGGAGGCGCGTCGGAGTCATCGGAGGGCGGGGTGCGCGTCGGTGCCGTGACGACGTCGTCCATGTCCCGGTCACCTCGCAAGCTCGCCTGCTCCGCGCAACCTTTTGTCAGCTCATGACATTCCCTTGAACGTCGAAGAAAATCCAGAAGTGGGATCTGTCACTCTTCGGCCCCCGGTCACGCTGCCGGCGGAGCGGCCCGGCGCCCGGCCCGGTCCAGGCGGACGGACCGGACGCCGCCGCGCGTTTCAGCCCCGGTCCCGGACCGCGACCAGGCCGCCGACCACGCCGACGTAGGCGGTGCCGTCCGGTCCGAGGGTGATCGGGGCCCAGTTGTTGTCGAACCACTTGCCGGTACCGGTCAGCACCTTGAACGCGGTGCGGCCGGTGTGGGCGTCCACCGCCGTCAGGTACCAGGCGTCGATGAGGTCCTTGCGGGGCTCCTTGGTGTAGAGGTACACCAGCCCGTTGGCGACCGACGCCTTGGCGACGGTAGAGGGGGAGCGCTCCTTGCTCGTCCAGGCGGTGCGGCAGCCGCTCGGGGTGACGTCCACGCGGGAGACGCCGCCGACCGAGGAGCCGCCGGGCGGCAGCTCGAAGAAGTTGCGGTAGCCGTAGTTGTTCTCCACGAACAGGCTGTTGCCGTAGCCGATGAGCGAGTTGTCGGTGGCGCTCTTGCCATGCCCGAACACCGGCACCTTGCAGACGAGCCTTCCGTCATCGCGCCGGTGCACCAGCACGTTCATGCGGTCGTCGGCGTTGTCGGTGATCGCCACCAGGCCGTCGCCGAAGAAGGTCGGCGTGGTGCCCGAACCCTGGTCGATCTGGCCGGGCTTGCGGCCCGAGCCCCGGTCGTAGGCGCGGCGCCACACCACCGAGGGCGTGCCGTCGGCGGCGGCGCGCATCCGGTACAGGGCGTGGTCGGACACGACCGAGACGCCGTCCTCGGCGGCGGCGAACGAGTTCTGGATCGCCTCGCCCCTCAGGCGGGTGTCGCGCACGGCGCCGGTGCGCGGGTCGATCGTGCCGATCCGGCCGTTGCGGGTGATCCACCAGATCAGGCCGCCCCAGTCGGGGCCGACCGCCGTGATCGGATCGCACTCGCCCTCGGGGGAGGGGTCGGTCCACGTGGCGCAGTCGCTCGGCAGCCGCCCGCTCAGGTCCCAGTCGTCGGTGACCCGGAAGCGCCACTTGCCGTCGGGGCCCTTCTCGTGCGCGAACCGCCGCACGTGGAACGCCGAGTCGGCCAGCACGGCGCGGTCCTGCGGGTCCAGGTAGTAGTACGCGCCGCCGGAGGTGTCGGTGAGGACCTTGTCCAGGTCGCCGGTCACCACGGCGCGCACGGTGGAGGGCCGGGGCGGCAGGGGGAGGGTGGCCAGGTCCTTGAGGGTCTTCGGGTCGATCAGGCGCAGCGTGAAGTTCTGGCCCCGGGTGCACTGCGCGACGATCAGCCCGGTGCGCTTGGCGAAGGTGACCGTGGAGCACAGGCCCGGCAGCAGCCCGCCGCCCTTGGCCTCCGAGCGCACCTGGGGGCGCCGCCCGAGCGGGCCGGCGAACGGGTAGGTGTCGGAGGCGTAGCTGTCGGCGTGCATAGAGGAGGTCCCGACCGGCCCCTGGTGGGGGTTGGCGGGGACGGGGCGCCCCGGCAGCGGGCGGGGCGTCGCGGGCGCGCCGATGTAGGCGCGCAGCAGGCCTCGGCCGGGTCCGTCGGGGACGGGCGCGGCGGCCGCCGGGAGGGCGGCGCCGAGCAGGCAGGCGCCCGCCACGCCCGCCGCCAGGTGGCGCGTGATGGCCATACGGTCTCCTAATTCCTACTAATCAGACCGGAAATAATGACTGGAGATCCTAGCGGCCCGGGTCGCGCCGCCCGGGGTGATCCACCGCACAACCGCTCATCGTCCGGCCCGCCCCCGGGGTTACTCGGCGGACGGCGCCGCCGATGGCACCGCAGCCCCGTCGCCCCCTACGATCCGGGCATGGCGATCGAGGCGGTCATCTTCGACTGGGGCGGCACCCTGACCCCCTGGCACGACATCGAGCTGGGCGAGATGTGGCGCGCCGTCTGCGCCGCCCACCTGGACCCGGACGAGGTGGAGGCGGCGGCCAACGCGCTGCTGGAGGCGGAGCTGGAACTGTGGGCGCGCGGCCGCGACGAGCACCGCAGCGCGACCCTGGACGAGGTGTTCGCCCTGGCCGGGGTGGAGCCGACCGAGGCGATGCTGGCCACCAAGTTCGAGGCGTGGACGCCGCACACCCTGATCGACCCGGCGGTCCCGCCCCTGCTGGAGGCCCTGCGCGCCCGGGGCATCAGGGTGGGCGTGCTGTCCAACACGATGTGGTCCCGCGACTGGCACGAGCGGATCTTCGCCCGCGACCGGGTGCTGGACCTGCTGGACGGGGCGGTCTACTCCAGCGAGATCCCGTGGACCAAGCCGCACCCGAAGGCGTTCCGGGCGGCGATGGACGCGGTGGGGGCGTCGGACCCGGCGGCCTGCGTCTTCGTGGGGGACCGACCCTACGACGACATCCACGGCGCCAAGTCGGCCGGGCTGAAGGCCGTGCTGGTGCCCAACAGCACGGTCCCGGCGTGGGAGACGGAGCCGGACGCGGTGATCGAGGACCTGTCGGAGCTGCTGCCGCACGTCGAGCGGTGGCATTCCTGAACCCGGCCCGGGGCCGGGGGGGGGGGCCCCCCCAGCCGGGGTGCACGGCCGCGCCAGTCGCCCGGGGCCGCGGGCTGACCAGGTGGGCCCGGAGCGGCCGCGCCCGGCGCGGTCCGGGGGGCGGGGGCGGCCCCCGGGGGGGGGGGGCATTGCGACACCCCGCCCCCCCCCCCCGCCCCCGCCGGGCCCCCCCCCGGGGGGGGCGGGCGCCGCCCCCGCGTCGGTGTCGGCCGCGTTACTTCGCGGCGCGTCCCTCCGATGCCCCGTTCGACGCGGGCCGGCCCGGCACGACCTGGCCCGACAGGACCTCGTCCGACGCAGCCTGGGCTGACGCGGCCCGATCCGGCACGGCCTGGCCCGGCCCGGCCCCGTCCTGCGCGGCCCTGTCGAGCGTGGCCCTGTCGAGCTGCGCGGCCACGGCCTTGAGCAGCTCCTGCACGCGTGCCTTCAGGCTCGCGAGGTCGGCCTGGGCGTTGTAGGCGGCGGCCTTCGCCTTGCGGGCCTGGAGGCGGGCCTCGTCGCGCTCGGCGGCGAGCTGGTCGAGCTGGGCGCGGTAGGCGGCGCGCAGCTCTTCCAAGGTGCCGGTGCTGATGCTGGTGTCCTGGCTGACGGTCATGTGATCGTGTGCCTCCCCCGAGGAACAGTTATCCGTACAAAAGGGACTAACGGTACGTCAGGGAAGAGCGTTCCCGGTGTCAGTCGCCGGGACGCGGCTTGGGGGACAGCGCGGCGGAGGGCAGGCCCGGGAAGGCCGAGGCCGGGCCCTGCGGACGGCCCGTCGCCGCACGCCAGCGGACGGCCCGCGCCATCGCCTCCTGCATCGCCTTCGCCGCCAGGGTGCGCAGCGCCGGATCGGCCGCGCCCGCCAGCGTCACGTAGGCCGTGAGGAGGGCGTCCTCCAGCGCGGCGGCCAGATCGGCGGCCGACCGGGGCGAGACCGGGTTCACGGGCAGGCGGTAGGCCGCCGCCGCGGGCACGGGCTGGGCCCCCAGTGCGGTCAGTCGAGCGGTCAGGGCGTCGCGCTGGGCGCGATGGGCGTCCCACAGCTGCTTTGCGTGCTGCTGCAGCGTGCCGCGCAGGCGCGCCCCCAGGGCGCCGTAGCCGTAGACGGCCGCGTGCTCGGCCTTCAGTGCCTCCTGCAGCGCGTTCACCGTGTTCATGCCTGCGACGACCGCCCCAGCAGCGCGGCATGGCCCGCCTCGCACGCGCCGATGCCCGCCAGCAGCTGCGCCAGGGCGGGCGCGGCCTTGGCCACGTCGACCGCGCGGGCGGCGGCCGCCTGCGTCTCGGCCTGCCGCAGCGCCGCCAGGGCCCGACCCGCGTCCTTGGGGAGCTCCTGCTGGCGAGGGTTCGGGACCGCCGCGCCCTCGTCCTTGCGATCGCCCGAACCGGGGACGAAGTGCCGCTTCAGCACCGCCAGGTGCTCGCGGTGGTGGGCCAGCGCGGGGGCCAGCCGCCGCGCCAGGCTCGGATGCGCCGAGTGCGCGGCCTCGTACAATGCGATCAGGTCCTGCTCCGCCGAGATCGCCCCCGCCAGGACGGGGACGTCGGCGTGCGCCGCCCGCCGGGCCGTGCCGGGGAGCGTGCAGCCGCCCAGCAGCGGGGGCGCGGCGGCCAGCGCGGCGGCCAGGGCCGCGCGGCGGGACACGGCCCCCGGGGTGGCTTCAGGCAAGCATGTCTCCTCACCGGACGGCATGCGGACGGCATGGCGGGACGGCCCGCGGCGCCCTCCCGCCCATCGGGCCAGCTCAAGCATTCCATATCCGGCGCGCCGGTGAGCTGTCCGAAAGACCGCTGAGGTGTCCGGCTGTCGATAGTCTTGAGGGGACAACGGACACACGGTCGATTCAGCACAACATGAGGAGGTCCCATGAGCGTCGAGTCCGATGGTGACAGCGCTCACCGGGGCCGCGACGGCGCCGCGGGCGGCAGGCCCACCCGGGAGGCGGCCGTCGCCGGACTGACCCGCCTGCTGGAGCCGGCGGTCGCGGCCGCGGGCTTCGACCTGGAGGAGGTCGACGTGCGGCCCGCCGGGCGCCGCCGCCTGGTCAAGATCGTCGTGGACGCCGACGGCGGGGTGAGCCTGGACGACGTGGCCGAGCTCAGCCAGACCGCCTCGGAACTGCTGGACGAGTCGGAGATCATGGGCGCCTCGGCCTACGTGCTGGAGGTCACCTCGCCCGGCGTGGACCGCCCCCTCACCGAGCCGCGCCACTGGCGCCGCGCCGCCGGGCGGCTGGTGGTCGCGCCGCTGGCCGAGGGCGGCCAGATCGAGGGCCGGGTGGTGGAGGCCGACCAGGAGTCGGTCGTCATCGACGTCGTCGCCAAGCCGCGGGGCAAGGGGTCCGGCGGCAAGGGCAAGGGCGGTGCGCCCGCACGGCGCAGGTTCGCCTTCGGCGAGCTGGGGCGCGGCCGGGTCCAGGTGGAGTTCCGCCGGACCGACGAGGCCGAGGCCGAGGCCGACGCCGGCGCGGCCGCCGAAACGCGTTCTCCGGCAGCCCCGGAGACGCCTTCTCCGGCCGAGCCGGAATAGAGGGGGGAGCCTCGTGGACATCGACATGACCGCGCTGCGCAGCCTGGAGAGCGAGAAGGACATCTCGCTGGACGTGGCCGTCAAGGCCATCGAAGACGCCATGCTGATCGCCTACCATCGCACCGAGGGCGCCGCGCCCCGGGCCCGGGTGGAGCTGGACCGCGCCACCGGGCACGTCACGGTGTGGGCGACCGAGACCGACGAGGAGGGCGCCGCCCTCCGCGAGTACGACGACACCCCCGAGGGGTTCAGCCGGATCGCGGCGACCACGGCCAAGCAGGTCATCCTGCAGAAGCTGCGCGACGCCGAGGACGAGCTGACCTTCGGCGAGTACGCCGGCCGCGAGGGCGACATCGTCTCCGGCATCATCCAGCAGGGCAACGACCCGCGGAACGTGCTGGTGGACCTCGGCAAGATCGAGGCCATCCTCCAGCCCGCCGAGCAGGTGCCGGGCGAGGAGTACCGGCACGGCGAGCGGCTGCGCGCCTACGTGGTGCAGGTGCGCAAGGGCCACCGCGGCCCCTCGGTCCAGCTGTCGCGCACCCACCCCAACCTGGTGCGCAAGCTGTTCGCCCTGGAGGTGCCCGAGATCGCCGACGGCACCGTGGAGATCGCCGCCATCGCCCGCGAGGCCGGCCACCGCACCAAGATCGCGGTACGCTCGCGCAAGCCGGGCGTCAACGCCAAGGGCGCCTGCATCGGCCCGCTGGGCAGCCGGGTCCGCAACGTGATGGCCGAGCTGCACGGCGAGAAGATCGATATCGTCGACTGGTCGGACGACCCGGCCGAGTTCGTCGGCAACGCGCTGTCGCCCGCCCGGGTCAACGGCGTGGAGGTCGTCGACGCCGAGGCCCGGGTCGCCCGGGTGACGGTGCCCGACTACCAGCTGTCGTTGGCCATCGGCAAGGAGGGGCAGAACGCCCGCCTCGCCGCCCGGCTGACCGGGTGGCGCATCGACATCCGGTCCGACACCGAGCAGACGGGCGGGCAGAGCGGCGGCCAGGACGACGCCGGCGGCCGCGAGCGGCCCGCCGGAACGGGCGCGGCGAAGGGCGCCGGCCCCGCCGAAACCGGATCAGGTGCGTCAGGAGAACATGCGACAGGTCCCGCCGACGCTTCGGCGCGGTAGACTCAGTTCACGTGACCGGGCTGTCCCCATGCGCACCTGTGTGGGGTGCCGGGTCCGCACGGTCAAGTCCGACTTGCTGCGCCTGGTGGCGGTCGAGGGCGTCGTCGTCCCCGATCCCGATGGGCGGCTGCCGGGCCGGGGCGCACATCTGCACCCTGACCTGGGATGTCTTCAGCTAGCTGAGCGACGTCGGGCGTTCCCACGGGCGTTCCGCCTGCCGGGGCCGCTCGACCTCGGTGTGCTGCGGGACGGGCTTGCGGCGGCAGCGCCGCGGCAGCAGGATGGCCGTCAGGCCGAATCAGTAAGCGACGTCTAGTCGGAAGCAGGTCGAGATTGCTATGAGCGCTCGATGAGCACGCCGCGATGAGTACGGCAGGTTAACGACGGTCCGGAGGCCGCACCCCCGGACCGAGTAGGGAGTGCAGTGGCCAAGGTCCGGGTATACGAGCTCGCCAAAGAGTTCGGTGTAGAGAGCAAGGTCGTCATGGCCAAGCTCCAGGAGATGGGCGAGTTCGTACGGTCGGCGTCCTCCACGATAGAGGCACCGGTCGTTCGACGTCTTACCGAAGCTTTCAACAACAACGCCGGCAAGTCCGGCAAGGGCGGCGGGCCCCGCCCGTCCGCCCCGCGTCCGTCCGCGCCGCGCCCCGGTCCGTCCGGTGGCGGCGGTGCGCAGGGCGCCCGTCCCGGCCCGCCCAAGCCGGGCCCGCGTCCGGCTCCGGCCCCCGGCGGTCCCGCCGGCGGCCAGCAGGAGCGGCAGCAGGACCGGCAGGGCGCGCCCAAGTCGGCCGGCCCCGGCGGCCCGAAGCCGGGCCCGCGTCCGGCGCCCGGCCCGGTTCCGCCCGCGCCGAGCACGCCGGTGAACGCGCCGGCCGCTCAGGCCCCGCAGGCTCCGGCCCCGGCGCCCCAGGCCCCGGCGGCCCAGGCCCCGCAGGCCCCGGCCCCCAAGGCCACCGGCCCCGCGCCCGGTCAGGGCCAGGGCCAGGCCGGTCCCGGCGGTCCGAAGCCGGGTCCGCGCGCGCCCAAGCCGGGTCCGCGTCCGGCCCCGCGTTCCGGCGGCGGCGACCGCCAGCGCGGTGACCGCCCGCAGGGCCCGCGTCCGGGCAACAACCCGTTCAGCTCGACCAACACCGGCATGGGCCAGGCGCCCAAGCCGGGCCCGCGCCCCGGCCCGCGTCCGGGCGGCCAGGGCGGTCCCGGCGGCGCTCCCGGCGCCGGTGCCGGCGACCGTCCCGGCGGTCCGCGTCCCGCGCCCGGCGGCGCCCGTCCGGGGCCGCGCCCCGGCGGCCCCCCCGGTGCGGGCGGTCCGCGCCCGAACCCGGGCGGCATGCCGCCGCGTCCCGGCGGCGGCGGTGGCGGCGGTCCGCGCCCGAGCCCGATGAGCATGCCGTCCTCGCGGCCGGCGAGCTCGCCCGGTCGCGGCGGTCCCGGTGGCGGCGGTCGCGGTCCCGGCGGCGGCGGTGGCCGTCCCGGTGGCGGCGGTGGCGGCGGTCGTCCGGGCGGCGGCGGTCGTCCCGGTGGCGGCGGCGGCTTCGGCGGCCCCCGCGCAGGCGGCGGTCCCGGTGGCGGCGGCGGTCGCCCCGGCGGCTTCGGCCCCCGTCCCGGTGGCGGCGGTCCGCGCGGCCGCGGCGGTACGCAGGGCGCCTTCGGCCGCCCCGGCGGTCGTCCGGGTCGCGCTCGCAAGTCGAAGCGGGCGCGTCGTCAAGAGTTCGAGAACATGCAGGCGCCCGCCGCCGGTGGCGTTTCGGCGCCGCGCGGCAACGGCAAGACCATCCGGCTGCCGCAGGGCGCGACGCTGACCGACTTCGCCGAGAAGATCGGCGCCAACCCGGCGTCGCTCGTGGCGATCATGATGCACCTCGGCAAGATGGTCACCGCCACGCAGTCGGTGGACACCGACGACCTGCAGCTGCTCGGGGTCGAGCTGGACTTCGACGTCCAGGTCGTCAGCCCCGAGGACGAGGACCGCGCGCTGCTGGAGTCGTTCGACATCGAGTACGGCGAGGACGAGGGCGACGAGGAGAACCTCCAGTCGCGTCCGCCGGTGGTCACCGTCATGGGCCACGTCGACCACGGCAAGACCAAGTTGCTGGACGCCATCCGCAACGCCAACGTGGTCGCGGGCGAGGCCGGCGGCATCACCCAGCACATCGGCGCCTACCAGGTCGAGACCGTGGTGGACGGCGAGGACCGCAAGATCACCTTCATCGACACCCCGGGTCACGAGGCGTTCTCCGCCATGCGCGCCCGCGGTGCCGACACCACCGACCTGGTGGTGCTGGTGGTCGCGGCCGACGACGGCGTCAAGCCGCAGACCACCGAGGCGATCGACCACGCGACCGCGGCCGGCGTGCCGATCGTGGTCGCGGTCAACAAGATCGACAAGGAGGGCGCGGACCCGCAGCGCGTGCGGGCCCAGCTCACCGAGTACGGTCTGGTCGCCGAGGAGTTCGGCGGCACCACGCAGTTCGTCGACGTGTCGGCCCGCGAGGGCCTCAACATCGACGGCCTGCTGGAGTCGATCGTGCTGACCGCCGACGCCGAGCTGGAGCTGGTGGCCAACCCCGACATGCCCGCCCAGGGCTCCGCCATCGAGGCGCACCTGGACAAGGGCCGGGGCGCCGTGGCGACCGTGCTGGTGCAGCGCGGCACGCTGCGGGTCGGCGACTCCATCGTCTGCGGCGTGGCCCACGGCCGCGTCCGGGCGATGCACGACGAGAACGGCAACCTCGTCGAGGAGGCGGGCCCGTCCCGCCCGGTGCTGGTGCTCGGCCTCACCGCCGTGCCCGGCGCGGGCGACAACTTCCTGGTCGTCGAGGACGACCGGGTGGCCCGCCAGATCGCCGACAAGCGCGTCGCGCGCAAGCGCAACGCCGAGCTGCTCAAGAGCCGCCGGTCCAACGTCCTGGAAGACCTGTTCAAGGACCTGGAGCGCGGCGAGCGGGACGAGCTGCTGCTCATCCTCAAGGGCGACGTGTCCGGTTCGGTGGAGGCGCTGGAGGACTCGCTGCTCAAGATCGACGTGGGCGACGAGGTCAACCTGCGGGTCATCCGCCGCGGCGTCGGCGCGATCACGCAGAACGACGTCAACCTGGCGCTGGCCTCCCAGGGCGCGGTCATCATCGGCTTCAACGTGCGGCCCGAGCGCAACGCGCAGGAGATGGCCGACCGCGAGGGCGTGGACATCCGGTACTACTCGGTCATCTACCAGGCGATCGAGGAGGTCGAGGCGGCCCTCAAGGGCATGCTGAAGCCGGAGTTCGAGGAGGCCCAGCTCGGCACCGCCGAGGTCCGCGAGATCTTCAAGGTGCCGCGGATCGGCAACGTGGCGGGCTCGATGGTCACCTCCGGTGTCATCCAGCGCAACGCCAAGGCCCGCCTCGTCCGCGACGGCGTCGTGGTCGCCGACAACCTCACGGTGTCGTCGCTGCGCCGCTTCAAGGAGGACGCCACCGAGGTCCGCGAGGGCTTCGAGTGCGGTATCGGTGTCGGCTACAACGACATCAAGCTCGGTGACACCATCGAGTGCTTCGAGATGCGGGAGAAGCCCCGCAGCTGAGGCGACCGGTAGGGGCGGCCCCGTCGAGGCGACGACGCGGGGCCGCCCCCGCCACCCCCGTCCCGGTCCCGCCGGGCGGTAAAGCAGTGCCATGACGCCAGGTTGATCTTCTAACCTGGCGTCATGTCGTGTCGGCGGCCGGAGGCGGGCGCCCCGGGCCGCGGCCCCGGGCGGGAACACCCCGCCTCCCCGCCGTCGTTCCATTCCAGAGAAACCCGAGGTGATCGACCAGGTGTACGTGGGTGCGCTGACGCTGGACCTGTTGCTGGGGGACGTGCGGTCGCTGAAGCAGAAGCGGTCGGTGGTCCGGCCCATCGTCGCCGAGGTGCGCAAGCGCTTCCCCGGGGTCGCGGTCGCCGAGACCGGCGGCAACGACCTGCACCGCAGGGCGGAGATCGGGGTGGCGGTGGTGGCGGGCAGCGCCGCCAACGCCACCGACGTCCTGGACCAGTGCGAGCGGCTGGTGGCCGGTCGCCCCGAGATCGAGCTGCTGTCGGCGCGGCGGCGGCTCTTCAACGACGAGGACTGACCTCCTCGCGCGAACCATAGAAAGGGAGTGCGATCATGGTGGACGCAGCCCGGGCGCGTAAGCTCGCCGACCGCATCCAGCAGATCGTGGCCGAGATGCTGGAGCGGCGGATCAAGGACCCGCGGCTCGGCTTCGTGACCGTGACCGACACCCGCATCACCAACGACCTGCGCGACGCGACCGTCTACTACACGGTGTACGGGACCGAGGCCGAGCGGGCCGACAGCGCCGCGGCGCTGGAGAGCGCCAAGGGCGTCATCCGCTCGGAGGTCGGCAGGCAGACGGGGGTCCGGCACACGCCCAGCATCACCTTCGCCCTCGACTCCGTCATGGAGAACGTGCAGCACATCGACGAGCTGCTCGCCAAGGCGCGCGCCAAGGACGCCGAGGTGGCCAAGGCCGCGCAGACCGCCACCCCGGCCGGGGACGCCAACCCCTACAAGGAGCCGGGCGAGGCGGACGACGAGGACGACGAGGACGAGGGCGCCGACGACGGGGCCGGCGCCGCGGGGCGCACCTCCTCATGACCGTCCCGGTGGCGCGGCGCGATCCGGGCCCCCGGGACGACCGGTGGCCCCGTCTGGACTGGGCCGGGGCGCTGGAGCTGATCGACGCCGCGGAGGAGGTCTGCCTGGCCTGCCACGTGGTGCCCGACGGCGACGCGCTCGGCTCGATGCTGGCGCTCGCCCAGGCCCTGCGCGGCCGGGGCAAGCGGGTGCTGGCCTCGTTCGGCGAGCCGTACACGGTCCCGGCCAGCCTGCGGTTCCTGCCCGGCCAGGAGCTGCTGGTGGAGCCGGGGCTGCTGCCGGCCGCGCCGGAACTGATGATCACGCTGGACGCGGCCGGGCCGGACCGGCTCGGCTCGCTGGCGGCCAACGCCGACCGGGCCCGGTCGCTGCTGGTGGTGGACCACCACGCCTCCGGCGGCGGGTTCGGCACCGTGCGGCTGGTGGACCCGGCCGCGGCCGCCACCGCCGTGCTGGTGGACGAACTGATCCGGCGGCTGGGCGCCCCGCTGACCCGCGAGGTGGCCCAGTGCCTGTACGCGGGACTGGCCAGCGACACCGGCTCGTTCAAGTACCCCTGCACCACCTCGCAGGACCACGACCTGGCGGGCCGCCTGCTGAAGGCCGGGGTGCGCCCCGACAAGGTCAGCCGCGAGCTGTGGGACCGCGCCCCGTTCGGCTACCTGCAGGTGCTGGCGGGCGCGCTGGCGCGGGCCCGGCTGGAGCGCGACGCCGCCGGCGGCCACGGCCTGGTCTGGACGACCATCGGCCGCGCCGACCGCGACGCGCGGGGCGTGCCCTACGACCAGCTGGAAGGCGTCATCGACCAGCTCCGCCGCACCGACGAGGCCGAGGTCTCGGTGGTGTGCAAGCAGACCGACGAGAACGACTGGTACGTGTCCACCCGCTCCAAGGGCGGGGTGGACGTCGGGTCGGCGTGCGTGGAGCTGGGTGGTGGCGGCCACAGCACGGCCGCCGCGTTCACCGCGAGCGGCGACCCGTCCGACATCATCGACCGGTTGCGCGCCGTCCTGCGGGCGCCCGGCAGCGAACGACCGGAGCGACCGCAGTGACCGCAGTGGAATCGGGACTCGTCATCGTCGACAAGCCCGCCGAGTGGACCTCCCACGACGTGGTGGGCAAGATGCGCCGGCTGGCCGGGACGCGCCGGGTCGGGCACGCCGGCACGCTCGACCCGATGGCGACCGGGGTGCTGGTGGTCGGGGTGGAGAAGGCGACCCGGCTGCTGGGGCACCTGGCGCTGACCGAGAAGGGCTACGACGGCACGATCCGGCTCGGCCAGACCACCAACACCGACGACGCCGAGGGCGAGACCACCGCGACGGCGTCGGCGGCCCACGTGACCGACGAGCGGATCGCGGCCGGGATCGCCGCGCTGACCGGCCCGATCCAGCAGGTCCCGCCGCAGGTCAGCGCGATCAAGGTGAACGGCGAGCGCGCCTACAAGATGGCCCGCAAGGGCGAGCAGGTCGAGCTGAAGGCCCGCCCCGTCACGATCCACGAGTTCGCGGTCACCGGCATCCGCCGGGAGGGCGACCTGGTCGACGTGGACGTGTCGGTGTCGTGCTCGTCGGGCACCTACATCCGGGCGCTGGCCCGCGACCTGGGCGCCGGCCTGGGCTGCGGCGGCCACCTGACCTACCTGCGCCGCACCCGCGTCGGCCCCTACGACCTCAGCATGGCCCGCACGGTCGACCAGCTCGCCGAGCGGATGGAGGTACTGCCGATCGGCGAGGCGGTCTCGGCGGCGTTCCCGCGCCGCGACGTGACCGAGGACGACGCCCGCAAGGTCCGCCACGGCGGACGGCTCCCCGCCGCCGGCCTGGGCCCGGGCCCCGTCGGGGTGTTCGACCCCGACGGGACCCTGCTGGCGCTGGTGGAGGAGCAGGGCAGGGCGGCCAAGCCCCTGGCGGTGTTCGTCTCCTAGCGGGCCTAGGAGCCGGCCGGGACCACGGTCGCGTTGACGGTGACCTCGCCCGCCTTGGCGAACCGCAGCGTCAGCGGCACCGTGGTCCCCGCCTTCAGGTCGCGGGGCCTCATCAGCATCAGGTGCAGCCCGCCCTTGTCGAACCTCACCGTGCCCTTGGGCACCGGGACGCTCTTGACCTGCTCCATCTTCATGGCTCCGTCGCCCATCACCATGCGGTGCATCTCCACCGTCCCGGCGGCGGGCGAGGTGACGCCGGTGAGGGTGTCGGGCACGCCGGAGTTGGTCAGGGTGAAGTAGCCGGCGGTCACGTCCGGGCTGGACGGCACGCGCACGCGCGCGTCGCTGACGCGCATCTCGGCCCGCCCCGCGCTCTCCCCGGGCTTCTCCTCGGCCAGCAGGGCCTTGAGGTCCTTGGCCATGGCGGCGCTGCCGAACTGGTAGGGGAACATCAGCCGCCCCGTGCCGTCCGGCCCGTAGGCCATGACGTTGCTGCCGTGCGAGACGGGGTAGTTCCCCTTGGCGTCGGCGGGCGGCGGCGTGATCGACACCTTCGCCTCGGCGGCCGCGCGCTGGATGGTCTTCATGGGGCCGGTGAGCCCGACGAACGAGCCGTCGAAGCGGCCCAGGAAGTCCTTGAGCACCCCGGGGGTGTCGCGGCGCGGGTCGGCGGTCACGAACACCACCCGCACCCGGTCGCGCTTGGCCGGGGACAGCAGCGACATCGCGCCCGCCGCGTCGGCCATGGTGGTGGGGCAGATGTCGGGGCAGTGGGTGTAGCCGAAGAACAGCAGGGTCACCTTGCCCTGGGCGCGCTCGGCCAGGCCGTAGGGGCGCCCGTCGCCGTCGGTCAGCTCCACGTCGGGGATCTTGTACGAGGCGGGCAGCGCGGTCGCCTTGTAGGCGGACGCGGGCCGGGTCTCGGACCGCTCCTCGGCGGCCTTGGCGGTCGGGTCGGGCTCGCCGCCACAGGCGGCCGCGCCGAGCAGCACGCCGGCCAGGCCCAGCGCGGCGAAGGCTGAAGTACGCATGCGGAACTCTCCACGGGTCGGAGGATGAGGCCCCCGCCGCGGCGGGGGAGGGTCAGGAAGGCGTGGTGGAGAGCGGCGCGGGCGGCCCGCGGCTGATCAGGACGTGCCGCAGCGGGGCGCGGACCGCCGACCGGTCCGGGGCGGCGGCCGGGACGACGGGGCGGGAGGGGAGGACGGCCGGGGCCTGCGCGGTGAACAGCCCGCGCCAGGACGCCCCGGTGGCGGCGGCGACCCGCCGCGCCAGGCTCCAGACGGCGGCCTCGCCCCGGCGCAGCCACCAGGCGGCGACCAGGGCGGCGCCGAGGTGGGCCAGGGTCATGGCCGTCCCGCCCCTGGCGGGCTCCTCGACGAGGGGCGCCCCCGTGTGGTGGGCGGTGCCCGCCGTGGCCTGGACGAACAGCACGTGCAGCCCGAACTGGGCGCCGAGCAGGGCGCCCAGGATCGTCCGGTAGGAGCGCTCAGTCCCCGCCAAGACCAGCGCTAGGCCCGCCACCAGCACGAATCCCAGCGCCACCGTGCCGCCCGGCACGGCGGTGCACGCGGCGTAGGCGTGGCCGGCGGTGGTCAGGGCCAGGCAGACCGTGGCGAAGACCACCGCGCGGGCGAGTCGGGTGAAGGGCTGATCGGGCATGGGCGGGGCCATCCTCCCATGTCAGTGCGGGGGTGCCCCACCGAGGTCCTGCGGGGACCGCGCCTACAGGGTGAAGTCGGCCCGGACGGCGTGGTGGTCGCTGCCGGGGGTGGGCACCGTGCCCGCGCCGACGGCCTCCACGCCCCGGTACAGGATGTGGTCGGGCCTGGCGACCGGGAACCGGGACGGCCAGGTGAAGCCCAGCCCCGTCCCCGCGCTGCGGTGCGACTCCCGCAGCGGCGGCACCAGCTCGCCCAGCTTGCGGTCGGTGGTGGCGGTGTTCAGATCGCCCAGCACCAGCACCCGCTCGGCCCGGTCGGCGCGCACGACGGCGGCGAGCCGGTCCATGGTCGCGTCGCGTCCGCCGGTGCGGCCGGGTCGCGCCGAGCCGAGGTGGGCCACGTAGACGGCCAGCTCGCCCTTCGGGGCGGCGACCGTCGCGCGCAGCGCCCGGGGCCAGCCGAGCCCTAGCGGCACCTCCCGCGCGTTGCGCAGCGGCCACCGGCTCCACAGCCCGACGGTGCCCTTGACCACGTGGTGCCGGTAGACCCGGCTGAGCCGGGCCGGGTGGTCGCCCGAGGGCATCTCCTGGAGCGCCAGCAGGTCGGCCTTGGTCCCGATCAGCCGCGCGGCGGTGGCGGCGGGGCTGGGGTTGGCGGCGTACATGTTCTGGCTGACCGCGCGCACGTCGTAGGGGCCGCCCCCGCCCGGCACGAACGCCGTGCCGAACAGCGCCAGCCACACCGCCGCGGGGAGCGCCGCGGCGGCCGCGCCGAGCCGCGCCCGGCGGGCGGCGGCGGCCAGCAGCAGCACCGGGACCAGCAGGCCCAGCCACGGCAGGGCGGTGTCGAGCAGGGTGCCCGCGTTGCCGGGGACCAGCCGGTGCCCGGCCAGCAGCAGCGCCAGCACCACGGAGGCGGCGGCGATGACCGCGCCGCGGCGGGAGGAGGCGGGGGGACGGCGGGCCGGCGGCTGATCGCCCCGGCTCAGTGGCCTGGTCTGGACGGTCACGCGACGACGCTACCCGTGATCCGCCGGTGCCCCGCACGCCCCGCGTTCCGGCCGCCGCCCCTACCGGCGAGTAGACTCCGGAGGAGCCACGGGGGAGCCCTCGGCGGCGCCGCCCCGGTACCGGGAACCCCTCGGTCACCCCGCGGGACGGCGCATGGCACTCTTGAGGGCGACACAAGAACCGGGCAGGCAGTCCTACGCAGGGAGAGCATGGTGCGGCGCTGGCATGGCCTCGACGAGGTTCCCGCCGACTGGGGCAGGTCCGTGGTCACCATCGGCGTCTTCGACGGCGTGCACCGCGGGCACCGGCGGATCGTCGCGGCCGCGTGCGCGCAGGCGGCCGAGCGCGGGCTGCGGTCGGTGGCCATCACCTTCGACCCGCACCCCGACGAGGTGGTCCGGCCCGGCACCCACCCGCCGCTGCTGACCAGCGCCAGGCGCCGGATCGAGCTGCTGGAGGGCCTCGGCACCGACGCGGTCGTGGTGGTGCCCTTCACCCTGGAGCTGTCGCAGACCCCGCCCGACGAGTTCGTCCGGCAGGTCCTGGTGGAGCGGCTGCACGCGGCGCACGTGATCGTCGGCGCGGACTTCCGCTTCGGCCACAAGGCCAAGGGCGACGTCGCGCTGCTGCGGGAGCTGGGCGAGAAGTACGACTTCACCGCCGAGGGGGTGCCGCTGGTGGCCAACGGCGACACCATCTCCTCGACCTACATCCGCGCCAAGCTGGAGGCCGGGGACGTCGAGGGCGCCGCCCACGCGCTGGGGCGCCTGCACCGCGTCGAGGGCGTGGTGGTGCGCGGCCACCAGCGCGGCCGCGCGCTGGGCTTCCCGACCGCCAACCTGGAGACGGTGCCGCACACCGCCGTCCCGGCCGACGGGGTGTACGCGGGCTGGCTGGTCTGCGACTCCGACCGCTACCCGCAGGCCCGCTGGCCGGCGGCGATCTCCATCGGCACCAACCCCACCTTCGAGGGCGCGGGCGAGCGCACGGTGGAGGCGTACGCGTTGGACCGCGACGACCTCGACCTGTACGGCGAGCACATGGCGGTCGACTTCCAGGCCCGCATCCGCGACACCCTGAAGTTCGACTCGATCGACTCGCTGGTCGAGGAGATGAACAACGACGTGGCCAAGGCGAGGGAGATCCTGGCCCCGTAGCCGGGCCCGCCAGGGAATGCCCCTCCTCCGGCGGGCGTTGACCCTGCGGAGGGAGCCTTCCGGCGACTTCGCGCCGTCCCGGCCCCGCTCGCGAGGGTCGAGGCCGCACGAGCCAAAAGAACTGATACGGTGAATAGTCGCCGGGGTGGGCCCCGGCTCGGTGGACTGCACCCTCATGCGGTCCGCCACGATCCCTAACGCACCATGCGGACCCGTGCGCCCATCGGGCCCGGGCTCTGCGGGTGACGACCTCACTGAAGGAGCCTCGTGTCGCTCGACACCGCCACCAAGAACAAGATCATCGCTGAATACGCGACCACTGAGGGTGACACCGGATCCCCGGAGGTCCAGGTCGCGCTGCTCACCCGTCGGATCAACGATCTGACCGAGCACCTCAAGGAGCACAAGCACGACCACCACAGCCGTCGTGGTCTGCTGCTGCTGGTCGGCCGCCGCCGCCGGCTCCTGAAGTACCTCGCCAACAAGGACATCAACCGCTACCGGCAGCTGATCGAGCGCCTCGGTCTGCGCCGCTAGCGCGCTGGGGGAGCGGCCTGCCCGGGCCGCTCCCCCTCTTTTTACGCCCGCGCCGGTTTCACCGGCCGCGCAGGTCGTATAACTGGAAACAAAGCCCCTCGTGGACACCGTTGCTGCGGCCGGTCCTCGGTAGTGGCCTCCGGAACGCCCCCGCCCGGCAGGCGGGACCGCCGTCCCGGACGCTTCGATCGAAGACCGGCACCACGCGAAGCCACGGGTAACGACCGCCGAGGGGCACGTACTCGAAACCTGGAGGTTTCCGTGACCGATGCTCCGCGCATCGACGGTGCCCTGAGCACCGAAGCCGTGATCGACAACGGGTCGTTCGGCACCCGCACCATCCGCTTCGAGACGGGCCGGCTGGCCCGCCAGGCCGCCGGCTCGGCCGTGGCCTACCTCGACGACGAGACCATGGTGCTGTCGGCCACCACCGCGTCCAAGAAGCCCAAGGACAACCTGGACTTCTTCCCGCTGACGGTGGACGTCGAGGAGCGCATGTACGCCGCCGGGCGCATCCCCGGCTCGTTCTTCCGCCGCGAGGGCCGCCCCTCCGAGGACGCGATCCTCACCTGCCGCCTCATCGACCGCCCGCTGCGCCCGTCCTTCAAGAAGGGCCTGCGCAACGAGATCCAGGTCGTCGAGACGATCATGGCGCTGCACCCGGACGACCTGTACGACGTGGTGGCCATCAACGCCGCCTCCATGTCCACCCAGCTCGCCGGGCTGCCCTTCTCCGGCCCGATCGGCGGCGTGCGCGTCGCGCTGATCGACGGCCAGTGGGTCGGCTTCCCGCGCCACTCCGAGCTGGAGCGCGCCACCTTCGACATGGTGGTGGCCGGCCGGATGCTGGCCGACGGCGACGTCGCGATCATGATGGTCGAGGCCGAGTCCACCCCCGGCACCCTCAAGCTCGTCGGCGAGGGCGCCACCGCCCCCACCGAGGAGGTCGTGGCCGAGGGCCTGGAGGCGGCCAAGCCGTTCATCAAGGTCCTGTGCGAGGCGCAGAGCGGCCTGGCGGCCGAGGCCGCCAAGCCCACCGCCGAGTACCCGATCTTCCTGGACTACCAGGACGACGTGCTGGAGGCCGTCACCGCGGCCGCCCGCGCCGACCTGGCGCAGGCGCTCACCATCGCCGGCAAGCAGGACCGCGAGACCCGCCTCGACGAGGTCAAGGCCGCCACCGCCGAGAAGCTGGCCGCCGACTTCGAGGGCCGCGAGAAGGAGGTCTCGGCCGCCTTCCGCGCGCTGACCAAGAAGCTGGTCCGCGAGCGCGTGGTCAGCGACGGCGTCCGCATGGACGGCCGCGGCGTCAAGGACATCCGTCAGCTGAGCGCCGAGGCGCACGTGATCCCGCGGGTGCACGGCTCGGCGCTGTTCGAGCGCGGCGAGACCCAGATCCTGGGCGTCACCACGCTGAACATGCTCCGCATGGAGCAGATGATCGACACGTTGAACCCCGAGCGCACCAAGCGCTACATGCACAACTACAACTTCCCGCCCTACTCCACCGGCGAGACCGGCCGGGTGGGCTCGCCCAAGCGCCGCGAGATCGGCCACGGCGCGCTCGCCGAGCGCGCCCTGCTGCCGGTGCTGCCGACGCGCGAGGAGTTCCCCTACGCCATCCGCCAGGTGTCGGAGGCGCTGGGCTCCAACGGCTCGACCTCCATGGGCTCGGTCTGCGCCTCCACCATGTCGCTGATGGACGCGGGCGTCCCGCTGAAGCAGATGGTGGCCGGCATCGCCATGGGCCTCATCCACGAGGGCGGCGAGTACGTCACGCTGACCGACATCCTGGGCGCCGAGGACGCGTTCGGCGACATGGACTTCAAGGTCGCCGGCACCCGCGACCTGATCACCGCGCTCCAGCTCGACACCAAGCTCGACGGCATCCCCGCCTCGGTGCTGGCCGCCGCGCTGAAGCAGGCCAAGGGCGCGCGCCTGGCGATCCTGGACGTGATGCACGAGGCCATCGAGGCGCCCGCCGAGATGTCCCCGTTCGCGCCGCGGATCATCACCATCAAGGTCCCGGTGGACAAGATCGGCGAGGTCATCGGCCCCAAGGGCAAGATGATCAACTCGATCCAGGACGACACCGGCGCCGACATCACCATCGAGGACGACGGCACCATCTACGTCGGCGCCACCGACGGCCCGTCGGCCGAGGCCGCGCGGCAGGCGATCAACGCGATCGCCAACCCGCACATGCCCGAGGTCGGCGAGCGCTACCTGGGCACCGTCGTCAAGACCACGACGTTCGGCGCGTTCGTGTCGCTGCTGCCCGGCAAGGACGGCCTGCTGC
This sequence comes from Spirillospora sp. NPDC050679, assembly GCA_044456955.1. Lineage (GTDB taxonomy): Bacteria > Actinomycetota > Actinomycetes > Streptosporangiales > Streptosporangiaceae > Spirillospora. The sequence continues at coordinate 15,113 of JBITGK010000040.1, read as the reverse complement.
ACGTCTCGCAGATCCGCAAGCTGCACGGCGGCGCCCGGATCGAGAACGTCGAGGACGTCATCAAGGTCGGCGAGAAGATCCAGGTCGAGGTGACCGAGATCGACCAGCGCGGCAAGCTGTCGCTGGTCCCGGTCGAGGTCGTCGACCGTGAGGCCGCCGCCAAGGAGGGCGCCGCCGACGCCGGAGCGGGCGACGCCCCGGCCGCCGAGGCCCGGTCCGACAAGGCCGAGGCCCGGTCCGAGGCGAAGGCCGACGCCCAGGGCGACGACGAGGGCGGCGAGAAGCGCGCCCCGCGCCGCCGCCGCACCCGCCGCACCGGCGACGACACCGGTCAGCGCAACTCCTGACCCGTCCGTGCGACCGACCGGCCTGCTCCCCAGCGCGGGGCAGGCCGGTCGGCCCGTTTCCACCCCTCCGACCACTGTGAATGCGAGCCATCCCGTGACCCTGCCCGCGCGGGCCCAGGAGCCCGGCACGACCCACACGATCCACCCCGGGCACGACGGCGCGGGCGTGGTGCGCCGCACCGTGCTGCCCGGCGGGCTGCGCGTCATCACCGAGACCCTGCCGACGGTGCGTTCGGCGGCGTTCGGCGTCTGGGCGGGGGTGGGCTCGCGCGACGAGGCCCCGGCCGACGCGGGCGCCAGCCACTACCTGGAGCACGTGCTGTTCAAGGGCACCGAGCGGCGCTCGGCGCTGGAGATCTCGGCGGCGCTGGACGCGGTCGGCGGCGACCTCAACGCCTTCACCGCCAAGGAGTACACCTGCTACTACGCGCGGGTCCTGGACCAGGACCTGCCGCTGGCGGTGGACGTGGTGTCGGACATGGTCGCCGCGTCGGTGAACCGGCCCGAGGACGTCGAGGCCGAGCGCGGGGTGATCCTCGAAGAGATCCACATGCGCGACGACGACCCCGGCGACCTCATCCACGACGAGTTCTCCACCGCGCTGTACGGCGACGTCCCGATCGGTCGCCCGATCCTCGGCACCGTCGAGTCCATCAACGCGCTATCGCGCGACCGGGTGCACGGTTACTACCGCGAGCACTACGTCCCGGAGAACCTGGTCGTCGCGGTCGCGGGCAACATCGACCATGACGAGGTCGTGCGGCTGACCGCCGCCGCGTTCGGCGACCGGCTGGAGGGCGACCGCCGCCCCAACGCGCCGCGCCTCGGCGGCGACGCCTGGCCGGCCGCGCCGACCGTACGGGTGATCGACAAGGACACCGAGCAGGCCCACGTGGTGCTCGGCGGCCTCGGGGTGTGCCGCACCGACGAGCGCCGCTTCGCGCTGGGCGTGCTGAACGCCGCGCTCGGCGGCGGCATGTCCTCGCGGCTGTTCCAGGAGATCCGCGAGAAGCGCGGCCTGGCCTACTCGGTCTACAGCTACACCTCCCAGTACGCCGACACCGGGGTGTTCGGCGTCTACGCCGGGTGCCAGCCCGGCAAGGTCGACGAGGTGCTGTCGATCTGCCGCGACGAGGTCGCCAAGGCCGCCGAGCACGGCCTGGACGCCGAGGAGCTCGCCCGGGGCAAGGGCCAGCTGCGCGGCGCGATGGTGCTGGGCCTGGAGGACACCGGGTCGCGGATGAGCCGGATCGGCAAGAGCGAGCTGGTGTACGAGTCGCTGCTGCCGGTGGACGAGGTGCTGGCCCGCATCGACGCGGTGACGCTGGACGAGGTGCGCGAGGTCGCCGCCGACGTGCTGGCGCAGCCGCAGGCGCTGACGGTCATCGGCCCGTTCGGCGACCGCGACTTCTCGCTCTGACCTGTTCCCCGGCGGCCCCGGTGGCCCGGCGGCGGCTCAGCGTTCGATGCCGCCGTCGGGCTTCACCTTGGGGTCGGGGCCGTCCACCGCGGAGCTGAGCAGCGAGGCCAGCCACTTCTTGCTCGGGTCGGTGTCCAGCAGCAGGGCGCGGGTCAGGCTGCTGAGCGGCACCGCCAGCAGGGCGCCGAGCGGCCCCAGCACCCAGGCCCACAGCAGCAGCGACAGTGACACCAGGGTGAACGACAGGCCCACCGCGTTGCCCAGGAACTTGGGCTGGATCAGCGTCTGCAGCACGAAGTTGATGGCGCAGTAGGCCACGATGATCCACACCATGTCGGTCCAGCCGCCGTTGAGCAGCCCCAGCAGGGCCGGGGGCGCGAGCCCGACCACGAACCCGATGTTGGGGATGTAGTTGGTGAGGAACGCCAGCAGGCCCCACAGCAGCGGCACCGGCACGTCGAACACGTACAGCACCATCACGTCCAGCGCCGCCACGATCGCCCCGAAGACGGTGCTGACCACCAGGTAGCGGGTGATGTCGCGGGCGAAGCCGCGCAGCGCCGCCACCAGCTCGGGCTGCCGGGGCTCGACCTGCTCCAGCACGCGCGCGGTGCCGGTGGCGTCCATGCACATGCCGACCAGCATCAGCACGATCAGCACGACCGCCGACGAGGCGCTGAGCAGCCCGTCCAGGAAGCCCTGCACGAACGAGAACAGCTGACCGGGGTCCAGCCTGGACAGCGCGGTCTGGAGCTTGCCCTGGTCGATGCCGTGCGCGGCCAGCTCGTCGGTGACGCTCTTGACCAGGCCGTTGAACTCCTCGGAGTAGCCGGGCAGCATCGAGGCCAGCTGCGCCGCCGACAGCGCCAGCGCCGCGCCCAGGGCCAGCAGCACGACGATCACCGTGCCGAGCGGCACCGCCACGCAGACCCAGAACGGCATCCGGCGCCGCTCCAGCCAGGCGCGCAGCGGGCTGACCGCGATGGTCATCACCAGCGCCAGCAGGGCGGGTCCGGCGATGGAGGAGGTGGCCTTCAGCCCGGCCAGCACCAGGACCGCCGCGCCGCCGCCGACCAGCAGGACCAGGCCGGGGGACCAGGACCGGTCCGGTTCCGCCGCCATACGCCCTCCCCCCGTGGATGATCTCTACCTTCCCCGCCGCGACCTGGGCTAACTCCGCTCGGTGTCGGGGTCGTTACAGATGATCAGCCTTCGGGTAGGAGCCGGACATGAAGATCCTCATTCGGATCGTGATCTCGGCGGTGGCGCTGTGGGTGGCGACCGCGCTGGTCAAGGGCGTGGACGTCACCGCGGCGTCCTGGGGCAAGCAGGCCCTCACGCTGCTGGTGGTCGCGGTCATCTTCGGCATCGTCAACGCGGTGCTCAAACCGGTCATCAAGGTGTTCGGCTGTGCGTTCTACGTGCTGACGCTCGGCCTGTTCGCGCTGGTGGTGAACGCCGCGCTGCTCATGCTCACCAGCTGGGTGGCGGGCAAGATGAACCTGCCGTTCCACGTGGAGTGGTTCTGGCCGGCGCTCTGGGGCGCGATCATCGTGGGCGTGGTGAGCTGGCTGCTCAACCTGTTCGTCTCCGACGACGTCTGATCGGGCCCGGTGCGGCGGGGGCGGGGCCGCGCGGTCCCGCCCCCGCCGCACGGGCACGCCCGCGACCAGTGGGAACGGCGTCCGGGCGGCCGCGATAGGCTCGACGCCGAGCCGAGCCGGGAGGACGACACGTGATCAAGGTTGGGGTGCTGGGCGCGCGGGGCCGCATGGGGGCCGAGGTGTGCCGGGCGGTCGAGGGCGCCGACGACATGGAGCTGGTCGCCGCGGTGGACCAGGGCGACGACCTCGGCGCCCTGGCCGGCGCCGAGACCGTGGTGGACTTCACCCACCCCGACGTCGTCATGGACAACCTGAAGTGGTGCGTGGAGCACGGCCTGAACGCCGTGGTCGGCACCACCGGGTTCGACGCGTCGCGGCTGGACACCGTGCGCTCGTGGCTGGCGGCCGGGGCGTCGGGCAACGTGCTGATCGCCCCCAACTTCGGCATCGGCGCGGTGCTGATGATGAGCTTCGCGCAGAAGGCCGCCCCGTTCTTCGAGTCGGTCGAGATCGTGGAGCTGCACCACCCGAACAAGGCCGACGCGCCCTCGGGCACCGCGTTCCGCACGGCCGAGCTGGTCGCCGCCGCCCGCGCCGAGGCCGGCGTGGACCGCTCGCCGGACGCCACCACCTCCGAGGTCCCGGGCGCGCGCGGCGCGGACGTGGACGGGGTGCGGGTGCACGCGGTGCGGCTGTCGGGCCTGATCGCGCACCAGGAGGTGCTGCTGGGCGGGCACGGCGAGACCTTCACCATCCGGCACGACGCGATGAACCGCGAGTCGTTCATGCCGGGCGTGCTGCTGTCGGTGCGCAAGGTCGCCGGGCTGCCCGACCGCCTCACCCTCGGCATCGAGTCGCTGCTCGGCCTGTGATGGAGTTCGCGGCCGAGCCCTGGGACTACCTGGGCGCCGGCGAGGCGGTGGACCTGGAGCACCCGCTGGTCCAGGCGAAGGCGTCGGAGCTGCGCACCGGCGACGACATCGCGCTCGCGCGGCTGGCGTTCGAGTTCGTCCGCGACGAGATCACCGATGACGGGGGCGCCGGGGGCCACTGGCGGGCCTCCGACGTCCTCGCCGCGGGCGCCGGCTCCTCGCGCGCCCGCGCGCACCTGCTGGTGGCCCTGCTGCGGGCCGGAGGCGTCCAGGCGGGGCTGTGCTACCAGCGGCTGCGCGACGGCGGCGGCTTCGCCGTGCACGGCCTGGCCGCCGCGCTGGTCGACGACCGGTGGGTGCGGCTGGACCCGCGCGACGGGGTGGAGTTCTCCGCCGACGAGGACCGCCTCGCCGTCCGCGCCGACCCGGCGCGCGGCGAGCGGGACGGCACGACGGTCTTCGCGAGCCCGCCCGCCGCGGACCCGGAGATGATCGGACCGGCGGAGTGAGAGTCGCTACAGTGCGCGGGTGACCCCCGACGAAACCGTGCACACCGGTGATACCGACCTTTCAGGGCAGACCTTCACCGACGCCGACTTCTCCGGGCACGTCTTCGAAGGGCGCGCGGACTTCTCCCGCTGCGTCTTCCGCGGCAGGACCGACTTCACCGGCGCAGCCTTCCACGGCGCGGCCGACTTCACCGGCGCGGCCTTCACGGAGCGGGCGCTGTTCGCCGGCGCCGCCTTCGAGGCCGGGGCCGACTTCTACGACGCGCGCTTCGAGGCGTTCGCCGACTTCCAGAACGCGCGGGTGGCGGGCGACCTGCGGTGCAGCGGCGCGGCCTTCGCCGACGGGCCGCTGCTGGAGGGCGTCGAGATCACCGGGACGCTGCGGCTCAACCGCGCGGTCCTGACGGACTCCTCGCTGCTGGGGCCGTTCCGCGCGGACCGGATCGTGCTGCGCAGCGCGGTCTTCGAGCGGCGGACCCGCGTGGAGGCCGACACGCGGTGGGTCAACTGCGAACGGGTCCGCTTCTCCGGCGGCGTCCAGCTCCTGGTGTCGGGCGCCGACGTCCTGCTGACCGACTGCGAGCTGGGCTCGGCCTCGCTGGTCGCCCCCAACCGCGTCGGCGGCAGGGCGGGCGGGCGGCCGCGCATGGTCAGCGTCAGCGGCACCGACATGAGCAACCTGACCTTCGGCGACGTGGACCTGTCGCCCTGCAAGTTCACCGTCGCGCACAACCTGGAGAAGGTGAAGATCGAGCAGGAGGACGCGTTCGGCTGGACGCCGCGCAGCCCGTGGATCAGCCGCCGCCGCGTCACCGGCGACGAGCGCCGCTGGCGCGCGGCCAACGGCCCGCACGCCGCGCTGTGGACGCCGCCCGCCGACTGGCCCGCCCGGGTGCCGCCCTCCTCGGCCGCCGAGGTCGTCAAGACCTACCGGGCGCTGCGCAAGAGCCGCGAGGACGCCAAGGACGAGCCGGGCGCGGCCGACTTCTACTACGGCGAGATGGACCTGCGCCGCCTGGCCACCCGCGTCCGCGCCCGCGATCTGCGCCGCGGGCGGCAGTGGCGCGGCTGGCTGGCGGCGCGGGGGGAGTACGCGCTGCTGTGGTCGTACTGGGCCGTGTCCGGTTACGGGCTGCGGGCCTGGCGCGCGTTCGCGGCGCTGGCGGTCCTGGTGGCGCTGTGCGCGGCCGCGTTCCTGGCCTGGGGCTATCCGCCCGGCACCCGCATGGACTACGCCGACTCGATCCGCTACAGCCTGCGCGCGGCGACGTCGTTCCTGCGCGGCCCCGAGCAGAAGCTGACGGCCACGGGGGAGTGGATCGAGCTGGTGCTGCGCTTCGCCGGGCCCGTGCTGTTCGGCCTAGCGCTCCTGGCGCTGCGCGGCCGCGTCAAGCGCTAGGCCGCGCACGCGGGTGGCGGTCGTGACCGACCGGCGGGACGGCGGATCGACCACGAGGGTGTTGCGGATGACGCCGCCCTCGGCGGTGTGCGCCGCCACGCCCTCGATCCGCAGCACGACCCGGCCCCCGGGCGGCAGCCAGGCCCGCGCGTCCACGTCGTTGCCCTGGCCTCCGGCGGGACGGCACTCGGCCTCGCCCCACGGCGTGCAGGTCCAGGTGACGTCCAGCAGCGTGCCGGGCACCCGGTCCACCAGGCGCACCGCGCCGCGCCCGCCCCGGTTGGTCGCGGTGATCTCGATGGCGACGGTCTCGCCCGGACCGGCCTCGGCCGGGGCGCTCGCCGCCAGGGCGACGTCGGGGTCGCCGGAAGGGGCCGCGGCCGTGCCCGAGGCGGCCAGGGACAGGGCGAGGGCGAGGGGCAGGAGGCGCGCCCGGGCTCCGGTCACGAGGTGCCGTCCTCACGGTGGTCGTCGGCACGGTGGTCGTCGGCGTGGCCGATGTCGGTGTCCCCTTCGCCCGCCGTGATGGCGGGGGCGTCGTCGCCCGGGGGCAGGGTGCGGGCGATGCCGGCGGCGCGGTAGGCCGCCTCCTCGTCCAGCGTCTCGTGCTCCAGCAGCGTGGTGGCCAGCGACTCCAGCTTGTCGCGGTTCTCGCGCAGCATCCGCAGCGCGTCGGCGTAGCAGTCCTCGACGATGCCGCGGGTCTCCTCGTCCACCACGGTCAGGGTGCCCTGCGAGGCGTACTGGGCCATGGGGTCGGCGTTCTCCGACGGCAGCACCGACATCGGGCCGACGCGCCGCGACATGCCCCAGCGCCCCACCATGCTGCGGGCGATCTTGGTGGCCTGCTCCAGGTCGCTCTCGGAGCCGGTGGTCACCACCCCGAACACCAGCTCCTCGGCGGCCATCCCGCCGAGCGCGCCGATGATGCGGCCGCGCAGGTACTCCTGGTCGTAGGCGTAGCGGTCGGCGTCGGGGGTGGAGACGGTCACGCCCAGCGCGCGGCCGTGCGGCACGATCGTGATCTTGCGGACCGGGTCGGCGCCCGGCTGGAGCATGCCGAGCAGCGCGTGCCCGGACTCGTGGTAGGAGGTGCGGCGGCGCTCCTCGACCGGGATGACCAGGGTGCGGCGGGTGCCGAGCTGCACCCGCTCGACCGCCGACTGCACGTCGGCCATGTCCACCGCGTCCTTGCCGCGCTTGACCGCCAGCAGCGCGGCCTCGTTGACCAGGTTGGCGAGGTCGGCGCCGGTCATGCCCGGCGTCATCCGCGCGATCGCGGTCAGGTCCACGTCCGGGGCCAGCGGCACGTCGCGGGTGTGCACCTTCAGGATCGCGACCCGGCCGTCCTGGTCGGGCGGCGACACCACCACGGTGCGGTCGAAGCGGCCCGGCCGCATCAGCGCCGGGTCCAGGATGTCGGGCCGGTTGGTCGCGGCGATCACCACCACGCCCTCGGAGCCGGAGAAGCCGTCCATCTCGGTGAGGATCTGGTTGAGGGTCTGCTCGCGCTCGTCGTGGCCGCCCATGCTGGCCCCGCCGCCCCGGGTGCGGCCGATGGTGTCGATCTCGTCGATGAAGATGATCGACGGCGCGGTCTTGCGGGCCTCGGTGAACAGCTCGCGCACCCGGGCCGCGCCCACGCCCACCACCATCTCGATGAACTCCGAGGCCGCGGCCGAGTAGAACGGCACGTCGGCCTCGCCGGCCACCGCGCGGGCCAGCAGCGTCTTGCCGGTGCCGGGCGGCCCGGCCAGCAGCACGCCGCGCGGCACGTGCGCGCCCAGCCTGCGGTACTTGTCGGGGTGCTTGAGGAAGTCGACCACGTCGCTCAGCTCGGCCTCGACCTCGTCGATCCCGGCGACGTCGGCGAAGGTGGCGCGCTTCTCGTCCGGCGTGACGGGCTTGGGCGAGCGCCCGAAGCCGCGCATCAGCCCGCCCGCGCCCCCGCCGCCCATCCGCCGCTGGATCCACACGATCGCCGCGATCCACAGGCCCACGAACAGCAGCGTGGGCAGCAGCGACAGCAGCAGGTTGGCCAGGAAGCCGCGGTCCTCGGTGACGGGCTTGGCCGCCACGACCACGCCCTTGTTCACCATGTCGCTGTAGATCTTGTCGTCGGCGAAGGCCGGGCGCAGCGTCTCGAAGTCGGTGTAGGTCTTCTTCGCGTCGTCCTGGCCGGGGACCTGCTGGGGGCTCTTCAGCTCGCCCTGGATCTGGAAGCCCTTGGTGTAGACGTCTTTGACGTTGCCCGCCGCGACCTGCTGGGTGAAGACGGTGTAGGGGATGGTGGCCCGCTCCTGCTTGCCGGTGAAGTGCATCGACAGGTAGCTGAGGCCGAACACCAGCAGCAGGAGCAGCCAGAAGTAGGTGGTGCGGTTCGGCTTGAAGCCGCGCCCGCGCGAGCCGTCGCCGTCCCGGCGGCCGGGCCTGCCGGGCGGCACGCCCTCGGCGCGCCAGGGCTGGTCGGGCCGGTCGCGCGGTGGCACCGACTGCCGCTGGTCGGACTGTCCTGTCGGCTGTCCTGTCGGCTTCGACGGCACGACTGATCCCTCCGTACGCATCACTGCGGCCCCCCGACCGGAGTGATCAAGGTCTTCCCGGCCGTAACCCGGTGAAACGGACCCCCGCCAAAGCTAACGTCGTTAGCCGGTACGGGGCCGGTGGCGGAGGCCGGCGGGACCCGGGGCCTCCGGGGCCGTCACGGCCGGCGGGACCGCCCCGCCGTCACCGCGGCGGGACGGGCGTGGCGAACCCGTACTTGTGGAACAGCCGGGCGGCCTCCGGCGAGGCCAGCCACGCCACGAACGCCTCGGCCTCCTCCTCGTGGTCGCCGCCCTTGACGGCCGCGGCCGGGTAGGAGGCGGTCACGTTGTCGTCGGCCGGGATCGGCACGCTGTCGGCCGCGATCCCCGCCGAGCGCATGTCGGTGATGTACACCAGCCCGGCGTCGGAGCGCCCGCTGCGCACCCGGTCCAGCACCGCCCGCGCGCTGATCTCCTCGCCGGTCCAGCGCACCGTCAGCCCGGCGCGGGCGAAGACCTGCCGGGCGTACACCCCGGCCGGGTTGCTGGCCGCGCCGACGGTGACCCGCAGGCCCGGCCGCGCGAGGTCGGCGAGGCCGGTGACGCGCCGCGGGTTGCCGGGCGCGACCGCGATCGTCAGCGAGTTGTGCGCCACCACCCGGCGGCGGCCGGTCAGGTAGCCCTCGGCCTCCTTCATCGCCGCCTCGCCCGCGGTCACCAGCACGTCGCCGTGCTGGTGGTCCGACAGCCGGCCCACCATCTCCTGCGAGCCGCCGAACTCCGCGCGGACGCGCACCCGGCGGTGCGTGCGCTCGTAGGAGGCGGCCAGCTCGCCCAGGACCTCGGTCAGCGAGGACGCGCCGAGCACGGTGAGCGTCGCGGTGCCCGAGCCGCCGCAGCCCTGGACGGAGGCGGCCAGGGCGCACGCGGTGAGCACGGCGGCCAGGGGGCGCCGCCAGCGGGGGGAGTCGGGCATATGGCCTCATCCTATGGACTCAGGCGCTTCGCTCCGGTGATTACCGCCGGGCGTGTCAGTGTCGGCCGTTAGGGTTTCCGGTAGCCGGAGAACACTGCCTCGGAGGCCCCTGGAAATGTCGCTCGACCTGATGGAATCCCTGCCCGCGGACTGGCGGGACAAGCTCGACCCCTACCTCGACCCGATCAAGGTCGCGGCCCTGAGCGCCTTCGTGTCCCAGGAGTACGACGAGCAGACCGTCTACCCGCCGCGCGAGGACCTGTTCAACGCCTTCCGGCACTGCCCCTACGACACCGCGCGGGTGCTGATCCTCGGCCAGGACCCCTACCACGGCCCCGGCCAGGCGCACGGCCTCAGCTTCAGCGTGCGGCCGGGCGTGCGCGTCCCGCCGTCGCTGCGCAACATCTACAAGGAGCTGGCGAGCGACCTGCAGGTGCCGGTCGCCACCACCGGCGACCTGACGCCGTGGGCCGACCAGGGCGTGCTGCTGCTCAACGCGGTGCTGACCGTCCGCGCGGGCGACGCCGGATCGCACGCCGGCAAGGGCTGGGAGGACTTCACCGACGCCGCCATCCGCGCCCTCAACGACAAGGACGAGCGGGTCGTCTTCGTGCTGTGGGGCGCCTACGCGCGCAAGAAGGCCAAGCTGGTCACCCACGACCGGCACGTGGTGATCGAGTCGGCGCACCCCAGCCCGCTCAGCGCCAAGAAGTTCCTGGGCACCAAGCCGTTCAGCAAGGTCAACAAGGCGCTGGCCGACGCCGGCGAGCCGGAGATCCGCTGGGAGCTCGCGGCCGACTGAGGCCCGCCGCGCCGCCTTCCCCCGCGCGGGGGAGGCGGCTCACCTCCCGGCGGGAGGCCGCCCGGCCGCCGCCGGGAGAGGGTCGGGGCATGACCGCATCCCCTTCCGCCGCGTCCCCTTCCGCCGGGTTCCCGGCGCCGGCCGCCCGCCGGGCGCCCGCCCGGCGTCCGAGCACCCTCCGCCTGGCCGTGTGCGCCCTGACGATCCTGGCCTGCGTCCCGTACCTGACCCTCAAGCTGACCTGGCTGGCGGGCGGCTCGATCGGCTGGAGCGACGGCTCGGCCCCGCAGGACACGGCCCTGTACGCGGCCAACGCCATCACGATGGCGATGGACGCGGTGGCGGTGGCGATCGTGCTGGCGTTCACCTTCCCGTGGGGGCGGCGGCTGCCCGCCTGGCTGGTGGTGATCCCGATGTGGGTGGGCACCGGGCTGCTGGCGCCCATCGCGCTGGGCGTCCCGCTGGGCACCGCCCTGCAGCGGCTCGCCGGGTCCTCGCCCCTCGCCCCCGCGACGGGCGAGGAGACCCTGGAGGGCTGGGTGTTCGCCGTGGTCTACGGCGGCTTCAGCCTCCAGGGCATCGGCCTGGCCACCGCGTTCGTGCTGTACGCCCGCGCCCGCTGGCCGCACGTGTTCGCCCTGCGCGCGGCGGACCTGCCCGAGGGGCCGACCCGTCCCGTCCAGCGGACGCTCGCCTACGCCGCCGCCGTGCCCGCGGCCGGTTACGCCGCGATGGAGCTGCTCTGGGCCACCGGCAGCACGCTCGGGCAGCCCGACGACGGCCCGCTGGGCACGCTGACGATCGCGCAGCGGACGGTCGCGGCGGTCTCCGGCCTGCTCGCCCTGGCCGCCGTGGCGGGCCTGCTGGCGCTGGTCCACCGGCGCGGCCGGACCGTCACGGCCCTGGCCGCCGCGTGGACGGGCGCCGGATCGGCGTTCGCGTGGGGGCTCTACTCGCTGCTGGGCACGCTGGGCAGGCCGGGCGAGACGGCCGCCGACACGACCGTCGCCACCAACTACGTCCAGCTCGCCGCGCTGCTGGGCGGCCTGGTCATGGGCCTGGCCGGGGCGTTCCTGCTAGCCGAGGCGTCGGCGCCCGGCACCGGCCGCGAGACCGGTCACGGCGCCGATCACAGCGCCGGTCACAGGGCCAGTCCGACCGCCAGCAGCACGCCGTAGACCATCTGGAGGCGACCGGTCTCTCCGAGCACGGGGATCAGGTAGGGACCGTTCGCCCCGTTCAGGACCTTCTGGGTCGGCGGCACCGACAGCGGGGCCGACAGCAGCGCCAGCAGCACCCACGGGTGCGGCGCGGCCAGCGCCAGCACGAACGTGTAGGGCAGCGAGACGCACGCCGAGTACAGGATGCGGGTCCACTTGTCGCCCAGCACCACCGCCAGGGTGCGCTTGTCCGACTCCCGGTCGGTGGGGATGTCGCGCAGGTTGTTGACCACCAGCATCGCGCAGGCCAGCAGGCCGACGGGCACGGCCGCCGCCCACGCCTCCCACGGCAGCGTCTCGGTCTGCACGTACACGGTGCCGACCACCGCGACCAGGCCGAAGAACACGAACACCGAGATCTCGCCCAGCGCCCGGTACCCGTAGGGGGTCTTGCCGCCGGTGTAGAACCAGGCCGCCAGGATGGCCGCCGCGCCGATCAGCAGCAGCCACCAGGTGGTCACCGCCGCCAGCACCAGGCCCGCGACGCCCGCCAGGGCGAAGCAGAGCAGGGCGGCGGCCAGGACCTGCTTGGGCTTGGCCACCCTCGACCCGACCAGCCGCAGCGGCCCGACGCGGTCCTCGTCGGTGCCGCGCACGCCGTCGCTGTAGTCGTTGGAGTAGTTCACCCCGATCTGCAGGATCAGCGCGACGAACGCGGCCAGCGCGGCGCGCCACCACACGGCGTGCCCCTCGCCTATCGCGACACCGGTGCCGACGACGACGGGGACGAGGGAAGCGGGCAGGGTGCGGGGCCGGGATCCGGCGACCCATTGGGAGAGCGTGGCCACTGGTTACCGTTGGTTCTCGTGGGACGACAGGGGACTATGCCGGGGATTCTTCCGGATCTTGCGCATCGCCGCTGCCGGGCCGCAGCCGCAGCGACAGGACCAGGCCGAGCGCCAGGATCGCGGCGGTGGTGAGCACGCCGCCGCGCGCCGCCGCCGCCAGGCTCTGGTCGGCGGCCCGCGCAGCCGCCGCCATGCCGGGCTCGGCGTGCAGGTCGCGGGCCGAGGTGCCCGCGCTGTCGCGCAGCTCGTGCACCAGGGCGGCGCGCTGCTCGGCGGGCAGCCCGGTGGGCTCCAGCCGGTCGGCCATGGTGCTCCCGAGCCCGGTGGCGAACACCGTCCCGATCAGCGCGATGCCGAGGGCCGCGCCGACCTGCCGGGCGGTGGACTGGGTGCCGGACGCCTGCCCGGCGCGGCCGGGCGGGACGTCGGCGAGGGAGACGTTGGTGAGCTGCGCCGAGGTCAGGCCGAGGCCGAAGCCGTAGACCAGCATCCACGGCGCGACCCCGAGCCCGGTGGTGGCCGCGGTGATCGTCAGGCCGAGGCCCAGCACCGCCGCGACCTCTAGCACCATGCCGATCTGCACGACCCGGTACGCGCCGCGCTTGCGGGCGAGCTTGCCGGCGTAGCCGCCCGACAGGAACGCGCCGACCGCCAGCGGCAGGATGGCCAGGCTGATCTGGAGGGGGGAGGTGCCGTGCACGCCGAGCAGGAACAGCGGCAGCACGAACACCAGGCCCAGCTCGCCCACGTTGATCAGCGCGGAGGCCAGGTTGCCGTTGCGGAAGTTGGGGATCGCGAACAGCGCGAGGTCCAGCATGACCGGGCGGCCGGCCGCCGCCCGCGCCCGCTCGACCGTCACCAGCACCGCCAGCAGCACCGCGCCGAGCGCCAGCACGATCGGGACCGGCGACAGCCCGGCGACCTCCAGGTCGCGGGTCGCGCCCCACCAGCCGTAGAAGGGGCCCTCGATCAGCCCGCACACCAGCGCGCCCAGCCCCAGCGCCGACAGCGCCGCGCCCGGCCAGTCGATCTCCCTGCGCAGCACCAGGCCGGCGGCCTGGCGGGTCTCGGGCAGCAGCGCGACAGCCGCGGCGATCAGGGCGACGCCGAGCGGCAGGTTGACCCAGAACGCCCAGCGCCAGCCGCCGCCGCTGGCCAGCGCGCCGCCGACCAGCGGGCCGAGCGCGGCCATGCCGCTGAGCAGCGCGCCCCAGATGCCGAAGGCGTGCGCCCGGTCGCGGCCGGTGAACTGCGCGTTCAGCGTGGCCAGCGCGGCGGGCATCACCATGGACGCGCCCACGCCCTGCGCCGCGCGCGCGGCGATCAGCGAGCTGCCGCCCTGCGCCGCCGCCACCGCCAGGCTCGCCAGCGTGAACACCGCCACGCCCAGCAGGAACATGCGGCGGCGCCCGACCACGTCGCCGACGCGGCCGAACGGGATCAGCAGCGCGGCGAACACCAGGGCGTAGACCGAGGTGACCCACTCGGCCTGACCGGTGGACATCCGCAGGTCGTCCACCATCTGCGGCAGCAGCACGCCGACGATGGTGGCGTCCACGATGATCATCGAGACGCCGAGGCTGATGACGATCACACCGAGCCAGCGGCGGCGGGCGGGGTCGCCGCCGGTCCGGCCGGGCCGCGCGGGCCGCTCGGAGGTCAAGGAGGTGGGCTGGGGCACGGTGTCCAACATACGGCCGGGCCTCCGATGCCCCTCACCGGCCCCGCCGTTCAGGGAGCGGGCCGGATGTCGGTGTGCAGCCGGATCTGGCGGACCGGTTCGCCCATGTCCAGGGCGCGGGCGGTCCCGTCGGGGGCCCAGCCCGCGGCCTCCAGGAAGCCGCGCAGCACCCGGTCGCCCTCGAACGCCCACGTGATCAAGGTCTCGGCGGCGTCCTCGCGCAGCAGGTCCACGGTGGCCGCCAGCAGGCGGCTGCCGTGCCCGGCGCGGGTGTGCAGCGGGTCGACCAGCAGCGTCAGCAGCTCGGCGGCGGCCGCCGGGTCGTGGTCGGGGTCCTCGGCGGGCGCGTGCGCGGCGAACCCCACCACCAGGTCGGAGGCGACCGCGACCAGCAGCCGGTGCCGCGCGCTCGGCGGCGCGCTCACCGACTCGGCCCACCGCTCCCGCCAGGCGGCCTGGGCCTCGGGCCCGGTCACCCGCTCAAGCGCGGCGGCGGGCAGCAGGTCGCGGTAGCCCTGCCGCCAGGCGCGGACCTGGATGTCGGCGACGGCGGCGGCGTCCGCGCGGCGGGCGGGCCGTACGCCTACATCAGCCATGGGGGTTCCCGTCCTCTCGTCCGGATGCGGGCCCAGCCTAGGGCCTCGACCTCAGCTGTCGCGTGAGTGACTGACCGTCCCCGGCGGGGCAAAGCCGGAGGCGAGCCCCGACGGGACAGATGGCGAAGCGATGTGGCGCTCGCCAAGGCACGGGCATGGGACGAGCCGCCAGGCGAGCCCCCAGGTCCGGGACTTTAATTAACACAGTGGCGCTCGCCAAGGCGCGGTCAGGGGCGAGCCGCCAGGCGAGCCCCCTGGGCCGGGGCTTTGAAACCCTGCCTAGATCCTTGATGGGAAATGTTGATGCTGGTCAGTGGTCGTAGGCGATCAGGGACCGCTTGACGGGTGCGTGGATGAGCCAGTTGTGCCAGATG
>JBITGK010000039.1:0-56842 GCA_044456955.1 Spirillospora sp. NPDC050679 | reverse complement strand
GGCGGGGTGGGGCGGGGGCGGTGCGGGGGGGGGGGGTGGGTGGGGGGGGGGGGGGGGGGCGCCCGGGGGGGGGGGGGGGGGGGGGGGGGGGGGGGGGGGGGGGGGGGGGGGGGGGGGGCGGGGGGGGGGGGGGGGGGGGGGGGGGGGGGGGGGCCCCCCCCCCCCCCCCCGCCCGGCCAGCGGATCAGAGCGCCCCGGCTCGGCGTAGACGACCAGGCGGTCGCCCGTCGGCGACTCCGGCCAAAGCCTCTCCAGGAACAGGCCGGGCGACTTGTCCGGCGCCAGCACGAACGGCGCCGCCGCGGCGGACACCGCCGGCACCGGCATCGCATCGTGAGGAGCACCGCCGCACCCGACCGACGCGATCGCGACCAGGCAGGCGACGAGGACCCGGGCGGTCGCCCGTCGGGATCGCCACACCACGGGCGACATATTGGCACACCGGATCTGCGGCACCGCGATCGCGAAGCCGGGCACCGGCTGACCGGGCCGACCTGAAGGTCGTCGGTCCACCTGGCGGTGCCCGTGCATGGTGTCCGCGCACCGGGTTTCGGACCGGGAGCCGCACGGATCAGCCTCTCGCGGGCAGCCCCGACGCCGACCTCTTCGTCCGCCTGTGCGATGTCTCCCCTCGCGACCGGTCGCGCGACCCCTGCGCCGGCATCGCCCGCTTGACCGGCGCCGACCCGCTGGACACGGTCGTCGGCGTCGGCCTGCTCGGCATCGCCCACCGCTTCGCGCCGGGCCACCGCCTACCGCGTCGCGGACACCTCCGCCTCCAGTCCGGGCGTTGGCAGTGGCGTCAGCGGCTCAGGAACTGCGGGCAGCGGTACGGGCCCGCGGTCCCTCCGGTGCCCCGGAGCGTGACGGGGATCTCGGCGGGGCTGCCGCCGTGCAGGAACGCCCGCGCGCTGGCCAGCGTGCAGACGATCTGGCCGGTGGACAGGTGCGCGAGCGCCTTGGGGTCGTAGCTTCCGATGTCCGCCAGGACGCCGTCGCGGCGGATGGTCGCGGTGATCCGCATGCTGGAGCCGAGTTGACTGCGCATCCCCGCCGCGGGCGGCGGGTCCTGGCCGGCGGCCGATCCGGAGGGCTTGCCGTCGGTGATCACGCTCGGGCCCGCCTTGAGCAGCTTGAGCGCGTCGTCGAGGCTGACGATCCGGTAGCGGTCGGGCACCACTCCCTTGAGCCGCTGGTCGGCGATGAAGTACAGGCGGGCGCCCGGGACGACGCCGGTCGCGGGCTCGCCCGCGTCGACCACGCCGGTGGCGGGCACGCCGCAGCCGGACAGGACGAGGGCGGCGGCGAGGGCCAGGAGGCCGGCCCTGGTCATGGGGCCGTCCCCCTCGGAAGGCGGAGCACGAACAGAGCGCCCCGGCCGTCCGGCGGGTCGACGAGGGCGATCTCGCCGCCGTGCAAACGGGCGTTCTCCTGCGCGATGGCGAGGCCGAGGCCGCTGCCGTCCGAGCGGGTGCGGGCGGCGTCGGCCTTGAAGAAGCGGTCGAACACGTGCGGGCGGGCCTCGGGCGGGATGCCCGGACCGTGGTCGGAGACCTCGATCACGAGTGCGCGCTCGTCCGCGCGCAGCCGCAGGCGCACGGGCGGGGCGCCGTGCCGCAGGGCGTTCCCGGCCAGGTTGGCGATGATCACGTCGAGGCGGCGCGGGTCGAGCACGGCCTCGACGCCGTCGGGCAGGTCGGTCTCGACCCGGTCCGACCAGGAGCGCGACCGCAGCGTCCGCCGCAGGGCGTCGGCGACGTCGGTCCGCCGGGACGCGAGCGCGACGGCGCCCGCGTCGAAGCGCGACACCTCGATCAGGTCGTCCACCAGCCGCGCCAGGTTGCCGGTCTCGGCGCTGACCAGGCGGGCGGCGGCGGCCGTGTCGGGCGGCAGGGCGGCGGCGTCCTCGTCCAGCACGTCGCTGACGGCGGCCATCGCGGCGAGCGGGGTGCGCAGCTCGTGCGAGACGTCGGCCACGAAGCGCCGCGCCGCCGCCTCGCGTTCGCGCAGTTCGGCCACGGTGCTCTCCAGCGCCTCTGCGGTCTTGTTGAACGTGCGGGCCAGGTCGGCGAGTTCGTCGGAGCCGCGCGGGCGCAGGCGGGTGTCCAGGCGTCCGGCCGCCAGGCCCCGGGCGGCGCGGCCGAGGTCGCGGACGGGCCGCAGCACGCCGCGGGCGGCCAGCAGCGCGAGCACGACCGACAGTCCCAGGATCGGCAGCGCGCCCTGGGCCACGGCCGCGATCAGGGCGTCGGAGTCGGCGTCCTCGCGGGCCAGCGACACCACGGCGTACGCCTCCAGCCCGGACGGCGCGCGGTCGCGGTCGAAGGTGACCGGCGTGCCCATCACCAGCCAAGGTTCGCCGTGGCGGACGACGCGCTGGAACCGCAGCGACCGGCCCTCCCGCACCGCCTCGCGCAGCTCGGCCGGTATCCCGACCCGGTCGACCACCGGCAGCGAGGTCGCGGTCAGGCCGTGGAAGCGGATCGCGACCCCGGCCTCGCGGAACGCCAGCTTGACGCCGTGGGCCATGGCCTCCAGCGTGCGCCGGTCGGGCGGGAACTCGATCTCGAAGGCCAGCCCGCTCACCTGCTGCCGGAAGTCCGACAGCACGGCGTTCTGGGTGCGGTCGAGCATCAGGTCGCGGGCCTGGCGGTAGGCCAGCGCGGACGCGACCAGCGCGGCGGCCGACGCGACCAGTGCGAACACCACCACCAGCCGGGCCCGCAGCCCCCTCACAGCGGCCCGAACCGGTAGCCGAACCCGCGCGCGGTCTGCACGTACCGGGGCCGGGCCGGCACGTCCTCGATCTTCGCGCGGAGCCGCTGCACGGCGGCGTCGACCAGCCGCGAGTCGCCCAGGTAGTCGTGCTCCCAGACCGACTCCAGGAGCTGCTGGCGGCTGAAGACGCGGCCGGGGAAGGCCGACAGCTCCAGCAGCAGCCGCAGCTCGGTCGGCGGGAGCGGCAGCGCCCGGCCCGCCTTGGCGACGGTGAGGGCGCGCCGGTCGATGGCCAGGTCCCCCAGGACCTCGGGCGCGTCCGGTCCGGGCGCGGCGGGCTCGGCGCGGCGCAGGACCGCGCGCAGCCGCGCCTCCAGGACCCGCGCCCGGACGGGCTTGACCACGTAGTCGTCCGCGCCCGCCTCCAGGCCGCCGACCACGTCGAGATCGTCGCCGCGCGCGGTGAGCATGACGATCGGCACCGGCCCGCCCGCGCGCAGGCGGCGGCAGACCTCGAAGCCGTCCAGGCCGGGGAGCATCAGGTCCAGCACGACGATGTCGGCGGGCCGGGCGCGCTGCGCGGCCAGGCCGTCCTCGCCGGAGGCGGCGGCCTCGACGGCGTGCCCGTGCCGGCGCAGCGCCAGGGCCAGCCCGTCGCGGACGGACGGGTCGTCTTCGATCAGCAGGACGCGCGGCATGATCCCCAGTATCACCGCACTTCAGCAGGGGTCCCGCCACTGTTACACGACCATGACAAACCGATCATGGACCCCGGACATCGGCCCGCCAGTCTCGCTTGCGTTCCCACGACCTCGGACGGAAGGAGCCCCTATGACGGGCGGCACGGCGGGCGGCATGGCGCGCGGCGGCGTACGATCCGCGCTGGTCGGCGCGGTGGCGGCGGTCCTCGCGCTGACGGCGGCCGGATGCGGCGGCGGCCCGGACGGCAAGGGCGACGACCAGATCGCTTCGGCCGGCGGCAGACCGACCTCCTCGCAAGCGACGGCGGCCCAGCCCACCTCGCGCGGCCAGTTCTACGACGCACAGCTCAAGTACACGCAGTGCATGCGGCGCCACGGCATGGCCGACTTCCCCGACCCCACGCCCAACGGCTACATGGACCACGAGCGGGCCTCCGAACTCTACGAGCGCCTGCAGAGCGGCTCGCGCGCGGAGATGGAGCGCAACCAGCGGACGAAGATCGCCCCCGCGATGAAGGCGTGCGGAAAACTCTACGAGGCGGCCCAGTCGGCGGCGCCCCGGCGCGACCGGGACAAGGACCTGGAGACGCTGCGCAAGCACGCGCGCTGCATGCGTGAGCAGGGCATCGACATGACCGACCCCACGCTGGTGAACGGCCAGATCATGGTGGGCGACACCCCGAACCCCACCAGCCCCAAGGTGGGCCGCAACACCCCTCGGTACAAGCAGGCGCGCCAGGCGTGCCGCTCGCTGCTGCCCGAAGGCCTCTATCAGTGAGGCGACGTACCGTCGCCGCCGCCGGGGCCGCGGTCGCGGTCTTGGCGGGCGGTACCGCCACGGCCCTGGCCCACGGGGACTCCGGCTCCCCCGATCAGAGCAGGCGGACCGGTCCCCCGGCGACCACCGAGATCACCCGCGCCGACCTGGTGGACAGCCGGACGGTGACCGGCACGCTGGACTACGCGGGGCGTCGCGCGGTCAACGCCGGAGCGGGCGGCACGATCACCAAGGCGCCGGTCACCGGGCGCGAGGTGGCACGGGGAGGCGTGCTCTACAGCCTCAACGCGCGCCCGGTCGTCCTGCTGTACGGGCCGGTGCCCGCGTTCCGCGCCATGCGCGCGGGCACGCGCGGCCCCGACGTCCGGCAGCTCGAACAGAACCTGAGCGCGCTCGGCTACGGCAGCGCGCTGCGAGTGGACGACACCTTCGACAACGCCACCGCCGCCGCGGTGAAGACCTGGCAGCGCAACCGGCTCGGCATCCCCCGCCCCAGCGGAGCCCTCGCCCTCGGCGACGTGGTCTTCCTCCGGGGCACGGCGCGCGTCGCCGAGTCCAAGGTGGCGCTCGGAGACCTCGTCGAGCCCGGCCGCCCGGTGCTCATGGTGTCCGGCGAACGCCGCATCGTCCGGGCGGAACTGGAGCAGGCCGACGAGCGCCTGGCCGTCAAGGGCGCCCCGGTGACGGTCGAGCTGCCCGGCCGCGACCCGGTCAGGGGCCGCATCGCCAAGGTGGCCAGACCGCCGGTGCCCGCCGACGGCCAGGAGAACGGCGGCGACGCCCCCATCAGGATCGAGATCGCACTGCCCGCCTCGGCCCGCTCGGATCAGCGGTCCGTGCAGGTGAAGCTGGTCAACGAGGAGCGCCGCGGCGTGCTCACCGTCCCGGTCGAGGCGCTGGTCGCGCTCAGCGAGGGCGGGCACGGCCTGCAGATCGTGGAGAACGGGCGCGTCCGGACGGTCGCCGTCGAACCCGGCCTGTACGCCGACGGGCGCGTCGAGGTCGCCGGCGACGGGCTGCGCGAGGGCGTGAAGGTCGGGACGGTCGGTGAATAGCGTGATCGAACTGATCGGTGTCACCAAGTCCCATCCGGGCGGGGTCACCGCGCTCGACGGGATCGACCTGCGGATCGACCGGGGCGAGCTGGTCGCGATCGCCGGGCCGTCCGGCTCCGGCAAGTCCACGCTGCTGCACCTGATCGGGACCCTGGACCGTCCCAGCTCGGGCACGGTCCGCGTCGCGGGCCACGACGTGGGCTCCCTCAGCGACGCCCGGCTCGCGGCGCTGCGCGCCCGCCACATCGGGTTCGTCTTCCAGCGGTTCCACCTGTCGCCGGGAGCGAGCGCGCTCGACAACGCGGCCGACGGGCTGCTCTACTCCGGCGTGCCGCTGGGCGAACGCCGCGCCCGTGCCCGCGCCGTCCTGGAGCGGGTGGGCCTCGGGCACCGCCTGCACCACCGGCCGCACCAGCTGTCGGGCGGCGAGCGCCAGCGGGTGGCGGTCGCCCGCGCCGTGATCGGCGAACCGGACCTGGTGCTGGCCGACGAGCCGACCGGCGCCCTGGACACCGCCTCCGGCGCCGCGGTCATGGACCTGCTCCGCGAGCTCAACGCCGAGGGCCGCACGGTCGCCGTCATCACCCACGACAACGAGATCGCCGCCTCGCTCCCCCGCCGCGTCCGGGTGCGCGACGGCCGGATCCTGGAGGACGCCCCGTGAGCACCCTGCGGCCCGCGCGCCTGTCGGCGCGCGACGTCCTGCGCACCGGCGCGTCCGGCCTGCGCGCCCGGCCCGCACGCGTGGTGCTGTCGGCGCTCGGCATCGCGATCGGCATCGCCACGATGGTCGCGGTGGTGGGCCTGTCTACCTCCAGCAAAGCCGATCTGATGGCGCGGCTGGACCGGCTCGGCACCGACCTGCTGACCGTTGAGGCGGGCCAGAGCGCCGACGGCGTGACCGCCAGGCTGCCCGCGAACGCCGACGCCATGGTCCGGCGGATCGGGCCGGTGACCCAGGCGACCGCGACCGCCGCGCTCAACACCGCGGTCCGCCGCTCCGACATCGTGCCCGAGGACCTGGCGGCGGGCGTCACCGTCCAGGCCGCCCGGCTGGGCCTGAAGGACGCGGTGGGCGGCCGGATGCGCGCGGGGGCCTGGCTGAACGCCGCCACCGAGCGCTACCCGACGGCGGTGCTCGGCGCGGTCGCCGCCGAACGCCTGGGCCGCCCCGCGCCGGCTTCCCGGATCCGGGTCGGCGAGCGGTGGTTCACGGTGCTGGGCACCCTGGAGCCGATCGAGCTGATCCCCGAACTGGACCGCGCGGTCCTGGTCGGCTTCCCCGCCGCCCGCGCCCACCTGCGCTTCGACGGCCGCCCCACCACGGTCTACGAGCGGTCGCCGGACGCGTCGGTGCACGCGGTGCGCGGCGTGCTCGCCCGCACCGTCAACCCGGAGAACCCGGAGTCGGTCAAGATCAGCCGCCCGTCGGACGCGCTGGCCGCCAAGGCCGCCGCCGACCGGGGCCTGACCTCGCTGATGCTCGGGCTGGGCGCGGTGGCGCTGCTGGTCGGCGGCGTCGGCGTGGCCAACACCATGGTCATCTCGGTGCTGGAGCGCCGCCAGGAGATCGGCCTGCGCCGCTCCCTGGGCGCCACCCGGGGGCACATCCGGATGCAGTTCCTCACCGAGTCGCTGCTGCTGTCGGCGCTGGGCGGGGCCACCGGCGCGGTGCTCGGCGGCGTCGCCACGGCCGCCTTCGCGCTGGCGCAGGGCTGGACACCGGTGATCCCGCTCTGGGCGTTCGGCGGGGCGGTCGCCGCGACCGTGCTGATCGGCGCGGTCGCGGGCCTGTATCCGGCCGTGCGGGCGTCGCGGCTGCATCCGACCGTCGCGCTGAACACGGCGTAGCGGCCGGTCTCGACGGGTCGCCCGCGAGAATGGGGCGAGGGTGCCCGTGGTCGGCGGCGACGCCGAAGCCGGACACCCTCGCGACCGCTCTACCCACCAGGACCGAACCCCGGGCCGGCAGTGCCGGGCCGGGCGTTCGGCGGATCAGGTGCGGCGGGTGCTCTTGCCCTTCCCCTTGCTCTTGCCCTTCCCCTTGCTCTTGCCCTTCTTCTTGTTCTTGGGGCGTGGGCCGTCGGCGTCGGGGGTGAGGTTGTGGCGGGTGGTGTCGGCTTGGGCCTGGATGGTGTTCAGGACGTGGGTGGGGAGGTTCTGGGCGCGGAAGTAGTCGATCATGCGGGTCAGGTCTTGTTCGGCCAGTTCGATGTCGCCGGCTTTGGCGTGGACGCGGGCCAGGCGGCGCATGGTGGTGCCCAGGGCGATGTTGTTGAGGCCGGCGGGGCCGGCGGAGGCGTCGATGGCGGCGGTGAGCTGGGTGGTGGCGTCCTTGGTGTCGGGCGGGCGGACGGTGATGCGGTCGCCTTCCAGGCGCTGGAAGTGGCGTCCGGCGTTGGCTCCCTGGGCCAGGTGGGCGTACAGGGCCAGGGGGTGGTCGCCGAACCGGTCCGACAGCTCGGCCAGGGCGTCGTTGCCGGCCTGCAGGTACGGCGAGTCCGAGCCCAGCAGTCCGATCAGGGTGCCGGCCTGGTCGCCCATCAGCAGCTCACCGGCGTTCTGGTCGTCGGCGGTCAGCGGCAGCCGGACGCGGACCTGCAGGGTGTTGGACACCACGCGGGATCCGTCGGGGGCGGTGTACAGGGCGCGGACGCGGTAGAGGCCGGGGTCGGTGAAGTACTGGCCGTCGGCGCCCGACCCCAGATAGGCCGAGGCGTACAACGCCGGCAGGTCGCCGGTCAGGGTGGTCAGCTCGGGGGCGTGGTTGCCGGGGCAGTCGTGGGCCAGGGGCCGGAACATCCGGGTGGTCCCGGACGGCGCGGCGATCGCGAACGCCAGGTTCCCGCCTTCCAGCGACAGGTCGGGGTCGACTTGGACGTCGCGGCCGTTGCGGGCGAGTTTGACCTCCACCGCGACCGGTTCGCCGTACAGGAACGGCCGCGCCGACAGGGTCAGCGCCAGGCCGGAGTCATCGGCCAGCGGTTCGGTCATCGCGGCCAGCGCAGCATCCGCGGCGTATTTGGAGGCGGCGCCGGTGAGGAAGAAGTCGGCCCCGCCGGGGATGATGTTGTTGTAGAAGGCGTGGCGCAGGTGGATCAGCTCGTTGGTGGTGAAGGAGAACCGGAACCGCTCCCAGTAGGCCGCCGACCCCTGGACGGTGTCGTCGTACTCGTATTGGTCGGAGTAGCACATCCACGACAGGTCCCCGTACCCGTTGCGGGGGCCGAGCTGGGCGCCGACCTTGGCCTTGTCCCAGGAGTGGGTCAGGTTGAGGGAGTGGCCGAGCTCGTGCATCCAGGTGTGCAGCTCCTCGCGGGTGCCGATCTCCCCGCTGGCGAGCTGGGCGTCGTAGAAGATGGCCAGCCCCTGGCGCTGCCTGCCGATCTGATCGAACAGCCGGCCCACCGTCGTGCCGCCTCCCTGGCTGTCGGGGTCGAAGACCTTGCTGGCCACGAACGTCCACAGCTTCCACTGCGGGGCGTCGGCGTAGCCCTTGAAGTGGGCCAGCATGGCGTTGTGCAGTTCGGAGTTGGACCACAGCAGGTCGGTGTCGGCCTCGGTGCCGGTCAGCGTGACCTGGTTGAAGGAGGAGGCGACCATCTCGATGCCGGCCTCGGCGTAGGCCGAGGCCACCGACAGGGTCCGGTTGCGGTAGCCGGGCGGGACCGGCTTGGTGCCGGTGTCGTAGGAGTCGAACACCGGCCTGCCGGCCATGGCGTCGGTCTCCAGCTCGATCGTGCGGAAGTGCGGCGACTGGAAGGCCAGGGTGTTGGTCTGGGAGGTGCCGTTGATGTAGTGCAGCTCCAGCCGGGGGGTGGGGGCGGCCTGGCCGGCGGGGACGCGCGGGATGACGATCTTGACGCTCTTGGTCGCGGTGTGGCCGTTGGACCAGGACGGGGTGCAGGTGGCCACCAGTTCGCCGGCCGAGGCCGCGACCGAGGCGCTGCCCTTGAACGACATGTAGTAGGTCTGCGTGCCGCCGCTGACCTGCACGAGGTCGCCGCTGAGGGTGTGGGTGGCGGTGGCGCCGTCCACATCGATCCGGATCGTGAACACCCACTCGCCGGCCTTGCTCTCCCAGCGGCCGCTGACCGGCCGGTACTGGGTGGTGTAGGGGGCGGGCAGGGGCGCCAGCTGGGGCATCAGGGTGGTCAGTTCGCCGACCTTCTCCGGGCCGGTGTCCCAGTTGAACACGCACCCCTTGGTGCCCTTGACCAGCAGGCTGCGCTTGGCGCCCGAGACGGTCGGCAGCATCACGACGTGGTCGAAGTCGCTGATCCAGTCGCTGTCCAGCTTGGCCCAGCCCGCCGTCGGCTGGGCGCCCTCGCGGATCGTGCAGTCGCGGGTGCAGCCGCTGGCCCAGTCGATGGTGGCCACGCGGTCGCCCTTGAACACATAGGTCTGCCATTTCGCGGACGGGTGGCAGGAGTCCATCAGCAGGGCGTCGACCTGGTCGCGGTAGTGGGCCGGGAGCATCGTGCCCCAGCTGGAGCCGCCGTTGGCCAGATCGCCGACCGGGCCTTCGCTGACCTTTCCGGTCCCCCGCCGGTACCAGTACGCCCGGTCGCCCTTGAACAGCAGCATCTGCTCATAGCCGCTCCCCGGCACCGACGGCAGCATCAGCGCGCCCTCGCAGGCGCTGCGGTAGGGCTCGGGCAGCGGGTAGCTGTCGAACGCGACCCAGGTGGCGCCGTCGATCGGCCCCTCGTAGCGCAGCTGACCCGCCTTGTCGAACGGGTCGGCCAGCGCCATCCGGTCGCCGCGCAGGAAGATCGCCCCCCAGAAGCTGGGATGGTCCATCGGGTACGCCATCGCGGCGCCGAACCCCGTGTTCTTGATCCGCATGAATCCCACCAGCACCAGCTCCTCGCCGCGTTCCCGGGCCCTCGCTCCGGGAGTCCACGGCAACTTCTCCCGCCCGCACGGGGCGGCGCAATGAATGCTCAGCCCCGTCACAGCGAAGAACCAAAAAAGAGAGACCCGAAATCGCCGCTCGCCGCGGTGGGCGCGGAAAACCGGCACGCTGCGAAAACAATTCGTTCAACGGAAGGGCTAATTCAGTCCCATGCCTTCGCCATCGCGTACCGCAGCGAGACCGCGGAAGAGGGAGCAGGTCGGTGAAGGCCGATCATGGACGCTGTCCAAAACGACGACTTCAGCACGTGGCGTAGCCCTGCGAACACGTCACGCTGTGACCTATGGGGCCGCGTGCGGCGTATGTCGCTTTCCATGACCTGCCGGGATTCCGTCCCCGAAGAAAAGTCTGTCCGGCCCACACCGGACATTGACGCGTCACCTGCTTTTATGAGAAGCCATTCGACCGGTCAACGCGGTGAACGGCCCGTTGGCGTCCCGCCCCGTTCAGACCGCGCGAAGCGCCACTTCAGACCAAGCCGCCGGAGAAGTCGCCGTCGTTCCCCCGCCACCGGAGCCGGTCCGACCGGCGCGACCGGCGCGACCGGCCGAATGGGAACGGATGAAGAGGCGGTGCGGTGACGCACGACGATCGGCGGCCGAACCCATCTGCGGCACCAGGCGCTCAGAGCGCGGCACGGCTCAGGATTCGGCGGTGGGCAGGGTTTCGACGGCCTCGTCGAGGGTGGGCCGGAAAGTGAAGATCTGGTCCAGGCCGACGATGTGGAACACGCGCGTCAGGTCGGCGTTCATTCCGGCCAGGACCAGGTGCCCGCCGGCCCGCTGGGCGCGCTTGTAGGCGGTGACCATCACGGTGATCCCGGTGGAGTCGCAGTAGGCGAGATCGGTCAGATCGATGATGACCGGCGCCTGCGGACCGAAGGGCGTCGCCTCGATCACCTGGGTCAGCTCGGGAGCGGTGTGGTGGTCGAGCTCGCCGCCCACGGCCACCACGGTGGCGCCCGAAGGGTGAGAGCGCGAATTGACGGTCAGGGTGCGGTTGGTCACCTTTTCTCCTCTACGGGGCGGGAACGCTGGCCGTCGGGACGGAAAGAGCGAGCAACGCGGTGTCGTCGCTTATTCCATTGCTCAGATCGATGAAGAGTTCGTGCACGGTGGCCAGCAGGCCGTCCGCCCCCCGGGCCGCTCCGGCGGCGTGGGAGGCCAGGTAGCGCGCCAGTCCGTCCTCGCCCAGCATGTCATTCCCCGTGGTGCGGGCTTCGGTGAGCCCGTCGGTGTACAGCAGCAGGGCGTCCCCCGGGGCGAGCCGGGTGGTGGCCTCGACGAACTGGGGCTCGGGGAGCAGTCCGATCAGCTGGCCGCCGGTGGTGGAGATCATCTCCACGGAGCCGTCCGCCCGCACCGCCAGTGCCGGAGGGTGTCCGCCGCCAGCCAGGGTGATGTCGAAGGAGCCGTCCGCGGCGGCGCCGAGGATGCCGAACACGGCGGTGCAGTACCGGGGCGCGTCGCCCTGGTACTCGCCCTTGAGCACGGCGTCGAGGTTGGCCAGGGCGGCGCAGGGGTCGGGGTCGTAGATGGCGGCGGCGCGCAGGGTGTAGCGGGTCAGGGAGGTCAGGGCGGCGGCGTCGGCGCCCTTGCCGCACACGTCGCCGAGGAAGAACGCCCACCGGCCGTCGTCGAGGGGGAACAGGTCGTAGAAGTCGCCGCCGACCTCGTCGGAGGAGGCGGTGTGGTAGGCGGCGGCGGCCTGCAGCCCGGGCACGGTGGGCAGGGCCGGGGGCAGCAGGGTCCGCTGCAGCGTGCGGGCCAGGCGTTCGGCGTCGGCGCGCCGCCGGCGTTCGGCGGCCACGACGCGCAGGGCCGACAGGCGCGCTTCGAGCTCGTCCATGACGAGCGCGGCCAGCTCCTGGAGCGCCTGCAACTGGTCGGCGGTGGGGTGGCGGGGGCGGGTGTCGAGGACGCTGACCGTGCCCAGGCCGTACCCGTCGGCGGTGGTGATGGCCGCGGCGGCGTAGAAGCGCACGCCCAGGTCGCCGCGGACGAAGGGGTGGGCGGCGGTGCGCGGGTCGGCGCGCGCGTCGGTGACGACGTACGGCCCGTCCTGGAGGATCGCGGAGGCGCACAGCCCCGGCTCGCGGCCGGTCTGGTCGATGCCCGGCAGGCCGTGGGCGGCCTTGAACCACACCCGGTCGCCGTCGACGATCGACACCGCGGCCATGGGCGCGTCGAAGATGCGGGCGGCCAGCGAAGCGATCTTGTCGAGGGCGGGGTCGGGCGGGGTGTCCAGGACCTGGTACCGGTGCACCGCGGCGAGCCGCCGCCGCTCGTCCGCTTCGGCGGCTTCCGTTTCGTGGCGGAAGGGACGCTCGGTCACCGTCATGCCGTCTCCCCCGCTTTCACCTGCCGTGCTGCCAACCCGGAGAGTTGGTTGGCCTATCCTACGGAATGCGTCGATCATCCTTGTCGTGACCTTGAGACGGCCCGTGCCGCGCACACCGTCATCCGGTCCACGGCGCGCGCCGCCGAGCGGCGCTGCGCAGAGGGCGGCGCTCCGCGTAGGTCCGAGGTGAACGAAGGAGTGTCGAGTGACGCGTTCGGGGGATGACAAGCGCTCCATGCCGCCTGCGACTGGAGCCGACGTGTTCACCGCCGACGCGAGCATCGGCAAGGACCTGGCCCGGGTCGACTGGGCGGCGACCCCCCTGGGCGAGCCCGGGACCTGGCCGCAGAGCCTCCAGACGGCCGTGAGCATCCTGCTGTCGTCGAAGTTCTCGATGTGGATGGCCTGGGGCCCTGAGCTGACGTTCTTCTGCAACGACGCCTACCGGCGCGACACCCTGGGCCAGAAGTACCCGTGGGCGCTCGGGCGGCCGGCCGGCGAGGTGTGGGCCGAGATCTGGGACGACATCGGCCCCCGCATCGACGCCGTCCTGACCACGGGGCAGGCCACCTGGGACGAGGCCCTGCTGCTGTTCGTGGAGCGGTCGGGCTACGCCGAGGAGAGCTACCACACCTTCTCCTACAGCCCGCTGCGCGACGACGCCGGGCACGTGGTCGGCATGCTGTGCGTGGTCAGCGAGGACACCGAGCGGGTCATCGGCGAGCGCCGGATGGCGACCCTGCGCGACCTGGGCTCCGACCCGAGCGTGGTGCGCACCGAGCAGGAGATGCTCGACTTCACCGGCGAGCAGCTCGAACGCAACCCGCACGACCTGCCGTTCACCCTGACCTACCTGTTCCAGGACGACGGCGGTGCCCGCCTCGCCTCCGCCACCGGCATCCCCGCGGGTCACCCGGCCGCCGCGGAGGTCCTGCCGGCCGGCTCCGAGCAGCCGTGGCCGACGGCCGCCCCGGCCCGCGAGGAGTCCGTGCTGGTGCCCCTGGACGGCGCCCCGTTCACGGCCCTGCCGACCGGCGTGTGGGAGCAGCCGCCCGCCCAGGCCCTGGTGGTGCCCCTGCTGCAGAAGGGCGGCGCCCCGTACGGGTTCATGGTGGCCGGCCTGAACCGCTACCGCGCCCTGGACGAGGGCTACCGGGGCTTCGTGGAGCTGGTCGCCGGGCATGTGGCCACCGGTATCGCCAGCGCGCGCAGCTACCAGGCCCAGCAGCGCCGGGCCGAGGAGCTGGCCGAGCTGGACAGGGCGAAGACGACGTTCTTCTCCAACGTCAGCCACGAGTTCCGCACCCCCCTCACGCTGATCATGGGGCCGGTGCGGGAGCTGCAGGACCGGCTCGCCGACGCCGATCCGCGCGTGCGCGAGGAGCTGGAGGTCGTCCACCGCAACGGGCTGCGGCTGGGCAAGCTGGTCAACACCCTGCTGGACTTCTCCCGCATCGAGGCGGGCCGGATGCGGGCCCGCTACGAGCCGGTCGACCTGGCCGCGGTCACCGCCGAGCTGGCCAGCGTCTTCCGCTCCGCCGTCGACAAGGCCGGGCTGGACTTCCAGGTCGACTGCGCGCCGCTGCCCGAGCCGGTCTACATCGACCGCAGCATGTGGGAGAAGGTGCTCCTCAACCTCCTCAGCAACGCCCTGAAGTTCACCTTCGACGGCTCGATCCGCGTCACCACGCGCGTCCTGGACGGCCAGGCCGTGGTGACGGTGGAGGACACCGGGATCGGCGTGGCCGCCGAGGAGATGCCCCGGCTGTTCGAGCGGTTCCACCGCATCGAGAACGCCCGCTCGCGCTCCAACGAGGGCAGCGGCATCGGCCTGGCCCTGGTGAAGGAACTGGTCGGCCTGCACGGCGGCACCATCGACGCCGTCTCCACCGAGGGGCGGGGCACCCGCTTCACCGTCCGCCTGCCGTTCGGCTTCGCCCACCTGCCCGCCGACGCCGTCCTCGCCGAACCGGCCGCGGACATGTCCGTCACCGCCGCCGACCCCTTCGTGCAGGAAGCCCTGCGCTGGCTGCCGAGCGAGCAGGCCGCCCCGGTGCTCGCCGAGGTCAAGGAGGGCACCGACCCGACCGCGGACGCCCTGGCGGCCTCCTCCGGCCTGGCGGCCCGGGTGCTCGTCGCCGACGACAACGCCGACATGCGGGAGTACCTGGCCCGCCTGCTGCGCAGCGCCGGTTACGAGGTCCAGACCGTCGAGGACGGGCTGCAGGCCCTGGAAGCCGTCCGCGGCGACTCCCCCGACCTGGTGGTCAGCGATGTCATGATGCCCGGTCTGGACGGGCTGGCCCTGGTGAGCGCGCTCAGGACGGACTCGCGGACCGCCTCGGTGCCGGTGCTGCTGCTGTCGGCGCGGGCGGGGCAGGAGGCGTCCATCGAGGGCCTGCAGGCCGGCGCGGACGACTACCTCGTCAAGCCGTTCGCGGCGGCCGAGCTCCTGGCCCGCGTGCGGGCCAACATCGAGCTGGCGCGCCTGCGCGGTCACCACGCCCGCTGGCGCACCGCGCTGGTCGAGTCCCTGCAGGAGGGCTTCTTCGTCTGCGACGAGGACGGCGCGGTCATCGAGATCAACGCGGCGTTCACCAACATCCTCGGCTACGGCCCGGAGGGCCTGCCCTACCCGCCGATCCATCCCTGGTGGCCGGACGCCGCCACCGACCCCGACGCCCACCGGCAGGTCGCCGAAGCCTTCGCCACGCTGCTGGACCGGAGCCAGGGCGGCTACACCATCCCCGTCGTGCACCGCGACGGGCACCAGGTGTGGGTCAGCGCCGCCTTCAACCAGGTCCAGGACCCCGACACCGGCCGCGCCGTGATCGTCGGCACCTTCCGCGACGTGACCTCCGAGCACTACGCCATCCAGCGCGAGAGCGCGCTCGCCGCCCTGGGCACGTGCCTGTCCCGGGCCACGAGCCTGCCCGAGGCGCTGGAGGGCGCCATGGCGGAGCTGAAGAAGCTGTGGCGGGCCCGGAGCGTCGGAGCCGCGGTCTTCGGCCACGGCGACGAACCCGCGGTCACCGCCACCGATCCCGCGCTCACCTGGCAGCGGCTGCCCGCCGGGCGGCGGGCGGCGCTGGAGGAGCTGCGCCGGCAGCCGACGCTCGCCCCGGTCCCCGACCGCGACGGCGCCGGCATCCTCCTGGAGCACCCCGAGGGCCCGCTCGCCCTCTGGATCGACCTGGGCGAACGGCGCCCCTTCAGCGACGAGGACCAGCTGCTGCTGTCCCTGCTGGCCGGCCACCTCGCGCAGGGGCTGGCCCGCGCCCACCAGATCGACCAGCAGCGCGAGACCGCCATCGCCCTGCAGCGCGCCATCCTCGGCCCCTCCCACCTGCCCGACGGGTTCGCCGTCCGCTACGAGCCCGCCACCCAGCCCCTGGAGGTCGGCGGCGACTGGTACGACACCGTCACCCTGCCCGACGGCCGGATCGGGATCGTGGTCGGCGACTGCGTCGGCCGCGGCCTGGAGGCCGCCAGCGTCATGGGGCAGCTGCGCAGCGCCTGCCGGGCCCTGCTGCTGCAGGACGCCAGCCCCGGCCAGACGCTGATGGCCCTGGACCAGTTCGCCGCCGGCGTCCCCGGCGCGGCCTGCACCACCGTCTTCTGCGCTGTCCTCAACCCCGAGACCGGGGAGCTGACCTACTCCAGCGCCGGTCACCCGCCCGGCATCCTCGTCCAGCCCGACGGCACCACGCGCCTCCTCCAGGAGGGACGCTCGCTGCCCCTGGCGGTCCGCCCGGGCAAGGTGCGCCCCGAGGGCAGCTGCACCATCTCGGCCCGCTCCACCCTGCTGCTCTACACCGACGGGCTGGTCGAGCGCCGCCGCCGCCCGCTCAGCGTGGGCATCGACCAGGCCGGCGAAGCCCTCCAGGACGGCCGGAACACGGCGGTCGACGAGCTGGCCACCCACGTGATGGCCCGGCTGGCCCCCGTCGACGGCTACGACGACGACGTGGCCCTGCTGCTGTACCGCCACCCGGCTCCGCTGGAGATGTCGTTCCCCGCCGAATCGGCCCAGCTCGCCCCCGTGCGCAAGGCCCTGCGCGGCTGGCTCGCCCAGTGCGACCTGCCGCCGGGCACCGTGCAGAACATACTGGTCGCCGCGGGCGAGGCCTGCGCAAACGCCATCGAGCACGGCCACCGCGACGCCCCTGGCGACGCCGTCTACTTCCGCGCTGAAGCGTTCGTCGACAACCTCCACCTGAAGATCGTCGACTCCGGGCGCTGGAAGACGCCGCAACCCGAGCTCAACACCCACCGCGGCCGCGGCATGGGTCTGATGCGCGCCCTGATGCAGCAGGTCACCGTCACCCCCGGCCCGTCCGGCACCACCGTCGACATGCACACGAGGATCGCCTGATGACCACGTCCCTGACCCTCACGCCTGGCCGGAGGCCGGACGGCACGGCCCTGCTGACCGCGGTCGGCGAGATCGACATGAGCAACACCGACGAGCTGGCCGCCGCCCTCGACGGCACGGCCGGCCCCCTCGTCCTCGACCTCACCGGCGTCGAGTACCTCGACAGCGCGGGCCTCAGCGTGCTCTTCCCCCACGCCGACCGCCTGGAGCTCATCGCCGGCCCCCTGCTGATGCCCGTCCTGACCATCTCCGGCCTCGCCGACCTCGCCACCGTCCACGAGTAGCGCTCCGGCTGCGGGGAGCCGCCGCTCGGCCCAGGCGGAGGACGAAGCGACCCTGCGGTGTTCGCCGGGACGGCACCCGGCGGACGCGGGTTGCTGGAAGGCGCGGAACGTCTTCGCCGTGCCGATGATTTTTCGTGGCGCATCGGGTCGTTACGGGCAGGAGGGGTGATCGATGCCCGAACGGAACGGCCCGACCGAGCTGAGCGCCAAGGCGTTCGTAGAGGAACTGCGGCGCCACGGCGGGCCGGTGGACGTGGCGAAGAACCGGCGCCGACTTCTGGGGCGTGCGGACGGGCCAGGTGTTCGCGCCGGCCGGGAGTACTACGCCGCCCTGCTCGACAGCCCGGTCCACGAAGTGCGGGTCGGGGCCGTCAGCGTCATGGGTCACCAGGCGGTCGCCAAGCGGACCTCCGAGGAACGGCGGCGGGAGCTGTACGAGCTGTACCTGCGCCGGATCGACCGCATCGACACCTGGGACCTCGTGGACGTCAGCGCGCACAAGGTCGTCGGCGGCCACCTGATCGACAGGCCGCGGGACGTCCTGTACTCGCTGGCCCGGTCGCCGCGCTGGTGGGAGCGCCGCGTCGCGATGTTCTGCACGCTGTGGTCCGTGCGCAAGGGCCGGGTGGAGGACACCTTCGCCCTCGCCGAGGTGCTCGTCGGCGATGACCACGACCTCATGCACAAGGCCGTGGGGGCGTGCTGCGCGAGGCGGGCAAGGTCGATCCCGGGCGGCTGGCCGGTTTCCTCGACCGGCACGCGGCCACGATGCCGCGCGTCATGCTGCGGGCCGCGGTCGAACGCCTCGGTCCCGAGCGGCGGGAGCACTACATGGCCCTGAAGGCGGACCAGGACGGGCCGGCCTGAACGAGCGGCGTTCGCCGGCCGACCTCGCAACAGGTCGCCGGGAAGACCGCCCCTCCCGCCTCCTCAACCGGTCCGGCACGGGCATGGCCGGCGGCCACGGGCGGTTCAGCGGCCCGGCCGGGCCGCGCCGTGAGCGCGGGCGATGATCCAGTCGGCGGCGTGCTCGGCCCGGACGATCCTGCGCCGCAGCCGGTCCCGCCGGACCTGGACGGCGGCCGCCCGCTTCGGCGACGTGGCGGGACCGGCGGGCCCCGCGATCGCGCCGGCCAGGACGGCCAGCCGCTGCGCGGCCGAGGCCAGCTCCGCGAACGCCTCCCGTTCGCCCTCCCCGGCGGCCGAGGTCAACGCCTCAGCGAAGCGCGCCTGGACCTCGGCCAGTTGCGCGCCCGCCCGAAGGACGTCCGCTCCTTCGACGCCCCCGCCCCTTCTCGCCATGCCGCAAGCCTTCCGATCGCCCTGCCGCGCGGAACCGCCGACGCTCCAGCTACTACATATGTAATATTAAGCCCAGTCAAGGCCGGCGCCGGATGCGCCGGCCGTTCGGGAGGATTCGCATGGGGGTCAGCCTCACCAAGGGCGGCAACGTCTCGCTCACCAAGCAGGCGCCCGGCCTGACCGCCGTCATCGTCGGCCTGGGCTGGGACGTGCGCACCACCACCGGCGCCGAGTTCGACCTGGACGCCAGCGCCCTGCTGGTGAACGAGTCCGGCAAGGTCCTGTCGCCGCAGCACTTCGTCTACTTCAACAACCTGCGCAGCCCCGAGGGCGCGGTCGAGCACACCGGCGACAACCTCACCGGCGAGGGCGAGGGCGACGACGAGCAGATCAAGGTGGTCCTCTCCCTGGTCCCGGGCGAGGCCGCCAGGGTCGTGTTCCCGGTCTCCATCTACGAGGGCGACAAGCGCGGCCAGAACTTCGGCCAGGTCCGCAACGCCTTCATCCGCGTCGTCGACCTGGACACCGGCAGCGAGCTGGCCCGCTACGACCTGTCGGAGGACGCCTCCACCGAGACCGCCATGGTCTTCGGCGAGCTGTACCGCAACGGCGCCGAATGGAAGTTCCGCGCGATCGGACAGGGCTACGCGT
Source organism: Spirillospora sp. NPDC050679 (assembly GCA_044456955.1). Lineage (GTDB taxonomy): Bacteria > Actinomycetota > Actinomycetes > Streptosporangiales > Streptosporangiaceae > Spirillospora. Next base: position 37,720 of record JBITGK010000039.1, on the reverse strand, counting down.
CCGGCCTGACCGGGATCGCCGCCGACTTCGGGGTCGGCGGCTGAGACCCGCGGGCGGGCCGGTCGCCCGTCCCGGCGACCGGCCCCGCGCCGCTCAGCACCCCGAGGGACGTCCCCAGCGCCGGTCCCCACGGCTCCGTCGCAGCCTTGCCCTTCCAGGCGACGGCTCCCGGACCGACGCATCTGACCGCTTCCGCAGGAAGGCGCAGTGAACGAAGGGCGAACATCTGCGCACCACGTACGTCCAGGGAACTCGCCACGGCGCCCGCCGAGTTCTCCCATCAGGGAAAACGCCGCATCGGCCGCACCCGCACCACCCAAATACGACATTTGTAGTAGATAAGTTAGAGTCGAACCAGTCGAGCCTCGAAGGAGAGACACCATGGCTTTCTGGGACAAGTTCCGTGACTCCGCTCAGACCATGCAGACGCAGCTGATGGCCAAGAAGAACGAGCTCAAGAGCGGCGCGTTCCGGGACGCCAGCATGGCGATCTGCGCCCTGGTCGCCGCCGCCGACGGCACCGTCGACCCGGCCGAGCGGCAGCGCACCGCCTCGCTCATCGCCTCCAACGAGGTGTTGAGCAACTTCCCCGCCGACGACCTGCAGCGCCGCTTCAACACCTACGTCGACAAGCTCACCGCCGACTTCGCCTTCGGCAAGGTCGGCGTCCTGCAGGACATCGGCAAGGTCGCCAAGAAGCCCGCCGAGGCCCGCGCGGTCATCCAGATCGGCATCATCATCGGCGGCGCCGACGGCCACTTCGACGACAGCGAGAAGGCCGTCGTGCGCGAGGCCTGCCACGCCGCGGGCCTGTCCCCGGCCGAGTTCGAGCTGTAAGGCTCCCGCAACGACAACGCCTCGTCACGTCTGCGGCAGAGACGCACTGCGTCTGCACAGCCGCCGCAGCGACGGCGCCTTGAGCATCACCGCGGTCGGCGACCTGGACTTCGCCGCCACCGCCCGGCCGCTGAACCGCCCGGCCGAGCGGCGCCCTGGACCACCGTTCTCAGCCATGGGGATGCACCAAAAGTCGTTCTCGTGGCGTTCAGGAGCACCGGTGCCGTTCAATCCGCCGCCGAAGACGCGACCCTGCGCACAGGACGGCAGGTGCCCGGGGCGTAGTCTGCGGGCATGATCGATGCCCTGTCAGCGAATCCGTCGCCGAGCCCCGTGCCGCCGAGCCCCGATGACGCTTTTACGACGCTGCTGGCCGGGAACCGGCGATTCGTCGCCGGTTCGCCCGAGCACCCCAACCAGGACGCCGCACGCCGCACCCAGACCGCGCCGGGCCAGAGCCCGTTCGCGGTGGTGTTCGGCTGCTCCGACTCCCGCCTGGCCGCCGAGATCATCTTCGACCGGGGCCTGGGCGACCTGTTCATGGTGCGGACCGCGGGCCATGTCATGGGGACCGAGGTGCTGGGCAGCATCGAGTACGGGGTCAGCGTCCTGGACTGCCCGCTGGTGGTGGTCCTCGGCCATGACTCGTGCGGGGCGATCGCGGCCGCCCGCGATGCCCTGGACACCGGCGCGGCCCCCAGCGGGTTCGTGCGCGACGTCGTGGAACGGGTGACGCCGAGCGTGCTGGCGGCCCGCGCCGCCGGGCACGAGCAGCCCGAGGAGATCCTGCACCAGCACATCCGGCACACCGTCGACCTGCTGCTGGAGCGCTCCGGCGTCCTGGCCGAACGACTGGCCGCCGGCCAGGTCGCCGTCGCGGGCCTGTCCTACCGGCTCGCCGACGGCACCGCGCAGCTGGTCACCGCCCACGGCCTCAAGGCGTCCGACTCCGGCGCGCCGACCCCCACGGCCTGATGTCCCGTCACCGGCCGGATGCCGGTGCTGGGTCCCGACCGGGCAAGCCTTGAAGCTGGCCCGGCTCTCCGAGCGTTGTCGCAGTTCGGAGCGGATCTCATAACGGCTGGTGCCAGCGGTCGCCTGCCTGCGAGTACAGGCAGGCGACCGCTGGCACCACGCTAGAAGGCATCATCGCGGCAGCGGTGCACCTGGCCCGGACTCATCCCGCCGAGCGCATCCGGCACCGCGTCGAGCACCAGATCTGATCACGGCACGCCGTCCGGAACATCAGGCATGTCCGGCTTGGAGCGTGTCGGCCACAGGGCGGCGACCGCCGAGGCGGGCGGGGACCGCGGTGAGCGCCGCCACCACGAGCACGGTCACCGGCACCAAAGCCAGCAGCTGCCAGAGCGATGGGAGCGCGACGTTGTCATTGTCGCCCCCGGTGATCGCGTTGATGGCGGCGAGCAGCGCCCAGCCGCCCGGGAAGATCCCCAGGACGGCGCCGACGAGCGCGGGCAGCACCTGCGCGGCCGCCAAGGCGGCGGTCACCTCCCGCGGGGTGGCGCCGAGGGCGCGGGCCAGCGCCGACGCGTGCCGGTTGTCGAGCACCGTCGACCAGGTGATCACGATGACGTTGACCGCCGCCAGGGACAGCAGGATGACCGTCCAGAGCAGCAGGACGTGCCGCAGCGTCTCCACCTGGGCCTCGGTGTACCCGCCGGTGTCCGGCTGGGTCCCGAGGAAGGTGTTGAGCACCAGCAGGATGTAGATCCCGCTGACCGTGACCGCGACGCCGGCCACGCCCAGCACCGCCCGCCGCGGCCGGCGGGCGGCGATCCGCAGGGCGAGCAGCAGCGGGACGGGCAGCCGCCGCGAGGCACCGATCAGCCAACCGGTGCGGCGGGGCGGGCGCGCCGCGTCGGCCAGTGCGCCGACGGTGCTGGAGCGGGCCGCGCGCACGGCCGGCACCGCTGTCGCCGCCACCGCGACGCCGAGTGCCACGGCCGTCACCACGCCGATCGTGGACCAGCCCAACGACGCCGTCCCCACGCTGCCGACGAGGCCGGCGGTGGACTCGGTGAGCAGCGGGGCGGCCAGCGCTCCGATCGCCAGCCCGGCCGCCGCCGCGACGACGGCCACGAGGAGGTACTCCGCGAGCAGCACGGCGGCGACCAGGCCCGGAGTGCCGCCGACCGCCTTGAGGAGTCCGACGCGCCGGGTCTGGTCGGCCATCCGGCCGCCGACCAGCACCGAGAGGCCGGCCACGGCCAGCAGGCCGAGCAGCCAGGCCCCGATCAGCAGCATGATCTGGGAGTCGCGGGCCAGCTCGGTGGCGTCCGCGCGGACGTCCTGCCAGCTCCGCACCATCAGGCCGCCTTCGCCGTTCCGGTCGACGAAGGCCCGGGCCGCGTCGGGGTCGGCCAGCTTCAGGTTCATCACGTAGGACGGCGAGCCCTGGCCTGGCGACAGGCTCCGCACGTCCGCCCGGGTGAGCCAGACCAGTCCGGGACTGCGCAGTATCCCGGCCGGCAGGTTCTGGCCGTTGGGGACGGCGCCGCGGATGCAGCCGGTGGAGACGATGCACAACGACCCGGGATAGGGCGGCATGGCGGCCGTGACCGCGACGCCGACGACCTTGAACGCCTTGCCGCCCAGGGTCACCGAGTCGCCGACGCCCGCACCGAGCGATTCGGCGAAGGCGGATTCGAGCACCGCTCCGCCGGGGCTCGCCCAACTGCCCTTCCTCACCACGGGTTGATCGACCGCCGCGCCGGCGGCATCGCGCCCTACGACCTGTACGTCCGACGTCCGGCCGGCGGCTTCGAGCTTCCCCGCGATGACGGGATACGGCCCGCCCCGTTCGGTCACACCGGGATCGGCGGCCAGCCTCTCAAGGTCGGCCAGGCCCGTGGACCGGCCGGCCTGGGCGACCACGTCGGGGCCCTTGGTCGCCGCCCGGGTGCTCTCGTAGGGGCCGCCGGCCGCGTCGCGCAGGACGAGGCCGAGCGTCAGCGTCGTGGTGGCCGCCAGGATGGCGACCAGCAGGAGCACGGCCTCGGCGCGGTGCCGCCGCAGGTCGCGCAGGGCCAGGCGGCCGACGAGGAGGATGCGTCCCATTCCCGATCAGTCCTCCAGTCCGACGAGCGCCCCGAGCGCGCCGCCCGTCCCGCCGGTCAACCGCGTCTCGTCGACGAGCGCGCCGTCGCGCATCGAGAACATCCGGTCGGCGGTGGCCGCGATCCGCGCGTCGTGGGTGACGATGACCAGCGTCTGCCCGGACTCGCGCAGGTCCGCGAAGAGCCGGAGGACCTCCATGGTCGCGGCGCTGTCCAGGTTCCCGGTCGGCTCGTCGGCGAGGACGACCAGCGGCTCGTTGCACAGCGCCCGGGCGATCGCGACCCGCTGCCGCTGGCCGCCGGAGAGCGCGGACGGCAGGTGCTTCGACCGGTCGCCGAGCCCAAGCCGGTCCAGCAGTTCCAGCGCGCGCCGCCGGGCGGCCTTCGGGCGGCGTCCGGCGAGCAGCGCCGACACCTCGACGTTCTCGACGGCGGTCAGCTCCTCCATCAGGTGGAAGGACTGGAAGACGTGGCCGACGTCGGTCCGCCGCATCCTGGCCAGGGCCTTCTCGCCGATGTCGTCGACACGCCGGCCGTTCAGCAGCACCTCGCCGCCCGAGGGCCGGTCCAGGCCGCCGAGCAGGTGCAGCAGCGTGGACTTCCCGCAGCCGCTGGGCCCCATGATCGCCACCGTCTCCCCGGCGTCGACGTGGAGATCGACCTCGTCGACGGCGCGCACCAGCCCCGCTCCGCTGCCGTACTCCTTCCGCAGACCGCGGGCGCTCAGCACCGGCTCGGCGGCGGTCTCATTCATGATCTGCTCCTTCGGCGGGTGATGCTCCGCTCACAGGCCTCGAGCCAGCGCAGGTCCGCCTGGAGCCTGAGGACGACGCCCTCCAGCAGCAGCGCCGCGTCCGAGTCGCCCGGCTCGCCCAGCGCGGCGCGCTGGGCGTCCCGCAACCGGCGCAGCAGCTCCCGCCGCTGGGTGTCGACGATGGTGAGCGGGTCGGCCAGCCCGGCCGCCGCGGCCGCGATCAGCTTGAGATGGAACTCGGCGAGATCGGGCTTGGGCCACCTCACCTCGGCGATCCACTCGGCGACCCGCTGCTGGCCGCTGGGGGTGAGCGCGTACACCTTGCGGTCCGACCGGTCGGCATCGTCGGCGGACCTGTCCACCGCCAGCAGCCCGGCCTTCTCCAGCCGGGCCAGCGTGACGTAGACGTGCCCGGCGTTCATGCCCTCGCCGAGAGGACCGAGCGCATCGCGCAGCCGCGTCCGCAACTGGTACCCGTGCGAGGGCTCCTTGGCCAGCATCGCCAGCAACACTTCCTGCTGCATGACCCTCCTAGCTAACCGTTAGCCTCAATATAACGGTTATCCCCCACCGCGAATCAAGCCCCGATTCGACATGAAGCGCGTCGAGGGCGCCGCGGCGCCGCGCCACCCTGCTCAGCGGCGGCCGCGTCCCCGCGTCCGCAGAGGCGCCGATTTCCAGTGCGGTCTTTACTTGGAGCCGATGATCGTCTCGACACCGGTCGGGGTGATCGGGGAAGCTTCGGGCGATGACCAGAATCGACGACACACCGCCCGCGTGGGACGAGCGCACCCAGCTCACCACGTTCCTCGACTACGCACGGGACACCGCCCGCGCCAAGTGCGACGGCGTCTCCGCGGAGAACGCCCGCAAGGCGCTCCTGCCGGGTTCACCGCTGATGACCATGAGCGGAGTGATCAACCACCTGCGCTGGGTCGAGTACTACTGGTTCCAGGTGGTCTTCCTCGGCGAGGAGGACCAGGGACCCTGGACCGATGAGGACCCCGATCGCGAGATGCGCGTCGCCGTCGACTTCCCGCTCACGCGGTTGCTCGACGAATACGCCGCGCAGAGCGCCCGCTACCGCGAACTGGTCGCCGGGAACGATCTGGCCGGCCAGGCCAAGCGGGCCGTCCGCGACGGCCTCCACGTCGACCTGCGCTGGATTCTCCTCCACCTCATCGAGGAGACGGCCCGCCACAACGGCCACCTGGACATCCTGCGCGAGATGCTCGACGGCACGACCGGCGACTAGACCGAGGCGGCTGTGACGGTGCCGTGGAAGACGTGGCCCGACGGAAATCCCGTTGAGCCTCCCTTGGGCGCTCCCGTAGGTTGCCCGCAGCACCGTCGCAGTGAGAACAGAGGACAGAACCGCGTGACCCCGCCTGCTCTTTAGACCTGACACCTTCCGCTCACCTTCAAGCCGACCTTCCCGTCGGCTCCGCCGGGCTGCCTCCGCGCGCCCGGTCGTACGGCGTTCGAGGCCGCGCGTAATCGGCCTCGTGTCAGGTCTAGAGAGCTCATGTCTTCACAACCTCATACCGTGCTGCCCTGGGTCGTCCGGCGGACCAGGCTGCCCCTGCTGTCGTCGCGGTGCGCGAACTGCCAGTCGGAGTCGGCCACCACCGGCGAGGGCAGGTTCCGCGTCAACGCCAACGGCAAGCTGCTGGACGTGTGGCTGCTGGTCCGCTGCGTGTCCTGCAATCGGACGAGCAAGCTCACCGTGCACGAGCGGGCATCGGTCAGATCCCTCGATCCGGCCGAACTCAACGGCTACCGCGTCAACGATCCGGAACTGGTGGCGTCCAGGCTGCTGGATCCGCTGTTCGCCCGACGCAACCGCTTCGCCCTGGACTGGACGGGGGCCTGGCGACTGGACGCTCCGTCCGCATGGCTCGACGAGCCGTGGCCGGTCCAGGTGGAAGTCGTCTTCGAAGATCCGGTGCCAGTGCGCCCGGACCGGCTCATCGCGCATGGGCTCGGCTTCAGCAGGAACGAAGTGCTGCGCCGGATCAAGTGCGACGTTCCGCTGCGGCGTCCGACAAGCGCCGGCTTCACCTTCACCATGATGGCCGGGACCTAGCTCCTGCCGTCAGAGTTCATTGCTCTGGCTGCACGGCTCGGTCTCCAGTCACGACGGTTCCGCGCCGACGCGGGCAGGAGCGGATCAAGCAGATGCCGCGGCCCTTGCCGGTCGCCAGCTGATCGGGCCGCGTCCGAGGCCGTCCCGGCCTCGGACGCGGCACCGAGGTCTGCTCCGACACTGCGGCGAACCGAGTTAGATGGCTACTGACCTGCACCTATCGCCTCTTCAGCACCTCCTTTCGCCGCCTTGGGGCACCTTCGTTCCAGCCTGTGGCGCGCATCACATTCGCCCCATGTCACGTCCGGGCCGCCTGCTCCCATCTGGTGGGTGTCAGCAAGCGGACCAAGGAGGACGGAACGATGAACGCACAGCGGCAAACGGGAACGGCGGGCGCCCACCGCGTGGTGATCCTGGGCGCGGGATACGCGGGCATGGCTGCAGCCGTCCAGCTCGCGACCCGGGTGAAGCGACGCGGAGGAGTGCAGGTGACGGTGGTGAACGCGCAGGAGCGGTTCACCGAGCGCATGCGGCTGCACATGACGGCGACCAAGCAGCGGCTGGCCGAGCTGAGCATCCCGGAACTGCTGGAAGGCACGGGCGCGCAGTTCGTGCAGGGCTGGGTCACGGCGGTGGACGCGGACGCCAAGACCGTGCGGATCGACGACGAGCGGGTCCTGACCTACGACACGCTGGTGTACGGGCTGGGCGGCGCCGCCGACACCTCGGCGGTGCCCGGGGCCGAGGACCACGCCTACACCCTGAGCAGCGCCCAGGACGCCGAGCTGCTGGCCGACCGGCTGGCGCGGTTCGGCAGCGGCACGGTGGTGGTCGCCGGCAGCGGGCTGACCGGCGTCGAGTCGGCCGCGGAGATCGCCGAGCGGCACCCGCAGCTCGACGTGGTGCTGCTGGGCAGGCGGGAGCCCGGCGCGACCATGAACCCCAAGGCCGGGAAGTACCTGCGCGCGGCGCTCGACCGGCTGGGCGTCCAGGTCCGCACCGGCGCCGAGGTCGTGAAGGTGCTGCCCGACACGGTGGAGCTGGCGGGCGGGGAGAGCGTCGCCGCCGACGCGGTCCTGTGGACGAGCGGGACGCGGGTGTCGCCGCTGGCGGCCGCCGCCGGGCTGACCGTCGACGAGCGTGGACGCATCGTCACCGACGCCGCGCTGCGGTCGGTGTCCCACCCCGAGGTGTACGCGATCGGCGACGCGGCCGCGATCCGCCAGGGGTACGGCGTCATGCACGGCACCTGCCAGGGAGGCATGCCGACCGGGGTGCACGCCGCGCTGTCGATCGACCGGGAGCTCAAGGGCAAGGAGCCCAAGCCGTTCCGCTTCGGCTACTACCACACGCCGGTGAGCCTGGGCCGCAACGACGCCGTGGTGCAGTTCACCCGGCCCGACGACAGCCCGCGCCGGGTCTGCCTCACCGGTCGCTTGGCCATGCGGTACAAGGAGACCGTGACCGCCTCCCCTTGGCCGACGTACGGCCGCATGAAGAAGATGCCCGCCTCGGGCGCGTTCTGGCCTCGCGGAGGCCGCTTCACCCGGATCCGGAGGGCCAAGTGACCGACCTGTCCCCCCAGGCCGACCAGCAGGTCTTCAACGAGCACCGGAGGCTGCTGTTCTCCGTGGCCTACCGCCTGCTCGGCAGCGCGGCCGATGCCGAGGACGCGGTCCAGGACACCTGGTTCAAGTGGTCGGCCGCGGACCGCTCGCAGGTGGCCGACCCCAAGGCGTACCTGACGCGCATCGTCTCCAACGTGGCGCTGGAACGGCTGCGCTCCGCCCGGCACAAGCGGGAGACCTACGTGGGGCCGTGGCTGCCGGAGCCCATCCTCACCGGCGGGGACGCCTCAGAGATCGTCGCGGACGCCGAGTCGGTGTCGATGGCCATGCTGGTGGTGCTGGAGACGCTCAGCCCGCTGGAGCGCGCGGTGTTCGTGCTGAAGGAGGTCTTCGACTTCAGCCACGCCGAGATCGCCGAGGCGGTGGAACGTTCCGAAGCAGCGGTGCGGCAGGCCGCGCACCGGGCCCGCGAGCACGTGCGGGCCCGCCGGCCGCGCTTCGCCTCCGACCGGTCGCGGCAGCGCGAGGCCACCGAGCGGTTCTTCGCCGCCGCGACCGGCGGGGACGTCAACGCCCTGATGGAGCTGCTGTCCCCGGACGTCACGCTGTGGACCGACGGCGGCGGCAAGGTCCGCCAGGCCCTGCGCCCGGTCGTGGGCGCGACCACGGTGGCCTCCTGGTTCGCGGCCATCGGCACCGTCGCGTACCAGGGCGTCGAGCCCGCCGACATGAAGGCCGAACTCGTCGAGATCAACGGCGGGCCGGGCATCGTGTTCAGCGCGCCGGAGCGTGTGCTCGCCACCGTCACCTTCGACTTCGACGCCGACGGCCGCATCGCCGCCATCCACAACGTGGCCAACCCGGACAAGCTCCGTGCCGTCGCCGACGGCACGGCCCACGACCTCGGAACGCGGTGAGCGGCGCGACCGCCTTCCGCCGAACGCGAGCAGGTCGGTGGGTTCGGCGGGCGCCCCGCAGGGCGGCATGAAGGGGCGACGAAAGGCAGTCAGGTGCGAGACATGCGGTTCCGGCCGCACCGCGTCAAAGCAAGCGGGCGACGAGGTGCGGCCGGAACCATGCGCGGCGTCTGGAACCGCCAGTTTCCAAATGCCCCGCACGGTATCTGCCGGTATTTTGTCGGCTCAGGTCAGACGGTCGCAGAATTCATGTCCGACGTGTCGCCTCATCAGATCGACTCGGAAACGACACCGTCGGCGTCGGCTGCTCATTCCGCCCGCCTCAACGCGACCGGCCGACGGCGCGCGACCGGAATCGCGCAGAAAGGTCGGCGGCGGTTCCCTGTCGGCTTACCGGTGCCGCCGGTTCAGGCCCGGAGGACGTTCTCGGCGAAGGCGCCCTCCATGTTCCCCGCGGGCTCGAAGACGAACACGATGTAGGTCTCGTAGTACTTGCCGCCCTGGCCCGAGACCCGCCCGATCCCGACCTTGGTGCTGGACTTCCAGACCAGCTGGGTGAAGTGGCCGGTGCTGTCGCTGAACTCGGCCTTGTTGAAGTCGTAGTCCTTGATCTCGTCGTACCAGGACTGCACGGCCGCCTGGCCGCCGGCCGGGGTGGCACCGGTGCTCGCGCCCCAGAAGATGTTCTCGCCGGTGCCCTTGCGCAGGTCGTCGTGGCCGGCGGCGAGCATCTCCTGCTCCGAGCGCGAGGCCGCGCGCTGCATGGCGTAGGTGTTGAGCTCGGGGTCCATGACCAGCGGCGGGGCGTGGTGGGCGGCCCGGTGGGCGTTGGCCGCGGCCAGCGCCTCGGCCTGGAACTCCGGGGTGGTGTTGTCGGGCATGGGGGGACGGGTGGACGGCATCCGACATCCTCACGCGGCGCTCGAAGGGCGCCGACAGGAACCGCGGTCTCCGCTGACCGCGGTAGGTCCTCCGATCGTTCACTGACCGACAAAGCCGGGCAATTGCCGTGCGACAAAGGTGCAGATCCACAACATTTCGGTCTGCGATCCACAGTTTCAGCGGCCCGGCCTCGCACGTCCACAAGCGGACGCATTTGCCATGACGCCACTGGACGGGAAAGCGCCGCACATTCGGGGGATCTCCACGTCCTGAACCGGCCACCGCCTGAACGAGCAGTCCGAAAACCGCACACGCCCGAGTCATGGGCGCGTATGCGCGGCACTAGAGCGACAGGGCACCCGATGACCTTCAAAGCCGAACGCCGCCCAGCCTGAAGCCGAGGTGGAACGGAACCTGTCCTCGGCTCGACCCCATCGGCCGTTGTTCACGAACGGTAGGCAGGGGCGGTCGGGCAGGGGCTCGGTGCCGTCCGGACGCCGCAGCGGAATGGTCAAGGCCGGTGGATCGGATTAAGGGTCTGTCAGTGGAGCCGGCCGGCTTGGTGCAGGTGGTCGAAGATGACCTGGTCGACGGGGGACACGCGGTCGCGGTCGCGGTAGGCGAGCCAGACCAGGTCTTCGATCTCGCTGCTGGGAACCGGTGTTCCCCGGTGCTCGGCGGTGTAGCAGGTCATCTGCACCATGACGCCGTCGGCGTGGCCGTGGGCCTGGGCCTGGAAGGTGCCCAGATGCCGGGCGGTGGCCGCGACGATGGTGACGGCGAGTTCCTCGTCGATCTCCCGGACGAGGGTGTCGAGGTCGGTTTCGCCCGGCTCACGCTTTCCCCCGGGAATGTAGTAGACGTCCTTGCCACGCGATCGGGTGCTGAGGATCTTGCCGTCCGCCAGGTGGATCCAGGCGATCTTGTCGATGGTCGTGGTCGTCATGTGCGGCCTCCTGTCGGTGCCGGCCGGTCAGTGGCAGGCGGGTTCATGCGGCGCGCTCGTCGGCCGTTCGACGAGTCTGCCATCCGCGAGCAGCGGCTCCGGCACAAACCAGGGCGAACAGGTGCGGTGCGTCGACCAGACGCCGCCGGGCCTGGGCCGACTCGATCAGCTCGAACACCATGTCCGGCCCCGCGGCGCGTGAGCCGGGCCCCTCGGTGGCCTTGGGAGGTCTCGCGTGCCCACCGCGGCAGGATCGCGGAGGGGAACCTGCCGCGTTCACCGGTCCCGGGGCGGTGCGCTGGCCGTCGTTCTGGCTGGCCGTACTTGAAGGCGGCGCTGTGGAACACAGCCGAGCGACCGGGTCCCGGAAGATCTGATCCTGACCACCGCCGAACCCGCGCGGCGCGGCGCGTAGACCCTGCCGGCAGCGTCCCGACCTGCGGTGAGAGCGGTTCGGCCCGGTCCGATAATCCTTTGCTCATGCCGCGAACGCGAACCTAGGCTCGCACCTCGTGCAAGCGATTACCGAAAGCGACCTGCGCTCCTGCTTCGTCAACTGCTCTAAGGGCGAAGCCAAGCGCCTCAACCTTCCCGCGGACTTCGCGCAGTCCCCCTGGGACGACCTCGACTTCTTCGGCTGGCGAGATCCCAAGGCCCCCGACCGCGCCTACCTGGTCGCCGAGACGGGCGACCGGCTCACTGGAATCGCGCTGCGGTACGCGTCCGCGCCGGGCAAGGCGCGCGGGTTCAACTCGACCAGCCTGTGCTCGTTCTGCCAGACCGCGCACACCGGCGGCGGTGTCGCGTTGATGAGCGCGCGGCGCAGCGGCGACGCCGGCAAGCGAGGTGACACCGTCGGGCAGTACCTGTGCGCCGATCTGGCCTGCTCGCTCTACATCCGAGGCAAGAAGCAGACCCTGCTGGGACGCGCCCACGACGACGGCGTCCCGCTTGAGGAGAAGGTCGCGCGGATCAAGGCGAACCTGGACGCCTTCGTCACGTCGGTCATCGCCTGATCGGCGGACAGCGCAGAAGGGACCTCCGGCGGCTTCGAAGGCCGCCGGAGGAACTGCCAGAGATCGATAACTGCTGAACGGCGAGCTGATGGCCGCAGGCAGCGACGAGGGCATCGTTCCGCTGGGGCGGTCACGACCGATTGACTCTGCGAACGCGCGCCCGAGCCGGGTACAACGCCAGGTGAACCTGGAGGTGCCGCCATGCCCGACCCCACTCCTGACGCCGGCGGCCACACTCCCAGAGTCCCCGCGGCGGACGTCGAGCGGATCCGCCGGTGGCACGAGGACCAGTTGGCGACCCGCCAAAGCGTCCAACAGTCTGCGCAGACCTTCAGCTACCTCGGCACGAGCTTGGTGGTACCGCCCGAGGTGCAGCCGATCACGGGCGTGTCCCACATGCTCGGCGAGGCCGTCCTGGCCGAAGTCCGGCCCGGCGACCGCGTGCTCGACATGGGCACCGGCAGCGGCGTCAACGCGATCTTGGCGGCCTCGCGGGCGACCGACGTCGTGGCCGTCGACATCAATCCGATCGCCGTCGACGCCGCCCGGCGCAACGCCGTGCGCAACAAGGTCGCCGACCGCGTCCAGGTCCGCCGCAGCGACGTGTTCAGCCATGTCGGCGGCCGGTTCGATCTGATCGTCTTCGATCCGCCGTTCCGCTGGTTCGCGCCGCGCGATCTCCGGGAGACCGCCACGACGGACCACGGCTACCGGGCCATGACCGCCTTCTTCCGCCAGGCCCGGCGGCACCTGGCGCCGGGCGGAAGGATGCTGGTCTTCTTCGGCACCTCGGGCGACCTGCCCTACCTGCGGCACCTGGCCGACGAGGAGGGCTTCACCACCGAGGTCCTGGCGCATGAGCACCTGTCCAAGGACGGCTGGCGCGTCGACTACTACACCTTCCGCATGACCTGGGGACCGGGCCGCCCGGCGGAAGCACCGTGAGCCGCGGCCTCACCCTCGGAAGGCCGATCCGGCCGCGTCCTACAGTCGTCCCGTGCTCAAGGATCCGGCGGAGAGCTTCGCCACGCCCCGCGCTGCCGCTGGTGTCCTGTTCTTCGACCAGGCGGGCAACGTCTTGCTGGTCGTCCCGTCCTACAAGGACCACCGGGAGGTCCCGGGCGGATACATCGAGCGGGGCGAGACGCCGAAGGAAGCCGCCGCTCGCGAGGTGGAAGAGGAACTCGGCATCACTCCGCCGATCGGACGGCTCCTGGTCGCCGACTGGGCACCGGACCAGCCTGAGGGGGACAAGGTGCTGTTCCTGTTCGACGGAGGAACGCTGACGCCGGAGTACCTCGACACGATCCGGCTCGACCCCGCCGAACTCATCTCCTACGGGTTCCACGACCTGGCTGAGGTCCACGAACTGACTCTCGCCCGACTCGCCCGCCGGATCGTGCACGGCCACGAGGCCCGCGCGGACGGATCGACCCGATACCTGGAACACGGCATGCCGACCGCCTGAACCGCCACGACGCCGAGGACGGTGCGCGTCTTCGCGCGGCACGTTCCTCCGATGGCTCGTGCGACCTCTGGGGTAGGGGCCGGTTGGCTCTACAGTGTGGCGACCGTTCGGCTCGGCCGTTCGTACCGTTCGATCACACGTTTCCTCCCCCGCAAGGAGGCCGACCGTGGCCGGACACACGAGAAGGACCGTCCTGCGAGGCGGCGCGATGGCCGCCGCATCCGTCCCCCTGGTGCAGGCGGCCGCGCCTCCCGGCGAAGCGTCCGGCCAAGGGCCGGTCACCGTAAGGCCGGGAGACCCGCGCTATCCCTCGATGGCGCGGCGGGGCTACAACCGGCGGTTCGAGGGGCGGCCCGAGCAGATTTACGTGGCGCACTCCGTCGATGACGTCGTCCGCGCGGTGGACGACGCGGTGCGCACCGGCCGGAAGCTCGCCGTGCGCAGCGGGGGCCACTGCTTCGAGGACTTCGTGGACGCCCCGGACGTGCGGGTGGTCATCGATCTGTCGGAGATGAAGGCCGTCCGCCACGACCCGCGCCGCAAGGCGTTCGAGGTCGAGGCGGGCGCCACGCTGGGCGAGATGTACCAGCGGCTGTACGTCGGCTGGGGCGTGACCGTCCCGGCCGGGACCCACGGTGGAGTGGGGGTCGGCGGCCACATCAGCGGTGGCGGGTACGGCGCCCTGTGCCGCCTGCACGGCCTGTCGGTCGATCACCTGTACGCGGTGGAGGCCGTCGTCGTGGGACGGTCGGGCAAGGCCCGGAGCGTGGTGGCCACCAGGGAGCCGTCGGACCCCAACCGGGACCTGTGGTGGGCCCACACCGGAGGAGGCGGCGGGAACTTCGGGATCGCCACCCGGTACTGGTTCCGGTCGCCGAGCGGCAGCCCGCTGCCCGCTCCCCCGTCCACGGTTCTGGACTTCACACTGTCCTGGCCGTGGGAGCGGCTCGACCAGGAGGCGTTCGGCCGCCTGCTGCGCAACTACGGCGAGTGGGGCGAGCGGAACTCGGCGCCCGGCTCGCCCGCGTGCGCGCTGTACGGCGAACTCCTGCTGAACACCAGGTCGGCCGGGCAGATCACGCTGATCGGCCAGGTCGCCGCAGATAGCGGCGCCGAGCGGCTGCTGGACGACCTGACCACCGCACTCGCACGCGGCGTCGAGGCGCGGCCGTCGCGCCAGGCGTCCACCCTGCCCTGGCTGACCGCCGCACTCCACGGCCTGGACGACGCGCCGGGCCCCTTCTACAGCGTCAAGATCAAGTCGGGCCACCTCCGGAGGCGCTTCACCGACGCGCAGGCCACCGCCCTGTACCGGCACCTGACCAGGTCCGACTACGCCCACCCCGGCGGGACCGTCTTCGTGAACACCTACGGCGGGCGGGTCGGCAGCGTGCGGCCCGGCGCGACCGCCGCCGCCCACCGCGACTCGATCTTCAAGGTGGGCTTCATCTCCGGCTGGGAGGACCCGGCGGTGGAGGCCCGGCATCTGGCGTGGCTCCGCGAGCTGTACCGCGACGTGTACGCCGGCAGCGGCGGCGTGCCGGCGGACGGCGCGTACATCGGCTACCCCGACAACGACCTGGCCGACCCCGAGTGGAACAGCTCGGGCGTCCCGTGGCACCGGCTCTACTACAAGGACGACTACGCCCGGCTGCAGCAGGTCAAACGCCGCTGGGACCCCCGCGAGGTCTTCCGCCACGCCCTTTCCGTCCGCCCCGCCTGAAGCCGGGCCCCGCTCATCGGCCGGGCGACCAGGAGCCGTCCCGGAACTCGGCCACGGCGGCCGCCAGCCCGTAGGGGTCGGGATGGATCCGGCGGGAGAAGTCCATGAGTTCGAGGCTG
Source organism: Spirillospora sp. NPDC050679 (assembly GCA_044456955.1). Classification (GTDB taxonomy): domain Bacteria; phylum Actinomycetota; class Actinomycetes; order Streptosporangiales; family Streptosporangiaceae; genus Spirillospora. The sequence goes on along the minus strand of JBITGK010000039.1, from coordinate 22,327 downwards.
CGGGGACGCAGCCGGATCAGCACGAAGTCGTCCCCGGCGGGGCCGTCCGGGAAGAACGCCTCCAGGCCGTCCTGCCACCGGGCCGTCCGCTCGGCCATGTCGTCGACCAGTTCGGCGTCCGCCTGCAGGCACAGGTAGGCGAAGGCGGCCCGGTCTTCGACCGCGTAGGACACCGCCCCGTGGCGGGAGACCTCAGCGGCCTTCCGGGAGGCCGGGCTGGTCCCGATCCACACGGTCCCGTCGGCGTCGACGCCGACGTGCTGGACGAGCCGGGTGTGCGGCCGCCCGTCGGCCACCGTGCTCAGGAAACCGTACGGGTTGGCGCGCAACAGATGCAGCGCCACATCGACCAGGTCACCGGACACCGCTTCCCCCGTCCACCGCGAAAGATCATGAAACTTCAGATCATCCTGCCCGGGACCGGCCCGCCGGACAAGGGAGCGCTGGGATCCGGGCGGGCACCGGACGCGGCCGCCGAAGGCGGGAGCCGAGACCTCCGGGCGGCGAACGGGCCGCGGAACGGCCGCCCGGCCCGCGCCCCAGGCGCGGCACATTCCCAAAGATGCTTAAGGGGAAGGCCTCTGAACTGCTGTTCCATGGTCGCTGCCCCTAGGGTCGGAGGATGAACGCTCCATCGGACAGCGACCGGATCGTCGAGGTCGCCACCCGGCTGTTCGCCGCGCTGGGCTTCGACGGGACCTCCCTGCAGCTGATCGCCGACTCCGCCGGGACCGATGTCGCCTCGGTGCGCCAGGCGGTCGGCGGCATGACCGACCTGTACCGGGCGGTGATGCAGCGGGCCTACGCGGCCGAGCAGGCCGCCCTGGAGGAGGCGCTGGTCACCTTCACCCCGACCCGGCAGAGCGTCAACCGGTTGCTGGACGACTACCTGGACTTCTACGTCGCCCACCCCGAACTGCTCGGGCTGTGGCTGCACCGCCGGACCGGCGACGCCGCCGACGTCAGCGAACTGGAGGACGTCTACGTCCGGTCCCGCCTCACCGGACTGGTCGACGTCTTCCAGGAGTTCGCCCCCCGTGACGTCAACCTGGAGCTGGCGATCTGGACCGTTCCCTGGGTCATCTCCGGCTTCCTGGGCCACGGCGTGGTCCACAGCGACCCGCAACGCTCCACGCGGCAGTTCGGGGAGGCGGTCCCCTACGACGACCTGGAGTCCTTCCGCGGCTACCTGCACACCCTCATGGCCCGGCTGCTCCCCTTCCCCGACGAGGCCGGAGCGCGGGCCCAGGGGTAGGGCGCCGCAGGCCGCGGCGCTCGCGCTCAGGAGGAGTCCGGACCGCCTGCGAGCAGGTCGAGCGCCCGGGCGAGGGTCATCTCGGGGTCGATCGGCAGATCGGTTCCCTCGCGGCACTTCTCGGGTGCGGCGGCCAGGATGACACGGCCGTTCGCCTCGCCGATCCGCTGCACCATGTACCGCAGGGCCGCGCGGCCGTAGGCGTCGCAGTCCTGGACCCCGGCCAGGTCGACCACCACGCGCAGCGGCCCGCTGAGGGCGGCGACGCGGTCGGCCCAGCGCCGCGCCCGCGGCTCCCCGTGCCGGTCGAGGTCGCCGATGAACCGCAGGACGACGCATCCGCGCTCGACGGCGATCATCACCGCCAACGGGCGGGTCGCCTCGGTGTCGTCCATGGGAGTGCTCTCATCTCCTGGTGCCAGACCGGGAGGGTCCTGGGGGCGCCGCGGGATCGGTTCGACCGCTCGACGGCTCGGAGGCGCCATTCTTGCATAGTGCAATGAAGGCGCGGGCTGACACCCCGGAGGCGTGCTCGCCGAACGGCCGGTCAGGCCCAGCCGAGCGGGATCGGGACGGCCACGGCCGGCTCACCGCCCGCGTCGGTGAAGGCGCGCAGCGCCTGGACCAGGCTCCGGCGCTGCGAGACCGGCATGCGGGCCACCACCTGCGCGATCTCGACGCGGCGGCGCTCGGTGACGTGGTCGACGACCGCGCGCCCCGCGGCGGTGAGCGAGATGCGCACCTCGCGGCCGCTGGTCGGGCTGGCCGTGCGCTCGACGAAGCCCGCGGCCACCAGCCGGTCCACCATCCGCATCGCGGTGGAGGGGTTGACGTTCAGCAGGTCGGCCAGGGTGACGAGCTTGGCCGGCCCCTGGGTGGACAGCACGACCAGCAACCGGAACTGCGGCAGCGTGACCGCGTCCTCCACCGCCGCCAGCGACCGTGCCGAGATCGCCACCAGCAGCCGGGACGCCGTCAGCATCGCCGAGGTGACCTCATCGACGTCGTACGCGTCCACCACACCGTCGCCAGTGATGCCCGGCCCTCCCGCCTCAGCAACATCATCCGCCATGGGGACGTTATTACCCCTTCCCCGAAGTCCTACCAAGCGACGTGCGGGCACTCGGCGCCCCCTATCCTCGTTCTATTGCATAGTGCAATGGAAGAGGGGTACGCGCAGGGCCGGGCGCGCTCGTCGGGCGTCCGCCGGGCACGGGCGACATCGAGAGAGGCCGGTCACCGATGGGTCTGTCAGCACGCGAGCGGCGCATCCTGCGGGAGATCGAACGCGACCTGCGCGCCGACGCCCCCGAACTCGCCCGCCTGCTGGACGCCGCCCCCGGCCGGCCGCCGCGGCCGGGACCGTCCCGCGCACCGGTCCTGCTGCTGTTGTGCGTGACGGCCTGCTTCCTCGCCGCCATGATCCTGCTCGGCCGCGTCGCCGCCACCCCGCCGCCGACCGACCCCACGCCCGTACCGGAGACGGCGTCGGCCGAGCAGCATCAGGACGGTTCCGGAAGTCCGCATCGGGGCCCGGCCGCGCCGACCGGGACCGAGTAGGCCATGGACGATCACGACACCGGCCGCGTGCCGAAGGGCGAGCGCCCTCCCGGTGGAGCGTTCCTGCGCACCCTTCCGTTCGCGATGATGGCGTTCGTGGCGCTGGTGGACCTGCTCGCCGGTCCCGGCGTCGGCTACGTGCCGCTGCTGGCACTGGGCCCGGCGTTCGCCAGCCTGTCGTGCGGAGTCCGGCGCACCGCGGCGGTCGGCGTGCTCGCCCTGTCCCTGTGCGCGCTGCTGGCCTGGTACGACCAGATCCTCGGCACCCGGCAGAACACCCTCACCTTCGCCTCGATCACCGGCGTGATCGCGGCCGGGATGCTGGCCAGCTCCCACCGCGAGCGGCGCGAGCGGGAACTGGCCGACGTCCGCACGGTCGCCGAGGTCGCCCAGCGCGTCCTGCTGCGGCCCATGCCCCGGCAGGTGGGCGGCCTGCGCGCGGCGGTCCGGTACGTCTCCGCCGCGGCGCGGGCGCGCATCGGCGGCGACCTGTACGAGATCGCCGTCACCGCCAAGGGCGTCCGGCTGATCGTCGGCGACGTGCAGGGCAAGGGGCTGGAGGCGGTGGAGACCGCCGCCGCCGTGCTCGGCGCCTTCCGCGAGGCCGCCTACGACGAGCCGGACCTGAACGCCGTCGTCGCGCGGCTGGAGCGGACCCTGTCGCGCCATCTGGACAGCGAGCAGTTCGTCACCGCCGTCCTCGCCGAGTTCACCCCCGACGGCCTGACCGTGCTCAACCACGGCCACCCCGCGCCCCTGCTCCTGCGCTCCGGCGGCGCGATCGAACTGATCGAGCCGCCCGAGCCGGCGCCGCCGTTGGGGATGACGGCGCTGGCCGACGCGCCCGCTCCGCCGCGCTGCGTCCAGCTCACCCCCGCGGACCGGCTGCTGCTCTACACCGACGGTGTGATCGAGGCCCGGGACCGGCAGGGGGCTTTCTATCCGCTCACCGAACGCGCGCCGCTCCTGGCGGCCGGCGATCTGGAGCAGGCCCTGAGCGGCTTGCAGGACGACCTCGTCCGCTACGTGGGCGGTCCGCTGGGCGATGACGCGGCCATGGTCCTGCTGCAGTGCGATCGGTGACGTCCTCGGCCGGACGACTCCCCTCTCCCCTGGCGATCACCAAAGCGGGGCCAGGATTCAGGTGGGCATGGGCCCGTCTCACCCCGGCGGGATCGGGGCCCCGCCGAGGATGGGTTCTGTTGTCCCTACGACCGGGGCCGTTCACCCGCACCACGGGAACAGGCCGGGAGGCGGCTGCTCATGGAATTCGCGATGGAGTTCGCGCCGACGGATGCGGTCTACCGGATCTGCCTGAACCTGGAGGACGTGGTCTCCGCGGAGGAGGCGCTGCGCGCCTGGTCGCCTCTGGTGTCCGCGTTGGACCCCGTGGCGATGGAGTTCGCCGTCGCCCACCCGGATGGGCTGCGCAAAGGTTACGTGGCCGATCTGCTCGTAGCGCGGCCGCTGTCGGAGACCGAGCTCAAGCTGGACGTCGGCGAGCACGTCCGGTCGCTCCTGGCCCAACTGGAGGCGCACCTGCTGACCGTGACCGTCGAGGACGACGGGCAAGAGGCGCAGGCCCAGCTCCGTTTCGCCGCGGGCGACGGCCCCTATGGGGTCTACCTGGTCTTCGCCGCGATCGGCCACGATCCGCTGAATCCCGCCGGAGACCGCCAGCACTACCCGGACGCGGACGAGGACCTTTGACGGCCGTCCGAGCCGGCCGCGAGGGTCCGCTCGGAGCCGTTCGCGGTCACCGGCCTTCGGCCGTCACTTGAGATGCTTCGCGATCAGTGTGCTGGTGCGGTCGTGGCACCGCCGGTCGCGCGAGCCCTTGCTGCAGTTGGTCCCCTTGCCGACGGCCCGGACGCTGTTGTTCAGCCGCGCGCCGTCGGCGGCGGACTTGCGCACGGTCATCGAGTAGGTCACCACGGCGCTGCGGCCCGGCTTGAGGTCGCCGGTCCACACCAGGGTGTCGGCGCGGCGGCGCACCGTCCCGGCCGAGGCGCGGGCGTCGCCGTTGTAGCGGGCGTAGCGCAGTGCCGGGGAGAGGTCGTCGACGGCCCGCGCCGCGCGGGCGGTGGCGTTGCCGGTGTTGGTGATCCGGAAGCTGAAGCGGACGCGCCGCCCCGGACGGGCGACGGCGGGGTCGGCCGACTTGGTCACCTTCAGGACCGGCCTGGCCGGTCCGGTATTGGTGACGGTGCAGTGCACGTGGGACCCGACCTTGACGGGCACCTTCCTGGACAGCCGGCCGCCCTCGGCCTTGACGGGCGCGCCGTCGTCCTCGCACGACCAGGCGGTGGTGTAGCGGGACGGGTCGGTGCCGCGGCCCGCCGACTCCTGGAAGGTGTAGTCCACCGACGGGACTCCGGCCAGGACGTTCTGCGCGCCGGTGGCGGCGGTCGCGGAGGCGCCGGTGGCGGCTGAGCCCACCAGGTCGCCCGCCGAGTCGGTGATCTTGATGGTGAAGGTGTCGGCGGGGCGGTCCCGCCGCACGACCCGCTTGGTCAGGTCGACCTTGGCGACCAGCACCCCGAAGGCGATGCCCTGCCGGGTCCGCTCGTTCCGGTCGACCATCTTGACCGCGATGCGGCGCGGCGCCAGCGCGTAGGTGAACAGGTCGCCGATCCGGGAGGCCACCTCCCCCCGGCAGGTCACGTCGGTGGTGCCCAGCCCGCTCAGCTCGGTCTCGCAGGGCTGGGCGTAGCCCTTCGGGACGAGCTTCCCCCCTTGAGCGGCTTGTCGGAGCTGAAGACCAGGGCCTCGTCGCGGTTGGTGGTCTCGGCGTCGGCCGCCACGAACCCGTAGCCGTCCAGAGGCTGCCCGGCGGGGCCGGTGACCTTGATGTCGTCCAGGACGACCGTGCCCTGGTCCCCGTAGGCCGTCCCCACCTGCTGGTAGAGGGCGGGTCTGCCCGGCGCGCCCACGTAGTAGGCGTTGCCGACCGGCGTGCCGGTGTAGGTGGGGAACGCGGTGGGCTCCAGCCGGCGTACGCCGTTGGGTCCGGGCCGCACCTTGACCACGAAGGAGATCGAGTAGGTCGAGGTGATCCGGACGGTCATCGGCTGGCCGCCCCCGCCCTCCGCCCGCCTCTGGTCGAACCCGGACATGTCCAGCCAGCAGATGGTCGAGTCGAAGGGCCCGCCCCTGCCGAACCCGCAGCCCACCGGCGCGGCCGCGGCCGGTACCGCCGTGATGGCCTGCGCGGCCAGCACGGCCCCCGCGGCCACGGCCGCCGGGCGCGACACCGTCAACATCGAGACCTCCTCCACCGCCACGACGATGATCACCATCGCGAACGGGCCGCAATCCCCCGGAACGCGGACATGACCGAACGATGCCGATCACAAAGTGTGATCTTGATGGAGGCGGCCGCGCCCGCGGGCCGTACCGGCTTGTTCGGCCGGCCGGCCGGGCGCGGGTCCGGGCGTCTGGGACGATGTGGCCGTGCACGCTGATGATCAGGTCGGTGACGGTGTCCCCGCCGGGCTCGCGGCGTTCCTGCGGGGCGGGGGCGACGACCGCCCAGTGAGGATCGTTCCCTCGGTGTGCGGGTGCGGCGGCCGCGTGTTCTCCGTGTCGGTCAACGCGTCCGCGGCGGAACGGGAGTGCTCCGGCTGCGGCGGCCGCGCGTTCATCGCCGACAGCGAGGAGTACTGGAACGAGGAGTCCTGGGAGGACGACGAGCCCGGTGCGGCCTGCTGCCCCTGCGGGGGCGAGGAGTTCGAGGTCGCGGTCGCCTTCTCCCTCGGCGGCGACGGATCGGTCCGCTGGGTGACGGTGGGCCTGCGGTGCGTCGAGGACGGATTCTGCGGCGTCTACGCCGACTGGAAGATCGACTACGGCCCCACCGACCACCTCCTGGCCATGGTCTAGGTCAGCGGAGACCGCGCCCGGTGCCCCCGTAGCGGCGCGCCACCTCGTGGAACGCCTCCTTCGGCTCCCAGTCGGGGGCGTCGGCGGCCTGCCTCACCACACCAAACCCGGCCATGTCCAGGTCGCGGCGGGGGTCGGGGTGGTGGGGGAAGTCGGGCATGGAGAAGGTGAAGACGAAGGCGCCGTGGACGCCTTCGGCCGTGTAGAGGTCGAGGAGTTCGGCCAGGTGGTCGGCCTGTTCGCGTTCGTCCCGCACGTGCCCCTCCTTGACGCGGGGCGGGTCGGCGAACCAGTTGACGATCAGGAACGAGGCGGGTCCGCGCCGCTGCGCGCCCCGGTGCGCGCCGCACCCGAACTCGGTGATCACCACCGGTTTCCCGTTCTCGCGCAGCAGGGTCCGCAGCCGCTCCCGGTAGCCCGCCGGATCGTCGCCCTGGCGGTAGAGGTTGACGCCGACGACGTCGAATCCCGACCAGTCGACCCGCTCCCAGGCGCCCGCAGCGTAGGTGACCGGGCCTTGGAACTCGCGGCGGGCGGCCGCGACGGCCGAGGCCAGCAGCGCGTTCAGCTTCCGTGTGATCCGCCGGTCGAACAGGCGCCGCAGCCGCGGCCGTACCAGCACCTGGAGGCGGACGAACACGCGCGGTCCCGGGAGCATGCCCGGCGACGTCAGCGAGAACTCGCTGCCGACCAGGAGCGTGACCCGGCCCGGGTACTCCAGGCGCAGCTTCTCGGCTTCCGCCGCCACCTCCGCCAGGTGGGCGAGCAGCGCGCGGTGCGGGCGGTCCGGCGTGTAGGGCCGGATGTAGACGTCCAGGCCGGTCTCCAGCGCGCATCGCGCGGCCCGCATCTGCTGCGTGACGTCGGTTCCGATCAGCATCACGGTGGTGCAGTGCAGGTCTGCGGCGATGGCGCGGAGGTCCCGTTCCACGAGTTCGTCCGGCCTTTCGTCGACGGTGTACGAGATCCCCTTGACGTCCATGCCCCGCTGTCCCTTCGCTGGACCGGCCACCCGGTTCCTCACGCTAGGGACGCTCGTCCCGTTCCGGCATCGTCCGCCCGGCCATGCCCGGTAGACCAAAGTCGACCGGCGTCCCGTGCAGCGGCGGCGGCGGCCGGTGTTCTGGCAGGCCGGGGGCGGGGCATCGGGTGGCCGGGAGCGGGTTCGGAAAAGGTCGCCGAGAAAACTTCCCTCGGACGGCAATCCGCTGTGAGAGCGGCTCCGAACGCTCTGTGTGAAGACGGACCAGAGATCGCCCCGTCCGCTGAGCGCGGTGCTCATCGGGCTGCTCTGCGTTGCCGTGGCGCTGGGGGCGGCCGAGTTCGCCGCCGCGTTCGTGCGCGCGCAGGCCGCCCCGGTCATCGCCGTCGGCGGGGCCGCGATCGACCTGACCCCCGAGTGGCTCAAGAGCTTCGCCATCCGCACCTTCGGCGAGCACGACAAGCAGGTCCTGCTCGGCGGCCTGGTGCTGGGCCTGGCCGTCTTCGCCGCCTTGCTCGGCCTGGCCGCCGGGCGCAGCCGCGCGCTGGGGTCGCTGGGGGTGGCCGCCCTCGGCCTGGTGGGGGCCGTCGCCGCCTTCACCCGTCCCGGCGGCGGCCTCACTGACGTCGTGCCCGCGCTGCTGGGCACCGTCGCCGGTGAGGTCGCGCTGCTGCTGCTCTTGCGGACCGCGCCCACCCCGGCTCGGGCCCGCGGGGCGGACGACGCCCAGCACGGCGCGGCTCACCGCAAGGGCGGGCACCGGGCCGATGGGCGACGCGAGTTCCTGCTGGCCGCGGGCGGGGTCGCTGCGGTGGCGGCGGCCGGCGGGTCGCTGGGACGGGTGCTGGCCGGGCGCCGGAGTGTGGCCGAGGCACGGCGTGCCGTGCGGCTGCCGACTCCGGTCGGCCGGGCCGCGCCCGTCCCGGTGGGGGCGGACCTGCGGATTCCGGGGCTGTCGCCGTTCGTGACGCCGAACGCGGACTTCTACCGGGTGGACACCGCGCTCACGCTGCCGCAGGTCGATCCCGCGGACTGGACGCTGCGGGTGCACGGCATGGTCGACCGGCCGGTCGAGCTGACGTTCGCCGAGCTGCTGCGGCGGCCGCTGGTCGAGCGCGACATCACCCTGGCCTGCGTCTCCAACCAGGTGGGCGGCCCCTACGTCGGGCACGCCCGCTGGCTGGGGGTCCTGCTGGCCGACCTGCTGCGGGAGGCGGGGCCGCGGGCGGGAGCCGACCAGTTGCTCAGCCGGTCGGCCGACGGCTGGACCTGCGGCACGCCGCTGCAGGTGGTGCTGGACGGGCGGGACGCGCTGCTGGCGGTCGGCATGAACGGTGAGCCGCTGCCGATCGCGCACGGCTTCCCCGTCCGGATGGTGGTGCCCGGCCTGTACGGCTACGTGTCGGCCACCAAGTGGCTCGTCGACCTGGAGGTCACCCGCTACCGCGACCACCGGGCGTACTGGACCGCGCGCGGCTGGGCGACCGACGCTCCGATCAAGACGATGGCCCGCATCGAGGTGCCCAGGCCGCTGCGACCGGTCAGGTCCGGGCGGATCGCGGTGGCCGGGGTGGCCTGGGCGCAGCACCGCGGCGTGGCCGCCGTGCAGGTGCGCGTCGACGGCGGGCCCTGGCGGCAGGCCCGGCTGGCACCGGTGCCCGGCGCCGACACCTGGCGGCAGTGGGTCCTCGAATGGGACGCCCCGCCCGGAACCCACCGGCTGGAGGTGCGGGCCGTCGACGCCCGCGGCGCCGTCCAGCCCCAGAAGCGTGTCCCTCCCTACCCCGACGGGGCCACGGGATGGCACTCGATCGTGGTCACCGTCGAGTGACCGGCACCCCGAACGCACACAAGGAGGACCAGATGAAGATCCGTATGTTGATGGCCGGGACCGTGGCCGGCGGGCTGCTGCTCGGCGCGGCCGCCTGCGGCGGCGGCGACGGCGAGGACACCAAGGCCGCCGCCACCGGCGGCGCCTCCGCGCCCGCGGCCACCGGCTCCACGGCCGCCGCCGGGCCGTTCGGGCCCGCGTGCGGCGCGGTGCCCAAGGAGGGCGAGGGCAGCATGAACGGCATGGCCGACGACCCGGTGGCCACCGCGGCGTCCAACAACCCGGTGCTGTCCACCCTGGTCACCGCGGTCAAGAAGGCCGGGCTGGTGGACACCCTCAACTCGGCGCAGGGCATCACGGTGTTCGCGCCGACCAACGACGCGTTCGCCAAGATCCCCAAGGCGGATCTGGACAAGGTGCTGGCCGACAAGAAGAAGCTGACCAGCATCCTCACCTACCACGTCGTCCAGGGCCGCAACGAGCCCTCGGCGCTGGCCTCGGGCACCTTCAAGACCCTGCAGGGCGGCGAGGTGACCACCAGCGGCTCCGGCGAGTCGTACAAGGTGAACGACGCCAACGTGGTGTGCGGCAACGTCAAGACCTCCAACGCCACCGTCTACATCATCGACTCCGTGCTGATGCCCAAGGCCTGACGCGCGCCTGACGGCGGTGGGCCGTCCCCGTACGGGGGCGGCCCACCGCCGTTTTTCCCGTCACCGACCAATCCGCGGCCCGATGGGTACCGAATACCGATTGTGGAAACCAGCCAACCGCGCACGGCGCGGCCGCGACATCGCGCCAAGGGAAGCGAACGGCCCGACGACCTGACGAGTCTGCTCGCACGGGTCGCGCGCGGGGACGAAGCCGCCTTCGAGACGGTGTACGACCAGGTGTCCGGGCCGGTCTACGGGCTGGTGCTGCGCATCCTGCGCGACCCCGCGCAGGCCGAGGAGGTGGCCCAGGAGGTGCTGGTCGAGCTGTGGCGGACCGCGTCGCGGTTCGACCCGGACCGGGGCGCGGCGATGACGTGGGTGATGACGCTGGCGCACCGCCGGGCGGTGGACCGGGTGCGGTCCGCGCAGGCCGCCGGCGACCGCGAGGAGCGCGCCGCGCGGGCGAGCGGCCCCGCGTTCGACGAGGTCTTCGAGCGGGTGGAGGCACGGCTGGAGCGCGAGCAGGTCCGGCGCTGCCTGGGCGGCCTGACCGAACTGCAACGCGAGTCGGTCACCCTGGCCTATTACGGTGGGTACTCCTACCGGCAGGTCGCCGAGCTGCTCAGCGTGTCGCTCGGCACGGTGAAGACCAGGATGCGCGACGGGCTCATCCGGATGCGCGACTGCCTGGGAGTGGAGCGATGACGCAGGACGCACACACCGCGCACACCCTCGCCGGGGCCTATGTCCTCGACGCGCTGGACGAGCTGGAGCGCCGCCGCTTCGAAGCCCATCTGGCCGAGTGCGACATCTGCGCCCAGGAGATCGAGGGCCTCCAGGAGACCGCCACGCGGCTGGGCGTCGCCGCCGTGCAGACCCCGCCGCCCCGGCTGAAGGAGCGGGTGATGGCCGAGGTGGGCCAGGTGCGGCAGGTGCCTCCGCGGCTCGACGCCTCCGGCGGGACGCCCCGCCGCTGGATGCCGAGGCTGCTGGCCCTCACGGCCGCGGCCAGTCTCGTCGTCGCGGTGGTGCTCGGGGCGGCGTTCGTGCGCACGCAGGACCGGTTGGAGCAGGTGCGCGCCGCGCAGCAGGAGATGAACGCGGTGCTGTCGGCGCCGGACGCCCGAGCCTTGAACGCCCCGGTGAAGACCGGCGGCAGTGGCCTCGTGGTGTACTCGCGCCAGCGCCAGAAGGTGGTGGTCGCGATGACCGGGCTGGCGGCGCTGCCCGCCGACAGGCGCTACGAGCTGTGGCTGATGGGCGGAGGGCCGCCTCGGCCGGCGGGTCTGATGCGGGCGTCCTCACCGCCGGCGGTGGTCGGGGTCGGCGGGCACACGCAGGTCGGCATCACCATCGAGCCCGCCGCGGGGTCGCCCGAGCCGACCACTCCTGCGATCTTCGCCGCCGCCCTGCCCTGACGGCCGCCGCCGCACGCGCGTGCGGCGGCGGCCGACCGGCGGGGGCCCTGGCGAAGGCCCGGCGGTCTCGTGTGCGGATCTACCGCGGTTGCCTTGCGGCCTCGCGTTCGATGTTGTCGAGGACCTGCTCGATCACGACGTCGTGCTGGCGGCGGATGACGAGCGGCCACATGAGCCGGAACATCCCGCCGGTGCGGCCCGTCAGCTCGTGCCGTACGAGCGTGCCCCCGTCCCGGGGGTGCAGGGTGAACCCGTGCCCGCCGCTGAGCTGCTTGCCGGTGTCGAACCACAGCCGGCGTCCGGGCTCCACCGCTCCGACGCGGTAGCGGAGCTGGGAGTGCTCGACCGGCGCGCCCGGGGCGAGGCCCTCCGGCAGCCGGAAGCGCCCCGCGCCCTCCGGCCACAGCCGGTCCCGGTCACCGCCGATCGCGGCGAGCAGTTCCCAGATCCGTCCGGGGTCGGCGGCGACGAAGCGCTCGTGCATGTTGTAGACCATTTCCAGCCTCCATACGGCAGCGTATGGAGTCACCATACGCCTGCGTATGGAAGACTGGGAACGTGAGGTGGGCGACGTGAGCGGCCTGTCGGCCGGCGACTGGGCGAAGGCGGCGCTGGAGGCTCTCGCGGAGGGCGGGGTGGCCGCCGTCGCGGTCGAGCCCATCGCGGTGCGGCTGGGCGCCACCAAGGGCAGCTTCTACTGGCATTTCCGCAACCGGCGCGCGCTGGTCGAGGCCGCGCTCGCGCTGTGGGAGCGGGAGACCGGGGAGGTGATCGCGGAGCTGGGCGGGATCGGCGACCCCGCCCGGCGGATGCGCACCCTGCTGGAGAACGCCATGGCCGACCCCGTCGACGCGGCGATCTCCTTCCGGCTGATCAGCGCCGCCGACGATCCGGAGATCGCCGAGGTCGCCCGGCGGGTGAGCGGGCGGCGCCTGGAGTTCATGCAGGCCGCGCTGGAGGAGCTGGGCACGCCTCCCGGCCTCGCCCGGCGGCGCGTCGTCGCGGCTTACGGAAGCTATCTCGGGATGGCCGCGCTCCGCAGGATCGGCGCCAGCGACGAGCCGCTCACCGACTTCATCGACCATGTGATGACCGAGATGGCGCTCCCGCGCCCCTAGCTCCTGCGCTGAGGGCCGCGACGACGCTCGCTCACTCCACCTGGAAGACCTTGTAGGCGATCCCGCTCTCGACGAGGTAGCCCGTCCCCACGCAGACGACGTCGTTCAGCCAGGCGTACCGCTCGGCCCCGGTCTCGAAGAGGGGGTTGGTCCGGAAGTAGTACCGGGACGGGTCGACCCGGTGCCTGCCGGCGGGGTCGGCCATCTCGGCGCGCAGCTCGGGCGGGGCGGTGTAGCGGCCGCCGTAGCTCATGTGCAGCAGTGCGCCGTCGTCGGTCCGGAGCGTGAGCCGGACGTCCAGGAGCATGGTCCCGTCCGGCCGGAACAGCGCCCAGTCGCCGCCGCCGGGCAGCACTTCGCCGCGCAGCCCCGGTCCCTCGAACGTCCCGCCCGCGGAACCGAACAGGACGCGCTGCCCGATCGGCCCCTGACCGAAGTTCAGCGGCGGGTCCAGATCGACCACGAGGTCGAACAGGAGCGCGGTGCGGATCTCTCCGACGTCCTTCACGCGCGGATCGGTGGGCATGTGGCCTCGCCTTTCGTCGATGGAACGGCTTCAGGAGGCGCCGAACAGCTTCCGCCGCACGGCGTCGGTCGAGACGCCCGACTGGGCGCACAGCTCCGACAGGTCGAAGAAGAAGCGCTCGCCCGCGATCAGGTCGTTCTTGAAGGCGAACTGGATGAACACGGGGAGTTCGGCGCGCCGGCCGTTGGGCGCCACGCCGAACCGGTCGCCGGTCATGGTCATCTGGACCGTCCCCCAGCAGACCAGCGCGTCGCCGCTCGCGGCGTGGCCTTGCAGGGCGACGTCGTAGTCGGGGAACGAGGCGAAGAAGCGGCGCAGCGCCGCCTCGTTCTCCGCGGAGCCGCGGGCCGTGGTTCCGAAGGCCGGACTCTCCAGCACCATCTCCGGGTGGAGCAGTTTCATCGCCGCGGGCACGTCCTGACGGCTCTTGGCGGCGGCCAGTGCCCGCGCCAGTTCGACCATGCGGTCGCCATCCATGCTCAGACCTCCGTCGTGGGGGCGGGAAACAAAACATACGACCGTTCGTATTTATAAGCAACAGGCTGTGGCACGATGGAGGTGATGAGCGAGCACTCCCCCCTCTCGGACTCCGCCGTGACCGACCGGCGGCTGCTGCGCGGCGCCCGGACCCGCCGCACCGTCACCCGGCACGCCGTGGACGTCGCCTCGCTGGAGGGGCTCGACGGGCTCAGCCTCGGCCGGCTGGCCGCCGACCTCGGGCTGAGCAAGAGCGGCATCCAGACGCTGTTCGGGACGAAGGAGAACCTGCATCTCGCCACCGTCGAAGCGGCGCGCGAGCTGTTCCTCGACGCCGTCGTGCTCCCGGCGCGGGCCGCCCCTCCCGGGGCCGCGCGGCTGCGCGCCCTGGTCGAGCACTGGATCGACTACGCGCGGAAGCCGCTGTTCACCGGCGGCTGCTTCTGGGGGGCCAACCTCCCCAGCTTCGACAGCCGCCCCGGTCCCGTGCGGGACGCGCTGGCGCGGCAGCACCGGGACTGGCTGTCCCTCATCTCCGGCGAGCTGCGCCGCGCGGTGGACGCCGGGGAGATCGCCGACCTGGACACCGACCTGGCCGCCTTCCAGGCCGACGCCGTCCTCAACGCCACCAACACCGCCCTGCGCCTGGGCGATGAGGACGCGGTCGGCAAGGCCCGCCGGGTGATCGAGGGCTTCCTCGTCCGGCCCTGACCCGGGCCGGCCCCGCTCCTACCTGCGCCGGGTGTCCGGATGTGGGCAGCGGCGCGCTGGTGACGCGGATGGGGAGCGGGAGGAGGCTTGGCAAAGGAGCCGGGCGGCTCAACTGCCCTACGACGCCTGCACCCATGCGATGCATGGGCCGTCGGCCGGTACCGAGCGGGCCGGACGGCGGCCGTGGCGTTCCACCGGCGCGCGTCCCATGACGCGGGCCGCGGCCGGTCCGGTCGAACGTGAGGAGAGCGGTTCATGGCGAGCAGCGTGGTGAACGGCGTGCTGCTGGAAGGCGACGCCGACGGGATCACGATCGTCAAGGGGGCCTTCGGGCGCAAGAAGCGCAAGTGCATCAAGGGGTTCGGCATCTGCAAGATCAAGGTCTTCCCGCCGTCCGTCGAGGAGGACCTGAGCGAGCTGGAGCGGCGGATCGCCGAGCCGCACGAGGAGTTCTACGCCGCGTTCCTGCTCAAGGAGTCCCGGTCGGCGCTGGAGATCCGCTTCCTGGAGCCGGTCCCCCAGTTCGAGGCCGACTTCCACGTCGACGAGGGGTATCCGGGGGTCGAGCGCATGCTCCGCGACGTGTGCGGCCATGCGGAGATCCTGCCCACGCTCGGCCGCTACGAGGCCCGGCGGCAACCGGACGCACCGCACGGGGTCGTGACCCTTGACGTGCTGCTCGGCGAGGAGGCGGCGGGCGAATCCCCCTGAGCCCCTCTCGGCGAGGCGAGTCTGCGGCGCTTACGAACTCCTGGACGCCAACAGCCCGCCCAGCTTCCTGCACCGCGACGACCTAGTCGTACGCACTGAGCGCACTGTCTGGGCCGCCCGCTGCGCCTGACCCTCGCGCTGCCCGGTCGTCCACCGCGCCCCCACGGCGCGACGTCGGTGGGTTCATCGCACCAGCGCAGCGCTGCGGTGCTCCTGCGGGCTGATGCCGTACACCCGCTTGAACGCCGAACTGAGGGCGAATCCGCTGCCGTAGCCGACCTGGCGGGCGACGGCGTTCAGCGTGGCGTCGGACTGGCGCAGCAGGTCGGCGGCCAGCGCCAGGCGCCACTCGGTCAGGTAGGTCATCGGCGGCGTGCCGACGAAGTCGCGGAAGCACGCGGCCAGCGTCGCCCGCGACACGCCGATCTGGGCGGCGACCCTCGCCAGCGTCCAGTCGCCCGCGGGGTCCTCGTGGAACAGGCGCAGCGCCTCGCCCGCCACGGGATGGGTGTGGGCCCGGTACCAGGCCGGGGCCTCGGTCCCGGGCCGGTCGAACCACGCCCGCAGCACCGAGATGAGCAGCAGGTCGAGCAGGCGGTCGAGCACGACGCCCTGGGCCGGCCCCCGCTTGGTGACCTCACCGGCCAGCACCGGGACGAGCGCGGAGTCCCACGTGTCCTCCGACACCACCAGCAGCGGCGGCAGCACGTCGAGCAGGCGCTGGCCGACGGCGCCGACCTCCTCGTACACGCCGAGCACCATCTGCACCGACCCGTCGAGGCCGCTGCCCCACGTGCGCTCCCCCAGCGCCATGCGCTCGCGCAGGTCGACGCCCTCGGGCGTGGCGCACCGCTGGCCCGGATGCACGATGACCTGCGGCGGGGTCGCCCCGTCGCCGCTCATCACGTAGGGGTCCGGTCCGCGGACGATGGCGACGTCGCCCGGGCGCAGCCGTGCCGGCTCGCCGTGGTCGGGCTGGAAGTGCGCCTCACCGCTGAGCATGACGGCGAGGCACAGCGGCGAACCGTCCTGGACCCGGATCGACCACGGAGGGTCCAGCACGATGCGTAGGAGGAAGGCGCCGCTGGCCCGCGGCCCTTCGAGCAACCCTGCGAGTGCGTCCACCCCGCCCACGTTAGACGATCGGACATGCATCGCGGCATCCTGGCCATGTACCGTCCAGCGGGCGCCCGACCAGACTGCTGCCATGACGACGAACGAGCACACGACACTGGTCATCGGCGGCACCGGCCGGATCGGCCGCCGGGTGGCCCGGAGGCTGACCGGGCGAGGGGTGGACGTCCGGGTCGGCTCCCGCTCCGGCGAGCCCCCGTTCGACTGGGAGAAGCCCTCGACCTGGGCCGACGCCTTCGCCGGCGCCAGGTCGGCCTTCCTGATGTACTACCCCGAGATCGAATGGCCCGGGGCGGGCGACGCCGTGGCCGCCGCGGCTCAGCAGGCGGTCGACGCCGGCGTCCGGCGCCTGGTGCTGCTGTCCGCCCGCAACCAGGACGAGGCCGTCCGCTGCGAGGAGGCCGTGAAGGGCCTGCCGGTCGAGTGGACCATCCTCGCCCCGGCCTCGTTCAACCAGAACTTCGACGAGGGCGTGTTCCTGGAGCCGCTGCGCCGCGGCGTGCTGGCCCTGCCCGCGGGCGACAACGCCGACCCGTTCATCGACGCCGACGACATCGCCGACGTCGCGGTCGCGGCCCTCACCGAGGACGGCCACGCGGGCGAGTACTACGAGCTGACGGGCCCCCGCCTGTGGACCTTCGCCGAGGGCGTCGCCGAGATCGCCCGGGCGACGGGCCGCGAGCTCCGCTACGTGCCGGTCACCCGCGACCAGTTCGCCGACGCGATCGTGGACGGCGGCGCTCCGCGCGCGTTCGCCGAGCCGCTGGCCACGATCGTCGCCGAGGTCTTCGACGGCCGGAACGGCTCGCTGGCCGACGGCGTCGAGCGCGCCCTGCACCGCAAGCCCCGCGACTTCGCCGACTGGGTGGCCGAGATCGCCCCCACCGGAGTGTGGGACGCCGCGTAGGCGGCCATGCGCGACTGACCGGACCCGGCGGGGCGTTCGCATCTTCTGCCGGGTCCGGGCACTGCCGTCCTGCCGATGGATACGGCGTCAGTGCTGAGGCTGCCGCTCAGCGGCTTCCGCGGCCTGCAGGATCGCGGTGAGCTGGTCCTGCAGCGTCGGCAGGTGCGGTGCGAAGGTGCCGGCCAGGGCGGCGGACCCCACGGTGAACGCGTCCACTCCCGCCTCGGCCAACCGGTGCACCCGCGCGGCGTTGTTGATGTCCCCGGCGACGACCAGGCGGCCCGAGGTCGCCTCGCGGGCACTGGCCACCAGCTCCAAGGGGGCGGCCTCGATCGAGCGGTAGGCCAGCAGGTCGACGCCGGCGCAGCCGGCCTCCTCGAAGCGGCGGCACTGGTCGGCCACCTCCTCGGGCGTGCCGCCGAGACGCGTGGGGTGCCCGGTCGGGGTGCCGGGGAACGGCAGGTACCCGACCGGCGTGCCGTCGAGCACCTCCAGGGTCTCCTCCGCCCACGTGCCGCCCATGAGGTAGTCCACCCCCAGGTCGGCGGCCATGCGCGCCGAGTCCAGCGCGCGTTCCCGGTTGGTGCTGACGACCTCCAGGTAGCTGGTGGCGCCGGTGTCCTTGATGCGGGCGTGCAGGGCGGCGAGGGTGGCGGCGTCCACGCCGATGTCCTTGAAGCCGATGTGCCCCAGCCGCAGGCCGGCGAGCTCGTCGACCAGGGTCAGGCACTCGCGCACGGTCTGGTCGTCGCGGGTGAGCATGAAGATGAAGTCCACGGGGCCCTCCTCAGGGGCAGATGGCGAACGCGCGGGCGGGGAAGCCGGAGCCGTCCTTGGCCTTGGGCCAGGTGGCGACGATCACGGCGCCGGTCGGGGGGACCCGGTCGAGCGCGGTCAGCAGCTCGATCTGGTAGCGGTCGTGCTCCAGCAGGAAACGTTCCAGCGGCGCGCGGCCCTGGCTGACCACGGTTCCCGGGTCGGTGTCGGTGGTCTCGTGGCCGCAGGCCAGGACGCCGCGGTCGCGCAGCAGGACCGCCAGCACCTCCCGGCTCCAGCCGGGGTAGTGGTGGACGCCGTCGGGACCGGTGTTCAGCATGGCCTCCTGGCTGGGCCACCGGGCGGACCAGCCGGTCCGGAGCGCGACGAACGATCCGTCGGGGACGCGGCCGTGCCGCTCCTCCCAGGCGGCCAGGTCCGCCGGGGTGACGCAGTAGTCGGGGTCGTCCACGACCTGCCGGTGCACGTCCAGGACCACCAGCGGCAGCATCATCTCGGTGACCGGGATCTGGTCCTGGAAGCGCAGCCCCGGCACGAAGTGGGCGGGCGGGTCGACGTGGGTGCCCCACTGCCCGACGTGCCGGTACTCGTGGGCGAGGAAGCCCGAACCGCGCGTGCCCTCGCCGGGCTCGTAGCCGTAGACGGCGGTGCGCCGCTCCGGTTCGAAGCTCGGGCAGTGCGGGATGCCGGGGTGGAAGGCGTGGGTCAGGTCGACCCAGCGGCCCCGGCGCAGCTCCTCCAGCGCGGCCAGCGGTCCGCTCGGCGCCGTCACCGCGGGCCCGCCAGCGTGCGCGCGTGCTCCAGCGCGGTGAGCAGGCTGGTGTGGTCGGCCACGCCCTTGCCCGCGATGTCGAAAGCGGTGCCGTGGTCGACGCTGGTGCGCACGAACGGCAGGCCGATGGTGATGTTGACGCCGCGCTCCAGCCCCAGGTACTTGACCGGGATGAGGCCCTGGTCGTGGTACTGCGCGACGACGGCGTCGAACTCGCCGGTGCGGGCCCGCAGGAACACCGTGTCGGCGGGCCACGGGCCGCTGGCGTCGATCCCCGACTCCCGCGCGCTCCGCACGGCCGGAGCGATGACGTCCAGGTCCTCCCGCCCCATCAGGCCGTTCTCCCCGGCGTGCGGGTTCAGGCCGGCGACGGCGATCCGGGGTACGGCGACGCCGGCCCGGCGCAGCGCTTCGTGGGTGAGGCGGATCGTCCTGCGCACCGCTTCGGGGGTGATCGCCTCGATGGCGTCGCGCAGCGCCTGGTGGATCGTGACGAGCACGACGCGCAGCTCGTCGTTGGCCATCATCATGGCGAACTCGCCGGTGTCGCTGAGTTCGGCCAGGATCTCGGTGTGCCCCGGGTAGGGGTACCCGCCCAGCCGCAGCGCCTCCTTGTTGATGGGGGCGGTGACCAGGGCGGCGATCTGGTCGGCGCAGGCGAGTTCGATGCCCTTGGCGACGTACCGGTAGGCCGCCTTCCCGGCCCGGCCGTCGACGCGGCCCCAGGGCAGGTCGTGCGGCAGGGACGTCTCGGCCAGGACCTGCGCGACGCCCGTGGTGTCGGCGCAGTCCCGCGCCGAGGCCACGGTGCGGAGGGGGACGTCCAGTCCGGCGGCCTCCCGGGCGCGGGCGAGCACGCCCTCGTCCCCGATGATCAGGATGGGGACGTCGCACCGCCGGTCGGCGACGAGCTTGAGGGCGATCTCCGGTCCGATGCCGGCCGGGTCGCCCATGGAGACGGCTATGGGGCGCACGGGTCCTCCGTGAGGGGGGATGCGGTGAGCAGGTCGTTGAGGCGGACGAGGGTGCCGGGGTCGCCGAAGCCGCCCGCCTTGAGTGCGACGGGGAACCGCCAGGGGCGCTCGACCACGCCCAGCGGCACGCCGGGCTCGGGCTGCCCGACCAGGCGGACGGCGCTGACGGCGAGAGCGTCCAGCACGGTCCTGGCGGTCTCTCCGCCGGTGAGCACCAGCGCGTCGAAGGCGCGGCGCTCGGCGAGCCGGGCGACGGCGGCGGCCAGCGCCTCCGGTACCGAGCCCGTGGCGGTCCGGTCCGCCGGGCCGTGCAGCAGGGCGGTGCCGCGGTCGGCCAGTTCCCGTTCGGTCCGCTCGGCGGCGCGCTCCTCGGTGACCGGCACCATCGCGCCGGTGTTGAGCGCGCCCAACCGGTCGGCCTGTCCTCGGCTGGCCGGATGAAGGCTGCCGACCACCGTCAGGACGCGTGCGCGGCGCGGAAGCCGCGGCGGTGGCGTCTGTTCCGGCTTCTGGGCGGGCGCCAGGCGGCGGGCCAGCGCCTCGGCCAGCCCCGGGGACCCGACCCAGAGCACCTGCCGCGGCCGGGCGACGGCGGCGACGATCTCGTCGAGATCGCGGTCGCCGCCCGCGTCGGCGACGACGTACCGCGCGTGGCCGACCAGTTCCGCCAGATGGGCGGGCCCGTCGGCCAGGACGGCGCCCGGGACGAGCCGGGTCAGGTCGGCGTCGCGGACCGGATGGCCGGGGTCGCGGGCGAACGCCGTCCGGTGGACCGGGACGCCCGCCAGGTGCTGCACCCCGCCCACCGTGCTGCGCCCCTCGGCGGGGAACGCGGGGGCGATCACGGCGGTGGCCCTGCCGCCGCCCGCCAGCGCGGCGCCGATCTCCACCGCCAGGTGGCCCCGCACGGTCGAGTCCACGGTCTTGACCAGCACGTCCGCGGCGGCCAGTCGCCGGGCCGCCTGCGCGACGCGGTCCGCGGCGGCCGCCGCCGTGCGCGTGCGGGTGTCGCAGTCGACGGCCGTCACGGCTCCGGCCGGGGCCGGGTCGGGGGCGCCGAGGCTGATGCGCGCCGGGAGGCCGGCCAAGTGGAACGGCGCGGCCCCGTCACCGGCGCTGGTCAGGTCGTCGGCCACCACGGCGACGCTGGGGAGCGGCGTCATGAGCGCCCGATGCGGCCCAGGTCGGTGACCGTCCGCTCGTCGCGCACGTTGCCGGTGTTGACGGTGGTGGCGGGCTCCAGCAGCAGGACCTGGCAGTCCGGCTCGGCCACCGGGCAGTGCTCGGTGCCGCGCGGCACGATGAGGAACTCGCCGGGCTCGACCACGATGTCGCCCTCGCGCAGGCGCATCCGCAGCCTGCCCTGGACCACCAGGAACAGCTCGTCCTCGTGCTCGTGGTGGTGCCAGACGAACTCGCCGTCGAACTTGGCGAGCTTGACCTCCATGTCGTTGACGGCGCCGGCCACCTTCGGGCTCCAGGTGTCGTCGAAGGAGGAGAAGGCTTCGGCAAGGTTGGTCTTGTGCATGGTCGCTCTCTCAGGATCGGTTACCTGAGATCACCTTAATTACGCATCTGACCAGGTAAAAGCGATAATTATTCACACGGGGTGTGATAATTTCTCACACATGTCATGGAGTGACCTGCCCCCGCTCGGGCCGCTGGTGGCGTTCGAGGCGACGGTGCGGCACGGCGGCGTGAGCAAGGCCGCCGCGGAACTGCACCTCACCCACGGCGCCGTCAGCAGGCAGATCCAGCAACTGGAGCGCGCCCTCGGCGTCGCCCTGTTCGAGCGGCGCAACCGGGCGATGGTGCCGACCCCGGCCGCGCGGACCTTCGTCCAGAGCGTCGACGACGCCCTGAACCTGCTGAGCGCGGCCGCCCGGCAGGCGCGCGCGGCCACCCGGCCCGCTCCCCTGGTGCTGTCGTGCGAGCCGACCCTGCTGATGCGCTGGCTGATCCCCCGGCTGCCCGGCCTGGCCGACGCCGTCCCCGGCCTGAGCCTGCACCTGGTGGCCTCGGGCGGGCCGGTGGCCTTCGACCGGGAGAGCATCGACGTCGCCGTCCGCCGCAACGACTTCGACATCCCCGGCGACCTGACCGCCTTCGAGCTCTTCGACGAGCAGGTCGGCCCCGTCTGCACACCCGAGCTGGCCGGCCGCCTGTCCCGGCCCGAGGACCTGGCGCACGTGCCGAGGCTGCACACCAGCACCCGTCCCACGGCCTGGGCCGACTGGGCGGAGGACCGGTCGACGCCTCTCCCGCCCGCGCCCGAGCAGACCTTCGAGCACTTCTACCTGAGCCTGCAGGCCGCGGCGAGCGGGCTGGGCGTGGCCATCGGACCGCGGGCCCTGGTCCACGACGACCTGGAGGCCGGCCGGCTGGCGGCCCCGTTCGGCTTCAGCCGCGACGGCAGCGCCTACCTACTGCTGACGCCCCTGCCCCCTCAGGACGACCGCGTGACCGCGCTGGTGTCCTGGTTGCGCGGACAGGCGCAGGACCACGCCTGACTCCGTGCGCGCATCGGCTCGGGGGCGCCCCCCGGGGGGGGGGGCGGGGGGGGGGGGGGCCGGCCCCCGCGGGTGGATGGGGCCGCCACGCAAGGCGCCCGCGGGGGGGGGCCGCGGGCGCCCGCCGCC
>JBITGK010000038.1:0-61789 GCA_044456955.1 Spirillospora sp. NPDC050679 | reverse complement strand
CTTCAGCGCCGATGGTACTGCACGGGAGACTGTGTGGGAGAGTAGGACACCGCCGGACTCATATTGCAGAAAGGCCCCGCCAGTGATGGCGGGGCTTTTCTCATTTCTCAGCCCTTTGTATTCTGCGGGTGCGCGTCTATCCAGCACGTTGCAGCCTTACGCCTGCCTCTATGCCGCATAGCTCGAATCCGCCCCACCCACAAGCCGCCTCAGCGCAGCCACATCAAGAGCGGCGGTAGCCCGGATACACTCCCGGCGTCAGCTCCTGCTTCGCGGCGATCAGCTCCAGTAGCGCGATGAGCTGCTCGCGCTGCTCGCCGTCCAGGGCCGAGGTGATGTCCGCCTCGTGCGCCATGGCAACCTTCCTGATCTCTCCTATGACGCGGGCGGTTCGGTGTCGCGGGCGCCGCTCCGCTGGTCGCCCAAGCGGGCGGACTGCTCGCCGCCGCCTTCCTCGCCTGCTCGGCGACGGCTTCCTGGGTGCTGTCGCGTCCCGAGGTCGTCGCCGACGAGGGGCTGGTGCGCGCCTTCCAGGACCTGGCGTTCATCACCGGCGGTCCTGGGCACGTCGTGCCGCTCGGACTCCTGGTCGGCGGCCTTGCGGTCGCGGCCGGGACGCGTGGCGGCCTGCTGCCCCGGTGGCTCGCCACCGTGGGACTGGTCATCGGCGCCATCGCGCTCGCTTCCGTCCTGACCCTGGTGTTCTCCGGTGCGGCCTTCCTCCTGCCCATCGCCCGCTTCACCGGGTTGATCTGGCTGGTCGCCACCGGGTTCCTGATCGCTCGTGCCCGTACGGAGGCGTCCCGATGATCGAGAGACTGGTGCGGTCCCAGCGGCCCGGCACCCTGCTGCCCTACCTGGCGGGAGCGGACGAAGCCCGCGTCGCCGGGTTGTTCGGCCTCGATCTCGCCGCCTACCGCGAGCTGCTCGACGGCTTCGAGCGGCAGGTCCGCCAGGCCGCCGAGGAGTTGCTCGCACGGCCGGGGTTCGCCGACGAAGTGGACCGGCTGCCCCTGACCGGGATCTCCCACGTCGTCGCCATCGGCGAGAGCACCACCGCCGACCGGCTGTCGTGGTTCGAGATCCTGCGGCACGTCGTGGCGCTGCGCCGTCCCGACGACATGGTGCGGTTCACCAACCTCGCCGTCCCTGGTTGCTCCACTACCCAGGCCCTCGCTTAGGCGCCCGCCTTGCGGTTCCAGCGCCCGGGCCTGGTGTTCTGCATGCTCGGTGGCAACGATGCGCAGCAGCTCGCTCCCGGCGCCCCGACCCTGGTCGGGCTGGCGGAGACCGAACGCAACCTGGAACTGCTCCACGGGCTTGCGCAAGGACCTGCGCAAGAATCCACGAACGAGCACCAGCACCAGCACGAGCGCGGGCCGGCGTCCTGGACCTGGATCACGCCCAGCCCCGTGGACGAAGCACGTGTCGCCGCGTACCCGCACTTCCAGCGGGCCGGGATCGGATGGAGCAACAAGGACATCGACGCCATCGCCGACCACCTGCTCGCCCGGCCCGAGCCCACCGTCGATGCGAGGCCCGCCGTCTCCGCCCCGGAGTACCTCCAGGAGGACGGTGTCCACCTCACCATCGAGGGCCAGTGCGAGATCGCCGCCGCCGTCGTCCGCGTGATGGCGGGCGCCTCGTGAAGTTCATGGTCTTCGGGGGGACCGGTGGCACCGGCCGCCAGGTCGTGGAGCAGGCGGTCGCCGCCGGGCACGACGTCACCGTCGTGGCACGAGGTCCCGCCCGCGTCACGACGCGCGGCGCGGCGACCGTGCCCGGCGACGTGCTCGCGCCGCAGTCCTGGCGCGCCGCCCTCGCCGGCCACGACGCCGTGCTGTCATGCCTGGGCAGCACCGACCGAGGCCGCCCCACCACCGTCTACTCCGAGGGCACCGCCAACATCCTCAACGCGATGCGCGACGGCGGTGTGCGCCGCGTCCTGTGCCTGTCGTCGGCGGGTCTGGAGATCGCGCCGGGCACGCGGCTGGGGCGGCGGCTCGTCACCCGGCTCGTGATCCAGCGCCTCTACCGGCACGGGTACGCCGACATGGCGCGGATGGAACGGGCGCTGGCCGCCGTCGACGACCTCGACTGGACCGTGGTGCGGCCACCCATGCTGACCGACGGGCCGCTGACCGGCGACTATCGGGTGGCGGAGAACGGCCATGTGGCGAAGGCGAGGTCCGTCTCCCGCGCGGACCTGGCCCACTATCTGCTCGCCTGCGCCACGGGCGACGCACCACGACGGGCGGTCGTCGAGATCTCCGGCTGATCCGCGATCCGGGACCTGTGATCCGTGACCTGTGATCCGCACCGCCGCACCGCCGCACCGCCGCACCGCCGCTCCCTCGTCAAAGCTCAAAGGAGCGGCGGCACGGCCTACGCCGTCGCCCGGCGAACCCGGTAGCCCCAACGCCCCAGCGCCCGCACCACCGTCTCCGCCCCGATCGGGTTGGCGCTGTGCACGTAGATCGTCCCGATCCGGAACGGACGGCCCCGGAACGCCGCCTCTTCCAGCAGCGTGACCACCGGCAGGATGTCGTCGTCCTCGCCCAGGTCGTGGTCGAGCCACAGTTCGTCGATGTACCGGTCGCGGTGCCCCTCCAGCAGCAGGAGGCCCTCGCGGCTGGTGCGCGCCACCCTGGTCGCGCCGGGGAGCGGGCGCAGGTCGTCGACGCCGAGGATGGTCCGTCCGTCCATCGGGGCATCATCGCAGCGGCCCGGTGCCTTCGAAGTGCCTCGGTCACTTCGAAGTGCCCTCTTCCGTGCCGATCTGCATTCGCGCAGGATGTAGGTGGTTCTCGAAAGGTACCGACCCAATCCAAGAGAACCGTGACAAAGGCGAGGGCAAGCAGAGGAGCCGGAACATGTCCGTCTGGAACGACCAGCAGGTGATCGACAGCCCGGAGCCCAGCGTCGCCGAGCACATCGCCCGCTACCTGCGCACCGACGGTGCGGACGGCCACATGGAGGCGGGAGTCACCAACCTCCTGCTCACCACCGTGGGCCGCCGCAGCGGGACGTTGCGCCGCACCGGGCTGTTCTACGGCGAGGACGACGGCCGCTACGTGCTCATCGGCTCGTCGTTCAGCGGCGGGCCCCGGCACCCGTCCTGGTACCTGAACCTGCTCGACCACCCCGAGGCGCAGGTCCAGATCAAAGGAGAGCGCTTCCTGGTGCGGGCCCGCACCGCCGAGGGCGCCGAGCGTGCGCGGCTCTGGCGGCTGATGGCCGACCGCTGGCCCGCCTACGACCGCTACCAGGCGCGGTCGAGCCGCGAGATCCCCGTCGTGGTCCTCGAACGCACGGCATCAGGCCATTAGCCCTGATTGGCCCTATTCGCTCGGCGAGGGCGGCGACAGGCTGGAGGCATGGAGAACCTGCACCCCGACAGCCGCGCCGTCCACCCGCCGACGGTGGACGTCCCCCGCACCAGCCGTCCCGTCGGCACGCCCGTCTACCAGACGCACGTGTTCACGTTCGAGGACTCCGAAGCCCTGGCCGCCGCCTTCAACGGGCCGCCGGGGAGCACGGGCTACTTCTACAGCCGGTACGGCAACCCGACCGTGCAGGCGTTCGCCCAGGCCGTCGCCGAGCTGGAGGGCGGCGTGGCGGGGGCCGCGGCCGGATCGGGGATGGGCGCGGTCAGCGGCGTGCTGCTGGGGCTGCTGAAGTCCGGCGACCACGTCATCGCGCAGCGCTGCCTGTACGGCGGCACGATGTCGCTGCTCGCCGACCTGGCCGAACGCTGGGGCGTCACCGTCGACCACGTCGGCGGCACCGACGCCGAGGAGGTGCGCGCCGCGCTGCGGCCCGAGACGCGGCTGCTGATGCTGGAGACCATCGCCAACCCCACCACCCAGGTCTCCGACCTGCCCGCGCTGGCCGCCGTCGCGCGGGAGGCGGGCGTGACGGTGGTCGTGGACAACACGTTCGCGACGCCGCTGCTGTGCCGCCCGCTGGAGCACGGCGCGGACGTGGTAGTGCACTCGGCGACCAAGTACATGGGCGGGCACGCCGACGTGGTGGCGGGCGTGGCGGTGTTCGCCGACGCCGACCTGCACGGGCGGGTCTGGAAGCACATGCTGGACCTCGGTTCGGTGCTCGACCCCCACTCGGCGCACCTGCTGCTGCGCGGGCTGGCGACGCTTCCGCTGCGGCTCCGGCGGCAGTGCGAGAACGCGCAGGCGCTCGCCGAACGGCTCGCGCGGCACCCGGCCGTCACGCACGTCGGCTACCCGGGCCTGCCCACCCACCCCCAGCACGAGCTGGCCGGGCGGCTGCTGGACGGCGGGGCCGGCGGGGTGCTCTCGTTCGAGCTGGCCGGGGGGCGCGAGGCCGGGCGCGTGCTGGTGGAGGCGCTGCGGCTGGTGTCGCTGGCGCCGTCGCTGGGCGATGTGCGGACGCTGGCGATGCACCCGGCGTCCACCTCGCACAACCAGCTGGACGCCGCGGCGCTCGCGGCCGCCGGCATCACCGAGGGCACCGTGCGGCTGTCGGTGGGCATCGAGCACCCCGACGACCTGTGGGCCGACATCGAGCAGGCCCTCACCAAGATCGCCTGACGGCGGGCGGCGGGCGGCGGGGTGCGCCGCCAGGTCAGTTGATCAGGCCGAACTCGTGGGCGCGCAGCCCCGCCTGGAAGCGGGAGTCGGCGTCCAGCAGGGCCAGGATCTCGGCGACCCGGCGGCGGTAGGTGCGCAGCGACAGGCCGAGCCGCGGCGCGGCCCGCTCGTCCTTCAGGCCGCCGGCCAGCATCCGCAGGATCTCGCGGCTCTGGTCCGACAGGGCGGGCGGCCGGGTGCGCCGGTAGTCGGCGAGGTCGGTGGAGTTCTCCCAGGTCGCCCAGTACAGCGACAGCACCCCGGCGACCACGCCCGGCGTGCGGACCACGGTGTACTCGCGCACGCCCCGCGCGGGCGGGCCGGCCAGGATCGCCACGCGGTCGTCGATGACGATCGTCTCGTACGGGAGCGGGGCCTGGCAGATGCGCACGCGCGCGCCGAGCCCCGCCAGCTCGACCAGGTGCCGTTCGGACTCCTCGTCGGCGAGGGCGCGCGGGGTGTAGAGCTTGCACGGGGAGGGCCAGGCCGCCGAGGTGCGGCGGGTGGCGGCGATCTGCTCGCGGACGCCGGGCAGCGCCCAGGTGTCCAGGTCGGTGGCCGCGCACACGAACGCTTTGCTGGCCTCGGCGAACAGCGGCCCGGCGCGTTCGGCCAGCTCGCGCTCGCCGCGCAGCACGATGTTCTGGTCGGGGTTCATCGCCGCCAGTCTCCCCAGCGGGCGGCGTTCCGGTCAATTGGCAGCAACCTGCCACCGGCTCGGCCCGCGCCGGTCCGGTCGGCAGGGTGAGGGCATGACGAAGAACAACGAGGACGACACCTTCCGGCTCGGCGGGGACCTGGCGGTCGGCCGCATGGGATTCGGCGCGATGCGGCTTCCGGTCTCACAGATCGGCGGCGAGCCCAACGACCGCGGCACCGGCCTGAAGGTGCTGCGGCGCGCGGTCGAGCTGGGCGTGGACCACATCGACACCGCCGCGTTCTACGACCGCGCCGGCCTGGCGGCCAACGACATGATCCGGGAGGCGCTGCACCCCTACGACGACGGCCTGGTCATCGCCACCAAGGTCGGCCCGTACAAGGGCCCGGACGACCTGGCCCCCACCGGCGAGCTGGCCGCGGGCGACCTGCGCGCCGAGGTGGAGCGGAACCTGCGCGAGCTGGGCCGCGACAGTCTGGACCTGGTCTACCTGCGGATCGGCGGCCTGGGCGAGCCCGGCGGCCGGTCGATCGCCGAGCGATTCGAGGCGCTGGCCGGGATGCGCGAGGAGGGCCTGATCCGGCATCTGGGCGTCAGCCACGTCAGCGTCGAGCAACTGGCCGAGGCCCGCTCGATCGCGCCGGTCGCGGCGGTGCAGAACCGCTTCGACATCACCCAGCCCGCCGACACCGGGATGCTGCGGGCGTGCGAGGAGAACGGGATCGCCTACGCGCCCTACTTCCCGCTGGGCGGGTTCGGGCTGCCCGACGACGACCGCGTCGGGCGGGTGGCCGCGCGGCACGGCGCGACCGCCGCGCAGATCCTGCTGGCGGGACTGCTGGCGATGTCCCCGGTGATGCTGGCGATCCCCGGCACCAGCTCGCCGGAGCACCTGGAGGAGAACATGGGCGCGCTGGACGTCCGGCTGTCGCCGGAGGACCTGGAGCTGCTTCAGTCGCGGTCGTAGTGGCAGACCGCCTCCAGCATGAAGCCGAAGGGGTCGCGCCAGAAGACGGCGTAGTAGGGCGGCGCGTACTGCGGGAACTCCTGGGGCTCGTGCAGGATCTCGCAGCCCAGCCCCGCCACCAGGTCGCGGACCTCGTGGACGGCGGTACGGGTCGCGACCATGAACGCCAGGTGCTGGAGGCCGGTCGCCTCCCGGTCGTAGCCGGTGTCGCGGCGGGCCGGGTAGAAGAACACGTAGGTGCCGCGCTTGCCGTTGGCGGGACGGTAGGCGAACTCGTCGGGAGCGCTGATGAACTCCTCGAACCCGAGCGCGGGCATGACGGTGTCGTAGTGCTTCTTGGCGGCGTCGAGGTCGGGCACGTTCAGCCCGAGGTGTCCCAGGACCATCAGGGCCCCGCCGGGACGGGCACGGTGCCGGGGGCCACGAGCGATCTCCAGTCGGCGTCCATGCGACGACGGTAGGCGACACCGCCGCCCGGCACCAGACCCACGTTCACCACCCAGGGCGCGGGCAAGGCGCCGCACGGGCGGCGAACAGGGAAGGCCGGAACGGCGGGCGCGACGGCGGGGACGGCACGCGGAACGCCCGCCGCGCCGCCGGTCAGGCGAGGCAGACCAGCGCCGAGCGCAGCGCCGACGGCAGGGGATGGTCGGCGGGCAGGCGCCCCACCGTGGCGTCGGCGAACTCGGCGGCCGTGAGCTCGGCGGACTCGCCGTCCAGGCTCACCCGGTAGCCGCCCGGGACCTGCACGGCCCGCACCGGCGCGTCGTTCTCGCCGAGCGTGAAGACCCCGAACTCGGCGCGCCAGGCGGCCCGCCCCGGCTGCTCGCCGGGATCGACCAGCGCGCCCACGTCGTCGGCGTGCGTGGCGTACTCGACGCAGTAGTGGAAGGTCTGCAGCCCGACGGGGTAGGGCCCGGCCATCGTGGCGAGCGTGGCGTCGGCGCCCAGTTCCCGCATCCGGGCGCGGGTGTCGCCGTTGGCGCGCCGCCACTCGTCGAGGACGTCGGCGACCGGGAGGTCCCGGCGCGTGCGGACGCACCAGTCGTTGAACCCGGCGAGGTCGGTGACGCCCTCCTTCTCCAGGCGCGCGAACAGGCCGTCCAGGTCGTCGTCGAGGCAGGCGTGGTTGTAGAGCTCCTCGCCCGCCAGATGGGCGAGGACGTCGCGCACCGACCAGCCGGCGCAGCGCGAGGGGCGGTTCCAGCCGTCGCCGGACAGCCCGGCGAAGTGCGCGTCGAGCCGGGCGGCCTCGCTGTCGAAGATGTCGAAGGGGTTGGCGGCCGGAGGTTCCTGTGCGTCCATGGGCCTATGCCTGCCCGGTTCGGCGGGGTCGTGAACCGGAACGGGGACGGACCTGTGACGACGTGCGGAGGCGCGATGCGCAAGCGGCTGGTGGCGGGGACGATCGTGCTGGTCACGGCGGCTGCGGGCTGCTCGGGGGACCCGGATCAGGAGGACATGGCGACGCCCGGAAAGACGCTCCCGGTCTACCAGGGCGGCCGGGCGCTGGTGCAGGTCGGGACGACGGGCCGGGGACCGGCGCTGGTGGACGGGCTGGGCCGCGCGCTGTACCTGTTCGAGCGGGACGGGCAGGGCCGCTCGCGGTGCGCGGGCGACTGCCAGGCCATGTGGCCGCCGTACCTGACCGACGGCCCGCCGAAGGCCGGGGCGGGCGCGCGGCAGGATCTGCTGGGCAGCGTCGGGAGGGCGGACGGCAAGGAGCAGGTGACGTACGCGGGGCAGCCGCTGTACCGCTTCCGGAAGGACCTGGCGCCGACGGACTCGGCCGGGCACGACCTGTGGGACCACGGGGCCGAGTGGTACCTGGTGACGGCGACCGGGGCACGCGTGACGCCCTGACCTCCGACGGGCTGTGCGCTTTGACTTGCTGTGCGCTCCGATCAGCCGTGCGCTCCGATCAGCCGTGCGCTCCGATCAGCTATGCGCTCCGACCGGTCGTGCGCTCTGACCGGTCGTGCATCCCGATCGGGCGTGCGCCTCGACCGGGCGTGCGCCCTGACCGATCCGTCCGCAGCGCATCGCCTCCGGCGCGCGCCCGGATGGGATCATGGAGGCGCGCCGTCAGGGCCGCCCCGGCCGTCGGCCGCCCGCACACGAGAGGAGCCCCATGACCCGCGCGCGTGCCCTCGGGCTGCCGCTGCCCGGCGTCCCCGGGCCGTACAACGCGATCACCGACGTGCCCGGCGTCGCGGTCGGGTACACCACCCTGGTCGCGGGGGACGGCCCGCTGCGGGTCGGGGAGGGCCCGGTCCGCACCGGCGTCACCGCCCTGCTGCCGCGCGGCCGCGCCGGGCTCGCCGACGCGTGCGCCGCCGGCCTGTACTCCCTCAACGGCAACGGCGAGATGACCGGCTCGCACTGGATCGCCGAGATCGGCGCGCTGACCAGCCCCGTGCTGATCACCAACACGCACGCCGTCGGCCCCTGCCACCAGGGCGCGATCACCTGGTCGCGGCGCGAGCGCCCCGGCCGCGACGAGTGGGCGCTGCCCGTGGTCGCCGAGACCTGGGACGGCTACCTCAACGACATCGACGGCGGCCACGTCCGGCCCGAGCACGCCGTCGCCGCGCTGGACGCCGCCGCGTCCGGCCCGGTCGCCGAGGGATCGGTCGGCGGCGGCACCGGCATGAACTGCTACGGCTTCAAGGGCGGCAGCGGGACGGCCTCGCGCGTGGTGGAGTACGCCGGCGACTCCTACACCGTCGGCGTGTTCGTGCAGGCCAACTTCGGCTCGCGCCGGGAGCTGACCGTCTGCGGCGTCCCGGTCGGGCGCGACATGGCCGACGACGACCCGATGTCGGACCCGGGCTGGCTTGCGCCGTCCGGGGCGGGCTCGGTCATCGTGGTCGTCGGGACCGACGCGCCCCTGCTGCCCGGCCAGTGCACCGCCCTCGCGCGGCGCGTGCCGCTGGGGCTGGCGCGGACCGGCACGATCGGGCACCACTCGTCCGGCGACATCTTCCTCGCCTTCTCCACCGCCAACGCGGGCGCGCTGACCAGCGGCTTCCCCGAGGGGGAGGCGGGGTACGAGACGTTGCGCTTCCTGCCGTGGAACCGCGTCGACCCCCTCTACGAGGCGGTCGTGCAGGGGGTGGAGGAGGCGGTGCTGAACGCCCTGCTGGCCGCCGACACCATGGTCGGGCGCGACGGGCACCGCTCGCCCGGCCTGCCGCACGACCGGCTCAAGGCGCTGCTGGCCGCGCGCGGCGCGGTCTAGAGCGGGACGGGGGCGGGGCGGCCGCCGGTCAGGTGTCCACGAACGACTGCGGGACGATCACCCGCAGCGCGTTGCCCCGCAGCTTGATCGTCACCGGGGTGCGGCCCCGGATCTCGCCGTCCACGTCCACCGACATCGGCGGGTCGGTCGTCACCCGCACCTGGTCGGTGGTCAGGAACGCGTCGTCGGCCAGCGACCGCCACTGCCCGGTCAGCACGTGCCGCGCCGTCGCGGCCGCCAGCCGCAGCCGGCGCCGGTCGCCCAGCCGGTACACCACCAGCAGCCGGTCGTCGGGGCTGGCGTCGCGCGCGATCCGCTGGCCGCTGTGGTGCGCGCCGTTGGCGATGTTGAGCTGGTGCGTGGTCATCTCGCGCGTCTCGCCGCCGATCTCCACCTCGGCGCGGAACGGGGCGTGCCGCGGCAGCAGCCACGCCGCCGTCAGCCCGTAGGCGGCCCGGCCCAGCACGGCCTTGAGCCGGTGCGGGACGTGCTCGGCGACCCGCACCGACAGGCCCAGGCTCACCATGTTGGCGAAGATGTGCTCCTTGTCGCCGGAGGCGTCGGCCGGGTCGCCGGTGCTCTCGAACCAGCCCACGTCCACGTCGGCGACCTTGCCGTCGCGCAGCACCGCCACCGCGCCGGGCAGGTCCAGGGGGAGCTCCAGGCTGCGCGCGAAGTTGTTGGTGGTGCCGAGCGGCAGCACGCCCAGGGCGACGTCGCGGTGCGCCAGGTTGCCGACGGCCTCGGCGATCGTGCCGTCCCCGCCGCCCACCACGACCAGGTCGGGGTCCTTGGCCAGCACGTCGGCGAACAGCTCCGGCAGCCGCTCGGGGTCGGTCACGGGGACGACCTCGTCGAACTCCATGCCCGCCTCGCGCAGCAGCCGCCGCGCCTCGGCGTACAGGCGCCGGCCCCGCCGGGACCGGGAGTTGACGACCAGGACCGCGCGGCCGCGGCCCGGCTCCCGGATCACCGCCTGCAGTTCGGTTTTGCTGCGCATCGCGAAGATCGGTCTCCCTCCATCGCGGCCACCCTACCGGGCGGTCACCGGGCCGCCGCGGCCGCGACCCTGCCCGCATATTTTATAAAACGGTTACTCTGCGTTGAAACGTCCGGGAAAGTGGGGACATTCCCTAAAAGGGAGTGCAGGAAAGCCGGGGCGTGAATATGTGGCGGAGAGTGGTAATCGGAGCGGGAATCATTACGGGAATCGCGGGGTTCGTGGCGACCATCGCCCCGGGCGGCGCCGGCCCCGCACCGGCGCCCGCCGGCGGCGGCGCCGCGGTGGTCGGGGAGCGCCGGCGCAGCGCCCGCGTCCTGGACTTGGCGGTCCGCTCGCCCGTCCTGCCCGGCATCGCCCACGTGCGGCTGCTGCTGCCGCCGGGCTGGTCGCCCGACGCCGCCCGCACCTGGCCGGTCCTGTGGCTGCTGCACGGCGTCGGCGGCGGGGGCCACACCGCGTGGACCGACAACACCGACCTGGAACGCCGCACCGAGGGATTGGACGTCATCATCGTCCTGCCCGACGGGGGCGGCGCGAACTACAGCGACTGGTGGAACCACGGCGCGGGCGGACCGCCGAAGTGGGAAACCTTCCACCTGACCGAGTTGCGGCAGATCCTCGAACACGGATACCGCGCCGGAACCGCCCGCGCCATCGCGGGGAACGGCCTGGGCGGCACGGGCGCGCTGGCGTACGCGGCCCGCCACCGCGGCCTGTTCCGGGCGGCGGCCTCGTTCAGCGGCACGCTGGACCTGCTGCACCGCGACCCGGCCGTGCTGGACGGCCCCGACCTCGTCGAGCTGTCGGTGGCGGTGGGCCGCCCGGCGGCCGACTGGCGCGCGCTGTGGGGCGACCCGTGCGAGCAGCGGGTGGTGTGGCGGCACCACAACCCCTACGACCTGGCCGACCGGCTGGCGGGCGTGCGGCTGTACCTGAGCGGCGGCGACGGGACGCCGGGCCCCTACGACCCGCTCCCGGGCCCGGGGACCGACGCGGTGGAGGCGCTGGCGCACCGGACCGGGCGGGCGTTCGCCGAGAAGCTGGCCCGTCTGGGCATCCCGGCGGCCACGCACTTCTACCGCGGCGGGCACGGCTGGCCCTACTGGGGGCGCGAGCTGCACGCGGCCCTGCCCCTGCTGCTGGCCGAGATCACCTGAGTACGCAGCCGGGGCTAGGGTCACGAGGGTGACTGAACCGCGTTCTGTTCCCGGCC
Source organism: Spirillospora sp. NPDC050679 (assembly GCA_044456955.1). GTDB lineage: Bacteria > Actinomycetota > Actinomycetes > Streptosporangiales > Streptosporangiaceae > Spirillospora. The sequence continues at coordinate 50,097 of JBITGK010000038.1, read as the reverse complement.
CCGCCTCGGACGCCGACGTGCCCGCCTTCTGGCGGGCCCTCGGCCTGCCCGGCCTCATCGACGTGCACGTGCACTTCATGCCGCCGCGCCTGATGAACGCGGTGTGGGAGTACTTCGCCGAACCCGGGCCGCTGATCGGGCACGAGTGGCCGATCCGGTACCGCGAGCCGGAGGAGAAGCGGATCGCGCTGCTGCGGGAGATGGGCGTGCGCGCGTTCTCGTCGCTGGCCTACCCGCACCGGACCGGCATGGCCGACTCCCTCAACCAGTGGCTGGGCGATTTCGCGCGGCGGGTCCCCGAGACGCTGCGCACCGCCACGTTCTTCGCCGAGCCCGAGGCGGCCGGCTACGTGCGGCGCGCCCTGGACGACGGCGCGCGCCTGTTCAAGGCGCACCTGCAGGTCGGCGGCTTCGATCCGCGCGACCCCGACCTGGACGCGGTGTGGGGCGCGCTCGCCGACGCCGGGACGCCGGTGATCGTGCACGCCGGGTCCGGCCCGGTCGCCAACGGCTTCACCGGGCCCGGCCCGTTCGGCGAGGTGCTGGCCCGCCACCCCCGGCTCACCGCGGTCGTCGCCCATCTGGGCGCGCCCGAGTTCGAGGGGTTCTTCGCGCTGGCCGACCGGTACGAGCGCGTCCACCTCGACACCACGATGTCGTTCACCGACTTCTCGGGGCGCTCCCTGGGCGGCTTCCCCGAGGAGCTGCTGCCCCGCCTGCGCGAGCTGGGGCTGGAGGGGCGGATTCTGCTCGGCACCGACTTCCCCAACATCCCCTACCCCTACGCCCACCAGCTGGAGGCGCTGGCGGCGCTGGGGTTCGGGGACGCGTGGCTGCGCGCGGTGTGCTGGGAGGCGGCCGCCGGGCTGTTCGACCTCCGGTAGGCGGGCGGCGCGCCGGGCCGGGCCGGGTCAGTGCTCGCAGCCGGCCTGGCTGATGTGCTCGTGCGGCTCGTCGGCGTCGGCGGCCACGTGGCGCGGGCCGTGCGGGTCCTCGCAGTGGAAGCGGTCGTCCACGTGGTCGACCTCCAGCGTGGTGTGGGTGATGCCGTAGGAGGCGCGCAGCACCTGCTGCAGGTCGCGGCGCACCGCGTGGCAGTCGCCCTTCGGCTCCACCAGCACGTGCGCCGACAGGGCCGGGTAGCCGGAGCTGACCTCCCACACGTGCAGGTCGTGGACCTCCTGGACGCAGGGGCGCTCGGCCAGGCGCGCGCCCAGCTCGGTCGGGTCGATCCCGGCCGGGGCCGCCTCCATCAGCACGCGCCCGGCGTCGCGCAGCAGGCCGTACCCCGCCTTCAGCATCAGCGCCGCGACCACCAGCGAGGCGATCGCGTCGGCCCGCGCGAAGCCGGTCGTCCACACCACCAGGCCCGCGATCGTGGTGGAGATGAACGCGTACAGGTCGTTGAGGATGTGCTGGAAGGCGCCCTCGACGTTCAGGCTGGACCGGTTGGCCCTGCTGATCAGCCAGGTCGCCGCGATGTTCACCGCGACGCCGGCCAGCGAGGTCCAGAACACCAGCTGGCCGTTGACGTCGGGCGGGTGCACCAGCCGCTCGACGCCCTCGTAGACGAACCAGGCCGCCAGCAGCAGCAGCGTCAGGCCGTTGAGCTGCGCCGACAGGATCTCCGCGCGGCGCAGGCCGTAGGTGTAGCCGCCCTTGGGCGGGCGCGCGGCGATCCGCATCGCGATCAGCGCCAGCACGATCGCGACGGCGTCGGTCAGCATGTGCGCCGCGTCGGTGATCAGCGCCAGCGACTTGGCGATGACGCCGATGACGACCTCGCCGGACATGTAGGCCAGGATCAGCGCCAGCGCGGCGGTCAGGTAGCGCCGGTCGGCGCCCGCCGAAACGCCGTGCCCGTGGCCGTGCCCGTGGCCATGGCCCTTGCCGTTCCCCTGCCCGTGCCCGCCGGCGCCACCGCCGCCGGGTCCACCGCCGTGACCGTCGCCGGCCTCCGGTGCCTCCCTCATCGAGCTTCCTCCTGGTGGCCGAAATGGGTGAGGGCGAGGTCCAGCAGCATCCGCACGTGCGAGTCGTCCAGCCGGTAGTAGGCCATCCGCCCGGCGCGGCGCACCCGCACCACCCGTCCCGCGCGCAGCAGCCGCAGGGCGTGGGAGACCGCCGACTCCGACGCGCCGCAGGACGCGGCGATGTCGCACACGCACATCTCGCCCCCTTCGAGCAGTGCCGTGATGACGCGCAGCCGCCCCGGGTCCGACAGCAGGCCGAAGACCTGGGCGAGCTCGGCGATGGACTCGGGAGCCGGCAGGGCCGCCGTCACCATGGCGACCTTCTCAGGATCGACCATCCGGGTCACGCACCCGTCGGCGACCTCGACGTCTGAAGCACTGTTCATATGAGCAAATGTAGTGCATGTCCGGGAACGCGCGGACGCCGGGGCCCGCTCGGGCCCCGGCGTCCGGGTGTCGTAGCCGGTCAGATGGAGGCCGGTCGAGGCCGTCAGGTGGAGACGGGCTCCTGCGGGGCGGACCGCCCGGCGGGCGGCTGCGGCTCCGGCGGGGCCATGGAGGTGGGCTGGGGCGGGGACGCCTCGCTGTTCGGCTCGGGCGTCACCGGGGCGACGGCGGGCTCGGTCGGGGCCGCGGGCGGCGGCGCGGGCTCACCCCCGCCGCCGCCGGAGGTCGGCTCGCTCGTGGCGGGCGGAGCGGGCTCGGGCGCGCGGGTCGGCTCCGCCGACGAGGAGGGCGCCGGATCGGTGCCCGGCGTGGCCGGGCCGCCGCCGGGCGAGGGCCGGCCGCTGTCCGGCGCGCCGCTGGGGGACTGGCCGGGCGCGGCGCTCTCGGCGGGCGGCGGCGGGGTCGCCGGGCCGTCGGCCTCGCCGGTGGTGGCGGCGGGGCGGCTGAAGCCGATGGTGCCGTCCGGGGCCACGAGAACGAAGTTGGAAATAGGACCCTTGTCGGAATCACGGGGAATGATCACCGTGACCTTGTGTTCGCTGAATCCGTCCCAACTCGGCCCGGAGTAGGAGGAGTTCCGCACGGAGATCTTTTTGTCCGGGGCGGTGAGCGGATTGCCGCAATTGCACTTGACCAGCGGCACGCCGAATTGATCGACCATCACCCCGGTGCCGGCCTGCAGCACCGCCGGCGCTCCGGTGGCCCTGCCCTCCCGGTAGCCGTGGTTGGTCACCAGCGTGTCGGTGCGCAGCAGCACCGGCGTCAGCTTGTCCACGAAGCCCGCGATGCCGGTAGGCGCGATCTTGTGCACGCTCGCCCAGGCCCGCGCCTTATCGGGGTTGGCCTGCAGGAACGCGATCAGCCGCTGCGGGTCGCAGCCGGCGGTCTTGCGGGTGCCGCCGTACAGGCCGGGCTGGTCGCCCGGCCGGGCGCCGCCCGCCTGGGGGCTCGGCTTGACCTGCGAGCTGTCCGAGCCGAGCATCACCGTGTACGGGTCGGGCCCGGGCGCCCCCACGGTCAGACGCGCGATCGTCGCCCCGGCCTCGCTGCAACCGGACAAAGCGGTGGCGATCATTACCAGGGCCGTGAACGGCGCCAACAGAACTCCGGCCCCGTTAATTCGGGAATTGATCTCGGACATGTGCCATCTCCCCCTAGCGGCCGACCTAACCTATACTCTTTGACGCCACGGCAGAGCATTTTGTGCCCCGTCGAATATTCGTAATTTCGTTACCGGCCGCCCGGCCGCTGCCCGGCGGCACACGGGGGATGCACATGGTGAACCCGCTGCCCCTGGGGCAGGCCGATCCGCGGCGCCTGGGCGGGTACGAGGTGACCGGCCGGCTCGGCACCGGCGGCCAGGGCGTGGTGTACCAGGCCCGGCCGGACGACGGCGGCCCGCCGGTCGCGATCAAGCTGCTGCACACCCGGCTGCTCGGCGACCGGCACGCGCGCGCCCGCTTCGTCCGGGAGCTGGCGATGCTGCGGCGGGTGGCGGGCTTCTGCACCGCGCAGATCCTGGACGCCGACATGGACGGCGACCAGCCCTACATCGTCAGCGAGTTCGTCCCCGGGCCGTCGCTGCGCGAGCTGGTCCGCGACCGGGGCCCGCGCGTGGGCGCCGACCTGGACCGCCTCGCGGTCACCTCGGTCACCGCGCTGACCGCGATCCACGGGGCCGGGATCGTGCACCGCGACTTCAAGCCGCAGAACGTGCTGATGGGGCCGGACGGGCCGCGCGTGATCGACTTCGGGATCGCCCGCGCGCTGGACGCGGGGTCCACGGTGACCAGCCAGGTCGTGGGCACGCCCGCCTACATGGCGCCCGAGCAGTTCACCGGCACGTCGGTGGGCCCGGCGGCCGACCTGTTCGCCTGGGCGGCGACGCTGCTGTACGCGGCGACGGGGCGCGACCCGTTCGCCGGGGGCCCGCTGCCCGCCGTGATGTACCGGATCCTGCACGAGACGCCGGACCTGGACCCGCTGCCGCCGCAGCTCGCCGAGATCGCGGCGGCCTGCCTGGCCAAGGACCCGCACTCCCGGCCGCTCGCCGAGCAGGTCCTGATGTGGCTGCTGGGGGACCCGGGGCAGTCGGTGAGGCGCGCGGTCCCGCGGCCGCCGGAGGCCGCGCCCCCGCCGCAGGGGACGGCGCAGGGGCCGCTGGCCGGGGCGGACGACACGACCCAGCCGGTGCCGTTGGCCGGGGTCCCGGAGCCGGGGGACCCGGCGTACGAGAGGCGGGGGACCGCCCCCTACACCGATCCGGGGTCCGGGCGGTCGGCGGTGACGGCGGGGCGCGCGGCGGAGGTGCCGCCGGTGCCGTCGGGGCACCTCGGGCAGCGCCCGGTGGCGGAGCCCGAGGAGGCGTCCGGTCCGTTGGAGCGGGGCGACGGACGGGGTTCCCACGCGTTCTCCGAAGGGACGACGCCGTCGTGGAACGCCGTTCCCTACGCACCGGGCGAAGGGCAGGTCCCCGCTCAGGGCGCCGTGCCTGCGGAGGAGCGCATCCCCGGGACGGGGGACGCGCCGCGTTCCGCGCAGGCGTCCACGCGACCGAGGACGCAGGAGGCGTACGGGCCCGGTGCCCATGGGCCGGGCGCGCACGGGGCGGATCAGCACGGGCAGGGGGCGTACGGGCAAGGGACACACGGGCAGGGCGCGTACGGGCAAGGGGCGTACGAGCGCGGGGCCTACGGGCAGGACCCTGCGATGCAGCCGGACGCCTCCGCACGGCCGTCGCCGCCCGAGGGCCCCGGCCGGGCGCGGCGGTCGCGGGCGCTGACGGCGGGCCTGCTGCTGGCGGGGCTGCTGGCGTCCTTCGACGTGGTCGGGGTCGCCGCCGTCGTGGCCAGCCCCGACCTCAGCGACGGGCCGGGCGGGCGGCGGCTGCTGCTGACCGGGGCGTCGCTGGTGGTGCTGGCGGTGATCACGCTGGTGGGCGTGGTGCTGGCCTGGCGCGGCAGCCGCCCGGCGGTGTGGACGGTGCTGGTCGTGCGCGTGCTGCGGGTCGTGGTCTGGGGCGCGTGGAGCCTGGTGGTCGTGGTGCGGACGCCGGACCTGGCGCTGCAGGCCGGGCTGACGGTGCCGGTGGTGCTGCTGCTGGCCTGGGGAATGCGCGTGCACGCGCCGGCGCGCTGAGGGTCACCCCAGGCGGGCCGGGTCGGCGGGGCCCGCGGGGTCGGCCAGGTCGCGGCCCTCGATGGCCGCGGCCATCAGCTCGGGGAAGGCGTCGGGCGTGCAGGCGAACGCCGGGACGCCCAGCGCGGCCAGGGCGGCGGCGTTGTCGTGGTCGTGGGCCGGGGCGCCCTCGTCCGACAGCGCGAGCAGCACCACCATCCGCACCCCGGCGGCGGTCAGCGCGGCCGCGCGCTGCAGCATCTCCTCGCGGCGGCCGCCCTCGAACAGGTCCGACACCAGCACCAGCACGGTGTCGGCCGGCCGGGTGACCAGGCCCTGGCAGTAGGCGAGGGCCCGGTTGACGTCGGTGCCGCCGCCGAGCTGGGTGCCGAACAGCAGCTCGACCGGGTCGTGCAGGTGCTCGGTCAGGTCGGTGACGGCGGTGTCGAAGGCCACCAGGCGCGTGCGCAGCGACGGCAGCGCGGCGAGCGCCGCGCCCAGCACGCCCGCGTGCACGACCGAGGCGGCCATCGAGCCGCTCTGGTCCAGGGCCAGGATCACCTCGCGCTCGACGGTGTCGCGCCGCCGCGCGTGGCCGATCATCCGCTCGGGGACCAGCGTGCGGTGGGCGGGCAGGTAGTGGTGCAGGTTGGCGCGGATGGTGCGGTCCCAGTCGACCTCCGACGGGCGGCGCGGGCGGCGGCCTCGGGCGGCGCGGTCCAGCGCGCCGCCGACCGCCGAGCGGGTGCGGCGGGCGAGGCGCTCCTCCAGGTCGGCGACGACCTTGCGCACCACCGCGCGGGCGGACTCGCGGGCCCGGTCGGGCAGCACCCGGGTGAGCGACAGCAGGGTGCCGACCAGGTGGACGTCGGGCTCGACGGCGTCCAGCAGCTCGGGCTCCAGCAGGAGGCGGGTGAGGTTGAGGCGCTCCAGGGCGTCCTTCTGCATGACCTGGACGACGGGGGACGGGAAGTAGGCGCGGATGTCGCCCAGCCAGCGCGCGACCGAGGGGGCCGAGTCGCCCAGCCCGGCGCTGCGGGGACCGGGGCGGGAGCGGCCCTCGCCGGTGCCGTAGAGCTTTTCGAGGGCCGCGTCCATGCGCGCGTCGTCACCGGTCAGGGCGGGACCGGAACCGCTGCCGCCCAGGACGAGCCGCCAGCGGCGCAGACGCTCGCCGTCGTCCTCCGCGGAGGCGGGGGACGCCGCCGTCGGAGACACGGGGAGGCCGCGGGATGCCGACCGGTGGGGCGCCGCTACCGGGGACTCTGTCCCCGGGGACGTCGGCTCGTGGGATGCCGGCCGATGGGACGCCGCTACCGGGTACGCGGGCTCGTGGGACGCGGGCTCGTGGGACGCGGGGAGGCCGTGGGGTGCCGGCCGATGGGACGCCGCCGCCGGGGACGTCGGCTGGTGGGACGCGGGAAGATCGTGCGGCACCGGCTGGTGGGACGTCGGCTCTTCGGGGGCGGGGAGGTCGTCGGGTGTCGGCTCGTGGTCGGGGGTCATGAGGTCTCCCAGCCGAGGATGCGCAGGGCCGTCGCCGTGGCGGGGGCGGCGCGGTCGGGGTCGAGGGTCTCGCCGGGCGGGCACGCCGCGAAGCGGACGCGTTCGCCGATGGCGCGGCGCTCCGCCGCCGTGTAGCCGCCGAACGTGCGGCGCAGCAGCGGCAGCACCGCGGTGAACGACTCGGGCGGCAGGTCCGCGATCCACGCGTCCACCAGCCGCAGGAGTTCGTCGTCGTGCGTCAGGATCAGCGCGCCGCCCGCGAGGAAGCCCTCCACCCACGCGGCCGCGCGGGCCGGCGCGGCTCCGGCCGAGACCGCGCGGGCCATGCGGTCGGTGGCGTCGGACAGGCGTCCCGCGTCGAGCAGCAGGCGCGTCAGGCGGCCCTCCAGGCGGCCGTGGAGGCCGGGGCGGTCGAGCAGGGCCGCGAGCGTGCGGTGCCAGGCGTCCAGGTGGTCGCGGTCGGCCAGCAGGGCCAGGGCGGCGTGCACCGCGTCGACGCGGTCGAGCAGGGCGGCCGCCGCGTCGTCGTCCAGGGCCGTGGCCGCCGGAGGCAGGCCCACGCGAATCCGCACGGCCAGGGCGTCCACCACCTCGCGCAGCGGGCCCGTGCCCGTGCCCCGCACGTCCCCGTACCGCAGCGCCCGCACCAGCGCGGGCAGCGCCTCCATCAGATGCGCCACGTCGGTGTCGGTCGCGGCGCGGTCGGCCAGCGCGCGGGTCACCTCGGGCAGGGCCTCGGGCAGGTCGGCCATCAGGCAGCGCTCGGCGAGCGCGGTCAGCTCGGGCAGCGGGCCCGCGTCGGCGGCCATCGCCCGCGCGCGTGCGGCCGCCGCGTCGCGCACCGTGGTGCCCCACGCGCTCGCCTCGATCAGCTCCACGTCGAACTCCGGCCGCCACGCCAGCGTCCAGGTCTCCCGGAAGGTGCCCCTGGAGCGCCCCTCCTCCTTCGGGACGCCCCAGTCCACCTCGATCAGCCGCAGCCGGTGCAGCAGGCGGCTGCGGTCGAGGTCGTTGGGCCTGCGCAGGTCGAGGTCCTGGTCCTTGGGGTCGGGGACGGCCTTCAGGCGCAGGCGGCGCCGCTCGGCGTGCAGGTCGCGCTGGAGCGGCACCATCGGCGTGCGGGCCGGCACCGCGCCGAGGCGCTCGCCGACCACCATGCGCCGGTGGACCAGCTCCAGCGGCAGGTCCGAGCCCTCGCACAGCACCGCGCGGGTCGCCTCGGTGACCTCCTCCAGCCCGGCCAGGGGGCGGCCGCGCAGGGCCGCCAGGGCGTCGGCCAGCCGCACCGCCTCGATGACGTGCGCCGACGACACGTGCAGGTCCTCGCCGCGCAGCAGCCGGGCCGCGCCGGTCAGCCACCGCTCGACCGGCCTGTCGGGCGCAGTGAACAGGTGGTGGTACCAGCCCGGCGAGCGCACGCCCGCCCCGTACCCCGACCGGCCCGCCAGGCGGCCGTGCGTCCACGGCACCCACGTCATCGCCACGCGCGTCTTGGGCAGGCCGCGCAGCGCCTGGTCGTCGGCGGCGGCCGGGACCTGCTCCAGCAGGGCCGGGACGTGCCAGGCGCCACAGACCACCGCCACCCGCTCGTGGCCCTCCTTGAGGGCGCGGCGCAGCGTGCGGCGCATGTACGCCTCGCGCTGCTCCTCGCGGCGGCGGTAGCCGCCGGCGGCGGGGACCGGGAGCGCGGCGCGCAGCTCGGCCATGGCCTCGGCGATCGCGGGGAAGGGGGAGTCCTCGCCGGAGCGGTGCTCGACCACGTCGTCCCACCAGCGCTCGGCGTCGTCGTACCCGGCGGCCTCGGCCAGCGCGCCGAGGGGGTCCAGCCGCACGTCCTCGCCGGCGTCGGGGCCGCCGTCCTCGTCAGCGGAGGCCGCCACGAACTGGTTTGCGGCGGGCAGGTCGCAGAAACGCACCGGCACGTCCGCCCCCACCGCGTAGCGGATCGCCTGCCACTCGGGGCTGAAGTCGGCGAACGGCCAGAACGCCGCGCGCCGCCCCGCCCCGGTCGCGTCCTGGCCGGGGGAGTAGGCCAGCAACGCCACCGGCGGCACCATCGCCGGGTCGCCCGCCAGCTCCAGCAGGTCGTCGGCCTCCGGCGGCCCCTCCACCAGCACCGCGTCGGGCTTGAACTCCTCCAGCGCCCGCCGCACCGCGCGCGCCGAGCCCGGCCCGTGGTGCCGGACGCCATAGACCTCGACACGGGCCTCGACGCCGGTCCCGGCGCGGGCCTCCGCCCCGGTCCCCGCGCCGTCCCCCGCGCGGCCTCCGGTCACGAGACCTCCCGGCAGGCGCGGTAGAAGTCGCGCCACTCGGGCCGGTCGCGGACCACGGTCTCCAGGTACTCCTGCCACACGACCCGGTCGGCCACCGGGTCCTGCACGACCGCGCCGACGATGCCGCCCGCCACGTCGGCGGCGCGCAGCACGCCGTCGCCGAAGTGCGCCGCCAGCGCCAGCCCGCTGGTGATCACCGAGATGGCCTCGGCGGTGCCGAGCGTGCCGCTCGGCGACTTCAGCCGGGTGCGGCCGTCGCTGGACAGGCCCGAGCGCAGCTCGCGGAACACCGTGACCACCCGCCGGATCTCGGCCAGCCCGGCGGGCGCCTCGGGCAGCTCCAGCGCCGCGCCGAGCTGCCCGACGCGGCGCGCCACGATGTCGACCTCGTCGTCCACGGTCGCGGGCAGCGGCAGCACCACGGTGTTGAAGCGGCGGCGCAGCGCGCTGGACAGCTCGTTGACGCCCCGGTCGCGGTCGTTGGCCGTGGCGATCACCGTGAAACCCTTGCGGGCCTGCACCTCGGTGGTCAGCTCCGGCACCGGCAGCGTCTTCTCCGACAGGATGGTGATCAGCGCGTCCTGCACGTCGCCGGGCATCCGGGTCAGCTCCTCCACGCGCGCGACCGCGCCGCGCCGCATCGCGCGCATCAGCGGGCTCTCCACCAGCGCCGCCTCCGACGGGCCCTCGGCGAGCAGGCGGGCGTAGTTCCAGCCGTAGCGCAGGGCCTCCTCGGGCGTCCCGGCGGTGCCCTGCACCAGCAGCGTGGAGTCGCCGCTGACGGCCGCGGCCAGGTGCTCCGACACCCAGGTCTTGGCGGTGCCGGGCACGCCGAGCAGCAGCAGTGCCCGGTCGGTCGCCAGCGTCGCGACCGCCACCTCGATCAGGCGGCGCGGCCCGATGTACTTGGGGGTGACCGCCGTGCCGTCGGGCAGCTCGCCGCCCAGCAGGTAGGTGGTGACCGCCCACGGCGACAGCCGCCAGCCGGGCGGGCGCGGGCGCTCGTCGTGCTCGGCGAGGCGGGCCAGCTCGCCCGCGTACTGCTGCTCGGCGTGGGGCCGGAGCACGGCGTCGGTGGTCACGGATGGAGCTCCTTCAACATCTCGTCGCGGAAGCGCAGGGTCTCGACCAGGGCGGCCAGCGCCGGGCCGGCGGCGCCGGTGGCGGGGTCGGCCGCCAGTGCCGCCAGGCGGGGCGCGGCGCGCGGGTCGAGCCGCTGGTCGGCCAGGCGGCACAGCTGGGTCAGGGCGTGCTCGTGGCGGCGGGCGGGGCGGCGCGCGGCGGTGGTCAGGGCCGCCACGACCGCCTCGGCGAGCGCGCCGGTCCACGGGCCGGGCACCCGCTCCAGCACGCGCAGCAGCTCGGGGCGCCCCTCGGCCCAGCCGATGAGGTCGGCGGCGGCCGGGTCGCGCTCGGCGTCGGGCAGCACGGCGAGCAGCTCGGCGAGCGCCTCGGGCTCGTCCACCATCACGCCGCCGCCGAGCAGGGCGCGCGCCCAGGCGGTGTCGCGCTGGCGCAGCGCCGCCCGGGCCCAGCCGATGTGGACGTCGCGCGCGCCCGCGGGGTCGGTGACCGGCAGGCAGACGACCTCGACCGGCGTCAGCCCGAACAGGTCGGTCCAGGTGGACAGCGGGGTGCGGGCCAGGATCTCGCGCAGCCACGCCGCGCGCGTGCCGACGGGTCCCGATTCGCCGGGCGCGAACGAACCGCTGGGATGGAACGGGACGCCGTCGCGGGCCAGCTCCTCGTCGTGGTCGTGCGGCGGCTCCACGACCAGGCAGGTGCGGCGGCGGCGCTGCACGGTGCGGACCTCCGCGCGCAGGCACCGCCGGGCGCGCTCGGCCATGCGCCGCCCGTAGGCCGAGCCGGGCAGGCGGGCCAGCAGGTCGGAGGCGAGCTGCCGCACGTCCTTGCCGCGGTCGGCCAGCGCCGCCTCCAGGAACGGCTCGTCGTCGGGGGACAGCCCGTGCGCGAAGGTGGCCAGGAACGCCGCGCGGTCGGGCGCGGGCTCGTGCGCCCACGTGCCGAGCAGGATCTCGCGGGCGGCGGCCGGGTCGGTGCCGCGCAGCCGCGTCAGGTAGGCGACGCGCTGGTTGCGGGTGCCGGTCTGCCAGACGCCGTCCTCGGTGCCGGGGTCGTCGCCCGCGCCGATCAGGTAGGCCCAGTCGGTGTTCTGCAGGGCGAGCCAGACGCCGCGCCGCCCGGCGGCCCTGACGATCGAGGGCCGCAGCATCCGGTCGCTGCGGCCCTTCTCCAGCAGCTCGGGCAGCAGCCGGGGCGGGACGCGGAACCCGTTGCGGGCGGCGGCCTCCAGCCACTCGGGCAGCACGCGGATCTGCTCGCCGGTGAGGATGCGCGCCAGCCGCCGCGCCGCCGGGGCCGGGACGGCCGGGAGGTCCTCGGCGGGGGCGGGCGCGACCGGCGGGACCGCGGGCCGCACCGGCGTGCGCCCGGCGCGGCGGCGGACGGTCAGCACGGCCGCCTGGTCGAGCAGGCGCGCCGCCGGATCGTCGTCTTCGGAACCGCCGTCCGCCGGAGCCCCCGGCAGCGGCGGCGCCGGGCGGCGCTCGGTGCCCAGCAGGGCGGCGCCGACGTGCTCGTCCCACAGGCTCACAGGATCACCGCCGCCTCGTCCCCGTGCCAGGCCGCCAGCGCCCGCAGGCCGCGCGGCGACCACTCCCCGGACAGCGTGACCGGCGCGCCGCCCGACACCGCGAGCAGCCGCCACGGCGACGAGGTGCGCAGCGGCAGGGCGTCGCCGGCGGCGTCCACCGCGAGCAGCCCGCCGTCGCGCGCGATTCGGACCCCGCCCAGCACGGCGGGCCAGCGGTCGAGCCAGGGGTCGTCGGCGAGGGCGGCCGCGTACTGGTCGAGCAGCGCGCCGACCGTGCCGCCGTCCGGCACGCCCGGCGGCGCCGCGTCCGAGCGCTCGGCGACCAGCGCGCGCAGCGGCCGCGCGCCGGGGTAGAAGGCCAGCTCGGCGTCGATCTCCGCGCCCACCGGCAGCGACGCGTCCAGCGCCCGCCCCGACGCCGCGAACGACAGCACCAGCGCGAACCGCCCGCTCGCGCGCCCCTTCAGCCACACGCGCCGGGTGGTGAGCTGCTCCTGCGCGGAGTCGCGCGCGCCGACGACCCACCACCGGTCGCGGACCCGCTCGCCCTCGGCCAGGACCTGCTCCTGCGTCATCGTGAACCCGACCCGCGCCCGCACCGTGCCGCGCAGCCCCTCGGGCAGCCGGTCGCGCCGCTGGTAGGCGCGCACCAGCAGCCGGAGCAGGGCGTACTCCTCCAGCAGCGGCCCCGGCCACCCGTCGCGCGCCGGGACCGCCGCGAGCGCCCGCACCTGCCCGGCGAGCCCGCCGGCCTGCGCGTCCACCAGCCGCCGGGCGACCTCGTCCCAGACGCGGTAGGGGGCCTTCTCGGCGCGCGCCAAGCCGTGCGCGACCTGGTCGCGCAGCCACTGGTCCAGCTCGGCGACGCCGTCCTCGACCCGCCGCTCGCGCCGCGCGACCGCGTCCGGGGCCGGTCCGGGCTCGTGCTCCCGCTCGCTCACAACCCCGAAACTACCGACAGGGTCGGACATTCGGCGGGCGCACGGCAGCGGGCGTACGACCGTCCCCCAGACCGTCCGCTACCACCAGATCCCGGACGCCCCTGCGCCGGAGTCGGGTCAGCGGCCCCTGCCCTTGCCTCTCGTCGGGCGGTGGCGACGGCGGTTCTTGCGCAGACGGGCCTTGCGCTTGAGGCGGTACTTGGCGCGGTCCAGCTTCGTGAAGGCCATGCACCATCGTGGCCCCGTTCCGGACGAAGGGGGCGCGGGTGGCCTGAACCGGTCCCGCTACCGTTGCGCCATGCTGGTTCATCCTTGGGACGCCGCGTCCGACGACCGGGAGTGGCGCGAGTGGCTCGCCGGCGGGCGCGACTTCGGGCAGCTGATCGCCGCCGGCCGGGACCGCGAGCTGCCGGTGGTCGTGCCGACGCACTTCCTGTTCGACGGGGACGCGACGGTCCGGCTCCACCTGGCGCGGCCCAACCCCGTCTGGGCGGCCCTGGAGGAGCGGCCCCGCGCGCTGCTGACCGTCGTCGACGACTACGTGTACGCGCCCTCGGAGTGGGGGCGCAGCGAGGGGCAGGCCGCCGAGCGCGCCGTGCCCACCTCCTACTACGCCTCCGTGCAGCTGGCCTGCGACGTGCGGATCGTGGACGGCGCGGAGGAGAAGGCCGCGATCCTGAACGCGCAGCTCGCGCACTTCGAGCCGGAAGGGTCGGTCCGGCTGCCGGTCGAGGCGGGCGGGGACGACCGGCGGCTGCTGCCGGGCATCCGTGGGCTGGAGCTGACCGTCACCGAGGCCCGCGCCAAGTTCAAGTACGCCGGGAACAAGGACCGTGCCGTCCGGGAGCGCATCGCCGAACGCCTCGCCGAGCGGGGGACGCCGCCCGACCGGCGGGCGCTCGGGCACCTGCGGCGGCGGCACCTCTAGACGTTCGGCAGGGGCGGGGTGTCGGGGGTCAGCAGCAGGGCGCCCAGCGCCAGCGAGCCCAGGGCGACGACGGTGAACAGCGCCACCCACGTCAGGCCCGGCACGCCGGTCAGGTGCGCGAGCTGGTCGGCGTCGGAGGTCGGGGCCATCCGGCGCGACCGCATCCGCTGCAGCTCGATCACCGGCCGGGTGCCGGCCAGCAGCAGGAAGCAGGCGGCCAGGTAGGCGAAGGCCGCCTGGAGCGTGGGGCCGGCGAACCACGAGACGCCGAACACGACCGCGCCGGTCACCAGCACCGACAGCGCGCCGTAGGCGTTGCGGATCATGATGAGCATGGCCGCCAGCAGGGCCAGGGAGAACCACAGCAGCAGCGTGATCCGGTCGAAGGCCAGCAGGGCGGCGAACAGCAGGCCGAGCAGCGGCGGGGTGAGGTAGCCGGCCATCGCGGTGAGCACCATGCCGGGGCCGTGCGGCTTGCCGCGCGAGACGGTGACGCCCGAGGTGTCGGAGTGCAGCTTGATGCCGTCCAGCTTGCGGCCGGTCAGCAGCGCGACCAGGGCGTGGCCGCCCTCGTGGGCGATCGTCACCACGTTGCGGGCCACCCGCCAGGTCGGACCGTGCAGCACGGCGGCCAGCGCCACCAGGGCCACCAGGATCACCAGCCACCAGGGCGGGTCCGGCTGCGTGCCGGTCAGGCGGTCCCACATCTGGCCGATGCTTGCGGTTTCCACGTCCACCCCGGTTCGTCGTTCGGTGAGGTCACAGAGTAGGACGTGCCGGATAACGTTCGCGTTCGTTTCCAAGGCGGACCCGGTCCGGGGCGGGCGTCCGGTGACGGGCGTCACGCTGACACAAGTGATCACCTCTGTCACACTGAACGCCGTTCTACTCGCCAGTAACCACTTGCTGGTCACCGGCGGGCCGAAACCCCGGGTTTCGGATCGGTGTGCGCGGTCGGGAGGGGCCTGTGTCCAGATACAAGTCGGCGGCGGCGGTCGTCCTCGCGGGAGCGGTCGGCGGCGCGGCGCTCACCGCCCCCGCCGCGCAGGCGGCCCCCGCCCCCGCGGCCGGGTCGGCCTACGACTACCGGGAGGTCATGATCCCGAGCGTCGGCGGGGTGCGGCTGGACGGCAACGTCTTCGTGCCGCGCGGCAAGGGCCCGCACCCGGCGGTGGTCTTCATCTCCAGCTGGACGCTGGAGGACCACGAGTACATCGCCCAGGCCGCCGAGCTGGCCGAGAAGGGCTACATCGTCCTCAGCTACACCACGCGCGGGTTCTTCAACTCCGGCGGCGGCATCGACGTGGCCGGTCCCAAGGACCGCGCCGACGGCTCCAGGGCGATCGACTGGCTGATCGCCAACACCCCGGTGGACCGCTCCAGGATCGGGCTGGCGGGCATCTCCTACGGCTCGGGCATCTCCCAGCTCGTCGCCGCGCACGACCGGCGCGTGGCCGCCGTCGTCGCCATGGACACCTGGGCCGACCTCGTGGAGTCGCTGTACGCCAACGAGACCAGGCACATGGCGGCGTTCACGATGCTCTCGCTCACCGGGCGCGTCACCGGCCGGCTCAGCCCCGAGACCGACCGGATCATGAACGACTTCGCGGCCAACCGCAACGTCCCCAAGCTCATCGAGTGGGGCGCGGTCCGCTCGCCGGGCAACTACCGGGCGCGGTTGAACGCGCGCCGGGTGCCGATCCTGATCAGCAACGCCTACGGCGAGACGCTGTTCGCGCCGAACCAGGTCATCGAGCACTTCAACGCCCTCACCGGGCCCAAGCGGCTCAACCTGTCGGTCGGCGACCACGCCACCGCGCACGCCACCGGCATCCTCGGCATTCCCAGCCGGCAGTGGGACGACGCGCACCGCTGGTTCGACCGCCACCTGCGCGGCGTCGCCAACGGCATCGACCGCGAGCCGCAGGTCGCCGCCGAGGTCGCCTGGAGCCGCAAGGTCGAGGGCCACCGCGACGTCCCGTCGATGACCAGGAGCGTCCAGCGCCTCGGCCTCGGCGCCCCGGCCGCCTCCGGCGACGGCGTGCTCGGCGCGGTGACCCCCGCGGGCTGGCGGCGCACGCTGCGCACCGGCCAGGACAGCGGCGCCACCGCCGGGATCGTCATCGTCAGCGGCGGCCTCCAGACGTTCGGCCTGCCCAACCAGATCGACCAGCGCCGCATCTCGCGCCGCGCCGCCGCCGTCTGGTCCACCCCGGTCCTGACCGCCGCGCGCAGGCTGCGCGGCGCGCCGCGCCTGAACCTCACCGTCACGCCGTCCGGGAGGACCGGCACGCTCGTGGCGTACCTGTACGACGTGGACGCCAAGGGCGGCGCCCGCCTCATCACCAACGAGGCGTACAGCCTGCTGCGCGGCACGCCGGGCAAGCCGCAGAAGGTGTCGGTGGACCTCCAGGCCACCGCGTTCGACGTCCCGGCCGGGCACCGGCTGATGCTGGTGGTGGACACCAAGGACCCGCTCTACGCCGACGCCGGGCGCTTCGGCCAGACCCTCGCCGTGCAGGCGCCCTCCACGCTGGAGGTGCCGCTCGGCTGACCGGCGGCGCCCGGTGCGGGCCGCGCCCCAGGTCAGCCGGAAGCGGCGCCCTCCGGACGCACGTGCCCTCGGGCGGGGCAGAACGACGAGTCGAACTGGTCGTACGGCCAGTCCGCCGTCTTCGCCCCGGCCGCGTAGGCGCTCTGCAGGAAGTCCAGCACCGCGTCGCGCGGTTGCGGGGACGTCAGTACGTCGGTCCACGGCAGCCGCGCCTGGTGCGTCGCCCCGGTCGGCGTCCACCGCGCCGTCGGCGGCTTCAGCGGCTGCCGCGTCAGCGCGTCCGGCTCGGGGTGGGTGTAGGAGTAGAAGGTCGGCTCCGGCGTGGCCCGGTCGCCGGGCCACCAGCCGAAGCTGATCACCTCGTGGCTGTAGGCCTCCCGCGTCACCGGGTCGGCGTCCGGCATGTCCGGCGCGCGCCGCCCGGAGAACCGCGCGGTCGCGAGGTCGAAGCTGTGCCAGAACAGCTGCACCGGGCTGCTCTTGCCGGTGAACCAGCCCTGGAACTCGTCGAAGACGCCGTTCACCCAGGTCAGCGCCCGCCGGTAGTCCTCGACGCGGGTGCGGTCGTAGGAGGCGTGCTCGGTGTCGTCGGCGAACGGGGTGGTCATCGGCACCCCGAACGGCTCGGCCTTGATCTTCACGTGCACGCCCAGCTCGCGCAGCAGCGCCTCCAGCTCGTAGTAGAACCCCGACACCGACAGGCCGTCCCGCAGCGGGAGCGCCTCGTCGCGGTCGCCGGTGCGCACCCACAGCCGGTGCTCCACCAGGTCGAAGCCGATCCGGAAGCGCACCCCGTCGTGCAGCATCGGCCCGGTGCCGTAGCCGCGCTCGTCCACCTTCAGCGTGGTGTGCCACCAGTGGTTGCGCGGGGCGGTGGAGGCGAGCTGGATCTTCCCGACGATCTGGGTCCACAGGTGCAGGGTGTCCTTGGTCGCCGTCCAGGCGTCGTACGGCAGGGCCGGAAGTGCGTCGGTCATGTGCCGGCTCCTACCCCCCGCCGCGGTGCCGCAAAGGGGCGGAACGCTCTGTTTTGGACAGCTCTTTGCCTGCCGCCCCACTAGTCGTTAGCTCTTGAACTACTAGCGCGCGCTGTGGCACGCTGCGGACGCGAGCACCCCACCGAGCCCACACCGAGCCCACGCCGGGTCCCGCCGAGCCCGCGCCGGGCCCCGGCCGGGCGTCCCGCCGTAGCAAGGAGCGCCCCGTGACGGCAGCGGCCGAGAACGGCCCCCGGCCCCCCGACCCGCCCGGCGCCGAGCCGTGGCACCGGGCCTACGACGGGCTGGCCGAGGAGCACGACTACGAGATCGACGAGATCGAGGGCGCCCTGCCCGAGGGCCTCACCGGCACGCTGTACCGCAACGGGCCGGGCCGCTGGCAGGTCGGCGAGTCGATGCTGGACCACATCTTCGACGGCGACGGCATGGTGTCGATGTTCTCCTTCGCGGGCGGCCGCGTCCGCTACCGCAACCGGTACGTGCGCACCCGCCACTACCGCCACGGCCAGCGCACCGGACGGGTCGGCCTGCGCGGCCTGGGCACCCAGCGGCCCGGCGGCGCGCTCGGCAACATGCTGCGCCCGCCCGCCAACGTCGCCAACACCGGCGTGGTGCTGCACGGCGGCCGGCTGCTGGCGCTGTGGGAGGGCGGGCGGCCCTTCCGGCTCGACCCCGACACCCTGGAGACGCTGGGGGAGCACTCCTTCGACGGGCGGCTCAAGGTGGTGTCGGCGTTCTCGGCGCACCCGTCGCGCTGCCCCGACACCGGCGAGCTGTTCAACTTCGGCATGGACTTCACCCGCGCGCGCGGCCTGCGCCGCTACCGCGTGGACGCCCGGGGCCGCCTGCACCACCTGCCGCGCGTGCCGCTGCCCTACAGCCCCTGGAACCACGACTTCGCGCTCACCCGCCGCCACATGGTCTTCGTCATCAACCCGGTGATCCCGCGCGTGAGGCAGATCCTGCTGGGCACCGGGTCGATCGCCGACGGGCTGGACTACCAGCCGCACCGGCCGACCTGCTTCGTCGTCGCGCCCCGCTACGGCGGGAGGGCGCGGGTCGTGGAGCATCCGGCGCTGCTGGGCTTCCACTTCGTCAACGCCTTCGAGGACGGCTCGGACGTGGTGGTGGAGTTCGTCCGGTTCGCCGACTGGGCCCAGGTGTCCACCGCCTTCCGCGACTTCCGCACGCGGGACTTCCCGTGGGGCTGCGGGCTGATGCGCTACCGGATCACCCCGTCCGGCCGCGTCGTCGGCGAGGAGGTCCGCAGCGGTCCGATGGAGCTGCCGCACGCCGACGCGCGGCGGGCGGGTCGCCCGCACCGGTACACCTACTACGCCGGGCGCACCGCCACCGGCATCGGCGTCCACCGCTTCGACCACGCGACCGGCGCGCACGCCGCCCACGAGCTGCCGCCGGGCCACGGCTTCGGCGAGCCGGTGTTCGTGCCGCGCGAGTCCGGCGCCGCCGAGGGCGACGGCTGGCTGCTCACCCTCGCCTACGACCCCGCCGAGCACCGGTCGCGGCTGCTGGTGCTGGACGCGCGGGACGTGGCGGCCGAACCGGTCGCGACGCTGCGGCTGCGCCACCACATTCCCATGGGCTTCCACGGCTCGTTCAGCGAAAGGGTCGCCGCGCCGCCCCTCTGATACGGGAATGGCGGAAATCGCCCGCCCTCCTGGTTAAGCGTTCGTTCAATTGGACGCCGGTATCGCGCCGCGCTGTTTAGCCTCGGGCCTGCAATGGACGGGAACCAGTGGGTGCAGAGGGAGAAACGGCGATGCCCGCAGAGGTGAGAGCGGAGTCCTCGACGCCGCGGCGCCAGTGCGACCTTGTCTGGTTGGCGTATTTCGTGCTCCCGGGGCAGGGGCGGCGCACCTACCGGCTGGCGCTGGCCCGCCGGATCGTCGCCGGCACCGGCGGCCGGCCCGAGCACCGCCGCGCCCGCGTGCTGCGCAAGGCGATGCGCCCGTCCCGGCGGCTGCGCACCGGCCTCGGGCCGTGGCTGCGCGCGCTGCCCGCGCCGCTGCCCGACCCCGAGCCGACCGCCGCGCTCGCCCGGCTGGACCCTCCGGTCCGCGCCGCGTGGGCGCTGCTGCGCGTGGCCGGGATGCCGCGCTACCGGGTGCACGACGAGCTGGTGTCGCTGCGGGTGCGCGACCGCTGGGCGGTGATCGCGGCGGCCGAGGCCGTGTCGGCCGCCGAGGTGCCCCCGCCCGGCCCGCCGCCCCCCGCGCTGCTGCGCCCGGTGCGCCGCCGCCCGGTGGCGCCGGTCGTGGCGGCCGCCGCGCTCACCGCCGCGCTGGTGGGCATGCTGGTGGTCACCGAGAACGGCGGCTCGCTGCTGGGCGGCAGCCGCCCGGCCGCCGCCGGGCACCTGGACCTGGTCACGGCGCTGCCCGACGCCTGGACCCGAGGGCCCCACCGGCTGGACGCCTGGCCCGCGCGCGGCGACCTGGTCCGCGACAAGGCGTTCACCGCCCGCGCCCTGGACGCCTGGGCCGCGCGCGCCGCCGGCCGCCGCGGGGACGCGCAACTGCTGTACGCCGGGCACATCGACGGCGCGCCCGTCGCGATCCTGCGGCGCGGCGGCCGCATCGCGCGCTACACCGGGCCGACCGGCGCGCTGGAGGTGCGCACCGCCGGGACCGAGGCGACCGCGCCGCTGGCGCTCGGCGGAGGCCGCTACCTGCTGTCGCCCTGGGACGCCCATGCCGCCGTGCCCGGCGGCGACCGCGTCGAGGTGCACGACGGCGTCACCGCGCCGGTCGCCGCCCGCACCCGCTGCGGGCGCGGCCCCGTCCTGGACGTGTGGGGGGCCGCCGGCCAGCGCACTATGGGCGACCTGGGCGGCCCCCGCCCGGTCGTGCTGGCCTACCGCCCGCCGACCCACCGCGCCGCCGCGTCCCAGGCGGCGCATGAGCCGGCGCCCGGAGCGCGCGCGGGCCGTCTCGACGCCGCCGGCATCCGCTTCTGGGAGCGGCTCGGCTGCCTGCTGCCGCAACCCGTGCGGCCCGTCACCGAGGCGATGGCCTGGGATTTCTGGTCCGGCAAGCTGCCCCACGGCGGCGCACGCGCCGACTGGGCGTGCACGCGTCTGGCCTTCGCCGGAGGCGGCACCACAGCGCAGTCCACCCTGCTGGACGAGCGGCACGAGCGCGCCACCGGCTGGTGCGACGACCGCCGCCCGGTCGCGGGCACCTGGTGGCAGGTCCCGGCGGCCCACTCCCAGGCACAGGCCCACGGCCACCCTCACGCGCAGGCGCAGGCGCAGGCGCATGTTCAGGGGCAGGCCGAGGCCCAGGACCAGGCCCAGGAGGCGCGCTGGTACTACCTGGCCGCCGCCGCGCGCGGGCTGCTGCCGCACGCCGAGGGGCCGGTGCGCGGGGCCGAGACCAAAGGGCGGCTGCTGGTGGCCCGCTCCGCGGTGGAGGGGCGGCGGCCGGACGCGCCGGTGACGCTGACCGCCCGTACCGGATGACCCGTATCGGCTGATCCTTCCGGAAAGGAGGCCGCCATTCCCCGCCGTTGTGCGCATTGCGGCGGCACGGCCGCTCATTTCGAGCGACCATCGGTAGTGGTCGTGGCGCCCCCCGTTTCCTGGAGGAAACTCCCGTGCCGGAGAAAGTCAGCCCCAATTCTGTATTGAACAGGCGATATCGTCGGCTTGTCCGGATGGCGTATCTCGTTCTGCCCGGCACGCTCGACCCGCACGACCGGCTCGTCGCCGCGCACCGGATCGTCGACCGGTCCCGGCACGGCGGCCCCGGCGAGGCCGAGGAGGTCTACGCCCGGCTGCGCGACCAGGTGCTGCGGCGGGCCGTCCGGCACCCGGAGCGCCCGCGCCGCCTCGCGGCGGGCGGCGCGTCCCGGCTCGGCCCGTGGCTGCGCGCCAGGCCCGCCGCGCCCGGCGCCGACGACCTCGCCCTCACCGCCGCGCTGGCGGCGCTGTCGCCGCAGGCCCGCGCCGCCTACGCGCTGCGGCACCTGGAGGGGCTGCCCGAGGGCGCGGTGCGCGAACGCCTCGCCGCCCTCGACGCGGCCGACCCCGACGCCTCCCTGCGCGAGGCCGCCTCCGTGGACGAACGCGTCCCGCCCGAGACCCGCGACCAGCTGCTCGCCCGGCCCACCCTCGACCCGACCGTCGCGCGCCTGCACGTCCGGCTGAACGGCCGCGCCGGGCATCCGGGCCGCCGCGCCGGAGCCGTCGCCGCGATCGTCGCCCTGGCGGTCGCCGGGGGAGCGGTCGTGCTGACGGGCGGCCTGGGCGAGGCCCGCGTCCCCGGCGCGGCCGCCGACCGGGTGACGACCACCCCTGCCGGAGCCTGGCGGCGCACCACCAGCCTGGACCTGGACGCCTGGCCCGCCCGCGGCGGCCTGGCCGGTGACCGCGACCTCGCCCGCGAGGCGCTGCGCGCCTGGAACGGCGACGTCGAGGCGACCGCGTCCGGCGGTGCCGGCACCGCCCCGCCCGTCCGCGACCCGCAGCTGCTGTACGCCGGGAGGCTCGGCGACCACCGGATCGTGCTCCTGCACGACACCGACCGGGTCGCCCGCTACACCGCCGGCTCGGGCGACCGCACCCTGGAGGTCTTCCCCGAGGGGCGGGCGCTGCCCGGCGGGGCCAGCCCGCTGAAGCTGGCCGCCGGGCGCTACCTGCTGCCGCCGTGGGTGACCGGGTTCCGGGTCGCCCGCCTCGGCGGCCGGGCCCGCTGGAAGGACGTCCCGGTCCGCGGCGGCGTCACCGACCCGGTGCCCGCCGCGCCGGACGCCGGGTCCCGGGCCGGCGGCTGCTGGCGCGGCCCGGTGTTCGAGCTGCGGCAGCCCGAGATCGCGCACGGCCGCCCCTACACCATGGCCGACCTGGGCGGGCTCCAGTCGGCCAACCTGCTGTACCAGCCGCCGCCGCCCGCGCGGGTGCGCCGCCTGGGCCCGCACCAGATCGACTCCGCGCCCGAGGCCGAGCCCGAGGGCTTCGGGCTGTGGGGGCGGCTCGGCTGCGCGCCGTCCGCGCCCACCGCGCTGGACCGGCGCGGGCGCGGCGACGTGGAGTCGGCGACCGCGTGGGAGTTCTGGCGCGGCGACCTGCCCGACCAGGGCGGCAGGGGCCGCTGGGTGTGCACCCGCTACGCCTACGGCGGCGGCCGCAGCACCACCTACACGACCCTGCTGGACGGGCGCGGCCGGGCGCTGGCGACCGGCCGCCGCGACGACACCTGGGACTGCTCGCGGCTCCAGCGCGACGTGGCGAGCGGGACCTGGTGGCGCTCGCCCAAGGGCCGCTGGCACTACCTGGCCGCCGCCAGCCGCCGGGTCACCGTCCTCACCGCCGACGGGCCGTTCGAGGGCCGCCCGTCGGTCCGCGGCGGCCTGCTGCAGGCGCGAGGCCCGGCCGTCGGGCAGGCTCCCGACGGAAAGGTCGCCCTCAGCGCGGCCGACCACGAGCAGCGGCCCGTGCCGGTCTTCCAGGCCGACCCCGGCTGATCGACACCCCCGAGTCAGT
This sequence comes from Spirillospora sp. NPDC050679, assembly GCA_044456955.1. Lineage (GTDB taxonomy): Bacteria > Actinomycetota > Actinomycetes > Streptosporangiales > Streptosporangiaceae > Spirillospora. The sequence continues at coordinate 27,240 of JBITGK010000038.1, read as the reverse complement.
CGCCGCTTACTCGCATCGGGCACACTGGGTGCACCGAACGAGATTCGCGCGGGTAGCGGCGAAAGGGAACGCGATATGGGCAACGGACCGCTGGCGGGGGTACGGGTGATCGAGCTGGCCGGGATCGGGCCCGGCCCGTTCGCCGCCATGCTCCTGGCCGACCTGGGCGCGGAGGTCATCCGGGTGGACCGCGCGGCCGCCGCCCTGAAGGGCGGCGGCGCGACCGGCGGCACCGACTTCACCAACCGCGGCAAGCGCTCCATCGCCGTCGACCTGAAGAGCGAGCGCGGCAAGGAGCTGGTGCTGCGCATGGTCGAGAAGTCCGACGTGCTGCTGGAGGGCTTCCGGCCGGGCGTCACCGAGCGCCTCGGCCTCGGCCCCGACGACTGCCTGGCCCGCAACCCCAGGCTGGTCTACGGCCGCATGACCGGCTGGGGCCAGCAGGGGCCGCTGTCGCAGAGCGCCGGGCACGACGTGGGCTACATCGCCATCACCGGCGCGCTGCACGCCATCGGCCGCGCCGGAGGCCCGCCGCAGATCCCGATGAACCTGCTGGGCGACTTCGCGGGCGGCAGCATGTACCTGGTGGTCGGCGTGCTGGCCGCGCTGCTGGAGTCCAAGGCCAGCGGGAAGGGCCAGGTCGTGGACGCCGCGATCGTGGACGGCACCGCGCACCTGTCCACCTTCATCCACGGCTTCATGGCCGGGGGCATGTGGCGCGACGAGCGCGGCGTCAACATGCTCGACTCGGGCGCGCCCTGGTACGACGTGTACGAGACCGCCGACGGCAAGCACGTCGCGGTGGGCGCGCTGGAGCCGCAGTTCTACGCCGAGTTCCTGCAGAAGCTCGGCCTCGCCGACGCCGACCTGCCCGGCCAGCACGACCGCGACCGCTGGCCCGACCTGCGCGACCGCTTCGCCGCCGCGTTCAAGGCCCGCACCCGCGACGAGTGGGCCGAGGTGTTCCTGCCCGGCGACGCCTGCGTGGCCCCGGTGCTGTCGATGACCGAGGCCGCCGAGCACCCCTACAACACCGCGCGCGAGGTGTTCGTGGAGGGCGCGGGGCACCGCCAGCCCGCCCCCGCGCCGCGCTTCTCCCGCACGCCGGGGGAGACCGACGGCGTGCCGGTGCTGCCCGGCGGCCAGTCCCGCGAGGTGCTGGCCGCGCTCGGGTTCGACGACGCCGACGAGCTGATCGAGAGCGGCGCGGTCGCGCAGGCGTGAGCCGCCCCGCCGGTGGTCTCCGGGCGCCGTGCCCGGAGACCACCGGCGCCCTCACAGGCCCAGGCGCTTGGCGACGATCTCGTTCATGATCTCGTTGGTGCCGCCGCCGATGCCGAGGATGCGCGCGTCGCGGTAGTGCCGCTCCACCTCCGACTCGCGCATGTAGCCCATCCCGCCGTGCAGCTGCACCGCCTCGTGCACCACGTGCTCGACGGCGTAGACGGCGGTGTTCTTGGCGTAGGCGGTCTCGGTCAGCACGTCCTCGCCCGCGACGTACCGCTCGGCGACCTGCCGGGTGTAGGCGCGCGCCACGTCCACCTGCCGCGCCATCTCGGCCAGCTTGTGCCGCACGAGCTGGCGCGACGACAGCGGCCGCCCGAAGGTCTCGCGGACCCGCACGTACTCCATGGTGAGGTCCAGGCAGCGCTGCGCGGTCGCGTACGCCTGCACCGCCAGCGACAGCCGCTCGGTCACGAAGTTCTGCACGATCTGCAGGAAGCCGCTGTTCTCGGCCCCGACCAGGTTGCCGGCCGGCACCCGCGCGTCGGTGAACGACAGCTCGGCGGTGTCGGAGCACAGCCAGCCCATCTTGTTCAGCGCCCGCGACACCGTGAACCCCGGCGTGCCCTTCTCCACCACCAGCAGCGAGACGCCGCCGAAGCCGGGCTCGCCGGTCCGCACCGCCAGCGTGACGAAGTCGGCGCGCACGCCCGAGGTGATGAACATCTTGGCCCCGTTGACCACGTAGTGGTCGCCGTCGCGGACGGCGGTGGTGCGGATGCCCGCCACGTCCGACCCGGTGTCGGGCTCGGTGATGCCGAGCGCCCCGATCATCTCGCCCGCCAGCACCGGCCGCGCGAACCGGTCGACCAGCTCCTTGTCCCCGGCCGCCACGATGTGCGGCAGCGCGATCCCGTGCGTGAACAGCGAGGCCACCACGCCGCCGGACCCGCCGGCCTGGATCAGCTCCTCGGCGACGATCAGCGCGTCGATCGGGTCGCCGCCCGACCCGCCCGCCTCCTCCGGGAAGCCCGCGCCGAGCAGCCCCGCCGCCGCGGCCTTGCGGTGCAGTTCGCGGGGCAGCTCGCCCGCCTCCTCCCACGCCGGCAGGAACGGGACGATCTCCCGGGCGGTGAAATCGCGGACCAGCCCGCGCAGCGCGGCGCGCTCGGGGGTGTTCCAAGGGCTCGTCGAAGGGCTGCTCATCGCGGATGTCCTCCAAAGATCAGAATGAGATTCGGAATCTAACAGCCGCGGCCGCCTCCGGTCAGCGGCGCGTCGGCGCGCGGACCGCCGGTAACACTTGGCGTGCACGGTTGATTACCTACTGAGGCCGGGCCGCCGGCCGCCTCGGGGGAGGGCGCGATGCACGCGACGCCGCGACGGGGGCCGAGCCCGCGCTGGTTGTGGGCGGTCCTGTCGGTCATCGCGATAGCGGCGCTCACGCTCGGCGCGATCCGCCTCCAGGACACCGCCTGCGCCGCCGTCCCGCGGCCGCCCGCGCGGGCGGACGGTCACCAGCAGGCCCGGCAGCCGGCCGGGCCCGCGAGTGGGCGCGACCCCTCGCCCGACTCCACCGGCGAGGGCGCGGCGGTGTTCCACGACGACTGGTCGGAGGTGCTGTGCTCGCTGGGCCCGCTGCCGCCGGGCGGGCTGTACGCGTCGTTGTCGGCGCGCGAGTTCGAGGACGCGGGGCTGTGCGGCGCGTACCTGGAGATCGAGGGGCCGCGCGACACCGTGCACGTCATGGTCGTGGACCGGTGCCGGGGCTGCGGGACCGGCCGCCTCGACCTCAGCGAGGCGGCGTTCCGCCGGATCGCGGGCGGCACCGGCAAGGGCGTGGCCCCGGTCCGGTACGGGCTGCTGCGCGATCCGCAGGAGGCGGGGCGCCTAGCGTTCCGCGTCAAGCCCGGGTCGTCGGCGGGCTGGCTCGGCCTGCTGGTCACCGGGCACGGCAACCCGCTGGCCCGCGTGGAGGCGCGCGACGGCGACCGGTGGCGGGCGCTGGGCCGGAGCGCCGACAACCACTGGACGTCGTCGGGCCTCGGCGGCGGCCCCTTCACCGTGCGGGTGACCGACCGCTACGGCAACCGCGCCGTCGCCCGCGACATCGCGCTGCGCCCCGGACGCGTCCAGCGCAGCGACGCCCGCCTGTACGAGCCGCCCGAGACGAGACGCCGCACCGGACCCACGCCGACGCCCACGCCCGCCCCGGCCGTTCCGCCCGGCGCCACGCCGCCGCCCGGAGCGGCGCCGACCGCCACGCGGACGGCGCCCTCCTCCCAGGACGGCTGCCGCTAATCGGCGGTGGCCCCGGCGGCCGTCGCCTCGGCCACGGCGGCGGCCCACAGGCCCAGGGCCTCGTCGATCTGCGCCGCGTTCACCACCAGCGGCGGGATCATCCGGACGACGTTGCCGTACGGGCCGCAGGTCAGCAGCAGCAGCCCGCGCTCGACGGCCGCCCGGTGCGCGTGCTGGGCCGTCGCGGTGTCGGGCCCGCCGTCCGGGCCGGTGAACTCGGCGGCCTGCATCAGCCCCCGGCCGCGCACGTCGCCGATCACGGGGTGCTCGGCGGCGACCTTGCGCAGGCCCTCGTGCAGCCGCGCGCCCATCTCGGCGGAGTTGCCGACCAGGTCCTCGTCCTGGATCACCTCCAGCGTGGCCAGCGCGGCGGCGCACGCGACCGCGTTGCCGCCGTAGGTGCCGCCCTGCGAGCCCGGCCACGCCCGCTCCATCAGCGCGGCGGGCGCGGCGATCGCCGACAGCGGCAGGCCGCTGGCCAGGCCCTTGGCGGTGACCAGGACGTCGGGGACGGCGGCCGAGTGCTGGTGGCCCCAGAACCGGCCGGTGCGCCCGAACCCGGTCTGCACCTCGTCGACGACCAGCAGCGCGCCGTGCCGGCCGGCGCGCTCGCGCAGCCCCTCCAGGAAGCCGGGCGGCGCGGGGACGTAGCCGCCCTCGCCGAGGACCGGCTCGACCAGGAACGCCGCCGTCTCCTGCGGCGCGCTGACCGTCGCCATCAGGTAGTCCAGCTCGCGCAGCGCGAAGCGGGTCGCCTCGGACTCGCTCCACCCGTACCGGTACGCCTGCGGGAACGGCGCCACCGCCACGCCCGGCATCAGCGGCCCGATCCCGGCCCGGAACTTGGTGCCCGCCGTGGTCGCGGCCGCCGCGCCCATCGTGCGGCCATGGAAGGAGCCGTGGAACACCACGATGTTCTGCCGCCCGGTGGCGTGCCGCGCCAGCCGGATCGACGCCTCCACCGCCTCGCTCCCGCTGTTGAGGAAGAACACCGAGTCCAGGGCGGCGGGCAGCACCGCGCCCAGGCGCTCGGCCAGCCGCAGCAGCGGCCGGTGCAGCACGGTGGTGTACTGGCCGTGGAGCAGCCGGGTCGCCTGCTGCTGCACGGCCGCCACCACCCGGGGATGGCAGTGCCCGGTGCCGGTCACCCCGATCCCGGCGGTGAAGTCCAGATGCCGGCGGCCGGAGGTGTCGAACAGGTACACCCCCTCACCGCGCTCGGCCAGTACGGGGGTGGCCTGCCTGAGCACCGGGGACAGCTTCGCCATGCGCCCCTCCAGGGGGAGATTGTCGACAATCTGCCGTCATGGCATCACGCGCGGCGGGCGCTGTCCAGGGGCCGCCGCGCGGGGTCCCTGGGCAGCGTCCGGCGTCAGGGCGCGGGGCGCAGCCGCTCGACGGAGTCGGTCATGTGCTCCTCGATGAGCAGCAGCAGCCGCTCCTCGGCCCCGTCGGCGATGGCGTCCACCAGCCGCCGGTGCTCCTCGACCAGCTCCTCCGGCTCGGGGTAGGTGTCCTGCAGGGCGTTCAGGCACATGCGGGTCTCCACCAGCAGCGTCTGCGCCATGCGCTCCAGCCGGGGGCTGCCCGAGGCGCTGACCAGCACCTGGTGGAACGCCTGGTCGGCGTCGCTCATCGCCACCCGGTCGCGCTCGCGCGCGGCGGTGACCAGGCCCTCCAGCGCCTCGGTCAGCCGCGCCACGGCCTCGCCCCGGTTGCGGGCCATCACCAGCCGGCACGCCTCGCGCTCGACGGCGAGCCGCGCCCGGTAGACGTCCTCGACGTCGCCGTGGTCGAGCGTGACGACGAACAGCCCCCGGTGCGGCTCGCTGTGCAGCAGGCCCTCCTGCACCAGGCGCTGCATGGCCTCGCGCAGCGGGCCCCGGCTGATGCCGAGCCGCGCCGCCAGCTCGGCCTCGCCGAGCTGGGCCCCCGGCGCCAGCGACCCGTACAGGATCGCGGCGCGCAGCTCGGCGGAGACGATCTCCACGGTCGAGCGGCGGGGGACCGGTTCCAGTTCACCCAAGCGGCCCATGTCCTTCTTCCTGACTCCATCCGGCGGCGAACAGACCGCCGAGTCCGGCGCGCGGGCGGCCGCCGCCCGCCAGGCGCAGGCCCTCCCAGACGCTGACCTGGTTGGCGGTGAGCACCGGCTTGGCGAGCCGGCGCTCCAGCTCCTCCAGCAGGCGCGCGGTGCGCAGGGCGGTGTCGGGGACCAGGACCGCGTCGGCGTCCGGATGGTCCCCGGCGGCGACGAACTCCAGCACCTCCCCGGGCGCCAGCGTGCCGACCTCGGCGGCGGTCGCGATGCCCCGGCTGCCCAGCGCGAGCACCTCGATCCCGGCGCGGCCGAGGAACGCCGCGAAGCGCTCGGCCACGTCCTCGGGGTAGGTCGCCGCGACCGCGACGCGCCGCACGCCCAAGCGCCGCGCGGCGTTGACGAACGCGAACGAGGTGCTGGAGGCGGGCACGCCCGCCGCCTCGGCCACCCCGGCGGCCTGCGCGACCGCGCCGTCCCAACCGAAGACGAAGCCGCCGCTGGTGCACGCCCACACCGCCGCGTCCACGCCCAGCGCCCGGAGCCGCCGCGCGCCCTCGCCGAGCACGTCCGCGCCGCCGATGTCCAGCAGCGCGTCCACGCGGTGCGCGTCCTCGCGCATGGCGGTGTGCACGACGGGCAGCGCCACGTCGCCGAGCACCGCCTCGATCGCCGGGTAGTCGTCCTCGGCGCTGCGGCCGGGGTACAGGAAGCCCACCGCAGGGCCGCCCGCACGGTCCGCGCTCCGTTCCACCTTGCCTCCCGGTGCTCTCTGCCCGGCAGATTGTCGACAATCGTAGCGGGCGCGCCCCGGGCCGGACGCCCTGTCCGCACAGTCCGCACAGTCCGCACGGCCGGCGCCAGGCCCGCGGTCCGGCGCTCACGCGGCCGTGGGGCGGATGTGCCGCACCAGCCACTGCCCCGGCCCTGCGGCCGGAGACCCCATCGCGCGCAGCGCCGCGCACATGGTGACCTGGTTGGCGGTGAGCACGGGCTTGCCGAGCATGGCCTCCAGCGGCGCGATGATGTCGTAGGTCGGCACGTTGGTGCAGCTGATGAACACCGCCTCGGCCTCGGGCCGGTCCACGGCGGAGACCGCCGCCACGATCTCCCGGTAGCCGACCTTCCAGATGCGGCTGAGCAGCCCCATGCCGACCGAGGACGCCACCGCGATGCCGTACTCGCCGAGGAAGGAGACCAGCCGGTCGGTGACGGCGTCGATGTAGGGGGTGACCACCGCGACGCGCCGCGCGCCCAGCAGCCGCAGCGACTCCACCAGCGCGCCGGAGGTCGTGGCCGCCGCCGGGGCCCCGGCCGCCAGCATCGTGTCGTACAGGTCCAGCTCGCCCGACGCGCCGCCGACGAAGCTGCCCGACGCGCAGGCGTAGGCGACGGCGAGCGGCTCGGGGGCCAGCACGTCGCGCACCGCCTGCCGCACGATCGAGCGGTCCGACAGCGCGCTCGCCATCTCCACCGTCACCGGCACCGGCACATACGGCAGCCGGGTCAGGAACAGCGACACGTCGTCGGGCGTCCAGCGCCACAGCTCGCGGTCGAGCGCGAAGTCGAACGGCGCGACCACGCCGATCCCGGTCTGGGCGAGCAGTTCCGGCCCGACGACCAGCGCGGGGTCGAATGCCATCGCCGGCCCGCCGCTCAGCGCTCGTGCCGCTGGTAGACCAGGCGCTCGCCGACCGCGCCCGACCGCCACACGTCGTTGCACGCCTCGGCCATCGGCGCGAGGCCGTCCACGACGGTGGCGTAGACGTTGCCGGGGACCCAGCCCACGTCCCCGTTGAGCAGCAGGTTGTTGCGGCCGTAGAACAGGGCGAGGTCGATGACGCCGGGCAGGCCGCCGATGCCCTTCTCCTCCTTGAACGCCCGGTCGAGCATCCCGCCGGGGAAGGAGAAGTAGACGACGTCGCCGGGGATGGGGGTGACGGTCGGGTTCTCCAGGCCGACCTCCTCGGCGGCGAACCGCTCGACCATCGTGTAGACCTCGTTGCGCGCGTACTTGGCGTGGTAGGCGTCGCCCGCCAGCGGCAGCGCCGCCCATACGGCCGCGCAGGTGCGCGGCGCGTCCTCGTCCAGCAGTTCGGCCACGCAGGAGACGCCGCGGCGCTCCAGCGTGACGGTCATCAGCCTGGGCATGTGCAGGACCTCCCCATGGACGGGGGTGGGCGAGGGCGTCGCTCACCCGGCGGGACCCTTGCGACCGAGCGACCCGGGTCCGCCCTGGCCTGTGGAACCGTTGCGGCGGTCTCGCGGCACGTCTTCATCGGCACGTTCCCGATGTGCTGATTGTTGACAATCCTACGAGCGCTTCCTAGCGTGTCAATGGCTCCCGCGCTGCATTGCCGTTGACTCGGGACTCCGGATGGTGACGTCCGGAAACGCGCAGGAACGCCGCATGGAGCCCATGATGAGCAGGTGCGCATGACTTCGCCGCCGGGCCTGCCGCCCTCCCTCGAAGTCCTGGTGCTGCAAGGTGGGGAACCGCCGCCGGGCATGGCCGCCGTCGAGCGCCTCGCCCGCGTCCGGTACGTGCGCGAGCCCGAGTTGGCCGGGGCGCTCCCGTCCGCCGACGTGCTGTTCATGTGGGACTTCTGGTCCGAGGCCCTGGCGGACGCCTGGCCGCCCGCGGGCGGTCCCTCCTGGGTGCACATCGCCAGTGCCGGAGTGGACCGGCTGCTGTTCCCCGCCCTGGTGGACGGCCCGGTGGTCGTCACCAACTCGCGCGGCGTGTTCGACGAGCCGATCGCCGAGTACGTGCTCGGGCTGGTGCTGTGCTTCGCCAAGGACCTGCACGCCACCCTGCGCCTCCAGTCCGCGCGCACCTGGCGGCACCGCGAGACCGAGCGGCTGGCGGGGGCCCGCGCGCTGGTCGTCGGCACCGGCCCGATCGGCCGCGCCATCGGCCGCACGCTGACCGCCGCCGGGCTGCGCGTCACCGGCCTCGGCCGCACCGCCCGGCCCGCCGATCCCGACCTCGGCGCGGTGCTGGCGGCGGACGACCTGCACGCCGCGCTCGCGCGCGCCGACTACGTCGTCCTCGCCGCGCCGCTCACCGCCCGCACGCGCGGGATGATCGACGCCGCCGCCCTCGCCCGGATGCGCCCGTCCGCCCGCCTGATCAACGTGGGGCGCGGCCCGCTGGTGGTGCAGGACGACCTGGTCGCGGCGCTGCGCGGCGGCCGGATCGCGGGCGCGGCGCTGGACGTGTTCGAGGACGAGCCGCTGCCCGCGTCGTCGCCGCTGTGGGGGATGCCGAACGTCGTGGTCTCGCCGCACATGGCCGGGGACGCGGCCGGGTGGCGCGAGGCGCTGGTCGCCCTGTTCGCCGACAACCTCGACCGCCGCCTCCACCGCCGGCCGTTGCGCAACGTCGTGGACAAGCGGCTCGGCTACGTCCGCGAAGGGGTGCCATGACCGGTGCGACCGATCCCGCCGACCTGACCGCGACCCAGCTGCTGGACGGCTACCGCGCCCGGACGCTGTCCCCCGTCGAGGCGGTCGAGGCGGTGCTCGCCCGCATCGACGCCGCCGACCCGCGCCTCAACGCGTTCTGCCTGGTGGACGCCGAACGCGCGCTGGAGGCCGCCCGCGCCTCCGCCGGGCGCTGGCGGCGCGGCGAACCGGCCGGCCTGCTCGACGGCGTCCCGGTCTCCATCAAGGACGTGCTGCTCACCAAGGGCTGGCCCACCCTGCGCGGCTCCACCACCATCGACCCGCGCCGGCCCTGGGACGAGGACGCGCCCGGCGTCGCGCGGCTGCGCGAGCACGGCGCGGTGCTGGTCGGCAAGACCACCACCCCCGAGTTCGCCTGGAAGGGCGTCACCGACGGCCCGCTCACCGGCGTCACCCGCAACCCGTGGGACCCCGCGCGCACGCCCGGCGGGTCCAGCGGCGGCGCGGCGGCGGCGGTCGCGGCCGGGATGGGGCCGCTCGCCCTGGGCACCGACGGCGGCGGCTCGGTGCGCATCCCCGCCGCGTTCACCGGGACGTTCGCCCTCAAGCCCACCTACGGGCTGGTCCCGCACCACCCGGCCAGCCCGTTCGGCACGCTGTCGCACGTGGGGCCGATGGCGCGCAGCGTGGCCGACGCCGCGCTGCTGCTGGACGCGGTCGCCCGCTTCGACTCCCGGGACTGGTCGGCGCTGCCGCCGCCCGCCGCCCCCTTCACCGGGGCCGCCCCGCGCGACCTGGCGGGCCTGCGCGTCGCCTACAGTCCGGCCCTCGGATACGCGCGGGTCGATCCGGAGGTGGCGGCCCTGGCGGAGGCGGCCGTCGCGGCGCTGGCCGAACTGGGCGCCGAGGTCGAGCGGGCCGATCCGGGGTTCGCCGACCCGGTCGCCGAGTTCGAGGTGCTGTGGTTCGCGGGCGCGGCCAAGGTCGTGGAGCACCTGGACGCGGAGCGGCGCGCCCGGCTGGACCCGGGCTTGCGCGAGGTCTGCGAGCGCGGCGCGCGCCTGTCGGCGGGGGACTACCTGGACGCGACCGCGCGCCGGGTCGAGCTCGGCCGGGTGATGGGCCGCTTCCACGAGGCGCACGACCTGCTGGTCACCCCGACGCTGCCGGTCACCGCGTTCGAGGCGGGCCGGGAGACGCCCGGCGGGCGGCCCGGCGGGCGCTGGACGTCGTGGACGCCGTTCACCTACCCGTTCAACATGACCCAGCAGCCCGCCGCGAGCCTGCCGTGCGGGTGGACGGCGGGCGGCCTGCCCGCCGGCCTCCAGATCGTCGGCCCCCGCCACGGCGACGCGCTGGTCATGGCCGCGTGCCGCGCGCTGGAGGAGGCGCGCCCGTGGCGGGACCGCCGGCCGCCCCTGGCGGGAGCGGCCGCCGGGCGCTAGTGTCCCAAACAAGCGTCCGCTTGGCTCATGGGAGGCGTCGTGCGCCGTGCCGTCCACCTGCTCGAAGAGGTCGAGTTCCACCCGATGAACTCGCGCAGGCCGCTGGAGTACCTGCGCTGGCTCACCGCCTACAAGCGGGAGGACGACCGGCGCGCCGCCGGCGACGCCGAGCTCACCGCGGGCCTGTCCATCCGGTCCCGCGAGATCGACCTGGTCGGCGCCTTCTACGCCGTCGGCATCAGCGGCCACCCGCAGTTCAAGGTGGTGACGCTGTGGGACTGCCACGGCGGCTGGGACGGCGGCTGGCGGCAGATGCTGGAGATCTACGACGACGTGCAGGCCAACCTGTTCCTGTCCGACATCGACGACCTGCGGCACGGCGCGTTCTCCCGCCCGCTGGCGGCCGCGCCCGGCTCGCCGGTGCTGGCCGACCTGGTCGCCGAGCGCTACGCCGCGCCGCTGTACCTGTTCGAGAGCGCCCAGGTCCGCCCCGGCGCGGCGCTGGACTACCTGGAGGCGGTCCGGGAGGAGCGCGTCCCGATCATGGCCGACCACGGCCACCGCCTGATCGGCGCCTACGAGGTGCAGCTCTGCGACACCGAGGTCGTCACGCTGTGGGGCACCGGCATCGACTCCCACCTGGAGGTCCAGCGCGCCCGCGACGCCGCGCTCGGCATGGACGACGAGGCCGAGCCCGACCACCGGCTGCTGAGCTGGCGCAAGCGCGCCAGGACCTACCTGGACGGCCCGTGGCGCGAGACGCTGCTGAGCCCCTACCCCGGCAGCAAGCTGGCCCCGCCCCGCACCGACTGACCCCGACGCCGCCGGAGCGCGCCCGGAGGTCAGCGGGCCGCGCCGCCGAGGGTGCGCCTGCTCCACGCGGCGATCTCGGCGCGGGAGGAGATGCCGAGCTTGGCCAGGATGTGCGCGATGTGGGAGTCGACGGTGCGCTTGGCCAGCACCAGCCGGTCGGCGATCTCCCGGTTGGACAGGCCCTCGCCGACCAGCGTCGCGACCTGGCGCTCGCGGACGTTCAGCGGCTCGCGGGCGTGCTCGGGGATCGGCGGCGGGGCCTCGCCGCGCGCCAGCCCGATCGCCTGCGCGATCGTCATCTCCGTGCCGCGCCGCTTGGCGGCGTCGAACCGCTCGGGGGCCATCCGCTTGCGCACGGCCTTCTCCGACATCGCGCGCCGCTTCATGTAGTGCGGCCCGTACTGCAGCGACGCGCCCAGCGCCCGCCACATCCGCTCGGTCGCGCCCAGCAGCATCGCCGCCTGCTCGTACTCGCCGCGCACCACCGGCGCGGGCGTCAGCAGGTCCAGCGCCAAAGTGATGCCGAGCTGGTCGTCGAGCCGCTCCTTGATCTCCAGGCAGGCCAGCAGGTCGCGCACCGCCTCGGCGTGCTCGCCCAGCCACCACAGCGCCGCGCCCCGCGCGTACAGCGCGAACGAGTGGTTCCACTGCTCGCCGGTCGCCTCGCCCGAGCGCACCGTCAGCTCCGCCAGCTCCAGCGCCTCGTCGTTCTTGCTCTGCAGCAGCAGCACCGACGACAGGTGCGGGCCGGTCAGCAGCGCCAGCGGGTCGCGGTAGCCGCCCGCGTCGAACGCCGCGCGGGCCTCCTCCAGCCGCGCCTGCGCCAGCGCCAGGTCGCCCTCGAACAGCGCGATCAGCCCCTGCACGTGCACCGCGTGCGCCCGCAGGTCGGGGTCGGCGGAGGCCAGCGCGGGCCCGATCAGCGTGCGGCTCAGCCCGGCCTCGCCCTGCTGCACCGCGACCATGCCGGCGAAGCAGCCGAGCCACGCGCTCTCCGGCCCGCCCTCGGCCGCGACGGCGCCCGCCCGCTCGTGCCAGCGCCGCGCCTCGCCGAACAGCCCCAGGCACATCCAGTAGTGCTGGAGCACCACCGCCAGGTGCAGGCCGGTCGCCTCCTCGCCCGACACCGACAGCGAGTACTCCAGCGCCACGCGCAGGTTGGCGTTCTCGGCGCGCAGCCGGATCAGCCAGTCGAGCTGCCCGCGGCCCAGCGCCGCCGCCCGCGACTGCTCGGCCAGCGCCAGGTAGTGGTCGCGGTGGCGGCGGCGCAGCTCGGCGCCGTCGCCGAGCTCGGCCAGGCGCTCGGCCCCGTACTCGCGGATGGTGTCGAGCATCCGGTAGCGGCTGCCGTCGTGCTCGCACAGCACCACCGACTTCTCCACCAGGCGGCTCAGCACCTCCAGCAGGTCGTCGGACTCCAGGCCGGGGCCGGCGCACACCGCCTCGGCGGCGGCCAGGTCGAAGTCGCCCGGGAACACCGACAGCCGCGCCCACAGCAGGCGCTCGTCCCCGGTGCACAGCTCGTGGCTCCACTCGATCGCCGCGCGCAGCGTGCGGTGCCGGTTGCGGCCCGCGCGGGCGGTGCCCAGCAGCTTGAACCGGTCGTCGATGCGGGCCAGCAGCTGGTCCACCGACATGGTGCGCAGCCGGACGGCGGCCAGCTCGATCGCCAGCGGGATGCCGTCCAGGCGGCGGCACAGCCGCGTCACCGTCTCCCGGTTGTCGTCGGTCAGCGCGAACCCGGGCACCATCGCCTCGGCGCGGTCGGCGAACAGCGCCACCGCGTCGCCCTCGCCGGGCAGGTCGCCGCGGAGCGGCACCGGCAGCGGCGAGATCACCAGGTTGTGCTCGCCCATCACGTCCAGCGGCTCGCGGCTGGTGGCCAGCACCCGCAGCCGCGGCGCGGTGCGCAGCAGCACCTCCACCAGCGCGGTGCAGTCCTCGATCAGGTGCTCGCAGGTGTCCAGCACCAGCAGCAGGTCCTTGTCCGACAGGTGGTCGGCCAGCCGCTCCACCTGGCTGCCGGCCGACTGGCCGGGCAGCTGCAGCGCGTCGGCGACGGTGCGCGGCAGCAGCTCGGGCTCGCGCAGCGCCGACAGCTCCACCAGCCACGCGCCGTCGGGGAACGAGCGGTGCAGCTCGGCCGCCAGCCGCACCGCCAGCCGCGTCTTGCCGACCCCGCCCACGCCGGTGAGGGTGACCAGCCGGGACCGCGACAGGGCCTGCCGGGCCTCGGCCAGCTCCTGGCGGCGCCCGATGAACCTGGTCACCTCGGCGGGCAGGTTGCCGCCGCGCGGTCTGTCAGCCAGAGAGGTCACGATCACCTCGTGTCGGAACGGGAACGCGCGCCCATCGTATGACGGCCCGCCGTACCGGACCGGGCAGTTGCGGCGATGCCGGAATTTCCTGCAGTCCGTTACCTCACCCGGGCGCGGGTCCGGCCGCGCTGTCAGGCATGCTGTCAGACCTTTTGCCGGACGCGCCGCCGGACGCGCCGCCGGGCGCGTGGCCGTGCCGCTCGGCCCAGACCGCGATCTGCGTGCGGGAGGCGGCCCCCAGCTTGGCGAGGATGTGCTCGACGTGGGAGTCGACGGTGCGCTTGGCGATGACCAGCCGCTCGGCGATCTGCCGGTTGGACAGCCCCTCGGCGACCAGCGCGGCGATCTCCCGCTCGCGCGGGGTCAGCGGGCGGGGCCCGCGGCCGCCGGCGGCCGGTCCGGCGCCGCCGGGAGCGCTCTCCCCGAGCGCCAGGGCCGTCGCCTCGGCGAGCGTGCGGTCGGCGCCGTGCCGCAGCCCGTCGGCCAGCCGCTCCTCGCCGAGCCGCTCGCGCAGCGAGTCCAGGCAGTTCTGCCGGATGGCGGCGTACACCGGGCCCAGCATGGGCACGCGGAGGCGGTCCCACAGGCGGCCGGTGAAGCCGAGCAGCGCGGCGGCCCGGTCCGGGGCGTCCAGGTCGGCCGCGCACACGGCGATCAGGTCGAGCGTGATGGCGTGGCCGATGGCGTCGGACGCCCCGTCCTTGAGCCGCAGCGACTCCAGGACGTCGGCCATCGCCCCGGCGGCGTCGCCCGCCGTCCAGCGCACCAGCCCCCGGCTGTACATCAGGGACGAGCCGTTCCAGGAGTCGCAGACCCGGGTGGTCTCGCTCAGTCCCTCGTCGGCCACGGCCATCGCCCGCTCCGGCCGGCCGAGCAGTCCGTAGGCCCCCGCCAGCATCGGATAGCTCACCAGCGCGCGGGGGTGGTCGCAGCAGATGGAGCGCCGGGCCGCCACGGCCTCCTCGAACTGCTCGGCGGCCGCCGCCATGTCGCCGGTGAAGAAGTGCACCAGGGCGCGGGCCTGCGGGACGTGCGCCTGCAGCTCGGCGTCGGCGCAGGTCGGGGCGGTGCGCTCCAGCTCGGCCAGCAGCGGCGGCGCCGCGTCGCCGTCGCCCTGCAGGGCGGCGAGCACGACGGCCGAGTACAGGGCCCAGCACCGCTCGGCGCCGTCGGGGGCCTCCAGTGACAGCGCCCGCCGCGCCCAGCCCCGGGCCTCGCCGAACAGGCCCAGGATCACCCACGGCATGTACAGCAGCCGGATCAGCCGCAGCGCGTCGTGCTCGGCGCCGGGGGTGGAGAAGGCGTGGTCGAGCGCGACCCGCAGGTGGTGCCGCTCGGCGCCCAGCCGCGCGACCAGCGCCGTCTGGTCGGGCCCGGCGATGCCCCGCTCGGCCTGCTCGGCGAGCTCCAGGTAGTGGCGCAGGTGCCGGTCGCGCAGCTCGGCGGCGGCGGGCCCGTCCAGCAGCCCCGCGCCGAACTCGCGGATGGTGTCGAGCATCCGGTAGCGGCCGGTGCCGCGGTCGCGCAGCAGGACCGACTTGTCCACCAGCGCGCCCAACAGGTCGAGCACGTCGTCGCCCGCCGGACCGCCGGTGCAGACCGCCTCGGCGGCGGCCGGGTCGAAGTCGCCGGGGAACACCGACAGCCGCGCCCACAGCAGCCGCTCCTCGGGCGTGCACAGCTCGTGGCTCCAGCTGACGGCCGCGTGCAGCGTCTGGTGCCGCGCGTGCCGGGTGCGGGCGGTGCCGAGCGCCCGGAACCGGTCGTCGAGCCGGGTGGCGATCTGGTCCAGCGACATGGTGCGCAGCCGGACGGCGGCCAGCTCGATCGCCAGCGGGATGCCCTCCAGCCGGCGGCACAGCCGCGCGACCTGCGCCCGGTTGTCGGCGGTGACCTCGAAGCCGGGCGCGCTCGCGGCGGCGCGGTCGGCGAACAGCGCGACCGACTCGCCGCCGCCGGAGGCCGCGTCCCCCACCTCCAGCGGCGCCACGGCGTAGGTGTGCTCGCCCAGCAGGTCCAGCGGCTGGCGCCCGGTGACCAGCAGGTGCAGCCGGGGCGCGGCGCGCAGCAGCAGCTCGGCCAGCATCGCGCAGGCGTCCACCAGGTGCTCGCAGGTGTCCAGCACCAGCAGCAGGTGCTTGCCGGCCAGGTAGTCCTCCAGCGACTGCACCGCGTCGCGCGGGGTCTGGTCGCATAGGCCCAGCGACTCGGCCACCAGCCGGGGCAGCAGCCGCGGCTCGCGCAGCGCCGACAGCTCCACCAGCCAGGCGCCGTCGGTGAAGGCGGGCCGCAGGTCGGCGGCCAGGCGCAGCGCGAGCCGGGTCTTGCCGACGCCGCCGGGCCCGCACAGGGTGACCAGCCGCTCGCGCCCCACCAGGTCCCCGGCCTCGGCCAGCTCCCTGGCCCGCCCGACGAACCGGGTCACCTCGGCGGGCAGGTTGCCCGTCCTGCCTTCGGCCGCCAGTACCGCCACCAGACGCTCCGCCCGTTCGGTGTCCACCGACGAACGCATCGTAACGCCCCGGCGACGCTTCGGCGCCCCCGTCGGCGGGGCGCTACCCGGCCGGTTCCAGCCGCACCACGATCGACTTGGAGGTCGGGGTGTTGCTGACCTGGGCGGTGCTGTCCAGCGGGACCAGCACGTTGGTCTCGGGGAAGTAGGCCGCCGCGCACCCGCGCGCGGTCGGGTACGACACCAGCCGGAACCCCGGCGCGCGCCGCTCGACCCCGTCCTCCCACTCCGACACCAGGTCCACGGCGCCGCCGTCGGCCAGGCCGAGGGCGGCCAGGTCGTCGGGGTTGACGAACACCACGCGGCGGCCCGCCTTGATCCCCCGGTACCGGTCGTCCATGCCGTAGACGGTGGTGTTGTACTGGTCGTGGCTGCGCACGGTCTGGAGCAGCAGCCGGCCCTCGGGCACCCGCAGCACCTCCAGCGGGTTGACCGTCAGGTTGGCCTTGCCGGTGGCGGTGGGGAAGCGCCGCTCGTCGCGCGGCGCGTGCGGCAGGGTGAACCCGCCGGGCTCGCGCACGCGCGCGTTGAAGTCGGCGAAGCCGGGCACCACGCGCGACACGTGGTCGCGGATGACGTCGTAGTCGTCCTCCATCGCCGACCAGTCGGCGGGGGAGTCCTTGAGCGTGGCGCGGGCCAGCCCGCACACGATCGCGACCTCCGACCTCAGCGCGGGGGAGGCCGGGGTGAGGCGGCCGCGCGAGGCGTGCACCATGCCCATGGAGTCCTCGACCGTCACGAACTGGTCGCCGCCGGCCTGCGCGTCGCGCTCGGTGCGGCCCAGCGTCGGCAGGATCAGCGCCTGCGCGCCGGTCACCGTGTGCGAGCGGTTGAGCTTGGTGGACACCTGCACGGTCAGGCGGCAGCGGCGCATCGCGGCCTCGGTGACGGCCGAGTCGGGGGTGGCGCGGATGAAGTTGCCGCCCATCCCGACGAACACCCCTACCTCGCCGTCGCGCATGGCGCGGATGGTGTCGACCACGTCCAGGCCGTGCTCGCGGGGCGGCTCGAACCCGAACTCGGCGGCCAGCGCGTCCAGGAACTCGGGCCGGGGCCGCTCGAAGATGCCCATGGTGCGGTCGCCCTGCACGTTGGAGTGGCCGCGCACCGGGCACACGCCCGCGCCGGGGCGGCCGATGTTGCCGCGCAGCAGCAGGAAGTTGACGATCTCGCGGATGGTCGGCACCGAGTTGCGGTGCTGGGTGAGGCCCATCGCCCAGCACACCACGATGCTCTCGGCGGCCAGCACGTCGCCGAGCACGGCGGCGATCTCGCCCCGGGTGAGGCCGGTCGCCTCCAGCACCCGCTCCCAGTCCAGCGTCCGCGAGTGCTCCTCGAACGCCTCGAACCCGGCGGTGTGCTCGTCCAGGAACGCCCGGTCGATCGCGCCCGGGTCGTCGGACTCCAGCAGCATCCGGTTCAGCGCCTGGAACAGCGCGAGGTCGCCGTTCAGCCGGATCTGCAGGAACCGGTCGGCCAGCGCGGTGCCCCTCCCGACCACGCCGGAGGGGCGCTGCGGGTTCTTGAACCGCATCAGCCCGGCCTCGGGCAGCGGGTTGACCGCCACGATCCGGGTCCCGGCCTTCTTGGCCTCCTCCAGCGCCGACAGCATGCGCGGGTGGTTGGTGCCGGGGTTCTGCCCCACCACGAAGACCAGGTCGGCCTTGTGCAGGTCCTCCAGCAGCACCGAGCCCTTGCCGACGCCGATGGTCTCGGTCAGCGCCGACCCCGACGACTCGTGGCACATGTTGGAGCAGTCGGGCAGGTTGTTGGTGCCGAACGCGCGCACGAACAGCTGGTAGGCGAACGCCGCCTCGTTGCTCGTGCGGCCGGAGGTGTAGAAGGCGGCCCGGTCGGGGGAGTCCAGCGCGTTCAGCTCGGTCGCGACCAGGTCGAACGCCTCGTCCCACGACACCGGCTCGTAGTGCCGCGACCCGGCCCGCAGGATCATCGGCTCGGTGAGGCGGCCCTGCTGCCCCAGCCACATGTCCGAGCGCCCGCCCAGCTCGTCCACGCTGTGGGCCGCGAAGAACTCCCGCGTCACGCGCCGGGTGGTGGCCTCCTCGGCGACGGCCTTGGCGCCGTTCTCGCAGAACTCCGCGGTGTGCCGCCGCTTGCCCTCCGGCCACGCGCAGCCGGGGCAGTCGAAGCCCTTGGTCTGGTTGACGTGCAGCAGCGTCAGGGCCGTGCGCCGCACGCCCATCTGCTCGTAGGAGTCGCGCAGCGCGGCCGCGACGCCGGGGACCCCGGCCGCCCACTCCTTCGGCTTGCCGACCTGCAGTGCGGAGTCGTCGTAATCGGCGCGGGGGGCCTCTCGGCTGCTCATCGTCCACCCAATCTCGCCGGTCGGGACCGGCCGCTCACCTGTGTTCGCCTCCACTTTCGCACTTCAGCGGCGCGAAAGCGTCCCTGGGCGGCGGGACGTCGGCCGGGCCGAAGGCGTCGCCGGGCGGCCGGACGTCCGCCAGCCCGAACAGGACGGCGTCGGCGACCGGCAGGGCGCGGCCCCGGCGCAGCGCGGCGTCCATGGCGCCGTCGCCCAGCGCCGCGCGGGCCGCCTCGATCCCGGCGGCGCGCAGCCCGGAGTAGTGCGGGCCGCGCTGCACGGGCGCGCGCAGCGTCTCCCACAGCAGGTCGGTCACGCCCGCCAGCACGGCCGCGCGGCCGGAGTCGCCCGCCGCCGACGCGCACACCATCAGCACGTCCAGCGCCATGGTGATGCCCATCAGGTCGTCGAACGCCGCCTTGATCCGCAGGCTCTCCCGCACGTCGGCGACCGCGCGCTCCAGATCGCCGTCCAGCCAGTGCGCGGCCCCGCGCATCCACAGCGTGAACGCCCGCGCCCACTGCTCGCCGGTCGCCTCGCTGCGCCGCAGCCCCTCCTCGCACCAGGCGAGCGCCGCGCCGGTCGAGCCGTGCAGCGACTCCACCGCCGCGAGGTCGGCCAGCACCGTCAGCGACTCGGGGGTGCGGTGGCCGAGCCGGGCGTACAGGCGCCGCGCCCGCCGGTAGCGGTGCAGCGCGCCCGGCAGGTCGCCCTGGTAGAACCGGGACCGGCCCTGCTCGTGGACCACGTGCGCGCGCAACGCGAGGTCGCCGCCCGCCGCGGCCGCCGCGAACGCCTCGGCCAGCAGCGGGTCGCCGGCGGCGGTATCGCCCTGCAGGACGGCGAACATGCCCGCCCCGTACAGCGCCCAGCCGCGGTCAGGGGCGTCGCCGCCGGTCGCCTCCAGCGCCCGCCGGTACCAGTCGCGGCCCTCGCCGATGCGGCCGGTGGAGTACCAGTAGTGGCGCAGCCGGACCGCCAGCCGCAGCCCCGCGTCCTGCTCGCCGGGGGTGGTCAGCGCCCATTCCAGGGCCACGCGGAGGTCGGCGTTCTCGGCGTGCAGGCGGCGGCACCAGTGCAGCTGGCAGTCCGAGACCGCCGCCCCGGCGGCGCGCTCGGCCAGGGCGGCGACGCGGCGGTGGTGGCGGCGGTGCAGCTCGCCGCGCTCGTGCGGCAGGCCGGCGCCGAACTCGCGCAGGGTGTCCGGCATGCGGTAGCGGCGGGTGGCCGGATCGTGGCGCAGCACGGACTTGTCGGCCAGCCGCCGCAGGAGGCCGGGCAGGGCGGCGGCCGACAGGTCCTCGCCGGAGGCCGCCGGAACGCCGGGGCCGCCGGGGTCGGCGCACACCGCCGTGGCGGCGGCCGCGTCGAAGTCGCCGGGGAACACCGACAGCCGCGCCCACAGCGCGCGTTCGGCCGGGCTGCACAGGTCGTGGCTCCAGGCGACGGCCGCGCGCAGCGTGCGGTGCCGGAAGGACGCCTCCGACGCGGGGCCGTCCAGCCGGTCCAGGATGCGTTCGAGCGGCATCGTGCGCAGCCGCCCGGCGGCCAGCTCGATCGCCAGCGGGATGCCCTCCAGCCGGTGGCAGATCCGCGCCACCGCCTCCCGGTTGCCGGGGGTGACGCGGAAGCCCGGCGAGGTCGCGGCGGCCCGGTCGGCGAACAGCGCGGCCGCCTCGCAGTCGGCGGCGTCCGGCGCGGCGTCGGGGTCGGGCGCCTCCATCGGCTCCAGCGTGATGGTGTGCTCGCCCAGCACGTCCAGCAGCTCGCGGCTGGTGGCCAGCACCTGCAGGCGCGGCGCGGCCCGCACCAGCGCCTCGGCCAGCGCCGCGCAGGCGTCGATGAGGTGCTCGCAGGTGTCCAGCACCAGCAGCAGCCGCCGCCCGGCCAGGTGCCCGGCCAGCAGGTCCGCCGGATCGCCGGTGGCGCGGTCGGGCAGCCGCAGCGTGGCGGCGACGGTGCGGGCCAGCAGCTCGGGCGCGCGCAGCGCCGACAGCTCCACCAGCCACACCCCGTCGGGGAACGCGGCGCGCAGCCCGGCCGCCGCGCGCAGCGCCAGCCGCGTCTTGCCGACGCCGCCCACCCCGCACACCGTCACCAGCCGGGACCGCTCCAAGGCCCGCCCCACCTCGGCCAGCTCGCGCCGCCGCCCGATGAAGGAGGTCGTCTCGGCGGGCAGGGCGCCCGCCGCTCCCGGCGCCGCGGAGATTCTCATGAACGGATCGTACGGTCCCGGCACGCATGATCACTGTCGGTGACGGTGGTCTAGGCCGAGCTGTGACGTTGAGGCAACCCCGCAGGACCGATCCGCGGGGGAGGTCAGCGGCTCCGCCGGTCGTCCAGGCCGAACGCGACGGCCTCCTCGGCGCTGAGCCGCGCGCCCCGCGCCAGCAGCTCCGCCATCCGCTCGGAGCCGAGCCGGCGCCGGGCGGTCCGCATCTCCTGGTCGCGCACCGCCGCGTAGTGCGGGCCCCGGTGCAGCGGCGCGCCCACCTGCTCCCACAGGTTCCCGGCGGCGCCCGCCAGCATCGCGGCCCGCTCGTACCGGCCCGACGTCACCGCGCACGCCATCAGCAGGTCCAGGCACATCGCCATGCCCGCCAGGTCGTCGTAGGCCGCCGAGACCGGCAGGATCTCCCGGACGGCGGCGGCCGCCTCCCCGGTCGCGCCCGCCATCCAGTGCGCCGCGCCGCGCACCCAGACCGCCGAGCCCCAGCACCAGCGCTCCCCGGTCGCCTCGCACAGCCGCATGCCCTTCCCGGCCACCGCGATCGCGGCGGTCAGGTCGTCGCGCAGCATGTGCACCGAGGCGAGGTCGCTGTAGATCATCATGGCGGGGGCGTTGGGGTGGCCGACCCGGTCGTACAGGTCCTGGGCCTCCTGGTAGCGGTCCAGCGCGCCGTCCAGGTCGCCGGCGGCGAGGTGCACGCGGCCCTGCTCCTGGCGGACGTGCCCGCGCAGCGCCAGGTCGCCGGTGGCGTCGGCGATCCGCAGCGCCTCCTCCAGCAGCGGCGCGGCCGCGTCCGGGTCGCCCTGCAGCACCGCGAACATCCCGGCCCCGTACACCGCCATGCCGCGCCCGGGAGCGGCGGGGGACGCGGCCTCCAGCGCGCGCCGGTGCCACTCGCGGCCCTCGCCGTAGCGGCTGGTGATGAACCAGTGGTCGCAGAGCAGCACCGCCAGCCGCTGGCCGGCGGACTCCTGGCCGGGGGTGCCGAGCGACCACTCCAGCGCGGCCCGCAGGTTGCCCGCCTCCTCGCGCAGCCGCCCGATCCAGTGCAGCTGCCGCTCGCCGAGGCGCTGCCTGCGGGCCTGCTCGGCCAGCGCGGTGTAGTGGTCGCGGTGCCGCCGCCGCAGCAGGTCGCGCTCGCCGCTGCGGTCGAGCATCTCGGCCCCGTACTCGCGCAGGGTGTCGAGCATCCGGTAGCGCGGGCCCTCGCGGTCGAAGCGCACGATGGACTTGTCCACCAGCATGGTGAGGACCTCCAGCAGCTCCTCCACCGGCAGGTGCGCGTCGGTGCAGATCCGCTCGGCGGCCGCCAGGTCGAAGTC
Source organism: Spirillospora sp. NPDC050679 (assembly GCA_044456955.1). Classification (GTDB taxonomy): domain Bacteria; phylum Actinomycetota; class Actinomycetes; order Streptosporangiales; family Streptosporangiaceae; genus Spirillospora. Next base: position 5,303 of record JBITGK010000038.1, on the reverse strand, counting down.
GCCGGGGAACACCGACAGCCGCGCCCACAGCATGCGCTCGGGCGGCAGGCACAGGTCGTGGCTCCAGGCGATCGCGGTGCGCAGCGTCTGGTGCCGCCGCTCGCCGGTGCGGGCCGGGCCCAGCAGCCGGAACCGGTCGTCCAGATGCTCGACGATCTCCTCCACCGGCATGGCCCGCAGCCGCACCGCCGCCAGCTCCAGCGCCAGCGGGATGCCCTCCAGCCGGCGGCACAGCTGCCCGACGGCGGCGCGGTTGTCGCGCGCGACGGTGAAGCCGGGGTGGCAGGCGGTGGCGCGGTCGGCGAACAGCGCCACCGCGTCGCAGGAGGCGGCGGCCGGGTCGCCGGGGCGCGGCACCTCCAGCGGCGCGACGAACACGGTGTGCTCGCCGACGATGCCGAGCGCCTCGCGGCTGGTGGCCAGCACGTGCAGGCCGGGCGCGGCCGCCAGCAGGGTCTCGGCGAGCATCGCGCAGGCGTGCACCAAGTGCTCGCAGGTGTCCAGCACCAGCAGCAGCCGCCGGTCGGCCAGGTGGCCGGCCAGCAGGTCCACCGCGTCGCCCGCGGTCAGGCCCGGCAGCCGCAGCGTCTCGGCGACGGTGCGGGCCAGCAGCTCGGGCGCGCGCAGCGCCGACAGCTCCACAAGCCACACCCCGTCGGGGAAGCGGTGCCGCGCGGCGGTGGCGGCGCGCAGCGCCAGCCGGGTCTTGCCGACCCCGCCCGGCCCCTGCAGCGTGACCAGCCGCGAGCGGGACAGGCACCGGCTGATCTCGGCCAGCTCCTCCCGGCGGCCGACGAAACTGGTCGTCTCCGCCGGCAGGTTGCCCGGCCGTGCTTCAGGACTCGCCACCGCTGCCTCGGGCGTCCGTCGGGTTCGGGGGGACGTCCGCATCCTACGCCGGTCGCACCCATGGCGATCGGCCGACTGCGAAATGTGGTCATCCGGCGGCGAGTTCGGCCACCACCGGGGCGAACGCGTCGAGGTCGGCCTCGTGGTGGAGGACGAAGTAGGACAGCCCCAGCCCGGCCCGCCAGCGCAGCAGCCGGTCGGCCATCTCCACGGCGTCGCCGGTGAGGACCTGCGGGGTGTCGAGCTGGGCGTCGGGGGCGGCGGCGCTCCAGGCGGCGGTGTCGCGGGGCGCGCCCACGCGCAGGACGGAGGTGCCGAGCTCCAGGTCGCCGAACCGGTCCCCGGCCGCCTCCCGCAGCACGTCGATCTTGCGGCGGAACGCGTCCGGGCCGCCGTCGCCGGTGTCGGGCCCCGAGCCGTCGGCGCGGACCCGCAGGGTGAGGTTGACGATGTCGGCCTCGCGCGCGGCCAGCCGCAGCATGCGGGGGCCGCCGCCGCCCAGCATCAGGCGGGGGCCGGGGCGCTGGAGCGGGAGGGGCTCCTGCTCCAGGCCGTCGATGCGGTAGTGCTCGCCGTCGTGGCTGAACGGGCCGCCGCGCCACAGCCCCTTGAGTACGGCGATCGCCTCGGCGAGCCGGTCCACGCGGACGCCGGGCGGGTCGAGGACCAGCCCGGCGCGGTCGTAGTCGTGGGCCATCCAGCCGGTGCCGAGGCCGAACTCCAGGCGGCCGTCCGACAGCACGTCCAGCGTGGCGGCCTCCTTGGCGAGCACGGCCGGGTGGCGGAAGTCGTTGGCCAGCACCAGCGTGCCGACCCTGAGCCGGGTGGTGGCGCAGGCGGCCGCCGTCATCGCGGCGAGCGGCGCGAAGCGCGGCCCCACCAGGTGGTCGGGCACGAGCAGGGCGTCGAAGCCGGAGTCCTCCAGGCGGCGTGCCTTGGCGGCCCACTCGGCGGCCGAGCCGGCGGCGCGCAGCACCGCGCCGAAGCGGAAGGGGCGCATGGACGGCACTGTATACCAAGCGCTTGCTCAGGCCAGGGGTGCGGCGTTACCGTCACGGCCATGGGCGTTCCGGTGTTGCAGGCTCCCGTCCGCACGGTGACCGACGACGAGATCGCGCACTTCCGCGCGCGGGGCTGGGCGCGGCTGCCCGCGCTGGTGGGCGCGGACTTCGTGGCCGACCTGCGCGAACGGGCGCTGGAGCGGTTGGGCGAGCGGCGGCGGGGCTTCCGCAACTCCTTCGTGGACCAGGCGTTCGGCCAGGACCGCGACATCGCCCGCCACGACGACGCGTTCGCCGCGCTGGCGCTGTCGCCGACGCTGGCGCACAACGTGACCCGGCTGCTGGTCGGCGTGGACGCGGTCCGGCTGCAGGTGACGAACCTGCTGGTGAAGGAGCCCGCCGGGGACGACGGGCACGGGGCCACGGTGTTCCACCAGGACTTCCCGTGGATGCCCATGGACCGCGCGTCGATGCTGACGGTCTGGCTGGCGCTGGACGACGTGCCCGCGGACATGGGCGCGCTGCGCTTCTACGAGCGCTCGCACGTGTACGGGCCGCTCGGGCGCAGCTTCGTGCGCGAGGACGACGACGCCCTCAGCCAGCACCCCTGGCTGGAGACCCTGGAGCTGTCGGAACCGGCGGACCTGGCGGCCGGCGACGCGACCGTGCACCACAGCCTGGTGATCCACGGGGCCCCGGCCAACCGCCGCGACCGCCCCCGGCTGTCGTTCACCGCGACCTACTTCGACGCCGAGACCCTCTACACCGGCGCGCCCTACAGGCAGACCGACGAGCTGGGCCTGACCGTGAACCGGCCGTTCGACCACCCCCTGTTCCCGGTGGTGCCCGCCCCATGACGATCCAGACGATGCGCGGCGCGATCGCCGACGCCGGCGCGACGCTGATGCACGAGCACGTGTTCGGGCTGAGCCCGGAGATCCTGTGGAACTGGCCCGACATCCCCGAAGGCTGGGACCTGGAGGAGCGCGCCCGGGAGGCGGCGGGGAAGCTGAACGACCTGAAGGCCGCCGGGATCGACACGATCGTGGACCTGACGGTGATCGGCCTGGGCCGGTACGTCCCGGCGGTGCGGCGGGTGGCCGAGCAGACCGAGGTGAACATCGTCGCGGCGACGGGCCTGTACACCTACGACGCGCTCCCGGCGTACTTCGCCAACCGGGGCCCGGGGAGCCTGTTCGGCGGCCCCGACCGCCTGGCGGAGTTCTTCGTCCGCGACATCACCGAGGGGATCGGGCGGACCGGCGTCAAGGCGGGGATGCTGAAGTGCGCGACCGGGCGCCAGGGCGTGACACCGGGCGTCGAACGGGTGATACGGGCGGTGGCGCAGGCGCACCGCGAGACCGGGACGCCCATCACGACGCACAGTGAGTCCTCCACCCGCAACGGCCTCGACCAGCAGAAACTGCTCGCGGAGGAAGGCGTGGACCTGTCCCGCGTGGTGATCGGCCACGCGGGCGACTCCACGGACCTGGACTACCTGGAGGAGCTCATCGCCGCGGGCTCCTACCTGGGCATGGACCGCTTCGGCATCGAGTTCTGCTCGTTCGAGGACCGCGTGGCGACCGTCGTGGCGCTGTGCGAGCGCGGCTACGCCGACCGCATGGTGCTCTCCCACGACTCCTACTGCTTCAACGACCGTTTCGAGCCCGAGGTCGTCAGGGAGCGCCACCCCGACTACCACCTGCTGCACATCTCGCGGGACGTGCTGCCCGCCCTGCGCGCCGCCGGGGTCACCGAGGCGCAGATCGACCAGATGCTCGTCGAGAACCCCCGCCGCATCCTGACCGGAGGCCCACGGTGACCACCCCGGAGACCGCCGCCGACTTCGACGTCTCGTCGGACTGGCACGTCGCGAACCCCTACCCGTTCCTGCGGCGGCTGCGCCGCGAGGAGCCGGTGTTCTGGAGCGAGCACCTGCGGATGTGGGTGCTCACCCGCTACGACGACGTGCGCGCCGCCTACCGCGACCACCGCGTGTACTCCAGCGTCGGCTCGCTGACGATCTCCCGCACGCTCACCGACCAGGTGAAGGAGGTGCTGGGCGAGCATCGGTCGTTCCTGGACGACTTCGCCGCCAACGTGGACCCGCCCAAGCACACCCGGATGCGCCGCGCGATCTCGCGCGCGTTCACCCCGCGCGCGGTGGAGCGGCTGGGCGACCGCTTCCGCGGCGAGGTGGACGGCGTGCTGGACGCGGTGGTGCCGAAGGGGGAGGCCGACTTCGTCGCGGAGATCGCGCACCTGCCGTCGGCGCGGCTGTCGGCGGCGTTCATCGGCGTGCCGCCGGAGGACGAGCACCAGGTGAAGCGGTACGTGCTGTCGTGGTTCCAGCTGTTCCTGTCGCCGCAGCCGCCGGACCGGCAACTGGAGCTGGCGCAGGACTTCCTGAAGTACCTGGACTACGTGGACCGCCTGGTCAGCGACCGCCGCGCCGAACCGCGCGAGGACTTCGCGTCGCTGATGGCCGGCCTGATCGACACGGGCCCGGAGGGACTGTCGCACCGCGAGGTGGTGGAGACGATCAGCGCCCTGCTGCTGGGCGGCAACGACACCGTCCCCAACGGCCTGTCCAACGCCGTCCACCGCCTGATGCGCGAGCGCGGGGCGTGGGAGGAGATCGTGGCCGACCGGACCCTGATCCCGGGCATGATCGAGGAGAGCCTGCGGATCGACGGGGCGAGCCTGGGCAGCTTCCGGACGACGACGGCCGACGTGACGCTGCACGGCAGGACGATTCCGGCGGGCGTGCAGGTGCTGCTGCACGCGGACTCGGCGGGGCACGACGAGACGGTGTTCCCGGAGCCGGAGCGCTTCGATATCCGGAGGGCGAACGCCCGGGACCACATGGTGTTCGGGTATGGGGTGCACCACTGCGTGGGCGCGGCGCTGAGTCGGTTGAAGATGCAGATCGCGTTCGAGCAGTTGGTGGAGAGGATGCCGGACCTGCGGTTGGCGCCGGGGGTGGTGCCGGTGCATCGGAAGAGTTTGGTGGGGCGGGGGTTGGTGGCTTTGCCGGTGGAGTGGGGGAGGGGGTGAGGGGAGGGGCGCGGGCTTGCTGCCTTGCCCCTGTGTCTTGCACCTGCGCCTTGCATTCTGCCTCCTGCGCTCGACCGACGAGCTTGACCAGTAGGCCCAGCTTGGGCCTGGAACGCCGACAACTACCCGAGTACCGGAACCCTGCGCTCGGCAGCCGAACAACAGCCCCAGCCCCGCACCGTGCACATGCTCAGGGACCTCAGCCCGTGCTCGGCACATGACCAACAACCCCGGCCCCGTGCCCGACACCTGAGCAACAGCTCCAGCCCCGTGCCGGGTTTTCCCTAGCCTCAGCCAGGGGGGCGGGGGTGCAGGGGGCGGAGCCCCTTGCCCAGGGGTTGCGGGGGACGGAGTCCCAGCGGCTCTTAAAAGACAGGTGGGCGCGGAGCGCTTCCT
>JBITGK010000037.1:49075-63195 GCA_044456955.1 Spirillospora sp. NPDC050679 | reverse complement strand
GCGGCAAGAGGGGCCATGTCCGGCAGTGCCGGTGAGAGGCTCGGTCCGGTGGTGCCGGTAAGTAGGGCTTCGCCTGGTAGCGCGGCAAGAGGGGCCATGTCCGGCAGTGCCGGTGAGAGGCTCGGTCCGGTGGTGCCGGTAAGTAGGGCTTCGCCTGGTAGCGCGGCAAGAGGGGCTACGTCCGGCAGTGCCGGTGAGAGGCTCGGTCCGGCGGCGCCGGTAAGTAGGGCTTCGCCTGGTAGCGCGGCAAGAGGGGCCATGTCCGGCAGTGCCGGTGAGAGGCTCGGTCCGATGGCGCCGGTAAGAAGGGCTCCGCCTAGTAGCGCGGCATGAGGGTCTACGTCCGGCGGCGCCGGTAAGTAAGGCTCCGCCCGGTAGCGCGGCAAGCGGAGCTCCGCCCGGCAGTGCCAGTGAGAGGCTCCATCCGGCAGTGCCGGTCAGAAGGTCTCCACCCAATAATGCGCGCAGAAGCGGTCCACTCAGTGGCGCAGTCAAAAAAGGTCTACTCCGCAGCGCACCTAGAGACAGACCACCCCGCAACCGGCTCAGAACCGACCTCTCACTGCGCATCCAGGAGCCGCCCGCAGGGCGGCCAGAAGCGCGACCAGAGCGCGGCCTGCCCCATAGCGCGCTAAGAAGCGGTCCGCTCGCAGTACAAGCCTCCGCCACCGCGCAGCTCCCCACGCGCGCCTCCCGACAGCGCAGGATTTGAGTCGTACCCACCCACCCAGTCCTTCGTGCGCAGCCCCAACCCACCAGCTCCCAAACAGCCCCCACCAGCCCTGGCCAAGCCCACTTACCAGCCCCGACCAGCCCGCCCACTACCCCCCGACTAGCCCGCCGACTAGCCCGCCCACCAGCCCGCCTACGCCTCCACCGCCGGATATCTCAGCTGATCCGCACTTGCCGACCTCACTGTCCGATCAGTCCCAAGAGTCGTACTCTGATCTCTCCGGTCCCGTGAACAGACGTCCCACGACGGGAGGCCCGTGCCACTCCTGCACAAGATCGCCGGTGTTGTCGTCGTCTGCGCCGTGATCCTCGGACTGACCCTGCCGGGGGAGCGGGAGCGCTCCGGTTCCGATAAAACCGCCGCCCGCGCGGGGGCGGCCACCAGAGCCACGCCCGTCCCGCCGCCCACGGCGACCGGAGCACCGGACGGCGGGGGCGCCGCCAAGTCGCCCACGGCCGCCCCAACGCCGTCCGCGACGCCCTCCGCCTCCACCTCGGCCCCGGCCGCCCTGCCGCCGGCCGCGCCCGCCGCCGCCTCGGCCAAGGCCAACGAGCTCGGCGAGGTCCCGGTGCTGATGTACCACCGGATCATGAAGAAGGCCGAGCTGTCGCTGGACCGCTCGACCAAGGAGTTCCGCGACGAGCTGGAGCGCCTGGCCAGTGAGGGCTATGTGCCGATCACCGCCGCGGAGTTCGCCGGCGGACGCTTCGACGTCCCGGCGGGCAGGCATCCGGTCGTGCTGACCTTCGACGACAGCACCCCCGGCCACTTCGGGCTGGACGAGCAGGGCAACCCCAAGCCCGACACCGCGGTGGCGATCATCCAGGAAGTGGCGCGGCGGCATCCGGGGTTCCGGCCCGTGGCGACCTTCTACCTGAACGAGGACGTGTTCGGACTCGGCGACCGGGCCGCGGCGGGGCTGAAGTGGCTCACCGACCACGGCTACGAGATCGCCAACCACACCGGCACCCACCCGGATCTGTCGCGGATGTCCGAGAAGGAGGTGGAGAAGGAGATCGGCGGCATCGAAGACAAGATCGTCTCGCTGACCGGCCGGCACACCGCCACCTTCGCCTACCCCTTCGGCGCGATCCCCCGCAAGCGCGCGTGGGCGCAGCGGCAGGAGGGCCGGTACGACTTCCAGGGGGTCTTCCTGGCCGGGTGGAAGCCGTCGGAATCGCCGTTCGACGAGGACTTCGACCGTTTCGCGATCACCAGGGTGCGCTCCGAAGGCAAGATCAAGGAGAACGAGTGCACCAAGTTCTGCTCGACGGCCTGGCTGGACCACCTCGACAAGCACCCCGGCGAGCGCTACACCTCCGACGGGGACCCCGAGACGATCACGATTCCGCAGGCGGCCGAGAAGCGGCTCGCCAAGGAGTTCCGGGCCCGCGCCCGCGTCTACTGACCCCTGCCCGGCCCCCGGGGACGATCTCCCTCCGACCCTAAAGATGATCTCCACTCGCCCCCGGGAACGCCCCCTCGCCCGGCCCCGAGGCAGGCCAGCGCACTCCCAGAACCACCTGCACGACCCGCGCAGCCTCAGTCACCCCCGCCGCCACCCCCGGCCTCCGCCGCCATCCCCGCCGCAGCCCCGCGCTCACTCCGCCGCAGCCCCGCGCTCGCCCGGCCGCCATCCCGGCCGCCATCCCGGCCGCCATCCCGGCCGCCAGCCCGGCCGCCAGCCCGGCCGCCAGCCCCGCGCTCGCCCCGCCCCCGCCCCCACCCGTCCTTGCATCAATCCCCCCACCCGCCCCCGCGGGTGTCGCCGCTCCGATTGACCTGCCGCGATCGGTCCCATATCCTGATCGCTGCGCTGTGGGCTTGCGCGCGCTTCGGACGGAGCAGGCTCGCGCTCGGTCTCGTCGGCGACATCGGTTCGGTATCTCCACGTGGGTGACCACGTGTCCATCCGGTTCTCGGCAGGGCGGATAAGAGCCCTCCGCGCATCACCAGACACCCACTATGTCCGTATCCGGAGCCAGCCGACACATGACGAGCAGCACCGAGGCCACCTCGACCACCCCGCAGGTAGCGGTCAACGACATCGGGTCAGAGGAAGCCTTCCTCGCCGCGATCGATGAGACCATCAAGTACTTCAACGACGGCGACATCGTCGAAGGCACCGTTGTCAAGGTCGATCGAGACGAGGTCCTCCTCGACATCGGCTACAAGACGGAAGGTGTCATCCCCTCCCGCGAGCTCTCCATCAAGCACGACGTCGACCCCAACGAGGTCGTCGCCGTCGGAGACCACGTGGAGGCCCTCGTCCTCCAGAAGGAGGACAAGGAAGGCCGTCTGATCCTGTCCAAGAAGCGCGCCCAGTACGAGCGCGCCTGGGGCACGATCGAGAAGATCAAGGACGAGGACGGCATCGTCACCGGCACGGTCATCGAGGTCGTCAAGGGCGGCCTCATCCTCGACATCGGCCTGCGCGGCTTCCTGCCCGCGTCGCTGGTCGAGATGCGCCGTGTCCGCGACCTGCAGCCCTACGTGGGCCGCGAGCTCGAGGCCAAGATCATCGAGCTCGACAAGAACCGCAACAACGTGGTGCTGTCGCGCCGCGCCTGGCTGGAGCAGACCCAGAGCGAGGTCCGCCAGACCTTCCTCAACACCCTGCAGAAGGGCCAGGTCCGCAAGGGCGTCGTCTCCTCGATCGTCAACTTCGGCGCGTTCGTCGACCTCGGCGGCGTCGACGGTCTGGTGCACGTCTCCGAGCTGTCCTGGAAGCACATCGACCACCCCTCCGAGGTCGTCGAGGTCGGCCAGGAGGTCACGGTCGAGGTCCTGGACGTCGACATGGAGCGCGAGCGCGTCTCCCTGTCGCTCAAGGCGACCCAGGAAGACCCGTGGCAGCAGTTCGCCCGCACCCACCAGATCGGCCAGGTCGTGCCGGGCCGCGTCACCAAGCTCGTCCCCTTCGGCGCGTTCGTCCGCGTCGAGGAGGGCATCGAGGGCCTGGTGCACATCTCCGAGCTGGCCGAGCGCCACGTGGAGATCCCCGAGCAGGTCGTCCAGGTCGGCGACGAGATCTTCGTGAAGATCATCGACATCGACCTCGACCGGCGCCGGATCAGCCTGTCGCTCAAGCAGGCCAACGAGTCCGCCGCCGGCATCGAGGAAGAGGACTTCGACCCGACGCTGTACGGCATGCCCGCCGAGTACGACGCCGAGGGGAACTACAAGTACCCCGAGGGCTTCGACTCGGAGACCGGCGAGTGGCTCGAGGGCTTCGACGAGCAGCGCGAGACCTGGGAGCGGCAGTACGCCGAGGCCCGGTCCCGCTTCGACGCCCACCGCAAGCAGATCGAGGAGGCCCGCAAGGCCGAGGCGGAGGCCGACACGGCCGGCGCCACGACCACCGCGGGCACCGAGACCTCCTACTCCGGTGGCGGCGAGACCGAGTCCGCCGGTGGCGCCCTGGCCACCGACGAGGCCCTGGCCGCCCTGCGGGAGAAGCTCTCCGGCGGGCAGTGAGACGCTGAGCACGGCCCGTGCCCACCGCGCGCCGCCTTCGCGGGCGGCGCGCGCGGCGCGGTGATCAGGTGAACACGGCCGGAGGACGATCCACAGCGGATCGGCCTCCGGCCGTGCGCCTTTTGCCCGGCGGCCCTGCGCGCCCGACGCGCCTCACCCGCACGTCACGCCCGTCCGCCGGGCGCCGTCCGCGACGCCCCGTCCGGGCCGAGCCCGGGTCCCACCCGACCCGCCGCTCGGTCCGTTCGACCCGCCTGACCCGCCACGCCCGACCCGCCGCATCCGAACCGCCCCACGCGCCCAGCGCGATCCCCCGACCGCCCCCAGCTCGTCCCCGGGAGCATTCGTTCAATTGGCCAGCACAGACGTAGGCACCCAGACCGGCGGCCCGTCCGCGTCCGGTCCCTCCATCGTTCCGCAGGGCCCCGCCCGGCTCGCGCTGATCGCGATCACGGTGGCGGTGCTCGCGCAGACCCTGCGGTTCTCCCTGCCCCAGCTCGACCACCTGGGCGACTCGGCGGGCGCCGGCGTCGCCGCGATCGCCACGCTGGCGGTCTACCTCGCCGGGTTCGCCGCGCCCCTGGTGCGGCGCGCCGGCGGCCCCCGCGCCCTGCTGCTGACCGGCGTCGGCGGGCTGCTGGCGGTCCGGCTGCTCGCCCAGATCCTGTCCCCGCAGCTGTGGCTGGCGCTGCTGGGCACCGCCATCGGCATGATCGCGGTCGCGGCGCTGTACGAGGGCGCCCGCGGCCTGTCGGGGGTGGGCTTCGCCACCGCCGCGGTGGCGGGCCTGTCGGCCGACGCCGCGGTGCGCATGGCGTTCGCGACCTGGGACCCGGTGTGGCGGTCCGGCATCGCGCCGTGGCTGGCGTGCCTGGCGTTCGTGGGGCTCGGCGCGCTGGCGCTGTACCGGGAGCTGGCCTCCGGGCCGGTCGCCGCCCCCGGCCTGTCCTGGCGCGACGCGCTGGGCGGCGCGGCCATCGGGCCGTTCCTGGCCCTGCAGGTCCTGGTGCTGTCCAGCCCCGCGTTCGTGGCGTCGTCGGGGTGGCTGTCGCTGACCGCCGCGCACATCGTCATCGTGGTCGGGCAGGGTCTGGCGCTGGCGTTCCTGGCGTCGGGACTGGCGGTGCGCGCGGTGCCCGGCGGGGTGTGCGTGCTCGGCGGCACCCTGCTCGGCGTGGGCGCCGGCGCGATCGCCGGGACCTATGCGGTGTCGGGCGTCGAGATCGTCCCCGTGGTGATCGGCGGGCAGGTGCTGTCGGCGTGGCTGCTGGCGGTGGCCTGCCGCGCGCCGCTGCGCCGTGCCGGGACCGGCGGCCCGGTCTGGCGCATCGACGTCGGCGCCGCGCTCGGCGGCTTCCTGATCGCGCTGGTCCTGGTGCCCTACCAGCTCAGCGCCGTCGAGCCGATGCCGCTGCCCAACAACGTGCTGCCCGGCCTGGCCGGGATCCTGCTGGGCGGGCTGGCCGCCATCGCGGCCGCGCGCGGCGGCCCGCTGCCCGCCCGCGCCCCGCTGCGCGCCCTCACCGCCGCCGCGGCGGCGCTGGTGCTGCTGGCGGGCACGCTGCTGTTCACCGTCGCCGCCCCCAAGGGGAAGGCCCCCGCGGCCGCGCCCGCCGACGGGCACGTGCGGGTGGTCAGCTACAACATCCACGACGCCGTCGACCAGGACGGGCAGCTGGACCCCGAGGGCATCGCCCGCACCATCGCCGCGCAGCGCCCGCACGTGGTGCTGCTGCAGGAGGCCAGCCGCGGCGCGCTGCTGTCGGGCACCACCGACGTGGGCGTGTGGCTGTCGCGGCGGCTCGGCATGAAGCTGCTGTGGGGCCCGGCCGCCGACGGCCAGTTCGGCAACGCCATCCTCACCTCGCTGCCGGTGCGCGGCTCGGGCACCGGCCGGATGCCGCGCGGCGACTGGTCGCAGATCCGCGGCTACGTGTGGGCGCGGCTCGGCGTGGGCCGCACCACCATGGACGTGTGGTCCACCCACCTGGAGGGCGGCGCGGACAAGAGCGAGGAGCGGGTGCGCGAGGCGTCGGCGCTGATCGGGGCCTGGGCCAACGCGGGCCGCACGATCATCGGCGGCGACTTCAACGCCGAGCCCGGCAGCCCGGAGATCAGCCGGATCTCCGACGGGACCCGGCTGCGCAGCGCGGGGCTCGGCGGCGACCCGGTGCCGACCACCCCCTCCGGGGAGCGCATCGACTGGATCTTCGGGACCGACGACCTGCTGTTCAGCGACTACGAGGTGGTCAAGTCCGACGCCTCCGACCACTATCCGGTCGCGGTGACCGTCCGGATCGCCGGTTGATCTTCGGGGCCGCCCGCTAGGGTCGTGCCCATGACTTCCGCACCCGTCGTGATCTCGCCCGCCTCGCCCGACGACGCGGGCGAGATCATGACGTTGCAGCGCGCCGCGTACGTCACCGAGGCGCACCTGTACGGCGACCCGTTCATCCCGCCGCTGGTGGAGTCGCTGGAGCAGATCCGCAAGGTGCTGGAGGGCGACGCCGTCGTGCTGAAGGCGGCGCTGCCCGGCGGGCGGCTGGTCGGCGCGGTCCGCGCGCAGTTCAGCGACCGCACCTGCCTGGTGGGCCGCCTGGTGGTCGCGCCCGACCAGCAGGGCCGGGGCGTCGGCGGGAGCCTGATGCGCGCCCTGGAGGAGCACGTCGCCGGCCGCGCCGACGCGTGCGTGCTGTTCACCGGCCACCTCAGCGACCCCAACCTGCGGCTGTACCGGCGGCTCGGCTACGCCGAGACCCACCGCGAGCGCGTCGCCGCGCATCTCACCCACGTCCACATGCGCAAGACCCTCCCGGCGGGCGCGGGCCCGGCCTGAGTACGGTGGTGCCCGTGCTGAAAGTGGGACTCACCGGTGGAATCGGGTCGGGCAAGAGCGAGGTCTCGGCCCGGCTGGCCGCGCACGGCGCGGTGGTCATCGACGCGGACAAGATCGCCCGGGAGGTGGTCGAGCCCGGCACCCCGGGCCTGGCCGCCGTGGTCGCCGAGTTCGGCGAGGGGGTGCTGCTGCCCGGCGGCGGCCTGGACCGCGAGAGGGTCGGCTCGATCGTGTTCGCCGACGCCGAGCGGCTCAAGGCGCTGAACGCCATCGTGCACCCGCTGGTGGGGGAGCGGATGCAGGAGCTGATGGACGCCGCCCCCGCCGACGCGATCGTCGTCTACGACGTGCCGCTGCTGGCCGAGAACGGCCTGGCCGGGTTCTACGACGTGGTGGTGGTCGTGGACGCCTCGGTGGAGACCCAGCTCGACCGGCTCACCGGGCGCCGGGGCATGACCCGCGAGGCCGCCCAGGCGCGCATCGACGCGCAGGCCACCCGCGAGCAGCGCCGCGCCGTCGCCCACCACGTGATCGACAACTCCGGTTCGCTGGAGGACCTGCGGGCGCGCGTGGACGCCCTGTGGAAGGAGCTGGAGGCCGCCGCGGCCGCGGGCTGAGGGACGATCACCGGGTGTCGGGCGCATGATCCGGCGGTGGCTATAGGCTCGTCGCATGCTGCTGCGGGACCGGTGGCCGGAGCTGGGTCCGGCGCGACGCTCCCGCGCGCTCGACGCCGCCCTGGCCCTCGGCGCGGCCGCCCTGGACGGCTCGTTCCTGTGGCTCGGCTACCGGGACTTCTGGCTGCCGCCCGCGGCCTGCTCGGCCGCCGGGGTGCTCCTCGGCCTGGCGCTGGTGGCGCGCCGCCGCCACCCGGTCGCGCTCGCCCTGTTCGCACTGGTGTTCGGCACCGCGTCGGGCGGGAGCGGGTTCGGCGCGCTGATCGTGCTGTACTCGCTGGGGGCCTACGCCGCCGTCCGCCGCACCGTCGTGCTGGTCGCGCTGGCCTGGTACGTGGCGGGGCTGGTGCTCCCCGGGCCCACCGACCAGCCGGCCTCCCCCCTGGCCATGGCGATCTTCGGGCTGGCGTTCACCGCGCTGCCGGTGGTGCTCGGCCTCTACATGGGCGCCCGCAAGCAGCTGCTCGCCTCGCTCCAGGAGCGGGCGGCGCGCCTGGAGAACGAGCAGCACCTGCTCGCCGAGCGGGCCCGCGCCGAGGAGCGCACCCGCATCGCCCGCGAGATGCACGACGTGGTCGCCAACCGCGTCAGCGTCATGGTCGTGCACGCCGGGGCGCTGCGCGCGATCGCCGCCCGCGACCCCGAGCGCGCCGCCGAGACCGCCGCGGTGATCGGGGACATGGGCCGCCAGGCGCTGGAGGAGCTGCGGCAGGTCATCGGGGTCCTGCGGCGCGGCGAGGAGGCCCTGCCCCAGCACACGCCGGCCCTGGCCGACGTGCGGGGCCTGATCGAGCAGTCGGGCGCGGCCGGGCTCGCGGTGGAGCTGACGGTGACCGGCGACGAGCGCCCCGTGCCCGCCGCCGTGGGCCGCACCGTCTACCGGCTGGTCCAGGAGTCGCTCACCAACGTCCACAAGCACGCCGGGGACGCCGCCACCCGCGTGGAGCTGGGCCTGCTGCCCGAGGCGGTGGAGGTGTCGGTGACCAACACCGCGCCCGCCGCGCCGGTGGCGCACCGGCTGCCGAGCGGCGGCAACGGCCTGGTCGGGCTGCGCGAGCGGGTCACCGCCCTCGGCGGCACCTTCGAGGCCGGGCCCACCGGCGACGGGGGCTACGCGCTGCGCGCCCGCGTCCCGTTGCCGGTCATTTGACCGGCGGTGACACCGGGTAGGCAGAGAATGTCGTACCCCCTGCATACAGTGGGGTGAGCGGATCGTCCCGGTCCGCTGCTCATCAGGGAGAGGCGAGGAATGCGGCCGATCACGGACCTGCAGCGCAAGGTGGCGCCGTTCGAAGTCGTCACGGAGATGACGCCGTCGGGCGACCAGCCGCAGGCGATCGCCGAGCTGGCCGAGCGCGTCGGCCGGGGCGACAAGGACTCGGTGCTGCTGGGCGCCACCGGCACCGGCAAGACCGCCACCATCGCCTGGCTGATCGAGAAGCTCCAGCGCCCGGTGCTGGTCATGCAGCCCAACAAGACGCTGGCGGCGCAGTTCGCCAACGAGCTGCGCGAGATGCTGCCCAACAACGCCGTCGAGTACTTCGTGTCGTACTACGACTACTACCAGCCCGAGGCCTACATCCCGCAGACCGACACCTACATCGAGAAGGACTCCTCGATCAACGACGAGGTCGACCGGCTGCGGCACTCGGCGACCAACTCCCTGCTGACCCGGCGCGACACCGTCGTGGTCGCGTCGGTGTCGTGCATCTACGGCCTGGGCACCCCGCAGGAGTACGTCGACCGCATGCTGCGGCTGCGCGTCGGCCAGGAGTACGACCGCGACGAGCTGCTGCGCCACCTGGTCGGCATGCAGTACTCGCGCAACGACCTGGCCTTCACCCGCGGCACCTTCCGGGTGCGCGGCGACACCATCGAGATCATCCCGCAGTACGAGGAGCTCGCCGTCCGGATCGAGATGTTCGGCGACGAGATCGAGAAGCTGGCGACCCTGCACCCGCTCACCGGCGAGGTGCTGTCGGAGGACGAGGAGCTGTACGTCTTCCCCGCCTCCCACTACGTCGCCGGCCCCGAGCGCATGGAGCGCGCGATCGCCGCCATCGAGGCCGAGCTGGAGGAGACCCTCGCCGTGATGGAGCGGCAGGGCAAGCTGCTGGAGGCCCAGCGGCTGCGGATGCGCACCACCTACGACATCGAGATGATGCGGCAGGTCGGCACCGCCTCCGGCATCGAGAACTACTCCCGCCACATCGACGGCCGCGCGCCCGGCACCGCCCCCAACACGCTGCTGGACTTCTTCCCCGAGGACTTCCTGCTGGTGGTCGACGAGTCCCACCAGACCGTCCCGCAGATCGGCGCGATGTACGAGGGCGACGCCTCCCGCAAGCGGATGCTGGTCGAGCACGGCTTCCGGCTGCCGTCGGCGATGGACAACCGCCCGCTGAAGTGGGAGGAGTTCCTGGAGCGCATCGGCCAGACGGTCTACCTGTCGGCCACCCCCGGCAACTACGAGCTGAACCGCGTCAAGGGCGACGTGGTCGAGCAGGTCATCCGCCCGACCGGCCTGATCGACCCCGAGATCGTCGTCAAGCCCACCAAGGGCCAGATCGACGACCTGATCCACGAGATCCGGCTGCGCACCGAGCGCGACGAGCGCGTGCTGGTCACCACCCTGACCAAGAAGATGTCGGAGGACCTCACCGACTACCTGCTGGAGCTCGGCATCCAGGTCCGCTACCTGCACAGCGAGGTCGACACCCTGCGCCGCATCGAGCTGCTGCGCGAGCTGCGCGCCGGCGAGTTCGACGTGCTGGTCGGCATCAACCTGCTGCGCGAGGGCCTGGACCTGCCCGAGGTGTCGCTGGTGGCGATCCTGGACGCCGACAAGGAGGGCTTCCTGCGCTCGGAGACCTCCCTGATCCAGACCATCGGCCGCGCGGCCCGCAACGTGTCGGGCCAGGTCCACATGTACGCCGACACCGTGACCCCGTCGATGGAGCGCGCGATCGACGAGACCAACCGGCGGCGCGCCAAGCAGCAGGCCTACAACACCGAGCACGGCATCGAGCCGCAGGCCCTCCGCAAGAAGATCGCCGACATCCTCGACTCGCTGGTCCGCGAGGACGCCGACACCGAGAACCTGATCGGCGGCGCGGGCCGCCAGCAGAGCCGGGGCAAGGCCCCGGTCCCGGGCCTGGGCTCGCGCAGGGCCGGCCGGCACGCCGCCGACCTGGTGGGGGAGCGCCCCCGGGAGGAGCTGGAGGGCCTGATCGAGCAGATGACGACCCAGATGCACCAGGCCGCGACCGACCTGCAGTTCGAGCTGGCCGCCCGCCTCCGCGACGAGATCAAGGAGCTCAAGCGCGAGCTGCGCGACATGAAGGAGGCCGGCGTCAGCTGATCCCGCCGGCCTCCCGCCGGCCCCTGGCGGGCTTCCGTCGCGGTCCGTACGCGCCGGGAGCCGTGGCGCCGTTAATGCGGTGCCGCCGGGAGGGCCGGGCCCTACGATCGGGGCCATGGACCCCGACGACGCGTCGGTGCGCCCCGCGGCGCCCGCCGACCTGGCCCTGCTCCCCGGGATCGAGCGGACGGCCGACGAGCTGTTCCGGCCGCTCGGCATCGTGTTCCCGCCGGGCCCCACGGTGATCGAGCAGATGATCGGCACCTCGGCCGACATCGTGGTGGCGGGCGATCCGCCGGTCGGCTACGCCGCGGTGGTGCCGGTGGACGGCGCCGCCCACCTGGAGCAGATCGCCGTGCGCGCCGACCGCGTCCGGCAGGGCGTCGGCGGCCGCCTGCTGCGCGCGGTCGTGGAGCGCGCCGCCGCGGCCGGGGCGCCGGGCGTCAGCCTGCTGACCTTCCGCGACGTCCCGTGGAACGGCCCCTGGTACGCCGCGCACGGCTTCGCCGAGCTGCCCGCCGAGCGCTGGGGCCCGGGGCTGCGCGCGCACTGGGACGAGGAGGTCCGCGCGGGGCTGCACGAGCTCGGGCCCCGCCTGGTCATGTGGCGGCCGATCCGGTAGCGCGGCGCCGCCTGCGCCGGTGCGCCGCGCGCAGCATCCGCAGCGCCGCGTAGGCCAGCACCGCCAGCACGACCAGCGCCGCGACCGGCACCAGGATCGCCAGCAGGCTCATCCCGAGCGAGACGGTGTCCTCGACGGTGCTGACCACCGGCGCGCCGGTGCCGAGCGTCCCGGCGTTGACCACCGGCCGCACCGTCGCCTTGGTCACGTGCACCACCAGGGCCACCATGATGCCCAGCGCCCACCCGATCCACGGGTTGTCCTGCATGAACGACGAGGAGTCCAGCCGCGCGGCGGCGTCGGTGGCGGCGAACACCGCGCCGCCCGCGGCCGGGCGCACCACCGTCTGGATCGCGTCGTTGACGGTGTCGACCACCGGCACCTTGTCCAGGACGACCTCGGCGGCCAGCAGCAGGGCGAGCGTGCCCAGCACCCAGCCGTTGGCGAGCCAGTCGAACTCGGCCGGCAGCCGCACCAGGTCGGTGTAGCGGCCGAGCACCCCGACCACCAGCAGCGGGATGTAGGCGTTCAGGCCCGCGGCGGCCGACAGCCCCAGACCGGTCAATACCGCCAGCATGATGCGGCGCCCCCCGTGAACGTCGTGTTGCCCCTTGGACGGAGGGATACCCCCGGACGTTCCGCCGCACCCCAGGCGGTGCCGGAGGTCACCCGCCCCGGGACGACGGGGGAGCGATCTCCCGCTTATCGTGGTCGGGACGGGACCCTTAAAAATCTACAACGTAAAGGCGGGAACCCTGACGACATGGCGCTCGTCTGGTGGATCGGACGGAGGGGAGCACGATGGCGGGGCCGGGGACGGAACGGCGGACGCGTCCGGAAGCACGACCGGGGGCGTGGCCGGGGCGCGTTCGCGAGCGCCTCGGCGAGCGCGGCTCGGCCGTGGCCGTGCTGGTGGTCCTCCTGCTGCTCATGATCGTTCCGCTGGTGGCGCTGCCCGCCGCGCGCTGCTCGGTGTTCGGCGCGGGATGCCGCGCCGCCCCCGGCGCGCCGCTCAGCGAGCCCGAGCGCGGCCCCGGGCGGCGGCTCACGCCGGTCGAGGCCGCCACGCAGGGCGCCTACGTCGCGCTCGGCGACTCCTACTCCTCCGGCGTCGGCGCGGAGGGCAACCTGGCCGACCAGAACCCCCTGGAGCGCTGCCACCGCACCTCCAAGGCCTACTACCACGCGGTGTCCAAGGCGTTCCCGTTCGCGCGGGGCACCTCGTTCTGGGCGTGCTCGGGCGCGACGACGGCCGACGTGCTGGACGGCAAGGGCGGCGAGCCGCCGCAGCTCGGCCGCGTCGGCGCCGACACGAGCCTGATCACCATCAGCGTCGGCGGCAACGACGTGGGGTTCTCCAAGGTGCTGGCCGCGTGCGTGGTGAAGCTGCCGTGGAGCGAGAGCTGCGAGGAGCAGGGCGGGGAGATCGCCGGGCGGATGGCGGCGCTGCGGCAGAGCCTGCCGGACGTGATCGCCAAGATCACCGCCAGGGCGCCGCGCGCCCGGGTGATCGTGCTGGGGTACCCGCGCGCGTTCTCGGAGGTGTCGGGGGCCGGCGGCGACAACATCAGCGTCGAGGACCAGCGGTGGCTGAACGCCCGCGCCCGGGAGCTGAACGAGCTGATCCGGCAGACCGTCGCCGAGGCCGACGGGCGCATCGCGGCGGCCGGGCGGCCGGGCAGCGTGGAGTTCGCCGACGCCTACAGCGCGTTCGCCGGGCACGAGGTGGGCAGCCCCGACCCGTACATGAACGGGCTGTCGGTGAGCCTGGCGGCGCTGTCGGCCGAGAAGCGCAGCTTCCATCCCACGGTCAAGGGGCACGAGGCGCTGGCCAGGCTGTTCGTCGAGCAGATCGGCAAGGGGCCGGGACGCCCGCTCAACCAGTACCGCTGACGCGGGCCGGGGGAGCGGGCCGGGGGAGCGGGGCGGCGGGCGGCGGTCAGAACCAGCAGGGGCCGGTGCCCCAGGCGTTCTTCCACTCTTCGGGGACGAACAGATGGATGCGGCAGCGCATGTTGCCCCACACGATGTAGGGGCCCTTCTCGTCCCAGCCGGGGGTGAAGATCGTATCCTCGGCGGCCCGGCGCAGCTGCGGGGGGAGCTGCGGGGGCAGTTGCGCCAGCACGTGCGGGGGCAGCTGGCGCGCGTTCTTGGCGGCCTGGGGGGCGGGCTCGGGCTTGGCGGCCGCC
The DNA here is from genome assembly GCA_044456955.1 of Spirillospora sp. NPDC050679. Lineage (GTDB taxonomy): Bacteria > Actinomycetota > Actinomycetes > Streptosporangiales > Streptosporangiaceae > Spirillospora. The sequence goes on along the minus strand of JBITGK010000037.1, from coordinate 49,300 downwards.
TGGGCGGGAGTGGCGCCCAGGATCAGGGTTCCGGACAGGGACACGGCGGTCGCGGTGGCGAGGAGTTTGCGCATGGAGCGATTGTGCCTGCGGGCACTGGGATAATGCCAGTGCCTGGTGGCAAGTTCTGGGGGTGTGCGGCGGCGGCCCCGCCGGGGCGCCCCCCCCCCCCCCCGCCGGCCCCGCCCCCCCCCCCCCAAACCCCGCCCCGCGGCGCCGGGGGCG
>JBITGK010000037.1:0-49065 GCA_044456955.1 Spirillospora sp. NPDC050679 | reverse complement strand
GGGGGTTGTGGGGCCGGGGGGGGGGGTGGGGGGGGGGCGGGGGGTGGGGCGGGGGGGGGGGGGCGTCGGGGGGGGGGGGGGGGGGGGCCGCGCCCGCCCCCCCCCCCCCCCCACCGCCTGATGGCCGCATTCTCCCCCACAGATCACCCGGCCGGGCGGCTCGGTGTCCGAGCGTGACCATGGTGCCGGGCGTGCCCGCGCGGTCCCGGGCAACGCGCCGCAGGGCCGCCCCGTGCGTATTTCATATGGTGAACGCCTTGATCATCTGGGCGGCGGCCGGCCGCGCGCGCTCAGCCGCCGCTGACGGTGTTGAGCCGGTCGACGGCGTCGGCGAACTCGCTGACCATGTCGTAGACGACCTGCCGGGCGGGCTTGACGGCGTTCATCTGCCCGACGCACTGGCCCACGAAGTAGTTCGCCAGCTCGCGCGCGCCCGGGTTGCCGGTCTCGGCGACCTTGTTGATCTGCCGCATGGCCCCCTCGGCGATGATCATCTGGAGTGGCATGCCGAGCGCGCCGGGGCTGCCCGGCCCCTCCCACTCCTCGGTCCAGGCCGAGCGGAGCTGCCGGGCGGGCTTCCCGGTCCGCGAGCGGGACCGCACGGTGTCGCGGGAGGTCGCCGCCAGCATCTTGGCCTTCACCGGTGGCGGGGTCTCGGCCTCCTCGGTGGTCAGCCACACCGAGCCGCACCACACGCCGGACGCGCCCAGCGCCATCGAGGCGGCCATCTGGCGGCCGGTGGCGATGCCGCCCGCCGCCAGGACGGGGATCGGCGCGACGGTGTCCACGACCTCGGGCACCAGCACCATCGTGGAGATCTCGCCGGTGTGGCCGCCGGCCTCGCCGCCCTGCGCCACGATGAGGTCCACCCCCGCGGCGACCTGGCGGCGGGCGTGCTCGGCGGTGCCGACCAGCGCGGCCACCGGCACCCCGGCGTCCTTGGCCCGCTCGACCATCAGCGGGGGCGGGGTGCCGAGGGCACTGGCGATCAGGCGGATCGGGTGGGCGAGGGACACCTCGATCAGCTCGCCCGCGCCCTGCGCGGTGACCTGGGTGCCGCCCCTGGAGTTGGCCTTCTTGGCCTTCTCGAAGTCGGGCAGCGGCACCCCGTACTTGTCGAACAGCCCGAACAGGAACTCCCAGTGCTCCTTCGGGACGGCGGCCAGCATGGTGTCCAGGCCGCCCTCGCCCCGCCCGGCGCGCTCGGCCGACTCGTCGATCTTCGCCGGGACCAGCACGTCCACCCCGTAGGGGCGGCCGTCCACGTGCTCGTCGATCCAGCGCAGCTCCTCGTCGAGCCGCTCGGGGGTGTAGGCGACCGCGCCGAGGACGCCGAGGCCCCCGGCGTTGGTGACGGCGGCGACCACGTCGCGGCAGTGGCTGAAGGCGAACAGCGGGAACTCGATCCCGAACGTTTCACAGACCTCGGTGCGCATGGCCCGACGCTAATGGACCGAATGTCATTCGGGCTAGGGGCGGAAGGCGTCGGTGGCCTCGACCAGCCGGCGCAGCGTGCCCGGTTCGTCGAAGGCGTGCCCGGCGTCGGGGACCAGGTGCAGCACCGATCCCGGCCACGCCCGGTGCAGGGCCACCGCGGCGTCCGGGGGCGTGAGCAGGTCGTAGCGGCCATTGACGATCACGCCGGGAACGCCGGCCAGCCGGTGCGCGTCGCGCAGCAGCCGTCCCGGCTCCAGGAAGCAGCCGTTGCCGAAGTAGCGGTTCTCCAGCCGCGCGAAGGCGACCGCCGCGCGCGGGTCCTCGTCCTCCTCGGGCCTGGGCAGCAGCGCGCCGGTGGCGTCCTCCCAGCGCGTCCACGCCAGCGCGGCGGGGACGTGGACGTTCGGGTCGGGGTCGGCCAGGAGGCGCGCGTAGGCGGTCATGAGGTCGTCCCGCCCGTCCTCGGGGACGTGGTCGCGGAACGCCTCCCACTCCTCGGGGAACAGCCGTGACACCCCGCCCTCGGCGAAGCACCACGGCTCGTCGGCGGGCAGGACGAGGTAGACGCCGCGCAGCACCATCTCGGTGACCCGCTCCGGGTGCGCCTCGGCGTAGGCCAGCGCCAGCGTGCTGCCCCAGGAGCCGCCGAACACCATCCAGCGGTCCACGCCGAGGTGCTCGCGCAGCCGCTCGATGTCGGCCACCAGGTTCGCGGTGGTGTTCTCCGACAGGTCCGCGTCCGGCTCGGAGGCGTGCGGGCGGCTGCGCCCGCAGTTGCGCTGGTCGAACAGCACGATCCGGTACGCCTGCGGATCGAACAGCCTCCGGTGGACCGGCGAGGAGCCGCCGCCGGGCCCGCCGTGCAGGAACACGACGGGCTTGCCGCCGGGATCGCCGCAGACCTCCCAGTAGATCTCGTCGCCGTTCCCGCCGACGCTCAGCAGGCCCGAGTCGTGGGGCTCGATCGGCGGGTACAGCGGCGCGGTGCTCGATTCCATGATCCCCAGTGTCGCCCACCGGGAGCGGGGGTCAGGACACGGGGCGGAACAGCAGATAGGACTCGCCCTCGCCGGGGTGCACGAACACCGCCCGCAGCGGCAGCCCCTCGCGCAGCGCGGCCCGGTCCGCGCCGGTCAGCCGGGCGTGCAGCCACGGCCCCTCCGCCAGCTCCACCAGCGCCAGGTGGGCGGGCGGGGGAGCGGTGCCGTCGGCGGCGGGCCGGCCGTGGACGACCGTCCAGGTCACCAGCGTCGCGTCGCCGCCGGCCTCGGCCCACTCCAGCTCCTCGTCGCCGCAGCCGGGGCAGGTGCCCTGGTCGGGCGCGAACCACAGGTCGCAGGCCGCGCAGCGCTTGACCGTGAGCCGGTCGGCGGCGGTGCCGTCGAAGAAGGCGTCGGTGCGGCCGTCCCGCCGCAGGACGCCGATCTCCAAAGGCTGCACGGCGCCGGCCTCGGTGCTCGCCTCCATGGCTAGGCCCCCTTCCGGTGCGGGCTGACGATCAGCGTGGAGTGGTGGTCGAGGATGCCGCCGTTGCCGCTGACCAGGATCACGTCGTTCCTGGGGGCCTGGCGTTCGCCGCCCTGGCCGCGCGCCTGGATCACCGCCTCCGACAGCGGCGTCATGCCCCACATGTAGTAGGCCGACAGCTGCCCGCCGCCGGTGTTGGTGGGCAGCGCGCCGCCCGGTCCGAGCGCGCCCGACGCCGCGAACGCGCCGCCCTCGCCCTTGCCGCAGAACCCGTAGTCCTCCAGCGACACCAGCACCGTGTAGGTGTAGCAGTCGTACAGCTCGGCCACGTCCACCTCGGCCGGGGTGATCCCGGCCATCTTCATCGCCACCGGGCCGGACGTCGCCGCGCCGGTGGTCAGGCCGAACTCGCTGCCGCGCTCCTTGCGGTGCCCGGGGTGGCCCTGCCCCCAGCCCCACAGGTGGACCGGCGGCCGCGCGAGGTCGCCCGCGCGGTCGGCGCCGGTCACGATGACCGCGATCGCGCCGTTGGACACCAGGCAGCAGTCCAGCAGGTGCAGCGGCTCGGCGACCCAGCGGGACTCCTGGTGGTCGGCCAGGGTGATCGGCTCGCGCATCTGGGCGAGCGGGTTGCGGGCCGCCCACTGCCGGGTGCTGACCGCGATCGCGCCGAGCTGCTCGCTGGTGGTGCCGTAGCGCGCCATGTGCCGCTGCGCCGCCAGCGCGTAGAAGGCGTTGACGCTGCGGAACCCGAGCGCGGCGGTCATGCCGCCGAACCCGTACCACTCGGGCGCGTCCCGCTGGTAGGCCGAGCCCGCCGACTGCCTGGGCTTCAGCGGCGCGTCGGCGAACACGCACGCCACCGTGGTCGCGGCGCCGCTCAGCACCGACATGGCCGCGTAGGACACCATCGCCCCGGCGGTCGCGCCGAAGGAGTTCATCTGCGACAGCAGCCGCAGGTCGCGCAGGCCCAGGGTGTCGGCCAGCTCGATGCCGGGCGAGCCGCCCAGGCCGTGGCTGACCAGCAGGCCGTCCACGTCGGCGAGCTCCAGCCCGGCGTCGGCGACCGCCAGCCGCACGGCGTCGGCCGCGAACCGGCGCGGGCTGCGCCCGTACACCTTGCCGAGCTCGGTCATGCCGAGCCCCACGATGCTCGCGCCATCATCCATGCGTCACCGTCCGTGCTGCTGGTCGACCACTACCCGCGCCACGGTACAGAACGCCGTTCGGTGGGTGCCACGCCGGGTGGCGGTGACCGCCCCGCCGCCGGTCACCGGCTCCGGAACGCCGCCCGGTAGGACTGCGGCGAGGCCCCCACCCGCCGCGCGAAGTGCGCGCGCAGCGTCACCGGCGACCCGAAGCCCGCCTCGGCCGCGACCCGCTCGACCGGCAGGTCGGTGTCCTCCAGCAGCTGCTGGGCCCGGTGGACGCGCGCGGCCAGCAGCCACTGCAGGGGGCTCGCCCCGACCTGCTCGCGGAAGCGCCGGGTCAGCGTCCGCACGCTCACCGCCGCCTGCCGCGCGATGTCGTCCAGCGTCAGCGGCCGGTGCAGGTTGGCCTCCAGCCACGCCAGCGTCGGCTGCAGCGCGACACCGGCGTCGCACGGGTCCTCGTGCCGGATGAACTGCGCCTGGCCGCCGTCGCGCTGGAGCGGCATCACGATCCGCCGCGCGGTGCGCGCCGCCGTCGCCGACCCGTGGTCGCGCCGCACCAGGTGCAGGCACAGGTCGATGCCGGCGGCCACGCCCGCCGAGGTCAGCAGAAGGCCCTCGTCCACGAACAGCACGGCCGGATCGACCTCCACGCGCGGGTACCGCTCGGCCAGCTCCCGCGCGTAGTGCCAGTGCGTGGTCGCGCGCCGCCCGTCCAGCAGCCCGGTCGCGGCCAGGATGAAGGCGCCCACGCAGATCGAGGCGATCCGGGCGCCGCGCCCGGCGGCCGCCCGCAGCGCGTCCAGGACCTCGTCGGACGGGTCGTCCCGGACGCCGTCGTGGCCGGGGACCACGATGGTGTCCGCCCCGGCCAGCGCGTCCGGGCCCCAGGGGGAGTCGATCCGCATCCGCCCGTAGGACGCCGCGCTCCGCGCCCCGCCCGGCGGCACGCACACCCGCGTCTCGTACAGCGGGCGGCCCGCGGCGTCGGTGGTGGCGCCGAAGACCTGGCAGGGCACCGACAGGTCGAAGGCCACGACCTCGTCCAGAGCGAGAACCGCCACGACGTGCATGGCCGGAATATAGCGGAGCGCGGCTTTCCAGCCACTGTCGGGGCGGCCGCGCCCCGGCCCAGGATCGGGGGCATGAGCGATCACTTCACCGACCTCGCCCTGCCCGGCACCGACCTGGCCCGGGAGGCCTTCGAGTTCGTCCGGCGGACCAGCAGCCCGGCGCTGTTCCACCACACCGCCCGGACCTTCCTGTTCGCCCGCGCGGTGGCGGAGGCATCGGGCCTGGAGCCGGGCGCCGACTACGACGAGGAGGTGCTGTTCCTCGGCTCGGTCCTGCACGACCTCGGGCTGACCGAGCAGGGCGACGGCGACCAGCGCTTCGAGGTGGACGGGGCCGACCTCGCCCGCCGGTTCGTGACCGAGCGGGGCCTCGCCGCCGACCGCGCCCAGGTGGTGTGGGAGGCGATCGCGCTGCACACCAGCGTCGGCATCGCCTCCCGGATGCGCCCGGAGATCGCCCTCACCCACGCCGGCACCGGGATGGACATCCTCGGCATGGGGGCCGAAGCGCTGCCCGCCGAGGTGGCCGAGCGGGCGCACGCGGCGTTCCCGAGGCTGGACGCCGGGACGTGCCTGACCGACACGATCGTCGATCAGGCCGTCCGCAAGCCCGCCAAGGCCCCGATGGGCACCTTCCCGGCCGAGATCGTCCGCCAGGAGCGCCCGGACGCGCCCGTTCCCGTCTGGCGCGATCTGATCGCCGGTGTCTGGAAGGGCGTCGCCTAGGCGCCGCTCCCTTCAGGACACCGAGGGGGCGTCCACCGCCCAGTACCAGTTGTTCCCGGCCTCGGAGAGGCGCCACTTGACGGTCATCCGCTGCGCGCCCGCCGGGACGCTCACCTGAATCCTCTCGACGGCGGCCTTGGCGTCGGCGGTGTAGGTGCGCACCGCCGTGTCGGGGCCGCCGTCGAACGACACCAGCACGGTGCCCTTCTGCGGCCCCTCCTGGAGGTAGTGGGAGGAGTAGGAGAGCGTCACCCGCGTCTTGCCCGCCACCGTGTACGGCGCCGAGACCAGGGTGGAGTTGAACGTGCCGCTGTAGGACCTGTCGGTCCACTCGTCGGGGTCGGCGACGGCGAACACCCCGCGCGCCCGCACGTTGTTCTCGCGCTGCTGGCCCCGGTCGGTGGCGGTCCAGAACTCGTCGTTGGCGAAGCTCCAGCCGCGCCACTCGGTGACGCCGCCGGTGCCCATGCCGGTGTTGTCGATCCGCCACCCGCTCGGCGCGGTCTTGGTCCAGCCGCGGGTGGACGTGGGGACGCCGGTCTCGTCCGCGCGCGGCTGGAGCGACCCGGCCAGCCCGTCGAAGGCGTCGGCCGGCGCGGCGCCCACCGGCGCGCCGTCCAGGACCGCCGGGCGGGCGATGCCGAGCCGCTCCAACACGGTCGCGGCCACGTCCACGTTCTTCAGCGAGGTCGCCGGGGAGCCGGGCGTGATCCCGGCCCCGGACGCGACCACGAACGACTGCCGCTCCTGCCAGGAGGGGCCGCCGTGCCCGCCCGCGTCGGTGTGCCCGTGGTCGCTGGTGACGATGAAGGTCCACTTCTCGGAGGAGTAGGTCGGGCGGCTCTTGACCGCGTCGACGACCTGCGCGATGCGCCGGTCGGCGTCGGCCAGCGCCTGCCGGTACTGCGCGCTGGCCCCGCCGTGCTCGTGCCCGGCGATGTCGGGCTGGCCGAAGTAGACGAACGAGGCGTGCGGCCCGACCCGCGCCATCTGCGCCGCCGCGTCGGCGGCGATCTTGGGGTCGTCCACGGTGTAGCCGTCGGCGTCGCCGTCCAGCACGTACTCGCGGTCGACGGGCCCGGTGATGATCCGGTCGCCGATGGGCTTCCAGTCCACCGCGGCGTAGGTGGCGAACGCGGGGTCGTGGCGCTCGACGCGGGTCAGGAAGTCGGGGTGCCCGGCGATGTCGTCGCCGGTGAAGGAGTTGTCGCGCACCTTGTGCTTGTCCGGCCACACGCCGGTCAGCCCGGTGGCCCAGCCGGGCCCGCTGGAGGTGGCGGCCATCGGCGCGGAGTACAGCCACGCCGGGCCCGACCGCCCGGAGGCGATCAGCGACTTGATGGTGGGGACGTCGGCGGCCAGGAGGCGGTCCCAGCCCGCGCCGTCCAGGCCGAACACCACCACGTGGGCGGCGCCCGGGGCGGCGGCGCGGGCGGCGGTGAGGGGGGACATCGCGGTGGCGGCCAGGACGGCGGCCCCGGCCAGCGCGAGGGTTCGACGGGACATGCGGTGCCCTTTCGTCGGAGGGTTCCGCCGAGAATTGCAACAGCGGAACCGATCACCGCCCAGAAGGAACCGGTGATGCGCGCCATAGCCCTGGCCTATGGCGGGGCGCCGCCCGAGGGGGGGGCGGCGCGCGGCGGCGGCGGACGGGGCCGGTTCACCTGCTTTTCACACGGCGGTCCCCCGGAAGGCGCCGGAAAGGGGGCCGCGTGAACGCGCGCCGGAAAGGCGAACGGCCGCGTCCCCGGGGCGACGGGGACGCGGCCGGTCTCGCGGCGCGCGGGGGCCTTCGCGGTCAGGTCGCCAGGACCGCCTGCAGGAAGTCCCGCGTGCGCTGTTCGGACGGGTCGCCGAAGATCTGCTCGGGCGGCCCCTCCTCGACGATCTGCCCCTGGTCGAACATCAGCACCCGGTCGGAGATGTCGCGGGCGAAGTGCATCTCGTGGGTCACGCACAGCAGCGTCAGGTCGCTCTGCCGGGCGATGTCGCGCAGCAGGTCCTGCACGCCCACCACCAGCTCGGGGTCCAGCGCCGAGGTGACCTCGTCCAGCAGCAGGACCTTGGGCTGCATCGCCAGCGCCCGGGCGATCGCCACCCGCTGCTGCTGGCCGCCCGACAGCTGCGACGGATGCGCGTCGATCTTGTCGGCCAGCCCGACCATGTCCAGCAGGCCCCGGGCCCGCTCGACGGCCTCGTCCTTGGGCACCCCCAGCGCGTGCACCGGCCCCTCGGTGAGGTTGCGCAGCACGTTCATGTTGGGGAACAGGTTGAACTGCTGGAACACCATGCCGACCTGCTTGCGCATCTCGTGCAGGTGCTTCTCGTTGGCCGGCACCCGCCTGCCGCCGCGCTCCATGTGCGACAGCGACCGGTCGCCGATCCAGATGACGCCGTCGTCGACCTTCTCCAGGGTCATCAGCAGCCGCAGGATGGTGGTCTTGCCCGACCCCGACGGGCCGATGAGCGTGACCCGCTCGCCCGGCGCGACGGTGAAGTCCAGCTCGCGCAGCACGACGTTGTCGCCGAACCGCTTGACCACCTTCTCGAACCGGATGCCCGGCGTGGACCCGTGCGGCAGCGGCGCGGCGGCCGTCCGCGGGGCCGGGTCCTCGGGGGCCCGCCCCTTGGACAGGGTCGTCTTGGGCGCGTCCTCCTCGGGCGTGGGGGCTTCGGGGGTGGTGTCAGTTGGTGGCATAGCGCCTCTCCAGGCGGCGGATGATGAGCGAGGAAATCACGCTGACGATGATGAACAGCGCGGCGACGACGGTGAGCGGCTCCAGGAGCTGGAGCGACTCGGCCCCGGCCTGGTAGGCGGAGTTGAGCAGCTCGACCACGGTGATGCCCATCAGCAGCGGCGAGTCCTTGAACATGGCGATGAGGTAGTTGCCGAGCGTCGGGATGACCCGGCGGAACGCCTGCGGCAGGATCACCGACCGCCACACGCGGCTGCGCGGCAGGTTCAGCGCGGTGGCCGCCTCCCACTGGCCGCGCGGGACGTCGGAGATCCCGGCCCGGTACACCTCGGCGGTGTAGGTGGAGTAGTGCACGCCCAGCCCGATGATCCCCGCGGTGAGCGCGCTCAGGGTCAGGCCCCAGCCCGGCAGCACGAAGAAGACGAACGCGAGCTGCACCAGCAGGGGGGTGCTGCGGATGAACTCCGTCACCCAGCGCACCGCCAGGTTGAACGCCCGGCTCGGGGTGCGCTGCAGCAGCGTCCACACCAGCCCGAGCACCAGCGCGATCACGTAGCCGAGCAGGGTCGCCACGACGGTGATCCGCAGGCCGTCCAGCAGGTCCGGGAGGATCTCGCCGGTGTAGTTCCAGTCCCACGACATCAGCCGGCACCTCCCACGCCGGGCGCGCCGGCCGCGATCGTGCGCAGTTCGGGCTCGCCCTTGCGCGGGCGGCGGCCGAGCATGCGGTCGGTGCGCCGTTCCAGGTAGCGCACCAGCAGCTGCAGGAACTGCGCGATCACGAAGTACATCACCAGGATGGTCGCGAACACCGCCGCGGTCTCACCGGTCGCGGCGCGCAGCTGCTGGGCCCGGAACATCAGGTCGGCGATGGTCACCAGCGACACCACCGCGGTCGCCTTCATCAGCTCGATCAGCAGGTTGCCGAACGGCGGCAGCATCAGCGCCACCGCCTGCGGCAGCAGCACCCGCCGCATCCGCTGCGCGGGCTTGAGGTTCAGCGCGACCGCGGCCTCGTACTGGGCCTTCGGCACCGCGTTGACGGAACCGCGCACCACCTCGGCGCCGTAGGCGCCGTAGTTGAGGCCGAGCGCCAGCACCGCCGCGAACATCGGGGTGAAGCGCAGCCCGATCAGCGGCAGCGAGTAGAAGAACCAGAACATCAGCACCAGGGCTGGGGCCCCGCGGAAGAACTCCACATAGAACCGGCTGACCGCGCGCGGCGCGAGGCCGCGCACGGTTCCCAGCACACCGAACAGCAGCGACAGCGCGAGGGCGACCACGGCGCTGTACACCGTGAGCTGGAGCGTGATCCACGAGCCCCTCAGCAGCAACGGGAAGCTGTCGAGGACGTCGGACATCGGCGATCAGCCCTTGCAGAACTTGGCGGCGAGGTCGTCCGCGCCGGGCATCTCGGCCTGCGTGAAGCCGAACGGCTGCAGGATCGGCAGCAGCCGGTTGCCGCTCTTCAGCTCGGCGAGCTTGCCGTTGAACGCCTTCAGCAGGTCGGCGTCGGCCTTGCGGAAGGCGAACGCGCCCGCGCCGAACTGCTCCTTGCCGTCCACGACCGGGCTGAACGCCTCGGTGACCTCGTACGGCTCGCCCTGGTGCTTGGACAGGATGTCGGCCAGCGAGATGCGGGTCAGCGCGATGGCGTCGATGCGCCCGGCCTTCAGGCCCTCGTAGGCGCTGGGCTGGTCCTCGAAGGTCTTGATGTTGCCCTTCTTCACCCCGAGCTTCTCGGCGTAGCCGCCCTCGACCGCGCCGGTCAGCACGCCGAGCCTGGCGTTCGCCTTGGCCGCGTCCTCGAACTTCAGGATCTTCTTGGGGTTGCCCTTGGGCACCAGGAACGCGCTCTTGGCCACGTACTCGGGGTCGGAGAAGGCGACCTGGCCGCAGCGCTCGGGTGTGACGAACATGCCGGCGGCGATCACGTCGAACCGCTTGGCCTGCAGGCCGCCGATCAGGCCGCCGAAGGCGACCTGCACGCCCTCGACCTCGCCGATGCCGAGCTCCTTGAAGATGACCCGCGCGAGCTCGGGGGCCTCGCCGGTGAGCTTGCCGGACTTGTCGGTGAACCCGTAGGGGGCCTCGTTGGCGAAGCCCACCCGGATCTTGCCCTCCTTCTTGGCCCGGTCCAGCGTGCCGCCGCCCGCCTTCTCCGTCTCGGGGTCGGTGGTCGAGCAGCCGGCCGCGGCCAGCGGGACGGCCGCGCCCAGCAGGGCCGCGGTCCGCAGGAAGTCGCGCCTGGAGGAAGTCATCGTTGATCTCCTGGGGGTGTGCCGCCGCGCCCGCCGGCGGCCGCGAAGCCGGGCGGGCGCGGGGACGGGGGTGGGGATGTGGAGTTGTGCTCGAAGGTCAGGCGACCGGGGTGAAGTCGCGCGCTCCGATGAAGTCGGGGCGGGGCGCCGGCGCGGAGAACGGCTCCACGCAGGTGTTCTCGACGCTGTTGAAGACGATGAACACGTTGGAGCGCGGGAAGGGGGTGATGTTGCCGTTCGAGCCGTGCATGCAGTTGCAGTCGAACATGGTCGCCGACCCGGCCGGGCCGGTGAACAGCTCGATGCCGTGCTTGTCGGCCAGGATCGACAGGCTGTTGGGGTCGGGCGTGCCGATCTCCTGGCCGCGCAGGGACTCCTTGTAGTGGTCGGCGGGGGTCTCGCCGACGCAGGCCACGAAGGTCTTGTGCGAACCGGGCATGATCATGAGTCCGCCGTTGTGCACGAAGTTCTCGGTGAGCGCGATGGAGATGCTCACCGCGCGCATCCGGGGCATGCCGTCCTCGGCGTGCCAGGTCTCGAAGTCAGAATGCCAGTAGAAGTCCTTGCCCGTGAAGCCCGGCTTGTAATTGACCCGGCTCTGGTGCACGTAGACGTCCGAGCCGAGGAGCTGCCGGGCCCGGCCGACCACGCGCGGGTCGCGCACCAGCTCGGCGAACACCTCGCTGATCTTGTGGACCTCGAAGATGGAGCGGACCTCGTCCGAGTCGCGCTCGGTGACGGTGCGCTCGTCGGCCAGGATCTCCGGGTCGGTGGACAGGCGGCGCAGCTCGGCGCGGAAGGTCTCGACCTCGGCGGGCTCCAGCAGCTGGTCCACCGTCAGGTAGCCGTTGGCCTCGAACGACTCCAGCGTCCCGGCGTCGATCGGGCCGTCGCCGGGCGCGCCGTACACCACCGGGTCCTGGCGGTACAGCAGCGCCGCCTCGGCGCACTTGCGGGTGGGATAGGCGTCGTCCAGGCTCGGATGCGATTCGATGATGCTCATGCGTCCTCCTCGGTGAGCAGCGGATAGACCCCGTTCTCGTCGTGGACCTCCCGGCCGGTGCAGGGCGGGTTGAACACGCAGACGGTGCGCACGTCGGTGCGGGCGTGCAGGGTGTGGTGCTCGTGCCCGTTCAGCAGGTACATGACGCCCGGCTCGATGCGGTGCTTCTCGCCGGTCTCCTCGTTGACCAGCTCGCCCTCGCCCTCGATGCAGTAGACGGCCTCGATGTGGTTGGCGTACCACATCTTCGTCTCGGTGCCCGCGTACAGGACGGTGTCGTGGAGGGAGAAGCCGACCTTCTCCTTGGCCAGCACCAGGCGGCGGCTGCGCCAGGTCTCGGCCCGGACGTCGCGTTCGGTGTCGACGATCTCGTTCAGCGAACGCACGATCATGGGATGTCTCCTTCGATGGTGTCGCGGTGGTGGCGCGGTGGGCCGCTCAGACCGTCACGGCCGGCCGGACCGCGCCCACCGACTCGGCGATGATCTCCAGGCCGCGGGTGAGGTCGGCCTCGGCGGTGGTCAGCGGCGGCAGCAGCTTGACGACCTCGCCCTCGGGGCCGGAGGTCTCCATCAGCAGGCCGCGCTGGAACGCCTCGGCGCACACCTTGGGCGCGAGCTCGGGGTCGTTCATGACCAGGCCCCAGGCCAGGCCGCGGCCGCGCACCGAGTCCACGGCGCCGGCGTTGAGCAGGGCGATCTCGTTGAGGCCGCGCTCGACCAGCTCGCCCTTGGCGCGGGTCTGCTGCTCCAGGGCGCCGTCGGTCCAGTACTCCTCCAGGGCGCCGGCGGCGGTGACGAACGCGGGGTTGAAGCCGCGGAAGGTGCCGTTGTGCTCGCCGGGCTCCCACACGTCCAGGTCGCGCCGGAACAGCGTGACCGCGAACGGCAGGCCGTAGCCGCTCAGCGACTTCGACAGGCACACGATGTCGGGGGTGATCCCCGCCTCCTCGAAGCTGAAGAACGACCCGGTGCGGCCGCAGCCCATCTGCACGTCGTCGACGATCAGCAGGATGTCGTGCCGCCTGCACAGGTCGGCCAGCCCCCGCAGCCACTCGACGGTGGCCACGTTGATGCCGCCCTCGCCCTGCACGGTCTCCACGATCACCGCGGCGGGCTTGTCCAGGCCGCTGCCGCTGTCGTCCAGCATCGTGTCGAACAGCAGGAAGTCGGGGGTGCGGCCGTCGAGGTAGTTGTCGTAGGGCATCGCCACGCCGTGGCCCAGCGGCACGCCGGCGCCGGTGCGCTTCATGGAGTTGCCGGTGACCGCGAGCGCGCCCAGCGTCATGCCGTGGAAGGCGTTGGTGAAGCTGACCACGGTCTCGCGGCCGGTGTACTTGCGGGCCAGCTTCAGCGCCGCCTCCACCGAGTGGTTGCCCGCCGGGCCGGGGAACTGGACCTTGTAGTCCAGGCCGCGCGGCTTGAGCACCGTCTCCTCGAACCGCACCAGGAAGTCGCGCTTGGCGGCGGTGTACATGTCGAGGCTGTGCACGATGTTGTCGCCGGCCAGGTAGTCCAGCAGCCGCTGTTTCAGCCTGGGGTCGTTGTGCCCGTAGTTGAGCGTTCCCGCACCGGCGAAGAAGTCCAGGTAGGTACGGCCGTTCTCGTCGGTGATGTGGCTCCCCTGGGCGGTGGTGAACACCGTGGGCCAGCCGCGGCAGTAGCCGCGGACTTCCGATTCCATGCGGGCGAAGACGTCCATGTCATGTCCTCCGGAGATAGGTGGGAACGGGCGCGCGGGGGCGCGCCGGAAGATCGGTTCGGGGCGTCAGGCGCGGGCGGGCAGCGGGCCGATGCGGAACAGCACCTCGGGCTCGTGGTCGCCGGGCAGGTGCTCGGGGCCGAACAGCGGGGCGCGGGCGACCGTGCAGCCGTGGTCGCGGGCGAACGACTCGAACATCGCGGTCGAGGCGGCGTTGTCCGGGGTGACGGTGGCCTCCAGCCAGTGGTGCCCGCGGGCGGTCATCCGGGCGGCCAGCGCGTCGAGCATCCGGCGGGCCAGGCCGCGCCCGCGGTGCCCGTGGTCCACCGCGACCTGCCAGACGAAGAAGGTCCCGGGGTCGGCGGGGCGGACGTAGCCGGTGATGAAGCCGCAGGCCCGGTCGCCGTCCTTGGCGACCACGGAGGTGTCGGCGAAGTCGCGGCACCACAGGGTGTAGCTGTAGGGCGAGTTGACGTCCAGCACCTGCGAGTCGCGCGCCATGCGCCACAGCTCGGGGCCGTCTTCCAGGCTCGGCTCCTGGAGTCGTACGCCGGCGTTCTGGTCGGGACGAGGGGTGGTTTCCAGGGGATGCGCTGCCATGGTGAGAGAAGCTAGCGAATCCCCGACGTGCGCCGTTATCGATTGTTGGCGCGGAGATGTTTAGCTTTACAAGGGGCGGGGTATGAAGATTCGCTTGCTAAATCCGAGCATTTCTCCGCGCCGTTCCCGGCGCGAATCCCGGCGCCGTTCCGGTGTCTGTCCAGCGGGTATCGCGGAAATGGCGGGGCGCCGCGCGGCCCGGATCGCCGAACGCAACTCTAGTGATCTACTGAAATCTGACCAGACATTTCTGGTCTCATTTCTGTGATGTGAATCACGTAATCTGGCCGTCATCTTCACGCGGTGCGAGCGCGTCACCGCGCATCGCGGGAGGTCGTCGCCTTCCGTGCGGTCGCGTGGAAGGCGCGCGAGGGATGCGGGAGCGCTATCGCCTGTTGCTTACCCGGCAGTGGCTTTCCGGTATCCCTGAGGTAAGTGTGAGGCTTCATTCGGGTGGGGCGCGCGCAACCGCAGGGAAAAGGCGGAGGGCCTCCGCGCGGTGCGCGGAGGCCCTCCCGGTAAAGGGTGCGCGGCGTCAGCCGTTCTTGGCGAACCGGTCGGTCGCCTCGATCAGCCGGTGCAGGATGCCCGGCTCGTCGAAGGAGTGGCCGGCGTCGTCCACGAGGTGGAACTCCGCCTCCGGCCAGGCCCGGTGCAGGTCCCAGGCGGTGGCGGGCGGGGTGCACACGTCGTAGCGGCCCTGCACGATCACCGCGGGGATGTGCCGGATCTTGTCCACGTCCCGGATGAGCTGCTCGTCCTCGAAGAACCCGCCGTTGGTGAAGTAGTGGTTCTCGATGCGCGCGAACGCCACCGCGTAGTCGGGCTCGCCGAAGTGGTCCACCAGCTCCTTGTCGGGCAGCAGCGTGATCGCCCCGCCCTCCCAGCGCGCCCACGCCCGCGCCGCGGGCAGGCGCACCTCCGGGTCGGGGGAGTTGACCCGCTCGGCGAACGCCGAGATCAGGTCCTCGCGCTCGTCCTCGGGGATCGGCGCGATGTACTCCTCCCACAGGTCGGGGAACAGCAGCGAGGCGCCCTCCTGGTAGAACCAGTACAGCTCGAAGGGGCGCAGCGTGAAGATCCCGCGCAGCACCAGCTCGGTCACCCGGTCCGGGTGCGTCTGGGCGTAGGCGAGCGACAGCGCGCTGCCCCAGGAGCCCCCGTACACCAGCCACCGGTCGACGCCGAGGTGCTCGCGCAGCCGCTCCATGTCGGCGACCAGGTTCCAGGTGGTGTTGTTCTCCAGCGACACCGACGGGTCGCTGGCGTGCGGCAGGCTGCGGCCGCAGTTGCGCTGGTCGAAAAGGACGATCCGGTACGCCTCGGGGTCGAACTGGCGGCGGTGCTCGGCGTTGCAGCCGGCCCCCGGTCCGCCGTGCACCATCACCAGCGGCTTGCCCTCGGGGTTGCCGCAGACCTCCCAGTAGATCCGGTCGCCGTCGCCGACGTCGAGCATGCCCGAGTCATAGGGCTCGATCGGCGGGTACAGGGTTCGAAGCTCCATGACCTGTGATTGTTCCATCTCACACCGGGTACTCGGCGGACCGTCCGAGGTGGAGCGATATCCGCGAATACATGGTGAGGATCAAGAAACTAAACCCCAAACTGGGCAAACGCTCTGCTGGTCGGCACTAGAGTGCCTTGGGTGAGCCGAGCGACGAGCCGCCAGGCGAGGAGTGCAGCGAACAGGCGAGGAGAACAGTGAGCGAGCTGAACGGATCAGGTGGTTCGCGGGGCGTCCCGGACGCCGGTTCGCCCTGGCCCGTGCCGCTGGGCGCCGGCGGGGGCCCCAAGCCCGAGGCGGTGCAGGCCGCGCAGCAGCCGATCAAGGCCGTCCCGCCCGGCGGCGAGCCCGAGGCGCCCGAGGCCCAGCCGTGGGACATCGTCGAGCGGCTGCGCCAGATGGCCGACCTCATCGGCGACGCGCTGGCCGCGGGGGAGCGCAAGGTCACCGAGGCGCAGAGCGACGCCGCCTCCCAGGTCACCCAGATCCAGGCGGAGAAGGAGGCGGCCCAGCGGGACGCCGCCGCCGCGTGGGGCGAGGTGCAGCGCGCCCGCGGGCAGGCCGAGCAGGCCGACCGCCGCGCCCTGGAGGCCGAGCGCCGCCTGACCGAGGCCCAGACCGAGTCCGCCGCCCAGATCTCGGCCATGCAGGCGGAGAAGGAGGCGGCCCAGCGCGACGCGGCCGCCGCGTGGGGCGAGGTGCAGCGCGCCCGCGGGCAGGCCGAGCAGGCCGACCGCCGCGCGATGGACGCCGAGCGGCAGGTCGCCGAGGCCGAGCGCCGCGCGAGCGAGGTCCAGGCCGAGGCCGTCCAGCAGATCGCCGCCCTCCAGGACGAGAAGGAGGCCGCCCAGCGCGACGCGGCCGCCGCCTGGAACCAGGCCCAGCAGGGCCGCGTGCAGGCCGACCAGGCCCGCGGCCAGGCCGAGCAGGCCCTCATGCAGGCCGAGCAGGCCCGCTCCCAGGCCGACCAGGCCCGCACCCAGATGGAGGCGGCCCAGGCCCAGGCCGAGCAGTCGCGCGTCCAGGCGGAGCAGTCGCGCGTGCAGGCCGACCAGGCGCGGGCGCAGGCCGAGCAGGCCCGCGCGCAGACCGAGCAGGCCGAGCGCCGCGTCGCCGAAGCCGAGGCCACCGTCCGCCAGGCCATCACCCAGCGCGACGCCATGAGCGAGGCCCGCGACGACGCGCTGCGCGCCGTCGAGGACGCCGTCGGCGCCCGCCGCGTCACCGAGGGCGAGCGCGACCGCTTCGCCGAGCAGGCCAAGGAGCTGTCCCGGGCGCTGGAGACCGCGCACGCGGAGCTCGGCGGCCTGCGCGGCAAGCTCGCCGAGGCCGAGATGACCGCGCAGAACCTGCAGCACGCGGTCGCCGGGGCCACCAAGGAGGCCGACGACAGCCGCCTGCGCGCCCAGACCGCCGAGGGCCGCGCCGCCGAGCACGAGCGCCGCGCCGGTGAGGCCGAGCGCCGCGCCCGCGAGGCCGAGGCCCGCGCCAAGGGCGCCGACGCCCGCGCCGCCGACGCCGAGCGCCGGGCCGTCGACGCCGAGCGCCGCGTCAAGGAGGCCGAGGCCGGGCGGCAGCAGGCCCTGGACACCGCCGCCCAGTCCCTGGAGGCCGCCAAGAAGGCCGAGCGCGCCCTGGAGGGCGCCGCCCAGGCCCGCGACGCCGCCGAGCGCGGCCGCGAGGCGGCCGTGCAGGCCCAGGCCCGCGCCGAGTCGGAGCTGACCATCGCCCGGGGCCGCGCCGACCAGGCCGACCGCGAGCGGGAGAAGGCGGTGGCCGGGATGCGCCAGATGGCCGCCGAGCGCGACGCCATCGCCGAGAAGCTCGCCGAGCGCGACCAGTGGGTGGACCAGCTCGCCCAGGCCGTCACCGAGCAGCGCGCGGCGATCGCCGAGCTGTCGCAGGAGCGCGACGCCGCCCGGCAGGCCGCCGACCAGGCCCGTTCGCTGATCGACGAGCTGACCCGGCAGCTGCGCACCATCATGCCGACGGCGGCCCCGCGGCTGTGATCTTGAAGCCCCGGCCCAGGGGGCTCGCCTGGCGGCTCGCCCCCTGACCGTTGCTTTGCGAGCGCCACATCGCTTCGCGATCTGTCCCGACAGGGTTCGCCTCCGGCATCACCCTGTCGGGACAGTTAGTCACTCGCCTGTCGGCTGAGGTCGCGCCGGACGGCCGGTCCGCGGGCTCCGGCCGATGCCCCCTGCGGCCGGATCGGCGGCATCGAGGGTCCTCCGGCGGCCGATTCGATCGCCCAGGCGGGCGGATCGGCCCTTGAGCAGGGCCTTGACGGGCCCGGACGGGTGTCCCGGACGGCGCACCTTCCCCCGTTTGTTATCCTGGTGGCCCGTGGACAGTGCGTAACGTCCGCCTCGCAACGACCACGGGAGTCTCTTCTTGCCTTCGGCAGCCACTGGTAGAACGCGTCCTACCAAGCATCTCTTCGTCACCGGCGGTGTCGCCTCCAGCCTCGGCAAGGGACTGACGGCGTCCAGCCTGGGACGGCTTCTGACCCTGCGGGGCCTGCGGGTCACCATGCAGAAGCTCGACCCCTACCTCAACGTCGACCCCGGCACGATGAACCCGTTCCAGCACGGCGAGGTCTTCGTCACCGACGACGGCGCCGAGACCGACCTGGACATCGGCCACTACGAGCGTTTCCTGGACACCGAGCTGCACGGCTCGGCCAACGTCACCACCGGCCAGGTCTACTCCAACGTGATCGCCAAGGAGCGGCGCGGCGAGTACCTGGGCGACACCGTGCAGGTGATCCCGCACATCACCAACGAGATCAAGGACCGCATCCGGGGCATGGCCGCCGAGGACGTGGACCTGGTCATCACCGAGGTGGGCGGCACCGTCGGCGACATCGAGTCGCTGCCGTTCCTGGAGTCGGTCCGGCAGATCCGCCACGAGATCGGCCGCGACAACTGCTTCTTCCTGCACGTGTCGCTGCTGCCCTACATCGGCCCGTCGGGGGAGCTGAAGACCAAGCCCACCCAGCACTCGGTGGCCGCGCTGCGCTCGATCGGCATCCAGCCCGACGCGATCGTGTGCCGCTCGGACCGGCCCATCACCGACGGCCTCAAGCACAAGATCAGCCTGATGTGCGACGTGGACCGCGAGGCCGTGGTGTCGGCGGTGGACGCCGCCAGCATCTACGACATCCCCAAGGTCCTGCACTCCGAGGGCCTGGACGCCTACGTGGTGCGCCGCCTCGGCCTGCCCTTCCGCGACGTGGACTGGGGCGCCTGGGACGAGCTGCTGCGCCGGGTCCACCACCCGGCCCGCGAGGTCACCATCGCGCTGGTCGGCAAGTACATCGACCTGCCCGACGCCTACCTGTCGGTCACCGAGGCGCTGCGCCACGGCGGCTTCGGCAACGACGCCAAGGTCACCATCCGCTGGGTCAAGAGCGACGACTGCGAGACCCCCGAGGGCGCCAAGCGCGAGCTGGACGGCGTGGACGGGGTGCTGATCCCCGGCGGGTTCGGCGTGCGCGGCATCGAGGGCAAGCTCGGCGCGATCCGGCACGCCCGCGAGAACCGCGTGCCGCTGCTCGGCATCTGCCTCGGCCTGCAGTGCATGGTGATCGAGGCCGCCCGGCACCTGGCCGGGATCGCCGACGCCGGCAGCACCGAGTTCGACCCGGCCACCGCGCACCCGGTCATCGCCACCATGGCCGACCAGCTCGACGTGGTCGCCGGCGAGCGCGACATGGGCGGCACCATGCGGCTCGGCCTGTACCCGGCCGCCCTCGCCGAGGGCTCCATCGTCCGCGAGCTGTACGGCGAGCCCGAGCCGTCCGAGCGGCACCGCCACCGCTTCGAGGTCAACAACGCCTACCGCGCCCAGCTGGAGGAGGCCGGGCTGTGGTTCTCCGGCCTGTCCCCGGACGGCCGGCTGGTGGAGTACGCCGAGCTGCCCCGCGAGGCGCACCCGTTCTTCGTCGGCACCCAGGCGCACCCGGAGTTCCGGTCCCGCCCGACCCGGCCGCACCCGCTGTTCACCGGCCTGATCGGCGCGGCCATCGACTACGCCGAGGCGCGCGGCGGCGCGGCCACCGGCGCCGGCGACGCGGCCGCCGGATGAGCGGCGGCGCCCTGGGTCCCGGCGACGTCCGGGACCTGCCCGAGAGCTGGCCGGTCGAGTCCAGCGAGCAGCGGTTCGACGGCCACGTCTTCAACGTGCGCCGCGACAGGGTCGTGATGCCCGGCGCCCAGGGCGCCGAGGTCGTGGGCCGCGACGTGATCGAGCACCTGGGGTCGGTCGGCATCCTGGCGATGGACGGGCAGGACCGCGTCCTGCTGCTGCGCCAGTACCGCCACCCGGTCGGCCGCCTGCTGTGGGAGATCCCCGCCGGGCTGCGCGACGTGCCGGACGAGCCGCTGCAGCAGCTCGCCGAGCGCGAGCTGCTGGAGGAGGCCGGGTACCGCGCCGACCGCTGGGACACGCTGGTGGACGTCCACCCCTCGCCGGGCATGTCGGACGAGCGCTCCCGGATCTTCCTGGCGCGCGGCCTGACCGAGGTGCCGGTCGACCAGATCGACTTCGAGCGGGTGCACGAGGAGGCCGACATGCCGGTCGTCTGGGTGCCCCTGGAGGAGGCCGTCGCCAAGGTCCTGGCCGGCCACATGCACAACATGCTCGCCTGCCTGGGCGTCCTGGCGCTGAACGCCGCCCGCGCCGGCGGCTACCGCGCCCTGCGGCCCGCCGACGCGCCCGAGGAGTGACCGAAGGCCGGACGCCCCGCCCCTCCAGGGGGCGGGGCGTCCGGCGTACCCGGCGACATGCGGCCCGGCCCGCTCCCGATGACGTCCCTCCGCGCGGCCGGAAGGGGCATGATGGGCTCGTCCCTACCGTCCGTCCCCGCCGTCCGTCCCGCCCCAGAAGAGGTGCCGCGCTGTCCCCCAGCACGACCGGCCCCAGCGCCACCGGCGCGGCCGACACCGGATCGGCGCTGGAATCCGCCGTGCGCACCTACCTGGGCCACCTGGCCGTCGAGCGGGGACTGGCGGCCAACACCCTCAGCTCCTACCGCCGCGACCTGCGCCGCTACCTGGCGGTGCTGACCGGGCGCGGCCGCGAGGGCATCGACCAGGTCACCGAGGACGACGTGCGCGCCTTCCTGGCCGGCCTGCGCGAGGGCGACGCCGACCACCCGCCGCTGGCGGCCGGATCGGCGGCCCGCGCCGTGGTCGCCGTGCGGGGCCTGCACCGCTTCGCGCTGCGCGAGGGACTGGCCGGCGACGACCCCGCGCGCGATGTGAGACCGCCCACCCCGCCCCGGCGGCTGCCCAAGGCCATCTCCATCGAGGAGGTCGAGCGGCTGCTGGCCGCCACCGCCACCGAGGAGGGCGCGGCCGCCGCCGCCCGCGGCCTGCGCGACCGCGCCCTGCTGGAGCTGCTGTACGGGTCGGGCGCGCGCATCTCCGAGGCCGTCGGCCTGGACGTGGACGACATCGACCTGGACGAGGGCTTCGCCCGTGTCTCCGGCAAGGGCGGCAAGACCCGCGTCGTGCCGATCGGCGACTACGCCCGCCGCGCCGTGGCGGCCTACCTGGTGCGCGCCCGCCCCGAGCTGAGCGGCGCCGGGCGCGGCGGCCCCGCCCTGTTCCTCAACGCCCGCGGCGGCCGGCTGTCGCGGCAGGGCGCGTGGATGGTGCTGCGCGCCGCCGCCGAGCGCGCCCGCCTGTCGGAGGTGTCCCCGCACACGCTGCGGCACTCCTTCGCCACCCACCTGCTCGACGGCGGCGCCGATGTCCGGGTAGTACAGGAATTGCTGGGACACGCCTCGGTGACGACCACGCAGGTCTACACTCTGGTGACGGTCCAGTTGCTCCGCGAGGTCTACGCGACCTCCCATCCGCGCGCCCGGGGCTGAACCGCCCGCGCCGACAAATACCGACTATCGGCGCGCGTCGGCTTGAGACCCGAGGTGGCAGGCCATAGAGTCCCGGTTCTGGATGGCATTTCGGGCCGCCGGGAGGGATCTGGGTGACAAGCACGCACGCTGCGGAGGGCGTTCTGACCTCCGCCACCATAGAGACCGATCCGAGACGCGCTCTCGGGCCGACGCAGCGTCCCGTGCCGGTCTTCCCCGAGCCCGAGCCGCTGGCCGAGCACGGCCCGGCCAGGATCGTGTCGATCTGCAACCAGAAGGGCGGGGTCGGCAAGACCACCACCACCATCAACCTGGGCGCCGCGCTCGCCGAGTACGGCCGCCGGGTGCTGCTGGTGGACTTCGACCCCCAGGGCGCGCTGTCGGTGGGCCTCGGCAAGGGCGACCCGCGCCAGCTCGACATGACGATCCACAACCTGCTGCTCGAGCGCGACACCGAGTGGGAGGACGTGGTCATCGAGACCGGCGTGGACGGCATGGACCTGCTGCCGTCCAACATCGACCTGTCGGGCGCCGAAGTGCAGCTCGTCCACGAGGTCGGCCGCGAGTACATCCTGTCGCAGGCGCTGAAGTCGGCGGTCCCGCACTACGACTACATCCTCATCGACTGCCAGCCCTCGCTCGGCCTGCTGACGGTCAACGCGCTGGCCGCCAGCGAGGGCGTGCTGATCCCGCTGGAGTGCGAGTACTTCGCCATGCGCGGCGTCGCGCTGCTGATGGAGACCATCGACAAGGTGCAGGGCCGCATCAACCCCGAGCTGGTCATCGACGGGGTGCTCGGCACGATGTACGACTCGCGCACCCTGCACACCCGCGAGGTGCTCGGCCGCATCGTCGAGGCCTTCGGCGACAAGGTCTTCCACACCGTCATCAACCGCACGGTACGGTTTCCTGACGCCACCGTCGCGGGGGAGCCGATCACCTACTTCGACCCCAACTCGATGGGGGCGAACGCGTACCGCGGTCTGGCTCGGGAGGTGCTCGAAAGGTGGCGTCACGGCGGGTAAGGATGCCCGGTGCCGATGAGCTGTTCCGGCTGACCGCACCGTCCCCGCCCGCCCGCGGACCCGTGGCCGGACCGGCCGCGCCGCCCGCCGCCGAGCCGGCCCCCGGACCGGCCGCGGGCCCCGCCGCCCCCGCGCCCGGCGAGGTGGCGCTGCCCGTCCCGGCCCCGGTGCCGGTCGTGCGGCGGCCGAGCGGCCGCCAGCGGCACGACTCCAAGATCACCGTGTACGTCTCCGCCGACGAGCTGCTGGAGCTGGAGCGGCTCCGGCTGGCGCTGCGGGCCGACCACGGCCTGGCGGTCGACCGGGGGCGGCTGGTGCGCGAGGCGGTCGCCCAGATGCTGGCCGAGTACGAGGCGCGCGGCGAGCACAGCCTGCTGGTCCGCCGGCTCAGCGACGGCTGAGCGGCCCGCGCCGGGACCGCCCGGCCGCCGCCCGGCCCCGCCGGGCCGCGAACGGCCTGGCCGGGCCCCTGATTCCGTTACGGTTGATGACTGTGATGCAACCCGCCGCCCCGGAGGCGGAAGCCCAGCCCGCGGGGCCGATCGAGGGGCCGCCCGAAGGGCCGCCGCCCGAGGGCCCGTCCTCCGGCGAGGAGGAGCACAAGGGCTTCCTGGTCCACCTGGACAACTTCGAGGGCCCCTTCGACCTGCTGCTGGGCCTGATCTCCAAGCACAAGCTGGACATCACCGAGGTGTCGCTGGCCAAGGTCACCGACGACTTCATCGCCCACATCCGCTCGCACGGCAGGGACTGGGACCTGGACCAGGCCAGCCACTTCCTGCTGGTCGCCGCGACCCTGCTGGACCTGAAGGCGGCCCGGCTGCTGCCCTCCGGCGAGGTGGACGACGAGGAGGACCTCGCGCTGCTGGAGGCGCGCGACCTGCTGTTCGCGCGGCTGCTGCAGTACCGCGCCTACAAGGAGGTCGCCCGGGACCTGGCGGTCCGCATCGCCGACCAGAACCGCCGCTACCCGCGCATGGTGCCGATGGAGCCGCGCTTCGCCAACCTCCTGCCGGAGGTGCTGCTGGCGCTCAGCCCCGACCAGTTCGCGAAGCTGGCCGCCAAGGCGCTGGCGCCCAAGGCGCCGCCGACGGTGTCGGTCGAGCACATGTACCAGCCCAAGGCCAGCGTCAAGGAGCAGGCCACCATCGTGGTGGAGAAGCTGCGGCGGCTGCGCCAGACCACCTTCGACGTGATCACCGAGGACGCCGAGGGCACCTACGAGGTGGTCGCGCGGTTCCTGGCGCTGCTGGAGCTGTACCGCGAGCTGGCGGTCGCCTTCGAGCAGGACGAGCCGCTCGGCGTGCTGCACATCACCTGGACGGGCACCGACGAGGGCGAGGTCGCGGTCGGCGACGACTACGACGGCGCCCCGAAGAAGGACGAGACCAAGGACGGCGATGACTGAACCGCTCCCCGACGCGGGGCCCGAGCGGCCCGCCGGGCCCCCGGCCGAGCAGGCCGCTGAGGTGGGCGCCGTGAACGGCGACGGGACCACCGGGACCGGGCGCCCTGCCGAGACCGGCGACGGGCAGCCCGCCGAGGCTCTGCCGGAGGACGGGCCGGGCCTGCGCGCCTCCGTGGAGGCGATCCTGCTCGTGGTGGACGAGCCGGTGGCCGAGATCACCCTCGCCCAGCTCCTGGAGCGCCCCACCCACGAGATCGCCGCCGTGCTGCGCGAGCTGGCCGCGGAATACACCGCCCAGGGCCGGGGGTTCGACCTGAGAGAGGTCGCCGGAGGCTGGCGCTACTACACCCGGGACGTGTGCGCCCCGGTGGTCGAGCGCTTCGTCACCGACGGCCAGCAGGCCCGCCTGACCCAGGCCGCCCTGGAGACCCTGGCGGTGGTCGCCTACCGCCAGCCGGTCAGCCGGGCGCGGGTGTCGGCGGTGCGCGGCGTCAACAGTGACGGGGTGATGCGCACCCTGATGCTGCGCGGGCTGATCGAGGAGGCCGGCCAGGACCCCGACGGGCAGGCCAACCTCTACCGCACCACCGGCTACTTCCTGGAGCGCCTGGGCCTGCGGAGCCTGGACGAGCTGCCGGAACTGGCCCCCTACCTGCCCGATGACCTGCCCGAAGAGATAGTTGAGGACAAGTGACTGACAACGAAGGCGTACGTCTGCAGAAGGTCCTGGCGGACGCCGGCATCGGCAGCCGACGGCACTGCGAGGAGCTGATCGGCGAGGGCCGCGTCACGGTCGACGGCAAGAAGGTGTTCCGCTTCGGCGAGCGCGTGGACCCGCGGACGGCGGTGATCCACGTGGACGGCCGCCGGGTCGAGACCCGCGCCGAGATGCGCTACTACATGATCAACAAGCCGCGCGGCGTGGTCTCCACCATGTCCGACGAGCGCGGCCGCAAGTCGCTGGCCGACTACGTGGAGGTGCCCGAGCGGCTGTTCCACGTGGGGCGGCTGGACACCGACACCGAGGGCCTGATCCTGCTCACCAACGACGGCGAGCTGTCGCACCGCCTCACCCACCCCAGCTACGGGGTGTTCAAGACCTACCTGGCCGAGATCCACGGGCCCATCCCGCGCGACCTCGGCAAGCGGCTGCGGCAGGGGGTGGTGCTGGAGGACGGCATGGCCAAGGCCGACAAGTTCCGGATCTTCGACCAGGCCGGCAAGCGCGTCCTGGTGGAGATCACCCTGCACGAGGGGCGCAAGCACATCGTGCGGCGGCTGCTGAAGGAGGTCGGGTTCCCGGTCCAGCAGCTGGCCCGCGTAGAGTTCGGGCCGATCAAGCTGGGGCAGCTCAAGCCCGGCGGGATGCGGGCGCTGACCGTGAAAGAGATCGGCGAGCTGTACAAGGCCGTGGACCTGTAGGAGGGGCGACAAGTGGCGGTACGCGCGGTACGCGGGGCGACCCAGGTGGACGCCGACGACCGGGACCAGATCCTGGAGGCGACCACCGAGCTGGTCACCGAGGTGATGGCCCGCAACGGGCTGACCACCGACGAGGTGGTCAGCGTGCTGTTCACCGCCACCCCCGACCTGACCGCCGAGTTCCCGGCGCTGGCGGCCCGCAAGCTCGGCTTCCACGAGGTGCCGCTGCTGTGCGCCGCCGAGATCGCGGTGCCGCACGCGCTGCCCCGGGTGATCCGGCTGATGGCCCACGTCGAGACCGACCGGCCGCGCGCGGAGATCCAGCACGTCTACCTGCGCGGGGCCACGGCCCTGCGGCTGGACATCGCCCAGTAGCGCCCGGCCGCCGGCCGTCCGGGCGGGCCCCGTGCCGCACGCGTGGCACGGGGCCTTCCCGTGTCCGGCCACCGCTAGGCTTGCGGGGTGGCTGAAGAGGGCGTTCCCGGACGAGTGATCATCGTCGGCACCGGTCTGATCGGGACCTCGATCGCGCTGGCCCTGCGCGAGCGCGGCGCCGAGGTGCTGCTGGCCGACCGCGACCAGGGCGCGCTGGCGGTGGCGGTCGAGCTGGGCGCGGGCGAGGCGCTGCCCGAAGGCCCCCTGGACGAGCCCGCCGACCTGGCGGTGCTGGCCGTGCCGCCCGCCGCGGTCGCCCTGACGCTGATGGACGCCCAGAAGCGCGGCCTCGCCGCCGCCTACACCGACGTGGCCAGCGTCAAGGCGCTGCCGCTGGCGCAGGCCGCCGAGCTGGGCTGCGACCTGGGCTCCTTCGTGGCCGGGCACCCGCTGGCGGGCCGGGAGCGCTCGGGCCCCGCCGCCGCCCGCCACGACCTGTTCCTGGGGCGCCCCTGGGCGCTGTGCCCCACCGCCGAGGCGTCCCCCGAGGCGGTCGCGGCCGTCACCGGGCTGGTCACCGCCTGCGGCGCGACCCCCGTCACCGTGGAGGCCGCAGAGCACGACCGGGCCGTGGCGCTGGTCTCGCACGGCCCGCACGTGGTCTCGGCCGCCGTCGCCGCCCGCCTCACCGGCGCCGACGACACCGCGCTCGGCCTCGCCGGGCAGGGCGTGCGCGACGTCACCCGGATCGCCGCCAGCGACCCCCGGCTGTGGCTGGGCATCCTCAGCGCCAACGCCGCGCCGGTCGCCGACGTCCTGGAGGCCGTCGCCACCGACCTCGCGGTGGCGGCCTCGCTGCTGCGCGACGGCAGCGAGGGGGCCGCCGCCCACGTCGCCGACCTGCTGCTGCGCGGCAACGCCGGCCGCGCCCGCATCCCCGGCAAGCACGGCGGCGACCAGAAGTCCTTCGCCACCGTCACCGTGGTCATCCCCGACCGCCCCGGCGAGCTGGCGATGATCTTCCAGGCGGCCGGGATCGCGGGGGTCAACATCGAGGACGTGGCCATCGAGCACTCGCCCGGCCGCCCGCTGGGCGCGCTGGAGCTGTCGGTGCAGCCCGAGGCCGCCGAGACCCTGGCCGCCGAGCTGCGCGCCCGCGGCTGGTCGGTCCCCGGCTGAGCCGTCCCGGCCCGGCCGCCTTGACGATCTTGTGATCGCGCGCGGTGGAAGACCGGTAACCTGGAGCGTTGGGGCCCGTTCACGGGGGCACGCCGCGCACCGGCGTACGAGGCAGCGCCCCGTCACCGCCCGCCGCGCGTTCGCGGGCACGCAGACCGCAACAGGGAAAGGGAGCGATCGTGCCGCTCGTCATCGCCATGGACGGCCCCTCCGGGTCCGGCAAGTCCAGCGCCTCCAAGGGCGTCGCCCGCGCGCTCGGCCTGCGCTACCTCGACACCGGGGCGATGTACCGCGCCATGACCTGGTGGATGCTGCGCAGCGGCGTCCCCGTCGAGGACCCCGCGGCGGTCGCCGCGCGCGCCGCCGAGCCGGTGCTGGAGTCGGGCACCGACCCCGACGCGCCGACCATCGCGGTGGACGGCGTGGACGTCTCCGAGCCGATCCGCACCCGCGAGGTCACCAACGCCGTCAGCGCGGTCAGCTCGGTGCCCGAGGTCCGCGAGCGGATGGTGCTGCTGCAGCGTGAGATCATCGGGGAGGGGGGCATCGTGGTGGAGGGCCGCGACATCGCTACCGTCGTCGCGCCCGACGCCCCGGTCAAGGTCTACCTGACCGCCAGCGAGGCGGCCCGCGCCGCGCGCCGGGCCAAGGACCTGGCCGCCGACCCCGGCGCGTCGGTGGCGGTCACCCGGGCCGAGCAGGCCCGCCGGGACCGGCTCGACTCCACCCGCAAGGCGTCCCCGCTGGCCAAGGCGGACGGCGCACACGAGATCGACTCGACCGAGCTGAGCCTCGGCGAGGTCATCGAGGCGGTCGTCCGCCTCGCCAAAGAGCAACTCTGAGCAGGCCGGAAGGGCGCGGCGCCGTCTGGCCCGGGGAACCTGCGACGAGGGAAGACGGCGCCTTTCCGGCGCCCTGGAGCCTGGCGGAAATACTGTGAGCGAATACGATTTCGAAAGTGCCGAAGCCGCCCTGGACGTTCCGGCCGACGCGCCGCCCGCGCCGGTCGTGGCGGTGGTCGGGCGTCCCAACGTCGGCAAGTCCACCCTGGTCAACCGCATCATCGGGCGCCGCGAGGCGGTCGTCGAGGACGTGCCGGGGGTGACCCGCGACCGGGTCGCCTACGACGCGACCTGGAACGGCCGCCGCTTCACCGTGGTCGACACCGGCGGCTGGCTGCCCGACGCGCAGGGCCTGGCGGCCGCGATCGCCGAGCAGGCCCGGCTGGCGGTGGACCTGGCCGACGTGGTGATGTTCGTGGTGGACGCCACCGTGGGCGCCACCGACGTGGACGAGGCCGTGGTGGAGATCCTGCGCCGCTCCGGCAAGCCGGTGGTGCTGGTCGCCAACAAGGTCGACGACGTGGGCGCCGAGGCCGACGCCGCGGCGCTGTGGGGCCTCGGCATCGGCGAGCCGCACCCGGTCAGCGCCCTGCACGGCCGCAGCAGCGGCGACCTGCTGGACGCGGTCCTGGAGGCGCTGCCGGAGGAGGCCCCGCCCGAGACCTTCGAGGAGGCGGGCGGGCCGCGCCGGGTGGCGCTGCTGGGCCGCCCCAACGTCGGCAAGTCCAGCCTGCTGAACAAGCTGGCCGGCGAGCAGCGCGCGGTGGTGGACTCGGTGGCCGGCACCACCCGCGACCCGATCGACGAGGAGATCGTCCTCGGCGGGAAGACCTGGCGCTTCATCGACACCGCCGGCATCCGGCGGCGGCACCGCGAGAACCAGGGCGCCGACTTCTACGCCACGCTGCGCACCCAGTCGGCGCTGGAGCGCGCCGAGGTCGCGGTGGTGCTGGTGGACGCCGACGAGCCGCTGGCCGAGCAGGACCTGCGCATCATCTCGATGGTGGTCGACTCCGGCCGCGCGCTGGTGATCGCCTACAACAAGTGGGACCTGCTGGACGAGGAGCGCCGCCACTACCTGGAGCGCGAGATCGACCGGCAGCTCCACAACGCCCGCTGGGCGCCGCGGGTCAACATCTCCGCCAAGACCGGGCGGCACATGGAGAAGCTGGTGCCGGGCATCGAGACGGCGCTGGCCGGGTGGGAGACCCGGGTGCCGACCTCCAAGCTCAACCAGTTCTTCGCCGACCTGGTCAACGCGCACCCGCACCCGATCCGCGGCGGCAAGCAGCCCAAGATCCTGTTCGCCACGCAGGCGGGCGTGCGGCCGCCCCGGTTCGTGCTGTTCACCTCCGGGTTCCTGGAGGAGGGCTACCGGCGCTTCATCGAGCGGCGGCTGCGCGAGGAGTTCGGCTTCGAGGGCACCCCGCTGGACATCACCATGAAGATCCGCGAGAAGCGGGGCAAGAACAAGAAGTGACCGGCCGCCGCGGCGCGCGCCGGTCCGCGCAGTGATCACGGCCCGCCCGGGGCTTCCCCGGGCGGGCCGCGGCGTGTCAGGATGCGAACGGGCGGGAGGATGTAAGCTCCCGGTTACTCGTTGACCAAGCAACGGGTTGCGTGGTCTAGTCGGATCATCCAGGGCGCGGTCGAGGGGTGCGGACGTGAAGCTCTTGCTGTTGGTCTCGGTCGCGTTGGGCTGCCTGGCGCTCAGCTTCGTGTGGCGGGAGCCGTGGATCGGTGGCGTCGGCCTGCTGATCGCCTTCGTGGCGATGTTCACCGACCGCGACGACGTCAGGACCGACGACGAGCGGTCCAGTTACGAGACGACCAAGAGCGTCCGCAACATGCGCTCGCGCAACCGCTAGCCGCGCGCCCGCAGCCGGGCCAGGACCACCGCGCCCAGCACGGCCTCCTTGGCCGCCAGGGCGCACACCGCGCCCGCCGCGCCGAACAGCGGCACGGCCGCGGCGCCCGCCGCCACGACGGCGGCCAGGCCCGCGGCCCCGCCCACGGCGCTGGTGCGCAGGTCGCGGCCGCCGGTGTTCTCCAGCAGGTAGGCGGCGTAGCTCATCATCAGGTACAGCGGGGCGCGGCTGACCAGCAGGGCGGCCAGCAGCGCCACCGAGGCCGCGCCCGCCGGGCCCGCGGCGGCCAGCACCGCCCCGGCGGCGGCCAGCCACACCGCGCTGCCCGCCAGCACGAACCGGGCGATCCGGCGCGCGCGGGCCTGCCCGGCGGCGGCGCCCCCGCCTCGCAGCCGGGCGGACGCGGCGGGCTGGAACATCCGCTGCAGGAAGTACCCCGTCGCGATCACCAGCGACCAGGCCATGAGGACCAGGTACAGCCGCCCGCTCTGCTCCGCGTGCCGGCTGAGGGACAGCTCCACGTAGAGCAGGCTCGTCGCCGCGCCGGTCAGCGCCTCGGGCGCTCCCATGAGCAGGACCGTGCCGGCCAGCAGCCGCCGGACGGCGCGCCGCCGTTCCGAGGGCCGGGGCCGGGGCAGCCCCCGCGCCAGCGCGGCGTTGAGCACCGCGCACACCGCCAGCAGCGCCCCGACGTAGACCACCGGCGGCGGCCCGGCGGCCAGCGCCAGCCCCGTCATCGCGGCGGTCCCGGCCGACAGCGCCGCGTAGGCGGCCAGGTCGGGCGCGGTCCGGCCGAGCGCCCGGTGCAGGGCCGCGCCGAGCAGGGTGCAGCCCAGCGCCACCTGGTAGGCCGCCGCCGTCAGGTACAGGGTCACGGCCGCCGACGGCGCGGCGAGCATCGCGGCCACCGCGGCGACGGCGAACGGCGCGGGCAGGAACGCGACCGCCGCGCGCAGCGGCCCCAGCGTGTCGCCGAGGGTCCGCCGGGAGCGGGGGAGCAGCTTCAGCGCGGCCTTCTCCGGCCCGGCCTGCACGACGGCGGTCAGCCAGGTCACCGAGCCGACGGCGGCGGCGTACCGGTTGAAGTCGTCGTGCCCCCAGGCCGCCAGCAGCAGCGGCCCGGACAGGTAGAGCAGCACCCGGAACGACGCCCGGCCCGCCAGCAGCGGGACCAGCGGGCGCAGCCCGACGCGCGGGGGAGCGGCGCGGGCCGGGCCGGGGACGCGCGTCCCCGTCACGGCGCCGCCGCGATCGCGTAGGAGGGCTCCAGTTCGGCGCCGAGCGACGCCTTGAGCGAGGGCTTGCCCTTGCCCAGGACGATCCCGGACCGCCCCGCGCCGACCGCCCACTCCAGCAGGCGCGTGTAGGCGTCGAAGTAGAGGTGGCGGACGGGGAGCGCCCCCCACCGCCAGTAGAGCGGCCACCGGGGGTGGTCCAGCACCAGCCCCACCCCGGCGAGCCGGTCGCGCGCGTCGCGGTAGGTGATGGCGAGCACGTCGGACCGCTCCACCATCGCCTCGACGTAGGGCAGCGGGAGCGGCGGAGAGGGGAACGGCCCGCCGCGGTACTTGTCCTCGTTGCGCCACAGCAGCGCGGCGGCCTCGGCGCCGGTCGTCAGCTCGCGCGCGGGGCCGGTGCGGCACTCCAGGCGGGACAGCCCGCGCCGCTGCCGCCGCAGGTCCGCGCGCCGGGAGCGGGGGAGCGAGGCGTACCAGTCCTCGACGTCGGTCCACGGCGTCGCCAGCCGCGCCACCGGGTGCAGCGGCCGGACGAGCCGGACCGCGCCGGGCACCGCCGCCCGGTCGCCCGCCCCGGCCCGCAGCCACAGCACGCCGGGGCGGCCGTGCCCCAGCAGGCGCCGGGTCCCGCGCACGTAGCGGCGCAGCAGGTCGCGCTGCTCGGCGGGGGAGGGCGCGCCGGCGAACCACCAGCCCCGCTCGGCAGGGCTGCCGGGGACCTGCACGGTCGGCAGGCTCAGCCGGGGCACGCCGGGCCCGGAGTAGCCGCGTCCCCGCGCCCCGGCCAGCGAGGCGCACACCACGGCGGCCGGCCCGCCGCCGTCGCGCACCACCGCGAGCAGCAGCGGGTGGCGCGAGGTCCAGGCCGCGACGCGCAGCAGGTCGTAGGACCACACGGCGCGCCGCCCGGCCCGCGCCGCCAGGGCCCCCCAGTAGGCGGGCTCCGGGTCGTGCCGCGGGTCCAGGACCTCCAGCCCGGTCACCGGCCCGGCCGCACCTTCGCCCACGCCGCCCGCACGGTCCGCCCTGGCACGAACAGGATCGCCAGGGCGACCAGCACGTGCACGGTGATGAACGCGTACGCCTCCTCCTTGGACGGGTAGTGCCCCAGCCGCACCCGCATGTGGTCGGCCCAGGTCCACACGTCGGGGATCGTCGCCCACTTGGGGTCGGTGTGCGGGTTGACGGTCAGGAAGGCCAGGTCCTCCAGGCCGGACAGCTGCAGCGTCAGCAGCGCCGCGCACAGCCGCAGGGTGGTGCCGCGCGATCCGCCGCCGAGCCGGAAGGCCAGCGCCAGCGCCAGGATCACGAACGGCACCAGGGTGAGGACGGTGTAGTACAGGTCCTCGGTGGGCTTGCGCGCGACGAAGAAGATCCGCGGCACGAAGAAGCAGAAGAACGCCAGGAAGCAGGCCGGGACCAGCAGGAACGGCAACCGCAGCCGGTTCGCCCAGCCCAGGTCCAGCCAGCCGATCGCGACCGACGCCGCGACGAACGGCGTCAGCTTGAACAGGAAGACCCACAGTGAGTCGATGTCGTGCTCGTGCGGCAGGGCGAACCAGACGATGCCGGCGAGCAGCGCGGCGACCGCGCCCGCCGCGAGGGTCACCGCGTTGGCGCGCAGGAACGGTCCCGCGGGGGCCGCGCCGCCGCCGGGCCGGTCCGGGGGCGCGGTGGCGGGGGCGGTCTCAGTTGAGGACATGGGGGTCTCCTTCGAGGGCGGGGCCCGCCGGGACGGCGGGCAGGGGTCGGACGGTCAGGCGCAGCTCCCGCAGCGCGCCGTCCAGCGCCCGCTCGGCGGCGGCGGGCGAGTCGCCGACCGTGGCGACATGGCCGATCTTGTGGCCGGACTGGTCGAACGGCCGGACCCGGTCGCCGGGCGCGGCGAACAGCTCCACGTCGGTGACGCCGGGCACGCGGCGGGCGGCCGCCAGCCCCGCGACCCCGGCGAGCTCGCCCTCGGCGGCCAGCGGCGAGCCGACCAGCTCCAGCAGCGCGTGCCGGGCCCGGGTCGGGGCGGGCGCGAAGTCCTCACCGAGCGCCAGCGACACCAGGGCGGCCACGTTGTCGACGCCCAGCGCCGACCACAGCAGCCGGGAGATGCCGTTGCCGCCCAGCCGGGCGTTCACCTCGATCACCGCCTCCGGCCCGGCGGGCGGCAGCACGACGTCGAAGTCGGCGGGGCCGTCCACGATGCCGAGGGCCGCGCACAGCCGGGCGGCGGTCGCCGCCAGCCGGTCGGCCGCGGCCGGGTCCAGCTCGGCGGGGCAGCGCAGCCGCCGCACCACGAAGTCGCCGCCGGGCGCGAAGTCCTTCTCCAGCACGGCGGTGAAGCACGGGACGCCGGCGCGCAGGAAGGTCTCCACCACCAGGTGGCGGCCGGCCACGACCTCCTCGGCGATCACCCGGCCGTCGCGGGCGAACCCCCGGGCATAGGCGATCGCGGCGGGCAGGGCGGCCGGGGCGGCGACCCGGCGCACGCCCTTGCTGCCCGACCCGTCGGCGGGCTTGACCACCAGGGGGAAGCGCAGCCCGGCGGCGCGGGCGGCCAGCGCGCCGGGGTCGGCCGAGCACGCCCAGCCGTACCCGGCCACGCCCGCCCGCCGGGCGAGCTCGTGGAAGGCGGCCTTGTCGGTGGAGGGCCCGATCGCCGAGGCCGGGTAGACGTAGGGGGTGCCGTACCGGCGGCACAGCTCGTGCCAGGCGCGCAGGCCCGCGTCGCTGGCCGCCGCCACCACGCCCGCCGGGCGCACGTCGCCGAGGGCGGCGGCGACCGCGGCCGCGTCGTGCGTGGACACCTGCCGGAACTCGTCGGCGAACGGGAGGGCGGGCCGGTCGGCGCGCTGGTCGACCGCGACGGTCCGCACGCCCCGGCGGCGCGCCTCCCGGTACAGCGGGATCTGCTCCTCGGCGGCGCCGAGGACCAGCAGCGGGCCGGTCACCGCTCCGCCGGCGTGCGGGGGAGCGGCGGGCGCCGGGCGGGCGCACCGCCGTCGAGGGTGTCTTCGGGGCGCAGGATCACGTTCGCTTC
Organism: Spirillospora sp. NPDC050679; assembly: GCA_044456955.1. Classification (GTDB taxonomy): domain Bacteria; phylum Actinomycetota; class Actinomycetes; order Streptosporangiales; family Streptosporangiaceae; genus Spirillospora. The sequence goes on along the minus strand of JBITGK010000037.1, from coordinate 15,177 downwards.
CTTGATGTAGAACGGCCGGGACCGCCGCATGTCGAGCATCAGCCGGTGCAGGTAGCGGCCGACCAGCGCCGTCACGACCAGGGTGAGGGCGGACAGCGCGACGGCGGTGGCCGCCAGCGGGCCGCCGGTCCCGGCGTAGCCGAGCAGCGCGACCGGCAGGCCGACCAGCGCGCCGAGCGCGGCCAGCAGGTAGACGGCGTTCAGCGGCCGCCAGGAGTAGCCGAAGAACAGCTCGAAGCTGTGCGCGGCCAGCCGGGTGACGCGGAACTTGGAGCGGCCGGCCGTGCGCGGTCGGTGCCCGGTCGGCACCGTCGCGTAGCGCGCCCCCAGCATCGGCACCATCGCGAGGAAGTAGGGGGAGCCGAGCCGCAGCCCGACCAGGGTGCGCGCCACGGAGGTGCGCACGACCCGGAAGGTGGAGGCGCCGCGCGGGATCTCGATGCCGAGCAGCCGCTCGGCCGCCCACTGCTGGACCGCCGCGCCGATCCGGCGCGGCAGCGGGTCCCGCCGGTCGCGGCGGACGCCGAAGACCACGTCGTAGCCCTCGGCGGCCTTGGCCAGCAGCAGCGGGATCTCCTCGGGCGGCGCCTGGAGGTCGGCGTCGATCTGGGCGCACCAGGGCTGGGACGCGTAGGAGAACCCGGCCGCGTGCCCCGCCTCCAGGCCGAAGTTGCGGGTGAAGGAGACGTAGCGCACGCGCGGGTCGGCCTCGGCGAGCCGGCGCAGCCGCTCCAGGGTGTCGTCGGTGCTGCCGTCGTCGACGAACAGGATCTCCAGCGGGTCGATCCCGGCCAGCGCCTCGGTCAGCTCGCGGTGCGCGGTCTCGACCTGGGCGCCCTCGTTGTAGCAGGGCACCACGACGGTCAGCCCGCTCGCGCCGGCCGGGTCTGCCGGGTCGGCTAGGTCGGTCGCAGGGGCGGTGAAGTCGGCGGGACCGCTCATATCAGCCGGTCGGTCCAGGTCTTGGGGGTGAGCTCATTGACGATCTCCAGTTCGATGCCGTAGTCGAACTCCCGCGGTCCCCGCGCCCTGAGCCACTCGACCATGCGGCCGATGCCCTCGCCCAGGGTGGTGCGGGTCTGGTAGCCCAGCAGCCGCCGCGCCTTGTCGGAGGAGCAGGTGGCGTGGTGGACCTCCAGCGGCCGCTCCGGCATGAAGACCGGGTCGCAGGGCACGCCCATCGCCGCGGCGATGGTCTCGGCCAGCTCCAGCACGGTGACCGGGTTCTCGTCGGGGCCGACGTTGACCACCTCGCCGGTGACCGCCGGGTCGGTGCCGAGGCGCACCAGGCAGGAGACCACGTCCTCGACGAAGCTGAAGCAGCGCACCTGGGAGCCGTCGCCGTAGATGACCGGCCGCCGCCCCTGCAGCATGCGGTTGATCATGATGGCGGCGACGTTGCGGTAGGGGTCGTCGTAGCGCTGCCGCGGGCCGATGATGTTGTGCGGCACCGCGATGTTGTACTCCAGGCCGTGGGTCTCGCAGACCGAGCGGACCGTCAGCTCGGCGGCGTACTTGGCGATCCCGTACGGGGTGAGGGGCGCGGGCTCCATGTCCTCGGTGAACGGCGGCTCGCCCTCCCCGTACCGGGACATCGAGGAGCAGTGCACGAAGCGCCGGACCCGCGCCTGGGCGGCGGCCGACAGGACCGCGACCGTCGCGCCGCAGGTGTGCTCGTAGACGTGGCGGGGCGAGAAGACGCTGAGCCCCTCGTAGGCGGCGGCCGCGCAGTTGTAGACGGTCTCGACGCCGGTGAGCAGGTCGGCGTAGTCCGCCACGTCCCGGCAGTCGGCGTCGCGGAACTCCACGCCGTCGGGGACGTTGTCCTTGTAGCCGCCGCTCAGGTTGTCGATTCCGCGGACGGGGTGACCCTCGGCGATCAGGGCGTCGGCGAGATGGCTGCCGAGAAAACCCGCCACACCTGTGATGAAGACCGGACCGGACATCGGCGCGTCACCTTTCCGGGCGCGTGTGCGACGTCGCGGTAACGGCGCCGCAGAGCTGGAAGAACCCCGCCGGGGTCGCCGGCGGAGAACAGTTCGGTAAGCAACGACGCGGGACACTAGCACCTCGTATTAACCGAAAACCAGAGCGTTTCCCGGTCTTTTAAAGGACGCCTGCAATGGTCGTTCAGGGCCTGCGCCAACCCGGGTCCGTTGGCAGGGATCGCCGACGGCGCAAGGGTTTTCATGGCAGGAACGGCCTTTAGTCCAAGTATTGATCACCTGTCGGAAGGGAGTTACCCTGGGACGGCTTTTGCCCTTGACACGGCTCGACGGAGCGGGATGATGACAGACGTAAAAGCGGTTATCGGTCGCCATCTGACCGCTATCGGTAAACGTGACCTCACGGCTTATTCGGCGACTCTGCGCGACGAGGTCGAGGTCATCCTCCCGAACGGGAGCAGGCTTTCGGGCCGGCGCGGGGTCGAGGACTTCCACCGGGAATTCTTCGCCGACACCGAATGGACGCAGGACGTCACCGAGCTGAGCCTGCGGGTGACCGGGGGCACCGCCGTCGCGGTCTACGAGGCCGACTACCGCGGATCGGCCGAGGGGCGGCCGGTCCGCAAGCGCTTCCTACTGACGCTCGTCTTCGTCGACGACGGCTCCGGCTGGGCGCTGCTGCACGACCAGTGCACGCCCCTGCCGGACTGACGCCCCCTCCAGCCGCGACCGCAGCTCCGCCAGCAGCGGGCGGTCGCCGGAGTCGAGGTAGGCGCGCAGGGCCGAGCGCACCGCGGGCTCGGAGAACAGCTCGACGATCCCGACGGCGGCGGGGCCCTTCCGGACGCCGAACAGCGCGGTGAGGAGCACCCCGGCCCCCGGCCCGCGCAGGGCGGACGGGAGGTCGGGCGCGGCGAGCAGCGCCTCGACGTCCTCCCGGCGCGGCTCCGAGCCCGTGGCGGCGATCCAGGACTGGTCGGCCCCGGGCCCCGCCAGCCAGGCGAGGGCGTACCGGACCCGCTCCCCGGTCGCCGCGACCAGCGCGGCGTCGGCGTCGCCGGGCAGCAGCCGCCGGACCGCGGCGTCGGGATCGAAGCAGGCGGCGTTCAGCGCGCCCACCACTTTGGCGAACTTGGGCGGCTTGGCAGGCGGCCGCTCTTCGCGCGGCCCGTCCGAGCCCTCGTGCAGCGCGTCGTAGCGCGCCCTGGCCTCGGCGGAGGAGTTCGCCCGCAGGACGAAGTCGTCGAACTCCGAGTACCAGCGGGCGAGCGTGACGCGGTCGGGCGCGGCGGGAAGCGGTTCCCCCTCCGCGCGCTCGCGCAGCCAGCGCAGCATGGGGGCGGGGACGAAGGCGGCGAGCGGGTCGGCGGCCGCCCGCTCGCGCGGCGTCCCCGTCCAGCGCGCCGTGGTGACGGTCACCGCGCCGCACGCCCGGCACGACCGCCGTACCCGGCGGGCCGTCCGGCGCAGCACGTCGGCGCCCTTCCGGCCGCACTGCGGGCACTCGGCCACGGGCTCCGCCGCGGCGCGCCGCCGCCCGATCACCGCGCGCCCCGCAGGGCTCCCGCGACGTGCAGCGGCACGGCGCGCGCTCCGTAGCGTTCCTTCAGCTCGGTCATGGTCTTCCCCAGGATCAGCCGACTGCGCCGGTGCTCGATGAGATGGGCGATCTGTCGCAGGAAGTGGTCGAAGTACAGGTTGCCGTGGCCGCCGTCCGCCGCGTCCAGGGCGCCCCAGCCCTGGCAGCTCATGACGCGGCCGTCGTCGATCAGCAGGCCGTAGGCCAGCAGCGCCCCGGCGGGGGAGCGGTAGGTGAAGAAGCGCACCCCCGCGCGGCCGGACAGCAGGTCGTAGTAGACGGCGGGGAAGGGGTCGGGCGCGCGGCGGCCGTGGGCGTGCCGCGTCTGCACGGTGTGGAGGAGCCTGCTGGCCTCGACGCCGTCGAGCCGGTCCTCGATCCCGGTCACCACCTCCGGGTCCCGGTCGACCAGCCGCCGGATCCGGTCCAGGTTCCTGCGGTCCCGGCGCGGCAGGTGGCGCAGGTAGTCCTCGAACCCGTCCCACTCGTTGTCGATGACCGACTCCGGCAGGGCCGGCCGCACGAGCCTGCCCGCGCCCCGGAAGGCGAGCAGGTCCGCCGCGGCGATCTGCCGGTAGACCACGCCGGCGGCCCGCGCTCCGAGCCGCCGGGCCGCGGCGCGCTCGAAGGCCCGCACCGCCTCGGCGCGGCCCCCGGCGTCCAGGTCCGGGTGGAAGGCGTGCCCCGGCTGCGTCACGGCGGGCGGCAGGTGGCACTCCAGCAGGCCCGGCAGGACGGCGGGGCCGCCGCCGAACCGGCGGCGCGGTCCCGGCGCGACGTGCCGCGCCGAGAAGAGCGCGCACGGCGCGCCGCCCCGGTCCGAGACCACCGTCAGGACCCGCCGGTGCCGCTCGCACCAGGCGAGGGCCGACAGCACGTCGGCGTCCCAGGTGGCCGGCAGCGCCGCCGCCCGCGCCAGGTCCGCCCAGCCGCCGGGGACTGGTTCCCGGCGCGGGTCCACCACCACGGCCTCGAACGTCATCGCCCCGCCACCCCGCGCGGCACGAGGACGGTGTGCATCGGCAGCGGCGCGAAGCCCAGCGTCCGCTTCACCTCGTACAGGCCCTGGCCCGCCCCGAAGTCGGCGCCCTCGTGCCGCGTCACGTGCCGCATGAGACGGACGAAGTGGTCGAAGTACAGGTGTTTCCGGCCGCCCTCCTCCGGGGGCAGGCTCGCCCACGCGGTGCTCTTGGGCGCGGTGGGGTGGTCCACCAGCACGCCGAAGGCCAGCAGCCCGTCCGCTCCCGCAGAGGTGCCGTGGTAGGAGACGATGACGACGTCCTCGCGGCGGGACAGCGCCGCGAAGTAGGCGGGGGGAAGCGGGGCCCGCGGGTCCAGCCGCGAGGCGCGCCGTCCGGAGTGGGCCTGGTGCAGCGCGGCCAGCCGTTCCGGGTCCAGGTCGGCGCGGGCGCCGCCGATCTCCACCCGCAGGCCGGGGTCGGCGTCCACGAGCCGGACCTGGCGGCGCAGGTCGGTGCGGCGCCCCTTACGCAGCGACCGCAGCCACGCGTCGGCCGACCCGGGCACCCGCAGCACCGCCGCCTCGGCCGACGGCCGCACCAGGGCGCCGGGCCGCGCGACCAGGGGGAGGCCGGTGCCCGGCACGTGCCGGTACACCACGCCCGCGCAGCGCCGGCCGAGGTGCCGCACGGCGGCGCGCTCGACGGCGCGCAGCAGGCCGCGCCGCCGCCCGGCGGGGACGCGGGCCGCGAACCGCCACGCCGGGCCGTGCGCCTGGCCCGGCAGCCGCAGGTCCAGCACGACGGGCCCGAACCGGGGACCGGCCGCCCCGCCCGCCGGCCGCACGGGCACGCCGCAGGCCGCCGCGCATATCCCGGAGCCGTCGCGGACCACGCCGAGCAGCGCCGGGGCGCCGGGAGGCTCGGCCAGCGCGCGCAGGACCTCGTGGGACCACAGCGCGTCCAGCCCGCCGGCCCGCCGGAAGTCCGCCCAGCCCGCCGGTGCGGCGCCCTGGCGCAGTTCGTGGATCTCGACCGTCAAGCCCTTGATCACCGCTAGAGTCTGACACCAAGTGATCAGAAAAGGGGACCGATCCGGCGAAGAACGCGCTTCGGCCGCGCCGCGTCCGGTCCCTTGAGTGGCACAGGAGCCGCCCGGCCATGTTCACCGCCCGCGTCACCTCCACCGCCTTCTCTCCCGCGCGCTGGGACGCCGCCCGCCGGCGGGTCGTGGAGCGGGCGTTCCGTGAGGTGCCCTTCTACCGCGAGCAGTGGGCGGCGGCCGGCCGGGAGCTGGCCGACGTCGTGCCCGCGCCCGCCGAGCGGCTGGCGGACCAGGCGTTCCGGCTGTGCCCGCTGGGCCGCCCCTACCGCCCCGCGCACGAGCCGCCGCTGTGGACCGGGGACGCCGCCGCGCTGCGCGCGGCCGTGCGGACCGCCGGCGTGCCCGCCCGCGGCGTCCCGGTCCTGGAGGTCCGGGACGCGATGCTCGACCGGCTCTCCCTCGGCCCGGCCGGTCCCGCCTACGGGGTGCTGCTGTCCTCGGAGGCCGACGTGCTGGACGAGGAGCGCCGCGCCGCCCTCGACGCGCGGGCGGTCGCGCTCGCGGCGCGGGCCGGGCGCGCCGCTGTCGTCGGTCCTCCGGACGCGCTCGACCACGCCGCCGCCCTGCTCCGTTCGGCGGCCGCGCCGCGCCCGCTGATCCGCGCCTTCGCGCGGACGACCCCGGCCGGGGCGTTCGCGGCGGACGGACCCGTCCTGCTGCACGATCCGGTCCTCGGGTACTACGGCGCGCGGGCCGGGGCGTGCGGGACGATCCATTTGCTGTGGCGGCACCACCACGCGCGGGTCGTGGACGGCGCGCTGGAAGTCACCGACCTGCGGCGGCGGCGGCCGACGCTGTGCGGCGTCGTGCCGACGGGATCGGCGGGGAGCGCCGTGGCGACGTGCCCGTCGCACGGCGTCCCCGCCCTGGTCCGCGCTTAGGACCGGTCCGGCCGGTGTCCGGCCGGTGTTCTGTCAGTGCGCCCGCTGGCGGTAGTGCCCGGCCACCTTCTGGTCGCCCGGCATCACCGAGCGCTCCCGGCCCGGCTCGGGGTCGGGGCGGCTGACGAAGCCCGACGCCCCCTGCTGCGGGCCGGTGCGCGAGTCGCGCCCGTACCGGCCGACCACCGGGTCGATGGGCTGGGTGGTGCCCGACGGGCGGAGGGGCGCACCGGGGGAGCGGTCCCCGGGAGCGTCTCCGAAGCGCGGCCCGGTGCCCGGGACGGTGCGGTCCGGGTCGTCGGCGCGGCCGTCCTTCTCCTGCTCCGCCTCCTGCTCGGCCAGCCGCGTCTCCTTCACGCCGACCACCGCGAAGCGGCCGAGCGCGAGCGCGGCCAGGAACACGATGGCCACGCCGAGCGCGTCGAAGGCCGCCAGCTGCTCGGCGACCCGCCGCCCCTCCTCGGTGCCGAGCGGCGCGCCGACGCCCCGCACGTCCCACAGCGCGGCGACCGGGCCGCCCACCACGAACCACGCGCCGCCGAGCGCGGCCAGCCAGCCGCCGAACATGGCGAACGCGCGGTGCGCGCTGAACAGCACGATCAGCCCGCCGAGCACGGCGGCCGCGCCGGGCGCGACGCTGAGCTGGAGCCGGTCGGTGTCGTAGACCCAGGTCTCGTCGGGGGAGAAGCCGAAGTCGAAGGAGGGGCCGACGAACGGGACCAGCCCGCCCCACAGCCCGAGAAGTACCAGCAGCGTCCCGCTGAGGACGCCCCGGCTGCGCGGTACCCGCATGGTGCCCGCCATGATCAGCCTCCTGACCGGGCGTTGGTCTGTCGTTGTCGTGCGGGGGCCCTACCCCTCGAACCGGCCTCCAAGCGTGGCCGGGCGCGGACCTGGGACGACGGGCGGGAGGGGCCTGACGGACCGTGCCGATTCCCAACCAATGGCGCGGAAAGCCGGACGCACGGCGACCTCCATGGCATCCTGTGACCGCTGGTGATCAAGGCTTGACTTTCGGTCACGAGGGGGGAAGATGCTGCTTTTCGGACGCAAGGGCGCCGACGGCCGCACCGCCGCTCCGGCGGAGCCCGCGCCCGGCCCGCTGGAACGCGCGGCCGAGGAGTTCATCCGGATGTTCCACGCCGAGGACCGCCGCGCCGGGCCGCCCGGACCGCGCCTGCGCCGGGTCCGCGACGAGATCGCCGCCACCGGCACCTACCGGCACACCCCGGCCGAGCTCGCCTACGGCGCCCGGGTCGCCTGGCGCAACAGCGCGCGCTGCATCGGCCGCCTGTACTGGCGCGGCCTGCGGGTGCGCGACCTGAGGCACGCGCGCACCGCCGACGAGGTCGCCGCCGGATGCGTGGAGCACCTGGCCGCCGCGACCGGCGCCGGCCGCGTCCGCCCGGTCATCACGGTCTTCGCGCCCGACGAGCCCGGCCGCCCTGGGCCGCGACTGTGGAACGACCAGCTCATCCGCTACGCCGGGTACCGGCGGCCGGACGGCGGGGTGACCGGCGACCCGCGCAGCGCGGCCCTCACCGACGCCGCCCGCGCGCTCGGCTGGCCCGGCGGCCCCGGCACGCCCTTCGACCCGCTGCCGCTGGTGGTGGCCGCGCCCGGCGAGCCGGCGCGCTGGTACGAACTGCCGCGCGAGGTGGTGCTGGAGGTGCCGCTGGAGCACCCCGACTTCCCGTGGTTCGCCGGGCTGGGGCTGCGCTGGCACGCGGTCCCGGCGGTGTCGGACATGACGCTGGAGATCGGCGGGGTGGCCTATCCGGCCGCGCCCTTCAACGGCTGGTACATGGGCACCGAGATCGGCGCCCGCAACCTGGCCGACGCCGACCGCTACGACATGCTGCCGACCGTGGCCGGGCGGCTCGGGCTCGACACCGGCGACGAGGCGTCGCTGTGGCGCGACCGCGCCCTGGTGGAGCTGAACGTGGCGGTGCTGCACTCCTTCCGGGCCGCCGGGGTGGCCATCACCGACCACCACACCGAGTCGCGGCGCTTCTTGACGCACCTGGCGCGCGAGGAGGCGGCCGGGCGGCGCTGCCCGGCCGACTGGTCGTGGATCGTGCCGCCGCTGTCGGGGTCGGCGACGCCGGTGTTCCACCGCTACTACGACCAGGCCGAACTGACCCCGGCCTTCGTGCGGCGGCCCCCGGCCGTGCCTCCGGTCGCGCCCGCGGGCACGCCCGGAGAACCGGCCTCCGGCGCCTGCCCCGTCGCTCAGCCCGCGGCCTCGGCGACGTCCACCGCGTCGGTCATCGTCTGCTCGTAGGCCGTGCGCACGAACGCGCCCAGCTCGGCGATCGCGGTGCGCGACTCGGGCAGCAGGGAGCCGAACATCTGGAACACGTGCAGCTGCCGGTCCCACACCTGGAGCGTCACCGGCACCCCGGCCTCGGCGAGCCGCCGCGCCATCGTCTCCGAGTCGCAGTACAGCAGCTCGGTGGAGCCCGCCGTCAGCAGCGTCGGCGGCAGCCCCGACAGGTCGGCGCGCAGCGGCGACACCTTCGGGTCGGTGACGTCCAGGTGGCCGAGGAAGCCCTCGACCAGGCGCTCCAGCAGCGGGCCGGGCGCGGAGGGGTCCAGCGCCATGTTCGCGTGCGCGAGCTTGTCGGTCAGGTCCATGTCGAGCATGGGGGACAGGGCCGCCAGCGCGGCCGGCTGCGGCAGGCCCTCCTCGCGGGCGCGCAGCGCGGTGGCGAAGGTGAGGTACCCGCCGGCCGAGTCGCCCATGATGACGACGTCCCGGGGCGCGATCCCCCGGTCCTCCAGCAGCCACCGGTAGGCGGTGAAGCAGTCCTCCACCTCCTCCTCGAACGCGACGGCCGGGATCATCCGGTAGTCCACCGACAGCGCGGGCACCCCGGCGGCCGCGCTGAACCGGGCCACCATCCGGCGGTGGGTGTTCAGGCCGCAGCAGACCCAGCCGCCGCCGTGCAGGTAGAGGATCACCTTGTCGCGGGCCCGGCCGACGCCGGGCCCGTGCACCCACTCGGCCCGGAAGCCGTCGAAGCGCACCCGCTCGCAGTGGGTGCCCTTGGGCGGCCGGGCGCGCGCGGCCAGCTTGTCGAGGGAGGCGGCGCGGCGCAGCGCCTTGTCGTCGATCGGCAGTTCGGCGGCCTTGGCGAGGCGGGGCTGGAGCACCCTGCGCACCCCGGCGGAGATCGCCCGCGACCGCAGGCTCGCCGCGCCCCGCCGGTCGATCACCAGGGTGATGGGCTGTGCTCGGGTCAACGTTCCTCCTACGGCCTCGGGCGAACCGGGTGATTCCTCCCGATGGTGACACCGCGCCGCCGGGCGGGGGAAGGCCGTACCGAAAGTGATTCGGTTTCCGGGCGGGACGCGGGCGGCTGGAGCATCTGCCAAGGCGATGGCGCCAGTTGATTAGCGGATTCTGGCCTTATCTCCAGATGTGCCTCGCAATTGCGAGGGCTAGGGTGTGCGGTGTGACCACGTTCCGCATCAGCGAAGCCGCCGCCCTGCTCGGCGTCAGCGCCGACACCGTCCGCCGCTGGGTAGACGGCGGGCGGCTCCCGGCCGTCCGCGACGAGCACGGCCACCGGATCGTCCCCGGCCCCGAGCTCGCCGCCTTCGTCCGCGACCAGTCCCGCGCCGAGGGCGAGGGCGAGCGCTTCTCCTCCGCGCGCAACCGGATGCGCGGCATCGTCACCGACGTGGTGCGCGACGGCGTGATGGCCAAGGTGGACATCCAGGCCGGGCCGTTCCGCATCGTGTCGCTGATGAGCCGCGAGGCCGCCGACGAGCTGGGACTGGAGATCGGCGTGGTCGCCGAGGCCGTCGTGAAGTCCACGACCGTCGTCGTCGAGCGGCCCGACGCGGGCTGACCCTTCTTCCCTCCAGGAGTTCCCCGATGAAACGCGCCATGACGGCCGCCCTGCCGGCGGGCCTCGCGGCCGCCGTCCTGCTGACCGCGGCGGGCTGCGGCGACACCGGCGACAAGGCGTCGTCCGGATCGGGCGGCAAGACCCTCACCGTGTTCGCCGCCGCGTCCCTCACCGAGACCTTCACCGCGCTGGGCAGGACCTTCGAGGGCTCCCACCCCGGCGTGAAGGTGCGCTTCAACTTCGGCGGCAGCTCCACCCTCGCCCAGCAGATCGTCCAGGGCGCTCCGGTGGACGTGTTCGCCGCCGCCAGCCCCGCCACCATGAAGCCCGTCACCGACGACGGCGCGGCCGCCAAGCCGCAGGTGTTCGCCAAGAACCGCCTGGTCATCGCCCTTCCCGCGAAGGAGGCGGGCAAGGGGGCAGGCGAGGTCGCCCGGCTCGCCGACCTCGCGAGGCCCGGCCTGAAGGTCGTGCTGTGCGCCGAGAAGGCGCCCTGCGGCGCGGCCGCCGAGAAGGCCCTGGCCGCCGGGGGAGTGCGGGTCGAGCCGGTGTCGCGCGAGCAGGACGTGAAGGCGGTGCTCACCAAGGTCAGGATGGGCGAGGCCGACGCGGGGCTGGTCTACCGCAGCGACGCCCGGTCGGCCGCCGCCGACGTCAGGGGCGTGGAGTTCCCCGAGTCGGCCGGGGCCGTCAACGACTACCCGATCGCGGCGCTGGCAAAGGCGCCGCAGCCGGGGCTGGCCGAGGAGTTCGTGCGGCTGGTGCTGTCGCGGCAGGGCAGGGACGCGCTGACGCGGGCGGGATTCGAGTCGCCGTGACCCGTCGCTCCACCACGGGCCGCTCCACCACGGGCCGCTCCACTGCGGACCGGCCGACCATGGGCCGGGCGCCGCTGGTCCTGCTGCTGCCAGCCCTGGCCGGGCTGGCGTTCCTTGTGCTGCCGCTGGCCGGGCTGCTGGTGCGCGCGCCGTGGTCCACCCTCGGCACCCGGCTCGCCGAGCCGCACGTGCTGGAGGCGCTGCGGCTGTCGCTGGTCACCGCCACCCTGGCCACCGCCGTGTGCCTGCTGCTGGGGGTGCCGCTGGCCTGGACGCTGGCGCGCGTGCGGTTCCGGGGCGTGCGGCTGGTGCGGGCGCTGGTGACGGTGCCGCTGGTGCTGCCGCCGGTGGTGGGGGGCGTGGCGCTGCTGCTGGTGCTGGGCCGCAAGGGACTGGTGGGGCGATGGCTGGACGCGTGGTTCGGGATCACGCTGCCGTTCAGCACCGCCGGGGTGGTGCTGGCCGAGGCGTTCGTGGCGCTGCCGTTCCTGGTGATCAGCGTGGAGGGCGCCCTGCGCGCGGCCGACCTGCGCTTCGAGGAGGCCGCCGCCACGCTCGGCGCGGGCCGCTGGACGGTGTTCCGCCGGGTGACGCTGCCGCTGGTCGCCCCCGGCATCGCGGCGGGCTCGGTGCTGTGCTGGGCGCGGGCGCTCGGCGAGTTCGGGGCCACCATCACCTTCGCCGGCAACTTCCCCGGCCGCACCCAGACGATGCCGCTGGCGGTCTACCTGGCGCTGGAGACCGACCCGCAGGCCGCGATCGTGCTCAGCCTGGTGCTGCTGGCGGTGTCGGTCGTGGTGCTGGCGGCGCTGCGCGACCGGTGGGTGAGCACCTCGTGAGCGGGGCGGCGGGCGGGCTGGACGCGCACCTGGTGGTGCGGCGCCCGGCGTTCGAGCTGGACCTGCGGCTGGCCGCCGAGCCCGGCGAGGTCGTCGCGCTGCTCGGCCCCAACGGCGCGGGCAAGAGCACCGCGCTGCGCGCGCTGGCCGGGCTGGTCCCCACCGCCGCCGGGCACGTGCGGGTGGACGGCGCCGACCTCACGGCGCTGCCGCCCGAGCGGCGCGGCATCGGCATGGTCTTCCAGGACTACCTGCTGTTCCCGCACCTCAGCGCGCTCGACAACGTCGCGTTCGGGCTGCGCTGCCAGGGCGTGGGCAGGCGCGCCGCGCGCGCCCGCGCCGCCGAGTGGCTGGAGCACGTCGGCCTCGCCGACCACGCCTCGGCCAAGCCGCGCGCGCTGTCGGGCGGGCAGGCGCAGCGCGTCGCGCTGGCCCGCGCGCTGGCGGTGCGGCCCCGCCTGCTCCTGCTGGACGAGCCCCTGGCCGCCCTGGACGCCCACACCCGCCTGGAGATCCGCGCCGCGCTGCGCAGGCGGCTGGCCGGGTTCGCGGGGGCGGCGGTGCTGGTCACCCACGACCCGCTGGACGCCATGGTGCTGGCCGACCGGCTGGTGGTCGTCGAGGGCGGCCGCCTGGTGCAGCAGGGCCCGCCCGCCGAGATCGCCCGGCGGCCCCGCACCGACTACGTCGCCCGGCTGGTCGGCCTCAACCTGTACCGGGGCCGGGCCTCGGGCGGCACCGTGGTGCTGGCGGGCGGGACGGGGAGGCTGGACACCGCGGACTCGCTGGACGGTGAGGTTTTTGTGGCGTTCTCGCCAGCCTCGGTGGCGCTCTACCGGACCCGGCCCGACGGCAGCCCGCGCAACCTGTGGCGCGCCACGGTCGGCGCGGTCGAGCGCCAGGGCGACCGGGTGCGGGTCCGGCTGGACGGCCCGCCCTTCGCGGCCGCCGCCGACCTCACCCCCGGCGCGGTCGCCGAACTGGGCCTGGTGGAGGGCAGCACGGTGTGGGCCGGGGTGAAGACGGCCGAAACCCATGTTTACCCGGCTTGACCACGTTCAATCAAGAGCCGTTGCGGCCGCGTTCATCTGCCGGAAACCGGGTGACATCAATCACAAAAGGGCACAGCAGCCCCTGAATGGGGAAGCGATTGGTCCAGACCAAATGGCAAAAACGCAGGGTCTTGTTCATCATGCAAAGATCCTGCGAACCGCTGAAGGAGTTGCCCGTGTCCAACCAGATCCCCGGCCTCGACCAGGCCCCCACCAGTCACACCGAGCTGATTGACTGGGTGCGCGGGATCGCCGAGCTGACCCAGCCCGAGCGAATCGAATGGTGTGACGGCTCGGAAGCCGAGTGGGAGCGCCTGACCGGCCTCCTGGTCGAGCAGGGCACGTTCAAACGCCTCGACCCGGAAAAGCGCCCCAACAGCTTCTACGCCGCCTCCGACCCCAGTGACGTGGCCCGAGTAGAGGACCGGACCTACATCTGCTCGGAGAGGGAACAGGACGCCGGCCCGACCAACAACTGGATCGCGCCCGCCGAGATGCGCGAGACCTTCGGCGAGCTGTTCAAGGGCTGCATGAAGGGCCGCACCATGTACGTGGTGCCCTTCTGCATGGGCCCGCTCGGCGGCAACATCTCCCAGCTCGGCGTGGAGATCACCGACTCCCCCTACGTGGTGGTGTCGATGAAGATCATGACGCGGATGGGCGAGGGCGCGCTGCGCCTGATCGAGGAGCGCGGCCAGTTCGTCAAGGCCGTGCACTCGGTCGGCGCCCCGCTGGAGCCGGGCCAGGCCGACGTGCCGTGGCCGTGCAACTCCACCAAGTACATCTCGCACTTCCCCGAGACCCGCGAGATCTGGTCCTACGGCTCGGGCTACGGCGGCAACGCCCTGCTCGGCAAGAAGTGCTACGCGCTGCGCATCGCCTCGACCATGGCCCGCGACGAGGGCTGGATGGCCGAGCACATGCTCATCCTGAAGCTCACCCCGCCGACCGGCGAGACCCGGTACGTGGCCGCGGCCTTCCCGTCGGCGTGCGGCAAGACCAACCTCGCCATGCTGGAGCCGACCATCCCGGGCTGGAAGGTCGAGACCATCGGCGACGACATCGCCTGGATGCGCTTCGGCGAGGACGGCCGCCTGTACGCCATCAACCCCGAGGCCGGCTTCTTCGGCGTCGCCCCGGGCACCGGCGCGGCCACCAACGCCAACGCGGTCAAGACGCTGTGGGGCAACAGCATCTTCACCAACGTCGCGCTCACCGACGACGGCGACGTGTGGTGGGAGGGCCTGACCGACGAGCCCCCGGCGCACCTCACCGACTGGAAGGGCAACGACTGGACCCCGGACTCGGAGACCCCGGCGGCCCACCCCAACGCCCGCTTCACCACCCCGGCCGGGCAGTGCCCGATCATCGCGCCCGAGTGGGAGGACCCCAAGGGCGTGCCGATCTCGGCGATCCTGTTCGGCGGCCGCCGCGCCACCGCGGTGCCGCTGGTCACCGAGTCCTTCGACTGGCAGCAGGGCGTGTTCCTGGGCGCCAACGTCGCCTCGGAGAAGACCGCCGCCGCCGAGGGCACGGTCGGCGAGCTGCGCCGCGACCCGTTCGCGATGCTGCCGTTCTGCGGCTACAACATGGGCGACTACTTCGGCCACTGGCTGAAGATCGGCAAGTCCACCGAGGCCGAGAAGCTGCCGCGCATCTACTACGTCAACTGGTTCCGCAAGAACGCCGACGGCAAGTTCATCTGGCCCGGCTTCGGCGAGAACAGCCGCGTGCTCAAGTGGATCGTCGAGCGCCTGAACGGCCAGGCCGACGCGGTCAAGTCCCCGATCGGCCACCTGCCGACCAGGGACGCGCTGGACACCGAGGGCCTGCAGATCGACGACGCCGACCTCGACACGCTGCTGTCGGTGGACACCGAGGTCTGGAAGCAGGAGGCCGCGCTGGTCCCCGACCACTTCGACACCTTCGGCGACCACCTGCCCAAGGAGCTGTGGGACGAGTACAACGCCCTGGTCCACCGCCTGGGCGAGTGACCCGCTGACCCGCGCGCCCGGTGGGCGGAGCGCGCGGGCAGGCGACCCCGGCCGCGGGGGGGGGGGGGGGGGGCCCGGGGGGCCCCCCCCCGCGCGCGGCGCGCGCCCCCCCCCCCGCCCCGGGGGGGGGGGGGGGGGGGCGCGCCC
>JBITGK010000036.1:0-64840 GCA_044456955.1 Spirillospora sp. NPDC050679 | reverse complement strand
CCAGGTTGTTGCGGGAGGTCAGGGTGTTGGGGTGGTGGTGGCCCAGCACCCGTTGCCGGTCGGCCAGGTTCTGCTCGTGCAGTGTGATCGCCCGTTCCAGGTCGCCGGCGTCCTGGTAGGCGCTGGCCAGGTTGTTGCGGGAGGTCAGAGTGGCGGGGTGGTCCTTGCCCAGCACTCGCGCCTGGTCGGCCAGGTTCTGCTCGTGCAGCGCGATCGCCCGTTCCAGGTCGTCGGCGGCCTGGTAGGCGCTGGCCAGGTTGTTGCGGGAGTTCAGGGTGTCGGGGTGGTCCTTGCCCAGCACTCGCGCCTGGTCGGCCAGGTTCTGCTCGTGCAGTGCGATCGCCTGCTCCAGGTCGTCGGCGTCCTGGTAGGCGCTGGCCAGGTTGTTGCGGGAGTTCAGGGTGTTGGGGTGGTGGTGGCCCAGCACCCGTTGCCGGTCGGCCAGGTTCTGCTCGTGCAGTGTGATCGCCCGTTCCAGGTCGCCGGCGGCCTGGTAGGTGTTGGCCAGGTTGTTGCGGGAGGTCAGAGTGGCGGGGTGGTCCTCGCCCAGCACCCGTTGCCGGTCGGCCAAAGTCTTCTCGTGCAGCGCGATCGCCTGCTTCAGGTCGCCGGCGGCCTGGTAGATGCTGGCCAGGTTGTTGCGGGAGGTCAGGGTGTAGGGGTGGTCTTCACCGAGAGCCTGTTCGAAGACGGCTTGGGCGCGTTCTTGGTAGCCGATGCTGCGGAGCAAGGCTCCTTGGTCGTGCAGGAACACGCTCGTCTGGTTGCACAGCAGCGCGGTATCGGCGTTGTCGGTGTCGGCGGGTGCATGGTCGGTCAGGGCATCGATGTGGGGCAGCAGCGCCCGCCAAACCGGCCATCCGACCGGCTCCTCCCCATCTTTTGGAAGCGCCTGGTTGAGCAGGGTGGTGGCGTGGCGGCGGGCGGCGGTGATGTCGGCGGGGCGGCGGTGGAGGTCATCGACGCCGTCGGGCGGGGGAGTGCGGGCGACGGCCTGGACCAGCCGGTGCGCGCTAATCGCTTGGCCGTCGGCCGACAGGGTGATCATGTTGTAGGCGGCCAGCTGCGCCACCGCCTCCTGCACTGCCAGCGTGCCGCCTTGCTGCGTCACCTGCTCATCAAGATTCGCCAGACCGTTCAGCAGGGCGCGGGGGATGGCGTCGGGCGCCCACCAGGCCAGCACTCGCAGCACGATGCCGGCCAAGGGCGTGTCGACGACGAGGTGGTCCAGGGTGGAATGCCACACCCGAGCCACAGTGCGGTCGATATCGTCACGGCCGGGAGAAGTGCGGGCGTAGGTGGTGGCCGGATAGGTGGCGAGCCGCTCCAGATAAGCGCGCGGGCCAGTGCCGTTCTCGGCCAAGAACCCGGCGGCCTGCTCAACGGCCAGCGGCAGGCACCCCAGCTCGCGGCACAGCTCCTCCGCACCGTCCAGAACGGCGCCGGGGCGTTCGGCGGTGACGGTGCGCTCCAGCAGTTGGACGGCCTGGGGCAGGGGGAGCACGTCCAAGGCGATGATCTGGCGGGTGATGCGGGACCAGCCGGTGCTCAGCCGGGTGGTGATCAGCACCCGCCCGCCTGCGGCGGCACGCAGCCGCCCCAGGAGCGGTTCCACATAGCCGGGCCGCTCGACGTTGTCCAGCACCAGCAGCCAGCCCTGCCGTCCGCACAGCCAGCTGACCGCGTGCTCGAACAACACCTCCAGCGGCTGGCCGGCCGCGCCGGTGCCCAGCAGCGCCGCCCCCAGCTCCGCCACCCCTTCCTGGATTGCGGTCGGGCTGTCGGCGGTGATCCACCACACCACCTCACCAGGCTGATGCCGGGTGGCGGCCCAGTGCGCGGCCAACGCCGACTTGCCGATCCCACCCAGCCCGTGCACCGCCCCCACCCGGCCCGCGCCCGGCTGCTGGTGCACCACCGCCGCCACCGGGCCCTCACCTTCACCGGCCTGCGGATCCGGGGCGTGCGTGCCGTCGCCGACACCGAAAGCGGCGTCCAGCCGCTCCAGCTCGTCTTGACGGCCGACGAACAACTCGCCCGCCTGCGGCGGCAGGTACACCGGCACCGGACCCGCCCCCTGCGCAGCCTCCTGGCCCGGCGCTGCGGGGGCGGGGGCGGGGGTGAGGTTGACGGTGCTGCCCGGGCCGGTCTGAACGAACGTGCCGGGGCCGGCGTAGTGGGCGTTCTGCTGTGACTGGACGGCGTGGTCGCCGGTGGCGATCTGCCCGCTCACCCCGGCCTGCCCGCCCACCCTCACCGACCGCTCCCCAACCGACAGCCCCTCGGTCTGCGCCGTCTCCTGCCGGGGGCCATCGGGTTCGGGGCCACCGGAGGGGGATCGTCCTCGCCGCGCCATAACCGGCATCATCCACCCCAATCCCCACCTGCTGCAGCCGATCGCTGCCGCCCGGCAGCCGGAGCGGTGCGCGGGCCGCGACCCCCGCCCGGTTTTCGTCACGGAACCGCTGGCTTTCGTCACGCGGCCGGGATAGTGTCCTTTTCATCACAGCCAGCGCGTGACGAAAACAAGGGGAGGGCCGTCGTGGCCGTCTGCGTGGTCTGCGGGAACCAGTTCGCCGCCAAGCAGCGGGGCCGGCCACGCGCCTACTGCTCGCGGGCCTGTCAGGCCAGGGCCTACCGGGCCCGTAAGAACCCCGGCGGCCCGGCAACACCTCCGCCTCCCTCCCCGGCTCCGCTCCCGGTGTCGGCGGACGCGCCGCTGCCCCGAACGGCCCCGCCGATCTCGCCGGCCTGGAACACAGTGCAGGTGCCGGGGGCGTTGACGCCGGTGCCGCCGCGGGGTGAGCAGGCTCCGGCGTCGGTCACCGAGGCCGGTGTGCAGGCCCATCTGCGCGCCCAGCCCGGTGGCCGCGCCGCGGCCTGGAGCGAGGCGCGCGACTTCGCCGCGCAGCTGGCCGCGACCGCTGCACAGATGGCGCTGGCCATCGACGACGGCCACACCGGCGACCCGCCGCCCGGCCATGTCCAGGAGCTGTACCTGTGGGCCCAGCGCCAGCTGTACGTGCTCGGCCAACTCGCCCGCCTTCCCGCCACCCCCAACCGCCCCGCCGCCCCACGGGCGCGTGACGAAAACCGTGACGAAAACCGTGCCGCGGCCGCCGAACCCGCCGAGCCCGACCCCGCCGAGTCCGAACGCGCCGAGTCGCAGGACGTCGAGTCCGAGGCCGTCGAGCCGGTGCTGGCGACGGTCACCGCGCCACCGAACCCGGCGCCGGCGGGGGCCCAGGTGCTCGCCGGGACGACCGCCGAGCCCCCGGCGTCCGAGCCCTGCCCGCCCGGGCTGGAGGCCTCGCCGGAAGACGCAGGGGCCCGTGGCGAAAGTCGTGACGAAGTCCCGGTGGCGCCTCCGGCGTCCGCCGTGCTCGCGCCCGTCGTGCCCCTGCACCGCAGCGGCCAGGCGGTCGACGGCGGGGAGACCGGTGGCCAGACCGCGCTGCGGCTCGCCGCCGGGCCCGGCGACCGGCCCGACCGCGAACCCGCCGGGGTGCGTCCGGCGGCCCGGCCGCACGATGACCGGCCGTGTGACGAAACCGCGGAGGCCGGTGACGAAATCCAGGGCCCGGACACCGCGCCCGCCGTCAAGCCGGTCGTCGAGCCCGGTGCGGATGTCGATGCGGATGTCGGTGGGGAGCCGGTGTCGGAGGTGGTGCTGGCGCGGTTGGACCACCGGGTGTACCTGGTGGTGGCCGACGGGCGGCGGGTCGGCTGGATCGAGCAGCACCAGGACGGGCAGGACGGGCAGGTCCAGCGGTGGCGGGTGCGCGACGTCGGCGGCCGGGCTGTGGCGGTCACCGACGACCTGGAGCTGCGCGCCGCGCAGCGCGTCGCCGCGGCGGCGCTGCTGGGGGCGGCGGCCGCGGGGGCGCGGACCGGGATCGAGCCGGTGACCGACCACCGCGACCGCGTCCTGGACCTGGCGCCCGAGTCGCTGGCGCGGTGGGAGCTGTGGCGCGGCCGGGTGGCCGGGCGCACCGATGTGATGGTGCGGTACCGGTGCATCGGCTGGCTGCAACAAGACTCCGGCGGGCGGACGGTGGCCTGCACCCCCGACGGTCCGGTCCCCGGCTCGGCCAGCCGCGACCGCACCGCCGCGGTGCTGGCGTTGTTCGCGGCGTTGTGGGCGCCGGTGCCGCTGCCCGACCTGCCGCCGCAGGCTCGCGCCGCGCGCCGGGTCAAGGCGCGGCCCCGGCGGGAGAAGCCGCTGTGCCCCTACACCCCGGGGCAGCTGGCGGCCGCCGCCGACAAGCCCCCGGCCCGCGACGGCGGCGGCTACCGCATCCTGGTGCGCGACCGGTGGGACGATCGCCACGACGAGCTGGGGTTCGTGCTCAAGAACCCCGGCCGCGGCTCCCGCCACCCCTGGACCGCCTACACCACCGACGGCCGTCAGACGGCCGTCGGCGCCACCCGGACCCAGGCCATCGACCGCTTGCTGGCGGTCCCCGGCCCGCTGTTCGGCGACCCCGCCGACACCCTCCTGCACGACCTGGACGACTTCGACAACCTGGACGAGGTCGCCGAACCAACCGGCGGCCTCACCCCGCCGGCCGCGCCCGCCCGCGTGACGGAATCCGTGACGGAAACCGCGCCCGAACCCCGAGCGGAACTCGCGGCGGGGGCCGGGCGGGCCGCGGCCAGGGAGGTCGACCTGGCCGACCGGCTGGGGCCCGGCTGGGCGCTGCGGCAGGCCGGCGACCCCGCCGACCGGGCATGGCTGGTGCTGCACGAAGGCCAGGTGAAGGGCAAGGTGCGGCGCTACCGCCGCAAGAACGGCGCATGGTCGCGCGGCTGGGAGGCCTTCTACCGCAACGGCGACGGGACCGGATGGACCCCCCTGGACGCCGTCACCACCGCCAGCCTGACCGAGCACTCCTCGTTCCTGTGGAGCTCACGCGACCTGGCCGCCTGGGGCATCGCCACCCGCCCCCGCCACAGCACGCCCCGCCCCGCCTGGGCCACCCGCCGCGCATGACCACCCCGACCGGCCACCTCGACGACGACGCCGACGGCAACCTCGGCGACGACGTCGAGGTCGCCGTCGAGGGCCGGGTAATGCTGATGCAGTGCCGCGCCGGCGAGGTGGTGCGGCTGCCCGGTCATCACCCGGCCGTGGTGGTCCTGGACGACGTGCCCGGCCCCGAGCACTGGACCGACGACTGGCTGATCCCCATCGCCTGGCGCGACCACGCCCCGCGGCCCGGCGCCGACCCCGACAGCGGCATCACTTCCCTCAGCCCCCGCGCCCTGATCGAGGTGCTGTACCGGCTCTGGTGAACGTGCCTGCACACTCGCTTCCCGTACATCACGCATAGCGTGTGTTCACCGGAGGTCGGCCGCTGTCCGTCCGCGGAATGCGTCCCGGTGTAGCAGCGGTCCGCCCGGCGCGCACCGTCGAGGTCGCGTTCGTCGGCGGCTGGCGGGCTGGCGGGTGGGCGGAAACCGCCGAGGACTGGTGCTCGGCGAGCTGGCGGGTGGCTGTTTTCCCAGGTGGCCGACTTATGGTCAGGTATCCCTTGAGTGGCGCGCGGCCGTCTACGGGCCGCTGAGGAGCATGGTCTGAGGACCTTGTTCACCGGTTATCGCCCGCAGCTGCATGATGGTCGCTGCGATCACCGCACGGTCGCCGCGCCCGGACATCATCGCGAGGACCCGACCGTCGGCAACAGCAAGAGCGAGAAGCCGATGAACACCGGCAAGGTCAGCGGGAACTCCTTCAACAGGGCGGAGAAGCCACTGGAGGCGGGGGACGGCAGCGAGATGGCGTACGGCAGCACCGCGATGTCCGGCAGCGTCTTGATGTTCAGCAACGTCTTGTAGGAGTCGGTGAGCGACGGGCTCGCGCACACCGCGCCGTCGCTCCAGGAGGGCGCCCCTCCCCACCTGGTGCGGTCGGCAACCTCGCGGCGGAAAAGCCGGTCGGCGGCGCCCGCGCACGCGGCGCCGGTTCGGCGCTGGTCTGGGTGAGCTGCGAGGCAGGGAGCGGCGTGCCGGTGAGGTTGCTGCCCCGCCGGCCGTCGGTGAGTTCGTCCTCATGCTCGGGGGTGTGCGGATTCGTGGGGTACGTGGGCGCCGACGCCGACGCCCCGGTCGTGCCCCGGCGCCGCCTGGAACGACCAGAAGAGAAGAGCGGGACCCGGAAGGGGGACTACGAGCCGCTCGACGGCGACATCGAGAAGAACAGCACGATGCTCTTCGCCAAGTCCGTCAACTCCATGACGAAGCCCGTGACGGTGCTCCTCGTGAACGGTAGCGGCGAGACGGACGAGCCGAAGCCGCTGAACATCGGCGACGCCAGCCATGCGGAAGCACAAAAAACCGGGTGCCGGCTTTGCAGCGGCACCCGGTGATAGATGAAGCGTCAGCGCTGGTGAGGGATCTTCCTGATCTTGATGATGGGAAGGATGAGGGCCAGCAGGAAGGTCAGTAGCGTCAGAGCGCAGGCCAGCTCGATGGGTGCCTGCGCCCAGTAGCTGATCCCCAGGACTGCTGCGCTTCGCAGGGAAGCGCCGATGAGCAGCAGCAAGGACGTCATCGCTCGATCAGCAGGCGCTCCTTCCGGAGCCTGTGTCTGCATGTTGATCTCGCCGCCGAGGGGATGCCCCAGCTTCATCTTGTACTCGTGATCTTTAGGAGTGATCAGCTGACGACGTTCTTCAGGACTGAGGGCTTCACGGGCAAAGAGGACGTCGGCGCGATCAGTGGGGAGCTCTGCGCTCAGGTTGGTCTTTCGCGTCCAGATCAGCCGGCTGATGATCTCAGGAGTGAACGCGGCGAGAGTGGCGCTGACGGCGACCACCTCTCCTGTGGCGGTCAACATCAGCGCCGCGCCGACCACCGAACTCGTCAGACCGCCGGCTATGCCGCCGATGAAGGACCCGGCCATCACGCCGGAGGCGGAGTGGGGGGAGCTGTTGATCTCGATCTCAACCTTGAACCCCTTCCACAGCCGGAACGTGCTCCGGTAGCGCTGGGTGGGGTGCTCATGGGACAGATTCAGCTCCGTCCCCTGCCTGCTGCGCTTGATCATGTTGGTTCTACCTTCCGTCGAAGACCGGCCCGTAAGGGAGTCCTTGCTGGCCAGTGCCAGCTGCCAGACTGCTAGGTGATATGATCACCTAATGTTAGCAGACCGTTGCTGGAGGGAATACCTGATGTTGACCGCGTCTTAGATGCGCTTCTAGGTGACTCTCGTACGCGTCTTGCACACATGTTACGCTGACATCGTTTGACAAGCGTTGGAGCGAAGGGCAGAATTGCCCACATCGGGGGATAACGGACAAAGGCATCGAACCTGCAGGTTGAAGGGAACGAGGGGCTGGCCGCCGGCCAGCGGCAGGATCCGATGCCTCGCATCTAGAAAGGCAGCGCCATCATGGCTACGACCACGGCAGACAGTGCTCGCAACACCAGCGCCACCGACAACACCACCAAGCGCGGCAGCAGCTCCCTTGAGCGCGTCACCGTGAACTTGACCGCCCGCTCCTCCCGCGCTCTGGAGCAGACCGTGCAGAGCACCGGAGACAGCAAGACCGACGCGATCAATCGTGCCGTCCAGATCTCTGCTTACGTCGAAGAGGTCCTGGCCAACGGTGGTGCCATCTACGTCAAGGACGGCCCCGACGGCGAACTGGAGCGCTTGAAGGTCTTCTAACGGCCGCGCCGCCGGCTCCGATCGGTGCCGCCGCACACAACGAGCAGTAAGCCGTAGGGGGCGCCCACCGCAGTGGGCGCCCCCTACGGCTTATCGGTCCCTGCACCATCATGTTGACGACCCGGGGAACGAACGCGCGCCGGTAGTCGGGAGAGCAGCAGGAGCCGGTAGCGCGGCGAGCCAGCGAGCCGGGCGCTGCTCGCGCTGGCCGTCGGCGCGTTCATCCTCATGTTGGGTGCTGTGCCGATTCGTGGGATGCGTCGGCGCCGACGCATCGCCAAGCCCCACCGACAGCACGCCCCGGCCAGCCTGCTCATCTTCACCACGTTCCTGCAGCAGCGGGCTGAGGGCTCAGCGCTGCCAGGGGAAGCGGGGCGGGTCTTGGGTGAAGGACTCCCAGTAGGCCAGGTCTTCTTGGTGTTCGGCTTCGGCGGCGCTCTTTTGCAGGTCCCGCCGGGAGGGCTGGCCGCCGGGCTTGAGGAACGGCAGGCGCCGCCAGGAGGTCACCGGCTCGCCCTTGGGCTGGGCGGCCGAGGCAGGCGAGGCGTCGTCCAGGCGCTGCTGGAGCTGGTTGGCGCGCCGCTCGGCGGCCACCCGCAGCTCTTCGGCCACCCGCAGCAACGCCTGCAGGTGGTCGATGCTGGACCTCAGCTCCCCGGCCTCCTGCTGCTGGGCGCGGGCTTGGGCGAGCTCGGCGCGTGTGCGCTCGGAGGCCTTCTGCTCCTGAACAAGGGAGTGACGCACGCCCTCCAGCTCCTCCAGCTGCCTGACCGCGGCGTCGAGCCGGCGGGCCTGCTGCTGCAGCTTGGTGTTGTCGGCCCAGGCGGCCGCGAGCTCACGCTCGGCCTCCTGCTGCTGCCGGGCGCGCGCCTGCTGCTGGCGGTCCAGCTCGTCCCGGGCCTGCCACAGTTCCTCCTCCAGCTGCTCGTTGGCGCCGGTGAGCTGGGCGACCTGCGACTGCAGCGCGGTGTTGTCGGCCTGGGCGGCCGCCAGCTTGCGCTCGGCCTCGCGGCGCTGGTCAGCGCGGACCTGCTGCTCGCGCTTGAGCGCCTGGCGGGCCCGTCCCAGCTCCTCACCCCGCTGCTTGAGGTCGCCTTCCAGCCGTTTGCCGGCGGCGGTCAGGCGATCGATCTGCTCCTGCAGCGGAGCCGTACCGGCCTGAGCGGCCGCGAGCTTGCGCGCGGCCTCGCGACGCTGATCGGTCAGCTGCTGGTAGGCCCTGCTGAGCTGACCGCGCAGATGCGCCACCTCCGCCTGCAGCTGCCGGACGCGCTCGTGCTGCTCCTGCTCGCGCTGCCGCAACTGCTCCAGCAACACCAAGTCCGCACGACCCCCCTCCTCCCGGACACGCGCCTGCTGCGCTTCACCACCCTCTTCCGCGCCGTCTTCCGCGCCGTCCTCACCGTCGTGCTCGCCGGGCCGGCCGAGCTCGCCGGTGCCGGGGTCCTCGGCGGCGGTGACCGAGGTCTCGGGGACGTCGGGGTCCTCGGGGGCGTCGGCGGGGCCGGCAGGAAGGGGCGCCTTCGCCGATGGCTGCGCCCTCGCCTCGACGGCCGGCCCCTGCTCTTGGTGCGCTACTGGGGCTTGGGCGGCGGCGCGCTGCGCCTGGTCGGCGACGGCCAGCTCCTCCCAGGCCGCGCTCCAGGACGCCAGCGCCGGGCCGGGGACGCCGCACGCCGACAAAAACGACAGCATCCGCGCCTTGTTCGGCGGGCTGCCGCCCTTGAGCATCTTCGACACCTGCGTGCGCGACAGCGGCACCGACCCGGACTTGCCGGCCCGCCGCTCCAGCTCCCGGAACGAAGGGGTGCCCGCCCGCAGCCGCACCTCCTTCAACGCGGCGACGAGCTCGTCCCAGGTGCGGGCCCGGCTCGGATCCGGCCCCCGCTGTCCCACACCGTCCCGCGCCACTGCCTCACCCGACCCCGACGGCTGTCCCCAACTGTCCCGTGCCTGTAGGCCACAGTAAGGACCAGCAGCTGCGGACAAGGCAAGATGTCCCACATCAGCCACCGATACCCGGTGGCGTCCTGGTGTGGCGGCCCCGCGGTCGACTTCGTCCCCGCCCCTACCCGCGGGACAGCCGATCCTGTGGTGTTGATCCCCCGGCCTCTGAGCGGCTCGACACGACCGCTGCTGGGGAACCGCACAGGGCCCGCCGGCTCGCCCTTCCACCCGCAGCCGGAGACACAGGAACACACCATGACCGCTCACAACCACGACCCCGCCAACCCCACCCACGCCCCCGACCGCACGAAGGAGCAGCCGGCCAACAGCGACGTCGAGCAGCGCCACCAGCGGATCCGCACCGGCCTGGCGGCGGCCAACCTGGCGATCGGGACGACCATCAAGATCATCGCCGAGTTCGTCCGCGGCCGCTGACGCGAGAGGCCTCCCGCCGCCCCGGACTCGCCAGCCAGTAGGCAGGAGACCCCTCGCGCCTATAGGGCACCGGATGAACCCCCATCCCGCAACCGCCCCGAGCACCCCGCTCGGGGCGGTTGCCGCCTTCACCGACCCGACCTCACCTATCGGCACCGCCCTCGCCGACGCCTACGACGTGAACGAGACAGGCCTTCATCTCAGCGAAGGGCTTGTCCCAGGAGGACCCGGCCGTCCGCCAGGCAAGCGGCGGCCCGCTCCGTCTTCGGAGCGGGCCGCCGAGGCGTCTTGTGCCGTGGGTTTGTGATCGGGTGTTGTCTGATGCGGGGTCTCCTGCCCGCTGGAAGATGACGGGTCTGCCCGGCAGGAGACCCTGCATCGCGCCTAGTGGTTCAGCTCCCAGATCACCCACGCGATCCACAGCACGAACCGGACGACGGACAACAGCAGGCGGGCCTGCGCGGAGCGGCTGCTGCGCGGCTCAACCTGCCGGCCGCGGCCGGCCTGCCGGGCCTGCTGGACCGTCTGGGCGGCCGCTCGCGACCACGTGGTCCGCCGCTCCTTCCACTGCTTGGTCATCGGTGTGCTCGTTTCCGACCCCGAGGGTCGATGCGACCCGGTGCGTCCGGGCGTCTGAGCGCCAGCAGACACCAGCCGACCAGGGGTTTCCCAGAGATCGGCCCGAGTGGGGACCAGGTCGCGCCGAAGGCGGCCAAAGGCGGTCTTTCGCCGCACATCCGCCGTCCCGATCATGTCCGGGCCCGTACGCTGGCGGACCCGGCCGGACAACGGCGGACAACAGGCGGGCGGCGCGCTCGGGACGTCGCGGGACAGTACAGGAGTTCGATGAGCGACGCGCCGTGGACCGGCGACTTGGACTTCGAGCAGGTGCACACGCGCGAGGACCTGGCGGTGCTGCTGCGCAAGCTGCACGCCCGCGCCGACTCGCCCCCGCTGCGCGAGTTGGCCGCCTGGGCGGTCACCAACCGCAAGGCCTCGCTGGCCAAGGCGACGGTGTCGGACATGCTCGGTGCCAAGCGGTTGCCGAAGAAGGCCACCATGCTGGCGTTCGTTCAGGCGTGCGGTATCCCGCTCGATGAGCAGACCCCCTGGCGGCATGCCTGGGAACGAGTCGCCAGCAACGAACAGGACCGCCCCAGCCTGGACACCGAGCTCAGCCGGCTGCGCGAGGACGCTCAGGTCCGCGCCGACCAGCTGGTCGACGACGCCCGCGCCCAGGCTCAGCAGATCATCGCCGCAAGCCAGCAACAGGTCGAGCGGCACCGGCAGGAGATCGCCGTACTCCAAGAGCGCGCCGAGCAGATCGGGCGACACATCCACCAGGCCGAACAGCGCCTGCGCCAGCTCGCCGAGACAGCGGGCCGGCAGACCCCCAGCGAGGGCCGGATCGAGATGCCGAAGACCCTTCCAGATGTCCCCGCCTACGGCGACGCCGCAGAAGCGACCCCTTCATACACGGGAGGGCTCCCTAGCGTGGACGAACTCCTGGAGCGCCTCACGGCCGACCGGGCCCGGTACTTCGAGAACGCCTCCGAACGGCGTGACTACGCCCTTGCCGTCATCGCCATGCGCATCCGAGCTCGCAGACTCGTCCTTGTCCTGAGCGGCTCTCGCGCCCGTGGTCACGTTGACAACGACGGCCTCTACAACGCCCTTACTCGTGCCCTGATCCTGAAAGAACTCCTGGCAGACACTGCCAGTCTCTGCCAACGCAGCCGGATCCAAACCTCCGAATTCGGCCTGCGCCGCGCCCACGACCTGGCTCTCGAACTCATCCATGGACTGAAGGGGCACCTGGACGCTGTTCCTATGGACCAGGTGAATGACCAGCTCGAACACTTCTCCGTTCTCGCCGGCACCCTGGTCCGCGAGCTGAATGCCCTCCCGGTGAAGGTCGCCAACCTGGATCTGTCCCACATGGACAACCCGCGGCAGAACGACCCGCGGCTGCACGACCCGCTCACGACCAGGGCATACCTGGACACGATGCGGCCGCTTCCCCCATGGGCCATGAACGAGGATCCAGACGTGGACAAGTGGGAGAAAGAACTGGCCGAAGAGGAGTGGCTAGAGGCGCTGACCGATGTGGTGTGGTCGGAAGGAACCCGCTGGCCGGTGAGCATCGCCGAGCAGATGACCGAGCGCTCCTACCAGATCGCGCCCGACTACTACCGGGTCCGGAAAGGGACGGCCTGACACCCCACGGCACCCACGAGTGCAATGCAGCGGCGTCGACACCGCCCTCACGGCAAGCAAGACCGCGCCAGCACCACACCGACCCCACCCCAGACGACCGTGGTCGTCGACGTCCATACTGTGCGCTGTACACCGGACAGGACATCAGTTCTTCCAGGGATAGCGGTCGGCGAGCGATGACCGGCTCGGCGACCACAGCCCACTAGCCGGTTAGGCTCCCGGCACCGCCTCAGCCACCACACGCCCCGCGCCTCCCTCATCCGGCTCGATCCGCCAACCCGGCGCCAGCACATGCGGTCGAGACCGATCCGCCACCTTAAGTGAGGCCAAATTGAGGACACCGCCGACTTCCATGACACCGCTGGTCTGTGCCTCGGCGAACATGGCGTCGCCATCTACCGTTGCCTCGGTGAACATGGCGTGGCCGTCTACCGTCGCCTCGGTGAACCAGGCGTCGCCGCCGATCTTCGTCCCGATGAACGCGGCGTCGCCGCCGACCGTCGCCTCGTGGAATATGGCGTGGCCGCCGATCTCTGCCTTGGTGAACGCGGCGTCGCCACTGACCTCCGCGTTGCCGAACGCGGCGTCGCCACCGACCTTGGCCTCGACGAACCAGACATCACCGCCGATCTCCGCCTCGGTGAACGCGGCGGTCCAGCCGATCTCCCCCTTGTCGAACCAGGCGTCGCCACTGATCTTCACCTTGCCGAACCTGGCATGGCCGCCGATCTCTGCCTTGCCGAACGCGGCGTCGCCGCCTACCACCGCCCCGCTGAACAAGACGTCGCCGCCGACCTTCGCCTTGTCGAACAGGGCGCCACTGCCGACCTTCACCCCGTCGAACATGGCGAAGCGACCCACCTTCGCCTTGTCGAATTTGGCGTAGCCGCCGATCTCCGCATGGGCGAACCAGGCGTGGCCGCCGATCTCCGCCTCGACGAACCAAGCATCACCGCCGATCTTCGCCTCGGTGAACGCGGCGTCGCCGCCGATCTTCGCCTCGGCGAAGATGAGGTTGTCGCTGGCCTTCGCCTCGAAGAACAGGGCGTCACCGCTGGTTTTCACTCTGTCGAACACGGCGAGGCCGGTGAAGTTCGCCTGGGTGAAGGTGGCGGTGTGGAGGTGGCAGCCGGCCAGGGTGAAGTCGATGAGGGTGGCGCCGGTCAGGTCCAGGTCGATGCCGGCCCAGTGGACGGTGGCGTCGGGTTGCAGGTGGGTGTGCAGGATGCGTTGGGCGGTGAGGCGGACTTGGCGCTCCTCGTAGGGATCACGGGCCGCCGCGGAGGGCGTGCCGGTTTCGGTGCCGGTGCGGGCGGCGTGGTAGCGGCGGGCCGCGCGCCGCTGGTGGTCGACCGGATCGGGGGCGGCGGGCGGGGTGTAGGGCATGCGCAGGTAGGCGCAGATGATGTTGACGATGGTCTGCCGGTGGCCGGGGTTGGCGTCCGCCAGGCGTTCCAGGGTGTACAGCGCGGTGAGGCGGACCGGGGCCTGGTCGGAGCCCAGCTGGGTGGCGGCGGCGTTGTACAGCTCGGTCACCCGCCGCTCGGTGGCATCGCGCTCGGCGGCCTCGGCCACGCGCTCCTGGTGGGCCTGGTTGATGGCGTCGGTGCGTTCGGCGTGCAGATGGGCCTGCTCCTGCAGCCACTGGCGGCGGGCCTGGATGACCAGCGCGAACGCCCCGCCCGCGCCCAGTCCGACGGTCAGGGCGGTGCGGATCGCCTCGATCCGCAACTTGGCGTCGCCACCGGCCTCGCCCAGCAGCCACCACACCACCGCCCCGGTCAGCGCGGCTACCAGCGCCGCGGCCAGGGTGTAGGCCCACCACGGCAGCACCCGCACCGCCGAACGCCGCCCAGCCTCGCTCGCACCGCCCGGCGCTGAAGACGAGCTCGGTGGGGAGGGCAACTGCGGTCCTGGCGCTGAGGAATCTGGCATCGTCGCCCTCTCTGTCACCGCTCAGCCCGGCATCAACAGCACCGGACCGCTCGCCCCTCAGACGCCCGCCTTCAGCCGCCGGTTCGAACCCGGTCACCTCACTTTGCCGAATACCGCTCAGGAGCAGCACCAACTCCATCAAACGACCAGCGGTAAGCCGCGTCACGGGCAGCGGGTGGACAACCTCCACCCGCACCGGCAACAGCGTCCTGCATGCCTCGCCGGGCGTCTTACCCCCGCGACGGCGGCCGGACGGCGGTGTCGGTGGCGACGCCTTCTCACGAGCCGCTGCCGGCCTGGTTACGGCAGCTGCTTGATCCACTGGTCGGGTTGCGCCGGGGCCGGCCACACCTGCAGCAGGTGCTGCTCGACGAGGTCATCGCCGTCCTCCAGGGAGACGTGCTCGACCTCGGTGCCGTGCCGGCGGCCGTTGGCGTGCAGCCGCACCCGGTAGCAGCTCGTCTTCGGTTCGCTGCTACCGGTACCGGTACCGGTACCGGGCGGGGTGGGCAGGGGAATGTCGAGGTGGCCGTCGTCGGCCAGGATGGACACCACGGTCATGCGGTCGCCGTCGGCCAGCAGGCTGAACTCCACGACCTCCTGCCAGGGGTCCAGGTCGGGTTCGGGGCGGCGGGGGTGGACCTGGACGGTGAGCGGCAGGTCGAAGCCGTAGATGCCGGTGAAGATGCACGCCATGCGGCCGCTGTCGTCGACCGCGACCAGCGGATCGTCTCCGGCGCCGTTGTCATACAGGGTGTCCAGGTTGGGCTCGGTCCGGTCAGCCACCAGCCAGTACTGGTGGTGGTCGGGGTGCACGATCTGAGAGAACACCGCCCCCTCGCCCAGGCCGCGGACGTCGCGGACGTCGCGGTGGTGCGGGTCGTCGGCTGCGGTCATGGCGTCTCCGAGCGGGCTGGGCGAGCTGCTGCTTGTGGGCGGGACGATGCCCCTGCCGGGGACATCGTCCCGCCCGGACACACCGCAGGTGGTCACACCTTGACGTGGAAGGCGTCCCCGGCCCGCTGGCCCTTGGAGGGGTTAAGGACGCGGTTCTCCAGGTAGAAGGCGTTCAGCCGGCCTCCCTGGGCGTCGTTTTCGCCCTTGGGGACCCAGCCGTAGCCGTTGCCGCGGCGTTTGCCGCCCTCGGCGGTGCCGGCGAAGGCGTACTCATCGCAGGAGGGCTTGTTGCGTTTGTCGGTCAGCGGCAGCGGCCACCCCGGCGGCGGCGTCCAACCGGCCGGCAGCCGGGCCGGCCCGCAGACCGCCTTGCGGTTGGCGGCGGTCAGGGCGCTGTTGCGGTGCAAGGTCTTGGGCGCGCCCCGGCTCTGCAGGGTGCGGATGTTGGGGGCCACGAACCGCAGCGAGCTCAAGGAGGTGAGGGTGGGGGTGTGCTGCGGCATCACGCACCCGGCGGCCTGCTGGCGCGCCAGCTGGTTGTCGCAGCGCACCTTCAGCACCGAGTTCCACCGCACCCCGCCGCTGCTGCGGTAGCCCGGCTTGCTGCCGCGCAGGTGGTAGCGGGTCTGGTTGGTGTGCACCCCGGCGGTGGCGTCGCGGTAGGTGAAGGTGGCGCGCAGCGTGCCGCCCACGATCCCGCTGACCGAGCCGCTCACCCGGCAGGTCCCCGAGCACGAGGGCGCCAGCCGGATCCGCACCCCCGCCCCGGCGCCCACCACCCGCGTGGTCTGCAGCGCCACCGACTCGGTGTAGGTGCGCGACTTGGGGCTGGAACGGAACTGGTGGGTGATGGTGTAGTACACCGCCCCGACCGGGACCTTTTTACGGGTCAGGACCGTCCAGGCCGTGGTGACCGGGCACCCGCTGGTCCGCGTCATCGCCGAACACCCGCCCGCTACCAGCCCCGCCGGCGAACCCGAACCCGCCAGCCGCACCTTCCCGACATGGTCCGACACGCCCTCCGGGCCCGGAGCCGCCACCGGAACAGCAGACGAGGCGGCCGGCTGGGCGGCGGGCGGCGCTGCGACCGAGGGGGAGGCCAGGGCGGGCGCGGGGGCGGCCAGGACCAGCACGGCCGCACCCGCGGCCAACCCGGCCACTACCGGCCCGGTCCCCGCAAGTCTGGTCCCCAGCGGGGTGGGGCGTTGTCGTCGTCGCACGGCGAATTCCTCCTGTGGTGAAGATTCCTAAGAATCCCGGCGCGAGGAGACGACAATACGATTCCGTTTTCAGTTTTGGCCATCCATGCAAACAGCCGCATTCCGCGGCTATTGCCTCGCAGGCGCCCCAAATCCGTGCGCCAGGAGGCGAGACGGACCAATGGCCAGAAAAAGGCGCACCGCGCAACCTCTTCCCCGCAGCCGCAGCCCTTGCCCAGCAGGGGCTGCGGCTGATGCCGGCCTAACCAGGTTGCCGGACCGGCGTCTAGGCAGGTGACCCGATCCGGCCACACGGCCCCGGACCCTGTGCGCTCGTCGGCTTCACTGTTGCGGGCCGCACACAACAGTGCAGTGCACCTTCGATAGTGCAGTGCAGCACACCCGCATAGTGCAGCCCACTGCACTTGAACTATAAAAAGGGAACTAGATAAACCTCCTCCTCCTTCCTCCTCACCGGACACCGGCACGGCGGTCTGGCCGGAGGAGGAGGGAGTTCCTGGAGTTCTCACAGGAACCTGCGCACAGACGCGCGGACGGGCCGCCGACAACACACCCATGCGACCGGGCTACCCCATGCGAGGCGACGTCGTCGCCGACACCGGCGAGGACGGCGGCGAGGACGGTCCCGGCGTCCGCAGCCGTTCCCCGCAGCGCCGCCCGGCGCAGATGAGTTAGTTAGCTCGGCGAACACCCCGCAGTACGCCCAGGAGCCCGCCGCAGCTCTGCGACCTAACTGCTGCCGACTACCTAACTGAGCTAACTCCCGCAGGCCAGGGCCCAGTTAGGTCACCTCCAGCGGAGAGTTAATTTTCTAACTCAGTTAGGTCGCTCTAGCTCACTTCGCAGCCTTACCCGGCAACGCTGCAACCTTGCCCGGCAACGTTGCCGAACGGTGCCGCAATGCTGCGGCGGCCCGTACACGTTGCCCGTACCGGCGCCGTCTTACGGGGCCGTACGGAGCACGCGGAGCCGCTTCTGCGGCCCGGCGCAGGGGCCTTCGTACGGAGCGAACGCGCCCTGCTGTACGGAGTGAACAGGCGCCGCCGGTACGGAACGAACAAGGTCCGCTCGTACGGAGCGAAATGGGTCGCTGTGCAGGGCGAACGGGGCCGTTCGCGCGGCCGCCGTACGGAGCCGGCGAACCCGTTCGTACGGGCACTCGTACGGCCTGGCGTACGGGACGGCCGGGCGCGATCGTACGGAGCTGGCAAGGCCGGCCGTACGGGCTGCCGTACGGGCCGTACGAACGTTGCGGGCGAGCGCAGCATGACCGCCCCGACCGCCAACACGATCGAGCAACCCAACTATCAACCAACCAACACCACAACTGAACCAGACCAACACCGACCAGAACGAACCACCACTACACCGACAAGCATTGATCAACAGACAACGATCACGTACAACAGACAACAAGATCTAAATACCAAGATCAATAAGCACAGAGGACCCAGGTATGGCCGATGGCCATACGGGGTGTGGTGCAGCAGGGCGCGGGTCGGGTGCGGGAGGGTGCGGCGGTGGCGTGGCTGACGGTGATCGGGCCTGCGATGGCGCAGGTCGATTACCGGCTGGAGGAGTCGGCCGGCTGCGCCGCCGACCCCGCCCCCGATCATGACCATGAGCACGCGCAGGTCGACTACCGGATGGACTCGGGCGCGGTGGCGCGGCTGGTGTGGTTCGGGGGCGGTCTTGCCGAGGTCGGCATTACCGCCGGGACGGCGCTGCGCGGGGAGGACGACAAGGCCGCCGCGCGGGCGTTGATGGACGGCTGCGATCCGCGTACCGGCCAGCAGCTGGTGGACCCTAAGCGGGCCTCGCACCCGGCCAGCCGCCTGCCGGCCGCGCCGCTGCTGGCCGCGCTGCAGGAGGCGGCCTCCGGACTGGGCGTGGAGGTGGCCGAGCTGCCGCGCACGGTGTGGAGCCGCAAGCGGCTGGAGCGGATGGTGCGCCAGGCCGGCCGCCACCGCGGCCTCAATGAACACCGCGAGGGCGTCGGCGAGGACGGCCGTCTTGGTGGCCACCGTGTCCGGGTCGCTGACCTGGAGCGTCTGGTGCGCGAGCTGCGCGGCGACGCGGCCGTGCGGCTGGAGGACATCTACGAGCCCGCAGTCCTGGCGGAGGCGCGCGCCCACCGCGGCCACACCGTGCGGGTCGGCGACCGCGGCTTCGACCTGACCCTGGACATCCCCAAGTCCCCCTCGATCGTGTGGGCCCTGGGGGACGAGACGACCGCTGGCCTGCTGCAGGACGCGTTCCGGCAGGCCGTCGCCGACACCATGAGCGCCGTGGAGTCCTGGTGCTCTTATGGGATGCGCGGCCAGCACGGCGACGGCAAGACCGCCCGCCGCATCGACACCTCGGGGTTCTTGGGCTGGGTGATGTTCCACGACGTGGCGCGCCCGGTGGACGGCGCCGCCCCGGACCCGCACCTGCACGCCCACGTCGTCATCGCCCACATGGTCAAAGGCACCGACGGCCGGTGGTCCACGCCCGGCAACGGCGGCCGCGAGCTGCACCGCCACGTCCAGGCCGCCGGCGCGCTGGTGCAGGCCCGCTTCCGCGCCCTCACCACCGAGCAGGGCTTCCGCTGGGAACGCGTCGGCGGCGGGTGGGAGCTGGCCGGGGTCCCGCCGAAGGTGCGCAGCGTGTTCTCCAAGCGCGCCGGGCAGAGCACCGACAAGCTCGCCGAACTCGCCCTGGCCAAGGGCCTGGAGGTCGCCGACGCTCCCCGGATGATGGCCAAGGCCGCCTCGGGCATGTCCAAGCAGGGCAAGACCAGCGTCCCGACCGACCTGCGGGCGGCGTGGCGGGACGAGGCCGGGCAGCACGGCCTGGACGAGACGGCGATCGAGGCGATGGTGGCCGCCGCCCGCCCCGGCGACGACCCACCCGGCGTGAAGGCCGGCGGGCCCGGCGGCCCGGACGGCCCGGTCACCCCCAGCCTCGACCAGATCGCCGCCGCGGTGTTCGACCCCGAGCACGGGCTGACCGCGCGCAACAAGGTGGCCACCATGCCGCGGGTGCTGGCGGCGGTGCTGGACCAGCTGCCCGCCGGCATCGCCTCCGGCGCGGAGGCCGAGGCGCTGGCGCGGCAGGTGGTGGCGGTGCCGGGCGGCCCGGCACTGCCGCTGCGCACCGCCGGATCGCACCCGGGCGTGCGCGGCCCGGCCTACCAGACCCACCCCGAGCGCTACACCAGCCGCGACATCATCGACGCCGAGCACACCGTCCTCGACCTCGCCCGCCGCGGCCTGCATCACCACGACGCGGCGGCCGACGGGGCAGGCGGGTACGAGGGCCTGGCCGTCGTCGGCGACGACGTCGCCGCGCTGGCCATCAGCACCTTCGAGAGCACCGCCGGGTTCGCGTTGTCGGCCGAGCAGCGCGCGGTCGTCGAGCGCCTGGTGCAGGGCGGGCACGCCGTGGACGCGGTGGTCGGCGTCGCCGGCGCGGGCAAGACCACCCTCATGGCCGCCGCCCGCTCGGCGTGGAACGCCGCCGGACTGACCGTGCGGGGCGCGACCACCGCCGCCGTCGCCGCCCAGAACCTGCACACCGAAGCCGGAATCCCATCAGGGACCGTCGCGCGCCTGCTCAAGGCCATCGAAGACCCGAAGGCGGTGGGTCTGGAGGGCACCGACGTGCTGGTCATCGACGAGGCCGCGATGGTCGACGACCGCGACCTGGCCCGCCTGCTGACCGCCGCGCACGACGTCGGCGCCAAGGTCGTCATGGTCGGCGACCCCCAGCAGCTCACCGCGATCGGCGTCGGCGGCACCTTCGCCGCCGTGCACCGCCTCGTCAACGGCCTGGAGCTGACCGAGAACCGGCGCCAGCGCGACCACGACGAACGCGCCGCGCTGGCCCGGTGGCGGACCGGTGACCGCGATGGCGCACTACGCGAATGGGCCCAGGCCGGGCGCGTGCACGCCGCGCCCGACCGCACCGGGGCGCTGCAGCAGATGCTGGCCGACTGGGCGACCACGCGCACCGGCTACGCCGACCCCCATGACGAGCTGGGCGCGGTGATGGTGCTGGCCGGCACCCGCGCCGACGTCGCTGACCTCAACACCGGCGTCCGCCGCCTGCGCCGCCTGACCGGCGAGATCACCGGCCAGGACAAGGTGTTCAACGCGCCCGGCGGCACGCTGGCGCTGGCCGTCGGCGACCACGTCCGCGTCCACCGCAACGACTACCGCACCCGAGCCAAGCACGCAGCGCCCGAGGACGTCGACGTGCTCAACGGCTACCGCGGCATCGTCACCGGCTTCGACGGCGGGAGCCCGGTCGTCCAGTGGCGGCGCGAGGCCGCTGACGGGCCGGTGCTGGAGCAGGCGGCGTTCTCCGCGGCGCAGATCGCCGACGGGCACCTGCACTACGGGACCGCCATGACGGTGGCGGCCGCCCAAGGGCAGACCGGGGACCGGGCGCTGGTGTACGGGCTGGGCCTGGACCCCCACGCCCTCTACCCCGCCATGTCCCGCGACCGCCACCGGGTGGATCTGTACCTGCCGCTGCGCGAACTGGAAACCGACACCGACCGCGCCCGCCACGGCCCGCCCACCGACGACGCCGAGGTCCTGGACCGCGCCGTCGCCGCGTACGCGGCCACGCTGCGCGGCGACCGCGCCGACCGCCTCATCACCCCCGACCTCGCCGACGCCGACCTCGCCGATCTCACCGTCGAAGAGCTGGACACCGAGATGGATGTCGAGCTGGCGGAGCTGACGGCGCGCGCCCAGCACCGCGTCGACCAGCGGCACGCCGCCGCGCAGGCGGCGATGGTGGCCGCGCCCTGGCCCACGCGCCCGCACGGCGACCGCACCGACGACGAACTGGCCGCGCTGCGCGCCCACGCCCAACGCGAGATCACCCTGCACCAAGCCGTCGCCGACCATCAGCAGATCGAGCTGGAGCGCGCCGAGAACGGCCACGGCCCGGCCGCCACCGCCCTGACCCAGCGCCGCCAGGCCCTGCAGCACGCCGCGGCCGCCGCCGGCGAGGCGGCCCGGCTGGAGGCATGGATCACCGGCGCCCACACCCGCAAAGCCGAGCTGCATGCCCAGATCCACCAGACCGAGCAGCAGCTGGAGCGCAACCCCGTCGCGCTGCGGCTGCGCGGCACCTCCCGGCCCGAACTGCGCGCCCACATCACCGAGCTGACCGCCCAGGCCGACCAGCTGCGCGCGCAGATCGACGCCGCCCACCAGCAGCGCCGCCAGCTCCAAGAGGCCGCGGTCGCCCCCTACCGGCCCGACGCCATCCAGCTGCCCCACCAACTACGCACGCGAGTGGAAGGCGAACTGGCCTCGACCTACGGGTGGCGG
The DNA here is from genome assembly GCA_044456955.1 of Spirillospora sp. NPDC050679. Classification (GTDB taxonomy): domain Bacteria; phylum Actinomycetota; class Actinomycetes; order Streptosporangiales; family Streptosporangiaceae; genus Spirillospora. Next base: position 43,187 of record JBITGK010000036.1, on the reverse strand, counting down.
TACCGGGGCGCGGCCGCCGAACTCGCCCACCTTGACCAGCACCACGACGCCTGGCGGGGCGCTGCGCTCGACCTCGACCACGCCGCCGCACCCAGCCGCGCCCGCCAGGCCGCCCACGAGGCGGTCCTGGGCGAGCACGCCGCGGTGTTCTCCCGCCGCAACACCACCCGCGACCTGTCGGCCGCCCGCGCCCTGCTGGACACCGTCACCGGCGAGATCGGCCACCGCGCCGCCCTGCCGTCCCTGGCCCGCGACCTCGAACACCTTCAGCGCGCCGAACACCGCCGGCAGGCCGCCGCCGAACGCGCCCGCCAACAACACCAAGCCGAACAGGCCCGCCAGCACTACAGCCGCACCCGCGGCTACGACCCCCACCCCTACCAGCACGGGCCCGATTACGGCGCCTCCGGGATACGGATGTAGGGCGGCGTGCGGGCCGTCCCTTGGATCAGGAGTCGATCAGCCCCATTGCTTCGGGGAAGTTCTCCAGATGCTCACGGAGCTTTGCGCCGGATGCCTCTTCGGCCATGTCCGCGATGATGCCGAGGACCGCTTGCCGATCGGCCTCGCTCTGGCTCTTGAGAACGTAGGCGATGAGCTCCAGCTGCTTCACGACGTCATGGACGTCCAGATGCTCCCCTTCGTAGGTTTCCAAGAACCACGTGAACTCGATGACCAGCTCGACCAGATCCCGGACCAGGGCGGCAGAAGCATCCATGGAGGAATCCTGCCAAGCCGCCCGGCGCGCGGCATAGGTGCCGTTCCTCAGACGGCGCAACCCCGGGCTTGTAGACGACCTCCTGTCGGCTCCACGGCGAACCAAGGCCACCAGACTGATGCACCTTCGGCGCGTCCTTCTAAACTGCCCTTGGCCTTTGGAGGGGCGAATGGTGAAGCGTGGCGCGTTGGCGGAGCTGGTCGCGTTGGTGCCTGCGCCCCGGCGGCCGGACTTTGGGGATTTGAGCTGGGATCAGGTGTTCCAGGTGCTCGGGCACGGCCTGCCCGCCGACTACATCGCCTTCGCCGAGGTGTACGGGCGGGTGTGCTTCAACGACGAACTCACCGTGGATGATCTGCGCCGGCTCAGTGTCGAGCAGCTAGGGCAGTGCTGGCTGTACACCAACGTGCTGCGGATCGGGGACACCGCCTGTGGAACCTATCTGGCCTGGCTCACCGAGGGGCACCCAGACCACTGGCCGGTCACCGACGACGAGTTCGCCGGCTATCTCGCCGGGCCCGGCGAGCCTGACACCGACCTGAGGCCCTGGGCGCACATCCCGCTGACGCGTTTCCTGCTGGAGAAGTTCACCACCGACAGGTACTGGCTTGAACAGCCGCCCACCGCGTTCACGCCCGCCGAGATCTGGCAGAGGGCCCACCCGGCAGGCGACGCCGCCGACAACCCTTTCCTGTGACCCTCGCGGGCCGCTTCCGGAAAAAAAGGGGGGCGTGCGGGTGTGGTCAGCAGCCGTTGAGCACCCCGGCCAGCGCGGTCTTCTCCGCGGGGTCGATCTTCAGGCCGTAGCGGTATTTCACATCCACCCAGGAGCGGGCGTACATGCAGCGGAAGCTGGTCAGCGGCGGCCACCACTCGCTCGGGTCTCGGTCGCTTTTGGATTGGTTGACGTTGTCGGTGACCGCCCACAGCTGGCTGGAGCTCAGGTCGTTGGCGAACTGCTGTCGGCGCGCGGTGGTCCAGGCGCTGGCGCCCGAGGTCCATGCTTCGGCCAGCGGGACCATGTGGTCGATGTCGATGTCGGAGGCCGCGGTCCAGGTCGCTCCGTCATAGGGCGAGCGCCAGGTGCCCGAGGTCGCGGCGCAGGAGGAGTTCTGCGCCACGCCGGTGCCGTCGCGTTTGAGGACGGTCTCGCGGGTGTCGCAGGCCCCGGAGACGGTGGTCCAGTGCGGGAATTTGTCGCGGGAGTAGCCGCTGGTCGAGCCTTCGGCGGCGACGGTCAGCGCGGCCAGGTGGGAGCGGGCGGTCGCGGCCGACGGCGGGGGAGGCGGCGCCGCTGAGGCGGCCGGCGCGGCCACGGTCATCACGCCGGTGGTCAGGGCGGTGGACAAGGTAGTGGACAGCATGACGGCGGGGAGCTTGCGCATGCGCGGTCCTCTCCAAAACGGGGGGTTTGGGAGGATCGTGACGGCTCAAGGTCACCTCCGGATGTCTGTTGCGTTAAGGCGCCCCGTCCGCCGGCGGCCGCCGCAACCAAGCCCCACTGTGCGCCCGTCTGGCTTCAGCAGGGCGCACAGCGCGCGGCCGGCGATCGCGCAAGAGGGGATTATTTGGTGTGCTGCTTGACCCGCCGCCAGGCGTCTTCCCAGGCGGCGACGCCGGTGTCGTCCACGCCGCAGGCCCGCACGAACGCGCGGACCAGCTCCAGGCGCGGCAGGGTCGGGCGAGCGACGGCGTTGCGGAAGGCCGAATGGCTGAAGGCGCCGCCGCTGTGCCGCTCCATCCGCCGGTAGGACACATCGGCCCAGTCCCGCAGGGCCCCCAGCTGCTGCTGCAGGTCCTGAAGGCAGACGATGACCGACGGGTCGGGCTGGACCGGCGCGCTGACCGGCGTGGCAGCGGGCGTTGCGGCGGCCGCTGCCTGCGAGGCGGAACTGCCGGTGGATGCGGTGCCGGCGGGAGGTCCGGCCGCAGAGGGCCGGGAGCGGCCCAGGTGCTGGCTGAACCAATGGGAGAGCCGCGAGAGGTCGACCTTCATGATCTTGGTCTTTCGTCATGGCACGACGCCGATGACGGTGGACGGCCCGGACGCGGCGGCGTCGAGCCGCCTGCGGCATCGGCGCGCGCGGCGGATTGACAGCCGGCCGCCGAGGCGGGCCTGGACAACCGGCCTGCTGACAGCACCGCGCATTGGCGTGCGGGAGGTCCTGTCAGCGATATCAATATCGCGAACCAAGAACGTCGCGCCCGTCTTTTCGCTAACGATCACCAGTTGTCCGGAAGGAGCCTGCGATGGGCGAGGTCGCAAGGCGTGAGGTGTATGCATCGCCCCTGCTGGCGAGGCAGGCAAGGACGTTGGTGGACAAAGCCCGTAAATGTGCACGTTTGTGGAGAAGACGCTCTTTGGCGGGGATGAGAGTTGCGAAACGCTCTGCGAGTCGAACGGCACTCGGCCATAATTTGCTCAGAAGAACCGTGTCAAGTGACGCATTTGCACGGATGGTTTCGGTGGGCGAATTTGCGGATTGGTCGCCCACCGGGACGGTGGGGGACCGCTCGGCGTGTACCTGTTTGGCGGCAGGGCCGGGCCTGCCCCGCCGGCAAGACGCCGCCCTTTGAGCCGGGCGAGCGCTGACGGGCTCGCCGGACGACCGGCGAGCCCGTCGGCGACCAAGCATCCTTCCGCTCCCCGGCCCCGCACTTCGCGCTTCATGCCGTCGGCGCCGCACGGCGGGGGCGGGCGGGCAGCGCATCACCGCGTAAAAGATCGTTCCGGTGCGGCTGAATGCGTCAAAGCCTGGATCAATGCAGACAAGCAGGCCAAGACCGCCGCCTGCGCCTGGCACCTTCGATGCCGGACGCCGCCTGCCGGTGTCCGGCCGCCCTCCCGCCCCCGCCGGCCCGCACGGCGCCGCCAACGGGAGGGCGGTCTCCGACTCGACCCCCTCGGGACGACCACCATGTGCCATGCCTTGCGCCGCTCCGGCCACCCGGCCGCCTATGCAGCCGCCTATCCGGCCGCGCTACCCCCCACCCCGGGCTCGCTGGCGGCGCTCATCGCCCGCGCCTGCCTGCCCCGCCTCAAGCGCTCCAGCATGAGCGTGGAGGACCTCATCGACTACTGGGCCGACCCGCTCATGGCCCCAGCCACCGGATGGGCCCGCCGCCAGTGGAGCACCCGGTGACCACCTCCGCCCCCGACCACGGCGCTGCGCTGCCGGTCCTGCCCTCCCCCTACGGCATGACCCACCTGCCCTCGGCCCCGGCCGCCGGCGCCACCTGGGCCGTCCCCGGCCCACCGCCCGCCTCACCGGTAGCCCCGCCGGCGCCCGGCGGGCCGCTGCACACCACCGTGGTGGCGGTCGACATCGCCGGGTTCGGCGCCCCCGACCGCGACGACGACGCCCAGCGCTACCTGCGCTCGACCATGTACACCCTGGTCGCCGCCGCCTTCGCCCGCAGCCAGCTGCCCTGGGAGGCCTGCATCCGCGAAGACCGCGGCGACGGCATCCTCATCATCACCCCGCCCGGCCTGCCCCCCGCGGCCTTCCTGGACCTGCTGGCCCACCACCTGACCGCGCTGCTACGCCGCGCCAACCGCCTGGCCAACCCCACCGGCCGCCTGCGGCTGCGCGTGGCCGTGCACGCCGGCCACATCCACCGCGACGCCCACGGCCTGGTCGGCCGCCCCCTGATCCACCTGTTCCGCCTGCTGGAGGCCGCCGCCATCAAAAAGGCCTTCGCCACCGCCGACCACGCCGACCTCATCCTGATCGTCGACGAGACCTTCTACCGGACCGCCGTCGACACCAGCTCCCTCATCGACCGCGCCGCCTACAAACCCCTGCGCATCATCGCCAAGGAGACCCGCACCCCCGCCCGCATCTGGCTCCCACCCCACCCCACCTGAACAACCCGCCCCAGAACCGGACAAGCCCCCGACGCTTCGGCAGAAGACGTCGAGGGCTTGTTCGCGGCGCGCCGCCAGGTCAGCAGTACTTGTAGTCGCCCCTGCTGCCCCACGAGCAGGAGTCGGCCGTCCGGCCGTTGGGGTACTTCAAGGTGGCGGTGTCGCCGTCGTTGTTCCACACATACGCCCTACGGCCCCAGTACCGGTGGGCCGCGCTGTTGTTGCCGGCGCCAGTGTGGACGTACACGCTCTTGCGACCGCCCAGGGTGAACGTCCCGAAGACGTACCGGTAACCGGTCTTGTCGCGGAGGGTGTAGCCGCGCAGCTGCCGAGCGCTGCGGCTGGTGTTGAACAGCTGGACCCACTCCGCGTTCAGGCTCTTGTTGGAGCGGGTGTCCCTTCCGGGGGAGTCGAAATACACCCGGTAGATCTGCACCGCTGAGGCGGCCTCGGCCGGCGCAGCGGCCAGACCCACACCCGCGGCCGCCATGACAGCGGCCGCCCCTGCCGCGAGAACCTTCTTCACCCGTGAACCTCCTGTGCTCGATGGACCACCAGATGTATCGGTGACCGACCGGTAGCAACGGCCGATGGCCGGGAGCGGCCCCGGCGTGAACTTCCAGGTCAGACGCAGCGTCCGCGCTGCCTTCAGGGCGGGTGCGGCAAGTGGCGCCTTGGGCATGGGCCAGCATGTGGCCGGGCGCCCAAAAGCGGCGCGGTGACATCGCTGCGATTGCCGTCCGGTCACAGTCAGGCCTCACCGCCCATACCCGCCGGTCGCAGTGGGCATCGGGCCAGGCATGACCCTCGCCGAACTGCTGGCCCTGTCCGATGACGAACTTCAGGCCCTGCCCGACGACGTGCTCCTGGTCACCGAGATCGACCCAGCCGACCCGGCCCCGGACGCGCTGGTCCAGGCGTGCGCGCGGCTACTGGACCAGCACCGCGCACCAGGGCCCGGCGCGCCGCCGTCGGTCACCGTCCTACGACCCGGCGGCGGGAACGCTTGAGCTGATAGCCCTGTTGAACGGGTTGTACCCAGGGCCGTGCGAAGGTCCCGTCCACAAGTGCAGACGGGACCTTTGAGCAGGTCGATCAGTCCGGAGGACGGCTGGCTACGAAGTGGAGCATGGCTGCGATCTGCCGGTAGGGATCGGTCCGGCCTGCACGGTCCTCGCAGGCGAGGATCTCCTCGAACTGCTCCGGCGGCGGTACGGGTTCCTCCATGGCGGCGGTCTCGACGAAGTTCAGCACGCCGTACCACTGGCGCAGCGCCAAGCCGACGTCGGCGAGCTGGCGGAGCAGGTCGGCGCGGCGGTCGGCGCGGGCATGCACGCCGATGCGGTTGCGGTAGCGGGTGGTGCCGAACGCCGCGGTGGCGGCGGCCCAGTCGCCGCGCAAGCCCGGCTGCAGCGCCAGGGCGTCGCCGTTGCGCACCAGCAGGGACACGATCCCGCCCGGCGCGGTGACCTGCGCCATCGCCGCCAGGAGCGGCACAGGGTCGTCCAGGTACATCAGCACCCCGTGGCACAGCACCACATCGAAGCTGCTGTCGGCGAAGTGGTCGACGAGTCGGTCGCCCTCGCCCTGCACCAGGCGCACCCGGTCGCGCACGTGCGGCGGGTGGTCGGCAAGAGCGCGCTCGAAGTCCGACAGCATCGTCGCCGAGTGATCCAGCCCGGTCACCTGGTGGCCGGCAGCCGCCAAGCGCAGGGCCTGAGTTCCCTGTCCGCACCCCACGTCCAGCACGCGCGCAGGAACGGGCGGCAGATGCTCGTCCAATTGCCGGGCCGTCAACTCCTGCCGGGTGGCGTTGGGGAGCCTGCGCAACCGCTCTCGCCACTGGCTCTCCACCGCGGCGAATCCGCTCATCCGTTGTTCGCCTGTTCCCCGAGGTAGTGGAAGCCGGGCTTGGGGTGCATCAGGAAATCGTGATGCGAGATGTTCCAGGCGTAGGCCCCCGCCATGGAGAACGCGATGATGTCGCCGACGGCGACATGATCGAGCGGTACCTCGCGGGCGAAGACGTCCTTTGGAGTGCAGAGCTGGCCGACCATCGTCACGCGCTCCGCGCTGGCCGAAGGGCCGTCGCTGTTCATGGGGATCACCGTGAACGGGTGGTTGTGCTGCTTGGTCACCGGCGTCCGGATGTGCATCGTGCCGCCGCGCACCACCGCGTACCACTGTCCGTGGGCCTTCTTCACGTCCAAGACCTCGGTGATGTACCAGCCGGCGTAGACGCTGATGGCGCGGCCGGGCTCGATCCGAAGCGTCTCTTCCGGCCGCGCCAGGGCGGCGACGCCGGTGGCGTAGGAGCGCCAGTCGAAGCGCTGCTCGGGAGTGGCATAGTCCACGGCCATCCCGCCCCCCAGGTTGAACTCGGGTCGTTCGACGCCGGCGGCCGCCAGCCAGGGCCGCGCCCAGTCCAGAATTTCGCGGGACTGCCTCACCATCGCCTCCGCGTCGAGACCGGAGGCCAAGTGCGCGTGAATCCCGCGCAACGTGATCCACGGGGCGTCGGAGAGGATCGATCGGCATTCCTCGATGAGCACCGGGTCCATGCCGAACGGTCCCGACATCGCCAACGCGACGCCCTGGCGGTCACCTGCGAGATTGACCCGCAGCATAACGTCCACGCTGCGGCCGGCCTGGCGAGCCAGTGACGCCAGGCGCGTCAGCTCGTAGGGGCTCTCGACATGGATGCGCTCGACGTCGTGCTTGAGCGCGACGGCCAGCTCGTCATCGGTCTTGCCGGGGCCGCCGAAGGCAAGGCGTGCGTTCGGCAGTACCGATCGCACGTGTTCCAACTCGCCGCCGGATGCCACCTCGATGCCGTCGACGAACGGGGCCAGGGTCCGCAGGATGGGTGCGTCGGGGTTGGCCTTGGCCGCGTAGAAGATCTCAGGAGCGCCAGGGACCGACAGTGCCTCGCGTACCTCAGCGGCGTGTTGGCGCAGGGCGGCCAGGTCGTAGACGAAGGCGGGCCGCCCCTCGCTGAGGATTTGCACGGCCTGGTCCTTCACCAGGTCAGTGATCACGTTCGATGTCTCCTCAATCTCAGACGAGCGGGAATTCCGACTCGATGACCAGGTAGTGCGCCGGTGCCACGGTGGTGGTGACCTCAACGGCTCGCCGGTCTTCGGTCCGCCCGATGTGGATGATGTCCAGCACGGTGCGTTCGGGGCTTATCTCCAGCCGTGCTACTTCGTTCTCGTCAGGGAGTCGGACGAGACTGCGCTCTTGAGCTGCGGTCTGCTGGTATCCCAGGTCGGCCAGCGCACTCTTGACGCCGCCGACGATGACGGCCGCCTGCTCTTCCAGGATCGTGTCCCGGGCGATCTCCAAGGGGAACCAGCTCTCGTTCAGCCGGACGGGGATGCCGTCCGCCAGTAGCCGGCGGCGGCGGACAAGGGCGTTCACTTCGCCGCGAGGCAGTCCCAGGAGCTCAGCGATCGGTGCCGGAGGCTGGGCATGCTCGGTCTCGATCTCGTGCTCAGGCTCCATGCCCAGTGCCTTGATCTCGGCGTCGAAGGCACCCTTGGCCCCTCCCTGTTCGCGAGTGGCCTGCGCAAAACGTGCAGGTGAGTGCGTGAGGGGCGGCATCCAGGTGACCTTGGTCCCTCGTCCTTGCCGGGGATTCACGATGCCCTCGGCGAACAGCACCTGCACTGCGCGGTTGACGAGGCTCTCGGACGCCCCGAAGCGCTGAGCCAGTTTCGGGACTGCCGGAAGGGTGGATCCGGTCGGGTACTCGCCGCTCAAAATGGCAGCTCGGATCTGAGCTGCCATCTCGCGGAAACCCAGCTTCTTCTGCACGAGCTCTCCTTAGGTCTGCCTGACGACAGCCTACGGCCTACGCCAAACCATTGGGGTTTCTTGACAGGCGCTTCCGCTGGGGGCATAGTCGGCACTACACCAAACCTTTGGGGTTTGTAGAACCGTTCGAGACCAGTCGAACACTCCGGAAGGAATGTCCGTTTCCGGTCCTCACAGGCGCGGCCCTGGTGCTGGTCAGAGCACCAAGGCCGCTCGGGCCGTCAACCACCTACCAAGGAGACAACGACCCGTGAAAGACATCATGACCGATCACGATCCCCTTCTCACGCCCAGCGAGGTCTCGAAGCTGTTCCGCGTCTCCTCCAAGACGGTGGCGCGCTGGGCCGCAGAGGAGAAGATCACGTCGATCCGGACGCCGGGTGGCCATCACCGGTACCGCGAGTCCGAGGTCCGCGCCCTGCTGGGCTCCGCTGCCGAGACGGCTGTGGAGGCCGTGGAGGTGTCGGCATGAGCGGTCAGGCGACCCGATTCTTCTTCCTGATGACGCTGGCGATCCCGGCGGACGGCGGCGAGGGCCGCCAGACCTTCCAGGGCACTCTCGACCTGCTGCCCGGCCAGTCCCTGTCGGCCCTGTACCGCCACATCATCAGCAACCCGGCCATCATTCCGACGGAGTGGGCCGCCGGCTCGGTGATGGCGTTCTACGTCGCCCCGGACGAGCTCGTGCCCGCTCCGGTCCCGTCGCACAGGACGGGGGCGATGTCATGATCTGGCGCAAGAACGCCCCCGAGAACGCCCCCGCACTGGGCGTCGAGCCGGGCCCGGTGCAGGTCGACCCGGCCGAGCTGGCGGCCGAGCTGGAGCGCGAGCGCCTGGTGGCGGCCGCGCGTCGTCGTCACGAGCTGGAGGGCGAGCGGGCTGAGGCCGGTCACGGCCGCGACCGCGCGGACCTGGCCGAGGCGCTGCGCCTGGCCGAGCTGGAGCGCGCCGAGCGCGCCGAGGACATCGCCGCGACCGTGGGCTTGGCCCGGCTGTACCGGCAGGCGCGCGCGGCCGGTGAGCGGACCCGCATCACCTCGGAGATGGCTCGCAGCGGTGAGGCGCGCGCGCTGCGCTTGGAGCGGCTGCGCCGCCGCAACCTGCTGGTGCTTGTGCCGCTCTTGGTGGGGTTCGGCGTGTGGTCGACCACCGGTGTGCAGCAGGGCGCCGCGCGCCTGATGTCGGTTGATACGCACTCGCCGGTGTGGTGGGTGCTGTGGGGCCTGGAGGCGCTGCTGATCGGCCTGGTGTGCTGGGTCATCATCTGCCGCGCCACCATCGGCTCGGCCGGGGGCAGCCTGGACACCGCCGCCGAGAAGACGGCCGCCGGCGCCCTCACTGTGTCGATCTTCTTGAACCTGATCGCGGCCGTCCCCGGCGGCGAGGGCGCCTCGTCCTCGGCCGGGTGGTGGGCGATCCCGGGCAGCATGTTCGCGCATCTGATCGGCCCGGTCGGCGCGGCCGTCACCGCGCACCTGATCGGCGTGGTGGACCGGTCGATCACCGAGGCCGACCCGTGGACCGGTGAGGACGGCCGTCCCGCGCCGCGGTTGGCTGAGATGGACTTGGCCGCGCCTGCGCTGGTGACCGCCGCGCCCGTTCTCGGCGCGCTGGAGGCCGGACACGTCGACGCCTCCGACAACACCCGCGAGAACACCCCGTCGGCCGAGGCCGGGAACAGCGTAGAGAACACTCCCGGCAACGTTGCCGAGAACGCTGTCGAGCGGCCGGTGACGAGGTGGCCGGTGCCGACTGGGGGACGTCGCGTCCTGCCGGTGGTCGCCCGGCCCGCCGCCGGGAACACCGTTGCCGGGACCGGTTCGGCCGAGGACGCGCGAACCGGTGGTGAGCGGGGCAAAGGGCAGGTCTCGGAAACGGTCCGCAAGACCCGTCCGGGGACGCGTCCCAACAAGGGCACGACCGTTCCTCAGGCCGCCAAGCCGCCGGCCAAGAACGCCCGCGAGTTCAGCGACGAGGAATTGCTGGGGTTGCTGGCCGGTGCGCTGAGCAGTGGGCAGGCGCGGCGCTCGGTGCGGTCGGTGATGGGCGTTCTGGGCATCGGCTACGACCGTGCCCGGCGTCTGCTGGACACCCTGGAGAACGCTCCCGAGAACACCTCCGAGCTCACCTCGGAGAACGGCGCGAACAACGCCCGCCAGGACACCGACGACGTCGGTGACGGCGGGGTGGTGTACCTGACCTCGGCGGCCGGGGGCACCGCGCTGGCGATGGCCGGCTCTGCGGTCAACGGCGTGCACCTGGACAAGGGGGCGCAGCGATGAGGTTCACCGATCCGACCCCGACTGCGGCGACGCTGGCGTCGACCTCCTCCAGCCTGGTGTTGCTGCAGGCCGGCAACATCCGCCTGCGCAAGCGCCTGGACCAGGCACGGTGGGAGATCCGCGCGCGTATCGACCAGGAGGCCGACCTGCGCGCCAGCCTGGAGCAGACCGGCGCCGAACTGGAGCGGGTCCGCCAGGAGTTGGCGGTGCTGCGGTCGGCAGACGCCGAACCGCCGACCCACATCCCCGGGCGGCCCGGCCGCTGTGGTGGCCCTGACCTGGACGGAGACCGGTGATGGACGACCGGACCTGGCAGGAGGTGGCCGCGGTCACCTCGCTGGTGGAGTCGGCGGAGATGTGGGAGACCGCCGCCGACGACCTGCTGGGCGACGCCGAGGCCAAGCTGGGGCCCGACCCCACCGCCGCCGAGCTGGCGGCGCTGGCCACCTGCGCGGCCATCCGCGCCCAGACGGCCCGCATCGAGCTGCTGACCAGCGAGATCACCGCTCTGCGCGACGCCCGCACCAACACCCGCACCGACGCTCACGCCGACGACGACGTCGTCGATGCCGGAGAGGTGGACGTGGTGGGGCGTGGCGCCGAGCGTCCCGTGCCCCGCCCGGCCCGTCGTGCTCGGGGGCGGCACTTGGCGGTGGCGCGGTCGGTCAGGGCGGAGCCGCTGCGATGACGGTCATGGTTTTCTCAGGTCAGGCGTGGGCGCTGCTGGCGGTCGCGGCGGCGTTGACCGGGTCGGCGGCCGCCGGGATGGCCGTGGGGGCGTGGCTGACCGCGGTCGCGGCCCGGCCGCTGCCGTCCGGCCTGGTGCTGGCCGACGAGCTGCGCGTCCGTGCGGCCCGGCGGCTGCGGGACGCGTCGGCCGCGCTGGCGGTGGCGGTCCTGCTGGCCGCCGCGGCCCTGATCACCGGGGTGGTGTCATGACCGGCCGCCCCGCCCGGAACGTCAGCGGCGACCGGCCGCTGACCAGTGAAAAAGGCCCCACCGGCATCCGTGGAAAGAGCAGTGGGGCCACCTCAGAGAGGCAGGTCCAGTATGACCGATCAGCGAACCAGCAAGGGCGGAACCGCGACCTCGGGCGGCGGCTCGGGCAGCCGCGGCGAGGGCAGCGACTGCCGCACCGCCTGGGACAAGAAGCTCAAGGGGTGCAAGCGGTGAGCGCGCCGGTGTGCGCGCCGGTGCGGGCGCAGACCACGCTGCCCGGTCGGCCCCGCACCGTCGCCGACGCCCGCCGCTTCGCCGCCCAGGCCTTGGCGCAGGTGCCGGGTCTGCCCGCCGGGACCTGCGACGACGCGGTGACGTGCGTGTCGGAGCTGGCCACCAACGCCGTCCGGCACACCGCCGGTCGCCCCTACCAGGTCAGCGTCGAGGCCGACCTCGCCCACGACCCCGGCCGCGTCCGCGTCGAGGTCGCCGACGGCGGCCACCAGGACGACCACGAGTACGCCCCCGGCCAGGCCTCCGGCTGCGTCTCCGGGCGCGTGCCGGAGGTGCTGCTGGGCGGCGCGGAGTCGGGGCGGGGGTTGTGGATCTGCGCGTCGCTGGGCGTGCTGACCTGCTCCCGCACCGCCCGCGGCGGCTGGCGGGTCGCGGTCACCCTGCCCCACCCCAACGGCTCCGGCCCCGCGCCGGTGCCCTGACCAGGAAGAACGCGGGGCCGATCCGGCCAGGGATCGGCCCCGCCACCCCCGGAGAACCCGACTACCCATCGGAACCGAAGGAGCCACCATGATGGCCCAGCCCCTCACCTCCCCGAACATCACCCCGGCCGGTACTCCGTTCGGTGTGGCCGAGGCCGCGGTGCAGGCCGCCGGTCTTCCGGCCGACACCCAGCGCACCTTCGACCCGGCCCACACCCTGGAGTACGTCGCGATCGCGGCGAACCCGCCGCAGCAGGCACCGGCCTCAGCCCCCAGCCCGGTGATGGCCGCCGGCGGCGGCGTGCTGGTGGTGCTGCTGCTGGGCTTCTACCTGCACACCCAGTTGAAGTCCAAGAAGGCGAAGGTCCCGCACGTGCTGGCGGCGTTCACCATGGGCGTGCTGCTGGCCGGGTCGGTGCTGGGCGCGGTGGCGCTGCAGGCCAGCAACACCGCCGGCACCTCGCTGACCCAGCTGCTGACCACGGTGACCGGCACCCCCGGCGGCACCCAGCCGCAGCCCCAGCCGCGGCCGTGACGGTGACGGGCGGTGACCGCCGCGGGTGAGGACGCGGTCCCGGGCGGGCGCCCCGCTCGCCCGCCCGGGACCTCCTCACAGCCCGCCGCGAACCCGCCTCGGGCTCGCTCGCCGCACGAGTGAGCGGGGTCCGGCGTGGGGGCGTCTCACCGGCCCGTCTCACCGTCTCGTCTCACCGCCGGAACTGGCCTCTTGACAGGGGCCAAGGCGCGCGCGTACACGCGCGCGCGAACCCGCCCTGAGACGGCCGGTGAGACACCCCCTTCCTCGGCTCTTCCCGCACGTTCTTCTGATCTTGCTTTGGAGGTTGGCGATGCCGTTGTCGCCGGAGGTGTTGATGCGTCGCCGCGTGGCCAACCGGGCCGCGCACCAGGCCGCGCGCCGTGACGCTGCGCGCACGCCCGCCCAGCACGTGGCCGCCGCCTGGGATCACTGGCGGGTGCTGGCCGCCGAGCTGGACCAGCTCGACGCAGACCGCGCCGCCGCCTACTACGAGGCGATCACCGCCGCCCTGGACGCCCAGATCGTCCAGCTGACCCAGATCCTGCTGCCCCCCGAAAAGCGGTGACCGCCATGGCCGCCGGGTTCACCAGCGACCACACCCGCGCCTGCCAGGCCGCCTGGGACAGGGCGCGCGCCGCGCTGGAGCGCGAAGGCAAGCGCAGTCCCGATGGCAGCGACGCCTACGTCGCCGCCGCCCAGGCCGTGCAGGACGCCGTCCAGGCGCTGCACCGCAGCCACGCCGACGACCGCACCTACCGCCGCCACGGGCAGGAGCCCCCGCGATGAACCACCACGACCCCCACCCCCACCACCAGCCGCAGCAGAGCCAGAACCAGGGTCAGCAGCAGGAGCAGGGCGGACTGCCCGACCGGTACCGCGCGACCCGGCTGGACCGCCTGCGCACCAGGTTCGCCGAACTGCGCGGCCGCGGCCCCGACCCCGACGTACCGCCTGAGGTGCTGGAGACCGTCTTCGGTGACGACACCACCACCGGCACCGGCGACGACCTCGGCGAAGGGGAGGGCGAGGGTGTGCGCGGCCGGGTCCGGCGTCGGGCCGAGGCGGGACGCGAGCGGATGCGCCGGGGCCGCCCGGCCGCCGCGCAGCAGGTGCGCGACTGGATCGCCACCCGGGACCTGACCGATGAGCAAATGCGCGAGCGCGTCCTGGCCGACCGGCGGGCCGCGGCCGAGGCGGCCCGCCAGGCCGCCGCCGAGGCCCGCGCCGCCGCGCGCACCGACCCCTCCGCCCGCCGCTCCCGCCGCGCGGCCGCCACCCCCGAGGCCGTCGTCCCGGCCGGCCCGGACGAGCTGAGCGATGAGGAGGTGCAGTCCGCGCGCACCCGGCTGAAGTGGAAGCGCATGGCGTACGTGGTGGTCGGCGGCGTGCTGGGCCTGCGCATGGCCGCGCTGCAGCCCCTGCTGCTGCTGGGCGCGCTGGCGTACGTGCTGTGGGTGATCTGGGACGCCGGCAAGCCATCGGAACAAGACGGCACCGGCCCCGTCGCCGACCCCGGCACCGATGCCGACGGCAGCGCTGGGTCCGGTGACGGCGGGCAGCCCTTCCCGCTCGGCCCGGCCAGCGCACAGGGGCCAAGGCCAGGGCCGGACGGGGGTGTGCCGGTCGTCGCCGGGGACACCGCCAGCCAGGCCACCGGGGAGGCGGCGGGGTTGCCGGTGGTGGCGGTCAACGGGCAGCCGCCGGTCGATCCATGCGTGGACTACCTGCTGCCCGATGCCGCCGCGCTGCTGCGCCGCGAACCCGCGCGCACCGGCACCGAGCGCGAGGCCGAACGCATCGTGGTGCGCCTGGCCAAGGTGCTGGAGGAGTTCAGCGTGGACGCGACCGTAGTCGGCTTCACGCGCGGCCCCACGATCACGCTGTATGAGATCAAGCCGGGCCGGGGCGTGAAGGTCGACAAGATCACCGGCCTGGCCAAGAACTTCACCCTGGCGGTCCGCGGCGAGGTGCGCATGCTGGCCAGCGTGCCCGGCCGCGACACCGTCGGCGTGGAGGTCCCCAACCCCACCAAGGACCTGGTGCGCCTGGGCGATGTGCTGGGTTCCGAGGTCGCCCGCCGCGAGACGCACCCGCTGATCGTCAGCCTCGGCAAGAACGTCGAGGGCGCCTCGGTGGTGGCCAACCTGGCCAAGATGCCGCACATCCTGATCGCCGGCGCCACCGGCGCGGGCAAGAGCTCGTGCATCAACGGCCTGATCTGCTCCCTGCTGATCAGGGCCAACCCCTGCCAGGTCCGCCTGGTCCTGATCGACCCCAAGCGCGTGGAGCTCACCGGGTACGCCGGGGTGCCGCACCTGCTCACCCCGGTCATCACCAGCCCCCGCAAGGCCGCCGAGGCCCTGCAGTGGCTGTGCGGAGAGATGGACCGCCGCTACGACCTGATGGAACGCCACGGCGTGCGGCACCTGGACGAGCTGAACACCAAGATCTCGGCCGCCGCCGCAGCCGGCCGCCCGCTGCGCGACGACGACGGCCAGGCGCTGGAGCCGCTGCCCTACCTGGTGACGGTGGTCGATGAACTGGCCGACCTGATGATGGTCGCCCCGCGCGATGTCGAGGACTCGATCGTGCGCATTACCCAGCTCGCCCGCGCCTGCGGCATCCACCTGGTGCTGGCCACCCAGCGCCCGTCCGTGGACGTGGTGACCGGACTGATCAAGGCCAACGTGCCCTCCCGGCTGGCGTTCGCGACCTCCTCGCTGGCCGACTCCCGCGTGATCCTCGACAGCCCTGGCGCCGAGAAGCTGCTGGGCGCCGGCGACGCGCTGTTCCTGCCCATGGGCGCGGGCCGCCCCATGCGCCTGCAGAACTCCTACGTCAGCGGCCGCGAGATCAACGCCGTGGTCCGGCACTGCAAAGGCCAGGTCGGCAACATCCGGCCCAGCGCGGCCACCGACACCACCACCCCGGACACCCCGCCCACCCCGCCGACCCTGACCGTCCCGGGCGACGACGACCGCCCCCTACCGGCAACGCCTGTCATCACCCAGGCCCCGCCGCCCGCCGCACCGCCCGCCGCACCGCCCGCTGTGCCGCCCGCTGTGCCGACCGGCGACGACGACGCCCAGGACCACACCACCGCACAGGCCACCGCGGGCCAGGGCCAAGACCGCGACGTCGCCGGTCGGCCTGCGCCGGCCGGAGCCGAGGCGCTGGTGGCCGAACTGCAGGCCGCCGGCGGACCGCTGGAGTGGGAGGCCCTGGCCACCGCCACCGGCCAGTCCCGCGCCACCATCTACCGCCACACCCGCCGCCTGGTAGCCGAAGGCCGCCTGCGCGCGGTGGACGGCGGCGGATGGGAACTGATCCGCCCGGCCACCGGCCAGACCGTCCCCACCGACGACGCCGTGCCTGCGGCCGCCGACGACGGCCGGGACGACGGCGACGGGCTGCTGGTGCAGGCGATCGAGCTGGTGGTGTCCACGCAGTTCGGGTCCACCTCCATGCTCCAGCGCAAGCTGCGCGTGCCCTATGCGCAGGCGTGCGCGCTGATGGACGCGATGCAGGCCCGCGGCGTGGTCGGCCCGGCCGAGGGCTCCAAGGCGCGCGAGGTCCTGGTGGCCCCCGACGCGCTGCTCGACGTCCTGGCCGAGCTGAACACCGGCCCCTGAACCCCCGCCGGGCGCCCGACCGGCCGCCCGCCCTTCCCGGGCACCTGATGCCCCCACCCGAAAGGAACCGCTGATGACCGCCGAGATCCTGGAGCAGCTCGACATCGGCACCGAAGAGGTCAACGACCTGGCCGCCCGCCTGGTCACCGACGAACGCACCCGCCCCCTGGCCCTGGTCATGGGCGTGATGCAGCAGTTCTGCGACAACGGCACCGAGGACAACGAGGAAGTCCTGGACGCCGTCTACGCCCACACCGGCGAGCTGGGCCGCTGGCGCCTGGCCACCTACATCGCGCTGGCCGAGGCTAGCCGCGAACAGCTCGCCAACCTGCTGGGCGCCGTGGACGAGGGCGCCCTGGACGACCCCGAAGCCCTCGACCCGGTCCTGGAGCACCTGGAAGAGGCCGGCCAGACCCTCCGCGACATCGCCGTCGCCCTGCGCCAGCCCCGCACCCGCGAAGACCGCCAGCGATGACCACCAACACCACCGGCCAGCCCGACCCCCACGCCGACCTGGCCCGCCACGCCGCCGCCATCATCACCGCCCTGGCCAGGCACAACCGCGCCCAGGCGATCCAGGCGTTCCGCACCGCCGCCGCAGACCACACCGGCGACGGCGTGACGGCGCTGCTGAACCAGCTGGGCCAGATGACCGCCGTGCCCGCCGGAGTGATCCGCGTCGGCCTGCGATCGGCGGTGTTCGGCAACCCGCTGGCCACCGACTGGGTGTGGCGCTGCGGCACCTGCCGCAACACCGCCGGCCTCAACTACGACACCTTCCGCACCGCCCGCTGGGCCGCCGAACTCCACGCCGAAAACCGCCACCCCACCGAACTGATCGGCATCGACACCCGGGGCCTGACCCCCCTCCCCGCCACCCACCACGAGGCGACCCCATGATCGCGGTGCGGTTGCCCGGCGGCCCCGCCGACGCCGCCCACCTGGTGGAAGCGCTGCTGATGGCCGCCGGCGCCATCCCGGTCCCCGACGGCGCCGAGGCCCGCCGCGCCTACCTGGCGCTGGCCGACCAGCTCGGCGACGGCCTGGACGCCCTGCCCGCCCCGCCCGCCGCGCCCATCCACCAGGAGGGGGAGGAGGGGTGAGCCGTCGTAGCAGCGCCCGGTTCTGGGACCCGGCCGGTGAGCGGCACGGCATCCCGACCTACCCGTGGGGGCTGGCGCCCGAGCACCTGGTCACCCGGCGGCAGCTCGCCGAAGCCGGACTGCGCCCCGGCGGGCAGGACCCGGTCGCCCAGGTCCGCTGGCACTCAGGCCACCGGACCCGCCGCGCCGGCGTCGCCTACCTCTACGACGCCCGCCGCGCCCTCCCCAAACGGCCCATGACGCCGGGGCGGCAGGCGGCGCTGGAGCGGGCGATGGCCGCGCGCCGCACCTGCCCAGTCTGCTGCACCGTCGCCGACTACTGCATCCCTACCAGCGTCGGCGCCTGCAACGACTGCGCCGACCAACCCACCGACCCGCGCAGCGGCCCGTCCATCGAGCCGATCGCCGACCCATCGGTCGAGCACGCCGTCGCGTGCTGACCGGTTCCCCTCGAAGGAGACGCAGATGACCGCCACGACCGCCCAGACCCCCACCGCCCGTGAGGGCGTCGACGTCGCCGAGACGTTCGCCGAGCTGGCCGACCTGACCCGAGGACACCGGGCGGGCCGGGTGCTGCCCGCGCTGCGCGCCGACGTCGAGGCCGCCGCCCGCGCCCACCAGCTGGCCGTGGAATGGGCCGGTAGCCGCGACCTGTCGATCGCGGCCGCCGGGCAGATCCTGCTGGCCGCCCTCACCGGCCACGCCACCCGCACCGACCTGATCTGACCGCCCACCAGCCCGGCCCGCCCTTGGCGGGCCGGGCCTTCTTCGGCCCGCCCAGTCACACCAGCCCCCACCTCCACGGAGGACTCATGACGACCCACCTGGCCCCGCACCCGGCCCCGCCCGCGGAAGGGATCAACGAGCTGGAGCGCCGGGCCCGCGTCGCGGCCCCCGGCGAGCTGGTGCTCACCGCCGCCCAGGCGCTGGAGCTCATCGACACCGTCCGCGCCACCGCAGCCGACGCGCTCGCGCTGAGCCTGCAGTTGGTCCACGTCCACCAGCTCGCCGCCGACTGGACCCACCACTCGGATCCGATGGTCGCGGCCGCCGGGCAGCTGCTGGTCCGCGTCGCCGGCACCGCCGCCGCCCCGGTCCTCGCCCCCGGCTCCACATCTGGTTTTTCGGCTGACAGCCCAGGTGACAACGGGTCTGCGAGGGTGGATCACGTGGGTGCGGCGGCGCGGGAAGGACGGGCGTGAACGACGGCCCGAAGAGCTTCTTCCGCGCAGTGTCGGCAGGGCGAGACGTTAACCCCTTCGGCAGTGCATGCTCCCGCGAGCACATGACCGGCCCTCAGGAATCCCTAGGTGAGACGATGCCCCGCCCGCCCGCCGCCTCGGCCGCGAAAACCCACGCGCCGAGCACCAATCGGAGCCCGGACCTAAGAGGGTCCGAGTGGGCAGTCTCGACGACCATGACCCCGAGTTCCCCCGGTTCTGGCCGCCGCCCGGTTGCGCGGTGTGGTGCAAGGCGCGCGGATCGTGCGTGGCGTCCGTGCGTCGTGGGCCTTGCGGGCGTAGGGTTTCCGCAGCCGCGCCGATCGTTTGCCGGTCGGGCGCTGGCGCCCACGTTCGTCGAGCGGCCCAACGAGGAGGCTCCGCAGACAGACGAAAGGGCGACCCCGGGAGGGATCGCCCTTTCCTACTTGAACATTGACCCCGATCCCGGAACCTCACCACTCCCAGGCCCTGGAAAAGCTCGGAGTAGTAAGCGGCGGGATCAACAACGTCAGGAGCGACGATAACACCGCGCCCCTGCGGTAGACCATCACGCCCCGATTCTTCGGCGTGTCCCTCTCCCGCACACAGCCTTCCGCCCCCGCGCGATGAGCGCCCGGGGCGGTTCGCCGACGCCGATGTGACCTCGGCGGCTGATGCGGCCGAGACCTGGCCGGTGCTGTCGAAGCTGCTGGCCGCCACCGGCACCGCGCGCCGCTCGCCCGACGGCGGCGACAATTTCCCCGACAGCCCGCGGCGGCGGTTCGCCGTCGGCGGGCAGGCCCCGTTCGAGCCGTCCACGGTCTGCATCTACGCTCCCGACGTCCAGCACGGCGCGGTGGGGCGGCTGCTGGTGGCCGACTTCGACGTCTCCAAGGCGACCGGGACGGGGGCGGCCGACCCGGCCGCGGTGGTGGACGCCGACGCCGAGGCGTTCGCCGTGCTGATCGAGCAGTGCGGCGGCCAGGTGGTGCACGACCTGTCGCCGTCGGGCGGCCGCCACGTGTACGTGCGGTTCGCCCGCGCGATCCCGTTCGCCGAACTCAAGGCCGTCGCGGTGGCGCTGGCGGCGCGGTGGGTCAGCTACGACCCGGCGCCGATGTTGAGCGCGTCCGGGCAGATCCGCATCGCCGGCTCCCCCTACAAGCGCGCCCCCGTCGAGCAGCCCGACGGCACCTTCGTGCGGACCGGGCCGCTGCTGGGCTACCTGGCGTTGACGATGCCGCTGGCCGAGGCCGAGCGGGTGCTGCGGCGGCCGTGCGGGCCGCGGGTGTGGGAGCGGCTGCAGCAGGCCCTGGCCGCCGAGGTCGCGGCGGCCGAGCCCGCCCCGAGCCTGTCGGCCCCGGTTCCGGGGGTGTGGCACACCGACGCCGACGGGCGGCCGTGGGTGCCGCTGCGCGGCGGGGCGCGGCCACTGCGGGGCCGGCTGGCCGAGCTGGCGGCGACCGGGGCGTGGGACGCGCCGCACTTGCAGCCCGACGGGCACCGCTACGCCTCGCCGTCGGAGGCCCGGTACGCGGTGCTGCGGTCGCTGGCCGCCGGCGGCTGGTCCCTGCCCGAGGTGCTGGCCCAGGCCCGCCCCGGGCTGCCGCTGGCGGGTCTGTCCCCGTCCGGTGGCACGGCCGCGCCCGGCGCTCGGGGTGGTGCGGGCGCGCTGCTGGGCAGCCGGGGCCCCGCGCAGTGCCGCGCGGTCCTGACCAGGGACTGGGAGGCCACCGTGCGCGAAACAGCCACCCAGCGGGCGCTGCAAAATCATGCACAGCAGATGCACACCAGTTCAGTTACACACCCCCCGGGCAAGCTCTCAGATCTCGATCCCCCGCAGGGCTCCACGCGCTGGCCGGTTCCCCGGATGCTGATGGACTCCCCCACCCTGTCCGCTGCCCGGCACCAGGACCTGCTGCGGTGGCAGACGGCGGTGTGGCTGGCCGAACGCGACCCGGTTCGGGCGAGCGGCTGGGGCCGGGCGGCGCTGTCGGTGCGGCTGGTGCTGCGGGCGCTGGCGCTGGCGGCGCGGTTGAGCAGCGGCGACACCGTGACCGCGTTCGGCTGCCGGAGTCTGGCGCTGGCCTCGGGCCTGTCGTGGCGCACCGTCGCCGACGTCTTGGCCCTGCTGCGCGACGAACCCGACCCGCTGGTCGACCTGATCCAGCGCGGCCGCGACCGCGACGCCGACCGGTATGGCCTGCGCGTCCCCGACGCCTACCGGGCCGCCGCGGCCCGCACCGCCTGGCAGGCCGGCCGCATCGAGACCGCCCACCCGGTCTGGCTCGAACTCGGCGCGGCCGCCGCGCTGGTGTACGAGTCCCTGCCCGCCGACGACATCCGTCCCGTCGATCTGGAGCGCCGCGCCGCCCTGCCCCGCACCACCGTCAGCACCGCGCTCAAAGACCTGGGCGCCCACGGCCTGGCCGTCAAAGGCGCCACCGGATGGAGGCGCGGCCCGGCCGCCCTGGACGACGTCGCCGTCGAACTCCACGCCGACCTCGCTCACGCCGACCGCATCCAGCGCTACCGCCAGCACCGCGCCGAGTGGCACGAGTTCCTGCACACCATCGGCCGCGCCCTGCCCCACCTGGCCGACACCTCCGGTCCCGCCGCCGACCCCGACCGGTATTTGACCGCCGCCGACCTGCCCGACCACCCCGACGACCGGCCGGACGACGACTCCGCCCGCGAGCAGGAGGAGGTCGTGGAGATCCCGCACACCCCGGCCGACCTGTTCACCGCCGACGTCCCGTCCGCCGTCCCCGACCCGCGCCCGCCGCACACACCTCACACGGCCTCTGAACCGCCTGCAGAACCACCAGGACCGGCTGAGGAGGCCCCGCCCCTCCCTGCACCAGCCGAGTTGATCTCCGCTGCGCACAGCGCCCTTCAGGGCCCCGCCGCCGCTCCGGGCCCCGCCCTGGCGCGTACTTTGCTGTTTGCCCGACCCGAGGATCGCGATCGCATCCTGCGTGAACACGGCATCGACCCCGACGATGACAGTTGACCAGGACGAACACACCATCGCGATCCTTTACATCGTCAAGGGTCGCGGCAGTGTGCCCCTAAACGCAGCGGAACGGGCTCTGAGGAGATCCGCGACGGCTCTGAGATCAGAGCCGTCGTTCCGCGTCGTCAGAACAGCGGGTCGCTCGTCCACCGGGGCTCAGGATCGGCGCCGTCGTCGGGCGGGAACGGCAGCTCCGGCGCGGCCGCCGCCGCGCGCGGCCCCACCTCCAGGTGACCGGCCCCGCTGGCGGCGTCGGCGACGGCCAGCCAACCCACCCGGACAAGGCGGTTGACGAGTTGGGAGGCGTACCAGCGGCGCGCGGAGTCCGGCACCAGCTGCAGGTCCGGCCGCACGAACTCCGCGACCGCGTACCACGTCGGCCCCGTCGCCCGGGTGCGGCGGTAGGCCCTCAGCCACTCGGCGACCCGCTCCCCCAGCTCCCCGTCACGCCGGTCGGCCTCGACCCACTCGGCCAGCAGTGGGTACCGGTCGCGCATGTCGCCATCGATCCGCGGCCGCCGCTGCGTGCTCATGGTCGCTCCCTCCGCTGCCGACGCCAGTGAATCACCCAGGCAGTTTGGTGCTGCTTCCCGCTACCAGACAGATCCAGCGAACTCCCAACGGCTCCCGCCTTTTTAGTTGCTGTAGCTACGCGCGCGTGTACGCTGTAGCTGACTACAGCGCTTTCCTCGGGAAGGACACAGCGTTGCCCAAGTACACCGCCAAGGCAGTGGCCAACGGCCTGAGGACCGACCACCCCATTCCCGACCTGCCATTCGTCGACGACTCCCACATCCCGCTGGAAGACCCGGCGGCCATCGAAGCGGTCGGCCGACACCGCGGCGAGGGTATGTGGGGCCGCGAAGACACCTGCCGCGATGGTGGCTGGGTGGCCTTCACCACCGATCCGATCCGCCACGACCTGGGTTGGTGCGTGCGCTGGCACCCCGAGCACGGCCGTTCGGTCACCCTCTATCGCGACCGCGACGCCGCTGGCGTGCATGCCGACCTCGGCGGACCGGCCCTGCTGTTCCGTGCCGGCGGCTACTGGTGGGACGGCACCACCTGGTACCGGCCCTCCCAGGTCTGGGACGCCGCGAGCGAGGACTACTACCAGCGTCCGGTCCCCGCCGCCACGACCATCACCGCTGCCGACCTGCTGGACGGCACCGGCGACCCCGAACGTGCGGAGGTGCTTGCCATCATCGACGCCGACCCGGATGCCGCGCCGCCCCGCAGCTGGTCCGACCACCTGGCTCTATGGGCGGTCCGCCGTCCCGCTCCGGCGGACCTGGACCACTGCGTGGTGAAAATCGCCGCCCCCGAACTCACCGGTGACCAGCTTCTGGGCACCGCCCAGATGGCCACCGTCGCCGGCGTGTCCGCCTCCACCCTGCGCGCCTACATCTCCCGCGGCGAAGGAGGGGTGCCCCTCCCCCAGGCCGCCATCGGCGGGCGCAACCTGTGGTCGCGAGCGGTGGCCGAGGAATGGGCCGAGCAACGCCGCCGCTCCCACGAAGGCGTCACCGCCTCGCTGGCCGCCGACTACGACGGCACCTCCCAGCACGTCGGGATCGCCGACCTGTGGAGCCGCTTCACCCAGACCTTCCTCAGCTCGCTGTGGGAGCACCCCGAGCACCGCAAACGGTGGGCGCTGCGCTGGCGCACCAAAGGCGCGGCCGAAGCCCTGGCCAAGGAACTGGCCTGGGACGTGGCCGCCGGCCTGGATGAGATCGTCCCGCTGTCGGAGTTGGGCGACACCATCAGGCATGCGGTGCTGGATGAGTTCCACACCGAGCAGCAACGCGACCGCACGCTCCACCAGTTCGCCGTCGACAAAGCCGCCGAGACCGGCCAGACCGTCGACGCACCCGCCCCGGTCTTCTACGGCATCTCCATCTCGGTCGCCAAGATGCTGGACTGGCTCATCCGGCACGACCCCACCATTGGCGCCCGCGTCATCGGCGAGATCATCGGCGAGGCCGAACGCCGCTTCGGCACTCCCCGCCGCGTCAGTGAGCAATCGCTGCGCACCGCCCTGTCGCTGGACGGCCAACTCGACGCCGACACCCGCGCCGACTTCCTCGACCGCGTCTTCACCCCCCACGCCGAGCGGTAACCGCGGCTCACCCCGGACGGCGCGGCCCTGGACATCGGCAACCGCGCCGCCCTTAGGGGGTGGCATCCGCTGTTCGCTGCTCATCTTCGAGACAATGCGGTGCTGGCCTGGTCCCCGCCAGGCTTTACCGAACCGCTGGGATCGCACATGAACACACTCACGCCCAACGCGGCGGCCAGGCCCGACGAGCGGGCCCAGCGCCGGGCCCGCGTCACCGTTTTCGCCAACCACAAAGGCGGCGTCGGCAAGACGTTCCTGCTGATGGTCATGGCCGCCGAGCTCGCCATGCGGGGCTTCAAGGTCCTGGTGGTCGACCTCGACCCCCAGGCCAACGCCTCACGCCGACTCGGCTACGCCGAACACGAACTGGAAACCCGCCCCTCCATCGCCGAGGCGGTCGCCGACTCCTCGCCCGACATTGCGCGCCGCGCCCTGCTGCCGTGCCAGTGGGACCCCGACTGGGCCGACAACATCACGTTGCTGCCGTCCCGGATCGAGTTGGAAAACCGCGTCTCCGAGGCCGGCGTCCCCGGTTCCTGGATGCGGTTGGAAGACGCCCTCACCCCGTTGCTGGACGACTTCGACTACGTCCTGGTCGACACGCAGCCCACGCTGGGCCACCTACTCCACCTCGCGCTGGTCCTGGCCGACGACGTCATCGCCCCGGCCGTGCCCGAATACGACGCCGTCCGCGGCGCCCAGCGGCTGATGGACTTTGTCTCCCTGCCCAAGAACCGCCGGAGCCTGGGCATCCGCGCCGAGGTTGTCGGCGTGGTGATGAACGCCAAGCGCAGCGGCGTCGCCACCCACGAGGGCCGGGTCGAGAAGGCCGTCGACCAGTGGGGCAGCCTGGTGTGGCAGCCGGCGTTGCCGCTGCGCGCGCCCTTCCACGACACCCAGGAGTTCGCCGAGCCGCCGCACAGCGCGTCCGGCGAAGCCGGAACCGTCATCAAAGACGCCGCCAAGATGCTGGTGGACCGCTACCTGGGCCAGGGGGCCGGCTGATGGCCACCAAGCGCCGCCGTGCCCTGCCCGACATCGAAGGCGCCCCCATCGAGCGGGGAGTTGGGCCCTCCCGCGAAGAGGCTCACGCTTCGTCGCTGGTGCCCGCGCCCCGGACCGACGGCCTTCCCGATCCCTACGAGACGACCACTGACGGCGAGCTCAGCCACCGTGAGCGAACCGACCTCAAGACCTGCGAAGCCGCCATTGACGGGTTGCGGCTGGCTTTCTGGGCGGCCGGCAAGGCCCTGCAGACCATTCGGGACGCGCGGCTGTACCGGGAAACCCACGCGACCTTCGAGGACTACGTCCAGGACCGGTGGGAGTTCTCCCGTCCCCAGGCCTACCGTCTCATCGCCGCTTGGCCCCTGGCCGAGCGGTTGTCTCCAATTGGAGACACCGCCCTCAACGAGGGCCAAGTCCGTGAGCTGTTGCCGCTGGCCGACCGGCACGGCCAGGACGCCGCCGTCACCGTGTACCGCACAGTCGCCGAGACCGACGGCGTGCGCGTCACCGCCGCCGTGCTGAAGGGTGCCGTCGCGGTGCTGCCCGCCGACGAGTTCGACCCCGACAAGGCCGCTGCGCAGATCCGCGCCTATCTCGCCGGGGAACTGAAGCCGACCGCGTCCCCACCCCTGCGACCGGCAGAGTTCTTCGCTGCCGAGGTCGACCGCATGCGGGCGGTGCTGCGGCGCACCGCCAAAGCCCCACGCGCCGAGCGCCGCAAGTTCGCCGCCGAGCTGCGGGCCCTGGCCGACGAACTCGACCAGTCCTAGCCGTGTGTGCGGTCGGCGCCGCATCCGGACGAGCACTAGCTTCCCGGGGGCGCTGCTACCGTCTCGTTGAAGCAGCTGCTCTGTAGAGCTCGGCGACCTTCTCGGTGTCCCAAGTGCTGGCCGACACCGCTTTGAAGAATGCGTGGAGGGTGTTTTCGCTGGGGAGGCGCTGGCCTTGGAGGAGGTTGGCGAATGTGGTGTAGCTGACCTGGTTGTCAGCTTGCTCTGCCATGGTGCGCAGTGGTGGTGAGCCGGCCTGTCTGTAGAGGCGAATGATCTCAGTTAGGAACTGCTGCGCTTTCTCGTTGACCACGGTGGACCCTTGGACACCGTCACGGTCACGGTTGCTCGACAAGGTTGTTCTTTCCAACTGGGCGGCGGGCATGACGTCGACGGTGGCGGAGTCACGGACGTTGATCGTGTCGTGGGCGCGGCGGTGCAGGTGGACGTTGGCGTGGGCGGCATCTTCGGTGCGGCCGTTCGCGTTGACGGTGGCGTTGGTGGCACGCCGGGCCAGTTCTGTGTCGCATTGGGTGCGGCGCTGCATCCACTCGGGCACGTCGGCAAGCCGTCTGGGTGCCCAGGCGTACACCATGACGGTGAGGGTGTCCCGTGACGGGAGGCTTGTCCCGGCCAGGGCTTTGTAAATACTGGCCCGACTGGTGGTCGTCTTGCTTCGCTGCTCTGTCTCGACTCTGAGTCGGGCGATCTCTTCAGGTCGAGTAGGGCGGTCGGCCGGAGCCTGATCGCGCATTCTTCTCAGCGCCAAGGCGAACTCTGCTAGGGGACCGTCGCTGGGGGAGAGAGGTTTGAGGTGCTGGGGCATAAGGATTCTCTCAGGAAGTATCGCGTTGTCTCGCTTAGTCTCCGAGCATTGAACACTCTGCCGGGGGGCGGTTTCAATCACGTTGCCAGATTGGAAGCCCGCCACCGCCGCAGTTTGGGACCTGGTGTGGTGGCGGGCCCTTTCGAAGGGAACATGATGAACCCTCCACAAGGCAGTATGCCCAGCCTGCCTCCAGGTGGGAACGGCCGCTTCAGCTGGCCTGGCGTGGTGCTGGCGGTGATCGCAGTGCTGGTCGCCAACGGCTGGTCGGTCGCGGATGTGAAGACGGTGTTGGCAGTGCTGGTCGCCGCGATCGCCGTTCACCTCCTGTCCAACCGGGCTGACGGCAGGCCTTAGGCGATGAAGGGGCGGTGCCTGCGCTTCTGCGTGGGCGCCGCTCTTGGCGCGTCAGGGATTGCGGGGCGGCAGGAGGCATTGGTCGAACACCGTGCCCACTCGATCATCGACCTCTGCTACTTCGTCTTTTCGCCGTAACCGCAGGTGACGCCGTCCAGACCGCCGACGTGGTCATCACGATGGCGTGCGGCGACGCCTGCCTGGTCTTCCGGCAAGGGGTGCCTGGACTGGCGGCTTCCCGATCCCGCCAGCTGGCCCGCAGAGGAAATCCGTCCCATCCGCTACGAGATCGAAACCCGCATCCAGGCCCTGCTCGCAGACCTGCTGGCGTCGGCTTCCTGACCCCTCGCGCGGGGCCCGGGGAAGCCGACCCGGCGGACGCGCCGGTCGGGTCAGCGGGCGAAGCGACTGGTGGCGTCGCCGGGAAGCGCAAACGGCAGGAAGGCCAGGCGGATCTCCCGGTCGGTGTCGCCGCTGGCGTGCAGGACGAAGTCCAGACGCTCTTGGCCATCGTGGGCACCGCGGCGCTTGTAGTTGGGGTGGGCTTCGATCCGTTCGACGGCCTTGTCGATGACCGCGGTCACGTTCTTGTTCCGGATGAAGATCAGCAGTGCGGCCTTGGTGTCGCGCCACACCAGGTAGCCCAGCAACTGGTTCAGGGCCTCGTCGATGGTCTTGGGGCCGTCCCAGATCTTGCATTCGCCGATGAAGACGTTGCGGTCGTCTTCGCGGATCAGGATGTCGGTCTTGCCGGCGCCGTTGAAGACCTCCCCTGCGGCGGCGCCTTGGAACTGGGCGTTCAGGCCGAGTAGCAGCAGGTCGCGGATCCGCTCCTCGTCCATGTCGGCTGCGAGCGCGGGGGTGCGTTCCAGGGCGCTGCGCTGATTGCGCAGCACCTCCAGGGCCGCCTCGTAGTCGGCGTCGGCCAGGACCGGTTCGGGCGCGAACGGCTGTTGCGCCGACTGCGCGGACCGCACCGGCCGGATCTGGCGGCGGGTGACCGGGACGCTGTAGGCGCCAGCGTCGGCGCGGCGGCGCATCGGGTACCCGATGCCGGCCTGCAGTTGGCGGGCGGCCAGCAGGTCCGCGCGCCGCTGGGCGATCCGCGCCGGGATCTCGGCCTGGATCCGCGCGGTGTAGCCGGCGATGTCGTGGCGCGCCCAGCGCAGGTGCATGTTGATCCGCTCCAGCTGCTCATCGAACCGCTGGCGCAGCTGTTCGGCGTTCTCGGCCCGGCCGGCGACCGCGATGTGCAGGTCGTGCTGGCCCAGTTGCGCCACCTCCAGGTGCAACAGCTGACGGGCAGAGGCGCGCAGCAGGAACACCTGGCGTTCGCCGGTGTAGGGCACCACCAGCGTGAACTGGGGGACGCGGCGGACGACCTGGTCGCCGAACTCGCTGTATTGCAGGTCGGTCTCGCCCGCCTCCAGCATGTACACCTCGTCACGCAGCAGCGTCGGGCAGGTCACTGCGGCTTGCTCTAGCAGCACCTCGACCACATCGTGCTCGGCCGCCTGCAGCAGCGCCTCGGCGTCCCAGTCCATCAGGCGCTTGGTGGCCGCAGCGAGCGTGGACTCCAGCGCACGACCCAGCTCACCATCGTTGAACAACACAACCGTCACCGCGCCATCCTGCCGGACACCTCCGACGACATGACCGCCCAACACCCCGATCCACCCTCTACCGCGCCCTCACCGACCACGACCACACCCCGGCGTAGACCCGCGCAGCTCCTGCTTCGCCTCCTGGGCTTACGCGGTGCCGGTGAAGTGCTTCAGCATCGCGAGCTTGTCGCCGGTCATCGCGAACAGGATCACGAAGATCTGGATCTGGCCTGCGGCGTCCAGGGCCTCGACCTCGGGCGCGTCGCTGGGGCCCAGATCCCGCTCGCTGGAGATCCGCCGGTTGAACAGGGTCTTGGCGATCTCCTGCTGCTCGGCGGTGAACGGCACCGGCATGTTGTCCGTGGCGACGGCGAACTGCGGCTCGAACGGGTGACAGACCAGCTTGGCGGGGTAGCGGGCCAGCATGAGCTTGTGGGCGCTGTTCACCACGTGCACCGCCAGGGACGGACCCATCATCATGTTCTGGACGATCGCGACGACCTCGTCGTAGGACGCGACGTCCTCTTCGAGGCTGATCCCGGCGTCCAAGTTCCGGTCCTGGCGGTCTACCGCCTTCTCCACGCTGTGGAACACCTGGGTGACGTCGACCACGATGCGGTCACCACTGCGGAAGCTCGACCACTGTCCAGGCGGGGGGATGCTCACCGGTGCTCCTGTCCGTCGACACGAACCTGCAAGAAGGCTCAACGCTACTTGGCGATTCACCGCGATTCAGGAGCTTCTTAGCCGAGCCGGGAGCCCGCACCGAACGATTATGCGAGCTCAACAGCATCAAGCCCCGCGTACGCGGCGGGCCTGTCCGGCGGCGCTCGGGCCGGGTGGTCGGGCGTGCGATCGGGGGTGCGCGGGAGGGCTACGGGGCGCGCTGCTGGTCCCGCGCGGGGTGCGGTGGTCGGCGCGCCCCGTGTCCCGCCTCGGATGCGCCGGTGCACGGCCTGGTCAGGGCCGGATATATCCCTGGATATCGGATCGGGGCGGCCGGGCTGCTGGACTGGTACCGGGCCGGTCGAACAGGGCCGTCCCTGCGTCCGCGACACGCCCGAGATGCAATCAGCAGGTGATGCGTTGCCTGCCGCTTTGGAATCGGACTTTGGGGCACGGATCCGGGTTTTGCCGTGTGGAGAGGAGTTTTTGCGAGCGTGGAGTCTAACTCGTCTTCCCGAGATCCGCTGGTTGGTCTGCGCGAGGACGTGTGCTCCCGTTACGTTCGTGTCCGGCTCCTGGTGCCGCCCCATCCGCCCGCACGTGCCGGATGGACCGGCGACAAGGGCTGGCCGGCCCATGACCCGGCCGCAAGGAGGTGGGTTCGATGTCCGGACCCAGCAGAAGGAACGACGAGTCGGAGCGCTTCTGGCGCATCCGGACGGGCCTTGAGTTCTTCAAGGCGGGTGTCTGGGTGATCTTCCAGTGGTTCCGGCCCGGCGGACCGTTCGGTCCCTTCTAGGGACCAAGGGCCCCCACCCGGAGTAACTGGCCAGCTCCTGCAGGGTGGGGGCCCTTCTGCGTCCCAGCTCATGTACATGACCTGAGATTGGCACGCGTTGGCGACCCTACCCCCGAGCCCCCGGCCGATGTCGTAGTTATCGTCACTACGAGCGCTGTAGCCCCGGCGATTTTCGACTCTGTGACCTGCGGTGTTGCGGTGTTTTCCCAGGCCGACCGTTGTAGCTCTTGTTAGCGTCTCGGAAACGATCGGTTCTGCGCCTCGGAACCTTGCGTTCGGCGGTGCCGTGTTCGCGCAGGCGGTGATGTCGCAGAACCCGTGTCGAGAAGCCGGCGCTCGTGGGCGGGCGGGGTGGATGTGGCCGGGTTCGGGCTGGTGTGCCCGCGCCGAGTCCGATGTCGGCCATGCTGGAAGACCCCTCTTTGTTGCGGCCGGGAAGGACTTCAGGTGGCCGATCAGCATCCCGGCGCTCGTCCCGGCGACCACGAGCGACACGACGCTGGTGACCAGCCGCGGCCCGGCCCCGTCGCCGGCGGCGATGTCAGCAACACCATGTCGGGCGGCACCGCCGACAACGTGCTGATGGGCCGCGACTTCTACTTCAACCCGCCCGCCCTTGGGGAGCCGGAGCGGGTGCCGGTGTATCTGCCGCATCTGGTGGGCGGGTTGTTCACCGGTCGTGAGGCCGAGCTGGCGCAGCTGGACGACGCCTTCGCCCCGGCGAGCAAGGAAGAAGGCGGGGGCGAGGTGCGGTCGGCGGTGGTGCATCAGCGGGTGGGAGCGGTGCACGGGCTGGGCGGGATCGGCAAGTCCACCCTGGCCGCGCACTGGGCCGCCACCCGCCGCGAGCGGGGCGGCGCGGTGTGGTGGATCACCGCCGACACCCCCGCCAACCTGCACCAGGGCCTGGCCGCCCTGGCGACCGCGGCGCGCCCGGAGCTGGCCGGGCGGCCGCTGGAGGTGCTGACCGAGCACGCGATCGGCTGGCTGAACACCCACCGCGGGTGGGTGCTGGTGCTGGACAACGTCACCCGCCCCGGCGACATCACCCCGGTCCTGGCCCGGCTGCGCGTCGCTGCGGCCGGGGACGGGGCCGGGGATGGTGGGGGCCGGGTGCTGGTGACCTCCCGGCTGGCGACCGGATGGGAGCAGCTCGCCGACTACATCATCGGCCTGGACGTGCTACCCCTGGGCCAGGCGGTGGACCTACTCGGCCGCACCGTCGCCGTCGCCCGCCCCGACGTCGACGAGGCCGGGCTGGAGGGCGCTGAGGAGTTGTGCGTCGAGCTGGGGTGTCTGCCATTGGCGATCGGCCAGGCCGCTGGATACCTGATCGAGCACCACTGCACCCCGCGCGCCTACCTGGACCGCCTGGGCGCCTACCCGGCCCGGCTGTACGCCCACCGCCGCGCCGGCAGCGACGACCGCGACGTCGACCGCACCGTCGCTCGCGTCTGGCACGCCACCTTGGACCACCTGACCACCCACACCCCGCTGGCCGGGCCGATCCTGCGGATCCTGGCCTGGTGGTCCCCCGACCACATCCCCCGCACCCTGCTGGACGGCCTAGCCGACCTCGACGAGCACGTGGCGCAGCAGGGCGGGGTCCTGGGGGTGCAGGACGCGGTGGCGCGGCTGGCGGCCTACAACATGATCAC
This sequence comes from Spirillospora sp. NPDC050679, assembly GCA_044456955.1. Classification (GTDB taxonomy): domain Bacteria; phylum Actinomycetota; class Actinomycetes; order Streptosporangiales; family Streptosporangiaceae; genus Spirillospora. The sequence goes on along the minus strand of JBITGK010000036.1, from coordinate 11,550 downwards.
CCTGTCGCCCGACGGACACTCGATCAACGTGCACCGCCTGGTCCAAGCCGTTGCCCGAACCCCCGCCCCCGACGACATCGACGACCCGCACCGTCGGTCGGCCGACATCGACGCAGCCCGCGACCTGGCCACCGCCCTGCTCTACCAGGCCCGCCCTGACGACCCCGTCGATCCGGCCGGGTGGCCGATGTGGCGGACGCTGCTGCCCCACATCGACGCCCTGACCGCCCACGCCCGCCCCGAGCACGACACCCCGGCTTTCAGCTTCCTGCTGGACTGCACCGCCACCTTCTTACAAGACCAAGGTGCCCTGACCCGCGCGATCGGCTACTTCGAACGCGCCCTGACCGCCGACCGGCGACTTCACGGCGACGATCACCTAGACACCTTGGCCTCCCGCCACAACCTGGCCGTCGCCTACCGGGACGCCGGGGAGTTGGAGCGGGCGATCGCGCTGGACGAGCAGACCCTGGCCGACTTGCGGCGGGTGCTGGGCGACGACCACCCCCACACTCTGGCCTCCCGCCACAGCCTGGCCGTCGCCTACCACGACGCCGGGGACCTGGAGCGGGCGATCCCGCTGTTGGAGCAGACCCTGGCCGACCGGGTGCGGGTGCTGGGCGACGACCACCCCGACACCCTGAACTCTCGCAACAACCTGGCCGTCGCCTACCACGAAGCTGGGACCTTGGAGCGGGTGATCCCGCTGTTGGAGCAGACCCTGGCCGACTTTCGGCGGGTACTGGGCGACGACCACCCCAACACCCTGGCCTCCCGCAACAATCTGGCCGGCGCCTACCACGACGCCGGGGATCTGGAGCGGGCGATCACGCTGCACGAGCAGACCCTGGCCGATTGCAGGCGGGTGCTGGGCGACGACCACCCCAACACCCTGCTTTCCCGGGATTGGCAGGCCTCCCTTGCTTGGGAGTCGGGTGATCTGGGGCGGGCCGTGGTGTTGTACCGGCAACTGCTGGCCGACTGCGAGCGCGTGCTGGGCACAAACCACCCGGCAACCAAAGACGTGCGCAGCCACCTGAAGGCCGCACTGCGTCAGCAGGACGGCGAAGGACCGCCGCCAGCGCTGTAGCGGTCGTTCGGATCTTCAATTAACCATCGTTTATTGACGATCGGCCGGTACGCGGCCGGACGGCGCGACACGCCGCGATCACGCCTTCAAAAACTCGTTCAAAAACCTCTGGCCGTACTCGGCCTTCAACAACCTCAGATCACCGTTTTTTCTACATGGGGGGCGGTGGGCCGCTCCGATCACCCTCATCGCCAAGCATGCGGCGCTGGATCGAGGTTCGGTTGCGCCGCCAGGAGGACCTGTCCGACTGGGTGACCGGCGAACGCTAGGTCGTGCTGGACGAGTCGGTCCTCCGTCGGCGACATGCCAACCCGAGGGTGCAGGCCCATCAGGTGCGACTCCTGTACTGCTGCTCCAGCGCATTGATCTGCAGCCTGCACGTGTAGTCGCTGACGGCAGTGGACCAAGACTGATGGAGTGCCTAATGAGACGCCTACACGTAGCCCTGACCAGGAACGACGGGCAAGCAGAGGGCGCGGTGAACGAGGAGGCGCGGAGCTTCAAGCATTCAAAGAAGGGTCGCAAGCGTAGTGGGGTCAAACTCGGGACCGCCGTATGCCGTTGGCATCCCTTACGGTTGTGCCACTGCTGCTCGGAAGCTCCGGTTCGTCGCCGATTTCGGCCTCGACACGTGGGGGACCGAGTGGGCCCGGGTCTCCCTCACCGGAAGTTCAGGGCCCAGAGCAGGAGACGGACCGATGGGTGAAGAAAATAAGGACCCGGAGGACGTCTCCCGCGGCGACGGCGCCGAAGAGCGGCAGGACCGTCGGCGGCGGTGGTGGCATGACCCGGAGCGCGTTGATCGCGTGTTCCTGGTCTGGCACACCGTCGTGATCGTCTGGGTGACGATCGAGCACCTGGTGCTCGGCTAGCCCGGACACAGGAAGAGCTCAGACCGAAGCCCGAGCTCTTCCCCGCGGGACGAGGGCCGGTCGTCGAAGCTTTCTCAGGGCGCGACGGCCGGTCCTTCGGCTGTCTAACAGCTCTCTAACCGCTGCTTCCCATGATGGCACTACACCGTCGGATTCGGTAAAAGTGCTGGTCGGAGCCTATCTGGCGGCCGGTAAAGAGGACGGGCGCGGAACGCTGCGCGGTCGATACCGCACGCTCTACATGGAGCGTCCTGCGGCATTCAATAACATCAAGCGCCGTTTTTTGAAAGGATGGACGGCATGAACACCTCCCCCTCGTCCCCGCCGTCGATCCCGTCGTTCCCGGTGCTGCTGGCGGCCGCCGCCCGGACGCTGGAGAAGGTCGGCGAGGTGCTGCCGGTCACGGTCACCTGCGACCGGTCCGACCGGTGGCTGCCGCCGGTGGCGATCTCGCCCGCCTCGCTGGACCTGCCGGCGGCCGACCAGATTGACCTGGTGCACCAGATCGCCGCGCGGCTGGGCTGGAGCACCTCGCCGGTGGTCGGCGGGGACGGCGCGATCGCGTCCGGGACCGTGGACGACGTTCAGGTCCAGGTGCTGGCCGCGCCGCTGTCCGGGCCGCCCGGCCCGGCGCCGTTCCCGTCGATGGCCACCACCGCCGAGCACGCGGCCCTGCTGCGCGCCCTGTGCGACTGGAGCGCGACCCTGCCCGAACAGGCCACCTCGGTGATCGTGCGCCCGGCGCTGGACGACATCGAAGCCAGCGGTGATCTCACCGTCTACCTGACGATGTCCAGCCAGCAGGCGGCCGCGACCCTGCCCGACCTGATCCTGGACGCTGGCAAGGATCGCTGGAGCGGCTTTCGGGGCAGCGGCGTCCTGCCCACCGGCCACACCCTGACCGTCATGGTGAACGAACAGAAGGAGCGCCGGGTATGAGCACCGCGCCGCTGGAGCTGCCCGACGACCTGCTCGCCGCTTTCCCCGTCCGCCGTTCCGACATCCTGATCGGGTACGCCCGGGTGTCCACGCGCGGGCAGAGCCTGGACCGCCAGCTCGACGCGTTGAAGCGGGCGGGCTGCCGCCGCGTGTTCGCCGACAAGAAGTCGGGCAAGACCGCCGAGCGCCCCGAGCTGGAGGCGTGCCACGCGTTCTTGAACCCGGGCGACACGCTGGTGGTGCCCAGCCTGGACCGCTACGGCCGGTCGCTGCAGGACCTGATCACCATGGTCGGCGAGCTGCGCAGGAACGAGGTGGGGTTCACCTCTCTGCACGAGCGGCTGGACACCACCACCCCCGGCGGCCGCCTGGTGTTCCACGTCTTCGCCGCTCTGGCCGAGTTCATCCGCGAGCTCATCGTCGCCGGCACCCACGAGGGCCTGGCCGCCGCCCGCGCCCGCGGCCGCGTCGGCGGACGCCCCACCGTGGTCGACGAAGCCCTGCTCCGACAGGCCCGCGACCTGCTGCCCAACCCCGACAACTCCATCACCAGCATCGCCAAGCTCCTGGGCGTCAGCCCGGGGACGCTGTACAACCACATCCCCGACCTGCGCGAACTACGCGCCGCCGGGACGGCCAAGGAGATCACCCCATGACCGGCCCTGACACCGCCGAAGGCCGCTAGGCGCGGGTGGCGGCCCCCGGCCTGCCCAAGGCCCTGCCCGACCGGGAACCGCTGGAGGAGCTGCTGATCACCCTGGCGCACTGGGAGGGCTAGGCCGTGGGTGGGGGGGGGGGGGGGGGTGGAGTCGATGCGGCTGCGTGAGCCTGTGTCCGGCGGCATCGCCCGCGAGGCGGTCGGCACCGTGCTGGTGGCGCTGGGACGCGTGGTCAGCTAGCGCGCCGCGGTGGCGGGGGCGGACCGGGCGGCTGCCGTCGCCGGTCCGGTTGGCGCGTAGTCGGAGTCGAGCGCTGCACATACCGCCACCGAAAGATCATTAAAGGAATACAAACAAGCTCATTGAGGTCGTCCGAAAATTCTCACCTTGACTTTATCTCTCGAACACACGATCGACGCTCGAATGGTTCTCGGGTTTACCTGACTGGCAACTTTTCTTAGTTTGCGCTGATCATCAGAATGTAAAGGTTCCTTTGCATTGACTCTTCTGGAGTTGCACGGGGAGTCCAATTAGCTTCTGGCGGCGGAGACCATCTCCCCCGCCTGCTCCAGGCGGACACCCCCTGCCAGAGGAGAAAAGTGCAGCTCAAGCACATCATGCGAGGCACGCTCATCACCGCCGCCGGTACCGCAAGCGCCGTCGCGCTGTTGGCCGGTGCGGCCGGCGCTTCGCCCGCGCCGAGCGTCCAGGAGCAGATCGACGTCCAGCTCCGCGACTACCCCGGCGGTGTCCAGACCGCCCCTAACGAGGTCTCCTATCAGGGAGGCCGGGTGGTGGTCACCATCCCGGCCAACGCCACGGCGGAAGTGGCCGCCGACCCGTGCGCGGCCAACGCCTACTGCTTCTACGACGGCAGGGACTTCACCGGCCGCAAGCTCACCTTCCGCGACTGCGGCGGGACGCAGTACCTGACCAACTACGGGTTCGGGGACAAGACCTCGTCCTGGCAGAACAAGTCTCGGCACGCCGTGTACGTGTACGACAACGCCACCACCCCGCCCACGCACATGTGGACCGAGGAGAGCGGGGCAGCGGCGGCGGTCGTCAGTGCCGCGCACTACAACAAGGCCGACTCCTTCTTCACCCGCTGCGGCTGATCGGCGGTGAAGACCCCCCAGATGCGAAAACTCATCGCCGCCTTCGGCCTGACCCTCGCACTCGGTGTGAGCGGCGCCCCGGCGGCCACCGCCGCGCCCACGCCCCCGGCCAGCCCCTCGCCCTCCGCGTCCACGCCCCCGACCCCGCCGACCGGACACCCACCCTCTACGACGCCGTCCTCGAGCCCGCCGGCCGACAGTTCGCCCCGCGCCGACAAGCCGGTGTCGCCGGGCCCCTCGCAGCCGTCCAAGCGTCTGGCGCCGGCCAAGCGCCAGGAGTTGAAGCGGCTCCTGGAGCAGAAGTCGGGGACCGACTGCGAGGTCCCGGAGAACATCAGCGGCAACATCGTCGGCTGCTTCCGCGACGCCCCCTATGAGCGGGTGGCGTCCCGGGCGCCGGGCGTCGCGATGCCCAACTGCCCGGCCCCGGAGGCCTCCGACGCCGTTCACTGGACGCGGACGTACGCGTGTTCGCACGTGAAGAAGATCGGCACCTTCGCCCAGGTGCAGCCGGCGAAGCTCCTGGGGACGGCGGCCTCGAACTACGCGTGGGAAGAGTGGCTGGACCCCAAGTCGGCCCGCGCGTGGAAGCGGACCGTCTACTACCAGAACCTCTACGTCACCGGGGAACTGGTCCCGGAGATGCTCACCACGACGCTTTCGATCAGTTGCGCCGCCGGCGCGTGCGGGACCCCGGTCCCGGTGACCTTCGTCGCCAAGAAGGGCATCGTCCAGACCCACACCCACTTCATGGAATCGCCCGGCTCCGCGGTCGCCTACCCCAACCCGCAGACCAAGATCGAGATCGCCTACCCCGGCGCCAAGATCACCGGGTTGGACAAGCACCTCGGCCCGCCCACCGGCGTCCGCTGCGACAGCCTGACCGACGTCACCCGCTCCAGGAAGCCGGGCTGCGTCTACCACTGGTACACACCGGTGTACGAGGTCGACTACAACGGGCCCATGCCGAACATCGCCCAGAACATCCTGTTCGGCCAGCTCGGGTTGCGCAGCCACCCCGGCTTCCCCGGCAACAGCACCACGCCGGGCGGACAGCCCCTGGTGCGCGGCCCGGCGAAGTACACCTACCGGGGCGTGGAGAAGGAGTTCAGCAGGTGGAGTCGTGAAGTCTCCTGCCCTGGCAGCCTCACCAAGCCGCCGGGACAGAGCTGCGACGAATACCCCTTCGCATCGACCTGGAACGGCGCCCACTGGGTGCTCGGGGACGAATGGACCTGCCGGTTCGTCCCCGTCCCCGAACAGGACCACCAGTCGATCGACATCCAGGACTTCACCGACAACAACCGCGTGTGGCGCAACCCCGACGGCAAGACCGTCGAAACCACCGGGGCCGGTCTGCAAGGCTCCTTCTGGGTGGTGGTGAAGAACGCCCCCAGCACCCCGCCGTCCTTCAGCCAGTGCCAGAAGCACATGTAACCGCCGTAACCTGCCAGCCGCCCGGCCGTCCCCGGTCGGGCGGCTGGCCCATACCCCGACCAGTACGGAGTCGCCATGCCTCCCCAACTCCTGGACAGCCACACCGAAATCGCCGCCACCGGCCACGGCATGCTCGGCTTCTACGACGACGAAGGCACCCACCCCCAGCCCCCGCCCCGGCGCGGCGACCAGTGGTACACCGCCTCCAGCGGCGCCGTCCACCTCTACCCCGCCTGCCAGCACCCCGCGCCCGCGATCCGCTTCGAACGCTGGGACCGGCTCCCGTCGCACGACGTCTACGACGAACTCGACCTGCCCGAAGTCGCGGCCACGCTCCCATTCGAAATCAACGGAGAAGGATCGCTGGGCCTGATGGCGGTGGCCGCCGGAGCCGAACCCGGCGTGTTCGCCATCCCCCCAGGCCGCTACCACCTCCAACTGCTGGGATACCGGCGCTCGCTCGCGGCCGCCAAAGAACGCGACCTGCAAGCGCGCAACGCCGACGATGGAGAATGGGAGCAGGCCCAAGGCACCGAACTGTACGTCGCCCGCTTCTGGCCGGCCCCGGCAGAACCCCACACCCAGCCGCAGCCTCCCACCGACGCCGACCGGTACATCGAAATCGTCCACGCCTGGGCGAGCAAGCAGGGCATCCCCATCGACGACGACACCGGCGATGCATGGGAGGCGGCACACGCGGCCGACATCCGGGCCTGGTACGAAGGCCAAGGAATCCCGATCAACGAGTTCGGCCGCATCCCCGGGCACATGGTCGACAAGTACGTAGCCGAGGTGTACCCAACGAAAGAAGAGGACTGAGCAGCGGTCGTTTCATAGGTGGCTGCCTATGAAACACAGGTGCGTGTTGATCCGGTGGTGGCGGTGGAGGGTGGCCGGAGTCGGCCGTTGCCGTACCTGAGCGCCCTGGATGCCCGAAGTGGGTGGTGTGGTGCGGCGATGATGGCAGCCCGTACAGAGCGCGATCAGGGGAGGCGGGTCGGAAGGTGGCGCGAGGGGCATGGGCGGTGTGCTGGTGACCGGTGGTGGGGTGCGGCCGCGGCCGGAGCGGTTGCGGGTGCTGTATCTGACGGCCTCTTCGGCGGGGGATCTGCGGGTGGATGAGGAGATCCGCCGGGTCAAGGCGGGGGTGCGGGCGACGCTGCACCGCGATCTGGTGGAGATCGAGCATCTGTCGGCGGCCACCACCGATGACCTGCTGGACGGGCTGACCCGCTTCCGGCCGCACGTGGTGCACTTCTCCGGACACGCCAACGCCGGAGTGCTGGTCTTCGACACCGGCCGCGACCGCCGCGGCCCGGGTCTGCAGGTCCCGGCGCGGGCGTTCGCCGCCGCGCTGGCCTCGGTCGACAGCCCGCCGCGGCTGGTGGTGCTCAATGCGTGCAAGTCCCAGCCGCAGCTGGCCGAGCTGATCGCGGGCGGGATCGGGTTGGCGGTGGGGATGGCCGACAGCATCGGCGACCCGGCGGCGATCGCGTTCGCCACCCGGTTCTACACCTCGCTGGCCGATGGCCAGTCGGTGCGCGGCGCGCACGCCACCGGCAAGGCCGACCTGGCGATGAAGAACCTGCCCGACGCCGACCTGCCGGTACTGGAACACGCGCCGACCATCGACCCTGCCCAAACGGTGCTGGTGGAGCCGCCCCGCCCTTCACAGCCGGCTCCGACCATGGCCTGACCGGATCCGGCACCCACCTGGGGCCCTCAGCTCAACCTCCGCCGCCCCTACCGCTGGTGCAGGTGGGGCAGATCCCGCCCGAGGCCGACAGTTTCCAGCACCGCGAGGTCGCCGACCGGCTGGACCGGCAGGCGCAAGACGCTGGGACGGTGGTGGTGTGTCAGGTGCTGGCCGGCACCGGGGGGATCGGCAAGACCCAGCTGGCCGCCTCCTACGCCCGCACCGCCCGCGACCGCGGTGTGCAGGTGGTGGTGTGGGTGAACGCGGCCACCCGGGCTGGGGTGGTGGACGCCTACGCCAACGCCGCCGTCCGCCTGGGCCTGGCCGGCCGCGACGACCTCGACCACGCCGCCCGGGTCTTTCTGGAGTGGGCCGCCACCACCGACCGGCGCTGGCTGCTGGTGCTGGACGACGTCCAGGCCCACGGCGACCTGCGCGGGCTGTGGCCCCCTGCCTCGCCTGCGGGGACGGTGGTGGTGACCACCCGCCGCCGCGACCTGGCCCCGCCCGGACTGCGCCCGAGCGTGGTGGAGGTCGACCTGTTCACCGATCAGGAGGCTGATGCCTATCTGCGGGACCGGCTCGGCGGCTTGGCCGCCGACTTCGGTCAGCGGGCCGCGCTGGTCGGGGAGTTGGGGCATCTGCCGTTGGCGCTGGCCCAGGCCGCGGCCTACATGGTCCAGCAGGACATCGACTGCGGCCACTACCGCGCGCTGCTGGCCGGCAAGCTGCTGGCCGACACCGTCCCCCAGCCCGGCGACCTGGCCGAGGACCAGCGGATCGTCTCGGCGGTGTGGGAGATCTCCATCGACCGCGCCGACCACGACCGCCCCCAAGGGCTGGCCCGGCCGCTGATGCAACTGGCCAGCGTCCTGGACCCCAACGGCATCCCCACTGCGGTGTTCACCAGCGGCACCGCCCGCGACTACATCGCCTCCCACCTACCCGACCCCGACGGCCTCACCGACCAGGTCACCGATCAGGTCATTGACCAGGGGCTGCGGCTGCTGCACCGCTACAGCCTGATCGACCACGACCGCGGCGCCGTCCACCGCCAGGTCCGCATCCACCAGCTCATCCAGCGCGCCACCCGCGAGAACCTCCAATCCAAGCCCGACCACGGCCCAGCCCTGTTCGCCGAACTCGGCCAGGTCGCCGCCTACGCTCTGTTGCTGACCTGGCCCCAAATCGAACGCGACGAACTCGGCCAGGTCCTGCGCGCCAACACCACCGCCCTGCAGCAGGCTGCCGGCACCGCTTTGTGCACCGCCGAGGACGGCGCCCACCCCGTGCTGTTCCGCGCCGCCACCAGCCTGGGCGAGAGCGGGCAGCCCACCGCGGCCATGACCGCCTACACCAACCTGCACAACACTTGCCAGCAAGAACTTGGCCCCGACCATCCCGACACCCTGGCCACCCGCAACAACCTGGCGTGCTGGCGGGGCGAGGTCGGGGATGCTGCCGGGGCCGCGGTCGCGTTCGAGGAGCTCCTGGCCGATCAGCTGCGGGTGCTGGGTCCCGACCACCCCCACACCCTGGCCACCCGCAACAACCTGGCCTATTGCCGAGGCGCGGCCGGGGATGCCGCTGGAGCCGCGGTCGCGTTCGAAGAGCTGCTAGCAGAGTTCCTGCGGGTGTTGGGTCCCGACCACCCCGACACTCTGATCACCCGCGGCAATCTGGCCTCGTGGCGGGGCGCGGCCGGGGATGCCGTCGGGGCCGCGGCCGCGTTCGAAGAGCTGCTAGTCAACCAATTGCGGGTGCTGGGCCTGGACCATCCCGACACCCTGGCCACCCGAAGCAAGCTGGCCTACTGGCGGGGCCGGGCCGGGGATGCCGTCGGAGCCGCGGCCGCGCTCGAAGAGCTGCTGGCAGAGTTCCTGCGGGTGTTGGGTCCCGACCACCCCCACACCCTGACTACCCGCGCCAATCTGGCCATGTGGCGGGGCGAGGTCGGGGATGCCGTCGGAGCCGCGGCCGCGTTCGAGGAGCTGCTGGCCGACCAATTGCGGGTGTTGGGTCCCGACCACCCTCACACCCTGGCCGTCGGCGGCGATCTGGCCATGTGGCGGGGCCGGGCCGGGGATGCCGTCGGAGCCGCAATCGCGCTCGAAGAGCTCCTAGCCGACCAATTGCGGGTGTTGGGTCCCGACCACTCTCACACTCTGATCACCCGCGGCAATCTGGCCTCGTGGCGAGGCGAGGTCGGGGATGCCGTCGGAGCTGCGGCCGCGTTCGAAGAGCTGCTGGCAGAGTTCCTGCGGGTGTTGGGTCCCGACCACCCTTACACCCTGGCCACCCGCAGCAACCTGGCCTACTGGCGGGGCCGGGCCGGGGATGCCGTCGGAGCCGCGGCCGCGCTCGAAGAGCTGCTGGCAGAGTTCCTGCGGGTGTTGGGTCCCGACCACCCCCACACCCTGACCACCCGCAACAACCTGGCGTACTGGCGCAAGGCGGCCGAAGAGGGCGAGTGAGCTACGTGGACATCTGGATTGCGGCGTCTTTGTGGTTCGGATCCGGCGCATCGTCCCTGTGGTGCCGTTCGCCGTTCGCCGTCCGCATGCCGCCGGGGTGTTTCATAGGTGATCACCTATGAAACACCCCGGCCGCAGGGCGCGATCCAGGGCGTTCACGACCGAGATTCGTTTCATAGGTCGTTTCAATCGTTAGGACGAGTGAAACGCACCTATGAAACAGTGGCGGGGTGAACCAGGACGACTTCCGGGCCGTGGAGGCCCATGACTGCCCGATGTCGACGTGCGCGGCGCCGGCCGGGTCGCCGTGCCGCACCGCCAAGGGCGTGGTCGCGGTCAACTACCACACGTCGCGCTTCCGGCTGGTGCCCGCTTTGGCGAAGAGGCTGCACGTGCCGACCCCGGCGGTGCGCAAGCCGGGGTCGGTGTGGACCGAGCTGCCGCGCCCGGCCGCGGCCGGGGCCGAGCCGGCCGGGCGGGTGCGGATCGGGTACGCCCGCGCCTCCACGCTCCGCCAGTCCCTGGACACTCAGCTCGACTCGTTGAAGGCGGCGGGGGTGGGGCGGGTGTTCGCCGAGAAGATCTCCACCCGCGCCACCGTCCGCCCCGAGCTGGACAAAGCGATCGCGCTGGCGCGGGAGATGCGCGCGGCCGGGGTGGAGGTGACGCTGGTGGTGCACGAGCACAAGCGGCTGGGCCGCGGCATCGAACTGGCCGCGCTGGCCGAGCAACTGCGCGCCGACGGCATCGCCCTGGAGTTCCTCACCGGCGAACTGCAGGGATCGCATGACCCGGGCGGGGTGGTGTTCACCGTACTGGCCGCGCTGTCAGGGATGGAACGCGAGTACATCCGCGACCGCACCCTGGAAGGCCAGGAATCGGCCCGCGCCCGCGGCAAGACCATCGGCGGCACCACCGTCGCCGACCCCGCCATGCTCGGCATGGCCCTGCACCTACGCGACCAGGGCATGAGCCTGCGCGACATCGCCACCCGCCTGGTCATCACCACCGGCAAAAAGAAGGGCCGCCACCCCTCACCGGCCACCGTCATGCGGATGCTGCGCGACCACGACCAGACCACCAGGCCACCCGGCTAACGCGGACACTACGAACCAGCAGACGAACCCTCGCCAGCACGCGCACGCAACGCCACCTCCAGGTTGTTGCGGGAGGTCAGGGTGTTGGGGTGGTGGTGGCCCAGCACCCGTTGCCGGTCGGCCAGGTTCTGCTCGTGCAGTGTGATCGCCCGTTCCAGGTCGCCGGCG
>JBITGK010000035.1:49067-70924 GCA_044456955.1 Spirillospora sp. NPDC050679 | reverse complement strand
ACCCGCCTGGCCTACGGCACCGACGAAGCCGCCGAAGGACGCGACTCCTTCCTGGAAAAACGCGACCCCGACTGGTCGCGTTTCCCGTGGTACTAGCCGTCGCGGGAAATGCCGAAAGAATTGAACGGTCCTCCCCCTCCGGCCATTTCCCCTAAGCTCTCCGGCCATGGCCGCTCTGCCTTTGCCGTCTTTCGGCGACTACCTTCGGCACCTGCGCGCGCACTCCCCCGCGAGCGCGGTGAAAGGCGGCCGCCTCAGCCGCACCGAGGTGGCCGCGGGCGCGTTCATGAGCGTCGGCTATGTCATCAAGCTCGAACAGGGCAGCGCGGAGAACCCCTCTCCCGACGTGGTGGAGCGGCTCGCCGAGGTGCTCGGCGTCAACGCGGTGCAGCGCCGGCACCTGCACGACCTCGCGCTGTACCGCCCGCCGCAGCAGGCCGGCGCGGAGCATGAGGCGGGCGCGCTCGTCACGCCCGTGATGCAGGAGGCCGTGGACAACCTCCTGCCGCAGGTGTGCGGGTACGTGGACGAGCTGTGGAACGTCCTGTACTGCAACAGCGAGTACGCCAGGGTCTTCCGGCGCATCACCGAGACGGGCAACGTCCTGCGCTGGTTCTTCGAGGTCCCGGAGTCCCGCTCGATCATGGTCGAGTGGGACTCCGAGGCCCGGCTGACCGTCGCCTGGTTCCGGGCGCTGATGGTCCGCCGGGCCGGCGACCCCCGGTTCGGCGAGCTGCTGGACGAGCTGGCGCGCAGCCCCGACTTCGCCCGGATGTGGCTGGACCGCGAGATCTTCATGGGGCGGCACTCGCCCTACATGCTGCTGCGCGACCCGGACCGGGGCCGGGACGTGCGGCTGCTCGCCCAGGTCTACGCCTGGCCGGACCCGACCCAGGCCGTCCAGCTGTTCCTCGGCATCAGGACCGAGGAACGGCTCTGAGCCTGGCCGGGACCGGGCGGGAGGCGCTCAGGCGATCTCGTCCGCCAGGAAGCGCAGGAGGAGGTCGTTGACCTCCTTGGGGTGGGTCAGCGGCGGCGAGTGCGCGGCCCCTTCCACGGTCTGGAGCGCGGTGGCCCCGGGCAGCCCGTCGCTCAGCGCCCGCATGCGCTCCGCGGAGATCGACCTGTCCTCCGCCCCCCGGACCAGGAGGGCCGGGCAGCGGACCTCCCCCAGCCGGTCGGTGATGTCGTCCCGCTCCAGCAGGCAGGCCACCGGCGTGCCGAGGGGCAGCCGCGGGGCCTCGCGCCACTTGCGCACCCAGTCCGCGGCGACCGGGTGGTCGCCGATCAGCTGCCCGGCCAGGCCGGTGACGATCTCCTCCACCGGGCCGTTCGCCGAGAGCGCGTCGAACAGCCCCTGGTAGGCGACCTTGTCCCCGGGGTCGCAGGCGTGCGACTCGGTGTCGAACAGGACCAGGCGGCCGACGCGCTCGGGCGCCAGCAGCGCCGCCCGCAGCGAGATGAAGCCGCCCTGCGAGACGCCGCCCACGGTGGCGGTCCGGACGCCCAGCGCGTCCATCAGGCCCAGCAGGTCGCGGGCGGAGTCCCAGTAGGTGAAGGGGACGCCGTCGTCGGGGGTGCCGCCGTGGCCGCGCGCGTCCCAGGTGATCACCCGGTGGTCCGGGGCGAGGCCGGCCGCCTGGCCCTCGAACATGGTGCCGTCCAGGAAGTAACCGTGGGCCAGGACAATTGCGGGCCCGTCACCGCCGGTGTCCGAATAGGAAAGGTCGCGGCCGTTGGCGCGAAGGGTGCCCATGGTCTCCTCCAGGTCGTCGTGGCCATCAGTATGGTGCATTTTTTCGGAGCGCTTCAAGCCCGGATTAACGTTATCGGGCTTTTCACCGGGCGGCCGTCCGCGCGATCGGTGCATTCGCCGTTCGGCCGGCCTCTCCGGGAGGGCGCCGGCCCGGAGCGCGGCCCGCCCGCGTGCGCGCCGGCGGACGGCGGACCGGAAGTCGATCTTGACTCGGTTGTCCTCCTGAACCCTTTGAGGCAAGGGGATTCCGCTTCCGGCGCGGCAGCCGCCGGCCTTCTCCGACGGGTGCTACTGGCAGGGGTACCCCTGCCAGTAGCACTTGTCGCACCATTCCGGCAAGTGCAGAATGGATTCCCGTTTGCGGTGACGACTGACTCACCGAGTCTTCCCGGTCAAGCCGTCGAGTGGGGGTGAGCCGATGACCGAAGGGCGGCGCCGATCCGGAATTGACACGTTGAAAGCGAGTCCGGCCCGGGTCTATGACTACCTGCTCGGCGGAAAGGACAATTTCGAGGCCGACCGCGCGCTGGCCGAGCGGCTCGTCGCGGTCCTCCCCGACGTCCGGCGGGCGGCCCGCGCCAACCGGGCCTTCGTCGGCCGCGCCGTCGCGGAGGCGGCCGGCGCCGGCGTCGCCCAGTTCCTCGACCTCGGGGCCGGGCTGCCCGCCGGGGAGAACGTGCACGAGACCGCGCGGCGGTGGCGTCCGGGGGCCTCGGTGGTCTACGTCGACAACGACCCCATGGTGGTCAGCCACGCCCGCGCGCTGCTGCAGGCGGACGAGCGCGTCACCGTCGTCGAGGCCGACCTGCGGCGGCCGGAGGCGGTCCTGTCCCATGCCGGGCTGGAGGGCCGCCTCGACCTCGACCGGCCGGTCGCCGTCCTGCTGGCGGCCAGCCTGCACTTCGTGCCCGACGAGGACGACCCCGCCGGGATCGTCGCCGGCTTCACCCGGGACCTCGCCCCCGGCAGCCGCCTGGTGATCTCGCACTGGAGCGGCGGCCCCGACGCCGCCGCCGACGCGGCGATCCGCGGCGCCTACCGGGACGCGGCGACGGCGCCGCTCGTCGACCGCGATCCGGCGCGGCTGCGGGCGCTGTTCGCCGGGTTCGACCTGTCCGGCCCCGGGCTGGCCGACGTGCTGGCCTGGCGGTCGGCGTCCTCCGGCGGCAACGCGGGGTCGTCGTTCCGGCTGCTCGCCGGCGTCGGCCACCGGCCGGGGCGGTCCGTCCAGGCCGTCGCGGGCACGGCCGCCGCCCGGTCCGGCGGTGCCCGGTCCGGCGGTGCCCGGCGGACCCCGCCGGGCCGCTAGGCGCGGTCGCGCTCCCGCACGAAGTCGATCTCCTCGGGGTCGCGGCCGGGCCAGGACAGTCGGGTCGGCGCGGCGGGGGTCTCGGCGACCAGGCGGCCGTGCGCGACCACGTGGCTCGGCCGGGTCTGGCGGCGGATCGCGTCGAACGGCGAGGAGGCCGGCAGCACCACGAACGAGGCGGGCCGCCCCGGCTCGATCCCGTACCGGTCGCCCAGCGACAGCACGCGGGCGGCGCGCTCGGTGACCATCGCGTACGCCTCGTCGATCTCGGCGGCCCCGGTGAGCTGCGCGGCGGCGACGCCGGTCAGCGCGACCTGGAGGGGGAAGGCGGTGCCGAGCGGGAACCAGGGGTCCATCACGTCGTCGTGGCCGAACGCCACGTTGACGCCCGCGCCGAGCATCTCCTTGACCTGGGTGAGGCCGCGCCGCTTGGGGTAGTCGTCGAAGCGGCCCTGGAGGCAGAGGTTGGCGAGGGGGTTGCACACCAGGTTGATGCCGGAGCGGGCCAGGACGCGCTGGAGCTTGTAGGAGTAGGCGCCGTTGTAGGAGCCCATCGCGGTGGTGTGCGAGGCGGTCGCGCGGGAGCCGAGGCCGCCGCGGCGGGCGAGGGTCGCCAGGACCTCCACGAACCGGGACTGCTCGTCGTCGATCTCGTCGCAGTGCGCGTCCAGCAGCAGGCCGTGCCGCTGGGCGACGTCGAAGGCGATCTCCAGCGAGCGCACGCCGTCCTCGCGGGTGTCCTCGAAGTGCGGGATCGCGCCGATGGCGTCCGCGCCGCGCCGCGCGGCCTCCTCCAGCAGCTCGGGGCCGTTCTCGAACGAGACGATCCCCTCCTGCGGGAAGGCGACGAGCTGGAGGTCGATGACGTCGCGGACCCGCTCGCGGACCTCGACCATCGCGTCCAGCGCGACGAGCCCGGGGTCGGTGACGTCCACGTGGCTGCGCACGTGCAGCACGCCGTTGGCGGCGTACCAGCGCAGCACCTCCGAGGCGCGGGAGACCACGTCGTCGCGGGTGAGGGACGCCTTGCGCTCGCTCCAGACGGCGATGCCCTCCCACAGGGAGCCGGAGGCGTTCCAGCGCGGCTCCCCGGCGGTCAGGGTGGTGTCCAGGTGGACGTGCGGCTCCACGAACGGGGGGCTGACCAGCGCGCCCGCGGCGTCCAGGAAGGTCTCGCCGCCCCCCTGCCCGGCGGGCAGCACCCGGCCGAAGCGCGCGCCGTCGATCTCGACGTCGTGGACGCCTTCGCGGCCGTACAGGCGGGCGTTACGCAGCAGTTTCACGATGGGTCCCCTTCCGGCGCGACAGCAGCAGGTACAGGCCGCCGGCCACCACCGAGCCGGCGAGCCAGGACAGGTCGACGCCGCCGAGGGCGGTGGCGGCGGGGCCCTTGAGGGCGGCGGGCGTGCCGTACTGGAAGCACCAGGTGGCGAACGCGCCCGCCAGGAACGACGCCAGCGCGTCCCAGCGGTAGTCGCCGAGGCGCGAGCGGCCGGGCGGGTCGTACAGGGCGGCGATGTCCACGTCCTGCTTCCGGACGACGTAGAAGTGCACGGCCATCACCGCCGCCCACGGCACCACCCAGGTGACCAGGCCCACCAGCCAGGCGTCCAGGGTGTGCGCGAAGTCCTCCTGGAAGATCAGCAGGATCGCGAACACGGTGGCGAACGCGCCGACGCCGTAGGAGACCGCGCGGCGCGAGACCTTCCAGTCGAGGGTCTGGGCGCACAGCGAGCAGGAGTAGACGTTCAGGATGTTGGTGGCGATCGGGCCGTGCACCACCAGCAGCAGCACCGGGATCGCCAGCGCGCCGAAGGAGTCCACGATCAGCTTGCCGGGGTCGGTGGTCTTGCTGACGGTGGCCAGGGACGCGCCGAGCACGCCGAGCCACACCACCGGCAGGAACTGGCCGAGCACGCTGGCGGCGTAGAGCTTGGCGCGCGGCACCGAGCGCGGCACGAAGCGCGAGTAGTCCGAGGCGTAGGCGAACCAGGTGATTCCCCAGCCGACGCCGATGGCGGTCATGACGGTCGTCAGCGCCGACAGCCGCTCGCCGCCGGTCAGCCCGTCGCCCGCGAAGTCCCAGCGCACGCCGGTCCTGGTCCAGGCGACGACGGTCATGGCGGCGAGCACCACCAGCGTGATCGGAACGGTCCACTTCTCGAACGCGGCGATCGCGCCGAAGCCGGAGGCGGCGATCCACACCTGCAGCCCCATGATCACCAGGACCGTGGCGACCTTCACGCCGGTGCCGCCGTCGATGCCGGCCTGGCCGAGCAGCGCCATCACCAGGTCCAGCACGATCCAGGTGTTCACCGCGCACCAGCCCGCCGACATGATCCCCTGGAGGGCGGCCGGCAGGTAGGCGCCGCGGCGGCCGAACGCCGAGCGGGCCAGCACCATCTGGGTCACCGCGGTGCGCTGGCCCATCAGGACGAACAGCCCGAACACCGACATGCCGATCAGGTTGCCGAGCACCAGCACCGCGATCGTGTCGGCCAGGCTCAGCCCGAGCTTGATGCCCAGGGCGCCCAGCACCCAGTTGATGGGCGCGATGTTGGCCCCCGACCAGATCCAGAACTGGCTGAGGGCGCCGGAGCGGCGGGCCCCGTCGGGCACCGGCTCCAGGGAGTGCGCGGCGTCGCCGGCGTCGGGCGCGGCCTTGGGTGAGGTTGACATCGATCATCACGATAGCGGCCGGCGGTTCCGGCACTTCCCCCGAGGTCGGCTATTTGCCCAGGTAGGCGCGGGGCGACGCGCGAGATAGGCGAATGGGGCCACGTTCCCGAACACCCTCGGTAGCCTCATGGGAGCAGACCGGAAGGGGGCCGCGGGTGATGGGGGCAGGGCGCGCGCGGGCGGGGGGAGCCATCGGGGAGATCGCCGAGGACGCCGCCGAGGACGCCGCCGGGGGCGCCGCTCCCCCGCCCGGCACCCCGGTCCTGGAGTTCGGCGGCGACCTGACGGCGGTGTGCGAGTTCGTGGCGGCCCAGGCCGCCCGGCACGGCGTGTTCGGCAACCGGGCGGCGCTGCTGGTGGTGGCGGCCGGGGAGGTCGCCGCGCACCTGATGGGGAACGGGATGACCCGGTACGGCGCCTCGGTGCTGGTCTGGCCGCAGCACGCCGCCCTGGTGTGCCGCCTGCACACCGCCGCCGAGGCGGCGGTGCCCGCGCGGATCGCCACGCGGCTGCGCGGCCAGGTGGAGATCGCGGTGGACGGCCCCGACGTCACCCTGCGGGTGCCGGTCCCGGCCGCGCCCCGGTGAGCCGGGTCTTGACGACCTTGCCCATGGCGTTGCGCGGCAGCTCCCCCACCAGGTGGACCGCGCGCGGCCGCTTGTGCGCCGACAGCCGGGCCGCCACGAAGTCGATCAGCTCCGGGCCGGTCGCGCCCTCGGCCACCACGTAGGCGGTGACCTGCTCGCCGAGGTCGGCGTGCGGGGTGCCGACGACGGCGGCCTCGCGGACGGCCGGGTGCGCCAGCAGCGCGTCCTCCACCTCGCCCGCGCCGATCCGGTAGCCGCCGCTCTTGATGAGGTCGGTGGAGGCGCGGCCGACGATGCGGTGCCAGCCGTCGGGGGCGACGGTGGCGATGTCGCCGGTGCGGAACCACCCGTCGGCGGTGAACGCGGCGGCGGTGGCCTCGGGGCGGCCGAGGTAGCCGGAGAACACCATCGGCCCGCGCACGTGCAGCTCGCCGGGCGTCTCCCCGTCGGCGGGGACCGCGCCGCCGTCCTCGGCGACCAGCCGTGTCTCCACGCCCGGCAGCGGCAGGCCGACCTGGCCGGGCCGGCGGTCGCCGCCGGCGCGGGCGCTCACGGTGATGAGGGTCTCGGTCATGCCGTACCGCTCCACGGGCCGGTGCCCGGTGAGCGCGGCCAGCCGCTCGAAGACCGGGACCGGCAGCGGCGCGCTGCCCGACACCAGCAGCCGCGCGCCGCGCAGCGCCCCGGCCGCGGCGGGGTCGTCGGCGACCCGCGACCACACGGTGGGCACGCCGAAGTAGAGGGACCCGCCCGCCTCCGCGTACAGGCCGGGCTTCGGGCGGCCGGTGTGCACCAGCGGCGAGCCGACGCGCAGCGGGCCGAGCACGCCGAGGACCAGGCCGTGCACGTGGAACAGCGGCAGGCCGTGCACCAGCACGTCGTCGGGGGTCCAGGCCCACGCCTCGGCCAGCGCGTCCAGCCCGGCGGCGATGGCGGCGCGGGTGATCGGCACGCCCTTGGGCGCGCCGGTGGTGCCGCTGGTGTAGAGGATCAGCGCGGCCGCGCCGCCGGACGGCGCGGCGGCGGGGGCGGGCGCGTCCCCGGCGGGCAGCGCGTCCACCGGCACCACGGGCGGCTCCCCGTCCGCCGCCTCGTGGGCGCCGCGCGCGGCCAGCAGCAGGGCGGCGCCGGAGTCGCCGAGGATGTGGGCGCGCTCGTCGGGGCCGGAGTCGGGCGGCAGCGGGACGACCGGCACCCCGGCCAGCAGGCCGCCGACCACCGCGGCCACCGTCTCGGCGGTGGCGGTGGCGTGCACGGCGACGGCGGGCGCGCCCGCGATCTCGGCGGCGACCGCCCCGGCCCGCGCCATCAGCTCCTCGCGCGACAGCGCGCTCCCGGCGACGCGCAGGGCGTCCCCCCGGTCTGCGGCCGTGGTGCCGAGCAGGTCCATCACGCGTTCCTCTCCTGGTCGTCCAGCCATGCCAGCACGGCGTCGGTGTGCTCGCCGAGCAGCGGCGGGGCGGTGTGCTCGCGCGGGGGCTCGCCGTCGAAGCGCAGCGGCGGGCCGGGCAGCTCGATCCGGCCGAGCTGCGGGTGGTCCACCTCCACGACCAGCCCCTGCGAGCGGGTCTGCGCCCATTCGTACACCTCGTCGATGCCGCGGATGGCCCCGGCGGGCACCCCGGCGGCGTCCAGCCGGGCCAGCCACTCGGCGCGGCCGCCCCCGACCAGGACCCGCTCGATGTCGGCGGCCAGCTCCGCGCGCCGCTCCGCCCGGTCGGGGATCGTGGCGTAGCGGGGGTCGTCGGGGTCCAGGCCGACCAGCGGCGCGAACCGCCGCCACAGCCCCTGGTTGGCGACGCCGATCTGGATCGGCCCGTCGGCGCAGCGGAAGGTCCCGTACGGCGCGATCGAGGGGTGGTCGTTGCCGACCGACTCCGGCGCGTCCTTGGCGACCGTCCAGCGGGTGCCCTGGAACATGTGCGCGCCCACCACCGAGGCCAGCAGCGAGGTCCGCACCACGCGGCCCCGGCCGGTGCGGGCGCGCTCGTAGAGGGCGGCCAGCACCCCGGCGACGCCGTTCTGGGCGGCCAGGATGTCGGCGATGGACAGCCCCACCTTGCTGGGCTCGCCGGGCGGCCCGGTGACGCTCATGATCCCGGCCTCGCCCTGCACGATCGCGTCGTAGCCGGGCCGCCCGCCCTCGGGGCCGTCGTGCCCGAACCCGGTGATCGACAGCACCACCAGGCGCGGGTTGACCTCGTGCAGCCGCTCGACGCCGAGGCCGAGCCGGTCCATCACGCCGGGGCGGAAGTTCTCCACCAGCACGTCGGCGCGCTCGACCAGCCGGATCAGCACCGCGCGGCCCCGCTCGGACTTCAGGTCCAGCTCCACCGACTCCTTGCCGCGGTTGACCGACAGGTAGTAGGTGGACACCCGCTCGGGCCCGGCGAACGGCGGCCCCCAGCCGCGCGTCTCGTCGCCCGCGCCGGGCCGCTCGATCTTGATCACGCGGGCGCCGAGGTCGGCCAGCGTCATGGTCGCGTGCGGGCCGGCCACCACCCGGCTGAGATCGATCACCAGGACGTCGTCGAGCGGACCGGGCAAGGACGTGCTCCTCAGCGGACAGCGCCCGGCAAAGGCCGGGCCCGGGGGGTCTCTTCCCCTGGAAGTATGCCTTCGGTGGCAGAAGTGACGTTGACCCACCCGGCCCTCGCCGACCACGTGCGGGGGCTGCCGCCGTCCTGCGGCCCCGTGCGGGTGGTGGCGGTGGACGGGCCGAGCGCGGCGGGCAAGTCCACGTTCGCGCCGCTCCTGGCCGCCGCGCTGGGGGACGGCGGGGCGGGCGGGGCCCCCGCGCCGCTGGTGCGCTCGGACGACTTCCGGGTGCCGTGGGACGCCGACCCGCTCACCTGGTGGGAGCCGCTGCGCGCCGCCGTGCTGGATCCGCTGCGCGCCGGGCGTCCGGGCCTCCTGCGCCGCTACGACTGGCGGGCCGACGCCTACGGCCCGCCCGAGGAGGTCCCCGTCGCGCCGGTGCTGGTCCTGGAAGGCGTCGGCGCGGCCTGGCGCGGCTCCCCGGCCGCCTACCGGATCTGGATCGACGCGCCCCGCGCGGTGCGCCGCGCCCGCGCGCTGGCCCGCGACGGCGCGGACTGGGCCGCGGCCTGGGAGGGGTGGGCCGAGCGCGAGGCGCGGCACTTCGCGGCCGACCGGACGGCCGAGCGCGCCGATCTCGTGGTGGACGGCGCCGGCGCCCGCGAGGGCGGTTTCCGGGCGCGAATCGCCCACGCGGAGCAGGCGGGCAGGCTACTGTGAGTGCGCACCCGACTCCGCCCTGCCCCCGCGGATCGCTGGCAGCGGAGGTCTCCGCAGGTGTTCCCCTACAGCCGAGCCCACCGGCGGGCGATGAGCGCGGACGTCGTGGCGCACGCCTTGCGGTCCAGCGCGACGGCTGCCGGGGTCAGCGGCACGGGTCTCATCCTGCTCAGCGGGGACGTGCCCCACGCGATCGGCGGCAGCGACGTCGACGCCGCGCGCCTGGAGCGCGCGCAGATCGCCCTCGGCTCGGGCCCGGCGTTCCGCTGCATGGTGGGCGACTCGCCGGTCGCGGTGCGCGACCTGCCCACCGGCTATCCCGACGGCCATCCTGAGCTGGCCCCCTACACCGGGCCGGTGCACGCGGTGCTGTCGGTGCCGATCCGCGTCCGCGGCCTGGTCTCGGGCTCGCTGGACCTGTACGACCACCGGCCGCATCCCTGGTCGCGCCGCCAGATCGGGACCGCGCGCGGACTGGCCGACGTCATGGCCGACATGCTCTTCCTGCTGTCGGCCCACCGCGTACCGGTGTCGGCCTCCCTTCCCGGGGTAACCCCCTGACGCTCGCGTTCCGGAAGCCCGCAGACGACTCTCCGCCACGGCGATCAGGAAGGTCCGCCATGCACATCGACCCGGAGGCATTGGACGCCAGCCTCCGCGCCCTACGCCACGCGCCGCGCGAACCCGACCTCGAACGTGCGCTCGGCACGGTCGTGCAGGCCGTGCAACGGATCTTCGGGTGCGACGGCGCGGGCCTGATGTTCACCGACCCCTCCGGGGCGCTGCGCTACGTCACCGCCACCGACGAGCTGGGCCGCGGCCTGGAGGTCGTGCAGGCCGAGCTGGGCGAGGGCCCCTGCGTGGAGGCCTACCTGCGGGCCCGGGTGGTCAGCTGCGACGACCTGACCGGCGACCGGCGCTGGCCGGTGCTGGCGCGCCGGCTGAACGGCGCGGCCCGGGTGCGCGGGGTGCTGGCCGCGCCGGTGCGGCTGGCCGGCACGCCCGTCGGCTGCCTGAACCTGTACGCGACCGAGCCCCGCCCGTGGGACGGCGCCGACCGCCTCGCCCCGGACCGGCACGACTCCGACCGGCACGCCCTGGCCGCCTACGCCGAGCTGATCGAGCAGACCATCGCGGCGGCGCTGGCCGCCGAGCACACCGGCGCCCTGGCCCGCCAGCTGGAGCACGCGCTGCACAGCCGGGTCATGATCGAGCGCGCGATCGGGTTCCTGATGGCCGACCGCGGCGTGGACGCCCGGGAGGCGTTCGACCGGCTGCGCCGCGAGGCCCGCAGCAACCGGCGGCGCGTCGCGCACGTGGCGGCCGAGCTGCTGGGCGAGCCGGTGCCGGACGACGCCTAGCGACGGCTTCAGGGGGCGCCGCCCGAAAGTCCTCCCAGCTCAGGGCCGGTGCGCGCCGTTCGGCACGGAAGTCGGGACCGGGCGCCAATGAGGTGACTAAGCCTCGCCCAAAGCGGGTACTTTGCCTCCAACATCATCGAGGACCTCGGTCCGGCATCCCGGAGGACTCCTGGCTCCCCGGGCGTCTCGCAGGGTGGGCACAGTGCGTCTTAGCGATCGTCGGTACGCCGTCGGACTTCTGCTCGCGGTCGCCATGACCGCTTCGGCCTGTACGGGCGGTTCGTCCGATAAGGGCGGTGGTGACGCCCCGGCCAAGGTCCCGCCCGCGCAGATCGCGATCACCCCGGCCGACGCCGCCAAGAAGGTCCGGCCGGAGAAGGGCGTCACCGTCAGGGCGACCGGCGGCACGCTCGAGGACGTGCGCGTCACCGCCAAGGGCAGGCAGGTCGCGGGGGCCTTCAACGCCCAGCGCACCGAGTGGCGCTCCAAGTGGGCGCTGGCGCCGTCCACCGAGTACCGGGTGAGCGCCACCGCCAAGAACCCCTCCGGGACGCCGGCGCAGGCGGCCAGCGGTTTCAAGACGCTCAAGCCCGCCGAGACGGTGCGGGCGTCGCTGGACTGGATCCTGGAGGGCAACCAGGGCAAGAAGTACGGGGTCGGGATGCCGATCATCGTGAACTTCGACCGCGAGGTGCACAACCGCGAGCAGGTGGAGAAGGCCCTGGAGGTGAAGGCGGACAAGCCCGTCGAGGGGGCCTGGCGCTGGATCGACGGCCAGCAGGTCGTCTACCGGACCAAGAAGTACTGGCCGGCCCACCAGAAGGTCACCCTCAACGCGCACCTGACCGGGGTGCGGGCGGCCAAGGACGTGTACGCGACCAAGGACCTCACCCGCACCTTCCAGATCGGCGCGTCCCGCATCTCCACCATCGACCTGAAGAAGCACAAGATGACGGTGAAGGTCGACGGCCGCCAGGTGCGCAAGGTCCCGGTCAGCGGCGGCAACGGCACGACCCGCGAGTACACCACCACCAGCGGCGTGCACCTGGCGATGGAGAAGAACAACCCCACCCGGATGATCTCGCCGGGGCGCAAGAAGGGCGACCCCGGCTACTACGACCTGCTGATCAACTACGCGGTGCGGTTCTCCAACACCGGCGAGTACCTGCACCAGACCAGCGGCGAGGAGTACTGCCTCGGCAAGGACAACTGCAGCCACGGCTGCGTGCGGCAGCCCGCCTCCGACGCCCGCTGGTTCTACCGGACGGTGCAGCCGGGCGACGTCATCGTGGTCAAGGGCACCCGCCGCGGGCTGGACTGGAACAACGGCTGGTCGTTCTGGGAGCTGCCATGGAACTCCTGGAAGAAGGGCGGCTCCCCCGCCTGAGCTCCCGTCCGCAGCGCGTCCGATCCCCAGTCCTTGCCGGCCCTACGAGGTCCGCTGGGTGCCCTGGCGAGGGGCGCGAAGGCCGCTCAATCGTCGAATTCGGCGGCGGTGCGGCCGCCCGACAGGCGCGTGTAGCCGGGGCCCCGGTCGAAGAACGGCGCGGGGCCGCGCTCGGCGCGCAGCCGCTCGCGCAGCGCCCGGGTGGCGGCCTCGTCCACGCCGGGCCCGCCGTCCGGGCCGCCCGGGGCGTCCGCCAGCACCACGCCGTAGTCCTCGCGGGCCCCGCGCACCGTCACCTTGCCGTCGCGCACGTCGGCCGCCACCCGCGCCGGGTCGCGGTCGAACGGGTCGCCCCAGCCGCCTCCCCCGGTGGTGCGGACGCGGATGACCTGGCCGGCGCGCACCGGGTGGTCGTCCACCAGCCCGTCCAGCTCCTCGCCGTCGACCTCCACCCGGAACGGGCGCCCGGCGCGGCCCCCGTTCACGCCCCAGCACGACAGGATCGACCGGTCGGCGATCGACATGAAGCGGGCGTCGCGCAGCATCCGGATGTGCTTGTCGTAGCCGAGGCCGCCCCGGTGCTCCCCCGGCCCGCCCGAGTCGGCGGCGAGGCCCAGCCGCTCCACGATCAGCGGCCAGCGGGCCTCGGCGAACTCGGCGGGGATGTTGCGGGAGTCGGGCACCACGTGCACGGAGTCCTCGCCGTCGGCGTAGGGGCGGCCGCCCGAGCCGCCGCCGAGCACCTCGCGCATCAGGTAGGGGCCGCGGTCGTCCTCGCCGTGCACGCCGGTGTAGCGGATGGTCTCCTGGTCGGCGGGCATCCGGCCGCCGGTGGCCTTGGCGAGCGCGCCCGCCAGCACGCCCAGCAGGCGCAGGATGACGAAGGTGCGGGCGTTGGTCGGCGCGGGGAACACCGGCGTGAGCAGCGTGCCCTTCTCCGGGAACCGCATCTCGATCAGCGGCACCACGCCCTCGTTGACGTCCAGCTCGGCGGCGCGCTCGGGGGTGTCGGCGAGGTTGCGCAGGACCGGCGCGAGCCACTTCTTCAGGAACACCCCGCCGGCGTAGTCGCCCGCGTGGTTGATGGGGCCCCTGGCCTGCGGCGACGTGCCGGTGAAGTCGATGACCAGCGGCACCTCGGCGGCCTTGTCCACCGTGAGCGTGATGCGCTGGGCGTGCAGGCGCGGCGGGTCCACGCCGTCGTGCTCGGCGTAGTCCTCCCACACGAACACCCCGTCGGGGATCTTGGCGATCAGCTCGCGGCGGAAGGTGCGGGCGGTGCCCTCGATGATCGCGTCGAAGCACTCCTCCACCGCGGCGCGGCCGTAGCGGGCGAACAGCTCGCCGAGCCGCCGCGCGCCCATCAGGCAGGCCGAGCACTCGGCGTCCAGGTCCCCGGCGAGGGAGTCGGGCGTCCGGGAGTTGCGGGTCATGATGCGCAGCGCCGCCTCGTTGGGCACGCCCCGGTCCCAGAGTCTGATCGGCGGCACCATCAGGCCCTCCTCGAAGGCGCTGCGCGCGCCGCTCGGCATGGAGCCGGGCACCGCGCCGCCGATGTCGTCGTGGTGGCCGAACGCCTGCACGAACGCGACCGCCTCGCCGCCGCAGAACACCGGGACGGTGACGCACAGGTCGGGCAGGTGGCCGATGCCGCCCTCCGACAGGTAGACGTCGTTGTGGAAGAACACGTCGCCCGGCCGCATCGCGTCCAGGGGGAAGTCGCGGACGACCGGCTGCACCAGCGCCGAGTAGGAGCGGCCGGTCAGCTTGCGCATCCGCCGGTCGTGCACGCCCGCGCGGAAGTCGTGCGCGTCGCGGATCATCGGGGAGCGGGCGGTGCGCGCGATGGCGGTCTCCACCTCGCGCTCCACCGAGGCGAGGGTGCCCTCGACGATCTCCACCAGGACGGGGTCGGTCATGCCGCCGTCACCACCAGGTTGCCGTGGCCGTCCACGCGGGCCCGGAAGCCCGGGTGCAGCGGCAGGGTCGAGCCGTACTCCTCGATGACCGCCGGGCCCTCCAGCACGTCGCCGGGGGCCAGCGCCTCGCGGCGGTAGACCGGCGTCTCGGTCCACTCCTCGAAGTAGACCTCGCGCGAGCCGGTGCGGGCGCGGGAGGGGTCGCCGTCGCCGGGCTTGCGCTCGCGCGGCGCGGGGCGGGCGATCGGGCCGACGCCGGTGACGCGCAGGTTCACCCACTCGACCGGATGGCGGCCGGGGTCGCCGCGGTGGCAGTAGCCGTAGAGGGCCTCGTGCGCGTCGTGGAAGCGCCGCACGACCTCGGCCCGGTAGTCCGCGCCGTCGGGCACCGGCACCCGCACCTCGAACGCCTGCCCGCAGTAACGCAGGTCGGCGCTGCGCTCGAAGCGGCGCCGCCCGGCGGGGAAGCCCTCCCGGTCGAGCGTCGCGGCGGCGCGCCCGGTCAGCTCGGCGAAGACCGCGTCCATCGCGGCCTGGTCTCGGTCGCCGTCGCGCATGACGCGCGTGCGCACGTGGTCGTCGCGCACGTCCACCGTCAGCAGCCCGAACGCCGACAGGTTGCCCGGGTCGGCGGGGACGACGGCGGCGGGCAGGCCCAGCACGTCCAGCAGCCGGCACGCCAGCAGCGGCCCGGACCCGCCGAACGCGACCAGCGGCAGGTCGCGCACGTCCAGGCCCCGCCCGACGGTGACGCGGCGGACGGCGTTGGCCTGGTTCCACGCCGCGATCTCCAGCACGCCCGCGGCGGCGCGCTCGGCCTCCAGGCCCAGCCGCCGCGCCAGGCCCTCCACGCCCAGGTGCGCGGCCAGCACGTCCAGCGGCACCCGGCCGCCCAGCAGGTAGGGCGGGATGCGGCCGAGCACCGCGTGCGCGTCGGTGACGGTGACCTCGACGCCGTCGCGGCCGTAGCAGATCGGCCCGGGGTCGGCCCCGGCGCTGCGCGGCCCGACCTTCAGCGCGCCCTCCGGCGACAGCCGCGCGACCGAGCCGCCGCCCGCGCCGACGGTCGCGATGTCGACCATCGGGACGCGCACCGGGTGCCGCCCGACCGCGCCCTCGGTGGTCAGCGCGGGCGCCCCGTCCAGCACCACGGCCACGTCGGTGGAGGTGCCGCCGCCGTCCAGGGTGACCACCGACCGGTACCCGGCGCGCCCGGCCACCAGCGCCGCGCCCAGCGCCCCCGCGGCCGGGCCGGACAGCACCGTGGCGACCGGCCGGCGCGCCGCCTCCCCGGCCGACACGACCCCGCCGTCGCTCTTCATCACCAGCAGCGGGGCTGCGCCGGCCGAAGAGGCGGCGACGCGCTCCAGGTAGCGGCCCACCGCGGGCTTGACGGCCGCGTCCACCAGCGTGGTGACCGCCCGCTCGTACTCGCGGTACTCGCGCAGCACCTCGCACGACAGCGACACCGCCGCGCCGGGGTGCTCGCGCCGCAGCACCTCCCGCATCGCCAGCTCGTGCGCCGGGTTGGCGTAGGAGTGCAGGAAGCACACCCCGACCGCGTCGACCCCGTGCTCGCGGAACCAGCGGGCCGCGGCCACCGCCCCGGCCTCGTCGAAGGGCCGCAGCTCGGCGCCGGTGTGGTCGAGCCGCCCGCCGACGGTGCGCACCCGGTGCACCGGCACGATGCGCGGCGGCTTGACCCAGAAGTAGCTGTTGCCGTACCCGTCGGGCACGCTCTGCCGGGCGATCTCCAGCAGGTCCCCGAAGCCCTCGGTGGTGACCAGCCCCAGGCCGCCGATCCGGTCCTCCAGCAGCAGGTTGGTGGCCACGGTGGTGCCGTGCGCGAGCATGGCGACGCCGGGGGCCGCGCCCGCCGGGGCCGCCGCGCCCGCGGGGCCGGGCGGGTCCGGCGGCCGCCCGAGGATCTCCGCCAGCACCGCGGCGAACGCGCGGGCCGGGTCGTCGGGGGTGGAGGGGACCTTGGCCGTGGTGACCTCGCCGGTCTCCTCGTCCAGCGCCACCGCGTCGGTGAAGGTCCCGCCGGTGTCGATGCCGATCCGCATGCCGGCCCGTGTGCCGGTCCGCCGCCTCGCCATGCCCTCTGGTCTACCTGCGCGGGGCCGCCGGGGGAACCCTCAGGTCCTGACAACGGCCGGTCCGGTCTTGGGCGATCCCGCATGCGGCTACGCTGAACGGCGTCCGAAAAACCCTCACGACCTGCTGGAGCCCGGCAATGGCGCTTGAACGTCCCGAGATCGACTTCCCCGAGGGCCAGCCGCCCGCCTACCTCGACATCACCGACATCACGGTGGGCGACGGCGCGGAGGCCGCCAAGGGCTCCACCGTCTCGATGCACTACGTGGGCGTGTCCTTCTCCACCGGCGAGGAGTTCGACGCCTCCTGGAACCGCGGCCAGACCTTCGACTTCACGATCGGCGAGGGCCGCGTGATCAAGGGCTGGGACATGGGGATCCCCGGTATGAAGGTCGGCGGCCGCCGCAAGCTGGTCATCCCGGCGCACCTGGCCTACGGCGACCGCAGCCCGAGCCCCCGCATCAAGGCCGGCGAGACGCTGATCTTCGTCGTGGACCTCGTCGACGTGAAGTAGGCCCCGCACGCCGTCGCGGCGCGCTTGAACGGCGGGCAATCGGGAGGGAAAGTCTTCCCCCGGTCGCCCGCCGTCGCCGTTTTGGCACCGCCGGTGTTCGGTATCGAACCCCACATGATCGAGGCGCGCGGGCTGACCAAGCGGTACGGGGACAAGACCGCGGTGGACCGCGCCGACTTCACCGTCCGCCCCGGCCGGGTCACCGGCTTCCTCGGCCCCAACGGGGCGGGCAAGTCCACCACCATGCGCATGATCCTCGGCCTGGACCGCCCCACCGCCGGGCACGTCACCGTCAACGGCCGGGCCTACCGCGACCTGGAGGCGCCGCTGCGCGAGGTCGGCGCGCTGCTGGACGCCAAGGCCGTGCACGGCGGCCGCAGCGCCTACCACCACCTGCTGTGCCTGGCCCAGAGCAACGGCATCGACGCGCGCCGCGTGGACGAGGTCATCGGCCTGGTCGGGCTGGACAGCGTGGCGGGCCGGCCCTCCAAGGGCTTCTCGCTGGGCATGGGCCAGCGGCTGGGCATCGCGGGGGCGCTGCTGGGCGACCCCGGCACCCTGATGTTCGACGAGCCGGTCAACGGGCTGGACCCCGAGGGCATCCTGTGGATCCGCAACCTGATGCGGCGGCTCGCCGACGAGGGCCGCACGGTGTTCGTCTCCAGCCACCTGATGAGCGAGATGGCGCTGACCGCCGACCGGCTGGTGGTGATCGGCCGGGGCCGCATCCTCGCCGAGACCGGGATGCGGGAGTTCATCGAGGCCAACGCCACCAGCCACGTGCGGGTGCGCTCGCCGCAGCTCGCCCGGCTCGCGCCGCTGATGAACGAGCGGGGCTGGCGGGTGGAGGGCGAGGCCGGGGACGCGCTGCGCGTGTTCGGCACCGGCCCGGCGGCGATCGGCGAGCTGGCCGCCGCCAACGGGGTGGCGCTGCACGAGCTGGCGCCGATCCAGCCGTCGCTGGAGGAGGCGTTCATGCAGCTCACCGGCGACACCGTCGAGTACCACGCGGGCATCCCCGGCGCTGCCGCGCCCGGGGGGCCGCCGGGAG
The DNA here is from genome assembly GCA_044456955.1 of Spirillospora sp. NPDC050679. GTDB lineage: Bacteria > Actinomycetota > Actinomycetes > Streptosporangiales > Streptosporangiaceae > Spirillospora. The sequence continues at coordinate 53,006 of JBITGK010000035.1, read as the reverse complement.
CGCCGCCCGGACCCGGCGTCCCGCACGCGCACCAGCCCCCTCCGGAGGGACGGCCATGAGCCACGCGAGCCCGACGCGCGCCCCCGCTCCCGCCGGGGCGCCGCGCAACACCTTCGCCCGCACGGTGGCCTCGGAGTGGACCAAGATCCGCACCGTCAAGTCCACCTTCTGGACCCTGCTGGCCGGGGCCGTGGTGGTGATCGGCTTCTCGGCGCTGTGGGCGCTGCTGTTCACCGCCTCCTACGACCAGCTCACCCCGGCCGACCGGGCCGGCATCGGGCCGACCACCCCGATGCAGATCGCCTTCTACTTCGGCATGGTGATCTTCGGTGTGCTGGGCGTGCTGGTGATCACCTCCGAGTACGCCACCGGGATGATCCGCACGGCGCTGACCGCGGTGCCGAACCGCAGGCGCTACCTGGCCGCCAAGGCGGCGGTGCTGGCGCTGGTGGTGCTGGTGGCGGGGATGGTGGTGTCGTTCGCCTCGTTCCTGGTCGGCCAGGCGATCCTGTCCACCAAGGGCCTCGGCGGCTCGCTCGGCGACGCGGGGGTGCTGCGCGCGGTGTTCGGCGGCGGCCTGTACCTGACGCTGATCGCGCTGCTGGCGCTGGGCGTCGGGGTGATCCTGCGGCACACCGCCGGGTCGGTGGTGGTGGTGTTCGTGGTGCTGTTCGTGCTCGGCATCGTGGGCGGGTTCCTGCCCGGCGAGTGGGGCGCGACGGTGGCCAAGTACCTGCCGTCCAACGCCGGGAGCGCGGTCCTGGCGCCGCGCCAGGCCGAGGGCGTGCTCGCGCCCTGGGAGGGACTGGGGGTGTTCGCGCTCTACACCGCGGTCGCCCTGGCGGCGGCGCTGGTGCTGTTCCAGGAGCGGGACGCCTGAGACGTTTTGGCGGCGGGCACCGGCTCACCGGGGGAAGTCGGTGGCCGCCGGGCCGAACAGGTCGGCGGCGTGCCTCTCGTACAGCTCCAGGTTGCGTTCGGCCAGGTGGTCGAAGGAGTGCGGCACCGAGGAGCCGGGGGTGAGCGCCGACATCGCCGCGTCCGGGTCGAGCCGCGCGGCGGCCCAGCCCTCGTGGGAGGCGGCCCGCGCGACCACCTCGGCGACCGGCGACACGATCATCGAGTTGCCGAAGTAGAGGGTGCCGCCGGGGTCGGCGCCGACCGCGTTGGCCCCGACGACGTAGACGTGGTTGTCGTAGGCGCGGGCCCGGCAGGTCAGCTCCCAGATGTCGGCCGACCGCAGCAGCGCCGAGGGGCGGCAGACCACCTGCGCGCCGCGCACGGCCTGGATGCGCCACAGCTCGGGGAAGTCGCCGTCGAAACAGATCGCCATGCCGACGCGGCCGAGCGCGGTCGGCACGACGCACACCTCGCCGCCGGGGGTGGCCCAGCCGCCCTCGCGGGCGTCCTCGCCCCGGAACGGGTGGGTCTTGCGGTAGACGCCCAGGACGTCGCCGCGCGGCCCCACCAGCACCGCCGCGTTGTGGACCCGCCCGCCCGCGCCGCGCTCGTAGGTGCCGAAGCAGACGTGCACGCCCAGGTCGAGGGCGGCCTCCTGGAGCGGCTCGGTGACCGGGCCGGGGATCTCCGACACCAGCTCCCGCAGCTCGGCGGCCGGGACGCCCGGGGTGAAGCCGGTGGTGCACGACTCGGGCAGCACGATCAGCTCCGCGCCGGCGCCCTCGGCGCAGCGCCGCGTCCACCGCTCGGCCGCGTCGAGGTTGGCGCGCACCGACGCGGCGGTGAGCGGGCCCGGGGCGGGCGCGAACTGGACCGCCGCGGCGGTGAAGGCCCTCATCGCCGCCTCCCGAGGGCGTAGCCGAGCGCGACGCCCGCCAGCGCCGCCGCCGCGCCCGCCGCGAACGCCGCCAGGGACGCGGGAGCCGCCTGGTACGGGGGCGGGAGAGCGGGCGGCCCGGGCGGGTATCTCCCTCCGGCCGTCTTGAAGGTGGTCGGCACGGGCCTGTGCACGGGTCCGTCGGGCGCGGTCAGCTCCCGCTCGACGGCGGTGAAGAACTCCCCCGCCGTTTTCTTCGCCGCGCTGCCGAGCAGCCGCTGCCCGACGCCCCCGACCATGCCGCCGACCACCGCGTCGGCCTCGTAGTCGACGCGCGTGCCGTCCCCGTCCTCGCTGAGCCGGACCCGGACGGTGGCGTCCACCGAGCCCGGCGCGCCCTGCCCGCGCGCCCGCAGCGTGAACCCGTGGGGCGGGTCGAAGTCGCCCAGGTCGACCCGCCCGCTGTAGGTGCCCTGGATGGACGCGACGCCCGCCGAGACGCTCATGTCGTAGGAGTCGGGGCCGGCGGGGCGCAGGGACCGGCAGCCCGGGATCGCGCGGGCGAGCACGGCCGGGTCCTGCAGCGCGTCCCAGACCCGCGCGCGAGGCGCGGCGACGCCTGCACTGCCCGTCACCTTCATGAACCGACCCTAAGCCGCCGGAACCGCCCGCCGAAGGGCAACTCCTGACGAGTCCGCGCGCCGGATTGGGGAGTTGTGCCCGCGATGGACTACACATGATCAGGAAGTTGGGGGAAAGTCCACATCGGGAGCGCCGAACCCCGGTGCTCCGCGGCGCGTCAACCGTTGCGGAACGATCGACGCGCAGAACCGACCCACAGAGAGCGGGGGAAGCACACCGATGCGAGGGAAGATGCCGGTGATCGCCACGGTGGCGGCCGGAGTGGTCGGCGTGACCGCGGGCGCGTGGCCCTCCGTGCGGGACGCGCCCGCCGCCGAGACCGGGCCCTCGATGCGGACCCAGCTCAGCTCGGTGCTGGGCGACACGCAGTGGGCCACCCCGAAGCCGGGCACCTGGACGCCCGACAAGCCCGACCCCAGCGGCCTGCCGCCGATCGTGCGCTCCGTCAACACCCAGGAGAAGGTGGTCTTCCTGACCATCGACGACGGCTACGAGTACGACGCGGAGTTCGTCAACCTGGTGCGCCGGGAGAAGGTGCCGATCCTGACGTTCCTGACCACGCAGTACGTGCGGGGCCAAGGCCAGTACTTCTGGGCGATGCGCAACGCCGGGTCGCAGATGGAGAACCACACCGTCAGCCACAAGAACATGGCGGTGCAGAGCCCCGAGACGCAGCGGCGCGAGATCTGCGACGCCCAGGAGACCATCACCAAGCAGTACGGCCGCCGCCCGACGATCTTCCGGCCGCCGTTCGGCAGCTACAACGAGACCACGCGCAAGATGGCCAAGGAGTGCGGGATCAAGTCGATCATGTTGTGGTCGGCGGAGTTCTACAACGGCACCTCCGGCCCCGGCGTCGGCCTCAACGGCTTCGCGCGCGGCGACGGCGGCAAGGGGTTCAAGCCGGGCGACATCGTGCTGATGCACTACCGCAAGGGCCTGGCGCAGCAGCTCCAGATGATCCTGGGCTGGATCCGCGAGCAGGGCTTCCGCCCGGCGGCGGTGGAGAACTACCTGCCCAAGTCGCTGGGCGGCAACGCGCCGGGCTGACCGAGTCCGGCACGTCCGGCGCACGTCCGGCGCGCGTCAGACGCCGGCGTGCACGTATCCGGCCCACAGGCTGGGCGCCTTGGCGTACCTGCGGCGGAGCTCCCGCACGCTCCGGTGCAGCGCGGCGGGCGCCCGGTCGGCGTCCAGGCGCCCGTCCGGCCCGCGCAGCTCCGTGTAGACGGCCGCCGCCAGCCGGGCGGAGACGGCGTCGTCCACCCGCCACAACGAGCCGACCACCCCGGCGTATCCGGCGATCTGGAACGCGCTGACGATGTGCACCGACTCGTCGGCCAGCGCCTTGCCCTGGGCGCGGGTGCCGCACGCCGACAGGTACGCCAGGCGCGCCCCGGTCAGGGGGCGCCCGGGGGGGGGCCCGGGGGGCAGCGGCCGGGGCCCGTGGGCGGGCAGCACCCCGCGGCGGTGCGGGGGTCGGGGCAGGGCGGGGGCGGCGTGGGAGGCCCGGGGGACGC
>JBITGK010000035.1:0-49057 GCA_044456955.1 Spirillospora sp. NPDC050679 | reverse complement strand
TGCCCCCCCCCGGGCGGGCCGGGGCTTGGCCGGGGGGGGGGGGGCCGCCGGCGCCAGGGTCCCCCGGGCGCCCCCGGGCCGCCCCCCCCGGGGGGCCCCCCCCCCGCCCCCGCGGCCGGTCCCGGTCGTCGGCCAGCACCAGGCGGCTGTGCGAGGGACGGTCCAGGTCGGCGACGGCGTGGCAGGCCAGGTGCACGCAGGGGTGGGAGGGCAGCGCCGCCGCCAGGGCGTCGTGGGCCGCCTCCGGTCCGGTCAGCACGGTCGCGCCGGGGAACAGCCCGGCGATGGCGTCGGCCTCCTTGCGGGTCGCGGGCAGCCGTGGCAGGCCCGGCACGTCTGGCACCGCCACGACCAGCGGGTCTCCAGGATCGGCTGCCGCCGCCGCGCGCTCGCGCGCGTAGCGCAACTCCCGGACGGTGGACACGTAAGAGGAGACGACCCGGTCCAGGGCGTCCGCTCCGCCCTTGGCCGCGGCGTGCAGCGGCAGCCTGGCCAGGGGCGCCCCGGGCGACCACCAGATGCGGGGCGGCGGCGCGCCGTCCGGGACGGGCTCGCGGTATCCCAGCCGGTCGAGCACGGGGCCGACGAGGTCCTCCCACAGATGCTTCAGGACGTAGCGGATCTGCCCTTGCATCAGCCGGGACTTGCGGGGGCCGGTGCCGGGGCGTTCCAGGACCTCCAGGGCGGTGTCCAGCACGGCGGTGAGGTGGGCGGCGTCCTTGGGCCGCAGGCCGGGCAGCGGCAGCACCTCGATGCCCTGGGCGGTCACCAGGACGGCGTCGCTGCGGTGGTCGTGCACGTTCACCACGACCACCGGACCGCCGGACGCGGCGGCGCGCAGGTCGGAGTCGGTGGGCGGCCGCAGGAAACCGGCCAGGTCGGGGTGGTGGGCGCGGATGCGGGCGAGCAGCCGCTCCCACTCCCCCGCCAGCCTCCCCCGGTGGTCCGCGCCGCCCGGCTCCGGGGCCAGGTCGTCGCCGACGGTGTCGATTTCGTCGCGTAGCCGCGTGAAACGCTCTGCGAGGTCGGGAGCGAGACGCTCCAGCGTGGTCAGGTCACCGCGGGCGTCGTAGGCGTGGGTCTGGAGCACGCCCCGCCCCTGCTCCAGCAGCAGCACGGCCCGCAAGGGGTCGCCGGCGTTCAGCGCGCAGGCCGCGGCCTCGGCGGCGAGGCCGGTGAACGGGCTCAGCCCCAGCTCCTGGTCGTCGCGCAGCAGATGGCGGGGAGCGATGGCCGGGAGGAGTTCGATCGCGTGCGCGAAACCGTCCGCGGCTCCGGCCCAGTCGCCCGTCGCGGCCAGGCACCGGCCCCATCCGCGGGCGGCCTCGGCGCGCTCGGCGGGGGCCGCGCCCCGCACCCCGGCCGCGCTCCGGTACAAGTCCGCGGCCTCGGCCAGATCGGCGGCGTCGCGGAACCGGCGGTGGCGGACCTCCAGCAGTTCGGCCAGGTTCCACAGCCGGGCGGCCTGCCGTTGGCTGCCCGCCGATGTCGCCTCCCGGGCCTGGCGGAGCAGGTCGATGATCCGGTCGAGATCGGACCGCCTTCCCCGCCATCGCGCGCCGGCGGCGAGGGTCTCGATCCTGGCCAGCGTGGACAGGAAGCGACCGCGCTCGACAGAGTCCGGCGGAAGGGCGGCCAGGGCCGAGCGCACCAGGGCGGCGGCCTCCTCCCGGGCCCGCGCGGCCGCCTCGCCGCGCCGGAACCCCGCCTCGGTCAGCAGCGCCACGGCCAGGTTGAGCTGCCGGACGGGCCGTGTGAGGGAGCCCGGGGCGGTGAGGTCCAGCGCCGTGCGGAGCATCTCGACGGCTTCGGCCACCCGCCCGGTCCCCTCCCGCTCCATCCGCCGCAGCTCTCCCAGCGCGTACGAGCTGATCCTGGCCGCCCGCCGCTCGTCGCTCTGCCCCGCTTCCTCCCCGAGGCCCATCAACCGTGCGCGCAGCGCGCGCACTTCGGCCAGATCGGCGCCGTCCCCGGTCAGGTCGTAGCGGCGGAGCAGGGCGTTGGAGAGGTTGAGGAGCCGCCGGTCCAGCGCGGCGTCACCCGGACGGGTCTCCTGGACGGCGGCGCGCAGCACCGCCACCGCCTGGTCCAGGTCATCGCGTTCACGGGTGTGCTCGTACCGGGTGAGCAGCATCAGCCCGAGCATGTTGCCGAACGCCGCGTGCTGGGGATGCCCTTCGGGGACCGTCCGCACGGCCTGCCGGGCCCGATCGACCGCCTCGACGATGTCGGCGGGGTCGGCGGCGCGGAGGAAGCGGGTGCGCAGGGCCAGTGCCAGGTTGATCCAGCGCGACGCAGTGTAGTCGTCCAACGGCTGGGCCGCCACCGCTTCTCGCAGCAGCCGGACCGCCTCCTCGCCGTCCTCCGCGCAGCCGGCGAGCTCATGCCGCTGGTGCAGGGCGAACCCCAAATTGTTCTGCACCGCCACGATTGCCACCGGCCGCGTTCTCCAAGCGACCAGCAGGTCCTGCAGCAGGGCGATCGCCTCGTCCAGATCGGCGGGTTCTCCAGCGAATCCGTACCGTTCCTGGAGGGCTCCCGCCAGGTTGACCCGGTCGTCCGGGCGGCCGAGCCGGACCACCTGCCTCCACATCTCCACGGTCTCGTCATAGACCTGCCTGGTAATGCCGTTCCAGTGCAGCCGCTTGCTTCGCGCCTGCGCGAGTTCGCTCAGGAACCGGGCCCGTTCGGGGTGGGCGTCCCCTGCGCGTTCGAGCACGGCGCACGCGATCCGCTCGGCCTCGGCAAGGTCTTCGATCGCGCCGCTCAGGTCGTACCGCAGGAGCCACATGGCGCTGTAGCCGCTCAGCCGCGTCAGCGCCTCGGGGGCGTCCGGCGGGGTGTGCTCCAGCGCCGTGCCCAGGAACCGCATCGCCCGTTCCAAAGGCTCCTTGTCCCGCATGAAGGAGGCGGCTTCGTAGAGGACCACACCGTGGTTCGCCAGTCGCGCCACGAAGTCCGGATGGGACTCCGGAGTGGCGGCGAGCACCAGTTCGCACCAGACCAGCGCGGCCATCAGTGCCCGTTCCTCACCGGTCCGGCGGTGCTCGGTGACGGCGTACGCCGCCAGCTCGCCCCACTCCTCGGGGCCCAGGGGCTCCGGGTCGAGCAGGACGTTCGACATGCCGGTGAGGAAGAGGACGGCGTAATCGCCCGCGCCGGGTTCGCAGGCGGCGGCGCGCGCGGACAGGACCCGCGCCGCCGTCTGCCGCGCCTCCCGATCGGTGCGCAGGTCAGGGCTGCCGCGCAGCAGCATCCGCAGTTCGGCGTCGGCCTCCTCCGCGCACACGGCGGCCGGGTCGTCCTCGTCGAGGCGGTCCCGCAGGGCTCTCAAAGCCCTGTCCCGGTCGTCCATCCGGATCAACTCCTCGGCCGGAACCACTATCTGACCAGAAAACGGTCGGGGAGACTGTGCACGATCCCTCATATCCTGCGGGCGGGCAGAACGGACGGGGCTCATGGTGGAAACGGACGACCGGCGCCATGCCGCCGAGCGCATGGAGCGGCTGTGCACGCTGCTCGGCTGGAGGAACGGCCCGGTCCGCACCAGAGCGCACGTTCAGGAGGCGGCGCGGCGGGTCCTGCTGCTGTTCCGCGACGACGCCGATCCGCGGGACCTGCTCGCGGCGTTCGACGACCTGGACGACCTGCTGCGGGTCGAGGGCTTCGCGTACGGCACCGGCCGCGGCGGTCTCGCCGACGCCGGCCGCCCCCTTCCCGGTCTCCCCGACGCGTCCCCGCCCTCGGAGGTGTTCCGGTGTCCCGGTGAGCGGCCCTGCACCCGGATCGAACTGCCGCGCCGGATGCGCGGGCGCGCCCCGCTGTGCGCGGCGCACGGCGAGCGCATGGTCCGGATGGTGCTGCGGGACGAGGCGTGAACGCCTTCCTGTCGGCGCTGGGCGGCAAGCTGGCCGAGCGCTGGCTGAGCCTGCTGGTGCTCCCCGGCCTGCTGCTGCTCGGCGCGTGCGTCGCCGGCGGCGGGGTCCTCGGGCACCGGCACTGGAACGACGTGGGCCGGCTGCGGGCGCGGGTGGACGCGCTGGCGGCCGAGCCCGCCGCCGACGATCCCGGCACGATCCTGCTGGTCGTCTCGGCCGTGCTGCTGACCGCGGCGGCGCTGGGCCTGGCGGCGCAGGCGCTGGGCTCGGTCCTGGAGGCGTGGTGGACCGGTGATCCGGCCGATCCGGCGGCCCGGCGGCTGGCCGCGCGCCGCCGGGAGCGCTGGCGGGTCCGCGAGGACGCCCTCGCGGCCGCGGAGAGGCTGAAGGGCGAGTTCCGGCTCGGTCTCCAGCCGGAGGGCGCGGTGGAGCCGTCCGAAGAGGACGTCGCGCGGTTGCGGCGGGAGCGCGACCGGATCGCGCCGATGGCGCCGCGCCGGGCGACCCGCGGCGGCGACCTCATGCTGGCCGCCGCCGAACGCGTGCGGCGGCGGTACGGGCTGTCGCTGGCCACCGCCTGGCCCCGGTTGTGGCTGATCCTGCCCGATCCGGCCCGGTCCCAGGTGCAGGCCGCGCAGGGCGCGTTCGGCGCCGCGGCGCGGCTCGGCGGCTGGGGCGCCGGGTACGCGCTGCTCGGCCTGTGGTGGTGGCCGGGGCTGCTCGTCGCCGCCGCGGTCTGGTTCACCGCCTGGCGGCGCGGCCGGGCGGCCGTCGAGACCCTGGCGGTGCTGGTGGAGGCGTCGGTGGACCTGTACGGCCACGAGCTGGCGGCCCGGTTGCGGGTGGACCTGCCCGGCGGGCCGCTCGGGCGGGGCACGGGCGAGCAGGTGAGCCGCCTGCTGGGCAAGCCCGACCTATGAGCCGGCGCGCAGGCGGAACAGGGCGTCGGGCGAGAGGGGCATCGCGGTGATCTCGATGCCCTCGGCGTCCTCCACGGCCGCGGCGACGACGGCCGAGACCGGGATGACGCCCGCCTCGCCCGCGCCCTTGACGCCGAGGGGGTTCAGCGGCGACGGGGTCTCCTGGTGGTCGGTCTCGACGCGGGGGACCTCGGTCGCGTAGGGCATCAGGAAGTCCATGAACGAGGCGTTCAGGAGCTGGCCCGACTCGTCGTAGGCCATGCGCTCGTACAGGGCGCCGCCGATGCCCTGCGCCACTCCCCCGTGGATCTGGCCCTCCACCACCAGCGGGTTGATGACGCGGCCGCAGTCGTGCACAACCGCGTAGCGCAGCACGCGGATCTCGGCGGTGTCGGGGTCGGTCTCCACGATCGCGGCGTGCATCCCGGCGGCGAACGTCGAGCGCACCGGCGAGTAGTAGTCGCGTCCTTCGAGGCCGGGCTCCTCGCCGCGCGGCACCGGGGGTTCGGTGTCGGGGCCGCCGACCGCGAACTGGGTGGCGAGGGCCGCCTGCTCGTCGAAGGCGTAGCGCAGAGGGTTGGACAGCACCGCGACCGTGCGCAGCGGGACGCCCGAGGCCCTGTCCCCGCGCACGTGCACGGTGCCGTCGGTGATGTCCAGGTCGGACGGGTCGGCCTCCAGCGCCTCCGCCGCGATGCGCAGCGCCTTCGCGCGCACGCGGCGGCACGCCAGCGCGATCGCGTTGCCGCTCATCACCGCCGCGCGCGACGCGAAGGTGCCCACCGCGTGGCCGAAGCGCCGGGTGTCGCCGGTGACCACGTGCACGTCCTCGACCGGGACGCCCAGCTCGGCGGCGGCGATCTGCGCGAACACCGTCAGGTGGCCCTGGCCCTGCGAGGTCAGGCCGGTCGCCACGTGCACCCGGCCGGTCGAGTCGATCTCCACGTGGCCGCCCTCGTACGGGCCGACGCCGGTGCCCTCCACGTAGCAGGCGAGGCCGATGCCGATCCGGCGGCCCTCGGCGGCGGCCGCCCGTTTGAGGGCGGGGAAGCCGTCCCAGCCGATGAGCCGCTTCAGCTTGTCCAGCAGCGCGGGGTAGTCGCCCGAGTCGTAGACCAGCGGGCGGCCGTCCTGGAAGGTGAGGCCCTGGTCGTAGGGGAACTCCTCGGGGCCGATGAGGTTGGCGGCGCGGACCTCGGCGCGGTCGCGGTCCAGGTGGGCGGCGATGCGGTCCATCGTGCGCTCCATGCAGAACACCCCCTGCGGGCGGCCCGCGCCCCGGTAGGGGGTGACGATCAGGGTGGTGGTGTAGAGGCTGACCACCTCGGCGCGGTACACGCCGATCCTGTAGGGGCCGAGCAGCTGGGTGGAGGTCACGATCGGGATGATGATCCCGTAGGGGGTGTAGGCGCCGTGGTCGTGCAGGATGCGCACGTCCAGCGCGAGCACGCGGCCCTCGTCGTCGAAGCCGACCCGCACGTGCTGGACTTGGGCGCGCTCGTGGGCCGAGGCGACGAAGTGCTCGCGGCGGTCCTCGGTCCACTTGACCTCGCGGTCCAGCAGCCGGGCCGCCCACGGGACCAGGACCTCCTCGGGCCAGGGGTGCACGATCTTCACGCCGAAGCCGCCGCCGACGTCGGGCGCGACCACCTCGACCTTGCCCTGCGGCAGGCCGAGCTTGACGGCGAGCGCGGCGCGCACGCCGGTGGAGGTCTGGGTGGAGGTGTGCACGCGCAGCGACCCGTCGGCGGCGTCCCAGCGGGCGTGCACGCCGCGCCCCTCCAAGGGGGTGGCCGCGCTGCGCTCGATGTCGAGCCGGAACTCCAGCACGTGCGGCGCGGCGGCGAGGGCGGCCTCGACGTCGCCGGTCTCCTGCCGCAGGACCGCGCCGACGTTGCCCGGCACGTCGTCGTGCACCAGGTGCTCGGCGCGCTCGGCCGCCTCCAGGCCGACCACCGGCGGCAGCGGCTCGTAGTCGACGCGGACGCGCTCGGCGGCGTCCTCGGCCAGGTAGCGGTCGCGGGCGACCACCATCGCGACCGGCTCCCCCACGTGCCGGACGACCTCGCGGGCCAGCGCGTACCCGGTGCGGCCGTGGGTGAGGGCCGGGTGCGGGACGAGCAGCGGCAGCGGCTCGGCGACCCGTTCCGGCAGGTCCTCCCAGGTGTAGACGGCGACCAGGCCGTCCACCTCCAGGGCGCCGCCGACGTCGATGCCGGTGATGCGGGCGTGCGCGTGCGGGGAGCGGACGAACGCGGCGGCGAGCGCGTCGCGGCCGAGGTCGTCCAGGTAGCGGCCCCGGCCGGTCAGCAGCCGGGGGTCCTCGCGGCGCGCGATGCCCTCGCCGAAGATCCGGGTGCTCACCGGATCTCCCCGGCGGTCAGCTCGGCGGCGCGGTGCACGGCCCGCACGATGTTCTGGTAGCCGGTGCAGCGGCACAGGTTGCCCGCCAGGCCCTCGACCACCTGCTCGTCGGTGGGGCGGGGGGTGTCGCGCAGCAACGCGGTCACCGTGCACAGGAACCCCGGCGTGCAGAAGCCGCACTGGAGCGCGTGGCACTCCTGGAACGCCCGCTGCACCGGCGACATCGTGCCGTCGGGCGCCGCCAGCCCCTCCACGGTGGTGACCGAGCGGCCGGCCACGGTCACCGCGAACGTCAGGCACGACCGCACCGGCTCGCCGTCCAGCAGGACGGTGCAGCAGCCGCACACCCCGTGCTCGCAGCCGACGTGGGTGCCGGTCAGGCCGAGGTCGTGGCGCAGGAAGTCCGACAGCAGCCGCCGGGCGGGCGCGTCGGCGGCGTGCGGCGCGCCGTTGACGGTGAGCTCGATCGAGTGGGTCTGCTCGTGGGCCTGCTCGGTCACGGCGCCTCCCGGGCGTCGGCGGTGGCGGCGGCGAGGACGCGTTCGGCCAGCACGCCCGCCAGGTGGCGGCGGTAGTCGGCGCCGGCGTGCAGGTCGGGCTCGGGGTCGATCCGGTCGCGGACGTGCCGGGCGGCGCGCCCGGACGCGGCGGCCTCGGTCAGGTCCAGCACCACCGGCGCGCCGCCGACGCCCAGGAACGCGACGCGCGCGGTCTCGGCCCGGCCGTCCCCGTCCACGGTGACGACGGCGGCGGCCCCGGCCAGCGCGAAGTCGCCGTGCCGCCGGGCGATCTCGGCGAAGGCCGTCCCGGTGCGCGGCGGCAGGGCCGGGAAGAACGCGGCGACCGCCAGCTCGTCGGCGGCCAGCGACGTCTCCAGCGGGCCGAGGAACAGGTCGCGGGCGGCGACGGTGCGCCGCCCGCGCACCGAGGCCGCCTCCACGTGGCCGCCGAGCAGCGCCAGCACGGCGGGCAGCTCGGCGGCCGGGTCGGCGTGCGCGAGGCTGCCGACGACGGTGCCCCGGTTGCGGATCGCCGGGTGCGCCACGTGCCGCAGCGCGCGACGCAGCAGCGGCTGGACGCGGGCGGCCTCGGCCGAGCGCTCCACCCGCGCGTGCCGGGCGAGCGCGCCGACCCGCACGCCCGCCGCGTCCGCCTCCAGGGTGTCCAGCCCGGCGACGCGGTTGACGTCGACCAGCTCGGCGGGGGCGGCCAGCCTCATGTTGAGCAGCGGTATCAGGCTCTGGCCGCCCGCCAGGACCTTCCCCCCTCCGGCGGCGAGCGCCGCCACGGCCGCGTCGACGGTGCGGGGCGCGCGGTAGCCGAAGGGGGGAGGTTTCATGGCCCGTCAGTCACCGCCGGTGGTGGGCGGGCGGACCGGGCCGCCGATCTCGCGCTCGCCGGGGGCGATCACGCCGCCGCCGCTGCCCTCGGGGCCGCGCCGGCCCCGGCTCGCGGCGTTCAGGGCGTGGTAGCCGAGCAGCACCGCGATGGTGCCGAGCGCGATGCCCTGCAGCGGGAAGTCGTCGGTGACGTTCAGCGTGACGTTGCCGATCGCCAGGATGATCGCGGCGGCGACCGGCACCAGGTTGACCGGGTCGCCGAAGTCGACCCGGTTCTCCACCCAGATCTTGGCGCCCAGCAGGCCGATCATGCCGTACAGCACGACGGTGATGCCGCCGAGCACGCCGCCGGGGGTGGCGGCGACCAGCGCGCCGAACTTGGGGCACAGCCCGAACGCCACCGCCACGACCGCCGCCACGTAGTAGGCGGCGGTGGAGTAGACGCGGGTGGCGGCCATGACGCCGATGTTCTCGGCGTAGGTGGTGGTGGGCGAGCCGCCGACGCCGGTGGCCAGCACGGTGGTGACGCCGTCGGCGGCGATGGCGCGGCCGAGCACCGGGTCCAGGTCCTTGCCGGTCATGGCGGCCACGGCCTTGACGTGCCCGGTGTTCTCGGCGATCAGCGCGATCACCGGCGGCAGCGCCAGCAGGATCGCCGAGGTCTTGAAGTCGGGCGCGTGCAGCTCGGGGAAGCCGAACCAGGACGCCTTCTCGACCGCGCCGAGGTTCACCCGGTCGTGCGCGAACGCGGTCGCCACGCAGTAGGGGCCCTCGGCCGCGCACGGCTTCCCGGCGGCGTCCAGCAGGTTCTGGCCGGGCAGCACCGAGGTGATCTTCCCCGCGGCGGCGTCCAGCAGCCACGACAGCGCGAAGCCGAACACCAGCGCCAGCAGGATCGAGATCCGCGACCAGAAGCCGCGCAGCAGCACCGAGGCCAGCACGGCGAACACCAGCGTGGCGACGGCCGTCCACTGGTCCTGCGGCCAGTACACCGTGGCCACCACCGGCGCCAGGTTGAAGCCGATCAGCATCACCACCGCGCCGGTCACCACCGGCGGGAACACCCGGTGGATCACCTCGCCGCCCAGCACGTGGATCGCCGCGCCGACCGCGACCAGCACCAGCCCCGCCACCAGGATCGCGCCGGTGACGGTGGCGCTGTCGCCCCCGGCCGCCCGGATCGCCGCGACCGCGCCCACGAACGAGGCGCTGGAGCCCAGGTAGCTCGGCACCTGCCCGCCCACGATCAGCAGGAACAGGATGGTGGCGACCCCGGACATCATGATCGACAGGTTGGGGTCCAGCCCCATCACCACCGGGAACACGAACGTGGCGCCGAACATCGCCACCACGTGCTGGGCTCCGATCCCGGCGGTGCGGGGCCAGCTGAGCCGTTCGTCCGGTCCGACGACCTCGCCGGGCGGCGGGGTCCTCCCGTCGCCGTGCAGCTTCCAACCGATGGCCATCGGCGCTCTCCTCAAACGTTCAGCTCATGCGGGCAAGGTAGATCTACCCTGGTGGGCGGGCATCGGCGACATCTGCCAAAGCCGGGGGCCGCGTTTGGGAGGCGAAAGTGTCCTAGATCACAGGTTTCCGGCTCAGATCCCCCGCATCCGCAGCACGTGCAGGGCGAGTGTGAGGTTGAGGCGCAGGTGCGCGTCCTCGGTGAAGGGGCCGAGCATCCGCTCCAGCTTCCCGATGCGGTAGCGCAGGGTGTTGTAGTGGAAGTGGAGCCTGCGGGCGGTCTCGGCCACGTTGAGGTTGGTCTCCAGCAGCACGTGCAGCGTCCGCCGCAGGTCGGCCAGCTCCGGCTCGTCGTCGGCGGCCAGCTCGCCCAGCGTCTCGCGCACGAAGGCGTGCAGCTCGGCCGGGTCCGACACCAGGCTCAGCAGCCGGTAGACCCCGAGCTGGTCGAAGTGCGCGCGGGCGCCGTCGCCGTGCAGCTGGCGGCCCACCCGCACCGCCTTGACCGCCTGCTCGTACGCCTCCGGCAGCCCCGCGGTCGAGGCGACGGTGCGGCTCACCCCGGTGGAGAAGGTGCGGCGCACGCCGAGGTGCTCGGCGAACATCGCGGCCGCCTCCTTGACCATCGTCTGGAGCGGTCCAGCGTCCAGGGCCCCCGCGTCGTCGCCGGTCGCGCCGATCACCGCGACCACCTCGTGCGCGAAGCTCGCCACCGCCGCGTTGCGGTCGTGGCGGCGCACCGCGGCCGTCCACGCGGCGGCGAGGCGCTCCTGCGCCGAGCGCTCCTCGGCCCCGCGCGCCCGGCCGTCGCCGGCCGCGCGCCCGTCGCCCTCGCCGCGCGGGCGGCCGTCCAGCTCGGCGACCACCACCATGGCGGGCCGGTCCAGGTCCCAGCCGAACCCGGCGCAGTGCGCGACCACCCGGTCGTCGTCGCCGGCGCGCCCGGCCAGCACGTCGCGCAGGAAGTCGGCGCGGTACTTGCTCTCCACCGCCGCCACGGCCTGCTGCTTGGTCACCACCAGCGCGGCCACGGTCGCGGCCCGCTCCAGGATGCCGCGGTCGGTCTCGTGCAGGGCGCCGCTCGGGCTGTAGGCGACGATGCGGCCGTGGTCGAAGCCGCCGGCCATCACCGGGACGACCAGATGGTCGCCGAGGTGGTCTCCGGGGCGGTCGCCAGGTCGGTCACCGGGCCGATCGCCGGGCCGGTCGCGCTGCGCGCCGCGCCGGTCGGCGCGCTGGTGGGCGGCGTCCAGCTCGCGCACGGCGCGCAGCTGCTCCTCGGTGCCGGCGCCCGCGACCACGCGCTGCTCGCCGTCCACGACCACGACCGCGACCTCCAGCAGCGCGGCGACCTCGTCCACCACCTCCTGGAGCCCGCCGCCGCACAGCACGATCTGCACCAGCGCCCGGTGCACCTCCTCGGTGCGGGCGAGCACGGCCGCCTGCCGGTTGAGGATGTCGGTGAGGACCTGGTTGAGGATGTCGTCGAAGCCCACGTCGTCGGGCAGCAGGATGAGCGGGAAGCCGAGCCGGTCGGCCTGCTCGATCATCTCGGGGGGCAGCGCCTCCAGGTAGCGGCCGGGCTTGATGGCCAGGGCCGCCAGGCCCCGCTCGTCCAGGTCGGCCACCAGCCGGTCCAGCGGCTGCGGGGTGCCGCGCAGCGGGTATCCGGTGGTCAGCAGCAGCTCGTGCGGCTTGACCCAGGACAGGATGTCGGGGACCTCCATCACGTTGAGGCGCTGCACGACGCGGCCGAGGCCCGAGCGCCCGGCGATGAGCCGCGCTCCGGCCAGGGTGGACACGCCGAGGACCTCGCCGACCGGAAGGCCGCGGGTCAGTGTTCCGGTGCTCGCGAGCCGCAGGGCCGGTGGGCCGGGGTCCGCGGCGGGGGTGTAGCTCATGCCAGGGGTCACCTCGCCTTTTGGTGCGTACATCGCCCGATCGGGCGTGATCGCTACCGTTTCCTGATCAACCCTGACAACAAAGACGAACGATGACAACCAGTCTTGGCAGCTTTCTCCATACGTCGCCCGCCTGAGGCCGGTCTACGGTCCCCGGAGGAGGCCGCGCCGCCCGCCTGAGGCCGGGCGCGCGTCCCTCCGGCAGCGGACCGGCACCGGCGCCGGCGCGCCGCCGACACCGGCCTCGGGAGGATCTGTGACCACCCTCGTGCGCGACGCGGTCCCGCTGCCCGGCCGGTGCCCCCCCGCCGGCGCCGCGAGCCTCGCGCTGCGGCCCGCGCTGGAGGCCCCGCGCCGTCCCGCCCGCGTGCTGGCGGTGTTCCCCACCGCGGTCTACCTGGAGGTGCGCGGCCCGGCGCGGCGGCGCTGCGAGCCCCGCGTGCTGGCGGTGGTCGGGGCGGACGCGGTGCGGCTGCCGAACGCGATCGTGCTGGCGGCGACCGGCCGCGAGCGCCCGTTCCGCGCGGTGCGCGAGGGCGGCGACGCCTGGGTGGGCGACGGCGTGGTGGAGGCGGAAGGGCTGCGCGTGCGGGCGCGCCGCTGGTGGGACCCGGCGCCCGCACTCGGCACCGTCGCGCCCGCCGCCCTCGTGCGGGGCACCCGCGCGCTGGCGGCCGCGCTGGGCGACGCGGCGGGCGGCCTGGCCGGGCACCCCGATCCGCCCGCCCTGGCGGGGCACTGCGCGGACGGCGATCTGGCGGGCGCGGTGGAGGCGGCCGAGCGCATCGTCGGGCTGGGGCCGGGCCTGACGCCCAGCGGCGACGACATCCTGGCCGGGCTGCTGGTGACGCTGCGGCTGTTCGGCGCGGCCGTGCCCGCGGGGGGCCGCGCGGTGTGGCTGGCCGACTGGCTGGGCGCGGCGGTGACCGCCGACGCCGAGACCCGCACCACGGCGCTGGCCGCCACGCTGCTGCACTGCGCCGCCGCGGGCGCGGCGGGCGCGGAGGTCGGCGCGGCGCTGCGCGCGGTGGCGGGGCAGGAGGCGCCCGGCCCGGCCGCACGGCGGCTGCTGGCGGCGGGCCACACCTCCGGCGCCGATCTGGCGTGGGGGGTGCTGGCGGGCTGCCGGGCGGTGTCGGCGCTGGCCGTCTCGGCCGCGGAGCGGGCCACGGCGTGAGGGTCGTGCTGTGAAGGACGCGCTGTGAGGGACTTCGTGGAGGTGCGGCGGGGCGCCTACCACGATTCGGTCACCCTGATGCGGGTCAGCCGCGCGCTCGGCGGCCTGGCCGGGGTCGGCGAGGCGATGGCGGCGATGGCGACCGACCTGAACCTGCGGACGCTGGCGGACCTGGGGTTCGCGGTGCCGGACGACGCCGGGCCCGCCGACCTGGTGGTGGCGGTCCGCGCGGACGGCGAGTACGCGCTCGACGGCGTCCAGGAGGCGCTGGACGGCGTCCTGGACGCGCGGCCCGCGCCCGGCGGCGGCGGGGACGGCCTGCCGGGCGGGGACGTGCCGCCGCGCACGGTCGCGTCGGCGGCGGCGCGCGCCGAGGCGACGGTGGCGCTGGTGTCGGTGCCGGGCCCGCACGTGTTCCCCGAGGCGATGGACGCGCTGGACGCCGGGCTCAACGTGATGATCTTCAGTGACAACGTGCCGGTGGCGCAGGAGGTCGCGCTGAAGGAGGCCGCGGCGCGACGCGGCCTGATCGTGATGGGCCCCGACTGCGGCACCGCCGTGGTGGGCGGGGCGGGCCTGGGGTTCGCCAACGCGGTGCGGCCGGGCCCGGTCGGCGTGGTCGCCGCCTCGGGCACCGGCGCGCAGCAGGTGATGTGCCTGCTGGACGCGGCCGGGACCGGGGTCTCGCACGTGCTGGGCGTGGGCGGCCGGGACCTGTCGCCGGAGGTCAGCGGGCGGTCGGCGCTGACCGCGCTGAAGGCGCTGGACGCCGACCCGGCCACCGGGCTGATCGTGGTGGTGTCCAAGCCGCCCGCGCCGCGCGTGGCCGATCTGATCCGCGAGGCCGCGCGGCGGCTGGACACCCCGGTGGTGTTCGCGCTGCCCGGCCCCGGCGAGGACGACCTGACGCAGGCGGTGGAGCGGGCGCTGGCGCTGCTCGGCCTCCCCGTGCCGGACTGGCCGTGCTGGCCCGCGCCGCGCGCGCGTGCCCGGCCGGGCGGCGGGGCGCTGCGCGGGCTGTTCGCGGGCGGCACGCTGCGCGACGAGGCCGCGCTGATCGCGGGCGCGGCGCTCGGCTGGGACCTGGAGGCGGCCGGGCACCGGCTGGTGGACTTCGGCGACGACGCCTACACCCGGGGCCGCGCGCACCCGATGATCGATCCGGCGCTGCGGCTGGCCGCCCTCGCCGAGCACGCCGCCGACCCCGCCTGCGGGGCGCTGCTGCTGGACGTGGTGCTCGGCCACGGCGCCGACCCCGATCCCGCGGCGGCGCTGGCCCCCGCGCTGGCGTCGGCGCTGGAGCGGCGCCCCGACCTGGCCGCGGTCGTGTCGTTGTGCGGCGTCCCCGGCGATCCGCAGGACCGCGACCGGCAGGCGGCGGCGCTGCGGGACGCGGGCGCGGCGGTGTTCGCGTCCAACGCGCAGGCCGCCCGGCACGCCGTGCGGCTGGCGGAAGGGGGCGGCGGTGGCTGAGACCGCGCCTCCCGGCGCGCCGCGCCTGGGCGGCCTGCTGACCCGGGACCCGAAGGTGGTGGCGGTGGGCGTGGACGTGCTCGCCGACGCCCTGGCCGACCAGGCGGTGCCGGTGGAGCGGGTGCGGTGGCGGCCGCCTCCCCCCGGCACCGGGGACGACCTGGCCGCCGTCCTGGGCCGCCCCGGGCGCGCCGAGGCCGACGCCCGCGCCGTCGGCCGCATGTTGTCGGCCCGCCCGCACCTGGTGGACGTGCGGCCCGCGCGCGAGGTCCTCGGCCTGGAGCGGGGCGCGTTCCTGCACGCCGGTCCGCCGCTGGAGTGGGAGCGCGCGTCCGGCCCCATGCGCGGCGCCCTCGTCGGCGCGATGCTGCTGGAGGGCCTCGCCGCCACGCCCGAGGAGGCCGAACGGGCGCTGGAGCGCGGCGCCGCGGCGTTCGAGCCGTGCCACCACCACGGCGCGGTCGGGCCGATGGCGGGCGTGGTGAGCCCGTCGATGTGGATGCTGGTGGTCGAGGACGCCGAGCACGGCGGCACCGCCTGCTGCTCGCTCAACGAGGGGCTCGGCAAGGTCCTGCGGTACGGCGCCTACGGCCCGGAGGTCATCGGCCGGCTGCGCTGGATGGGCGCGGTGCTCGGCCCGCTGCTGCGCGCGGCGGTGCGGCGGCACGGCCCGCTGGAGCTGCTGCCGCTCATGGCGCAGGCGGTGCAGATGGGCGACGAGCTGCACAACCGCAACCGGGCGGCGTCGGCGCTGCTGCTGCGCGAGCTGGCCCCCGACCTGGTCGCCTCGGGCGGCACGGCGGAGGTCGCCGAGGCGCTGCGGTTCGTCGGCGGCAACGAGCACTTCTTCCTCAACGCGGGCATGGCCGCCGCCAAGGCCGCCGCCGACGCCGCCCGCGGCGTGCCCGGCTCGGGCCTGGTGGTGGCGATGGCGCGCAACGGCACCGACTTCGGCATCCAGGTGTCGGGCACCGGGGACCGCTGGTTCACCGGGCCCGCCGGGGTGCCCGACGGGCTGTACCTGGGCTCCTACGGGCCCGCCGACGCCAACCCCGACATCGGCGACTCGGCCATCGCCGAGACCGCCGGGATGGGCGGGTTCGCGCTGGCCGCCGCGCCCGCCATCGTGCGGTTCGTCGGCGGCGAGGTGCCCGAGGCGATCGCCGCGACCCGCCGGATGTACGAGATCACGCTGGCCGAGCACCCGGCGCTGCGCGTGCCGCTGCTGTCGTTCCGGGGCACCCCGGCCGGGATCGAGGTGACCCGGGTGGTGCGCACCGGGGTGCTGCCGGTCATCGACACCGGCATCGCCGGCCGCGCGGCCGGGACGGGCCAGGTCGGCGCGGGCCTGGTCGAGCCGCCCGCCGGGATCTTCGCCGACGCGCTGCGCGCGCTGGCCGCGGCGTGAAAACGGCGCCGCCCGGGATGCCACAAATGCGATCTTGGGGGATCATGACGGGGTGAACCTCAGCGTTTCCTCGATCGACGACCTGTCCGCGCGCATCGCCGCGGTCCGCAGCGAGCACGCCGAGCACTTCCCGGGCACGGCGTCCGGCCGCCAGCCGGTGCACACCGTCTACGTGCCGGCCGACCGCTTCTCCCCCACCACGCCCGCCGACTTTGGCGCCGAGGCGCTGCGGCTGCTCAACACCCACACCCCCGGCGCGGGCTCGTTCGGCTCGGCGTTCGGGCTGGACCCCGAGATCGCCGGGCTGGTGCGCGAGCGCGTCGCGGCCAAGCTCGCGGGCGAGCCCGTCGAGGACGTGCGCATCGACTTCGAGGACGGCTACGGCGTCCGCGACGAGGCCGAGGAGGACGCGCACGTCGCCCAGGTGGTGGAGGCGGTCGCGGCCGCCTACGAGGTCAAGGGCCTGCCGCACTACTGGGGGCTGCGCGTCAAGTCCTTCGCCGACGGCGGGCACGAGCGCGCCATGCGCACCCTGGACGGGTTCCTGACCGCGCTGCGCGACCGGCTGGGGCGGCTGCCCGGCGGCTTCACCATCACCTTCCCCAAGGTCGTGATGACCGAGCACGTCGCGCTGTTCACCGAGTACCTGGAGGAGCTGGAGACCGCGCTCGGCCTGCCGTCCGGCATCCTGCGCTTCGAGGTCCAGGTGGAGACCACCGAGGCGATCGTCGACCACGAGGGCCGCGTCGGGCTGCGCGGCATCGCCCGCGCCGCCAAGGGCCGCATGACCGCCGCGCACTTCGGGGTGTTCGACTACACCGCCGCCTGCGGGCTGCCGCCGCAGGAGCAGCGCCTGGACCACCCGGCCTGCGACTTCGCCCGGCACATCATGCAGGTCACGCTGGCCGGGACCGGCATCCGGCTGTCGGACGGCTCCACCAACGTGATCCCGCGCGACGACGGCCCCGACGAGGTCAACCAGGCCTGGGCGGTGCACGCCGCGCACGTGCGGCACTCGCTGCGGCACGGCTTCTACCAGGGCTGGGACATGCACCCGGCGCACCTGCCCAGCCGGTACGCCGCCGTCTACGGCTTCCACCTGACCGGCGTGGACGAGATCATCGGCCGGGTGCGCGCCTGGCACGAGCAGGCCGCCACCGGCAACGGCGTCATGGACGAGCCCGCCACCGTCAAGGCGCTGGTCGGGCGGCTGCGCCGCGCGGTGGACTGCGGCGCGCTGGACGAGAGCGTGCTGCCGGAGTCGGCGCTGCGCTGACCTCCCACCGGTACGGGCCGGGGGCGCTCGCCCCCGGCCCTCCTGCTTCCCCCTTGCCGGTGAGCGCGCGCTCATCTAGATTGAGTGAGTACTCACTCAATCTAGCGAGAGGGGACGCCATGTCCTCCGCAGACCAGCGGGAACAGGTTCTGGAGGCCACCATGCGCTGGGCGCGGGCCGAGCGCGCCATGGACGCCGAGGCCCTCGCCGAGGTGCTGGACGAGGACTTCGCGGGCGTCGGCCCGCTGGGCTTCGTCCTGGCGCGGCGGCAGTGGCTGGAACGCTACGAGGGCGGGCTGTCGGTCGGTTCGTTCGACTGGCGCGACACGAGGGTGCGGATGTTCGGCGACACCGCCGTCGTCATCGGCACGCAGGTGCAGGAGGCGACCTACCGGGGGCAGCCCTCCGACGGACGGTTCCGCGGCACGCACGTGCTCGTCCGCCGGGGCGACCGGTGGCGCGTCGCGAGCATCCACCTGTCGCCCCAGCAGCAGCCGTGACCGGGGCGCGGGGCGGCCCCGGCGCGGTCCGGCCCGGACCGGCTCAGACCGGCTCGCAGAGCACCACCGGGATCTCCCGGTCGGTCCACGACTGGTAGTCGACGAAGTCGGGGTACATCTCCACCAGCCGGGGCCACAGCTCCGCGCGCTCGGCGGCGTCGGCCGTGCGCGCCCGCATCGGCCTCCGGTAGCGGCGGATCTGTACCAACACGTTCGGGTTCTCGACCAGGTTGAGGTACCAGGCCGGGTGCCGGGGCATCCCGCTCTGCGACGCCACCAGCACCACGCGCTCGGCGTCGGCCAGGTACAGCAGCGGCACGGTGCGGGCCCTGCCGGTCTTGCGGCCGACCGTGGTCAGCAGGCACACCGGCGGGGCGCCGCGCCAGCGGCGCGAGCCCAGCCGGAACCGGCGGCCCAGCGCCCCGCCGGTGGCCTGGTACAGCGCCACGTGCGCGACGGTGCCGTACTTCATGATCTGCGGGGTGCGGGGCGAGTCGAGGTGATCGGGACGCGGTTTGGGCACGGCGACCTCCATGTGCGGGACGGGAAGCCCGATCCTAGGCCGGGGCTCGGACCGCGACCGGCATCCGGCGGCCGGTCCAGGACCGGTCAGTGGGCGAGCCGCGCGGTGCGCCGTCGGCGGAAGTCGCGGTCCAGCGACAGGTGCACGGTCCCGCCGCGCAGCTCGTACACCGCCGACCAGCGGGTGTGGCTCTGCTCGACCTTCCGCAGCAGCCCCATCGCGTCGTCCACGTCCAGCCGGCCGCCGGTGGCGCGCATCCGCTCGGCGATCGCGCGGTAGCGGCGGTCGTCGGCGCGGCGCTCGCCGGGCGTGGTGGCGAGCACGAAGTTGACCATGTCGTGCCAGTTCCCCGCGCCGGGGACGGTGCGCAGCCGCCCGTCCACGAACTCCACGGCGGTGGAGGCCCCGCTCCGGTCGGCCAGCAGGTAGTGCAGCGGCGGCTCGTCCCGGCCGAATTCCACGTTGTGGCGGCCGAAGACGGCCACGGCCTCCTCGACGGTCCGCGCCTGGTCCAGCACCAGCCGCTGGACGCGGGCGCTGCCGACCACCGGCCGCCCGGCGAGCCGGGGCGGCTCGCCGGTGGGCACCGCCGCCATCCCGACCGCCAGGCCGTGCTCGTTCGTGCCGTCGAACGGGATGCCGACCGCCTGGAGCAGCCTGCGGCCCACCGCCTCGTCGGAGACGGCGCGCCGCGCGGCCTCGCGGCCGACGCCCAGATAGGAGACGTCCACCAGCGAGATGGTGCGCGGGCCGCGCGGCGGGACGGTGGTGAGCAGCAGCGCCGCGTTGAGGTCCCAGTCGAAGTTGCGGCCGAACAGCGGCCCCTGCGGCCCTCCGCCCGCCAGGAACAGCGAGCACGCCCAGGGCCGCTCCCGCACCGGGGCGAGCGCGATCCGCCGCATCGGGTCGTAGGCCCCGTACAGGGTCATCGACAGCAGCGGGTGCGCGGCGTCGAGCACCTTCAGCGTGGCGAGGCTGCGCCGCTCGTCGGCGGTGAGCGGCGGGAGGGCCGGACGGGCGGCGGCCCGCCCTCCCCCGCCGCAGCCGGCGGCCAGCGCGGCGGGCACGCCCAGCAGGACGGCGCGGCGGGACGGGCGGGATGTCGTCATCCTCTCCGCTTAACACCGCCCGCCCGCCCCGGCAAGGCCCGGCGGTCAGCCGACCATGGAGTCGAGCGCGGCGGCGAGCTGCTTCTCCTCGTAGTCGAAGTGCTCCTCCAGCTCCCCGGCGAGCCGGTCGAGCTCGGCGGCGAACCGCGCGGGGTCGCCCGCGGCCTCCCGGCCGTCCACGAGGTCCAGCAGGTCCTGCTTCTTGCGCGCGATCTCGACGTGCTCGCGGCGCAGCCGGTCCAGCACGGGCGCCAGCTCGGGGGCGTGCTCCCCGAGCCGGGGGAAGGTGTCGTCCTCCTTGGTGTGGTGCTCTGTCAGCGCGCCGCAGACGGTGCGGCAGTGGGCGCGCAGCTGCTCGACCAGGCCGGCGGACGGGCGCGCGTCCCGGTGGGCGGCGGCCTCTTCCCGCAGGGCCGCCAGGTCGCGCCGCAGCTGCTCGTGCACCTTAACCAGATGGTCGCTCGCCGCGCTGGAGAGGACGGACGCGTTCCGGTAGAGCGCGACGACGGGGATCAGGCGATCGGTGCCGCGCTGGTACTCGGCGAAGGCGGGCACCCGTTCGCTCTGCCTCCGGTACATCTCGTCGCGCTCGGCGCCGCGCAGCGGGACGGCGGTCGCCTCGAAGCGCGCCACCCGCCCGTCCTCCCCCACCTCCACCGTGACCCTCGGCTCGGCCAGCAGGTTGTGGTACCAGGCCGGATTCGCGGGGGCGCCGGCGTTGGAGCCGAAGACCAGCAGGCGGTCGCCGTCGGCCGCGTACCCCACCGGCGTGGTGCGGCGGCGGCCGCTGCGCGCGCCGGTCGTGGTCAGCAGCAGGAGCGTCGCGCCGGCGAGGAAGCCGCCGACGCGGCCTCCGTTGGCCCGGAACTCCTCGATGACCTGCTCGTTGGTGAACGCCTGCGGCATGGGGGACCTCGTATCCTGTCGGTGCACGACCACATTTGCTTTGCAAGCAAAGATGTTTTCAACACAAAGCTATTTGGAGCGCGCAGCGGTGTCAACGCACGACCCAGGGCCGGCCGGCGGTCCCCCCGGCGCACCCGACGACGACCTGGCGGCGGGCGTCCGCACGATGCTGCTGTCCATGCCGCGGATCGTGGGCGCGGTGAAGCGGATCAGGGTGCCGGAGGCGCTGCGCTCGTTCGACCTGGCGCCCCGGCACCTGTCGCTGCTGTCGTTCC
Source organism: Spirillospora sp. NPDC050679 (assembly GCA_044456955.1). Lineage (GTDB taxonomy): Bacteria > Actinomycetota > Actinomycetes > Streptosporangiales > Streptosporangiaceae > Spirillospora. Next base: position 28,543 of record JBITGK010000035.1, on the reverse strand, counting down.
TGCTGTTCGACGGCCCGCTCGGGGTGTCGGCGCTGGCCGAGCGGCTGGAGGTGGCCCCGGCGACGGTCAGCCTGATGGTCGGCGACCTGGGGCGGCAGGGCATCCTGGAGCGCCGCGCCGACCCCGCCGACCGGCGGCGCGCCATCATCGCCATCACCGAGGAGCACCGCCCGGCCATCGACGCCTGGCTCGCCGTGGGCGCCGACGCCTGGCGGGCCGCGCTGGAGCCGCTGACCCCCGGGCAGCGGCGGATGTTCATCGAGACGTTCGCGCGCTACGAGCGCGCGGCGGCCCGGGGCCGCGCCGGGGCGGAGGACGCCGGGTGAGACGCGGGGCCGGGAGCGGGCTCAGTCCTCGGTGAAGGCGGCCAGGTCGGCGGGGGTGTCGATGTCGTCGGGCGCGGCCACGTCGTCGCACGGCACCGGTGTCACCAGGTCGGAGCGGGCGCGCAGGAACTCCCGCGCGCCGACGTCCCCCCGGGCGGACGCGGCCACGGCCGCGAAGTGCTCGGCGGCGAACAGCGCCGGGTTGCGCGGGCGCCCGCCGTAGGTCGCGACCGCGACGCGCGCGCCGGCCTCGTAGGCCGCGATCAGGCGGCCCACCGCCGCGGCGGTGACCAGGGGCTGGTCCACCAGCGCGACCACCGCGGCCGGGCAGCCCGGCGGCAGCGCGGCCAGCCCGGCGCGCAGCGAGGAGCCCATGCCGCTGCGCCAGTCGTCGTTGGGCACCACGACCGCGCCGATCACCTCGACCGTCACCGCGCCCGCCACCACCAGCACCGGCGAGCAGCCGCCCTCGCGCAGGGTGCGCACGCCCCGGTCGACCAGGCGCTCGCCGCGCACCTCCACCAGGGCCTTGGGGCGGCCGAGGCGGCTGCCCTCCCCCGCCGCCAGCAGCAGTCCGGCGGGATGTTCGGCGCGGTGCAGGGTCATCGTCCGACCCTAGTCCGCGCGGTCGCGGTCGGCGGGAGCCGCGCCGTGGATCCGCCCGCTGGTGTCGGTCAGCGGGCGCCCCGAGCCGCCCCAGCGCAGCTGCACCAGCTCGGCCGCGATCGACACGGCCGTCTCCTCCGGCGTGCGCGCGCCCAGGTCGAGGCCGATGGGCGAGCGCAGCCGGGCCAGCTCGGCGCCGGTCAGGCCCGCCTCGCGCAGCCGGGCCAGCCGGTCGGCGTGGGTGCGGCGCGAGCCCATCGCGCCGACGTACCCGGCGGGGGTGCGCAGCGCGACCTCCAGCAGCGGCACGTCGAACTTGGGATCGTGGGTCAGCACGCAGATGGCGGTGCGCGCGTCCACGCCGCCCTCGGCCGCCGCCTCGTCGAGGAACTTGTGCGGCCACTTCACCACGACCTCGTCGGCGTCGGGGAAGCGCTTGCCGGTGGCGAACACCGGGCGCGCGTCGCACACCGTCACGCGGTAGCCGAGGAACTTGCCGACGCGGGCGACGGCGGCGGCGAAGTCGATCGCGCCGAACACCAGCATCCGGGGCGGCGGCGCGAACGCGTGCACGAACACCGCCAGCTCGTCCAGCCGCCGCTCGCCCCGGCGGCCGTAGTGGCGCTGTCCGGTGAGGCCCTGGGCGAGCATCCCGCGCGCGTCGTCGTCCACGGCGGCGTCGAGCCGGGCGGCGTGCGGCTCGCCGGGCGCCAGCGACCCCGACGCGCGGTCGGGCCAGACGACCCGGCGCGCCCCGACGCGGCCGGGCCCGGCGACCACGGTGGCGACCGCGACGGGCTCGTGCCCGCGGATGGACGCGGCGACCCGCGGGAACTCGGGGAAGGTCGCGGGGCCGACCGGCTCGACCAGCACGTCCAGGACGCCGCCGCAGGTCAGGCCGACGCTGAAGGCGTCGTCGTCGCTGACGCCGTAGCGCTGCACGACCGGCTCGCCATCGGCCATGACCCGCTGGGCGAGGTCGTAGACCGCGCCCTCCACGCAGCCGCCCGACACGCTCCCGGCGACCTCGCCGCCCGGCGAGACCGCCATGGCCGCGCCGGGCGGCCGGGGCGCGCTCCGGAAGGTGTCGACCACCGTGGCCAGGCCGAAGGTCTCCCCGGCCGCGTACCAGGCGGCGATGTCGCCGAGCACGTCACGCATGTGCGCCTCCCATCAGGCGGGCCAGTTCCTCCAGCGCGTCCAGGCTGTGCCCGGACACGAAGTCGTCCAGATGCGGCAGTGCCGCCGCCATGCCCGCGGTGAGGGGTTCATACCCAGGCCGGGCCTTGTGCGGGTTGGCCCACACCAGCCGGTGCGCGAGCCGGCGCAGGCGGGCCGTCTGCGCGCCGAGCAGGGCGGCGTCGCCGCGCTCCCACCCGTCGGAGGCGATGACGACGGTCGCGCCGCGCGCCATGCCGCGCTGCCCGAACCGGTCCAGGAACTCCTTCAGCTCCTCGCCCAGCCGGGTGCCGCCGCTCCAGTCGGGGACGGCCGCCGACACCGCCGCCATCGCCGCGTCCGGGTCGCGGTGGCGCAGCTCGCGGGTCAGGCGGGTCAGCCGGGTGCCGACGCTGAACACCTCGGTCGTGCGGCCGCCGGAGCGGGCGGCGGCGTGCGCGAAGCGCAGCAGCGCGTCGGCGTAGGGCGCCATGGAGCCGCTGACGTCGATCAGCAGCACGGCGCGGCGCGGCCGGGTGCGGTGCGCGCGGTGCCGCAGGAGCGAGATCTCCCCGCCGCGCCGCAGCGTCTCGCGGACGGTGCGCCCGGGGTCGAGCCGCCCGGCGGGCGCGGGCGCGAAGCGGCGGGAGCGGCGGCGGTCGGCGCCGGCGTCCAGCAGCGCGATCAGCCGGTTGACCTCGGCGCGCTCGGCGGCGGTCAGGCGGGACACGTCGCGGGTGCGCAGCACCTCCGCGCCGCTGGCGGTGGCGAGCCGTGCGTCCTCGTCCCCTTCCCGGCCGCCCGGGTCGCGCGGCTGCGGGACGGCGACGCGCCGCGCGGCCGCCGGCGGCGGGACGCGGCGGCCCGGACGCGGGGCGGCCCCGGAGAAGTAGGCGGCGAAGCAGCGGTCGTAGCGGGCCAGGTCGTCGGGGCCCGCGCACAGCGTGAGCCGCCCGGCCCAGTAGACGTCCACCGGGTCGAGCACGTCCAGGTGGTCCAGCGCGCGCACCATCGTGCGGACCCGCTCGGGGTCGGCGGTGCCGCCCGCCGCGCGCAGCGTCCGGGCGAACCCGACGACCGTGGCGGCCGCGTCCCGCTCCCCCACGGTCAGCCCCCGTCGAGCAGGGCGGCGAGGCCGCGCGCGGTCACCCGGTCCTGGTCCTCGCGGTACTTCAGCACGGTGCCGAGCGTGACGGCGGCGAGGTCGGGGTCCAGCTCGCGCGCGCCGAGCGCCACCAGCGCCTCGGTCCAGTCCAGCGACTCGGCGACGCCGGGCGGTTTGACCAGGTCGGCGGCGCGCAGCCGCTGGGCGGCGCGGGCCACCTGCCCGGCCAGCCGCCCGGCCGCCCCGGGCAGCCGCCGCCGGATGATGGCGACCTCCCGGTCGAAGGAGGGGTGCTCCAGCCAGTGGTACAGGCAGCGCCGCTTGAGCGCGTCGTGCACCTCGCGGGTGCGGTTGGAGGTGACGACCACCACCGGCGGCCGCTCGGCGCGGATGGTGCCGAGCTCGGGCACGGTGATGGCGAAGTCGCTCAGCACCTCCAGCAGGAACGCCTCGAACTCGTCGTCGGCGCGGTCGACCTCGTCCACCAGCAGCACGCTGGGCGAGGTCTCCAGCGCGCGCAGCAGGGGGCGGGCCAGCAGGAAGCGCCGGTCGTACAGCCCGCCCTCCAGCGCCGCCACGTCGCGCGCCCCGGCGGCCTCGGCGGCGCGCAGGTGCAGCAGCTGGCGCGGGAAGTCCCAGTCGTAGAGGGCCTGGGAGGCGTCCAGCCCCTCGTAGCACTGCAGGCGGATCAGCGGGGCGCCCAGCACGGCCGCCAGGGTCTTGGCCAGCTCGGTCTTGCCGACCCCGGCCTCGCCCTCCAGGAACAGGGGCCGGCCCATGCGCAGGGCCAGGAAGCAGGCGGTGGCGAGTCCGTCGTCGCAGAGGTAGGCGTGCCGGTCGAGCAGCTCCGCCAGCTCGGCGGGCGAGGCGACGGCGGTCGGGGTGCGGGCCACGCCGCCCAGGCTACCGGGCAAAAATCATGTTAATTCGGTAGGGAAAGTTGACTTGCGGGCCGCCGGTCAGCAGCATCGGGGGCATGGACGCAGACCTCACCGACGAGGCCGCCTACGAGCGGGCACGCCACGGGCACGACCGGCACGGGCAGGACGGCGGCCCGGGGCGCGCGGCCGGGCTGTCCCGGCGCGGCCTGCTCCGCCTCTCGGCGGGCGCGGCCGGCGCGGGCCTGGGCGCGGCGCTCGCCGACCCCGCGCGCGCCGCCGCCTTCCCCACCTCTCCGGCCGCCGCCCCGGCCACCGGAATCGTCAAGCCGCTGCCGCCGGAGCTGTTCGTGCCGCAGGGCACCAACGCCGAGATGCGCTGGGAGGCGATGCGCGGGCAGGGCTACACCACCCCCAACGACCGGTTCTTCGTGCGCAACCACGTCGCCACGCCGCTCATCGACGCGCGCACCTGGCGGCTGAAGCTGTGGGGCACGGGGCTGCACGGCTCCCCCGGCGAGGACCGGCCGGTCGAGTTCTCCTACGAGGACCTGCTCGGGATGCGCGCCGAGACGCTCACGGCGTTCATCGAATGTACGGGCAACAACCGCAGCTTCTACGCCTCCCAGCAGGGCCAGCAGGTGTCGGGCACGCCGTGGGGCCCCGGCGCGGTCGGCGTCGCGCGCTGGCGCGGGGTCCGGCTGGCGACCGTGCTGGAGCGCGCGGGTCTGACCCGGCGGGCCGTTGACCTCCTGCCGCGCGGCCTCGACGCTGATTACGTGGACAAGGGCGAGAACCTCGGCCGGGTGCGCCGTCCGCTGCCGGTCGCCAAGGCCCTGAAGGACGTGCTGCTCGCCTACGAGATGAACGGCGCGCCGCTGCCGCCCGACCACGGGCACCCCGTCCGGCTCGTGGTGCCGTCGTGGGTCGGCATCGCCTCCATCAAGTGGCTCGGCGACATCGAGGTGGCCGACCGCCCGCTGTACTCGCCGTGGAACACCCGCTACTACCGGTTGTTCGGCCCCGGCCACCCGGCCGAGGGCGGCGCGCCGCTGACCCGGATGAACGTCAAGAGCGCGTTCGAGCTGCCGTTCGGCGCGACGCTCGCGGCGGGCCGCACCCAGGTGCTGCACGGCCGCTCCTGGTCGGGCGGCGGGCGCGTCCGCCGGGTGTCGGTCAGCGTGGACGGCGGCGCGACCTGGCGGCCCGCCCGCCTGCGCGGCCCGCACCACGCGCGCGGCTGGGTGCGCTGGGAGCTGCCGTGGCGGCCGCCCGCCGCCGGACGGTACGAGCTGCTGGCGCGCGCCACCGACGAGACCGGGGCCCGGCAGCCCGACGTCGCCCCCTACAACACCCTCGGCTACCTGTTCGGCGCGGTCGTCCGCCACCCCGTCACCGTCAGATAGGACCCCCATGGCCTTCTGGAAGCCAGACCCCACCTTCTACGCCTCGCCCCGGGACGCCGCCTCCGCGCCGCCGGAGAGGCTCGCCTACGTCGCCGCGTTCGACCGGTCGGCCACCGAACCCGACGCCATCGCGGTGCTGGACGTCGATCCGGACTCCGCCTCCTACGGGGAGGTCGTCGGCTGGACCGAGCTGCCCCACACCGGTGACGAGCTGCACCACTTCGGGTGGAACGCGTGCAGCAGCGCGCTGTGCCCGTACGCGCCGCACCCGCACGTGGAGCGCCGCTACCTGATCGTGCCGGGGCTGCGGTCGTCGCGGATCTACGTCATCGACACCAAGGACAAGCCGACCTCCCCCGAGATCATCAAGGTGATCGAGCCGGAGGAGCTGGCCGGGAAGGCGGGCTACTCGCGCCCGCACACGGTGCACTGCGGGCCGGAGGGCCTGTACGTGACGGCCCTCGGCGGAGCCGACGGAAACGATGGGCCGGGCGGCATCGCGCTGCTCGACCACGACTCGTTCGAGGTCCGGGGCCGCTGGGAGGTGGACCGCGGGCCGCAGCACTTCGCCTACGACGCCTGGTGGCACATCGCGCACGACGTGCTCGTCACCTCCGAGTGGGGCACGCCGTCGATGGTCGAGGACGGGGTCGTCGGCGAGCTGCTGCTCGGCCGCGAGTACGGGCACGCGCTGCACTTCTGGGACCTGCGCAAGCGCAAGCACGTGCAGACGGTGGACCTGGGCGACGAGCACCAGATGGTCCTGGAATTGCGGCCCGCGCACGACCCGACCAAGCAGTACGGGTTCGTGGGCGTGGTGGTCAGCGTCGAGGACCTGTCGGCGTCGGTGTGGGTGTGGCACCGCGACGGCGACGCGTGGGCGGCCAAGAAGGTCATCACCATCCCGGCCGAGCCCGCCGACGCCGCCGGCCTGCCCCCGGTCATCCAGCCGTTCGGCGCCGTCCCGCCCCTGGTCACCGACATCGACCTGTCGGTGGACGACCAGTGGCTGTACGTCTCGTGCTGGGGCACCGGCGAGCTGAAGCGCTACGACGTGTCCGACCCGTTCAACCCCGTCGAGGCGGGCTCGGTGCGCATCGGCGGCATCGTCGACCGCACGCCGCACCCGGCGCGGCCGGACGTGCCGCTGGCGGGCGGCCCGCAGATGGTCGAGGTCAGCCGCGACGGCAAGCGCGTCTACGTCACCAACTCCCTGTACGGGTCGTGGGACGACCAGTTCTACCCCGACGGCGTCGGCGCGTGGATGGCCAAGCTCGACTCCACCCCCGACGGCTTCGCCTTCGACGAGCGCTTCTTCCCCAACGGCGCCGACTTCCGGGGCCGCCGCCCGCACCAGACCCGCCTCCAGGGAGGCGACGCCTCCTCCGACTCCTACTGCTACCCGTGACCGACGGCTCCCTGGCCGCGCTGGTGGCCCTGGGCGCCTTCCACGGCCTCAACCCCGGCATGGGGTGGCTGTTCGCGGTCGCCCGGGGCCTCCAGGAGCGCAGCCGCGCCCTGGTGCTGCAGTCGCTGCCCGCCATCGCCGCCGGGCACGCCGCGTCGGTCGGCGCGGTCGCGGTGCTGGTGGCGGCCACCCGGTCGGTCGTCGCGGCCCAGGCCGTCGCGATCGGCGGCGGGCTGCTGCTGACCGGGTTCGGGCTGTGGCGGCTGCTGTCGCGCCGGCACTTCCGCTGGGTCGGCATGAAGATCTCGCTGCCCCAGCTCGCGGGCTGGTCGTTCCTGATGTCGTCGGTGCACGGCGCGGGCCTGATGCTGCTGCCCGTCCTCGCCTCCGCGCCCGCCCCGAAGGGGCACGACCACGGCCTGGGCGGCGGCGTGTCGGCCGGGCTGTTCGTCACCGGCGTGCACACCCTCGCCATGTTCGCCGCCGCGGGCCTGGTCGCGGTGCTGGTGTACGAGGTGGTGGGGCTGGCGGTGCTGCGCCGCGCCTGGTTCGACCTGGACCGGGTGTGGGCGGTCGCCCTCGTCGGCGCGGGCGCGGCCACCCTGTGGACCGCTTTTTGATCACAATTATGGTGATCTTGTTGCCCGCGCCCCGGCGGACCGCCATGCTCCGTACTCCACGCCCGCGGGGCCCGAGGGAACGGGGACGGACATGAGGTCGTCAGCACGCTGGACCGGACGCTGCGCGATCGCGGTGGTCACCACCGCGCCGCTGGTCGCGGTGCCGGCGCTCACCGCCGAGGCCGCCGCCGGCCCGGCCGGGGTCGGCGCGAAGTCGGCCTACCTGTGGGACATCGGCGCCAAGAAGACCCGCTGGAACCGGGCCGCCGACACCCGCCGCCCCATCGCCAGCATCACCAAGGTGATGACCGCCGCCGTCGTGCTGCGCAGCGGCGGCCTCGACCGCGTGCTGACGGTCAAGCAGAAGCACCTGGACTACGCCTTCCGGCAGGGCGGCAGCTCGGCGGGGCTCCGCGCGGGCGACCGGCTCACCGTGCGCCAGCTGCTCAACGCGATGATGCTGCCCTCCGGCTGCGACGCCGCCTACGTGCTGGCCGACGCCTACGGGCCCGGCTGGCGCGGGTTCGTCACCAAGATGAACAAGACCGCCCGCGCCCTGAAGATGACGCGGACCACCTACGCCAACTTCGACGGGCTGCCCTGGCCGTCGGCGACCTCGACCAACTCCACCGCGCGCGACCAGATCAGGCTCGGCCACTACCTGATGCTGGGCAAGGAGTTCCGGGCGATCGTGGCCCGCAGGACCTACAACCTGCCCGCCAACCGCTACCACAAGGCCTACTCCTGGCGGAACACCAACCGCCTGCTGGGCTCCTACAGCGGCGCCGCCGGGGTGAAGACCGGCTCCACCAACGCGGCCGGGTACTCGCTGATGTTCACCGCCCGCCGCGGCAACCGCAACCTGCTCGGCATCGTGCTGAACAGCTCCACCACCAACGAGCAGGCCCGCTTCACCGACGCGGCCAAGATGCTCAACTGGGGCTTCGGCGTGCGCACCATGAGCGCCTACAGCGTGCCGCCGGTGCCCGCCGGGGCCAACGTCGACTGATGCGCGCGGCCCTGACCCCGCTCCTCGCCGCCCCGCTCCTCGCCGCCGCCCTGACCGCCTGCGGCGGCGGGGAGGGGAAGGCCCCGGCGGGCCACCCGTTCGCCGGCACCTGGCGCAGCGGCGAGGGCGCGTCGCCCGGCGCGGGCGGCACGACCCTGACCGTGGACGCCAAGGGCGCGCTGCGCTTCAAGAGCAGCCGGGAGTGCACCGGGACGGTCGCCGCCGAGGGCGGCGGCCGCTACCGCTTCGAGATCGACTGCGGGGAGAACAGGTTCGCCGGGACGGCGCCGGGCCCGCCGAAGTCAGGCGCGTTCACGATGACCTGGCCCGACGGCGACACCAGCGAGTTCCGCACCGCGTCCTGACCGTCAGCCGAGGTGCTCGCGCACCAGGCGGGGGTCGAGCCGCTCGGCCCACGGCGGGTCGGCCCCCGGGACGCGGCAGGTCGCGGCGGCGATCTCGGTGGCGAAGCGCAGCGCCCCGTCCAGGTCACCGGCCGTCAGCGACTCCAGCCGCCCGCCGAGGAACCCGCCGTGCCGCAGCGCGTGCAGCAGCCCGGCCATGAACGCGTCCCCCGCGCCCACGGTGTCCACGACCTCGACGGGCGGCGCGTCCACCGACACCCGCCGCCCGTCCAGCGACGCCGTCACGCCGGCCTGGCCGCGCGTCACCACCACCAGCCGCACCCCGTCCCGGTGCCAGGCGTCGCAGACCGCGGCGGCCTCCTTGCCCGGGGCCAGGTGCGCCAGGTCCTCCTCGCTGAGCCGGATGACGTCGGCCAGCCGCGTCCAGCGCCCGATCCGGGCCCGGTAGTCGGCGGCCGCGACCATGCGGGGCCGCACGTTGGGGTCGATGGAGATCGTCGTGCCGTCCCGGACCCCGGCCAGCAGGTCCTCGATCAGCGGCCCGCCCGGCGGCAGCACCAGCGCCAGCGACCCGGTGTGCACGCACGCCGCCGCGTCGGGCCGCCGCGCCTCCAGCTCGGCGCGCGTCCACTGCCAGTCGGCGGTGCCCCCGGCGTAGAAGTCGTACCCGGCCTGCCCGGCGGCGTCGATCGCGGTGACGGCGAGCGTGGCGTTCTCGGGCGCGTCCACGCACCCCGACACGTCCACCCCGGAGGCGACCAGGTGGTGCCGCAGCAGCCGCCCGAACGGCCCGTCGCTGAGCCGCCCGAGGAACCGGGCGGGCGTGCCGAGCCGCGCCAGCGCCACGGCCGTGTTGGCCGGCCCGCCGCCGGCGCGCACCGACAGCTCCAGGCCGCCGCCCGCCCCGGCCCCGCCCGCGGGCAGGAACGCGTCGGCCACCGCCTCACCGATCACCGCGATGTGGTCCATGGTCGCCATCATGGCCCACGCGGGTCCGGTCAGGTGGGGTCGGGGGCCTCGCCGCGTTCGCGCAGGAGGGTCTGCAGCTCGGCCAGCTGGCGTGCGGCCAGGGCCTTCTCGGTGCCGTTGATGCCCATCGCGCCGACCGAGGTGCCGTCGGCCAGGTCCAGGGTCGGCCACGGCTCGCCGACGCCCATGTCGGCGTCCACCACCTCGGCCCAGGCCAGGCGGCGCGTGCGGAAGGCGTTGACGACCGTCAGGCCCTGGTCGGTCGCGATCACGCGGCAGCGCGCCAGCATGTGCAGGATCCAGCCGATCAGCACGCCGGACAGCACGATCATGACGCGGTCGAACAGCTTGAACTGGGGCGCCACCACGACGGCGAGCACGATCAGGCCGAGCATGATCGCACCCGCCGTCGCGTAGGCGACGACGCGTGTGGTGCGCGGGCGCCACACGGTCGGCAGGGTCGGGGCGTCAGTCAACGATCTTGGAAATCGGGATCTCGAGGATGTCGTGGGCGCCGGCCGCCTTCAGGGCCGGGATGAGCGTGTTGACGCCGCGCTTGGCGACCACGCTCTCCACCGCGTTGCTCTCGCCGCCGGCGAGGGAGGTCACGGTGGGCGAGGACATCGCCGGCATGATGCCGAGCACCGCGTCGAGGTCGGCGGCGGCCACGTTCAGCTTGAGCAGCACGTTGCCGCGCGCCTGGATCGCGCCCTGCAGCAGCAGGGAGATGTCCTCCATCGCCGCGCGCTTGGCCGGGTCCTCGTAGGCGGCGCGGTTGGCGACCAGCTCGGTGTAGCTGGTCAGCAGCGTGTCGAGGATGCGCAGGCCGTTCTTGCGCAGCGACGAGCCGGTCTCGGTCAGGTCGACGATCGCGTCCACGATGTCGGGGACCTTGGCCTCGGTCGCGCCGTAGGAGGGCACCACCGTGGCCTTGACGCCGTGCTTGTCCAGGAAGCGCTTGGTCATGGCCGGGAACTCGGTGGAGATCCGCACGCCCTCGGGCAGGTCGGAGACGCTCTGCCAGGGCGCGTCGTTGGGCACCGCCATGATCACGCGGACCGGGTTGGAGGTGGCCTTGGAGTACTTCAGCTCGCCGAGGCTGACCACGTCGGAGTCGGTCTCGGTGATCCAGTCGCGGCCGGTGATGCCGAGGTCGAACAGCCCCTGCTCCAGGTAGGTCGGGATCTCCTGGGGACGCAGCACCCGGACGCGGTCGATGCGCGGATCGTCGATCTGCGCGCGGTAGTCGCGGTCGGAGGTGCGCCGGACGGTGAGGTCGGCGGCGTCGAACAGGCCCATGGTGGCCTTTTCCAGGGAGCCCTTGGGCAGGACGAGAGACAGCACGGTGGAACCCTCTTTCACGGGTGGGACGGTCGGAATGGCCCGGGGGCGTTCAGGAGCCCAGATGCTCCACGCCGTGCCCGGCGTGACCGTGATGCCGCAGCCCTCGCAGGGTCAGTGCCGTGTCGAGTGCGGCCACGGTCGCCTCCCATCCCTTGTCCTCGTGGCTGTCCGGCAGCCCGGCGCGGTCCAGCGCCTGCTCCATCGTGTCACATGTGAGGACGCCGTTGCCCACCGGAGTCGCCTCGTCGAGCGCGACGCGGGTCACACCGGCGGTCACCGAGTCGCACACGTAGTCGAAATGGGCGGTCTCGCCCCGGATGACCGCGCCCAGGCACACCACCGCGTCCAGGTCGCGGGCGAGCTGCTGGGCGACCACCGGGATCTCCAGCGCGCCCGCCACCCGCACCACGACCGGGGCCTCCACGCCGCAGGCGGCCGCGGCCTCGACCGCGCGCGCCAGCAGCCGGTCGGTGATCTGCCCGTGCCAGCGCGTGCACACGATGCCGAGCGTCAGCCCGGCCGCCTCGACGGTGGAGTCCTCGGGACGTCCCGCTCCGCTCATTTCTCCAGGCCCTCGATCCGGTGTCCGAGACGGTCGCGCTTGACCGTCAGGTAGCGGCGGTTGTGCTCGGTGACGACGACGGGCATCGCCTCCCGGCCGCGCACCCGGATGCCGAACCCGTCCAGGCCCTTCAGCTTGGCGGGGTTGTTGGTGAGCACCCGGACCGAGCGTACGCCCAGGTCGGCCAGCATGTGGGCCGCGTTGGAGTACTCGCGCGCGTCGGCGGGCAGGCCGAGCTCCAGGTTGGCGTCCACGGTGTCGGCGCCGTCGTCCTGCAGCGCGTACGCCCGGAGCTTGGCCAGCAGGCCGATGCCCCGGCCCTCGTGGCCGCGCAGGTACAGGATCACGCCCCGGCCCTCGGCGGAGACGCGCTCCATGGCGGCGTCGAGCTGGGTGCCGCAGTCGCAGCGCTCGGAGTGCAGCACGTCGCCGGTCAGGCACTCGGAGTGCGCGCGGACCAGCACGTCCTCGCCGTCGCCGAGGTCGCCGTAGACCAGCGCGACGTGCTCGCCGCCGTCGATGGCGCTGGAGAAGCCGACCGCGCGCCAGGTGCCGAACCGGTTGGGCAGCCGGGTCTCCACCACGCGCTCCACCATGCGCTCGGTGCGCTTGCGGTACTCCACCATCTGGTCGATGGAGATCAGCTTCAGGCCGTGCTCCTTGGCGAACACCTGCAGCTCGGGCAGGCGCGCCATGGTGCCGTCCTCGTTGACGACCTCGGCCAGCACCCCGGCGGGCGGCAGGCCGGCCATGCGGGCGAGGTCCACCGCGGCCTCGGTGTGGCCCCGGCGGCGCAGCACGCCGCCCTCGCGGTAGCGCAGCGGGAAGATGTGGCCGGGCCGCACCAGCTCGTGCGGCTCGGTGGCCGAGTCGCACAGGGTGCGGATGGTGCGGGCGCGGTCGGCGGCCGAGATGCCGGTGCTGACGCCGTCGCGGGCGTCCACGCTGACGGTGTAGGCGGTGCGCATCCGCTCGTTGTTCTGCGCGGTCATCAGCGGGATCTGGAGCCGGTCCAGGTCCTGCCCGGTCATCGGCACGCAGATGACGCCGCTGGTGTAGCGGATGGTGAAGGTCAGCAGCTCCGGCGTCGCCTTGGCGGCGGCGAAGATGATGTCGCCCTCGTTCTCGCGGTCCTCGTCGTCGACGACCACGACGGCCTTGCCCGCCGCGATGTCGGCGAGCGCCGCCTCGATGTCGTCGAAGATCCCGCTGCCGTCGTTGACGCCGTGGTCGATGCCGTGGTCGATGCCGTCGTTGATGCCGCTCATGCGGTCACCGCCTTGTTCCGGTTGGTCAGGTCGTTGCGTTGCCGGGACTCGCGCAGCCAGTTGCGGAAGCCCGCCATCACCATCACGAAGAAGATCCCGTAGACCGCGCCGGACACGTACAGTCCGGACTTCAGGGCCAGCGGGACGCCCACCAGGTCCACCAGGACCCAGATGATCCAGAAGTCGACCAGGGCGCGGCTCTGGGCGAAGGTCGCCACCGCGCTGCCGACGAAGATGTAGGCGTTCGCCCACGGCGACCAGGCAATCTGCAGCCAGGTCAGGTGGATGAACAGCTGGGCCACCAGCGCGGTGCCCAGCACCAGCGCCGCGACCAGCACCAGGCGCTCGCGCGCGGTCGCCTGCCGGATGAACAGGCCCTCCTCGGCGCGCTGGCGGCGCGTCCACATCCGCCAGCCGTAGGAGGCCAGCACGATGAACAGCACCTGCTTGAGGGCGTTGCCGGGGGCGTGCGCGTGCAGGGAGGCGGCGAGCAGCAGCAGCGCGCCGGTGATCTGGACGGGCCAGGTCCACAGCGTCTTGCGCATCGCCAGCCAGACCACGCCGAGCGACAGCACGTTGCCGACCAGGTCGGTCCACAGCACGTGCTCGCCGAAGACGGTGAAGCTCGCGTTCAGCCAGTTCATGCGCGCTCGCCGATCGCGCGGTCGCCGATCATGCGCTCCACGTACTTGGCGACCACGTCGACCTCCAGGTTGACCGGGTCGCCGGGCCCCTTGAGCCCCAGCGTGGTGAGCGCGAGGGTGGTGGGGATGAGCGCGACGGTGAAGCGGTCGGCGCCGGCCTCCACGACCGTGAGGCTGACGCCGTCGATGGTGATCGAGCCCTTGTCGACCACGTAGCGGGCGAGCGCGGCCGGGAGCGCCACGGTGACCACCTCCCAGCGGTCGCCGGGCTCGCGGGAGACGATCTCGCCGACGCCGTCCACGTGGCCCTGCACCAGGTGACCGCCGAGGCGGTCCGACAGCCGGACGGGCCGTTCGAGGTTGACGCGGGAGCCGGGCCCGAGCGCGCCGAGGCTGGACCGGTCGAGGGTCTCCTTCATCACGTCGGCGGTGAAGTCCTCGTCCTTGGTCTCCACCACGGTGAGGCAGACGCCGTTGACCGCGATCGAGGCGCCGTGCACGGCGTCCTGCGTGACCAGGGGGCCGCGGACCGTGAAGCGGGCCGAGTCCCCCTGGGGCTCGATCGCCACGATCTCGCCGAGCTCCTCGACGATGCCGGTGAACATGTCCCGGGCCTCCTCATATGCCTGTGCATAGGGGCTCCGGGGACGTGCTCGAAAACAACGGCACACCCCATGGCAGGGGTGTGCAGCGCGCTGCCTCCCATCCGGACTTTAACCGTCGGTCCCGGAATTCCACCGGATCAACCGGCCGATGGCTTCGGCCGGGTCGCGGACTGTCACCGCCGGTTCGGACTTTCACCGACCCCGGAGCACGCGTTTCACTGCTTGGCAACCAGTGTGCCATGCATCGCATTCCCGTTCCCATGTGAGGATGCCCACGGCCGCTTTTGGCCAACCAAGCGCTCGCTCGGTTTATCATGGCGCGCCGATCCGGCGGCGGACGGCCGGGAACGGGTCAGCGGAGGACGCGCAGTCCCCCGGGGACAGCCCGCACGGAGCGCAGGTCCGGGACGACGATCTGGGCCTCGGCGAGCAGGTCGGCGGGGTGGCTGGTGGTGACGGCGATGACGGTGGCCCCGGCGGCGCGGCCCGCGCGGACGCCCGCCGGGGCGTCCTCCACGACCGCGCACGCGGCCGGGTCCACGCCGAGGCGGCGCGCGGCCAGCAGGTACCCGGCGGGGTCGGGCTTGCCCTCGGCCACGTCCTCGGCGGTCACCACCACCTTGGGCAGCGGCACCCCGGCGGCCCCGGTGCGGGCGGCGAGCTGGCCGGCGTCCATGGAGGTGACGATCGCCCAGGGCAGGCCGCCCATCGAGGAGAGCAGCTCCACCGCGCCCGGCAGCGCGGTCACGCCGGAGGCGTCGGCGGCCTCCAGCGCGTCCAGGCGCTCGGTGGCCGCCCGGACCTCGCCGGGCGGCAGGAACTCGGCGATGCGGTCGCCGGTGCGGCGGCCGTGCGCGCCGGAGAGGTACTCGTCGGGGTCGACGCCGTACTCGGCCGCCCACACGCGCGCCGCGCGCTCCACCATCGGGGTGGAGTCCACCAGGGTGCCGTCGGTGTCGAACAGCACCGCCGCGCAGGGCACCGGCAGCTCGGTCACGCGCTCTCCTCTCCGGCGCGCCGGGATCGGCCGCGGGTCAGGCGGACCAGGCGGCGGCCTCGGTGGCCTTCGCCGCCTGGGCGCGCAGCCTGCGGACGGCCTCGGCCGGGTCGTCGGCGCCGTAGACGGCGCTGCCGGCCACGAACACGTCGGCGCCCGCCTCGGCGCAGCGCTCGATGGTCTCGGCGCTGACGCCGCCGTCCACCTGCAGCCACACCGGCTTCTCGGAGTCGGTGATCAGCTGCCGGGTGCGGCGGATCTTGGGCAGCACCATGTCCAGGAACTTCTGCCCGCCGAAGCCCGGCTCCACCGTCATCAGCAGCACCATGTCGACCTCGCCGAGCAGGTCGGCGTAGCTTTCGATGGCGGTGCCGGGGTTGATGCCCAGCGAGGCGCGCGCCCCGGCGGCGCGGATGGCGCGCAGCGTGCGCACCGGGGCCCTGGCGGCCTCGGCGTGGATGGTGACGCTGCCCGCGCCGGCCTCGGCGTACTGCGGCGCCCACCGGTCCGGGTCCTCGATCATCAGATGGCAGTCCAGCGGCAGGTCGGTGCTCTTCAGCAGCGCCTCCACCACCGGCAGGCCGAGGGTCAGGTTGGGCACGAAGTGGTTGTCCATCACGTCGACGTGCGCCCAGTCGGCGTCGTCGGCGATCCGCGCGACGTCGGCGCCGAGGGCGGCGAAGTCGGCGGACAGGATGCTGGGTGAGATCTGCGGAGCCATGATGCCCCGAGTCTAGGACCCGACCCCGGCCCGCTCCTCACCCGCCCGGGTGAGCGCGGGGGTGGCGCGGGCCGCCAGCCCCAGCCGCACGAAGCTCTCGGGCGCGCCCGCGGCCGCCCACAGGCCCAGCGCCGCCTGGACGACGAACGCCTGCACCGGCTGGGTGCCCAGGAACAGCCCGAAGGTGTAGATCGCCAGCCCGCCCGCAACGCCGACCGGGATGCGCGCCAGCCGCCGCCACAGCTCGCCGCCCGCGTCGGACCAGCCCCGGCGCGCGGCGACCGACAGCCCGGCCACGATGCCGAACAGGCCGCCGGAGGCCGCCGCGCCGTCCGACAGGGTGAGCGGGCCGATGTCGCCGCCCGCGCGGGTGATGGCGCCGGCCCACGCGTCCGGCCAGCGCCAACCGTCCAGG
The DNA here is from genome assembly GCA_044456955.1 of Spirillospora sp. NPDC050679. Lineage (GTDB taxonomy): Bacteria > Actinomycetota > Actinomycetes > Streptosporangiales > Streptosporangiaceae > Spirillospora. The sequence continues at coordinate 12,137 of JBITGK010000035.1, read as the reverse complement.
GTCTGCAGGCCCGCCCACGCCGCGGCGAGGCAGGCCAGCGAGACCGCCAGGGCCAGCGCGATCTGCGCAGGCAGCGGGCGGCGGGACCACCACGGCACCACCACCGGCTCCAGGCGGAGCCCGGCGGCCAGCAGCAGCCCGCCGACCGCCCATCCGGCCAGGACCTGGCCGAGCGAGTGCACGCCCAGGTAGATCCGGGAGACGCCGACCAGCACGATGACGGCCACGACGGCCGCCCACACCGCGCGGCGGCGGAACCGGCTGCCGAGGAAGCCCCAGGCCACCGCGGAGTTCTGGGCGTGCCCGGACGGCATGCCGAACGAGTCGCGCCCCTCGTGCCCGGTGATCGCCGGGTCGGTCCAGAACGGCCGGGGCGCGTGGAAGAACAGCTTCAGCACCGTGTTGAGGACCCCGCTGAGGGTCAGCAGCACCGCCGCCCGCGCGCCGGTCCGCGGGTCCACGCACCAGTAGACGACCATCAGCAGCGGCAGGAAGAACACCGCGCTGCCGACGAAGGACATCACGTGCATGAAGCCGGTGAGCACGGCTCGTCTCCCCCAGAGGCGTCGAGGATTCCGTCACGTCGCTGCGAGGCTACTTAGCGGACACCTCGTCAACGTCCGAGCAACACGTAAAGGATCCCTGGGAGCCTGGAGGTTAAACGCGGCGCAGCAGGGCCAGGAACATCGCGTCGGTGCCGTGCCGGTGCGGCCAGAACTGCGCCGAGGGGCCGTCGCCGAGCCCGTCCAGGCCGGGCGCGACCGAGGCCAGCACGGCCGGGGAGTCCAGGCGCTCGACGTCGTCGCGGCCGCGCAGCACGTCGTCGACGACCACGCGCGTCTCGGCCAGGTGCGGCGAGCAGGTGACGTAGGCCACCACCCCGCCGGGCCGCAGCGCCTCCAGCGCGCGCTCCAGCATCCGGCGCTGCAGGTCGCTCAGCTCGGGCACCGAGCCGGGGCCGCGCCGCCAGCGGGCCTCGGGGCGGCGGCGCAGCGCGCCGAGGCCGGTGCACGGGGCGTCCAGCATGACCCGGTCGAAGGCGCCGGGCCTCCAGGCGGGCGCGGTGCCGTCGGCGACCACGACCCCGGCGCGGTCGTCCACGGCGCGGCGGACCAGCTCGGCGCGGTGCGGCTGCAGGTCGGCGCCCAGCAGGCGCGCGCCGCGCCCGGTGGCGGCCGCCGCCAGCACCCCCGCCTTGCCGCCGGGGCCGGCGGCGATGTCGAGCCAGCGCTCGTCGCGGCCCTCCAGCGGCGCGGCGGCCAGGGCCAGCGCGACCAGCTGGCTGGCCTCGTCCTGGACCGCGGCGCGGCCCTCGCGGACGGCGGCGATCGCGGCCGGGTCGCCCTCGGGCAGCACGGCGGCGGTCGGCGCGTAGGGGGCGGGCTCGGCGCCCGCCTCCAGCAGTTCGGCCACCTCGGCGCGGCCGGGGCGGGCGACCAGCGTCACCCGGGGCCGGGCGTTGTCGGCGGCCAGCAGGTCGGCGATCTCACCGCGGTCGGGGCCGAGCGCGTCGCGCAGCGCCGACACGATCCACTTGGGGTGGCTGTGGGCCACCGACAGCCGGGTGGTCTCGTCGGAGCCCTCGGGCGCGACGATGGCCAGCCAGCCGTCCAGGTCGCGGGTGGCGACCTTGCGCAGCACGGCGTTGGCGAACTTGGACTGGCCGGGGCCCGCCACCGAGCGGGCCAGGTCCACGGCGGTGCCGACGGCGGCGTGCGGCGGGATGCGGGTGGCCAGGATCTGGTGGGCGCCGAGGCGCAGCACGTCCAGCAGCGGCGCGTCGACGCGGCGCAGCTCGCGGTCGCTGCACAGCGCGAGGATCGCGTCGTAGGTGCCGCGGCCGCGCAGGGTGCCGTAGGTCAGCTCGGTGGCCAGGGCGGCGTCGCGGCCGGTCAGGCCGCGGTCGCGCAGCCGGGCGGGCAGCAGCAGGTTGGCGTAGGCGTCGCGGGTGTCCACGGCGCGGATGACGTCGAAGGCGGTGCGGCGGACCAGGTCCTGCGGCCGGCCGGTGCGGCGCGGACCGCCGGGCCGCCGGTTGTCGCGGTTGCCCCGGGTGTTGCGGGTGGGCGGCATCAGTGCAGCGCGTCCTTAGCGGTGAGGTCGAGGCCGCGGGCCCAGTCGGCGGCGTTCATGAGCCGCTTGCCCTGGGGCTGGACCTCGCCCAGCGCGACCGGATGGGTGGCGGTGCCGGCCAGCACCGCCTTCTTGGTGACGTGCAGCTCCCCGGGGGCGAGGGAGACCTCCGCGTCCGGCGCGGGCCGGACGGGGCCGAGCTTCAGCCGCTGGTCGCGGAAGGCCGTCCACGCGCCGGGCGCGGGCGTGCAGGCCCGCACCAGGCGGTCCACGCGGTGCGCGGGGGCGCTCCAGTCGACCCGGGCGTCCTCCGGCTTGATCTTGGGGGCGAGCGAGACGCCCTCGGCGGGCTGCGGCCGGGGCTCCAGGACGCCGGCCTCGATGCCGTCCATGGTGTCGGCGAGCAGCCGCGCGCCCGCGACCGCGAGCCGCCCCAGCAGGTCGCCGGAAGTGTCGGTGGGCAGGATCGGCTCGGTCAGCACGCCGTAGACCGGGCCGGTGTCCAGGCCCTCCTCGATCTCGAAGGTGGCCGCGCCGGTCATGTCGTCGCCGTGCAGGATGGCGTGCTGCACCGGGGCCGCGCCGCGCCAGGCGGGCAGCAGCGAGAAGTGCAGGTTGACCCAGCCGTGGCGCGGGATGTCCAGGGCCTCCCGGGGCAGCAGCGCGCCGTAGGCGACCACGGGGCAGCAGTCGGGGGCGATCTCGCGCAGCCGGTCCAGGAACTCGGGGTCGCGCGCCTTGGCGGGCTTCAGGACCTCGATCCCGGCCTCCTCGGCGCGCCGGGCGACGGGGCTGGCCACCAGCTTGCGGCCGCGCCCGGCGGGCGCGTCGGGCCGGGTCACCACGGCCGCGACCTCGTGCGAGGACGCCAGCAGCGCCTCCAGCGACGGGACGGAGGTCTCGGGCGTCCCCGCGAATACCAGCTTCATGGCTTAGATGGCCTTCCCGAAGGTGCGGTGCGGGGACTGCTTGACGACCGGCGCGGGCTCGCCGAACCACTCGGCCTCGCGGATCGCCTTCATCGCGGCCTTGCGCTGCTCGGGGTCCATGCGGTCGATGAAGATGATCCCGTCCAGGTGGTCGGTCTCGTGCTGCACGCAGCGGGCCAGCAGGTGGGTGCCCTCCAGCGTGATCGGCTCGCCGTGCATGTTGAAGCCCCTGGCGACCGCGCGCACCGAGCGGGGCGTGGGGAAGGCGAGGCCGGGCAGCGACAGGCAGCCCTCGTCGCCGGTCTCGGTCTCCTCCGACAGGTCCAGGGTGGGGTTGACCACGTGCCCCAGCCGGTCGTCCACGTAGTAGGTGAACACCCGCAGGCCCACGCCCAGCTGCGGCGCGGCCAGGCCCGCGCCGGGCGCGTCGATCATGGTGTCGGTCAGGTCCTTGACGAGGCGGCGCAGCTCCTTGTCGAAGTCCTTGACCGGCTCGGCGGGGGTGCGCAGCACCGGGTCGCCGAAGAGGCGGATGGGCTTGACTGCCAACGAGGGCTCCGTTCCGGGCGGCTTGCGAGGTTGCGGGCGGGTGGTCGGGGTCCAGTCTACGAAGCGCTCAGGGAGCGTCACGCACGGAACGCGCCTTGTAGGCGGCGGTGCGCGCCGCCTTTGCCACCGCCTTGTCGGGGTGGTGGTCGCCCAGCGCGGCCAGCACGGCGGCCGCGTCGGGGTGGTCGACGCGCCACATGCCGCCCGCCATGGCGCCGAGGTCGGCGGCCTCGGGGGCGTCGGCGAGGACGGCGGCGACGGCCTCGTGCGGCTCGACGGTCTCCATCATCCCGGCGAGGGTGTCGACGAACATCCACATGTACTCGTCCTCGCCCAGCCCGCCGCCGTCCAGGCCGTGGCCGGTCAGCCACAGCGACGCGTAGGGCCGCACGGCCGGGTGGGCGGCGGCCTCGCGGACCTCGCCGGCGGCCTCGGGGCCGACGCGCTGCAGGACCCCGGCGGCGAGGTTGCGCGCGCCCGGCCCGCCGTCGCGCATGACCGCCAGCAGCTCGGCGGCGGCCCGGCCGGGCGTCCGGCCCGCCAGCCAGCCGGCGATCTCCTCGTCGGCGGTGTCCTGGCGGTGCCAGGTCAGGCCCGCGACCAGGTCGGCGGCCTGGGCGGCGGCCAGGTCGCCCACCACCGGCGCGGCGAACCCGTCGGCCAGCAGCAGCTCGCGCACGCCCCACACGCCCAGCGGCGTGAGCACCAGGCCGCCCGCCGCGGTCCGGGCCGCGCCCCAGGTCTCCAGGTCGGCCAGCTCCAGCCGCAGCGCGTCGGCGACCGCGCCGGGCAGGTCGGCGGCGTCGGCGACCTCGTAGGACTCGGTGATGTGGTCGACCAGGGCGGCGGTCAGCTCGGCGGGCTCGGCGGGGCCGTCGTGCTCGTACAGGTGGATCAGCACGCCGGTCAGCTCGTTCTGCACCAGCTCGATGGCGTCCAGCCCGTCGGCGGGGTCGTGCTCGGGCACGGCGGCGGCGTCGAACAGCCGCAGCCACGCCGCCAGCACGGCCTCGTCGCCGCCGTCCAGGTCGGCCAGCGCGGGACCGGGGCGGGCGGTGCGGTCGACGACCGCGATCACCTCGGCCTGGACGGCGGCCCACCAGAGGCGCTCCAGCTCGGGCAGGTCCGCCAGGTCGTCCACCTCGGGCGCCCGGCGCGGCGCCGGCAGGCCGATCTCCTCCAGGGCGGCGACCGCGTCCTCGGGGCCGGGCTCGTCGTACTCGTTGACCGCGCGCCCCTCGCCGAGCCAGGCGGCCAGCGCGCGGGCCTGCGCGGTCAGCGCCGACGCCCGCGCGGCCTCCGCCAGCTCGCCGCGCGGCGCCAGCCGCACCGGCGGGACGACCAGTTCCTCGGCCCGCCGTAGGTACTCCTCGGTGCGGGCGTAGCGCTCCTCCTCGGGCAGGGCCTCGAACTCCCGCACCCAGCGCTCGACGGCCGCGCCGTCGTCCAGGTCCACCCCGTCGGCCGCCATCAGCCCGGTGACCACCTCGGCGGCGGTCTGGCGCTCGGCGGTGTCGGCGGCGGCGACGATCCCGGCGAACTCGGGGGCGACCCGGTCCAGCTCCTCCTCCAGCGCGGCGGCGCGCGCGGCGTCCAGCTCCCCGGCGTCGCGCAGGAACTCCACCGTCCGGCCGAGGGTGGCCAGGATCGCGGGCACCTCGTCGGCGCCCGCCACCACGGTGTCGGGGAACACCTCCAGCAGCAGCCGCCGCAGCAGCTCCGGCGTCAGCCCGCCGGGCCCGGCGAGGCCCAGCTCCTCCTGCGCCAGCTCCAGCAGCAGCCGCGCGCCCTGCACGTCCATGGCGCCGTGCTCGCCGGCGCGCTCGTCCGCCCACCGCCGCAGGTCGCGCGCGGTCGTCTCCACCCAGTTCTCGGCCACCGGGAAACCCTAGTGCGTCCGGCCGCCGGTCCGGGGCGCGCCGCCGCCTTCCGGAGCGCGGCCGTCAGATCAGCTCCAGGGGGTCGATCTGCACCCGGACGGTCTCGGTGGCGCGCTGGACGCTGCGCACGCCCTGGGCCGCCTGGAGCGCGCGGGACAGCGCCAGGCCCGCCGGGCGGGGCACCCGCACCAGCGCGCGCTCCCGCTCCTCCTCCCCCGCCACCGGCACCGGCCCCAGCACCTCGGCGCCGTCGGGCAGGCGGGCGTCGGCCACCAGGTCGCGGATGGCGGCCGGGGTGCCGGTCAGGGAGGCCATGCGCGCGGCGGGCGGGAAGCCGACCTCGCGGCGCTCGGCCAGCTCGCGCTCGGCGAAGGTGACCGGGTCCCAGCGGATCAGCGCCTGCACGGCCGGGAGGGAGGCGTCGGCCGACACCACGACCGCGCCGCCCGGCCGCACCAGCGCGGCGGCGTTCATCCAGCGGCGCAGCGCCTCCTCGGCCGCGCGCAGGTCGGCGCGGCCGAGCAGCGCCCAGCCGTCCAGCAGCAGCGCGGCGGCGTAGCCCTCGTCGGCGGGCGGCTCGGCGCCGGGGGTGGACACCACCAGCGCGCGCTCGCGGACCCGGTCCAGGATCCCGTCGCGGCCGGAGGTCTTGACCGGGACGCCGGGGAAGGCGCGGCCCAGCTCCTCGGCGGTGCGCTTGGCGCCGACCACGACGGCGCGGAACTGGAAGGAGCCGCACTCGGGGCAGTGCCAGTCGCCCGCGATGTGCCCGCACCAGCGGCAGTACGGGACCGCGTGCGAGGACCGCAGCGCCAGCGGCCCCTGGCAGGCGTTGCAGTGCGCGGGGGTGCGGCAGCGCATGCAGGCCAGCGCGGGCAGGTAGCCGCGCCGGGGCACCTGGATCAGCACCGGCCCGTCGGCCAGCGCGCCCCGGGCGGTCTCGAAGGCCGCCTTGGTCAGCCGGGCGGCGCGGGCCGCGCCGTCGCGGGCCAGGTCGGTGTCGTCCCCGGCGGCGCGCACGCGCGGCATCACCGCCCGGACGGTCGCCCGGTCGGCCGCCAGCGCGTGCGCCCAGCCGGTCTCCACCAGCTGGGTGGCGTCGGTGGTGCGGGTGAACCCGCCGATCAGCGCGCCGGCCCCCGAGCGGTGGGCGCGCAGCGCCAGCACCTCGCGCGGGTGGGGGTAGGGGGCGTGCGGCTCGGCGTGCACGTCGTCGCCGTCGTCCCACAGCACCACCAGGCCGAGGTCGGCGACGGGCGCGAACATCGCGGCGCGGGTGCCGACCACGGCGCGGACCGCGCCCCGGCGGACCGACAGCCAGCGGCGGTAGCGCTTGGTGGGGCCGAGCTCGGCCATCAGGGCCACGTGCCGCCCCTCGCCAAGCTCCTCGGTGAGGGCGGCGTCCACCCGCGCCACGTCGCGCGCGTCGGCCATGACCACCAGGGCGCCGCGCCCGGCGGCCAGGGCGGTGGCGACCGCGCGGGCGATCGCGGCGGGCCAGGCGGGGCCGGGCAGCGCCGTCCACACCGCGCGGGGCGCCTTCCCCTCGCCCAGGGCCGCCAGGAACGACGGTCCCGCCGGGTAGTCGGCCCAGGGGCCGGGGCCCTCGGGGGGAGCGGCGGGCTCCGGCGGCTCCGGCGGGGCCTCGGCCTCCACCTTGGCCATGCGGGGCGGGACCGCCAGCCGCACGACGTCGGCGAACGTGCCCGCGTACCGGTCGGCCACCTCGCGGGCCAGCGCGGCGATCTCGGGGGCCAGGACCGGCTCGGGCGAGATGACCTGCTCCAGGTACTGCAGCCGCCCCTCGAAGTCGCTCTCGGCCACGCGCTCCAGCAGGAGGCCGTGCACGAACTGCCCCGCGAACCAGACCCGCACCCGGCAGCCCGGCACCGCCTTCTCGTCCAGCTCGGCGGGCACCAGGTAGTCGAACGGGCGGTCCAGGTGCGCCAGCGGGATGTCCACCGCGACGCGGGCGACGGGCAGGCCGGGCGCGGGCGCTCGCGCGCCCTTCTTCTTCCCGGCCGCCCTGCCGCCGGCCTTCTTGTCCGCCTTCGCGGCGGTCCCGCCGGGCGGTACGGTCTTGCCTGACGTGCCCTTCCCGCCCTCCGGCGCCCGGGGCAGGTCGCCCAGGCCCGGGATCAGCTCGGTTCCCCCGCCCTCGTTGCTCACGCACCCGTCCTACCAGATCAGCACGACAGGACCGGCGCGCGGCCGCCGCGACGGTTTGAACAGGGCCCACCGTTCTTGGATCATTACCGACGCCCCGCGCCCCGCCCTTACCCCGAGGATCATGCGACCACCGTGACCACCGCGCAGACCACGTCCCGAGCGGACGCCGCGTCCGCCCCCGCCGCGGACCGGCCCGCCGCCCGCCCCGCCCGCCGCTTCGACCGGCGGCACTGGGCCCACCCGCGCAACCCCGTGACGGCCGCGACCGTCGCGGCCCTGGCGCTGCACCTGGCGTGGGCGCTGGTGCTGGCCGCCGAGGGCGGCGACCTCGCCGCCCAGGCGGCCTGGACCGACTTCGCCGGCAAGCACCCCAGCGCCGCCTACAACATGGCCTGGTACGGCGGGATGCACCCGGTCTCCTACAGCGTGCTGTCGCCCTACCTGATGGCCTGGTTCGGCATCCGGACCGTCGCGGTGGTCGCCGGCACCCTGTCGGCCACGCTGACGGCGATGCTGCTGGTGCGCTTCCGCGCGCCGGTGCCGCTGCTGGCCTCGCTCTGGGGCGCGCTCGCGCTGTGGTGCAACGCCGCCTCCGGCCGGGTCACCTTCGGCCTCGGCCTGGTCTTCGCGCTGGGCGCGGTCATGGCCGCCCACTCCCCGCGCGGCACGCCCGCGCTGCGCGCCGCCGCCATGGCGGGCCTCGGCCTGCTGGCCACCCTCGCCAGCCCCGTGGCGGGGCTGTTCATCATGGTGGTGGCGGCCGCGCTGCTGCTGACCGGCCGCCGCCGCGCCGGGTTCGCGCTGGCCGCCGGGCCGCCGCTGGTGGTGGGGATCACCACGCTGCTGTTCCCGTTCAGCGGCGTGCAGCCCATCGGGTTCACCTCGATCGTGCTGCCCACGGTCACCAGCGTGATCGCGGTGCTGCTGTGCGCGCCCCGGTCGTGGCGGGTGGTGCGCATCGGCGCGGGCGTCTACCTGGTCGGCATCACGCTGACCTTCCTGATCCCCTCCCCCGTCGGCAGCAACGTCGAGCGGCTGTCGCTGCTGTTCGGCGGCGTGGTGCTGCTGACCGCGGTGGCCCGCACCCGGCACCGGGGCAAGCTGGCGGTGCTGTGCGCGGCGTTCCTGGTCACCGGCGCCTGGATGGTGGTCAAGCCGGTCGACGACCTGATCCACACCCGGCCCGCCTCGACCGCCGCCGCCCACTCCGACGGCCTGTTCGCCGAACTGGAGCGCTACGGGGCGCGCCGCGGCCGCGTCGAGGTCGTCCCGCTGCGCTCGCACTGGGAGGCGTCCGGGTTCACCCGCCGGTTCATCTTGGCGCGCGGCTGGAACCGCCAGGTGGACGCCGAGCGCCACGCGCTGTTCTACGAGGAGGGCGCGCTCACCCCCGCCTCCTACCGCGACTGGCTGCGCAAGTGGGCGGTGCGGTACGTGGTGCTGCCGGAGGGCATGGAGAACGACTGGGCGGGCCGCGCCGAGGCCGAGATGGTGCGCGGCGGCCTGCCCTACCTGCGCGAGGTCTGGCGCGACCGGCACTGGCGGCTCTACCAGGTCGCCGACGCGACCCCGCTGGTGGACGGGCCCGCCACCGTGGGGCACGTCAACGCCGACGAGCTGGTGGTGGACGTGCCCGACCGCGGCTCGACGCTGCTGCGGATCTCCTGGTCGCCGTGGCTGCGGGTGCGCGGCGGCGAGGCGGGCGGGGCCTGCCTGACGCGCGAGGGCGACTTCGTGCGGCTGCGCGCCCCCGGTCCCGGCCGCTACCGGGTGGCGGCCCGCTACACCATGCCCCGCGGCACCGCCTGCCCCCGCTGACAGCGCCGGCGGCACGCGGAAAGGCCCTGGAGACGCCGTCTCCAGGGCCTTTCCGTCGGCCCGCCCCCGGCGAGGGGGGCGGGGCCGGAACGCTTTAGAGGCCCGCGGCCTTGGCGAGGGCCTCGGCGCGGTCGGTGCGCTCCCAGGAGAAGTCCGGCTCCTGGCGGCCGAAGTGGCCGTAGGCGGCGGTCTGGGAGTAGATCGGGCGCAGCAGGTCCAGGTCGCGCACGATGGCGGCCGGGCGCAGGTCGAACACCTGCTGCACGGCGGCCTGGATCTTCTCGACCGGCAGCTTCTCGGTGCCGAAGGTCTCCACGAACACGCCGACCGGGTGGGCCTTGCCGATGGCGTAGGCGACCTGCACCTCGGCGCGGTCGGCGAGCCGCGCGGCGACGATGTTCTTGGCGACCCAGCGCATCGCGTAGGCGGCCGAGCGGTCCACCTTGGACGGGTCCTTGCCGGAGAAGGCGCCGCCGCCGTGCCGGGCCATGCCGCCGTAGGTGTCAACGATGATCTTGCGGCCGGTCAGGCCGGCGTCGCCCATCGGGCCGCCGATCTCGAAGCGGCCGGTGGGGTTGACCAGCAGCCGGTAGCCCTCGGTGTCCAGGTCGAACTCGGCCAGCACCGGGTCCACGACGTGCTCCTTCACGTCGGGGGCCAGCAGCTCCTTCAGGTCGATGTCGGGGGCGTGCTGGGAGGACACCACCACGGTGTCCAGGCGCACCGCGCGGTCGCCGTCGTACTCGATGGTGACCTGGGTCTTGCCGTCGGGGCGCAGGTAGGGCACCACGCCGCCCTTGCGGACCGCCGACAGGCGCTGCGACAGCCGGTGCGCGATGGTGATCGGCAGCGGCATCAGCTCGGGGGTCTCGTTGGTGGCGTAGCCGAACATCAGGCCCTGGTCGCCGGCGCCCTGGCGGTCCAGGTCGTCCTGCTGGCCCTCCTCGCGGGCCTCGTAGGCGTCGTCCACGCCCTGCGCGATGTCGGGCGACTGCGCGCCGATGGACACCGACACGCCGCAGGAGTTGCCGTCGAAGCCCTTCTTGGAGGAGTCGTAGCCGATCTCCAGGATCTTCTCCCGGATCACGCCGGGGATGTCCACGTAGGTCTCGGTGGTCACCTCGCCGGCGACGTGCACCTGGCCAGTGGTGATCATGGTCTCGACGGCGACCCGGCTGGTGGGGTCGTCCTTCAGCATCGAGTCGAGGATGGCATCGCTGATCTGGTCGGCGATCTTGTCGGGGTGACCCTCGGTCACCGACTCAGAGGTGAAAAGGCGGCGAGACACGTACGTGAACTCCTTGCAGCGGCTGCTGACTGTCGTCGCAGAACGGACTATTCATCAACTTGGCGGAGCGTACCCCGCCCGGGCTTGACCCAAGGTATTCCGCCGAAGTCTATCGGGAATGTCCTCTCGGACAGGTATCACCGACGGCCCCGGTGGGTAGAATTCTCGGTTTCAGGTGGTGGAAGGGGAGTTTGCGGCCGGGGGCTTCAACCGGGCCGCGACCAGGTCCCACACCACGTCGGCCAGCGCCTCCTTGGGCCCGCGCGGGATCTCCGTCGACGGCCCCTCGGCGGCCAGCACCACCGCGGCGTTGTCGGGGCGGCCGAAGGTCAGGTCCGCTCCCACCTGGTTGACCACCAGCAGGTCGGCGCCCTTGCGGGCCAGCTTGGCGCGGCCGTTGGCCAGCACGTCGTCGGTCTCGGCCGCGAAGCCCACCACCACCTGGTCGCCGCGCGGCCGCGCGCCGAGTTCGGCCAGGATGTCGGGGTTCTGCACCAGGCGGATCGGCTCGGGACCGGCCCCCGGACTCTTCTTGATCTTGGAGTCGCGGTAGTCGGCGGGCCGGAAGTCGGCGACCGCGGCGGCCATCACGACCGCGTCCGCCTCTGTTCCGCCGGCGGGACGCGCCGCCTCCAGCACCGCGGCGCGCATCTGCTCGGCCGACTCGACCCGGACCACCGTCGCGCCCGCCGGATCGGGCAGCGCGACGTTGGCCGCCACCAGCGTCACCCGGGCGCCCCGCGCCACCGCCGTGCGGGCCAGGGCGTACCCCTGGAGGCCGGAGGAGCGGTTGCCGAGGAAGCGGACCGGGTCCAGCGCCTCGCGCGTGCCCCCGGCCGACACCACGACGTGCCGCCCGGCCAGGTCGCGCCCGGTCGCGCCGCGCGCCAGCACGGCGCGCGCCACCTCGAACAGCTCGGCCGGGTCGGGCAGCCGGCCGGGGCCGGTGTCCTTGCCGGTGAGCCGCCCGGACGCGGGCTCCACCACGATCGCGCCGCGGGCGCGCAGGGTCGCCACGTTGGCCTGGGTGGCGGGGTGCTCCCACATCTCGGTGTGCATCGCGGGGGCGAACACCACCGGGCAGCGCGCGGTCAGCAGGGTGTTGGTGAGCAGGTCGCCGGCCAGCCCGTGGGCGGCCTTGGCGAGCATGTCGGCGGTCGCGGGCGCGACGAACACCAGGTCGGCGTGCTGCCCGAGGCGCACGTGCGGAACCTCGGAAACCCCGTCCCACACCTGGGTGGAGACGGGGTTCCCGGAAAGCGCGGCCCATGTGGGCTCGCCCACGAAGCGCAGCGCGTCGGCCGTGGGGGCGGCGGGGCCCGGGGGGCCCCCCCCCGCGGGGCGCCCCCCCCGCGCGCCGGCCGGGGTGGGGGCGCGGCCGGCGCGGCCGCCGCGCCCCACCCGGGGGGTGGGGGGGGTCATGCGGGGGGC
>JBITGK010000034.1:0-81598 GCA_044456955.1 Spirillospora sp. NPDC050679 | reverse complement strand
CCCGCCCAAACAACTGTTTACCCCGGCGCCGCCCCCCCCCCCCCCCGGCCCCCCCCCCCCCCCGGGGGGGCCCGAAGGCAGGCGGTAAAGAGGGGGCTCACGCGGTGGAGGCCTGTACGGGGGCTGCAATCGGGCCACGCGCGGGGAGCACGGAGGCGCGGGGCCGCGCAGGAGGAGGGCCGCGCAGGAAGGGGGCCGTGCAGGAGGCGCACGGAGGCGCAGTGAAATCGCGCACAGTCGCGCACATCCCCATCCACCCCGGCTCACACGTGGGTTGGGGTACGAACCCACGACGGGCCCAGCCCGCAAGTCCTGCTCTGCGCAAGCCGAGGTTCAGACGACGGCGCCGCCGGGCCCTGGAGGGCCCGGCGGCGCCGGTGAGAAGGACTTCGCACGGTTTCGCCCACCCGACCGACGCCCTGGCCCGCTCCACTCCGTCCTGACCCATCCCGTCCTGGCTCACCCCGCCTAGCTCATCCCGTCCGAACCCACCCGTCCGAACCCACCCCGTCCCAACCCACCCCGTCCCGGCCCGTCCCCCGAAGGCACCGCTTCTTGATCGTTATCAGTGTGTCTTCCGGCGTTCCAGGCGTGACGGTACGTTCTTCGGGGAACGGCGGAATGAGGATGAGCTTGACGGCGGTCATCGAAGGACCCGGTTGGTCGGCGCGGGGGCTGGACCAGCGTTCCGGGCGTAGTTCCCTCGCGGTCGAAGGCCCCGTCCTCCAAGCAGTGGACCGGCTGGCGCCCGGCGTCTCCACCACGACGCGGTTCGTGCGCTACTACGCCATGTACGCCGCGCTCGCCGCGCACGCGGGACGGCACGAACTGAACGCCGAGGCGTGCCGAACGCTGGTGCGGCGCTGCGAGGCTGTCATGGCCGGGGTGTCGCTGCTCCTCGACGAGCCCAGCCTCGCGCACGGCGTGGACCGCGTGCGCCCCCGGCTCGGCGACGACCTCGACGTGGCCGGGGCGGCCGAGGAGTACTCGCCGCGCGCCTGGGGGTTCTGGGAGCAGTACGGCGGTCCCGCCGCCGTGCTCGGCACGGTCGCCTTGGAGAACGGCGCGCTGCGGCCCGGCCGCCACTCCTGCCCCGCGCCCGTACGGGACCTGTTCGCGCCGCTGATCGAGGCCGCCTCGCACGACCGGCTCACCTGGGACCAGATCGAGGCGCTGGAGCCGCTCGCGCTGCTGTCCCAGGAGCTGCCCGAGGGCCCCTGGCTGCGCGACCTGTTCACCGCCACCCGCAACGGATTGCACGACCCCGACGCGTGGGAGGCCGCGGACCGGCGGCGGCGCGGCGCGCTGCGCGTGGTCGGGCGCGCCGCCGTGCTGGACGGGCGCGGCGACGAGGACGCGGTGCGCTCGGTCGTGGCGTTCGGGAACCGGGCAGCGGCCGATCCGGTGCTGAGCAAGATCCACGACGTCATGGCCTGGCGCGGTGTGCTGCTGCGGCACTACTCGGTCGGCGCGTGGCGGCGGTTGTGGGCGGGGCTGGTCGCCACGATCAACGACAGCGGCCCGCAGGAGTTGCGCGATTGGCTCGCCGGCCAGATGCCCGACCAGAGCGTGCGGGCTTTCCTGAACGAGCTGCCCGCCACCATGGTCGGCGGCCATCCCGCGCCGATCGAGCGGGCCGTGCTCGCGGTCGGCGACGCGCACGACCCGCTGACCAACGTGCGCCTGCTGCTGCTCGGCGGCCGGCGCAGCGGCGAGCTGGACGGCGCCACCGGCGCCGCGTTCCTGGGGCCGCGCACCGTCCTCAACCCCGAATGGGTCCGGCTGCGCGCCGAGGACCTCGCGGACCGGCCGATGCGCGACCTGGCCGCCGGGCTGGTGGACGACATGCTCGCCCAGTCGCGCCGCGTCGCGCTCGCCACGATGGTCCCGGACGGCGGAGGCGGAGCGAGGGTGTACTCCCGCGTCCACGAGCGCAACGGCCGCTACTACAAGACCGGCGAGGAGAGCGCGGGCGACCTCGGGCTGCGGCTCGGGCGGCTCGCCGAGTTCGCGCTCCAGCTCGGTCTTTTCGACCGGGCCGGGGACGACGGCGGCACGACGGTGAGCCCGCTGGGCGCGCGGCTCCTGGAGGTGGGGGCATGACCGACCGACCGTTCGCCTCGCCGCTGACGCTGCTCGGCGAGTGGCGCGACCGCGAGGACGGCGCCGATCTCCACGAGCTGCTGCTGCTCGGCTGCGCCGTGGACCTGCCCTTCCTTGAGAAGACCGCGATCCCGATGGCACGTGCCATGGGCGCGCGCGTGACGGTGCTCGGCGACGCCGCACACGCCCATTACGACCCGGTGGACGTGCGGGACGCGGGCCGCTCCTACTTCCACGCGCTGGCCGCCTGCGACGGCGCGTTCCACCCCAGGCTGGCGCTGCTGGTCGGCGCGGACGAGGCCGTCGCCGCGATCGGCTCCGCCGACCCGACCATGGCCGGGTGGGGCCACAACGACGAGTTGTGGACCGTGCTGCGCGGGCGGCGCGGCTCCGGCCCGGCGGGGCTGGGGCAGCTCGCCGAGTGGCTGCAGTTGCTGCCGATCGGCGTCGCGGTGCCCGAGTACGTGGACACCGTCCTCCAGGAGGTCGCCGGGGCGCTGGAGCCGTTCGGCGGCACCGCCTCCGCGGACGTGCGGGTGCTCCACAACCTCGACACCGGCCTGCTGGAGCAGTTGCCGCGCGGCCCGGTCGAGGAGCTGTGCCTGTACGCGCCGCTCCTGGACCCGGCGGGCGGCGCGCTCGTCCGGATCGTCGAGCGCTTCGACCCCGAGCGCCTGGTCATCGGCGTCCAGGAGCACCAGGCCGACTACGACGGCGACGTGCTGCTGCGCGTCGCCGCCGGGGCCCGCAAGGCCGAGATCCGGCTGCTGCCCGAGCGCCTCCCCCGGCACGGCAAGCTGCTGGAGTGGGCGGCGGGCGGGCGGCGCTGGACGCTGACCGGGAGCGCCGACCTCACCGCGGGCGCCCTGGTCCGCGCCACCGGCGAGGGCGGCGACTGCGAGCTGGCGGTGCTGGCCCCGGCCGCGCAGACGCTGATGCCGCCGGGCGAGCCGTGCCCCGCACCGCGCCTGGAGGGGCGCCGGACGGTCCGCGCCGCCGAGCCGAAGCCGGGCCTGTCGCTGCTCGGGGCGCTGCGGACCGCGCAGGGCGTGCAGGTCACGGCGGCGCGCGGCCATGACGTCGAGATCGGCGTGGAGGTCTCGCCCGACGGTTCGCCCGGCTCGTGGCAGCGGGTCGGGACGATCCCGGCGGGCGAAAGCGGCGGCGTCTTCGCCGTCCCGGAGACCGGCGGCACCGTCGTGCGGGCCGCCGCCGGGGGGCTGGTGTCGCCGCCGGTGTTCGCGGTCCGCTCACCGCAGCGGGAGGACGACCGGCGGCCCAGGCTGCGCCACCCTTACAGCGAAGACGAGATCTTCACCGATCCTGAGCTGGCCCGGCGCTTCCGCCCGGCCGTGCTCCGGCTGCTCGAAGGGCTCCCCGCCCCGGCCGGCGACGGAGCGCAGGGCGGCTGGACCGCCTGGCTGGACGACGCCGAGCGCACGTTCGGGCGGCCGCTGATCGGCAAGCTCTTCGGCGAGGCGGCCGCCGCCCCCGGCTGGAGGCCGACGACCGGCACCGCCCTGGACGAGGACGCCGACGAGCCCGCGATCGAAGCCCCCCGCACCCCGCCGGCGCCCGACGAGCGCGACGCCTGGCGGAGCTGGGCGGGCAGCGCGGTCGCGGCCGTCGAGGGCGGCGCGCCGCTGGTGGCGCGGATGCTGGTCGGACGGTTGTTCGTGCGGCTCCTCGGGCACGGCGTCTGGGCGGCGGACGACCCGTCGTGGCGTGCCGGCCTCGCCAGCCTCGCCCGGCGGCTCCCGGTCCGGCCCGAGGACGGCGCGCCGCCGGAGGCACTGGAGCACGCGGCCGTCCTGACCGCCGTCTGCACTGGGCTGCTGCGCCACGGCGCGTCCGAGGACCCGACCGTCGCGGAGGTGTGGGCGGAGGTCCGCGCCGTCATCGCCGACGCCCGGCCCGAACTGGCCGAGGACCTGCTGGCGCCCGCGCCGTTCCCGCACGCCCGCGCGCTGACGCGCACCGAACTGGAGGGCCTGGTGCAGCTCGCCGCCGACGACGACCCGGTCGTGCACCTGGCCGACGAGCTCGCCGAGACCGGCTGGGACCTCACCGAGGAGGACGGGCTGTTCCGCGTGGACGGCTCGTTCACCAACCCCGTCCCGGTCGCGGCGCGCGTGGCGACGCTGCTCGGCGAGCACCGCGACATCGCGCTGGTGCACGCGGTGTCGGGCAACCGGTGGGCGTTCGTGGCGTGGCGGCGTCCCGACCTGGTGCTGGCGAGCTTCCCGGCGGGCAACGCCTGGCGGCTCTACCGGCTCGGCGGTCTGGCCACCCCGCAGACGCGGCTGGGCTCCGGGGAGGGCATCACCCGGATCGACATGGTCGGCAACCCGGTGCGCATCGGCCAGGTGCCGCCGGAGGCGGCGCGGCGGCTGCTGGTCGAGGCGGGCACCGACCACCTGGAGATCCTGCGCAGATTGACTTCGGGAGCTTTGTAAGAAAAGTCCTAATTTGTCGTGAACCCGTTCCCGGGACGTTAGGACCGTCCCCTGCGGGGCAGACGCCCTCTCG
Organism: Spirillospora sp. NPDC050679; assembly: GCA_044456955.1. Taxonomy (GTDB): domain Bacteria; phylum Actinomycetota; class Actinomycetes; order Streptosporangiales; family Streptosporangiaceae; genus Spirillospora. The sequence continues at coordinate 76,966 of JBITGK010000034.1, read as the reverse complement.
GAGGACATGGGAGGGAACACGGATGCTCCACACGCTCAAGGTGCGCACGGAGGGGGCCGTCCCGGGGCGGGGTGCGGCATGACGACGACCACGACGGAAGCCGGGATCGAGCGGCGCAAGGTCCGCTTCGAACGCGAGGCGGTGCCCTACCTCGACCAGATGTACGCGGCGGGCCTGCGGATGACCCACAACCCCGCCGACGCCGAGGACCTGGTGCAGGACACCTACGCCAAGGCGTTCGCGTCCTTCCACCGCTTCGAGGAGGGCACGAACATCAAGGCATGGCTGTACCGCATCCTCACCAACACCTTCATCAGCGCCTACCGGAAGAAGAAGCGGCAGCCGAGCCGGTCGAGCACCGACACGGTGGAGGACTGGCAGCTCGCCGAGGCGGCCGGGCACACCTCGGCCGGGCTTCCGTCGGCCGAGGCGCTGGCGCTGGAGCGGCTGCCCGACAGGGAGGTCCGCGAGGCGCTGGCGCGGCTGGCCGAGGAGTACCGGACGGCGGTGTACCTGGTGGACGTGGAGGGCTACCCGTACCGGGAGGCCGCCGAGATCATGGCCGTGCCGCTGGGCACGGTGATGTCGCGCCTGCACCGGGGGCGGCGGCAGCTGCGGGTCATGCTGGAGGACTACGCCCGCGAGCGGGGGCTGGTCCCGGCCGCCTGAGACCGAACACGGCGACGCGCCCGGCCCCTGGGGGACCGGGCGCGTCGCCGTTGGCGCGGACTTCCTAACTCACCCGTCCTCGCCGAAGCGGTGCACCGCGCGCTCGTTCGGCACGCAGTGCGTCATCTTCAGGCCCTCGACGTCGCGCGGGCCGTTCTTGCCCAGGTTCGCCAGGCGCTGCCGGTCCTCGTCGGTCAGGTCCTGGCTCGCCAGCGGCTTGAGGTGCTTGACGTCGTCGGGCGCGATGCCGAGGCCCTCGCCGACGCGCAGGCCGAGGTCGTCCTCCACCAGCAGGAAGTGCCACACCATCCGCTCCTGGATCGGACGGTCGCACTGCGACAGCAGCGTGACGAAGTTGCTGACCAGGTCGTCGCGCTCCCAGTCCTCCATCAGCAGATAGCGCTGGCCCGCCTGGATGTAGTCGTTGGTGCGCGGGATGCGCTTGCGGGTCAGCCTGCCCTCGATCACCGGGCCCTGCTCGTCATGCGTCGGGTACTCGTCCTCGCGCAGCCCGCCGTTGATGGACGGCTCGTAGTTGACGTGCGGGTTCTCCCCGCCGCCGTCCACGTGGTAGGTCATCTGGCCGTCGCGCTGGTTGGTGCGCACCTGGGCGTTCTTGGCCTGGTTGACCGGGAGCTGCAGGTAGTTGGGGCCCACCCGGTAGCGCTGGGTGTCGCTGTAGGAGAAGGTCCGGCCCACCAGCATCTTGTCGTCGGAGAAGTCCAGGCCGTCCACCAGCACGCCGGTGCCGAACGAGATCTGCTCGTTCTCCGCGAAGTTGTTCTCCACGTTGCGGTCCAGGACCATGCGGCCGACCGGGAGCGCCGGGAACTCGTTCTCCGGCCACACCTTGGTGTCGTCGAGCGGGTCGAAGTCCAGCTCGGGGTGCTCCTCGTCGCTCATGATCTGGACGAGCAGCTCCCACTCGGGGTAGTCGCCGCGCTCGATGGCCTCGTACAGGTCGCGGGAGGCGTGCCCGAGGTCGCCGGCCTGGACGGCGGCGGCGTCGGCCTCGGTCATGCTGCGCACGCCCTGCTTGGGCATCCAGTGGTACTTGACCAGCACGGTCTCGCCGCGCTCGTTGACCCACTTGTAGGTGTTGACGCCGAAGCCCTGCTGGTGCCGGTAGTCGGCGGGGATGCCGCGCGGGCTGAACAGGTTCACCAGCATGTGCATGCACTCGGGCGTCTGCGACATGAAGTCGAAGATCCGGTTCGGCTCCTGGCGGAAGGTCACCGGGTCGGGCTTGAGCGCGTGGATGACGTCGGGGAACTTGATGGCGTCGCGGATGAAGAACACCGCGAGGTTGTTGCCCACCAGGTCCCAGTTGCCGTCCTCGGTGTAGAACTTGATCGCGAAGCCGCGCGGGTCGCGGGCCGCCTCGGAGGAGTCCCGGCCGCCGATCACGGTCGAGAAGCGCAGCGCCAGCGGCGTGCGCTTGCCCCGTTCCTGGAACAGCTTCGCCCGGGTGTACTTGGCTATCGGCTCGTCGCCCCACTTGCCGTAAGCCTCGAAGAAGCCGTAGGCGGTGGCGCCCCGGGCGTGCACGACCCGCTCGGGGATGCGCTCGCGGTCGAAGTGGCTGATCTTCTCCAGGAACTGGTAGTTCTCCAGCGTCGCCGGACCCCGCGGGCCGACCGTGCGCTGGTTCTGGTTGTCGAAAACCCGGTGCCCCTGCCTGTTGGTGAGCACCTCGCGCCGGTCGCCTGGCTGCGGTCCCTTGCTAGAGACGTCGGTCATGACAGGGGATCTCCTCTCGATTCTGCGGCGGGATCATCTGCCCTACCCGGAGTCGGCCCGCATACCCACCAGCTGAGGGCAAAAAGCTCCAAACAGGGCACAACTCGGCCGACAAAAGCCGCAAAAAGGAGGTCTGACCAGCGGTTTTCAAGATCAGAAAAGCGCGCAAAGAATGATCGTCAACGGGACCGCCGAGTTTTATGGCAATTTCCACCCGTACACAATCGGTGTGATGCATCCTACGTAACGTGTCCGACCGCCATGCGGAGCGTCACCGGAACGGCCCCGCCGCCCCGTTCCGCGCGCCCGCGCCCCGTCCGAGCACCCGAGGACGTGATCAATGACCGTGCACGCTCCCCCCGGCCACCGCCTGGACCGCGCCCCCATGGAACGGGCCCTGCTCGCCTGGCTGATCGCGGTGGTCGTCATCGGCGGCGGCTGGCTGTGGGCGGTGGTGGCCGTCGAGCCCGCGGCCAAGCGGCCGGTGGCGATCGGCGGCGGCGGCGCCGCGCTGGCCCTGGCCCTGGCGGTCGCGGTCGCGGCCTACCACGCCACCGCCGCGCGCCGCGCCCGCGCCGGGCTCGGCCTGCTGGAGGACGGCGCCGCGCGCGTGGAGCAGCAGATCCAGCACCTGTGCGAGCGCTCGCTGCCCGCCGTCGTCGCCCGCATCCGCGAGGGCGCGTCCGCCGAGACCGCGCTCGCCGAGGCCCCGCGCCCCGCCACGCCCGCGCTCGCCCGCCTGCTCCAGGTCGTGACCCGCGAGCTGGCCGACGCCGAACGCTCGCTGACCGCCGCGCGCGCCGCCAACGCCGCGGCCGAGGACGAGGCCGACCACCTGATCAAGGTCGTCATCCCGCGGATGGTCAGGCAGGTGCGCGGGCAGAACGCCTCGGCCAACACGATCCTCGCCGACGTCGAGGTCCCGGCCACCGAGCACGTGGCCCGCTTCCAGCACGTCTTCGCGCACGAGCTGGCGCGCACCCAGGAGCTGTCCGCCTGCCTGCTGATGGCCTGCGCCGGCGCGGCCGCCCGCCTCCAGGCGCAGGCCACCTCCATGCTGGCGCTGCTGCGCGAGCTGCAGCACCGCTACGACGAGCAGGAGGTCTTCGACGACCTGCTCGACATCGACCACCGCGTCTCCCAGATGGGCCGGCTGGCCGACAGCATCGCGCTGCTCGGCGGCGGCCGCACCGGCCGCCGCTGGACCAAGCCGATCATCATGGAGTCCATCCTGCGCGGCGCGATGGGCCGCATCGCCGACTACCGGCGGGTCAAGCTGCACTCCACCAACCGCTCGGCGGTCGCCGGGCACGCCGCCGAGGGCGTCATGCACGCGCTCGCCGAGCTGATGGACAACGCCACCATGTTCTCCACCCGCGACAACGACGTGCACGTCTACGTCGAGGAGGAGGACGCGGGCGTGGTCGTCACCGTGGAGGACAGCGGCCTCGGAATGCGCCGCCGCGAGCGCGCCCGCGCCGAGCGGCTCATCGCCGACCCCACCGACATGACCTCGCTGCCCGGCACCCGGCTCGGGCTGGCGGTGGTCGGGCGGCTGGCGCACAAGCACCGGCTGCGGGTGAACTTCCGGCCCTCCTCGCGCGGGGGCATCGGGGTGGTCATGCTGATCCCCCGGCAGATCATCACCCGGCCGCTGCGCGACCCGTTCGCCGACTACTACAACGACGAGCCGCCCTCGCCCGCCGACGTGCTCGCCCGGCCCCCGCTGCCGGCGTCGTCCCGGCGGCCCCCGGCCGCACGGCAGGCGCCGCCCGCCCCGCCCGCGCCGCCGCTGCGGACCGGCCCGCAGCCCCTGCCCTCGCCGCAGCGGCCGTCCCCGGCCGAGGACGGCGGGGAGTTCGACGACCTGCCGCAGCGCCGCAAGGGCGAGACCCTCGCCAACTCGCCCTACCACCAGGACGACCCGATCGCCGCCCCGGTCCGCGACCGCCACGAGGCCGCGGCCCGCATGGGCGCCTTCCACGCCGCCGGGCGCGGCCGCAAGACCACCGGCCGCTGGACCCCCGGGACCGGCCAGCAGGCCGAAGGACCGGAGGCCCCGTGACCCCGCCCGCGACCCGGCCCGCGCCCGCGTCCATGCCCGCGTCCACATCCGTGAGCACGCCCGTGAGCACGCCCGCGCACCGCCGCCGCACCCCTTCCGGGACCACCTTCCCGGACCGCCGAGAGGAGGCCGGGGCCACCGCCCCGTGAGCACCATGAGCACCGACGACCGCGATCTGGCCTGGATGCTGGACAAGCTCAGGGACAAGGCGATCGGCACCCGGCACGTGCTGGCGCTGTCCAAGGACGGGTTGAAGATCTGCCACAGCACCGGCCTGGACACCGACCGCGCCGACCAGCTGGCCGCCATCGCCTCGGGCATCCAGAGCCTGTCGCTCAGCGCCTCCGGCGAGTTCGGCACCGGCATCGGCGCGGGCCAGTCGATGGTGGAGTTCCGCGGCGGCGTGCTGCTGATCGTCCCGGCCGGGGAGGGCGCGCACCTGGCGGTCGTCGGCGCCGAGGACTGCGACGTCGGCATGATCGCGCACTATATGAACGAGCTGGTGGAGCAGGTCGGCGGCTTCCTGGTCGCGCCGCCGCGTCGGCGCGCCGGCGCCGGGGAGCGATGAGCGAGGCGCCGCCGCTGGAGGGCGAGGAGCCCGACCGCCTGTACATCGTCACCGGCGGGCGCGGCGCGGCGGCCCCCGTCGAGCTCGACCTGGTGACGCTGATCCTGGCCGAGGGCGAGCCGGCCGGCGGCATGCAGTCCGAGCACGCCGAGATCCTGCGCTCGTGCCGCTACCACCCGATGGCGGTGGTCGAGCTGTCGGCCCGCCTCCGGATGCCGGTCAGCGTCGTGCGGGTGCTGCTGCGCGACCTGCTGGCGCTCGGCCGCGTCACCGCCCGGCCGCCGGCCTCGGCCCCCGCCCGCGCGCAACTGCCCGACCTGGAAACCCTGAAGCAGGTGCTCGTTGGACTCCAGAACCTCTGACCAGCCCGCCGTCCCGGCCCCCGCCGTCCCCGCCGCGGGCCAGCCGCCGCCGCTGCGCGACCGGCTGGCGGCCGGCGGCGGCCCGCCGCTGCGCGCCACCGCCAGCGACGGCCTCAAGATCGTGATCGTCGGCGGCTTCGGCGCGGGCAAGACCACCATGGTGGGCGCGGTCAGCGAGATCCGGCCGCTGAGCACCGAGGAGATCATGACGCGGGCCGGGATCGGCATCGACGACCCCTCCCGCGTCCAGGACAAGAACACCACCACCGTGGCGTTCGACTTCGGCCGCATCACGCTGAACGACCTGCAGGTGCTGTACCTGTTCGGCGCGCCGGGCCAGCAGCGCTTCTGGTTCCTGTGGGAGCAGCTGTTCACCGGCGCGCTCGGCGCGGTGGTGCTGGTCGACACCCGCCGCATCGCCGACTCCTGGTACGCCATCGACCGGCTGGAGGCCCACCCGCTGCCGTTCGTCGTGGCGGTCAACCGGTTCGACGACGCGCCGGGCCCGCCGCTGGAGCGCGTCCGCGGCGCGCTCGACCTGGACCCCGGGGTGCCGCTGATCGAGTGCGACGCGCGGCGGCGCGACTCCGCCAAGGCCGCGCTGATCACCCTCGTCCGGCACCTCACCGCCCTGCACGACCCCTCCGCCGCCCGGGAGCCCGCGACGTGACCGAACCGACCACCGCCCCGACCCAGCCCGTCCCCTCGCCCGCGCCGCCCGGCGACGGCCCGCCGCCCCCGGGCGCGCGGCCGGGCGGGCATCCGGGCCACCCGCAGCCGGTCCGGCTGTACGGGCCGAACGTCGCCGACGACCCCGCCGAGCTGTACCGCACGCTGCGCGAGCGCTACGGCCCGGTCGTGCCGATCCTGCTGGACGGCGACGTGCCCGCCTGGTTCGTGCTGGGCTACCGCGAGGTCAACCACGTCACCAGCAACCCCCGGCTGTTCGCGCGCGACTGCCGCCGCTGGAACGCCTGGGACCTGATCCCCGAGGACTGGCCGCTGATGCCGTACGTGGGCTGGACGCCGTCGGTGATGTTCGCCGAGGGCCCCGAGCACCAGCGGCGCGCGGGCGCGATCGGCGACGCGCTGGACGAGGTGAGCCGCGCCGAGCTGGTCACGGTCTGCCGCGCCGAGGCCGACAAGCTGATCGACGAGTTCGCCGGGGCGGGCGAGGCCGACCTGATCGCCCAGTACTCGCACCGCATCCCGCTGCTGGTGGTGGCGCGGCTGTTCGGGCTGCCGGACGCCGACATCCCGGTGCTGGTGCAGGACGTGGCCGAGTCGCTGGACGTGGGCGACAAGGCGATCGACGCGCACCGCCGCATCCACGCTCGGATGCAGAAGCTGGTGCTGGACCGCAAGCACCTGCCGCGCTCGGACGTGCCGTCCCGGCTGATCCACCACCCGGCCGGGCTCAGCGACGACGAGGTGATCATCGACCTGCTGGTGGTGATGGCGGCCGCGCAGCAGCCCACCGGCAACTGGATCGGCAACGCGCTGCGGCTGATGCTGTCCGACGACTCGTTCTCGGTGACCTTCCAGGGCAACCGGCGCAGCGTCGGCGAGGCGCTGAGCGAGGTGCTGTGGGAGGACACCCCGACGCAGAACTTCATCGGCCGGTGGGCGGTGCACGACTGCCGCCTCGGCGACCAGCGGGTGCGGCGCGGCGACCTGCTGGTGCTCGGGCTGGCGGCGGCCAACGCCGACCCGCAGGCGCAGCCGGAGTCCTATAGCGACGCCGCCGCCAACCGCGCGCACATGTCGTTCGGCAAGGGCGAGCACGGCTGCCCGTTCCCCGCGCCGGAGCTGGCCGAGCTGCTGGCCCGCACGGCGGTGGAGGCGCTGCTGGACCGGCTGCCCGACGTGCGGATGGCGGTGCCGCTGGACGACCTGGAGTGGCGCCCGTCGGTGTGGATGCGGGGGCTGTACACGCTGCCGGTGGTGTTCAGCCCGACGCTGGACCTGTCCGACGCGCCCGAGCCGACCGACGAGGAGCTCTGACGCCGGGGCCCCGGCGCCGGAGCCCCGGCGCTCAGGCGGCCCCCGGCATGGCGCGGCGCGGGGTGAACACCAGCGGCAGCTCCGCCGGGCCGCGGGTGAACACGCCCTGCTCGACGGGGGTGAAGCCGTCGGCCAGCCGCAGGTCGGGCATGGCGTCCAGCAGCTGGTTCGCGCCCACCTCGACCTCGGTCTTGGCCAGCAGCGCGCCCACGCAGAAGTGCCGCCCCAGCGCGAAGGCGACGTGGTCGGCGGCGGCCGAGAACGCGGTGGCGGTCTTGAGGTCGGTGCGCAGCACGTCGAAGCGGTCGGGGTCGGCGTACCGCTCGGGGTCGCGGTTGGCCGACCCGATCAGCGCGGTGACGGTGCTGCCCGCGGGGACGACGCCGCCGGCCAGCTCCACGTCCTCGGCGGGCTGCCGCATGATCATGTGGACGGGCGGGGTGTAGCGCAGCGTCTCGGCGAAGGCGGCCGGGATCAGCGTGCGGTCGGCGCGCACGGCGGCGAGCTGGTCGGGGTGCTGCAGCAGGTTGGCGAACAGCGCCGAGATCGCCTTGTCGGTGGTCTCGCCTCCGGCCGCCAGCAGCAGGCTGCAGAACGCCTTGATGTCCTCGTCGCTCATCGAGGTGCCGTCGATCTCGGCGCGGCACAGCGTGGACAGCAGGTCGCCGCCCAGGTTCTCCCGGCGCTCCCGGATGATCGGCAGCATGTACTCGGCGAACTCGGCGCGGGTGCGCATCCCGGCCTCGGCGACCTGCGGGTCCTGGGAGAGATTGCCGAGGAAGGCGATGATGGAGGTGTACCAGCGCTGGAAGCGCGCGTGGTCGCTCTGGTCGAGGCCGAGCATGTCCACGATCACGTTGATCGGGAAGCGGGTGCTGTAGTCGCCGACCAGCTCGACGCTCCCGGTGTCGCGGAAGCGGTCGATGAGGCGGCGGGAGTTGGCCTCGATGACCGGCAGGAAGGTGGACTGGAGCTCGGCGCCGCGGAAGGCGGGGGCGACCAGCGCGCGCCGTACCGCGTGCTCGCGGCCGCTGAGCTGGAGGATGGTGCGGCCGTGCACGGGCTCAAGCTGCCAGTCGTAGTTGGCGGTGGTGAAGACGGGGTCGCGGAACACGCGCGAGACGTCCTCGTGGCGGGAGACGATGTAGGAATTCATCGCCTCGTGCCACATGAGCGGAGCCTGGTCGCGCAGGACGCGGTAGGCGGAGTAGGGATCGGCGGCGAATTCCTTCGACAGGATGTCCGGCAACTCTCGGGCCGTGGTCATGACGCTCCCTCCGTCGCACGATCGACGCGCTGGCTGACCCGAGCGTAGAGAGCACTCCGCGACCAGTCCAGTACGTACTGTTTTGCACGCGGATAAGACCGCTCGGACACGCCGTCCGGAATTGCGGGCCCTTCCGGAAGGCCGCGCCGGCGGTGCGACTCCGCCCCTTTCCGATCGCCGCTTCCGGCCGTCCGCCCCCTTTCATCCCTCTGACCCCTTGGTCATCATTCACTTACTTTTCATAGAGGTAATGCTTTCCCCAGAGCCATTCCAAAGTCGTCACGCACCGTGGTTCACCGCGGCACGCTCACGGCAAAGACTTCCTTGCGGGACCCCGCCGGCAACGGGGGGCACCGCAGGAACCGTCACCCAGAGCGACTAAACTGTCCTATCGGTCAGAACGGTGGCCATCCCACCGTCCCGTACCACGGGTCGCGTCCGCCGCGCCCTGCGCGGGCACCTGCGGTGCCCGCCGCGCCCGGAACGATGGGCGAATCCGGCGACCGGTCTAGACCATTTTGCGAAACAGGGTGGGTCATCCGGGAAGATCTCCCTCTCACACTTCGCCGATGTCGCCGGCCCACCGGTCGGTGACCCCGGCGACGGCCCGACAGGAGGACAGCGACACAATGAGCACCCCTCTGGCCAACCCCCGCCGTACCAGGCTGATGGCCTGGCCCACGCAGGGCACCGAGGACCAGGAGTCCGAGCAGGCGGGCCTGCCCGTCGCCGACACCGGCCCGGCAGCGTCCGAGGAGGAGCACACCGCCGCCCACTGAGGCGCGGCAGGTCGCTCCTTTCGCCCGCCGGATCCCCTGGGGAGATCCGGCGGGCCGCCGCGCTTCCGGCCGCTTTGTCGCAGGGGGCCGTTACATTGCCGACCGGCACACCCCGACAGAGGAGACCGGCATGGGCGCCTGGGACTACGGGCCTTTCGACAACGACGGAGCGCTGGACTTCGCCGGCGACCTGGCCGACCGGCCCGGCGACGCCTCCGAGCGCCTGCGCGCGGCCATGACCGCCGTGACCGGGTCGCACGACTACCTCGACCGGGACGACGTCTCCGCGGCCGTGGCCGCCGCCTGCCTGGTCGCCGGACGGCTCGACCCGGCGGTGATGACCGATCCCAACGGCGGCCGCTACCTGGGGAAGCTCTCCTTCGACGCCGAGCCGCTGCGCGACCTGGCCGCCCAGGTCTTCGCCCGCTCCTTCACCGCCGGGGACAACGAGTGGTTCGCGCTGTGGGACGAGGGCGGCTCCATGCCCGCCGTCGAGGAGGCGCACGCCCCCTACCGGCGGGCCCTGACGCGGTAGCGAGGGCCGAGGCCGGCACGCCCGCTCAGCGCGGCAGGCCCAGCTCGTCGCGGACCTGCTCGAAGCGGTCCGGCCAGATCCACAGGCGGTAGGGCGGCGGGACGCGGTGGTAGCCGAACGGGCCCGCCACGCTGCGGTCACGCAGGTCCACGCAGATGCGCTGGTACGCGCCCGCCACGGTCGTCTTCGGGTCGTCCAGCTCGCGCACGCCCAGCTTCACGCACGCCCGGTACTCGTAGGCCAGCAGCAGGTCGGCGCCGAACTCCGCCCACATGCCGCGCCGCTCCGCCCAGGCCGCGTCGGCCTCCCGCAGCAGCACCCGCAGGTCGGCCGGGGACGGCAGCGAGGGGTGCACCAGGAACAGCGCGCCCCAGCCCGACGCCACCATGTCCAGGTTGAACGTGCGCCGGTCGGGGTGGTCGCGCGGCGGCAGCGGGTCGCCGGGGCCGCCGTCGAACCAGGGCGCGATGTAGGCCAGCAGCCGCCCGTAGCGGTCGATCATCTCCCCCGCGGGCAGCACCGCGACCCGGCGGCGGCCGCCGCCGGGACGGGCCAGGCGGCGCTCCAGCAGCACGTCGAACTCCGCACTGGCGTGCTCGCCCGCGGTGACATGGCGGCGGGCCGCGTCGGGCGTGAGCCGCTCCAGCAGGTACTCGCGCAGCTCGGCCGGGATGAGCGGCTCGTAGGTGCCGTCGGCGAGCCGCGTCCGGCAGCGGTCGAGGACGGCCTGGGCCGCGGGGGGCGCGCCCGCGTACGCGGCCTTCTCGGGGGTGTCCACCGACACCATCCGGACGGGCTGCTCCACGACGGGGGTGTCGCCGTCCGAGGCGCGCAGCAGGCGGCGCGGGGCCGGGCGGGCGGCGGGGGGATCGACCATGGCGGCGTTCCTTCACCGGGACCTCCGAGCCTGCCACCTTTCCTCCGCTTCGCCCGCGTATTGACCGCTTCTGGGCACTGGAAATATCCGCAATACTCCGTATGTTGTACAGAGTTACTTCGCAGGCACGGCAGGAAGGGCCCCCATGACGCAGCAGGAGACCCGGCAGCAGGCCCCGTTCGACGCGGGCTCGGAGTTCGACCGCCAGGTCCAGACCTTGATCACCCGGGGCTACCCGGCCCTCGCGGGCCTGGACGAGCAGGGTTTCGCCGCCCTGCTCGCCCCGCTGCGCGCCACGGCGACCGGGCGGGCCGCCGGGATGGCGCCGCCCGTCGAGGGGCGGGCGCCGTTCGTGCTGGTGGTCACCCGCGAGCTGGCGCCCGTCGAGGAGATGATCACGCGGACGACGCTGCCCCGCCGCACCAAGCCCGGCGTCATCGACCGCCACTACGCCGAGGGCGACATCGCCACCTTCGTCCCCGTCAAGGAGGTGGAGATCCCCGACGCCCGCGCGTACCTGCTGTTCGACGTGGACCGGGGCGAGGAGTTCTGCGGCGCGATCCCGAACGAGGCCATGGGCGTCATCGCCTCCCGGGACCGCACCCTGCTCACCATGGAGGAGGGCATCGCGCTGGTCACCCAGTTCCCCGAGGTGCTGGCCAAGAACAAGTGCTTCTCGCTGGGCGGCTCGCGCAACGGCGACCGCCGCGTCCCGGCCCTGTGGATCAGCCAGAACGCGCCCAAGCTCGGCTGGTGCTGGGCGGGCAACCCGCACACCTGGCTGGGCATGGCTTCCGCCGCCGACCGGGCCGGCTCGCTGGGCTGACCTCGCCGGGCCGAGGCGGCCCGGCGGCGCTCACCGCCACGGCCCGGCGTCCGCGAAGTGGACGTCGTAGCGGTTCTGCTCGGGCAGCAGGTCGGTGAAGGCGGCCTCGCCCGCCGCGATGCGGCCCAGGGCGCGGAAGTAGCCGAAGCGCTCGACGCCGGGCGTCAGCACCGCCAGCAGGTCGGCGGTGTGCCCGGCGGCCGCGCCGAACGCGTGCCGGACGCCCGGCGGGACGACGACCGTGCCGCCCGGCCCGAGCGTCGTCGTCTCGCCGTCCAGCATGATCTGGAGGCGGCCGTCCAGCACGTAGAACAGCTCGGTCGAGAGGGCGTGGAAGTGCGGGCGGGCGCCGTCCGCGCCGGGCCCGAGGGTGAGGCGGTTCGCGCCGAGCGCGCCCGCCGTGGCGGGCGCGTCGGCCAGCAGGTGGAACGCGCCTCCGTGCGGAAGCGCGACGGTCTCGGCGTCGCCGGCGTGGACGACGAGGGGTGCGGTGCTCATGCCTCCCATCCCAGCGCGGGAACATCCGCCGGACCAGAAGCGGTTGTCGTCCGCAGTCATCACCGATCGAGATGAATCGGAGGGCCGGGTGGAGCTGCGGCAGCTCGCGTACTTCGTCGCCGTCGCCGAGGAGGGCGGCTTCGGACGCGCCGCCGAGCGGATCGGGATCGTGCAGTCGGCGGTGAGCCAGCAGGTCCGGCGGCTGGAACGGGAGCTGGGCGTCCCGCTGTTCGACCGCTCCACCCGGCGCGTGCGGCTGTCGGCGGCCGGGGAGCGGCTGCTGCCCGAGGCCCGCGCCGTGCTCGCGGCGGCCGACCGCACCAGGCGGGTCGCGGCCGACCTGGCGTCCGGCGCGGAAGGGGTGCTGCGGCTGGGCGCGGTCCACGGCGACCGGCTGTACCGGACGCTGGACGAGCTGGCGGCGATCGCGCCCCGGCTCCGGGTCCGGCTGTCCCGCCTCCCGCCCGCCGAGCGCCTGGCCGCCGTCCGCGCGGGCGGGCTGGACGCCGCCCTCGTCCGCGCGCAGGACGACTCCCCCGGGCTGGAGATGCTGCCGATGTGGAGCGACCCGCTGTACGCCGCGCTTCCCGCCGGCCATCCTCTCGCCGCCGCCGATCCCCTCCGCCTGGAACAGCTCGGCGACCTGCCCCTCCGCCTGGCCCCGCGCGCGGAGAATCCGCCGTTCCACGATCTGGTGACCGCCGCCTGCCGTGCCGCCGGGATCGATCCGCCGCCCGGCCCGCCGTTCACCGGGCTCCGCGAGACGCTGACCGCGATCGCCTCCGGCCCGCCGTCCTGGACGGTCTTCTACCAGGTCGGCGGGCTGCCGCCGGTGCGGCGCGTGGCGCTGCGCCCGCTCGCGGGGCCGCGCCTGACCACCTTCCTCGCCGTCCCGTCCGGCCCGCCGACGCCCGCGCTGCGGCAGCTGCTGGCCGCGTTCGCCCGGACCGACAAATGATCACCTAGGGGGGCGAGTCCGGCCGAACGCCACGTACGCTCACAAAGGTGAGCGTGGTCCGGGCGGAGGCGCGGCGGCGGTGGCTGCTGGTCGCGGCGTTGGTGGCGGCCCTGTGCGCGGTGCCGGTCGCCATCGCGGCCTATCCGGCGTCCGCCCCGGGGCCGGACCCGCAGGCGCTGCGGCGGCTGGTGCTGGCCTCGGCCGACGAGCCGCACGAGGGCCTGGTCGAGACGCGCGGCTCGCTGGGGCTGCCCGCCCTGCCGGGGCTCGACGAGGCGACCGCGCTGCTCAGCGGCACCTCGCGGCTGCGGGTCTGGTACGACGGGCCGCGGCGGTGGCGGGTCGCGCAGCTCCTGGCCGCCGGGGAGCGCGGCTTCCAGCAGAGCGCCGACGCCCTCACCGTGTGGGACTACGAGCGCGAGGTCCTGACGCGCGTGCGCGGCCGCCCCGCGGTGCGGCTGCCCAACGCCTCCGACCTCGCCCCGCCCGCGCTCGCGCGCCGCCTGCTGGGCATGGCCGCGTCCGCCGACCGCGTGAGCGCGCTGCCGGCGCGGCGCACGGCGGGCCGCACGGCCGTGGGCCTGCGCGTGACGCCCGCCGGCGACACGACCACGGTCGGCGCGCTGGAGGTGTGGGCCGATCCCGAGTCGGGCCTGCCGGTCGAGGTGCGGGTGATCCCGCGCGGCGGCGCCCGCCCCGCGCTGACCAGCCGCTTCCTGGACCTGCGCCTGGCGCGCCCTGCGGCGTCGGCGGTCGCGCCCCGGCCCGCGCCGGGCCTGCGCACCACGACGGTGTCGGCGCCGGACCTGCTGTCGCGGCTGGCGTCGGGCACCGAGGAGCGGCTGCCCGACACGCTGGCGGGGCGGCGGGCGCTGCCCGGCACCCCGTCGATCTCCAGCGTGCGCGGCTACCGGGACGGCCTGGCGACGTTCCTGGTCGCGCCGCTGCCGGGCCGCTACGGGCACCGCGTCCACCGGGCCGCCGCCGACGCGGGCGCGCCCACCGTCGAGATGCCGGGCGAAGGGACGGAGGCGGTGCTGTTGCGGACCTCGCTGCTGACCGCGATCGTGGTGGAGGACGACGCGAACGACCGCGTCTTCCTGCTGGTCGGGGCCGTACGGCCGGACCCGCTCACCGAGGTCGCCCGCGAGCTGGTGTCATGATCGCCACCCGTGCGCTGACCAAGCGCTTCGGCCGGATCACCGCCGTGGACGCGGTGGACCTCGCCGTCGGCGAGGGCGACCGGTACGGGCTGCTCGGCCCCAACGGCTCGGGCAAGACCACGCTGGTGCGGATGCTGCTGGGCCTGGTCTACGCGACCTCCGGCGAGATCGAGGTGCTGGGCCGCCCGATGCCGCGCCGCGCGGCCGAGGTGCTGCCGCGCGTCGGGGCGCTGGTGGAGGGGCCGGGCGCCTACCGGCACCTGTCGGGCCGCGCGAACCTGCGCCACATGGACGCCGCCGGGCCGGGCGGCTCCCGGCGCGGCCGCCGCGCCCGGGTCGAGGCCGTGCTCGACCGCGTCGGGCTCGGCGGCGTGGACGAGCGGCCCGTGCGCGCCTACTCCCTCGGGATGCGCCAGCGCCTCGGCCTCGCCGCCGCGCTGCTCGGCGAGCCGCGCCTGCTGATCCTGGACGAGCCCACCAACGGCCTGGACCCGCAGGGCATCCACGAGATCCGCGACCTGCTGAACGAGCTGAACGCCGCCGGCACCACGATCCTGCTGTGCAGCCACCTGCTCAGCGAGGTCGAGGAGCTGTGCACCCGCGTCGGCGTGATGGACCGGGGCCGCCTGGTGCTGCAGGCCGACATGGCCGAGGTGCGCGCCCCCACCGGCCAGGTCGAGGTGCGCTCCCCCGACGCCGACCGGGTGGTGGCGCTGCTGGACGGCCGCGTCGAGCACCGCTCCGGCGACCGGCTGCTGGTGCGCGCCGCCGACGCGGCCGAGCTGAACGCCCGGCTGGTCGGCGAGGGCCTGCGGATCACCGAGATCGGCGAGCGCCGCCGGTCGCTGGAGGAGGTCGTCCTGGACATCACCGGACCCAGCTCCGACCGGCTGGACCGCGCGCCCGCCGCGGAGACCGCCCCGGAGCCCAGCCAGGAGCCGCAGCCGTGATCGCGACCGAGCTGGTGAAGATGGTGCGGCGCCCCCGCACGTGGGTGTCGCTGGCGCTGCTGTGCGGGCTGCCCGCGATCGTGGCGGTGTTCCTGGGCGTGACCGAGGTCGCGCCCGAGCCCGGCGAGGGCCCGGCGTTCCTGTCGGCGGTGCTGACCAACGGCGCGCTGTACCCGGCGGCGGCGCTGGCGATGGTGCTGCCGCTGTTCCTGCCGGTGTCGGTGGCGGTGGTGGGCGGCGACTCGATCGCGGGCGAGGCGGGCGCGGGGATGCTGCGCTACCTGCTGGTGCGGCCGGTGGGCCGGACCCGGCTGCTGGCGGCCAAGCTGGTGACGCTGGTCGCCTACGTGCTGCTGGCGGTGGTCGCGGTCGTGGCGACGTCCTACCTGGCCGGGACGCTGATGCTGGGCGACGCGCCCGCCGCCGCGCTGGAGGGCTCGAACCTGATGACCTCGGTGTCGGGCACGGGCCTGACCAAGACCCAGCTGCTGCTGCGGGTGGGCGCGACGATGCTCTACATCGGGGTCTGCATGCTGGGCGTGGGCGCGATCGCGCTGTTCCTGTCCACGCTGACCGACTCGTCGCTGGGCGCGGCCCTGGGCGCGCTGGCGGCCCTGATCACCAGCCAGGTGCTGGTGACGCTGGAGGCGGCGGCGTCGGTGCAGCCGTACCTGCTGACGCGGTACTGGCTGGCGTGGGTGGACTTCTTCCGCGACCCGGTCCTGTGGCGCGACATCGAGCGCGGGCTGGCGCTGCAGGGCGTGTACGTGATGGTGTTCCTGGCGGCCGCGTGGGCGAACTTCGCGACCCGCGACGTGACGAGCTGACCCGGCCCTCAGGAGGCCGTGCGCAGCGTGTGGCAGTCGGCCGGCCTCGGCGCGGCGGGCGGGTCGGTGCCCAGCGAGCGCAGCACGATCCCGGCCACCACCGGATCGGTCGGCAGGCCGCCGTGCGTGGTCGCGGCGTCCCGGCAGACCTCCTGCAGGCCGATGTTGAGCGCCCCGGCCAGCCGTGACGACTCCGGCCGCACCGTCTCGTCGTGCGCCGTCCACAACGACACCCACACCGGCGGGACGGGCGCGCGGGCGCCCAGACCGCGCAGCACCGGGCTGCCCGGGGCCAGCTGCCGGCACGCGGTCGGGCACGCGCCCGGTGCCAGCGCCGACCCCGCCGCCGCCACGTCCGCGCCCGCGTGCGGCGAGCCCAGCGTCACCACGCGCCGGGCCTTGCGCGCCCCGTCGTGCTCGCGGGCCCACAGCCGCGCGACCACGCCGCCCGCCGAGTAGCCGACCACGTCCACCGACGGCGCGCCCTCGCGCAGCTCCAGCGCCACGCGCCGGTCCAGCGCCTTCGCCTGCTCGCGCAGGTCGCCGGTGCCGCCGGACGGCATCACCACCACCTCGGCCGAGCGGCCCACCGAGCGCAGCCGGTCCGCCAGCTCGGCCAGCCCGCCGACGCCGCCGCCGTACCCGGGCACCAGCAGCACCGGCCCCGGCCGGTCCTGCCGGGCGGGCGGTCCGCCGCCGTCGCGGCCGAGCGCCACCCGGACCACGACCGCGGTCGCCAGCACCGCCGCCAGCGCGAGGGCGCCCAGCACCAGCAGCCTGCGTCGCGGGCTGAGCCCGCTCAGATGAGTCAGCACCCGACCGTGCCCAGACCGTCCATGTGACCCAGAATGCCCGCTTTCGGCGGCGTTCGCGCAGTGCCGCGGCGAACACCGCGGCCGGCCCGGCCGGTCAGGGGCGGACCGGGCCCTCCCCCGCCCCGGTCCCGGCGATGGCCTCGGCGATCTCGTCCAGGTCGGCGGCGGTCAGCTCCAGCCGCCCCGCCGGGAGCCAGCCGTCCACCTGCGCGGGGCGGCGGGCCCCGACGATCGCGCCGGTGACGCCGGGCCAGGCCAGCGCCCACGCGATCGCGACCGCGCCCGGCTCCACCCGGTGGCGCTCGGCGACGGGCCGCAGCGCCTCGGCGAGCGCGAGGTTGGCGGGCAGCCGGGTGGTGAAGTCGGGCGCGCCGCGCCGCCAGTCGCCCTCGGGCAGGGCGGCGACGCGCTCGGCGGTGAAGGCGCCCGACAGCAGGCCCGACTGCATCGGCGAGTAGACGATCACGCCGGTGCCGTTGCGCTCGCACCAGGCGATCTCGGCGGCCTGCGTGCGGTTGACCGCCGACAGCGGCGGCTGGAAGGCGTCCACGTGCGCGACCTTCTCGGCCGCCTCCAGCCGCTCCAGCGAGTGGTTGGACAGCCCGATCGCGCGGACCTTGCCCTCCCGCTTGAGGTCGGCCATGGTCTGCCAGTACTCCTCGACCGGGTTCCCGGCGTCGGGCGTCTGGTGCACCTGGTACAGGTCGATGCGCTCCACGCGCAGGCGGCGCAGGGAGTCCTCCACCTCGCGGCGCAGCGTGTCGGGGCGGGCGATCTTGGCGGGGCGGCCCTGGTCGTCCCACATCTCGCCGCCCTTGGTGAACACGTAGGGGCGCTCGCCCGGCGGGACGCCGTCCAGCGCGGCGGCCACGACCTCCTCGGAGTGGCCGAGCCCGTAGACCGCGGCGGTGTCGATCCAGTTGACGCCGCGCCCGACCGCGTGCCGGATCGCGGCGACCGAGTCGCCGTCATCCTGGCCGCCCCAGCCGTGCCGCCAGCTCCCGCCCACGGCCCAGGCCCCGAAGCCGACCCTGGTGATCTCCATGCCGGTCGTGCCGAACCGTACCTTGGGCAGCGTCATGCCGTCCCCCCTCGACGTCGTCGTCCTCCTCCCCCATCCTCCGGCACGACGTCGGCGGCCATGACGGCGACCGGGCTGATGTCGTGGCGCTGCAGCCAGCGCTGGTCGGCGACGGTCCAGATCGCGCGGTAGGAGACGACGGGCCGGGCGCGGCGCAGCCGGCGGGCGCGCCACAGCGCCCAGGTGGTCGGGACGGCGAGCACGCCGACGGTGATCAGCAGCGGGTCGGGCAGCGGAGCGGCCATGACGGGTCCTTTCGGAAGGGGGCCTCACCTACTAGTTGTCCGAAAGGGCCTGAACTGTTGCATCCGATTACCGGATGTCCAGCACGTGGACCAGGTGCGGGGTGTCGATCAGGGTGTGCGGGGCGAGGGCGTGGTACGCCCACACGTGCACCCAGGCGTTGCCGGTCCGCACGGTGAGGACGGTCTTGACCATGCCGGGCGCGGCGTAGGTGAGCAGCACGAACAGCAGCGACAGCACCGCCTCGTCCGGGCCGTCGAACACCGTCCAGGCGTCCCAGACGTGCAGCGCGGCGTAGGCGAGGCCGCCCAGGACCACCGTCGCGACCGTCGAGCCGGTCAGCCGCTGGAAGCGCGGCACCAGGACGCAGTAGACGAAGACCATCGCGGGCAGCACGGCCCCGGCCAGGTAGAGCACGAACGTCAGCGGCAGGCCGATCGCCAGCTGCCGCCCCGACAGCTCCAGCAGCTCCGGTTTCAGCGCCAGCAGCTGCACGGCCGATTCCAGCACCAGCACCACCGTGATCACCAGGGCGTCGCCGCGCCGGTCGGTGCTGGTGAGGTTGAGGCGGCGGGCCGGGTAGCGGCGGCGGAACCACCACAGCGGCGCGGCGGCGTAGGCGGCGAGGTTGTACAGCGCCCAGGCGGCGGCCTCGGCGGGGCTGACGGTCTCGTGGGTGCCGTAGAGCGTGCCCGCCAGGTGGAGCCCGAACGGGTGCCAGCCGAACGCCCGCGCGAGCAGGAAGCCGCCGCCGAGCGCGGCGGCGCCGTAGGCGAGCAGGCCCAGCGTCTCGCGGAGCGCGGCGGGGCGTTCGGGCGCTCGCGCGGCCTGGTCGGGGCGCGTGCGGCGGCGGGTGAGCAGGACGACCACGGCGGCCAGCAGCAGGAATTCCAGCATCCGGATGTTGGCGTCCACCAGGTGGTCGGCGGTGGAGCGGCCCGCGGCGTCGGGCCAGTCGAAGGGCGGGGTGTCCCCTGCCAGGAGCAGGACGAGGGCGTTGACGGCGAGCCAGCCCGCGAGGGCGAGCCAGAGGGCGCGCGGGGCGCGGCGGGAGGAGCGCGGGGACGGGGAGGGGGCGGGGCGCAGGGTGAGGGGCATGGTCGGCCTCCGGGCCGGACGGTTTATAGCACGACTGTGCTATTTCCCGGAATGTAGCACGCCTGTGCTATAAAAACACCATGCCGAAAGTGGTCGATCCGGCGCGCCGCAGGCGCGAGCTGGCCGAGGCCGTCTGGCGGGTGATCCGCCGCGACGGCCTGGAGGAGGCGTCGGTGCGCCGGGTGGCGCAGGAGGCGGGCCTGTCGATGGGCTCGCTGCGGCACTACTTCGCCAGCCAGTCCGAGCTGCTGGCGTTCGCGCTGCGCATGGTGATCGACCGCATCGACGGGCGGGTGGCGGCGCTGGACCCGTCCGGGCCGCCGCGCGAGCGCGCCGAGCGGGTGCTGGCGCAGCTGCTGCCGATGGACGACGAGCGCCGCGCGGAGAACGAGGTGTGGCTCGCCTTCACCGCCCGCGCCATGGTGGACCCCGGCCTGCGCGCCCTCCGCGACGAGGGCTACGACGCCCTGCGCGCGGGCTGCCGCCGCGTCGTCGCCCTGCTCGGGGAGAGCGCGGGCGCCGGGGAGGCGGAGCTGGCCGCCGCGCGGCTGCACGCCCTGGTGGACGGGCTCGCCGTGCACGCGGCCATGCGCCCCGAGGACACCACCCCGGAGCGCATGGCCGCCGTCATCGCCCGCCATCTGGACGAGCTCGCCGCGCCGGTCAGTGGTCGCGGCGCGTGACCAGCCTCGCCAACGCCGACAGCTCTTCGGCCGGGCGGTCGGCGGGGTCGGCCAGCGCCAGCTCCGCCAGCGCCTCGGTCAGCAGGTCGGCGGTGCGGCGGGCCGCCCACGAGCGCCCGCCCGCCGCCTCCACCAGCGCGGCGGCGCGGGCCGGCTCGCCGTCGTCCCGCGGCTCGTCCTCCTGGTAGATCGCGGCCAGCTCGCGCCCGGCGTCGGTGCCCGAGGTGAGGGCGGCCACCACCGGCAGCGACTTCTTGCGGTTGCGCAGGTCGGAGTGGACGGGCTTGCCGGTGACGGCCGGGTCGCCCCAGATGCCCAGCAGGTCGTCCACGATCTGGAACGCGAGGCCGAGCCGCTCGCCGAACGTGCGCAGCCGCGTGACCTGCTCGCGGGTGCCGCCGCCGAACATGCCGCCCAGCTCGCACGCCGCGCCCAGCAGCGCGCCGGTCTTGCGGCCCGCCATGGCCAGGCACTCGGGCAGCGCCACGTCGGAGCGCTCCTCGAACGCCATGTCGGCGCTCTGCCCCTCCACCAGCTCCAGCACCGCCCGGCTCAGCGCCTGCACGCCGCCGCGCACCGCCGGGCCCGGCGCGGACGCGACGGTCTCGAACGCCGCCGCCAGCAGCGCGTCCCCGGCCAGGATCGCCGCGTTGGAGCCGAACACCGTCCACGCGGTGGGCCGGTGCCGCCGGGTCAGGTCGCCGTCCATCACGTCGTCGTGCAGCAGCGAGAAGTTGTGCACCAGCTCCACCGCTACCGCCGCCGGCAGCGCCCCGGCCGCGGTGCCGCCGACCGCCTCGGCGGCCAGCAGCGCCAGCGCCGGGCGGATCGCCTTGCCGCCGCCGCCCTGGGCGGGCCGGTCCATGTCGTCGCGCCAGCCGAAGTGGTAGGCGGCGATCCGGCGCATCGAGGCGGGCATGTCCTCGACCGCGTCGCGCAGCGCCGGGTCCAGCAGCGACCGGCTCCACACCAGTACCTCGGCCGCCGAGCGGGCGGACCTCCGCGTGACCGTCATCGCAGCCTCCTCCCTCACCGGGCGATCTCGACGTTCTCCAGGACGCCCAGCGCGTCGGGCACCAGGACGGCCGCCGAGTAGTAGGCGCTGACCAGGTAGGACAGGACCGCCTGGTCGTTGACGCCCATGAAGCGCGCCGACAGGCCCGGGGCCACCTCGTCGGGCAGGTCGGTGCGGCGCAGGCCGATCACGCCCTGGTCGTCGGCGCCGGTGCGCATCACCAGGATCGAGCTGGTGCCGCGGGCACTGATCGGGATCTTGTCGCAGGGGAAGATCGGCACGCCGCGCCAGGACTGCGTGCGGCGGCCCTCGTGCTCGATCGTGCCGGGGTAGACGCCGCGCCGGTTGCACTCGCGGCTGAAGGCGGCGATGGTCTTCGGGTGGGCCAGGAAGAACCGCGAGCCGCGCCGGCGTGACAGCAGCTCGTCCAGGTCGTCGGGGGTGGGCGGGCCGCTGCGGGTCTGGATGCGCTGGCGCAGGTCGGCGTTGTGCAGCAGGCCGAAGTCGCGGTTGTTGATCATTTCGTGCTCCTGGCGCTCGCGCAGCGCCTCGATGGTCAGCCGGAGCTGCTGCTCGACCTGGTCCATGGGGCCGTTGTAGAGGTCGGCGACGCGGGTGTGGACGCGCAGCACCGTCTGGGCCACGCTCAGCTCGTACTCGCGCGGGCAGGGCTCGTAGTCCACGAACGTGCCGGGCAGCACCGGCTCGCCCTCGTGCCCCGACGCCAGCTCGATCTCGGCCTCGCCCTGCCTGTTGCGCGGCGGCTCGGGCGCCTCCCGGTACTCCTCCAGGTGGGTGCGCAGCGCCTCGTAGCGGCCGGTCAGCTCGCCGATCGCCTCGTTGGGCAGGGTGAGCACCGTGGTCGGGGTGAGGGCGCGGACGGTGTGGTCCCACTCGTCGGAGTTGCCGAGCAGGGCGCGGTCGCCGAAGAACCGGCCGTCGGCCAGCACGCCCAGCTCGACCGGGTCGCCGTACTCGCCGCGCCCGACCCGGGCGACCTTGCCGTGCGCGATGAGGATCACCTGGTCGACCGGGTGGCCCTCGGACACGATCACATCGCCCGGCTCGTACTCGCGCTGGGTGAAGCGCGCGGCGAGCCCGGCCAGCACCTCCTCGCCGCCGGGCCCGGCCGCCAGGCCGCGCAGCGGCGGCAGCTCCCGCAGCTCGGCGGGGATGACGCGGACCGCCGCGCCGTCGTTGACGAACGTCACGATGCCGTCCCCGACGGTGTAGCTGAGGCGCCGGTTGACGCGGTAGGCGCCGCCGGTGGCCTCCACCCACGGCAGCAGGCGCAGCAGCCAGCGGGGGGTGATGCCCTGCATCTGCGGCACGGACTTGGTGGTGTGCGCCAGGTTCCGCGCGGCGGAGGTGCTGAGGCTCAACTGCTGTTCGGTCACGGGTCGTTACCTCCAGGGGGTGCCGGTGCGGAACATGCCGATGCGGGCGGCCGAGGTGCCGAGGCCGGTGGGGCCGCCCAGCCGCACGCGCGGCCGGTGCTCGGGCCGCCCGTCCGGGAGGCCGGCCGTGCCCGGGGCCCGGTAGCGGCCGGTGCCGGTGCTCCAGGCCAGGTCGCCGGCAAGCCAGAGCCGCAGCGCCTCCACGTACCGGGAGAGCCGGTCGCGGGCGTGCGCGTCCAGCCCCTGCTCGGCGGCCAGGAGTGGCAGCTCGGCGGCGGCGAGGCGGTCGAACTGCCGCAGCCGCGCGCCGACCAGGTCGGAGACGATCTCGGCCGCGCGCCGGGTGTCGCAGTCCAGGAACGTGCGGACGGCGACGACCACGTTGTTCAGGTCGCCCTCGGGACCGGTCTCCTTCGGGAAGGACAGCAGGTCGTTGCGGAACGCGCCGATGTCGGCGAACGACTCGGCCAGCGCCCGCATCGGCCCGGTGCCGAGCAGCGGCACCTCCCCGCCCAGCAGGTGCCGCACCAGCAGCGACGACAGCTCGGCGCCGCTGGTCGTGCGGCGCATCTCGATGTAGTCCACCGGGTCGGGGACGCGCCCCTGGACGAGGTTGGCCAGCTCCCACAGCCAGCTCTCGGCCAGCCCCACGACGGCGTCGCGGAGCTCCCCGCGCCGGTCGGGGGGCATGGCCGCGGCGGTGCGCGACCACAGATCGGCCAGGCCGCGCTCGACCGGGCCGCCTCCGGTGGCGCCTCCTCCGAGGGGGCCGGCCGCGGCCTCCAGGGGCATCAGCTCGGCCAGGCCGCTCACGAACGCCCGCGCCCCCGCCAGGTCGCGCGGGCGCTTGAAGCGTTCGGTGAACAGGTCGTCGAAGTGCCTCCGCCACAGGTGCCAGTCGTTGACCAGCTCCAGCTCGGGTGCGCTCGCGTCGGGGTGGGTGAGCGCGGCGAACCGCCCGTGGTCGGCGGCGTCGAACCCGGCCGGGCTCCACTGCCCGCTGGCGCCGTCCAGCATCCCCATGCGGGACGCCCACTCCCGCGCGTGGGCGCGGGCGGCGTCCAGGCGCGGGTTGGTGCGGGCCTCGTAGGGGGTGGCGAGGTCGGGCAGGGGGAAGGCGTCGCCGCCCGCCGTCTCCGCGCCGCCGGGCAGGAGCGACGGTGCCGCCCCGTACGGGCTGGTGAGCGCGCGCAGCCGCACCGGCGAGGTGAGGAGCGCCAGCGGGCCGTGCCCGCCGCTCTCGCCGCCCTTGTTCATGTAGCGGCTGGAGCGCATGTGCCACTGGTGGCCGCCGGACTGCCAGTCCTGGAGGCCCTGCACGTAGCGCAGCACGTCCAGCCGCTCGGCAGGGTCGAGGCCGTGCTCGTCCAGCAGCGGCGGCAGCTCCACCAGCGCGGTGTTCTCGAACTGCTGCATCCGGGAGGTGAGCAGGTCGTTGGTGATGTCGGCGGCGCGCTGCGGATCGGTGTCGAAGAACCGCTCCATCACCAGCACGCCGTTGTTGACCTCCCCCTCCTGCTCGGTCTCGCGCTGGTAGGAGAAGATGTCGTTGCGCAGGTGGACGGCGTCGGAGAAGGTGTCCTTCAGCACCCGCAGCGGGCGCGTCGCCGCGACGCGGTCCGGCACCTCGCCGCCCAGCGCCACCTCCACCAGGTCGGCCGACCAGGGCGCGCCGCCGACCTTGCGGCGCATCGCCACGTAGTCGATCGGGTTGGGCACCCGCTCGTCGGAGATGTTGGCCAGCTCCCACGCCGATTCGAGCAGCAGGTTGTAGGTGCTCTCGGCGAAGCGCTCCAGCCAGCCGGGCGACATCAGCGGCGCGGTGCGCGACCACAGGTCGGCCAGGCCGCGCTCGACGGCGTTGACGGGCTCGGGCATCGTGCCGCCGTGGGCCGGCATGAAGTCCGGCAGCCGCGCCAGGTACCGCTTGGCGCCCTCCAGGTCGCGGGTCTTCTTGTAGACCTCCAGGAAGTGGTCGTCGAAGTAGAAGACCCACACGTACCAGTCGTTGACCAGGTCGAGCAGCGGTCCGGAGGTGTCGGGGTGGGTGTAGGAGGTGAGCAGGGCGTAGTCGTGGGCGTCGTAGTCGGCCTCGGTCCAGATCGGGCCGCCGCCGGGGGCCTCCCCCGGCTCGCCGAGGAAGCCCATGCGGTGGGACCAGTCGCGGGAGTGGGCGCGGGTCCGTTCGAGGTGCGGGTTCAGCCGCGCCGGGTGCGGCAGGTAGAAGTCGGGCAGGTCATACGGCTGCACTGCCACCGCCGTGCGCGATTTCGACGCTCTCCAGGACGCCCAGGGCGTCGGGCACCAGGACCGCCGCCGAGTAGTAGGTGCTGACCAGGTAGGACAGGATCGCCTGGTCGCTGACGCCCATGAAGCGCGCCGACAGGCCGGGCTGGACCTCGTCGGGGATGCCGGTCTGGTGCAAGCCGATGACGCCCTGCGCGGACTCGCCGGTGCGCATCAGCATGATCGAGCTGGTCCTGGTCCGGCTGATCGGGATCTTGTTGCAGGGGAAGATCGGCACGCCGCGCCAGGAGGGCACCTTGTGGCCCGACACCTCGATCGTGCCGGGGTAGACGCCCCGGTCGCTGCACTCGCGGCCGAAGGCGGCGATGGCCTTGGGGTGGGCCAGGAAGAAGGTCGGCTCCTTCCAGACCAGGGCGAGCAGGTCGTCCATATCGTCGGGGGTGGGCGGGCCGGACCTGGTGTGGATGCGCTGGGTCAGGTCGGCGTTGTGCAGCAGGCCGAAGTCGCGGTTGTTGACCATCTCGCTCTCCTGGCGCTCGCGCAGCGCCTCGATGGTCAGCCGGAGCTGCTGCTCGACCTGGTCCATGGGCTCGTTGTAGAGGTCGGCGACGCGGGTGTGGACGCGCAGCACCGTCTGGGCGACGCTCAGCTCGTACTCGCGCGGGCAGGGCTCGTAGTCCACGAACGTGCCCGGCAGCACCGGCTCGCCCTCGTGCCCGGCGGCCAGCTCGATCGCGGCCTCGCCGCCCTCGTCGGTGGTGCGCCCGGACCCCTCACGGAAGGCGGTGATGTGCGCCTGGAGCCCCTCGGAGCGGCCGAGGATCTCGCGGAAGTCGCTCTCGCTCATGCTGAGCACGGTGCAGGGGGTGACCGCCTTGACGGTGTACTCCCACTCCCCGTCGGCGTCCAGCAGCGACCGGTCGCCGAAGAACTGGCCGTCGGCCAGCACCCGCAGCACCGCCTCGTCGCCGTACTCGCCCTCGCCGATCTCGCGGACCTTGCCGTGCGCGATCAGGTGGACCTCGTCCAGCGGGCGGCCCGCCGTCACGATCACGTCGCCCGGCTCGTACTCGCGCTGGGTGAAGCGGGCGGCCAGCGCCGCCAGCACCGGCTCGTCCTCGAAGCCGCGCAGCGGCGGCAGCTCGCCCAGCTCGCGCGGGATGACCCGCACGTCGGCGCCGGTGGTCAGGAAGGTCACCCGCCCGTCGCCGACGGTGTAGCTGAGGCGCCGGTTGACGCGGTAGGCGCCGCCGGCCGCCTGCACCCAGGGCAGCAGTTTGAGCAGCCACCGCGAGGAGATGCCCTGCATCTGGGGGACGGACTTGGTCGTGGTCGACAGGTTCCGTGCCGCCTCGGTACCGAGGCTGAGCTGCTGTTCGGTCACGCTCCACACCACCGTTCGGGTCGTCGACTTGCGGGGGTCGGTCGTCGTTCGCAGGTGCATGATTCGCGCGCGCAGCTGTGACATTACTCAGCGTGATTGATCGTGCACAACGGAAGAGTTGTCTTACCTTCCGACGACGACGGCCCCCGCGCCCGGAGGCGCGGGGGCCGGTCGGTCGGTCGGTTTGGCCGGGGACCGGGCGGGACTACGCCGCCGCCCTGGCGGGCTCGGGGGCGCTCTCCTCGCCGGCCTCCTCGATGGGCACGCCGGCGGTCTCCGGAAGCTTGATCAGCGGGACCAGGGCCACCGCCGCCGCCAGCATCAGGTAGTAGGCCGGGATGCTGTTGGAACCGGTCGCCTTGATCAGCGAGCCGACCAGCACCGCGACCGTGCCGCCGAACAGGGAGGTGGAGACGTTGTAGCCGATCGCGAAGGCGCCGTAGCGGACCCGGGTCGGGAACATCGCCGGGAAGGTCGCGCCGATCACCGCCAGCATCAGCACCAGCAGGCCACCGATGATCATGTAGCCGCCGGCCACCGCGAGCCCGTTGCCGGTCTGCATCAGCGCGAACGCGGGCCAGCTGAGGAACAGGAAGCCGACCGCCGCGGTGATCAGCAGCGGCTTGCGGCCGATCCGGTCCGACAGCGCGCCCAGCGGCACGATCACCACGATCATGATCAGCTCGACGCCGATGGTGATCAGCTGCGCCGGGGTGGCGGCCACGTCCAGGTTCTCGGTCAGGTAGGACGGCATGAACGTCAGCAGCGTGTAGTCGGCCACGTTCAGCAGGAACACGATCGCGATCAGCATCCCGATCATGCGCCGGTGCCGGACCAGGGTCTCCTTCAGCGGCGAGCGCACCCGCTTGCCGCTGCGCTCCAGGTTCTGGAAGGCGGGGGTGTCCTCGATGCGCGAGCGCACGTACAGCCCGACCAGGCCGAGCGGTAGCGCGATCAGGAACGGGACGCGCCAGCCCCAGGAGTGCATGGCCTCGTCGCCGAGCGCGAGGTTGACGCCCAGCACCAGCGCCGCGCCGAGGGCGAACCCGGCCAGGGTGCCGAGCTCCAGGAAACTGCCGAAGAAGCCGCGCCGCCTGGTGGGCGCGTACTCGGCGATCATGGTGGCGGCGCCGCCGTACTCGCCGCCGGCCGAGAAGCCCTGGACCAGGCGGACCAGGAGCAGCAGCAGCGGCGCGGCGATGCCGATGGTGGCGTAGCCGGGCAGCACGCCGATCAGCGCGGTGGAGCCCGACATCAGGATGATGGTCATGGCCAGCACGCGCTTGCGGCCGATGCGGTCGCCGAGCGGGCCGAAGAACATGCCGCCGAAGGGGCGGGCGATGAACGCCGCGGCGATCATGGCGAACGAGCGCAGCACCGCGCCGCCGTCGTCGCCGGCCGGGAAGAACACCGTCCCGATGATCGCGGTCATGACCCCGGCGGAGAACACCCCGAAGTCGAACCACTCGATGCAGTTGCCCATCGCCGAGGCGATGACGGCCTTGCGCACGGTCGCCTCGTCGGGCGGATCGGTCTGCTCGGTTTGCGTCGGCTTGCTCATCGGCTCGTCCGGCCGGGTGTCGGGCACCGCGTGCGACCGACCCTCTTTCGGCCGTTGTTCTCCTCGTCTATCGGCGGCCTTCACGGCTTTATCGTCTCTGCCCGTGCTCTGCGGCCCACGTCCGTGCGGCGCGGGGACCTCGTCCGACATCGACACGGTCACACCTCCCGTCTGTCCCTCCCCCAAGATTCGCGTGACTAACTTTTCGGGCGGAGCACGGAACTCCGCACGTTGCCGTCACGCTCCGCTTTCAGGAGGAAACGAGGTGCGCGGGGGCGCTCCAGGTGTCGCAACCGCCGGGCCCGGCCGCGCGGAACCCGGACTCCATCCAGTGGCGGCGGCTGGCCCGGCCGCCGTGCGTGGGGCGGTCCCCGGGCGCCAGGTCCACCTCGGCGTCCAAGACCTGCGCCCAGACCTGGTCCTCCAGCGTGATCCGGGTGCGGACGGCGGCGGCGAACGCGGCGGCGAAGCACTCGGCCTGCAGCTCCAGGCGGCGTTCCAGCAGCTCGGCGGCGGCCTTGCCGCCCGCACGCGGGTGCGCCTGGTCGGCGAAGTCGCCGATGCGGGCGCGGTACTGCACGTGGTGGCCGTACTCGTGGGCGGCCAGCAGCACCATCTCGGCCTCGAAGCCGGGCCGGTGCCACTCCTCGACCACCTGGAGGTGCGCGGTGGCGTCCCCGGGGCAGTAGAGGCCCATGATGTCGCCGCCGAGGCCGCCGCACGGCACCCTGCGCTCGCCCTGCCTCCAGATCTCCACGGCGGGCGGCGAGAACCGCAGCCCGGCCGCCGCGAACTGGCGCGTCCACGCCTGGTCCAGGCAGCGGTGCACCTGCCGGAGGAAGGCGCGGGCGCCGGGGAAGCCGCCGTCGGGGAAGGCGGTGAGGCGGCACTCGGGCACGCAGAAGGGGCCGGTGCGGTAGAGGGGGCTGCCGGTCGCGGCGCGCTCGCCGCGCGGCGGCGGTGACGGCGCTCCCGGCGCCAGCGCGCAGCCCGGCCCGGGGCGGGGCGCGGCCGCCGCGCCGTGCGCCGAGACGCCGGAGGCGTTCCCGTCGCGGACCGCGCAGCCGGTCGCGCAGCAGGCCGCCAGCAGGATCACGGCGCCGAGCGCGCGCCACCGGTCGGTCCCCGCCATGAACGCCCCCTGCCGGTCGGTCTCCTTCGACCGTCCGCCAGAACAGGCGTTTTCACCACAGCCGGAAGCGGCCAGGCCGGGAGGGGTTTCAGGGGCGGTACCGCGCGGGGAGGGCGGGCCGCCGCGTCACAGGTCGTCGGGGAGCCGCGGCAGCTGCTCGGTGCGCTGCGGGTCGGCGTCGATCTTCAGCGGGCCGTCGTCCTCGGGGATGGCCAGCAGCGCCTGGGTGACCTGCGACTCGCGGGTGATCACGCCGCTGGCCAGCACGGTGTTGCGGTGCCGCAGCGCGCCGTTCTGCCGCAGCAGGTCGTCGATCTCGGCGCGGGCGCGGGCGACGCGCTTGGCCATCCGCAGGTGCGACACGAACCCGCCGACCGCCAGTCCCAGGATGAAGGCGGCGGCGGGGTAGCCGACGACGGGGGGCGCCGCGAGCACGGCCGCGGCGGCGACCGCCAGCGCCACGACCATCGCAAGTGCGCCAAAGTTCCGCTCCGCCCAGTCCAGGACGGCATTGACGCGCTTGGGGATCCTCACTCGCCCACTCCTCCGTTCGACCGGGTCCGTGCGGACCGGGGACTGATGACGGCCCACGACGGGCCTGCGACCTGCGCGCCCGACCGGCGGGGTGAACGGTACGGGGGCGATCAAGTGTTAACGCCGGGGGCCGCCCCGGGTGTTCCGGGCACGGCTGAGGCTCGCGTCACGCGCGGCGCGCCCCGACCGCCGGCGGCCGGTGCCGCCGGAGATCACGAAACCCTAACAGCCCCCTCGGGGCGGCTCCCACGGCGGCCCGATCGAGATGCGAGCACCGGTCCCGGCCGAATATCGTCACTAGATATGAGCGAACACTTTGACGTCGTGGTCCTGGGCGCGGGCCCGGGTGGATATGTCGCCGCGATCCGGTCGGCACAGCTCGGGCTGAAGACGGCGATCATCGAGGAGAAGTACTGGGGCGGCGTCTGCCTCAACGTGGGGTGCATCCCCTCCAAGGCGCTGCTGCGCAACGCCGAGCTGGCGCACATCTTCACCCACGAGGCGGAGAAGTTCGGGATCAGGGCCGAGGGGGCGGTCTCCTTCGACTACGGCGTCGCCTTCCAGCGCAGCCGCCAGGTGTCTGACAAGCTCGTCAAGGGCGTGCAGTTCCTGATGAAGAAGAACAAGATCACCTCCTTCGACGGGCGGGGCACCTTCACCGACCAGAGCACCCTGCAGGTGGCCAAGGCCGACGGATCGGCGCAGACCGTCACCTTCGACCACTGCATCATCGCCGCCGGCGCGCACACCAAGCTGCTGCCGGGCACCTCGCTGTCGGAGCGCGTGGTGACCTACGAGGAGCAGATCCTCAGCTCCGAGCTGCCGGGCAGCATCGTGATCGCCGGGGCCGGCGCGATCGGCGTCGAGTTCGCCTACGTGCTGCACAACTACGGCGTCAAGGTCACCATCGTCGAGTTCCTGGACCGCATGGTCCCCAACGAGGACGCCGACGTGTCCAAGGAGCTCGCCAAGCGCTACCGCAAGCTCGGCATCGACGTCCTCACCTCCACCCGGGTCGACTCCATCGACGACTCCGGCGACAAGGTCAAGGTCACCGTCACCGGCAAGGACGGCGACTCCAAGGTGCTGGAGGCCGACAAGGTCCTGCAGGCCATCGGCTTCGCGCCCAACGTCGAGGGCTACGGCCTGGACAAGGCCGGCGTCAAGCTCACCGAGCGCGGCGCCATCGACGTGGACGGCCGCTGCCGCACCTCGGTGCCGCACATCTTCGCGATCGGCGACGTCACCGCCAAGCTGATGCTGGCGCACGCCGCCGAGGCCATGGGCATCGTGGCCGCCGAGACCATCGCCGACGCCGAGACGATGGAGCTCGACTACGTGATGATCCCGCGCGCCACCTACTGCCAGCCGCAGGTCGCCAGCTTCGGCTGGACCGAGGCGCAGGCCAAGGAGCAGGGCTTCGACGTCAAGGTCGCCAAGTTCCCCTACAGCGCCAACGGCAAGGCGCTCGGCATGGGCGAGGGCGACGGCTTCGTCAAGGTGATCAGCGACGCGAAGTACGGCGAGATCCTGGGCGCCCACATGATCGGCCCGGAGGTCACCGAGCTGCTGCCGGAGCTGACCCTGGCCCAGCAGTGGGACCTGACCGTCAACGAGGTCGCCCGCAACGTGCACGCCCACCCGACCCTGGGCGAGGCGATGAAGGAAGCGGTGCACGGCCTGGCCGGCCACATGATCAACATGTGACCCGACGGCCTTCCGACGGCCCCGGACCACGCGGTCCGGGGCCGTCGCCGTACGGGCGCAACGAATCGCCGCCCGGCCGCACCGATGAGCAACGAACCGCCAGGTCAGCGCAATGGCGGCGGATTGGAACGGGCGGCGGCGCTTCCTAGGCTTTCGATCATCGTTCCGAAAGCCCCCCAGGAGAACGCATGACCGTCTCACCGGCAATGGCGCCGGCCGCCGCGCAGCGCACCGCCACCCGCCGCCGCTACCTGATGTGCCGCCCGGAGCACTTCACCGTCGCCTACGCCATCAACCCGTGGATGGACCCCGCGCTGGGCGCCGACACCGCCCTGGCCGTGGCCCAGTGGGAGCGGCTGCGCGGCGCCTACCTGGAGCTGGGCCACGAGGTCGAGCTGGTCGACCCGCTGCCCGGCCTGCCGGACATGGTGTTCGCCGCCAACGGCGCGCTGGTCGTCGGCGGCCGCGCGTACGGGGCCCGCTTCACCCACCCCGAGCGCGCCGCCGAGGGCCCCGCCTACGCCGCGTGGCTGCGCGCGCGGGGCTTCGAGCTGCTGGAGCCGTCCCACACCAACGAGGGCGAGGGCGACTTCCTGACGCTGGACCACGTGATCCTGGCGGGCACCGGCTTCCGCACCGACCTGGCCGCCCACCAGGAGGCGCAGGAGTTCCTGGGCCGCCCGGTGGTGACGCTGCGCCTGGTGGACCCGCGCTTCTACCACCTGGACACCGCCCTGTTCCCGCTGGACGGCGGCAACGTGGCCTACTACCCCGGCGCGTTCTCCCCCGG
Organism: Spirillospora sp. NPDC050679; assembly: GCA_044456955.1. Classification (GTDB taxonomy): domain Bacteria; phylum Actinomycetota; class Actinomycetes; order Streptosporangiales; family Streptosporangiaceae; genus Spirillospora. The sequence goes on along the minus strand of JBITGK010000034.1, from coordinate 45,191 downwards.
CAGCCGCTCGGTCCTGGAGCGGCTGTTCCCGCACGCGGTCCTGGCCGACGAGCAGGACGCGGCCGTGCTGGGCCTGAACGCGGTCTCCGACGGCCGCAACGTGGTGGTCAACGCCGAGGCGAGCGGCCTGATCACGACCCTCTCCGCCGCCGGCTACCACCCGGTCCCGGTGGACCTGTCGGAGCTGCGCAAGGCGGGCGGCGGCCCCAAGTGCTGCACGCTGGAGCTGCGCACCTGACCCCGGGTTCCCGGACATCACACCCCATCCGGGACCATTGACCCATGCAGTTCGATGACGAATACGGCCACATCGCCCTCGACGGCGCCGAGAACGTCCGCGACCTCGGCGGCATCCCGCTGGCGGGCGGGGGCGAGGTGGCCGCCGGCCGCCTGCTGCGCGCCGACGCCCTCAACAAGCTCACCGACGCCGACCTGGACCGCCTGGCCGACGTACGCACCGTCATCGACTTCCGCACCCCGCTGGAGGTCCGCACCAACGGCGCCGACCGCCTGCCCGCCGGGGCCGAGCTGGTCGCGCTCCCGGTCGCGGGCGGCGACCTGGACGCCTTCTACGAGGTCATCGGCAGCGGCGACCCCGACCGCCAGGAGCAGCTGCTGGGCGACGGCCGCACCGAGCACGTCCTGGTCGAGATCAACCGGAACTTCGTGGCGATGCCGATCGAGCGCGAGAAGTTCGCCGCCGCCCTCACCCTGGCCGCCGACGAGGCCCGGCTGCCGCTGCTGTTCCACTGCACGGCGGGCAAGGACCGCACCGGCTGGATGGCCGCGATCGTCCTGACGATCGCGGGCGCCTCGCGCGCCGACATCATGGCCGACTACATGCGCTCCAACGACTACCACCAGGAGAGCTACGGCAAGCTGCTGGCCTATCTGGGCGAGTCGGGCCAGATGCGCAATCCCGAACTGCTGCGCCCGATGCTGGAGCAGCGTCCCGCCTACCTGGAGGCGGCCTTCGAGGAGGTCGAGCGGATGTACGGCACGTTCGACGCCTTCCTGGCCAAGGGCCTGAACCTGGCCCCCGAGTCGGTCACCGCCATCCGCGACACCCTGCGCGCATAGCGTCCGGGGACGGAGCGGCCGCGCGTCAGGAGGGGAGGAGGCCCTCGGCCCGCATGCGGCGGCGGGCCAGGGTGCGGGTGCGCAGGACGCCCGCGACGCCGACGGCCCAGATCGGGATCTGGACCGTCCAGGCGGCCCGGAACGCCTCGGGCGTGAAGTCCCTGCCCGGGGACAGCGCGTCCAGCACCACGCCGATCAGCAGGATCGTGACCAGGGCCGCGACGAAGCCGCCGACGTTCACGATGCCGGTCGCGGTGCCGCGCCGGTCCGGCGGGTTGAAGGTCCGGGCGAAGTCGAAGCCGATCATCGCGCCGGGGCCGCCCAGGGCCACGCACACCACCAGCAGCGCCAGCACCCAGGCCGGGGCCGGGGGCGGCCAGGCCAGGGCGGCGGTCCAGGCGGCGACGTTGACGCCGACGATCGCCAGCACCAGCCAGGAGCGGCGCAGCGGGTAGCGGGCCACCAGGCGGCCCACGAACGGGCCCGACACCACGTTGGCCAGCACGAACAGCGTCAGCAGCGTGCTGGCGGCCGCCGGGCTCACGCCGTGGCCCGACACCAGGTAGGGGTAGCCCCACATCAGCGCGAAGGTGTTGGAGGAGAACTGGGTCACGAAGTGCGTCCACAGCCCCAGGCGCGTGCCCGGGTGCCGCCACGCGTCGACCAGGTTGCGGCCCACCTGGCGCAGGGAGGCCGAGGCGGCGCGGGGGGCGCCGGGCGGGGCGTCGCGCAGGACCGCCGCCGCCAGCACCGCCACCAGCACGCCCAGGGCGGCCGTCGAGCCGAACGCCGCCGTCCAGCCCGGGCCGTGCAGCAGGGCCACCAGCGGGACCGCGCTGAGCACCTGGCCGAGCTGGCCGAGCAGCCCGGTGAGCTGGGTGACCACGGGGATCTGCCGGGGCGCGAACCACAGCGACACGACGGTGAGCACGCTGATGAAGGTCATCGCGTCGCCCGCGCCGACCAGGACGCGCGCCAGCACGGCGGTGCCGATGTCGTGCGCGGCCGCCAGCAGGCCCTGCCCGGCGGCCATCACCAGCGCCCCGCCCGCGATCATGCGGCGCGGGCCGAGCCGGTCCAGCAGCAGGCCGACCGGGATCTGGAGGCCGGCGTAGACCAGCAGCTGCAGCACGGTGAAGGTCGCCAGCATCCCGGCGGTCGCGTCGAAGCGGTGCACCGCGTCGAGGCCGGCCACCCCGAACGAGGTGCGGTGCAGCACCGCCACCACGTACGCGAGCACGCCGACGCCCCACAGCGCCCAGGCGATCCGGGGGGTGCCCGCCGTCCGCTCCACCGTCACTGTCTGGTCGTTATGCACGATTTAGCACGATAGGTGATGTTATTTCGCGGACGACGGCCGGGCCCGCACGTGCACCCGCTCCCCCTGCGGCCCGAACAGGCTCAGGATCTCGGCCGGGCCGCCCGAGCCGGCGAAGAAGTGCGGCACGCGGGTGTCGAACTCGGCCGCCTCCCCCGGCCCGAGGACGAGGTCGTGCTCGCCCAGGACCAGCCGCAGCCGCCCGCTGAGCACGTACAGCCACTCGTAGCCCTCGTGCGTGCGCGGGTCGGCGTCGCGGGCCTCCGGCAGGATCATCTTGAACGCCTGCACGCCGCCCGGCCGCCGGGTCAGCGGCAGGACGGTCCGGTCGCCGACCCGGCGGGGGCGGGACCGGACGCGCGGGTCGCCGACCTCGGGCGCGCCGACCAGCTCGTCCAGGGGCACCTGGTGCGCCTTGGCCAGCGGCAGCAGCAGCTCCAGGCTCGGCTTGCGCTTGCCCGACTCCAGCCGCGACAGCGTGCTGACCGAGATCCCGGTGGTCTCCGACAGCTCGGTGAGGGTGACGCCGCGCTCGCGCCGCACCCGGCGCAGGCGCTCGCCGACGCCCGCCAGTACATCGTCCATGGATCTATTGCAGAAACGGCAAAGAACTTTGTCAAATCGCGCGGCCCCCGCGCACAGTGTCCCCACGTGACGACGCATCGGAAGGCAGGACCATGGACTCCTACGACGTAGTGATCATCGGTGGCGGCGCGGCCGGGCTGAACGCGGGGCTGGTGCTGGCCCGCGCCCGGCGGCGGGTGCTGGTGGTGGACGGCGGCCACCCGCGCAACGCCCCCGCCGCCCACATGCAGGGCTTCCTGTCCCGCGACGGGCTGCCGCCCGCCGAGCTGCTGGAGATCGGGCGCGCCGAGGTCCGCGGCTACGGGGGCGAGATCGTCACCGGGGCGGTCGAGCGGGTGTACGGCTCCGGCCCGTTCACCGTGCACGTCAAGGACGGCCGCACCGTCCGGGCCCGACGCCTGCTGGTGGCGACCGGCCTGACCGACCGGCTGCCCGACCTGCCCGGCGTCCGCGAGCGCTGGGGCCGAGACGTCAACATGTGCCCCTACTGCCACGGCTGGGAGTCCCGCGACCAGGCGCTGGCGGTGCTCGGCACCATGCCGGCCTCGCTGGAGCACGCCCTGCTGCTGAGCCAGTGGACCTCCGACCTGGTCTTCCTGCCGCACCTGCTGCCCGAGCCCGCCGGCGAGGACGCCGCGAGGCTGGCGGCGCGCGGGATCGAGGTCGTGCCCGGCAGGGTGGAGCGGCTGGTGGTCGAGAACGACCGGCTGACCGGCGTGGCGCTGGCGGACGGGACCGTGCTGCCGCGCCAGGGCCTGTTCCTGGCCGCCGACTTCGTCCCGAACGACTCGGTCCTCACCGGCCTGGGCTGCGAGGTCGAGGACGGCTGGGTGAAGGTGGACGCCTCCGGGGCCACCAGCGTCCCCGGCGTCTACGCGGCGGGCAACGCGGTGAACCCGAAGGCGGGCGTCATCCAGGCGGCCGCCGCGGGCTCCATGGCGGCCATGGCGATCAACGCCGACCTGGTGGCGGCCGACGTGGCCGAGGGCGTCAGGGCCGCCTGAACTTCCCGTCCACGGGGGCGGACGCCAGCAGCGCCGTGGCGTAGACGTCGGTGACCCCCTTCGACTCGTCGAAGGAGGATTCCGCCCGGCTGCCGAGGTAGTGGTAGGTCCGGGGGGCGAGGATGAGCCCCAGCCAGCCGTCGGCCTCGGTGCGCACCAGCGCCGTCCCGCGGCGGCCGAGCGCGTCGGGCACGTCCTGGCGCACGTCGACGCCCGGGACGGTGATCAGCGTCTCGTACAGCGCGGCCCGCAGGGCGGGCGGGACGGGCATCCTCAGGAGGCGGCCGATGCGGTCGAAGACCAGGAAGTCGTGCGGCGCGTTCCTGCGCTCGGGTATGTCGGCCCGACCGTGCTCGGCATCGTCGTAGAGGCGTTCCCGCAGGGCGGCGGGGTCGGTGGGCAGCGCACGAGCGTCGGCGCGCGGGCGGCCGTCGCCGTCGGGCCTCTTGCTCGACGGACCGTTCAGCGACGGCCCGTCAGAGGTGCGGCAGCGGTCGTCGTTCCGGTCCGCGCCGGTGCGCATCGCCCACGGCGTGCCGTCCGGCAGGAACCAGCTTTCGCTGCAGGTGTGGTTGGTGTCGCCGGTCTGCAGGGTGATGTGGACGGTGAGGGTTTTGGTGTAGAGGAACTTGCCGGGCGCGGCGGGCGCCTCGGCGCGAGCGGCGGCCGCCGCGTTCCGCAGCACCTCGGCGGCGGCGGCCGAGGCCGTTCCGCCCGGAGTGAGGGCCTGAAGGACGGTGAGGGCGGCGGCGACGCCCAGCGCGAGCGCCACCGCGCCCGCTCCCACCGGCCGCCAACCGCCTCGTACGGGGCGCCGCAGCACCTTCGCCCGCCATCCTCCGCGCGCGGTCTCCGCCAGCCGGACCCGGCCCGCGCGCAGCGCCTCGTGGGTGGGCGGGCCGACCTCGGGGGCCGCCTGACGCAGCACGGTCATCTCATCCACGGTCGTCCTCCTCGTCGTCCAAGCCGGTGGGGTCGATGCCGCCGAACGCGTCGCGCAGCTTCGCGCGGGCGCGCGACAACCGGGACCGCACGGTGCCGACCGGGACACCGAGGGCGGTCGCCGTCTCCTCGTAGGAGAGGTCGGCCCACGCGACCAGCAGCAGAGTGTCGCGGTAGGCACGGGGCAGGGTCGCGAGAGCCTGCGCCAGCGGGCCGCGCAACGCCTGGGCGCTGACCTTGGCCTCGCTCTCGACGGGCTCGGCGGCGGTCTCGCCGCCGAGGCGTTGCAGCAGCCGGTACCGCGACACCTCGGTCCTGCGGTGCCGGGCGATGAGGCGGGTCACGATGCCGTACAGCCAGGGGCGGGCGTTGCCGCGCTCCAGGTCGTAGTCCCGCCGCTTGCGGAACGCGATCAGGAACGTCTCGGCCATCAGGTCGTCGGCCGCGTCGGCGCCCAGGCGCTGCGCGGCGTAGCGGTGGATGGCGGGCGCGTGCCGGTCGTACAGCGCGGTGAACGCCTCCGGCTCGTCGAGGGACCGCCGGATCACCGCGGCGTCGTCGGGCGGGGCCTCGGGCACGCGGGGAGGGCGGTCGAGGTGCGCGGGAACGGCGGTCACGCCGGTTCTCTCATCTCGGGGCCTCCGGGGGATGAAGGGGTCACGGGAGTTATCCCTCGCAAGCCCCTAGGAGGTTCCCAGGCGCGGGGCGGGGGGCGCCTATCGTGGCGGTATGGGGGTGGACGAGCGGGAGTGGCTCGCGGTGCGGGCGCGGCTGGCCGGGGACCGGGACGGATTCGGGCGCATCGCGTCCGCGCTGTACGGGGACGTGCCGCGCGCCGAGGGCACGGGTTTGCTGTCCCGGCCCGAATGGCTGCCGGACGTCCCTGTACCGCTGGAGCGGCTCCGGCTGGAGTGGGACGGGCGTCCGGCCGCGCCGTCGGTCGTAGGTCCTGCGGACGGCCTGCCGGACGGGTTCGCGAACTACGCGGACGCCGTGGCCGCGCTCGCCCCGCCGAAGGTGTTCGAGAACCGGCCCGCCTACCGGCTGCTCGACGCGCGGCTCACCGGCGAACCGGTGCTGCGGTTCGGGCCCGCGCGCTACTTCGACGCCGTGAACGTCGGAGAGGCCGCCGCGCACGAGCTGGCCGCCGGAGGGACCGCCCTACGGGAACGGGTCGGCGACCCACGCGATTTCGGCCGCCGCCCCGCGCTGATGGCCGTCACGACGCTCACCGTGACCCGGTCGGGCTCGTACGTGCTGCACTGGCGCGACCCCGCCAAGGTCGCGCACGCGGGCGGGCTCTACCAGGTGATGCCGGTCGGGGTCTTCCAGCCCGTCGCGGACGCGCGGCACGACCTTGACCTGTGGTGGAACATCACGCGCGAGTACGGCGAGGAGTTCCTCGGCACGCGGGAGGACTACCGGCGGCCGGACGAGGCGTTCACCGCCTTCCGCGACCGCTTCGAGGACGCCCGCGAGCGGGGCGACGTCCGGCCGTACTGCCTGGGCCTCGGCGTCGATCCGCTGACCTTCGCGGTCGATCTGCTCACGGTCACCGTCATCGAGGACGCGGCCTTCGGCGAGCTGTTCGGCGGCCTCGTGCGCGAGAACGACGAGGGCGCGGTCTCCCTCGCCCCCTTCGACGGGACGCTCCCCCGGCCCGTCCAGCCCGCCGGCGCCGCCGCGCTGAGGCTGGCGTGGCGGCACCGCGACCGGCTCGGGATCACTCCCGGGTGAGCGCCTTCAGCTCGTCCAGCGCGTCGTTCAGGTGGTCGATCAGCTCGGCCGGGTCGGGCACCAGGTCGCGGCAGGCCACGATGCCCACGTCCACCTTGCCGTCGTAGGAGAACACCGTGATGTTCAGACCGCCGCTCACGTCGGTGACGACCGAGATCGGGTGGTAGGCCAGTACCTTCGCCCCGCACAGGTACAGCGGGAACTGCGGGCCGGGGACGTTGGAGACGATCAGGTTGAGCGGCCGCACGCCCGCGCCGGGCAGCGCCGACAGCGCGAACCGCGTCACCGGCCCGGCGAGCGGCGCGGGCAGCAGCCCGGCCATGTCCGACACCCACGCGCCCGAGGACGCCATGAAGCGGCGCTTGGCCCGGTCCATGTCGGCGCGCACCGCCGCGTAGCGGGCGGCCGGGTCGGGCAGGTGCGTCGCCAGCGGCGCCGTCATGATCGACACCTGGTTGCCCGCGTCGGACTCCGCGCCGCCGCGCAGCGACACCGGCACCCCGGCCACCAGCGGCCCGGCCGGCAGCGCGCCGCGCTTGTCCAGCCAGGTGCGCAGGGCCGCCGCGCACAGCGCCATCACCACGTCGTTGACGCTGCCGCCCAGCGCCGCGCGGACCTCCTTGACCTCCGCCAGCGACAGCTCGCCGCACGCGACCGCGCGGCCCCGGCCGATGGGCCGGTTGAACGGCGTGGGCGGCGCGCTCACGCGGGGCGCGGGCGGCGGGGCCTGGCGGCCGAGCGCCCCCTGCACCAGGTGCGTGACGCGGCCGACGCCGGGGAGCGCGCCGACGCCGGGGATCTCGTCCAGGTAGGGCGCGGTGCGCGCCACCGACCACGCGCTGCGCAGCGGGTGCAGCGCCGTCCTCAGCAGCCCGGTCCCCATCATGCGCCCGGCGCCCGGCGCGCGCTGCGGGGCCGTCTCGTCGGCGGGCAGGTCGCGCGGTTCCGGCGACAGGTCCAGCAGCGCCGCCAGGGTCTCGGCGGCCATCACGCCGTCGATGGCGGCGTGGTGCACCTTGACGTAGACGGCGGTGCGGCCGCCCGACAGGCCCTGGATCAGCACCAGCTCCCACAGCGGGCGCGAACGGTCCAGCGGGCGCTCGTGCAGCATCGCGACGGCGTCGGCGAGCTGCCGGTCGTCGCCCGGGGCGGGCAGCGCGATCTCGAAGATGTGCCGTTCGGGAGTGAAGTCCGGGTCGTCCTCCCAGTAGGGGCGGTCCAGCCCGAACGGCACCCGCGCCAGGCGCTGGCGCAGCGGCCGGATGGCCAGGTGGGCGCGGTCGCGGATGAGCTGCGCGACGTCGGCGACGGTGAGCCGCCCGCCGGGGCGGCCGGTCGCGTCGAGCACGCCCAGTCCCGCGATGTGCGCGTGGGTGGTGCCGGTCTCGGCGTTGAGGAAGGTCGCGTCCACGGTCGTCAACTGGCTCATGGGTCCCGCTCTCCTCGGCTTCTCGGCGCCTGTCCCCTCTAGGAGTTACGGACTACTGGACGGTAGGTCAACGAAGGTTGTTGGGAAGTAACGCGGACTTAACAGGACGTTTCACCCATCCCTTCTGGGCGTTTCGTAGCCCATTGACAAAAACGCCTGACCCGCGGAACGGCCTCTTGCGGTCAACCTGCGCCGAAGTGGTCGATCATGGAAGCGTTCGCCCGCGCGCTGTCGGCCGGGCCGCGTAAAGTGGCCCCCCATGACGGGACGACCACTCTCCGAGACCATGGAGGCCGGCTGGGCGACGGCCCTGGAGCCGGTGGCCGGGCGCATCGCCGCCATGGGCGACTTCCTGCGCGCCGAGGTGGCGGCCGGGCGCCGCTACCTGCCGGCCGGGCCGCACATCCTGCGCGCCTTCCAGCAGCCCTTCGACGAGGTCCGGGTGCTGATCGTCGGCCAGGACCCCTACCCCACGCCGGGGCACGCGGTGGGCCTCAGCTTCTCGGTCGCGCCGGAGGTGCGGCCGCTGCCCGCCAGCCTGGTCAACATCTTCCGCGAGCTGCAGAGCGACCTCGGCCTGCCCCAGCCGTCCAACGGCGACCTCACCCCGTGGACGCACCAGGGCGTGCTGCTGCTCAACAGGGCGCTGACCGTCATGCCCCGCAAGCCCAACTCCCACCAGGGCAAGGGCTGGGAGGAGGTCACCGAGCAGGCCATCCGCGCGCTGGCCGCCCGGGGCAAGCCCCTGGTCGCGATCCTGTGGGGCCGCAACGCACGCAACCTGCGCCCGCTGCTCGGCGGCGTCCCGGCGATCGAGTCGGCCCACCCGAGCCCCTACTCGGCCGACAACGGCTTCTTCGGCTCCCGGCCGTTCAGCCGCGCCAACCAGTACCTCCAGCAGCAGGGCGCCGCGCCCGTGGACTGGAAGCTGCCCTAGGGCGGCCCGCCGCTCACTCCTCCGGCAGGCGGCGCAGCAGGGCCGCGAACTCGCTCGACCCGTGCAGCGCCGTCTCCGGGCGCAGCGGGGTCAGCCGCCGCTCGCCGTGGCTCCAGTACACCCCGTACGCGCACGGGTCCTCGGCCGCCGCGTGCATCTCGGCGACCACGTCGGCGAACACCGGCAGCACCTCGCGCACCGCCCGCGAGGTGATCGGGTACAGCAGCAGCGTGCTGTGGCACGGCACGCCCACCAGCGCGCCGTGCTCGCCCGCCGGGTCGCCGGGCGGCGGCAGGAACCGGCCGACCTCGCTGAGCAGCGCCGACACGTACCGGCTGCCCGGCTTGGTCACCACCCGCACGTCCCGGCCCGGCAGCAGCGGCTGGTCGCGCACCTGCACGTCGGCCAGCTCGCGGTCGTGGGTGTTGGTCATCACGTAGCCGAGCTTGTGCAGGCCGAGCAGCCCGGCGCGGGCCTTGGTCAGCGGGCCGCCGTAGCGCGGGTGCTCGATCATGACCATGGCGTCGAAGTGGTCCCCGGCCGGGACGACCACCAGGCCCTCGCGGTCGCGCGGCGCGAGCTTGGGCACGATCCGCAGCCGCAGCAGCTCGCGCACGTCCCCGAACAGCTCCATCTCGCCCACCGCGCGGAACGCCCTGTCGCCGACCTCGCGCACCCAGTCGTCCACCAGGCGCGGCCAGGCCGGGGGCTCGGCGCGGGCGCAGCGCTCCAGCACCGTCCAGGTGGAGGCGCGCGCCTCGGAGCGGCCGAGCGGCAGCACCACCTCGGAGGTCCCGTCGTCGAACCAGGCCGCCGGCGCCACCACCGGCAGCAGGTCGCGGATCAGGGCGTGCACGTCCGACGCCGCTTCCAACGGTTCCATGTGCTCAGCCCCTCTCATGCGTCACCGGTCCGTCTACCTTCTCAGAGTTCCGGCCGGCTGTGTGATCTATCGCGGGTCCCGGCCGCCCCCGGTCCGCTCGCGGGCCACCCCGCGCTCAAGTACGGTTCACCCATGGCCGAAATCGTGTACCCACCGGTGATCAAGGCGGCGAAGGGCCTGTTCAAGGTCCTGAACCTGAAGTTCCGTCTTGAGGGGACCGAGAACATCCCGCCCGTCGGCGGCGCGGTGCTCGTCAGCAACCACGTCAGCTACCTCGACTTCATCTTCGCCGGGCTCGGCGCGCATCCGGCCGGGCGGCTGGTGCGGTTCATGGCCAAGAAGGAGATCTTCGACAACAGGATCGCCGGGCCGCTGATGCGCGGCATGCACCACATCCCGGTGGACCGCGAGGCCGGGGCCGCCTCCTACAAGGCGGCGCTCAACGCGCTGAAGGGCGGCGAGGTCATCGGCGTGTTCGCCGAGGCGACCATCAGCCGCTCGTTCACCGTCAAGGACATCAAGAGCGGCGCGGTCCGGATGGCGGTGGCGGCCGGCGTGCCGCTGGTGCCGATGGCGATCTGGGGCCCGCAGCGCATGTGGACCAAGGGCCACCCGAAGCGGCTGCTCCAGCGCGGCGTCCCGATCACCATCCTGGTCGGCGAGCCCATGCACCCCAAGCGCGGCGACGACTACGACAAGGTCACCGAGGAGCTGCACGCCCGGATCTCCGAGCTGCTGGAGAAGGCCCAGCGCGAGTACCCGGACCTGCCCAAGGAGAACGAGCGCTGGTGGCAGCCGGCCTACCTGGGCGGCACCGCGCCGACCCCGGAGGAGGCCGCCGAGCTCGACCGCAAGGAGGGCGAGGAGCGCGCCGCCCGCCGCCTGGCCCGCGAGAAGGCCGCAGAGGAGAAGGCCCTCGCGGACAAGGCCACCGAGGCGATCGCGGCCAAGCCCGCTGCGGCGAAGACCGCCGAGCCGGTCGAGGCCGAGCCCACCGACACCAAGTCCCCGGAGGCCAAGCCCGCCGAGGCGAAGGTGGCTGAGGACAAGGCGGCCGAGGAGCCCGCCAAGGCCGTCGTGACCGACGACAAGGACCCGGTGGCCACGCCCGTCGAGACCAAGGACGCCGAGGCCAAGCCCGCGGAGGCCAAGCCCGCCGAGACCAAGACGGCCGAGACCAAGGCCACCGGCGCCAAGGCGACTGCCAAGCCCGCCGCCGCCAAGCCTGCCGAGGCGAAGCCGGCCGACGGCAAGCCCGCCGACACCGCTTCCCCCGAGGCCAAGCCCGCCCAGCCGGAGGCCAAGGACGAGCCCGCCACCGGCGGGGCCTAGGACCTGTCTCAAAGACCTCAGCCGTCACGCGAGTGACTAACTGTCCCGGTGAGGCAAAGCCGAAGGCGAGCCCCGCCGGGACAGATCGCGAAGCGATGTGGCACTCGCCCAGGCACGGTCAGGAGTGCGAGCCGCCAGGCGAGCACTCCTGGGCCGGGACTGCTGAAAACACAGCGGCCGCGTAAATCGTTGGACGCCGGGCGGCGCCGGGGCTGATCATCGAATCCATGACCACGCCACGGCGACCGCCGGAGATCCTGCACCTGGTCGAAGCCCCGGAGGCGGAGGCGGCGCCGCCGCTGTCGGTGGTCTTCAACCTCAACGACAACAACTCCCCCACCGACGTGATGGACGTGCTCTCGCTGCAGCCTTTCGCGTCGGGGGAGCAGCCCTGGTCCCGCTCGACCCGGCTGGAGCACGTCAAGCCCGACGCCCCGCTGCGGCCCGAGGGCGCCCGGCTGCTGCGCGCCGCCAAGGAGCGCGGGCAGCGGTCGGTCCTCGCCGAGGGCGACGGGTGGACCCTGCTGGTCAACCGCTGGACCAACGGCCACGCCTACCTGGCGGTGTCGGCGGTGACCGAGGAGCTGGCCGAGTCGGTCATGGACGAGTGCGTCCGGGACGCCACCGAGCCGCCCAAGACCGACGACACCAACATCGAGATGGGCTTCTGGCACATGGGCGGGCACGGCCCGGTCCGCAACGAGCGCGCCATCTCCGCCGACCCCTGGTCCGACATCCGCGGCAACTACACCGCGCCGGTCGCCGAGGCCCTGGACGAGGTCATGGCGCTGTCGGCCGAGGAGGTCTCCGGGCGGCTCCTGCTGCTGCACGGCCCGCCCGGCACCGGCAAGACCACGGCCCTGCGCGCCCTGGCGCGCTCCTGGGGCGAGTGGTGCCGCGCCGACTGCGTGCTGGACCCCGAGTCGCTGTTCGGCACCCCCAGCTACCTGATGCAGGCCGCGATGGGCGACGACGACGAGACCCGCCGCTGGCGCCTGCTGATCCTGGAGGACTGCGACGAGCTGATCCGGGGCGAGGCCAAGCAGTCGGCAGGGCAGGGCCTGTCACGGCTGCTCAACCTCACCGACGGCATGCTGGGGCAGGGCCGGGACGTGCTGGTGGCCATCACCACCAACGAGGACCTGGCGCAGCTGCATCCGGCCGTCGTGCGGCCCGGCCGCTGCCTGGCGCAGATCGAGGTCGGACCGCTGACCCGCGACGAGTCCCTGGCGTGGCTGGGCGAGCACGCCGAGGGCGCCGACATCGGACCGGACGGCGCGACGCTCGCCGAGCTGGCGGCGCTGCGCAAGGGCGAGAAGACCAAGCCCGTCGGCGGCGCCCCCTCCCCCGACGGCGCCACCGGCTTCTACCTGTAGAACGCGAGGGCCGGTCCTCAGCTGTCACGCGAGTGCCCGACCTGGCCCGGCGGGGCGAAGCCGGAGGCGAGCCCCGCCGGGCCAGATCGCGAAGCGATTGGCACTCGCAAAGCACCGGTCAGGGGTGCGAGCCGCTAGGCGAGCACCCCTGGGCCGGGGCTTCAATTAACGCGGGTCGTAGTCCAAGTTGGGGCGGAGCCACTGCTCGACCTCCGCCAGGGGCATCCCGCGCCGCTCGGCGTAGTCCTCGATCTGGTCGCGGCCGAGGCGGCCCACGGTGAAGTACCGCGAGTCGGGGTGCTGGAAGATCAGGCCGCTGACGGCCGCCGCCGGGGTCATCGCGAACGAGGTGGTCAGCCCCATCCCGAGCTTGTCCGACTCCAGCAGCTCGAACAGCTCCTTCTTCAGGCTGTGGTCCGGGCTGGCGGGGTAGCCGAGCGCCGGGCGGATGCCGCGGAAGCGCTCGGCGTGCAGGTCCTCCAGCTCGGGCTCGGCGTCCGGCTCGAACCAGGCGCGGCGGGCCGCGAGGTGCACGTACTCGGCGAACGCCTCGGCCAGCCGGTCGGCCAGCGCCTTGACCATGATCGCCTTGTAGTCGTCGCCCTCGGCCTCGTAGCGCGCCGCCAGGTCGTCGGCGCCGTGGATCGACACCGCGAACCCGCCCATGTGGTCGCCCGCCGGGGCCACGTAGTCGGCCAGGCACCGGTTGGGGCGGCCCTCGGGCTTGGCGGTCTGCTGGCGCAGCATCGGCATCCGCACCTGCTCGCCGGCGTCGATGACGATGTCGTCGCCCTCGGAGCGGGCGGGCCAGAACCCGTAGGCGCCGCGCGCGCGGAACGAGCCGTCGGCGATGATCTCGTCCAGCAGCGCGTTGCCCTCGTCGAACAGCTCGCGGGCTTGCGGCTGCTCCAGGATCGCCGGGTACTTGCCCTTCAGCTCCCAGGCCAGGAAGAAGAACTGCCAGTCGATCATCTCGCGCAGCTCGGCGATCGGCGGCTCGACCACGCGCAGGCCGGTGAACTCCGGCGTCGGCACGTCCTCGAACGACACCTTCTCCCGGTTGGCGCGGATCTGCGACAGCGGCAGCAGCGGCTGCTGGCGCCGGGTCTCGTGCTGGGCGCGCAGCCGGTCCTGCTCGACGCGGTTGGCCTCGCCCAGCGCCGCGGCGCGGTCCTCGTCCAGCAGGTCCGACACCACGCCGACCACGCGCGAGGCGTCCAGCACGTGCACGGTGGTGCCCTGGTAGGCGGGGGCGATCCGCACGGCGGTGTGCTGGCGGGAGGTGGTCGCGCCGCCGATCAGCAGCGGGATCTTCAGCCCGCGGCGCTCCATCTCGGCGGCGACGGTGACCATCTCGTCCAGCGACGGGGTGATCAGGCCCGACAGCCCGATGGCGTCGGCGTCCTGCTCGATCGCGGTGTCGATGATCTTGGCGGCGGGGACCATCACGCCGAGGTCGGTGACCTCGTAGTTGTTGCAGCCCAGCACCACGCCGACGATGTTCTTGCCGATGTCGTGCACGTCGCCCTTGACGGTGGCCAGCACGACCCGGCCGTTGCCGCGCGCCGCCTGCTGCTCGGCCTCGGTCAGCTCGGCCTTGGCGGCCTCGATGAACGGCTCCAGGTAGGCGACCGAGCGCTTCATCACGCGGGCGCTCTTGACCACCTGCGGCAGGAACATCTTGCCGGACCCGAACAGGTCGCCGACGATCTTCATGCCGTCCATCAGCGGGCCCTCGATGACGTCGAGGGGGCGGGCGGCCTCCAGCCGGGCCTCCTCGGTGTCCTCGATGATGAAGTCCACGATGCCGTGCACCAGCGCGTGCGCCAGCCGGTCGGCGACCGGGGCCTCGCGCCAGGACAGGTCCACCTCGCGCTTGGTGCCCTTGCCGCCGACGGTCTCGGCGAAGGCGACCAGCCGGTCGGTGGCGTCGGGGCGGCGGGCGAACAGCACGTCCTCGACGTGCTCCAGCAGGTCGGCCGGGATGTCCTGGTAGACCGCGAGCTGGCCGGCGTTGACGATGCCCATGTCCAGCCCGGCGCGCACCGCGTGCAGCAGGAACGCCGAGTGCATGGCCTCGCGGACCACGTCGTTGCCGCGGAAGGAGAACGACAGGTTGGAGATGCCGCCGCTGGTGCGGGCGCCGGGGCAGCGCTCCTTGATCAGCGGGAGCGCGTCGATGAACGCCTTGGCGTAGCCGTCGTGCTCGGCGATGCCGGTGGCGACCGCCAGCACGTTGGGGTCGAAGATGATGTCCTCGGCCGGGAAGCCCACCTGCTGGGTGAGCAGGTCGTAGGCGCGGGCGCAGATCTCGACCTTGCGCTCGGTGGTGTCGGCCTGGCCCTGCTCGTCGAAGGCCATGACGACCACGCCGGCGCCGTAGGACTTGATCTTGCGGGCCTGCTCCAGGAAGGGCTCCTCGCCCTCCTTGAGGCTGATGGAGTTGACCACGCCCTTGCCCTGCACGCACTTCAGCCCGGCCTCCAGCACGCTCCAGCGCGAGCTGTCGACCATGATCGGGATGCGGGCGGCCTCGGGCTCGGTGGCCAGCAGGTTGAGGAAGGTGACCATGGCCTGCTCGCTGTCGAGCAGGTCGGCGTCCATGTTGACGTCCAGCAGGTTGGCGCCGCCGCGCACCTGCTCCAGCGCCACGTCCACCGCGGCCTGGAAGTCGCCGGACTCGATCAGCTTGCGGAACCGGGCCGAGCCGGTCACGTTGGTGCGCTCGCCGATCATCACGAAGCCGGTGTCGGGGCCGATCTCGAACGGCTCCAGCCCGCTGAACCGCGTGGCGGCCGGGCGGCGCGGGACCTCGCGCGGCTTGACGTCCTTGACGGCCGCGGCGATCCGGGCGATGTGCGCGGGGGTGGTGCCGCAGCAGCCGCCCGCGATGTTGATCATGCCTTCGGCGGCGAACTGGCCGACCAGGCGGCCGGTCTCCTCGGGGCTCTGGTCGTAGCCGCCGAACGCGTTGGGCAGGCCCGCGTTGGGGTGGCTGGAGGTGTAGGTGCCGGCCAGGCGCGCCAGGTCGGACACGTGCGGGCGCATCTCGGTCGCGCCGAGCGAGCAGTTGACGCCGACGACCAGCGGCTCGGCGTGCTCGATGGAGTTCCAGAACGCCTCGACGGTCTGGCCCGACAGCGTGCGCCCCGACAGGTCGACGATCGTCACCGAGACCCACACCGGCAGGTCCGGGGCGACCGCGTGCGCGGCGTCCAGGGCGGCCTTGGCGTTCAGCGTGTCGAAGATCGTCTCGATCAGCAGCACGTCCACGCCGCCGTCGGCCAGCGCCTTGATCTGCTCGGCGTAGGAGTCGTACACCTGGTCGTAGGTGACCGCGCGGTAGGCGGGGTCCTCCACGCGCGGCGACAGCGACAGCGTGACGTTCAGCGGGCCGACCGAGCCGGCCACGAACCGGCCGCCGAACTCGTCGGCCGCCTGCCGCGCCAGCCGCGCGCCCGCCAGGTTCATCTCCCGCACCATCGACTCCAGGCCGTAGTCGGCCTGGCCGATGCTCGTGGCGGTGAAGGTGTTGGTGGTGGTGATGTCGGCGCCCGCCGCCAGGTACTGGCGGTGCACGTCCAGGATGACGTCGGGGCGGGTCAGGTTGAGCAGGTCGGGGTCACCGGTGACGTCCTTGGGATGGTCCTCGGTGATGAGTTCGCCGCGGTAATCGGCCGGGTTCAGCGAGGCGTTCTGCAGCATCGTGCCCCAGGCGCCGTCCAGCACCGCGACGCGTTCCCTCAGCAACTCCCGCAGCGCCTGCGTGCCCGGGCGGTTCGACGTGGTCACAGCACACCTTCCCTTGGTCGGGAAGGCGCCCTTGTTCCGTCACTGGTGGGCCGAGCGTGGCGGGCCGAGGCCCGTTGCAGCGCCTCTCGGCCCTTCCGACGATAGCGGAAGACGCCGGGACGGCCGTGCTCGGCGGGGGGGCGGAGCGGCGGCTCGCCCGATGGCGGGCGGACCGTCCTGAGCGACGGCGTAGAGCACCTTTGACGACTACAAAGGAGCCATCTTAAGCGGCGGCGAACAGACGCCGGTAAACACAGCGCAAACCGTCCAGATCGTGGACGGGTTCGGAGAAGGCCAGCCGCAGCGCGAACGGCTCGGGCGCGCCGGGCGCGGGGACCGAGCAGCGCAGCCACAGGCCGTGCCGGTCCAGCGCCAGGGGCCGCACGACCGGGGCGGGAGCGCCGGCGGCGGCGCCGGGCACGCCCAGGCCGTCCAGCAGGGCCGCCAGCTCGGCGCGGTGCCCGGCGTCCAGGTGGGTGAGGATGCCGGCCTCGATCGCGGTGAACGGGTCGGGCGCGGCGGCCTGGTACTCCTCCGGCTCCAGGGTGGCGCTCCCCCAGGCGTCCTCGATCTCGATCTCGGCGACGTCCAGGGCGAGGACCGTCCACTCGGCCGACCGGTCGCCCCCGGCGTCCTCGGCGGCCAGGTCGAGCAGTTCGGGGCGGGGGTGCAGGCGGGACAGGCGCAGCGCGGCGGGGCGGAGTTCGAGGGGGTCCACCTCGGTGAGCCAGCCGTGCAGCCAGGCGCGGCCGCGCATCCGGTCGGGCAGCGCGACCGGGGCGACGTCGGCGATGCGCAGGGTGGCGGGCAGGTCGGGCTCGCCGGCCAGCGCCGCCACGACCGGGGAGGCCGCGGGCATAAGCAGCAGCGGGCGGCCGTTCTCATCAGTGGTGTGGGCGGGCACCGGCGCGTAGGGGATGCCGGGCGCGACCACGACACCGTCGGCCACCCCGTAGGCCAGCGTGCGAGCGCGCTCCCCCGGGGTCGGGTGCGAGGGGGCGGCAGCGCCCGGGTGCGCACCGGCGTGCGCCGTGCAGGCTCCGGTCTCGGTACCGCCGGCATCCTCCATGCCGGTGTGCCCCATGGTGCTCTCACTCATCCGCCGCCTCCTTGACGTCATAGGTTAGGCTTACCTAACTAAGGCTTACCTAATCACATGGAGGTGCACGTTGAACAACTCCCGTCCGAAGGTCCGGCTGTCGCGGGCCCTGGGCATTCCGCTGACCCCGAAGAGCGTCAAGTACTTCGAGGCCCGCCCGTACCCGCCGGGCGTGCACGGGCGTGCCCGCAAGAACGAGTCCGACTACAAGGTGCGGCTGCGCGAGAAGCAGCGGCTGCGCGCGCAGTACAACATCCGCGAGAAGCAGCTCGCCAACGCCTTCACCAAGGCCGCCAAGGCCGAGGGCAAGACCGGCGAGGCGCTGCTGGTGGACCTGGAGCGCCGGCTGGACGCGCTGGTGCTGCGGGCCGGCTTCGCCCGCACGATCTACCAGGCGCGCCAGTTCGTGGTGCACCGGCACGTGCTGGTCAACGGCCGCCGGGTGGACCGGCCGTCCTACCGGCTGCGCCCCGGCGACGTGATCACCATCGCCGAGCGCAGCCGCCCGATGGTGCCCTTCCAGGTGGCGGCCGCAGGCGGCCACACCGAGCACGTCCCGCCCTACCTGGACGTGCGGCACGACGCGCTGGCCGCCCAGTTCGTGCGGCTGCCCGAGCGGCGCGAGATCCCCGTGGTCTGCGACGAGCAGCTGGTGGTGGAGCACTACTCGCGGTAGCGGGCCGGCCGAGGGCTGGACAGCTGTCCGCCTCCATCGGATAGCATCAACCTAGCGGTTGCTTGGTTGCGTACTCCGATGGAGGCCCCCGGACATGATCGAATTCCACCCCATGACCCGGAACATCGGCGCCGAGGTGAGCGGCGTCGACCTCGGCAAGCCCCTGGACGAGGAGCAGGTGCAGGTCCTCCGCACCGGCCTGCTCGACCACATGGTGCTGTTCTTCCGGGAGCAGGAGATCACCGACGAGCAGCACGTGGCGTTCGCCAAGCAGTTCGGCACCGCCAACCTGCCGCCGATGGACACCTCCGGCAGCGCCGTCCACGTCCTGGACCAGACCGACCCCAAGGGCGAGGGCGGCGACCAGTGGCACAGCGACAACACCTTCATGAAGACGCCGCCGATGGGGTCGCTGCTGCGCGCGGTCATCCTGCCCGAGGTCGGCGGCGACACCCTGTGGGCCAACATGTACATGGCCTACGACTCGCTCGCCCCCTGGCTGCAGAAGCTGTGCGACGAGCTGTACGCCGAGCACGACCTGACCATGTCGGTCACCAAGGCCATCGACAAGGGCCACCGGATGGACCTGCGCGAGCTGCAGGAGAAGAACCCGCCGGTCGTCCACCCGGTCGTGCGCGTGCACCCCGAGACCGGCCGCAAGGCCCTCTACGTGAACCGGTCCTCGGTGACGCGCCTGATCGGCCTGTCGCGGCGCGAGAACGAGGCGCTGCTGCCGCTGCTGTTCGACGCGGTCCGCGACCCGCAGTTCCAGGTGCGACTGAAGTGGCGGGTCGGCACGCTGGCGTTCTGGGACAACCGGCCCACCCAGCACTACGCGGTCGCCGACTACACCCAGCGCCGCAAGATGCACCGCGTCACGATCAACTGCCCCGAGGCCATCGACGACGGCGTGCCGAAGGGCGTGAACGGCGTCACCGGCGCCGACGCCCCCGCCGAGGCGGCGGCCGCCCGCTACCTGTAAAGCCCTCGCCCTCCCCGCGGCGGACTCAGCGCAAGGCGCCGAGTTCGTCGCGGGCGTGGGCGCGCAGGACGCCCAGCGCCTCCACCAGGGTGCGGCGCTGCTCGGGCGTGAGGGGTCCGGCGAAATGCCGGTCCAGAGTCTCGGCGTGCACGCGCAGCGCCTCGTCTAGCTTGTCCCGCCCGGCGGGAGTCAGCTCCACGAGCTGGCGGCGGCGGTCGCCGGGCGCGGCCTGCCGCCGCACCAGCCCGGCCTCCTCCATGCGGTCGATCAGCCGGGTCGCGCCGCCGCTGGTCAGGATCATGTCGCCGGCGAGCCCGCCCATCGTGCGCGGGCACTCGGCCCCGGCCTCCGACAGCCGCAGCAGCGCCTCGAACATGGCGTGCCTGATGCCGCAGCGCCGCTCCAACTCCCGGCCCGCGATGCGCTCCAGCGACGTGGCCGCGGCGAGCAGCGTCCCGAACTCGTGCACGACCGGAGCCGGCTCTCCGGACACCGCCATCCTCTCGTTTTGAAGCCTCGGCCCAGGGCACTCGCCTGGCGGCTCATGCCCTGACCGTGCCTTGGCGAGCGCCACGTGTCACCAAAGCCTCGGCCCAGGGCACTCGCCTGGCGGCTCATACCCTGACCGTGCCTTGGCGAGCGCCACATCGCTTCGCGATCCGACCTGGCGCCGCTCGCCTTCGGCTTCGCTGCACCAGGTCGGTTAGGCGCTCGCGTGACGGTCGGGCTTTGGGACAGACCCTAGTGCTCCTGGCTGACACTCGGCGGCAAGCCGCGTGCCTCGGCTCTTATACGTGGCCCCTCTTTCACATGAGCCGCCCCCTCATGCACGCGGCCTGCCGTGGTGCGACGGAGTCGCACCACAGCAGGCCGCGTCAGGTTCTGCCAGCCCCTAGTTCTTGGGCTTCTCTTCCTTCTTCTTGTCCTTTTCGGCGCCCGTGCCCCCGGGCACCCCCGGGATCTGCTCGTCGCAGCCGCGCTTCTGCTCGTTGGCCCCGGACGCGAACTGCTGGGTCACCTTCCAGGTCCCGCCCGTCTTCGACAGCGACAGCCGGATCAGGTTGGACGGCACGTTCGTCGCCTGCGAGCCCGCGTTGCTCACGCCCACGTCCACCGCGATCGTCGCCGTCGCGAAGCGCGAGTCCACGCTCCCCACGAAGGTCTGCGTCGTCTTGGAGGTCAGCGACAGCTGCGGCTGGTCCTTGAAGGTCGCGCCCAGGTTGGGCAGCGTGCACTGCTTGAAGTTCTCCAGCAGGTCACCGCCCATCAGCTTCTGGGCCTTGTCCATCTGGCTCTGGTAGTTGGTCGCGTTGTAGTTGAGCGCCACGTTCCCGTAGTCGGAGGCGACCTTCGCGACCTCCTTGCGGTCGTCCTCGGTGCCCGACAGGCCGCTGGCGGTGCGCCACTGCCAGATCGCCAGCGTCGCCAGCAGCGCGACCAGCACCACCCCCGCGACCAGCGGGACCAGCGGCTTGGAGGAGCCGCCCGCGCCCTTGTCCAAGGAGACCGGCTCCTTGGGGCCGGAGGGGCCCGAGGGGCGGGGCGCGGGCGCGGCCTCCTCCTCGTCCTCCTCGGCGGCCTTCGGCGCCGGGGCTTGCTTCGCCGCGGGCTTCCCGGCCACCGCCGCGGCGGGCGCGGCCTTCCGGGCGGCCGGCCTGCGGGCCGGCGGCTCCTCTTCCTCGGCGTCGAGCGCCTCCAGCACGTCGTCGAGGTCCTCGTCGTCGTCCTCGATGACCTCGATGACCCGCACCCGGCGCTTGCGCTTGGCCGGGCGCGGGGCGGCCTCCGCGTCCTCGGCGGCCTCCTCGGGGGCCTCGACCTCCGCGGCCGACGTCTCCGCGGCGTCCTCGGTGACGTCCTTGGGGGTCTTGGCTGTCACTTCGGGTACTCCTCGGTGGTTGGGGGGATCAGTCCTTGCGGCGGAGCCGCGAGAGGCGCGTCAGCCGGGACACCACGGGCACCGAACCCGCCATGACCTTGATCAGCACCAGCAGGGCCAGGACCGGGGGAACGTACACTAGCCAAAGGGGCGGTCCGGCAGAAGAGTCCTGCTCGGTGCCGGCGGCGGGACGCGCCTTCACCTCCGGGTCGGGCCGGTTCACCGACGGGTCGTGGGTCGGCTTGGTCTGGCCCGGGTCCTTGCCGGTGTAGCGCTTCTGCGGCGTGGTCACCGGCTGGCGGCCGCCGGGGCAGCTCAGCATCTTGTTGACCGCCGGCTGCGGCAGCGGGTACTTGTACTCCAGCGTCGCCTGCTTGCGCAGCGTCACCAGGAAGACCACGTTCAGCACCGGCTTGCCCTGGTCCTCGCCGATCACGTTGTCCAGCACGTTCTTGAGCGGCCTGGCGGCGCGCAGGGTGGTGCGCAGGTCCTCCAGCACCCGGGGGTTGTGGTCGCTGATGCCGAGGGTGCCCACCGAGGAGACGGTGCACTCGAAGTCCGGGCCGGTCTCCTCCAGCAGCGCGTTGACGGTCCGCAGCAGGCCGGGGCCGTTGTCGCGCAGCTCGGTCATCTCGCCGCGCACCTGCCGCAGCGCGCCGGTCAGCGCGGCCAGGTTGTCGATGCCGGCCGCGAGGTCGCCGCGGTTCTGGTTCAGCACCCCGGTGATCTTGCCGAGGTCGCGGGTGAGGCCGTCCAGCAGCTCGCTGTTGGCGGCGAAGGTGCTGGTGAGCTGGTCGCCGCCCTGGATGATCTGGCGCAGCGAGCCCTCCCGGCCCGACCAGCCCTCGGCCAGCTCGTGGGTGAGGACCCTGGCGTCCTCGGGATCGATCGCCTTCAGCGTCTGGATCACCGCGCCGAACAGGTCGCCGTACTTGGGCGGCACCTTGGTCTGCGACACCGGGATCACGGTGCCGGCCCGGATGGGGGGCGCGCCCGCCGCGTTCGGGCCGGGCGTCAGCTCCACCACCGGCTCGCCGACCGCCGACTTGCGGGCGGCGGCCGCGGTGACGCCCTGCGGGATCTTGGTGCCGCGCTCGATGTCGAGGCGGACCACGACCTTGCCCTTCTCCAGCCGGACCGAGTCGATCTTGCCGACGCGCAGGCCCAGGTAGTCCACCTCGAACCCCGGGTGCAGGCCCGGGGAGGACTCGAACTCCACGGTGATGTGGTACGGGCGGTCGATGAAGTCGAACCGCACCACGCTGTTGAACGCCCAGATCACCATGAGCACGGCCAGGGTGGCGAACACCCCCAGGTTGATCACGAGTCGCCTGGTCATCGGCGCGGCTCCAGGATGTCGTCGAGGTCGGGCAGCGCGCCCCGCAGCTGCTTGGGCAGCTTCTTGGCCGCCTCGCCCCCGCCCGAGCCGGCCTCCGGCAGCACCGGGGTGCCGTCCGGCCACACGATCCGCAGCAGCGGGTAGAGCAGCAGCTGGCCGTCGTAGGTGGCGGCCGGGAGCTTCCTTGAGAAGGTGACCAGGCCGTTGACCAGGCTGGTGAGGCGGGCGCGGTTGTTGCCGAGCTGCGCGATCACCGGGTCCAGGTCGTTCAGCAGGGTGCGGAAGCGGGCGACGCGGCCCTCCAGCACCTTGTCGTTCAGCTGGGCGGCCATCTTGGTGAGCTTTTCGACGGTGGCCAGGATGCGGTGCTTGTTCTCGTTCAGCAGCCGGGTGGTCTTCTCCAGCTCCCCCGGCGCCCGGTCGAGCGCGTCGCTCCCCCGGGCCAGCGACCGGCCGAGCCGCGCCAACCGGTCCACCGAGGCGCCGAGCTCCTGGCGCTGGTCGGCGAACAGCTTCAGCAGGTCGGCGGACTTGGCGACGGTGGTGTTGAGCTTGCCGCCCTGGCCCTCCAGCGCGGTCGCGCCCGCGTTGACGACGGTGGCGATGTCGTCGCCCGCCAGCGCCTTGAGCAGCGGACCGGCCTGCCCGACCACCTGCTCGAACGCCGGCTGCACACTGGTGTTGGCGACCGCGGCGTTGTCGGCCAGGTAGGGGCCGCGGTCCATGCTGCCGCCGGGCGGCAGCACCATGTCCACGTAGTTCTCGCCCAGCAGCGAGGTCACCTTGATCTCGGCGCGGGTGCCCTGCGGCAGCCTGATCCCGTCCTTGATCGACAGGGTGGTCCTGGCCTTGTAGCCCGCCAGCTCGACCTTGGTGACGCTGCCGATGTTGACGTCGGACATCTTCACGCTGTGCCCGGCGACCAGGCCCTGCGCGTCGTCGAAGGTCGCGGTCAGGGTGAGCTCGCCGCCGGGCGCGCCGGCGGTCTTGTAGGAGCAGCCGCTCACCCCCGCCCCCGCGCCCAGTGCCGCCGCCAGTGCCAGCGCCGCCGCGCGGCGCCTCATCAAGCTCATCGGCGTGCTCCGTTCTCGCCCGCCCCGGGCTCCTGCCAGGGGCAGTTGGAGTTGGGCTTGGGCAGCGGGCAGGAGGTGTACTCGCGGCCGAGGATCGTGCTGAGCCAGGTCCGCACGAACGCGTCGGTCGCGAACCGGATCTGCAGCGACTGGTTGCCGGGGTTGTAGGCGTTGATCAGCGCGCCGCTGATGCCGGGCAGCGCCCTGAGCAGCTGGCCCAGCGACTTGGCGTTGCCCTTCAGCACCAGCGCCACCTTGGTCAGCACCGCCAGGTCGTAGGGCAGCTGGCCCTTGTACTTGTCGATCAGCTTGCCGCCGTTCTTCGACAGCTCCAGCAGCCCGGTGATCAGGTCCTGCAGCTCGCCGCGCTCGGCGCTCAGCACCCGCGTCGCCTCGCCGAAGTCGCGGATCATCCGGCCGAGCACCTGCTCGCGGCCGCGCACCACCCCGGCCAGCCGGTCGAGGTTGCGGGCGACCTGCACCAGCTCCTGGTCCTGCCCGGCGATGCTCTCGATCAGGCGGCCGCTCTGCTCCAGCGTGGCGTTGAACTCCTTGCCGTTGCCCCGGAAGGAGTCGGCGGCGCCGCCCAGCGCGGTGCGCATCTTGGTGGGGTCGAGCGCGTTGGCGAGGTTGGTGAAGGAGGCCAGCGCGTCGTCCACCTCCACCGGCACGTGGGTGCGCTCGATCGGGATGGTGCTGGAGGTCTCCCGGGGCTGGCCCGGCCGCCAGGCCGGGTGCAGCACCAGGTTGCGCTCGCCGACCAGGTTCAGCGGGACGATGGACGCCTGCACGCCCTGCGGCAGCGGCACCTCGCGGTCCAGATGGAAGGTGACCTTGATGCGGTCGCCCTGGTTCTCCACCTTGTCCACCAGGCCCACGTCGGCGCCCATCACCTTGACCTTGGACTCCTTGTAGAAGGAGCGGGCCTTGGGCAGGTAGACGGTCATGGTGCGCTGGCCGCTCAGCGAGCCGTCCAGCGAGCACCCGCCGAGCGAGGTCAGCATCGCCAGGCACAGGCCCACCGCGAGGACGACGCGCGTCCGGGGGGTCTTGCGCGCGCTCATCAGTTCCCTCCCGTGCGCTCGGACGGCCCCGAGGCCCGCGGCCACCGGGTGGAGATGGGGCCGGTCGGCTGGAGCGGGCCGAGGCCGGTGATGACGCCCTCCACCCACTTGCCGTTGCCGCGCACGTTGGCGACCTGGGAGAAGGTCGGGCCCAGCAGCGAGAAGTCGGTGTTGAGCGCGTCCATGTTGGGCGCCAGCCGGGTGGTCAGCAGGTGCAGGTCGTCCAGCAGCGTGTTGAGCTGCCGCTGGTTCTGCGAGATCACGTTGGACAGGGTCCGCACGGTGCGGCTGCCCTGGCCGATGGTGGCGGCCAGCTCGTTGCGCCGCTCGACCAGGGTGTTCAGCAGCACCTGGCTGGAGTTGATGATCTCGGTGAGCTTGGCGTCCTTGCTCGCCAGCGTCCCGGTGATGGTCTTGCTGTTGGCGATCAGCCGCTCGATCTGCGGGGTGGCGTCGTTCAGGGTGCGCGCCACCGTCTGCACGTTGACCAGGATCTGGCGGAGCTTGCCGGCGCTCGGCGACTTGATCTTGGTGACCTCGGTGAGCAGCTTGTCGATGCTCTTCTGGTCGAGCTTGCCGACGATGTTCTGCGCGCCCTCCAGGGCGTCGGGCACCGTGAACGGCACCGAGGTGCGGCTGAGCGGGATGCGCCGCTGCCGCTCGGGCAGGTCGGCCATCAGCTTTCCGCTGACCGGCCCCGTCAGCCGCAGGTAGCGGCCGCCGAGCAGGGTGGTGGTCTGCACCTCGGCGCGGGTGTCGCGGCCGAGGTCGATGCCGGCGTTGACGTGCCAGGTGATGATGACGCGGCCGCGCCGGAAGTCCGGCTTCACCTCCGTGACGCGGCCGGCCTTGACGCCGGCGACCCGCACGTCCTGGCCCTTCTTCATCCCGGCGGTGTCGGTGAACTCCCCGCTCATGGTGTAGCCGCGGTCGAACAGGTGCAGCTGGCCGACGGCGAAGGCGAAGGCGCAGGCCGCGCCCAGCACCGTCAGCGACACGATCGCGACGATCTTGTGGTTGGCGTCGCGCAGCGACTTCAGCGCCATCGGCGCCCACCTCCCGTCGCCCTCGCGGCGGACTGGTCGTGACGGCTCACCGGCCACCTCGCAGCATCTTGCGGAGCTGGTCCAGCTCGCCCTTGGTCGGCGCGTTCGAGGGCCGGGTCCCGGTCAGCGGCGGCAGCCGCATCGGGAACGGGCACGGCCCCTGCACCAGGTTCAGGCAGACCACGTTGGTGCGCAGGAAGTGGCCGCCGTTGCCCGCCGCGAACAGCTGGCGCAGCGTGAGCGGCAGGTTCTGCACCATGCGCTCCAGCTGGTCCACGTTGATGCGGAAGGTGGTGCTGAACTTGCCGAGGTTGTCGATGATCCGCGCGAGCTGCGCGTCGTTGCCGCCGAGCACCTGGTTCAGGTTGGTGGTCACGCCCGAGATCTGCACGACCGCGTTCTCCAGCAGCTTGTGGTTGTTGGCGAACACCCTGGTCAGCTCGGCCAGGTTGTCCACGCTCGCCGCGATCTGCCGGTCCCTGGTCGCCACCGCCGCGCTGACGGTCTCGTAGTCGTCGATCATCTGGGTGATCGTCCGCTTGCGGAGCGCCACGGTGGCCAGCAGCCCGTCCAGGCTGTCGATCATCTGGTTGATGTTGCCCTCGTTGCCCTCCAGCGCCTGCGACAGCGAGAACAGGATCTTGTTCAGCTGGGCGGGGTCCAGGTTGCGGGTCAGCGGGCCGAGCGCGTTGACGATCTCGCCGAGGTCCACCACCGAGCGGGTGTGCGGGACGCGCGAGCCGGGCCCGAGCCGGTTCGGGCTCTGCCCCGGCTCCAGGTACACCACCCGCTGGCCCATCACGTTGCGCCAGCGGATCGCGGCGGTGGAGTCGGCCGGGACGCGGACCTCGCGGTCCACCTCCATCCGGACCACGGCCTTGCCCCGCACCACCTTGATGCCGGCGACCTGCCCGACCGGCGTACCGGCGATCTTGACGATGTCGCCTTCGAGCAGGCCGGTGACGTCGTCGAACTCGGCGGTCAGCCGGTAGCGGTCGCGGAAGCTGGTGCCCAGGATCTGCTGGCCGATGAAGAAGGTCAGCAGCGCCGTCACCACCACGAACACGCCGAACTTGGCGGTCACCGCGTACTGCGGGCCGCGGCCGGGCTTGCCGCCCCGCGCGCGGCCGCCGGTGAGCCGGCCGATCATGGCTGTACCACCATCCTGGATCCCGACTTCACTTTCTGGTCGAAGGCCGTCTTCTCCGGCGGCTTCGGGCACACGTCGATCAGCGTCTGGCACAGGTCCAGCGGCAGGGTGTTCCTGGCCTGGGCGATGGTGGTGCCGTTCGGGCCCGGGATGCGGATGATCTGCGACAGCAGGTTGAAGAAGCCGTTGAGGCTGTCGAGCAGGACCGGCACGTTGCGCCGCTCCTGGGACAGCACCCGCAGGGCCTTGCCGCCGCCGTCGATGATCCGGCCGACGTTGTGGCCCTGGCGCTGCAGCGTCCCGCCGACGGTGTCGGCCAGCCGCCCGGACTCGCCGAGCAGCTGCTGGACCTTGTCGGGGCGCTGGTAGATGACCGGGGCGATGTCGTTGAAGTCCCCGGCGACCTTGACGACGGTGTCGCCGCGCGAGGCCAGCGTGCCCGACAGCCCGGTCAGGTCGCTGATGAGCTGCCGGATGACCGCGCGGTTGTCGTGCGCGGCGTCGATCACCTTGCCGCCGTTGTCCAGGGTGCGGCGCAGCGCCGGGCCCTGGCCGTTCAGCCCGGCCGAGAAGGTGTGCAGGATGCTCGCCAGCTCGTCGGGGTTGATGGCCTTGGTCAGCCGGTAGGTCGGCCAGGCGGTGTCCGACAGCTCCTGCGGGTCGGTGGTCCTGGTGATGCGGCCGCCGTCGGGCAGGTAGGGGCCGCCCTGCTCGCCCGAGCCGAGGTCCAGGGCGATGTCCTTGGGGCCGAACACCGACAGCGGCTCGACCCGGGCGCTGGTGCTGCGCGGGATGCGCACGCCCTCGTCCACCCGGATGCGCACCGAGACCCGGCCGTCGCGCGCCAGGTCGATGCGGTCCACCGTGCCGACGGTGATGCCCCGGATCTTCACGTCCGACTTCTGCGGGTCCAGGCCCTGCCCGGCGCGCGAGAACGAGGCCTGGTAGTAGGTCGAGCCGCCGTGCGAGGGCGTGGAGCCCAGCGCCACGGCCACCGCGGCGGCCGCGATGACGCCCGCGCCGGCCAGCCCGAAGGCGGTGCGGGAGCGGGTGGAGAGGGGTTCGTCGCTCATCCGGTCAACCTCACCGTGCTGCCGTGACCCCAGAAGATGTACGACAGCACCAGGTTCATCAGGATCATCAAAATGGTGGACTCGCGGATCGCCCGGCCGGCCGCGACGCCGACGCCGACCGGACCGCCGGCGGCGTAGTAGCCGCGGTAGCAGTGGATGAACATCACGATGAAGGCGAACACCGCCACCTTGATGACGCTGTAGAACACGTCGATCGGCGGCAGGTAGAGGTGGAAGTAGTAGTCGTAGATGCCCGGCGACAGCCCGTAGTACTGGATCGAGATGAACCGGGTGGCGAAGAACGCCATGAACAGCGACACCAGGTACAGCGGCACCAGCGCGATCACCCCGGCGGCCACCCGGGTGCACACCAGGTAGGCCAGCGAGTTGATGCCCATGACCTCCAGCGCGTCGATCTCCTCGGAGATTCGCATCGCGCCGATCTCGGCGGTGAAGCCGGTGCCGACCTGGGCCACCAGGGCCACGCCGGCGATGATCGGGGTGACCTCGCGGACGTTGGAGTAGGAGGCGACCAGGCCGGTGAAGGCCTCGGCGCCGATGCGCTCCAGGCCCGGGTAGCCCTGCAGGCCGACCATCGCGCCGGTGGCCAGCGACATGGTGGCGATCACGAAGATCATGCCGCCGCCGATCACCAGCGCGCCGACGCCGACGGTGATGTCGGAGACCTGCTTGGCCAGGGTCTTGCCGTACTTGCGCCGCAGGACGATGTCGAACAGCAGGTGGTAGAGCACCCGGCCGAGGAAGATCGGCAGGTTGGCGGAGGCGGCCAGGCCGGCCGTCCTGACCTGGACCGCCCGGCCCAGTCTGCGTACGGGGGAAATGGCGACCATCAGAACTTCCGGGGGACGAGGACCAGGTAGACCATCTCGATCACGTAGTTGACGGCGAAGACCACGATGGAGGTGACCACGACCGCCTTGTTGACCGCGCGGCCGACGCCGACCGGTCCGTAGTCGCAGTTCATGCCCATGTAGCAGGCGACCGCGGCGGCGACGAAGCCGAAGATCCAAGCCTTGAACAGCGTGACGACCAGGTCGGAGAACTGCAGGAGCGTGGTGGCGCCGTCGAAGAACGCGCCGGGGCTCACGCCCTGCTGGATCACGTTGAAGTAGTAGCCGCCCAGCACACCGGCGAGGATCACCACCGAGCAGAGCAGGGCCGAGACGGTGCTGGCCGCCCACAGCCTGGGGGTGACCAGGCGGTGGATCGGGTTGATGCCCATGACCTCCATCGCGGCGAGCTCGTCGCGGATGTTGCGGGCGCCCATGTCGGAGGTCATCGCCGAGCCGCCCACGCCCGACACCAGCAGGGCCGCCGCCAGCGGCGCGACCTGCTGGATCATGGCGGCGACCAGCAGGGCTCCGGTGCCCGACTGCGCGCCGAGCTGCCGGGCGATGTCGCCGACCTGCAGGGAGATGGTGGCGCCCAGCGGGACCGCGATCAGCATCACCGGGACGCTGGTGACGCGGGCCAGGAACCAGCACTGCTCGATGAACTCGCCCCACCACTGGCGCAGGTCCCAGGTGCGGCGCAGGCCCTCCAGGAGGGTGACGCACAGCAGCCCGGTCTCGTCCAGCGCGGTCTCGACCCTGCGGCGGGCCAGGTCTGGTGCCTTGGTCAGGCTCAAGGCCATCAGCCGGAGACCTCCCCCTCGGGGGCAGGGTGAAGGGTCATTCCAGCCTCCTTCGTTCTCGGACGTCGGCGCCCATCCGATACGCCGGACCCGGTCTGCGCACGTGCGGCGCGGCCGCCGGGGTGGCGTCCGGCCGCGCCGTCACGATCCCGACCGGGACCGGGACCACAGCGGTCGCGGCAGTGTCACACCGACACTCCCGGCTCCGCCTGTGATCTGAAGCACTCTATTGAAGAAAGGTCTAAGAAGCGAGTACTTACATAGCGATTTGTCCGAAGATACGATCGGGCGGTGCACACCGAGACAACCGACCGGCCGGAACCGCAGGTCAACCCCGCCGACCCGCTGGTCACCGGCATCCACGACCGCTGGAGCGACCAGGGCCTGCCGGGCGGCCCCTGGCCCTTCATGGCCATCTGCGCGGTCGGCCGGCTTCATCAGATCATGACGAAGGCGCTGGAGACCGAGCTCAAAAAGCACGGTCTCGGCCGCACCGGATACTTCCTGCTCACCACCCTCGCGCTGACCAGCTCCGGCCGGGCCCGCCTCAGCACCCTCGGCCGGATCGTGATGATGCATCCGACGTCGGTGAAGCTCACCGTGGACCAGCTGGAGGCCGCGGGCCTCGCCGCGCGCAGCCCGCACCCGCACGACCGCCGCGCCACGCTGGTCGAGATCACCGACGCGGGCCGCGAGACGATCGGCGCGGTGAACCTCGCGCTTGGCGGCCCCGACAGCCCCCTCGCGCCCCTGGACGGACTGCACCGCGACCTGTTCGAGGCCGTCCAGCCCGCCCGCATCGCGGCCGGCGACCTTGACCTGTAGCGGCCCGCACGGGCCCGCCCCGCCGTCGAACCGCTCCGGCGCCGCCCGCGTACCTGGTGAAGGAACGGGCACCGCACTCCGGCGATAAGGCACCCTGTCTCTCATGCCATCGAGTCACGGCACACGCAGAAGGCCCCGCGTCTCCCCCGCGGAGGACCGCACCCCGCCGCGCCCCCGGGCCCGGCGGGGACGCGCGGTGTGGCGGCTGCTCACCCACAACGCGACCATCACCCTGGTGGCGCTGGGCGGGCTGTTCGCCGCGGTGGCGCTGGTGGACCTGGACGGTCTCGGCGGCGGCTCGGACGAGCCGCCGCCGGGCGTCCCGGAGGACCTGTCCACCAACGACATGCTGGCGATGATGACGAGCTCCGACATGGACGCGGTCGCCGCGGGGGTCGTCGCCCAAGCCAAGAAGAACGCCTACGAGAAGCAGCAGCGCGACCTGAAGGCGCTCAGGGAGAAGGCCAAGCGCGACGCCAAGGCGCGGGCCGAACTCCGCGAGCGGCAGGAGCGCGAACGGCTGGCACGGTCCAACCCCAGCGCCGGGCAGAACAAGAAGTACGCCCGCAAGATGGCCGCCCTCAAGGGCTGGGACCGCTGCTGGGACGACCTCGAAACGCTGTGGGAGCACGAGAGCAGCTGGAACGAGCGCGCCGAGAACCCCTCCAGCGGCGCCTACGGCATCCCGCAGGCCCTGCCCCCCGAGAAGCTGGCCAGCGCCGGCGCCGACTGGAAGACCAGCTCCCCCACCCAGATCGCGTGGGGGCTCAACTACATCAAGGCCCGCTACAAGGACCCCTGCGGCGCGTGGTCGTGGTGGTCGAGGCACCACTGGTACTGAGGCCGGCGCCCTCCGCCGGCCGGCTCTGCGGTGTCACCGCTTGGTGACGGGGCCCTCACCCGTGCACCATGTGGGGATGCGGACGAGCAGGACGCGCCAGGACGGCGACGGCGAGGCGGGCGGCGGGGCGGGCGGCGAGGCGGGCGGCGGCGGCCGGCAGTGGGCGCGGGCGGACGCCACGCGGCAGGCGCTGCTGAGCGCGGCCCAGCAGGTGTTCGCCGACCGCGGGTACGCCGACGCCGGGATCGCCGAGATCGTGGAGCGCTCGGGCATCAGCGTCGGCAGCCTCTACCACCACTACGGCGGCAAGGCCGGGCTGTACCTGGCGCTGTACGAGGAGCTGTCGGGCGAGCAGGAGAAGCGCGCGGCCGAGGCGGTGGCCGCCGCCCGCGCCGCCGGGGAGGACGACCCGATCACCCTGTTCGTCGCGGGCGCCCGCGCCTACCTGGAGGTGTGCTGGGAGCGCCGCGAGGCGGCCCGGCTGTTCCACGGCGGCGAGGGGCCGTCCGGCTTCTCGCTGATGCGCCGCAAGCGCGCGCAGAAGTGGGTCGGGCAGAACACCAAGCTGCTGCGCGGCCACGGCGGCGAGCGCGCCACGCAGGTGCTGAGCCTGGTGCTGACCACCGTCATCGGCGAGGCGGGCCGGGAGATCGCGCTGGCCGACGACCGGACCGAGGCGCACGAGATCCTGGACGAGGTCGTGCGCATCCTCATCCGCCTGGCCCGCTGACCCGCGCCCGCTGACCCGCGCCCTCCGGCGCGGGCCCGCCGATGCGAGCGCGCCCCGGCTCGTCGAGCCGGGGCGCGCTCAGGGGTCGTCCTCTCAGCCGGTCGCGGGGGTCAGCCTCGGCCGCCGCGAGGCGGGGTCTCCTTGACCAGGCCCACCGGCGCCACCTGCACGGTGCGCTTGCCGACGGTGCCGCCGATCACGATCTTCCGGTACGAGGTGTTGTTGTTGACGTCCAGCTCGTGCAGCCGCCGGACGGGGTTGGCCAGCACCTTGATGTAGTAGGTGCCGTTCTTGATGCCCGCCAGGTCGAACGACTGGCCGGGCAGGTACTGGTCGTAGGTGTCGCCCGAGCCGATGTCCAGCACCTCGCGGATCGACAGCGAGCTCTGGTAGCCGCAGGCGGTGGACAGGTCGGTGTTGCCGGGCTTCCACTTGGCGTAGGGGACGGTGTAGTCCACCGCGTCGGTGTTGGCCAGGCAGAACGCCTCCTTCTGGCTGCGCACGACCTGCTTCTTGGCCGCGTCCACCAGGCTGTAGTTGGCGAAGTCCAGGAAGTGCCAGTGCACGTGCCCCGGGCGCGGGTCCCACTTGAAGTCGCCGGTCCGGGCGTGCCCGACCTCGCGGCCCTGGGCGTCGTAGAAGTACTGGTAGGCGTCCATCAGGTCCTTGCCGGGGCGGCGGAAGCCGTCCACGACCAGGGGCGAGGTGCCGCCGTTCCAGACGTTGGCGCCGAAGGTCAGGTACTCCTTCTTCACCTTCGGCTTCTTCGGGTTCGGCGCGATCTTCTGGATCATCACGTTGAACGCCGGCAGCGCCCGCAGGTCGGGCCGGGGCCCGCCGGCGGGCACCGACGCCGCGCCGACCGGCGGGGACGAGCGCGGCTTGGCCAGGCCCGCGGGCGCGGACCTGGCCAGCGCCTCGCCCTTGCCCTGCGAGCGCAGCCGGTGCGCGAGGTGGCCGGTCGCCGGGGGCTGCTTGGCCCTCGCCCGCTCGGCGGCGCTGCGCACGCCGGGCCCGGCCTGCTTGACGGTGACCTTCACCGTCTGCGCCGCGCCGCTGATGCCGAGCGCCTTCTGGAAGGACTTGGTGACCCACACCTTGGCGGTGTACTTGCCGGCCGCCAGCTTGACCACTCCGCCCTGGCCGTACATGCCGCCGCCGGTCGGCACCGCCCAGCCGCGCTCGACGCCCCACACCGATCCGAGGGTAAAGGGGTTGGTGGGGCAGCCGGTCGGGTACCCGGACACCGCCGGGGCGTCGGGCCGGATGCGGCTGGCCTCGTAGCCGTTGGGGCAGAACCCGGCCGTCCGGTCCATGACCTTGCGGCCCTTGGCGTCGGTCAGGGTGGTGCGCACCATGGCGTTGAAGCCGGAGAAGTCCTTGACCAGGTGGCTCGGGAGCTTGCGGTGGGAGACCTTGGCGCCGTCCCGGACCACCTGGGTCAGCGTGATCGGCTCGTTGTAGGAGCGCCGCTTGAGGCGCACCTCGAAGGGGGACTTGTCGGCGGCCAGGTAGCCGCCCACGTCCAGGTACACATAGCCCCGGGGGTCGCGTTCGAGCTCGACGGCCGGGGCGCCGGTCATCAGCCGCAGCGAGCCGGGGGCGGCCTCGGCCTGGGCGGGCAGGCCGACCAGGATGTAGGCGGCCGCACCGGCCGCCGTGGTGAGGATCGCCGTGTTGCGCACGCGGGCGCGTGTGATGGGGATGATGACGCCTCCATGTTCCGTGCCGCACCGGTGCGGCACGACCGGCGTCCTGAAGCGGGAAGGACGCCGGGCTTCCGAGGGGACCGACCGCGACGATCAAGACGCGGTCGCTCTCTATGACGCCTGGTTCTCTCCCGAAGTTGGCCTGAACGTTCCCTGAATATCGTCCGAAGGCGGGATCAGGGCCGACAGCGGCGATTCATCCCCCCGCCGGGGCCTCTCCCGGTACCCTGACCGTCGGGTCAGGGGGCGGTCAGCCGTCCGCAATCGGAAGTGGAGTCGCCAGGTCCATGCCCACATCCACATGGTTCCGGCTCAACGTCGCCAAGCGCGAGCGGGTGCTGGAGGTGGCGATGCGCGAGTTCGGCGAGCACGGCTACTCCACCGGCAGCCTCAACACCATCGCCCGCGAGGCGGGGATCGCCAAGGGCTCGCTGTTCCAGTACTTCACCGACAAGCTGGAGTTCTTCGCGTTCGTGTGCGACGAGACCTCGCGCCGCATCCGCGAGGAGATGGAGCGCCGCATCGCGGCGCTGGACCTGGAGCAGCCCTTCGACGAGTGGCTGTTCGACGTGTTGTGCGAGTGGACCGAGTACATGGCGGCCCACCCGCTGGAGCGCGCGGTGACCGCCGCGACCAACTTCGAGCTGGACAACAGCGTGCGGTCGGTGGTGCGCGACACCGCCAACCAGCACTACCTCCAGGTCATCCACCCGACGCTGGAGCTGTGGCGCGAGCGCGGCGACATCCGGCCCGACGCCGACCTGGACGTGCTGTCGGCGCTGATGCTGATGGCGCTGCCGTACCTGGCGCTGTCGCCCTACTACGACGGCCTCGACCCGGTGCTGGACCTGCGCGGCCGCACCCCGGCCGAGCAGCGGCCGGTGATCCGGCAGCTCATCACTGGGATCAAGCCGCTGTTCGCGCCGCTGAAGTAGGCTCCGCCGCCGCGTTTCCCGGCGCATCGCCCGAGCCGTAAAGAACGAAAAGAGTGGCCGAAAAGGGCCAGTTATCCAGAGGTGCGCCCAAACGATCTGTATTGCACGATCTTGTGACTAAGCTGACCCGCGTTCCCCGGCCGGCGCCCCCTCAGGACGCCGGTTTTTCGCTTCCCTTTTCGCAGGCAGGAGCAGTTCATGAGGGTCGGTCGCCTACTTCCGCTCACCCTGGCCGCCGCGCTGGCGCTGGCCGCGTGCGGCGGTTCCGACGACAAGAAGTCCGTCGGGCCCAACGGGCTGGAGAAGTCCAACCTGACCATCGGCCTGCTCCCCATCGCCGACGCCGCCGCGGTGCCGTTGGCGCAGGCCAAGGGCTACTTCAAGGAGGAGGGCCTGACCGTCAAGCTGGAGACGGTGCAGGGCGGGGCGACCGCGACCAAGCAGGTGATGGCCGGCAGCCTCGACGTGTCCCAGACCAACTACACCTCGGTGTTCCTGGCCCGCGAGAACGGCACCAAGGTAAAGGTCGTCGCCGACGCCGCCGAGGCCAAGCCGAATCTGTTCAACCTGATGGTCCGCAAGGACTCCCCGGTCAAGGGCGCCGCGGACCTGAAGGGCAAGAAGATCGCGGTCAACACCCTGCGGAACGTCGGTGAACTGGCGGTGGCGGCGACGCTGAAAGCGCACGGAGTCGCGGCCAAGGACGTGAAGTTCGTGGAATACCCGTTCCCCAACATGGGGCCCGCCCTGCAGAAGGGCGACATCGACGCGGCGTGGGTGACCGAGCCGTTCGTCACCACCGGGCAGAGCAAGCTCGGGCTGCGCACGGTGGCCGACACCATGACCGGCCCGACCGCCGACCTGCCCATCGCCGGGTGGCAGGTCTCGGAGAAGTTCGCCAAGGAGAACCCCAAGACGGTGGCGGCCTTCCAGCGCGCGGTGCTGAAGGGCCAGAAGCTGGCCGCCGAGAACCGGCGCGAGGTGCAGGACATCGTGCCGACCTACACCAAGATCGACAAGGACGCGGTGAAGGTCATCGTGCTGCCGGGCTACCCGACCTCGCTGAACCCCCAGCGCATCCAGCGGGTCGCCGACCTGATGAAGGAGTTCGGCTACCTGAAGGAGTCCGCCGACGCCAAGGCCATCCTGGTGGGCTCGGACGGATGAGCCCGGTCTCCTCTCCCGCCCTGCCCGGGCCGGTGCGG
The DNA here is from genome assembly GCA_044456955.1 of Spirillospora sp. NPDC050679. Classification (GTDB taxonomy): domain Bacteria; phylum Actinomycetota; class Actinomycetes; order Streptosporangiales; family Streptosporangiaceae; genus Spirillospora. The sequence continues at coordinate 9,496 of JBITGK010000034.1, read as the reverse complement.
CCCGGGCGGGCGGCGCCGGTCCGGGCGCGGCGGCGGCGCGACCCCGACCTGCGGCGCGGGGTGCTCGGGGTGCTGGCCTTCCTCGGCGGCGCCGAGCTGCTGGGGCGCGCCGAGGTGGTCGATCCCAAGGTGCTGCCGCTGGCGTCGGCGGTGCTGGCGCGCGCGGCCCGGCTGGCCGGGGACGGCGCGTTCCTCGGGCACGTCGGCGCGACGCTGCTGGCGTGGGCCGCCGGGCTGGCGCTGACGGTGGCGGTCGCGGTCCCGGCGGGGCTGCTGATCGGGTCGGTGCCGCCGGTGGAGACCGCGGCGCGGCCGTTCATCGAGTTCCTGCGGCCGATCCCGTCGGTGGCGGTGATCCCGCTGGCGATGGTGCTGTTCCCCGGCAAGCTGGAGCTGAAGCTGGTGGTGATCGCGTTCGGCGCGAGCTGGCCGGTGCTGATCAACACCGTCTACGGGCTGCGCGAGGTGGACCCGGTGGCCAAGCAGACGCTGCGCGCGTTCGGGTTCGGGCCGCTCAGCGTGCTCGGCCGGGTGTCGCTGCCGAGCACCGCGCCGTTCATCGCGACCGGGGTGCGGGTCGCCTCGGGCATCGCGCTGATCCTGGCGATCAGCGTGGAGCTGATGGCGGGCGGCCAGTCGGGCATCGGGGTGTTCGTGCTGGAGGCCGGGAGCAGCGAGGACGGCATCGAGATGATCATCGCGGCGACGGTGTGGGCCGGCCTGCTCGGGCTGGCGTTCGACCTGCTGTTCACCCGCGCCGAGCGGCGGCTGTTCCGCTGGAACGTCGGCCGGACGGGCGGTGCCGCGTGAGGGCCGGGCGCCTGCTGCTGCGGGTCGTCCCCGTCCCGGCCGCGCTGGCGCTGTGGGAGCTGCTGGCGCGGCGCGCGGAGAACATCGACTACCCGCCGCCGTCGGAGATCGCCTCGATGGCGCGCGAGCTGTGGTTCAGCGGCCCGGCCTCGCAGCTGTGGCTGACCGAGGCGGCCAAGGCCGACTTCCCCGGCAGCGTGGCGCGGCTGCTCGCCGCGTGGGCGGCCGCGGGCCTGGTCGGGACGGTGCTGGGCGTGGCGCTGGGCCGGTCGGCGCGGCTGTACGGCTACGTCCGGCCGCTGATCCACTTCGGCTACGCGATCCCGCCCATCATGCTGCTGCCGTTCTTCATCGCGCTGTTCGAGGGCGGCGCGCAGATGCAGCTGGCCACCATCCTGTTCGGCATCGTCTGGCCGGTGCTGCTGAACGCCACCGAGGGCGCCCGCGCGGTGGACCGGCAGTACCTCGACACCGCCGCGGCGTTCCGGCTGTCGGCCGGGCAGCGGCTGGGCCGGGTGATCCTGCCCGCCGCCGCGCCCAAGATCTTCGCCGGGATGCGGATCAGCCTGTCGCTGGCGCTGATCCTGATGGTGGTGTCGGAGATGGTCGGCGCCACCTCGGGCATCGGCTTCCAGCTCCTGCAGCAGCAGCGCAACTTCAACAACGCCGGACTCTGGAGCGGGGTGGTGCTGCTGGGCGTGCTCGGCCTGGCGCTCAACACGCTGTTCCAGCTGACCGAACGGCGCGTCCTGGCCTGGCACCGGGGCGCTGGAGGGGTCTCATGAGCACCGACGGAACCGATCGGACCCAGCTGATCTGGGACGTCATCGGCGGGCTGTCGCGGTTCGCCGCGCTGGCGACGCTGGCCGGGCTGGGCGGCGCCGAGCACCTGCGGGAGGCGCCGCTGACCCCGGCGGAGCTGGCCGCGCGCTGCGGCGCCGACGCGGACGCGATGGCGCGGGTGCTGCGCGAGCTGGCCGGGACGGGCGTGGTCGAGTCCGCGCCCGGCGGCCGCTACGCGCTCACCCCGGCCGGGGCGACGCTCTGCGCCGACGCGCCGGACTCGACGCTGCCGGCCGTGCTGATGAACGCGGGGCCGGAGATGCGGTACGCGCTGGACCACTTGCCGCGCACCGTGCGGGAGGGCCGGTCGGCGTTCACCGCCGAGCACGGCCCGCTGTACGAGCACCTGTCGCGCAACCCGGAGCGGGCGCGGCTGTTCGACGACTACATGACCTCGCGGGCGATGCCGCACCGGCAGGCCGTCGTCGACCGCTACGACTTCTCCGGCGTCGGGACGCTGGTGGACGTCGGCGGCGGCAAGGGCCACTTCCTCAGCGCGGTCCTGGCCGCGCACCCGCACCTGCGCGGCGTGCTGTTCGAACTGGACCACGTGGCCGCCGCCGCCCGCGACCACCTGGAGGCCGCGGGGCTGGCCGACCGGGCCGAGGCGGTCGGCGGCGACTTCTTCGGCGGCGGGCTCCCGGCGGGCGCCGACGCGTACCTGCTGGGCAGCGTCCTGCACAACTGGTCCGACGCCGACGCGGTGCGCATCCTGCGCGCGGTGCGGGCGGCGATGGCGCCCGGCGGCCGGGTGCTGGTGCTGGAGTACGCGCTGCCGGACGACGACCGCCCGCACGTCGGGCTGGACGGCGACATCCGGATGCTCGCGCTGTTCGGCGACGGGGCCGAGCGCACCCGCGACCAGTACCGCGCCCTGATGGAGGACGCGGACCTGCGGCTGGACCGGGTGATCGACCTGCCGGGGGGCGTCGCCCTGATGGAGGCGCGCCCCCTCGGCGGCGAGGGGCGGGCGGCGGACCGGGACGACCGGCGGGTGACGGTCAGTAGATGAAGGTGTAGTCCTCGGCCTTCGCCTTGCGGGTGCTCGCCCAGAACTCGAAGGTGTGCCCCGGCCACAGGGTGCGGTTGACGCCGTGCTCGTCCAGGTACCAGCTCTGGCAGCCGCCCTCGCTCCAGACCGAGCGGCGCAGCCGCTTGTGCATCCGGTCGTTGAACGCGCGCAGCGCCTCGGGCTTGGGCTCGATGGCGTCGGCGCCCCGCTCCTGGATCAGGCGCAGGCAGCTCAGCACGTGCTGGATCTGCGTCTCGATCATGAACACGACCGAGTTGTGGCCGAGGCCGGTGTTCGGGCCGAGCAGGAAGAACAGGTTCGGGAAGCCGGGCAGGGTGGTGCCGCGGTAGGCCTCGATGCCGTCGGCCCACTGCTCCTGGATCTTGCGCCCGTCGCGGCCCACGATGCGCTGCTCGTTGAGGGCGTCGGTGACCTTGAAGCCGGTGCCGTAGATGATGGCGTCGACCTCGTACTCGGTGCCGTCGGCGGTGACGACGGAGTGCTCGCGCACCTCGGCGACGCCGGAGGTCTCGACCGTCACGTTGGGGCGGGTCAGCGCCGGGTAGTAGTCGTTGGACAGCAGCACCCGCTTGCAGCCCACGGTGTAGTCGGGGGTGACCTTGGCGCGCAGCTTGGGGTCGGCGATCTGGCGCTTGATGTGCCAGCGGGCCAGCTTCTCCATGGGCGTGGACAGGCGCGGGTCGATGGTGAAGCCGACCGCGCGGGCCTCCAGCGTCCAGTAGATGCCGTTGCGGAAGGCGCGGGTGGCGGCCGGCACCTTCTCGAACGCCTTGCGCACCGGCGCGGGGATGGCGCGGTCGGGCTTGGGCTGGATCCACGGCGGGGTGCGCTGGAACAGCACCAGGTCGTCGACCTGCTTGGCGATCTGCGGCACGAACTGGATCGCGGACGCGCCGGTGCCGATGACCGCCACGCGCTTTCCGGCCAGGTCGTAGTCGTGGTCCCACTCGGCCGAGTGGAAGGTCGTGCCCTGGAACCTCTCGATGCCCGGCAGGTCGGGGTAGGACGGGATGTGCAGCGCGCCGATGCCCGACACCACGGCCTTGGGCCGCAGCACGGTGCCGTCGGCGAGGGTGACGTCCCAGCGCTTGGCGGCGTCGTCGTACTCCAGCGCCTCCACGTGGCTGTTGAAGCGCAGGTGGTCGCGCACGCCGTACCTGTCGGCGGTGCGCTCCATGTAGGCGCGGATCTCCGGCTGCGGCGCGAACATCCGCGACCAGCCGGGGTTCAGCTCGAAGGAGAAGGAGTACATGTGCGACGGCACGTCGCAGGCGCAGCCGGGGTAGGTGTTGTCGTGCCAGGTGCCGCCGAGGGCCTCGCTCTTCTCCAGGATCACGAAGTCGTTGAAGCCGGACTTCTTCAGCTGGATCGCCATGCCGAGCCCGGCGAATCCGGACCCGATGACGACGATGGCCGGGGAGCGCTCGCCCATGACCTGCACCTGCCTCTCGCGGTAACCTACTTCGAGTAAGTTACCGCGAGTAGGTTACTGACGGTAGGTCCAACAGATAGGATTCCGCTGTGAGCAGCGCCACACCGGACCGGCCGCGCCGCCGCCGCATGTCCCGCGCCCAGCGGGAGCGGCAGATGCTGGACGTCGCCGAGGAGGTCTTCGGCGAGCAGGGCTACGGGGCCACCTCCATGGACGAGATCGCCGAGCGCTGCGGCGTGTCCAAGCCGATGCTGTACGAGTACTTCGGCTCCAAGGAGGGCCTGCTGCTGGCCTGCATCGGCCGCTCCAGGGCCGAGCTGTACGAGGAGACGCAGAAGGCCGTGGCCGGGGCGACCACGCCCGAGGACATCCTGTGGCGCGGCATGGTCGCCTACTTCGCCTTCGTCGACTCCCACAGCCGGTCGTTCGCGATGCTGCTGCAGGAGCCGCTCGCCGGGCCCCCGCGCACCGCCGAGGCGATCGAGGAGACCCGCCGCCAGCAGAGCGAGCTGATCGCCGGGGTGCTGGCCGTCTACGCGCCGGACGCGCCGAGCGCGGTGATCGAGGCGCACACCGAGATCATCATCGGCGGCTGCGAGCGCCTGGCGCTGTGGCGCATCGGCCGCCCGGAGGTCAGCGCCGAGGAGGCCGCCCGCTACATGAGCGACTTCTGCTGGCGGGGCCTCAGCCCCTACCTGTCCGGGGCAGCGCGTCCAGAGCACTGATCAGCAGGTCCAGGCCGAACTCGAAGTCGGTCTCGGGGTCGTGCCGCACCAGGTGCGCGGCCATCGCGACCACGTGCGGGAACTCCCGCGCGTCGAGTCCGGCGAGCACCTCGGCGGGCTGGGCCGACAGGTTGTCCAGCGTCTTCATCGCGCCGATCTCGCGCATCTGCGCGCCGAGCGCGTAGGCCATCAGCGCCCGCATGATGCGCACGGCGGTCTCGCCGTCGAACCCGGCGACCTCGGCGAGCGCCAGCGCGCGCTCGGCCGGGCGCAGCCCCACCGGGAAGTCCACCTTGTGGGTGAACACGATCGTCATGCAGCGCGGGTAGTCGTGGGCGACCTTGCGGAAGGCGCGCACCAGCGCGCGGGCGCGGTCCCGCCAGTCCTCGGCGGGGTCGCCGTCGAAGTCCATGCCGGAGACCACGTGCTCGGCGACGCCCTCCAGCAGCGCGGCCTTGTTGGGCACGTGGTTGTACAGGGACATCACCGCCACCTCCAGCGCGGCGGCGACCCGGCGCATCGACAGCGCCTCGGCGCCCTCGCGCTCGATCAGGTCGATCGCCGCGCGGACGATGCGCTCCCTGGTCAGCGCGGGGCGCGGTGCGGGGGTGACCGGGCTCACATCGTCGGCCATGGGCCTGGTTCCCTCTCGTTCGTTGACACCGTAAGTGACGCGTGACACGGTACGTACAACGTACGTCGTACGTACGTTGTACGTACGCCTCGCCCTCGGAGGGGTGCCCGTGTCGACACACGACCTGTACACCGACCCCGTCCCCACGTCCACCTGGGACGTCCCGCTGGCCGGCGACGCCCGGTTCACCTGGGAGTACGACGACGGCCGCGACCGCCTGCTCGCCCTGTACCAGAAGGGCAAGGACAAGCAGTGGGACTCGGTCAAGCGGATCGACTGGGAGCTGGAGGTCGATCCGTACAACGTGCTCGGCGTGCCGGACCAGTCGCTGGCCATCTACGGCACGCCGCACTGGGACAAGATGAACGACAGGGACCGGGGGCTGCTGCGGCAGCACTCCACCTCCTGGCAGTTCTCCCAGTTCGTGCACGGCGAGCAGGGCGCGATGATCACCGCCGCCCGGATCGTGGAGTCGGTCCCGGACATGGACGCCAAGTTCTACTCGGCGACCCAGACCATGGACGAGGCCCGCCATGTGGAGATCTTCTCCAGGTTCCTCCAGGAGAAGGTCGGGATGGTCTACCCGATCAACACCAAGCTCCAGGACCTGCTGACCGAGACCCTCACCGACTCTCGCTGGGACATGCCCTACCTCGGCATGCAGGTGCTGATCGAGGGCCTGGCGCTGGCGGCGTTCGGCGTGATCCGCGACATCACCACCAAGCCGCTGCCCAAGCAGATCCTGGCGTACGTGATGCAGGACGAGGCGCGGCACGTGGCGTTCGGCCGGCTGGCGCTGCGCGACTACTACAAGGAGCTGTCGGCGCCGGAGCTGAAGGAGCGCGAGGAGTTCGTCATCGACGGCTGCTACCTCATGCGCGACCGCATCCGGGGCCGGGAGATCTGGACCAACTTCGGCATCGACCCCGCCGAGGTGGACGAGCTGGTCGCCAACTCCCCCTACATGCGGATGTTCCAGAGCCTGCTGTTCAGCCGGATCGTGCCGTGCGTGAAGGACATCGGGCTGTGGAGCCCGCGCATCCGGGCGACCTTCGAGGAGATGGGCGTGCTGGAGGCGTCCAGGTCCGACCTCGACGCGCTGATGGGGCAGGACGAGGAGATCGCCGAGAGGCTGGACGCCGAGCGGTTCGCCGCCGAGGAGGCCGACCGCAAGGCCGAGGTGGACGCGGTGATCGCGGCCGAGGCCGCATCCTCGTAGGCTGCACCGAACGCCCACCTTCCCCCCGGAGGCCGTTCATGCCCCTCGCGCACTTCGACGGCGCCCTCGCCGTCATCACCGGAGCCGGAAGCGGTCTCGGCCGCGCCATCACCCTCGCGCTGGCCGAGCGCGGCGCGACGGTGATCGCCGCCGACCTGGACCAGGGGTCCGCCGAGCGCACGGTGGTGCTGGCCAAGGCGCTGGGCGCGGACGGGACGGCCTACCGGGTGGACGTGTCCGACGCCGAGGCCATGGCGGACTTCGCCGCCGGGGTGAAGTCCGTCCACCGGACCCCCGACATCGTCGTCAACAACGCGGGCATCGCGGTGACCGGCCCGTTCCTGGACACCGGCGTCGAGGACTGGGACCGCATCCTCGGCGTGAACCTGTGGGGCGTCGTCCACGGCTCGCGGCTGTTCGGCAGGCAGATGGCCGACCGCGTCGCGGCGCTGCCGGCCAAGCCCGACAAGCCCAACTTCGGCGGCCACATCGTCAACATCGCCTCGGCGGCGGCCTACGCGCCGTCCTCGGCGCTGCCCGCGTACTGCACGACCAAGGCCGCCGTCCTGATGCTGTCGGAGTGCCTGCGCGCCGAGCTGGCCTCCTCGCGCATCGGCGTCACCGCCGTGTGCCCCGGCTTCACCAAGACCGGCATCGCGCGCAACGCCGTGCGCGTCGGCGTCGACGCCGAGACCGCGCGCCGCCTCCAGGCCAAGGGCGACAAGGCCCTGAAGCTGCGCGGCTTCCCGGCCGAGAAGGTCGCCGAGCGCGTCGTGGACGCGATCGTGAAGAACAAGGCGGTCGTCCCGGTCAACTTCGAGAGCAACGTCCTGCGCGCGCTGTCGCGGGTCTCCCCCGCGACGCTGCGCCTGATCGCCCGCATCCCCGCCCCGCAGCGCTGACCGCGCGGGGCGTCCACCGGACAAGGAGCCACCATGACCGCTCCCTCGGCCACCGAACGCCCCCGCCGCACCGCCGCGATCCGCTGCCGCGACGGCGACCACACCCTGGAGCTGACCGACCGGGAGGTGGTCGCCGAGCGCCTCCTGCGCGCCTCCCGCAAGCACTCCTTCGACCCCGACACCGACGTGGACTGGGACGCCCCCCAGGACCCGGACCGCTTCTACATGCCGCCGCAGCTCGTCTCCCTCTACGAGACCCCGCTGTGGGACGGCCTGACGCACCGGCGGCGCGTGGAGCTGTCCAAGCGGGAGATGTGCTCGATCGCCTCGTTCGGCATCTGGTCCGAACTCCAGCTCATGCAGGGCCTGGTCAACCACGCCTACCGGCAGCGCTACGACAGCGGCCACGTGGCCTACGCGCTGACCGAGGTCGCCGACGAGTGCCGCCACTCGATCATGTTCGGCCGCATGGTGCGCGCCTGCGGCCTGCGCGCCAACCGCCCGCACCCGATGGAGTACCAGGCGGGCAAGCTGGTCAACGCCGTCCACGACCCGATGCCCATGTTCGCCGGCACCCTGCTGGTGGAGGAGTTCACCGACGCCTTCCAGCGCCTGACCTTCCCCGACGAGGAGGTCCAGCCGCTCATCCGCCAGGTCACCCGCATCCACGTGATCGAGGAGGCCCGCCACATCAAGTACGCGCGCGAGGAGCTGAAGCGGATGGTGGTGCGCGCGTCCTCCACCCGCCGCCGCGTGGCCGCCTACGCCCTGGCCCAGAGCGCGCGCCTGATGTCCGGCCGCTTCATCGACCCGTCCTGCTACGCCGCCGTGGGCCTGGACCCGAAGCTGGCCCGCCACGAGGTGGCCCGCAGCCCGCACCGCCGCGCGACGATGACGTGGGCGTTCCGCAAGTGCACGGCGTTCTTCGACGAGGTGGGCTTCCTGGACGGCCCGGCCCGCGCCGTCTGGCGAAAGGCGGGCCTGCTGGACCCCTGATCAGCGGAGGGCCGTGGCCAGGAGGGGGTCGGCGGGGCGCTCTCGTACCGGGGCGTCCGGGTGGTCCAGCAGGGCCAGGCAGGCGGTGTGGCCGGGGCCCGCGTCCAGGGCGCGCATCGTGAAGCGGGACGGCAGGCCGGGGCGGCCTCTCCAGGACAGCAGGCGGGGGGCCGCCGCCGGCGGGGTCACGTGCAGGTCGGCCATCGGGACGCGCAGGCCGTCGCCGGTGGCCTTCAGGAGGGCCTCCTTGCGCGTCCAGTAGGACAGCAGGGCCGCCTCGTCGGAGGCGTCCTCGCCCGGGGCCAGTAGGTGGCCGGCGATGTCGGCGGCCATGCGGCCCGCGGCCGCCTCCACGTCCACGCCCAGGGGGCCGTGCGGGGAGACCGCCACGGCCACGCGGTCGCCGGAGTGGGAGACCGACAGGTGGGGGCCGCCGGACACCCGGGGCGGGCCGTGCGGGTCGCCGCAGTCGGCGCAGGCGCGGGTGAGCGGAACCTGTTCCGGCGGCAGGCCCAGCAGCGGCGCCAGGGCCAGCCGGGTGACCGCCGCGCCGAGGGTGAAGCGGTCCCGGTCCTCGGCGCGGAGGTAGCGGTCACGGCGGGTCCGCTCGACCGCGTCGAGCAGGGCGGGCAGCCCCGGATGGGCCGCCTCCCGGCGCGCCCACCAAACAGTAACCGGTTCCACTTCTGCTCCATTCATTCGGCGGCCGGAGGTCACATTAACCGGTGATGCATTCGGCGCAATTCCGCTCCCCCGCCGGAAGCGCGAGGGCCGCGGGGGGGCCACGCCCCCCCCCCCCCCCCCCCCCGCGGGCCCCCCCCCCCCCCCCCCCGGCCCCCGCGCCGGCCCCCACCGCCCGCCCGGCGGGCCCCGCTGCGTAAGCAAAAACAACAACAGCCCCC
>JBITGK010000033.1:500-94412 GCA_044456955.1 Spirillospora sp. NPDC050679 | reverse complement strand
GACGGCATGTCCATCGAGATGCGCGACACCGACGAGGACGTCTTCCGCGCCGCCGAGGAGCTCGGCATCGACCTGTCCCGGCGTGAGCCGAGCAGTGTCGAAGAGGTCTGATCAACTCAAGGGGAAACAAGTTGCTTGACGTCAACTTCTTCGACGAGCTTCGCATCGGCCTGGCGACCGCCGACGACATCCGCCAGTGGTCCCACGGCGAGGTGAAGAAGCCGGAGACGATCAACTACCGGACCCTCAAGCCCGAGAAGGACGGACTCTTCTGCGAGAAGATCTTCGGTCCGACCCGGGACTGGGAGTGCTACTGCGGCAAGTACAAGCGCGTCCGGTTCAAGGGCATCATCTGCGAGCGCTGCGGCGTCGAGGTGACCCGTGCCAAGGTGCGCCGTGAGCGGATGGGCCACATCGAGCTGGCCGCGCCGGTCACCCACATCTGGTACTTCAAGGGCGTGCCCTCGCGCCTGGGCTACCTGCTGGACCTGGCCCCGAAGGATCTCGAAAAGATCATCTACTTCGCGGCCTACATGATCACCAGCGTGGACGCCGAGCGCCGCGACCGCGACCTGCCGACCCTGGAAGCGCACATCTCGGTGGAGCGCCAGCAGATCGAGCAGGCCCGCGACGCGCAGATCGAGAGCCGCCAGCAGAAGCTGGAGGGCGACCTCGCCGAGCTCGAAGAGGCCGGTGCCAAGGCCGACCAGAAGCGCAAGGTCCGCGACGGCGCCGAGCGCGAGATGAAGCAGCTGCGCGACCGCGCGCAGCGCGAACTCGACCGCCTCGACGAGGTGTGGAGCCGCTTCAAGAACCTCAAGGTCCAGGACCTGGAGGGCGACGAGCTGCTCTACCGCGAGATGCGCGACCGGTTCGGCAAGTACTTCGAGGGCGGCATGGGCGCCGCGGCCATCCAGGCCCGGCTCCAGAACTTCGACCTCGACGCCGAGGCCGAGAAGCTCCGCGAGATCATCCGCACCGGCAAGGGCCAGAAGAAGGCCCGCGCCCTCAAGCGGCTCAAGGTCGTCTCGGCGTTCCTCAACACCCGCAACAGCCCGCTCGGCATGGTGCTGGACTGCATCCCGGTGATCCCGCCGGACCTGCGTCCGATGGTGCAGCTGGACGGCGGCCGCTTCGCGACCTCCGACCTGAACGACCTGTACCGCCGCGTGATCAACCGGAACAACCGGCTCAAGCGTCTGCTCGACCTCGGCGCGCCCGAGATCATCGTGAACAACGAGAAGCGGATGCTGCAGGAGGCCGTCGACGCGCTGTTCGACAACGGCCGCCGCGGCCGGCCGGTCACCGGCCCGGGCAACCGCCCCCTGAAGTCCCTCAGCGACATGCTGAAGGGCAAGCAGGGCCGGTTCCGCCAGAACCTGCTGGGCAAGCGCGTCGACTACTCCGGCCGCTCGGTCATCGTCGTCGGCCCGCAGCTGAAGCTGCACCAGTGCGGTCTGCCCAAGCAGATGGCGCTGGAGCTGTTCAAGCCGTTCGTGATGAAGCGCCTGGTCGACCTGAACCACGCGCAGAACATCAAGAGCGCCAAGCGCATGGTCGAGCGGGCCCGCCCGGTCGTGTGGGACGTGCTGGAAGAGGTCATCACCGAGCACCCGGTGCTGCTCAACCGCGCGCCCACGCTGCACCGCCTGGGCATCCAGGCGTTCGAGCCGCAGCTGGTCGAGGGCAAGGCCATCCAGATCCACCCGCTGGTCTGCACCGCCTTCAACGCCGACTTCGACGGCGACCAGATGGCGGTGCACCTGCCGCTGTCGGCCGAGGCCCAGGCCGAGGCGCGCATCCTGATGCTGTCGACCAACAACATCCTGAAGCCGTCGGACGGCAAGCCCGTCACCATGCCCACCCAGGACATGGTGATCGGCCTCTACTGGCTGACCACGCAGAAGGACGGCGCCGTCGGCGAGGGCCGCGCGTTCGGCTCGATCTCCGAGGCGATCATGGCCTACGACCGCGAGGAGCTGTCGCTGCAGGCCACGATCCGGCTCCGGCTCAAGGACGTCCCGCCGCCCCGCGGCTGGCAGGCGCCCGAGGGCTACGAGCCGGGCCAGCCCTACCGGCTGGAGACCACGCTGGGCCGCGCGCTGTTCAACGAGACCCTGCCGGCCGACTTCCCGTTCGTGAACGCGGAGATCGGCAAGAAGCAGCTGTCGGCGATCGTGAACGAGCTGGCCGAGACCTACCCCAAGGTCGAGGTCGCCAACGCGCTGGACGCGCTGAAGAGCGCCGGTTTCCACTGGGCCACCCGGTCCGGTGTGACCATCTCGATCGAGGACGTGGTGACCCCGCCGAACAAGGCGGACATCCTGACCTCCTACGAGCAGCGCGCCGACAAGGTGCAGCGCGAGTTCAACCGCGGTCTGATCACCGACGACGAGCGCAAGCAGGAGCTCATCGAGATCTGGAACAAGGCCACCGCCGACGTGGCGGTGGACATGGAGAAGTCGTTCCCCAAGGAGAACCCGATCTGGATGATGATCCAGTCGGGCGCCCGAGGCAACCCGCTCCAGCTCCGCCAGATCGCCGGCATGCGCGGCCTGGTCTCCAACCCCAAGGGCGAGACCATCCCGCGTCCGATCAAGTCGTCCTTCCGCGAGGGCCTGTCGGTCGTCGAGTACTTCATCTCGACGCACGGCGCCCGCAAGGGTCTGGCCGACACCGCCCTGCGCACCGCCGACTCGGGCTACCTGACCCGCCGCCTGGTGGACGTCGCGCAGGACGTGATCGTGCGCGAGGAGGACTGCGGCACCGACCGCACAATCCCGTTCCAGGTCGCCGACAAGCTGCCCGACGGCACGCTGGTCAAGCCGGCCACCACCGAGACCATGCTGATCGGCCGCACCATCGCCGAGGACGTCGTGGTCGACGGCACGGTGATCTTCCCCGCCGACACCGACCTGTCCGACGCCGTGGTGTCGCGCCTGGTCGAGGCCGGCGTGGAGTCGGTGCGCACCCGCAGCGCCCTGGTCTGCGAGGCCAAGATCGGTGTCTGCGCCGCCTGCTACGGCCGCTCGCTGGCCACCGGCAAGCGCGTGGACGTCGGCGAGGCCGTCGGCATCATCGCCGCGCAGTCCATCGGCGAGCCCGGCACCCAGCTGACGATGCGCACCTTCCACACCGGTGGTGTGGCCGGTGGCGACATCACCCACGGTCTGCCGCGTGTGCAGGAGCTGTTCGAGGCCCGCATCCCCAAGGGCGTGGCCCCGATCAGCGAGGTCGCCGGCCGGGTCAAGATCGACGAGACGGAGAAGACCCGCAAGGTCGTCATCGTCCCCGACGACGGCTCGGAGGAGATCGCCTACCAGGTGCCGATGCGCTCGCGCCTGGAGGACGGTGTCCGCGAGGGCGCCCACGTCGAGGTCGGCCAGCAGCTGATCAAGGGCGCGCAGAACCCGCACGAGGTGCTGCGCATCCTCGGCCCGCGCGCGGTGCAGCTGCACCTGGTCCACGAGGTCCAGGAGGTCTACCGCTCGCAGGGCGTGTCGATCCACGACAAGCACATCGAGATCATCGTGCGGCAGATGCTCAAGCGGGTGAACATCCTGGAGTCGGGCGACACCGACCTGCTCCCGGGCGACCTGATCGAGCGTCCGATCTTCGAGGAGCGCAACCGCTCGGTCGTCGCCGAGGGCGGCGTCCCGGCGGCGGGCCGCCCGGTGCTCATGGGCATCACCAAGGCGTCCCTGGCGACCGAGTCGTGGCTGTCGGCGGCCTCCTTCCAGGAGACCACCCGCGTCCTCACCGAGGCCGCGATGCACGCCAAGAGCGACCCGCTGCTGGGCCTCAAGGAGAACGTCATCATCGGTAAGCTCATCCCGGCCGGTACGGGCATGCCCCAGTACCGCAACGTGCGGGTCGAGCCCACCGAGGAGGCGAAGGCCGCGGTCTACTCGGTCGGCTCCTACGACGACGGCGCCGAGTACGCCTTCGGCCAGGGCTCCGGCGAAGCGGTGCCGCTGGAGGAGTACGACTTCGGTCAGTACAACCGCTGATCCCCAGGGCGCCGGGGCGACCCGGGCCCGGCCGGCGGACGGCACGCGGAGGCCGCTCCCCACTTCGGTGGGGGGCGGCCTCCCGCCGTTTCCGGCCGCGTGGTGATATGCCCGCTCCGTCCCGGCTCCGACCCCGGCCATACGCCTTCTTTGCCCGCCGCCCGGGTTCCCCGCCGGTGGCGGCGGGGAGGGAACTGCCGAAGTTGATCTACTGCGGAGGAGCCTCCTCCGCTAGGGAGGGCGGGCCGGAACCGCCCGCGGGGGGCATGATGAGGACGCTGGCCACGACCATGGGCATGTTGATCGTCGGTGGCGGGATGGTGGTCGCCTCCGCCGGAACGGCGGTCGCCGACGACGCCGCGGACCGGGAGGGCCGCCGGTCGCTGATCACACGGTCCGACGACGGCACGGTCCGGCGGATCGAGGAGTACTCCGGCTTCCGGCCGGACAAGCGGTTCGATCTCTGCAGGGACGTGCTGGGGCCGACGCTGAAGACCCTCGGCCTGGTGCCGACCTACAGGCTGCTGTGCGGCGAGGGCCGCGACGGGCTGCTCGGCGGCCTCGGCGTGTGGGCGGACGAGGACGACGAGGACGAGGACGAGCGGCCGGAGGGCGCGCCCCAGCGGCCCGCGGCGCCCGGTGCTCCGAAGGCGCCGGGACGGCCGGTGGCGCCCGAGGCGCCCTCGGCCGCCGGGCAGGCCGGCTCGCCGGGGGCCCCGGGCACGCCGGGCGCTCCCGGGACGCCGGGCGCGCCCGGGGCCCTCGCCGTGCCGTGAGGACCGGCCGCGCTGGTCGCCGACTGAGCGCCTCAGCACGGCCGCGACGATCCGCGCCTCGTCTCCCGCACCGCGGGGACGAGGCGTTCGTCCGTCTCTGACGGTTTTTGCATTTAATGACGGTTTCGTTCCATAGAGCCGGGCAGGTGGCCACTACGTTGCTAGATGGGGGGATGCACATGAGGAAGCTCATCGCGACGGCCGTGCTGGCCGTGCTCGGCGTCGGCGGCGCGGCCCTGGTTCCGGCCGCGGCGCAGACCGCGCCCGACAGGCCCGCGGGTTCACAGTCGCGGACGCAGCCGGCCGAGCGGACCGGCGACACCGGGTGCCGCACCTATTCGAGCTTCCGGGTGTGCGGCGAGCCGCGGCTCACCCAGGCCCAGCGCGACTGCGTCCAGCGGAGCGTCGAGCTGGGGATGACCGAGCGCCGGGCCGAAGTGGAGTGCCTCGCCCACCGGTAGGGCCGTCCGGACCGTCGAAGCCGCTTCCCGCGCGAGGGGAGCGGCTTTGTCATGCCGGACGGTGGACCGGAGGCATGATGATCGAGATCATGGGAAGGGTCTGACCGTTTTCGGCTTCCGCCGGGACCGGTGATTTGCGATACCACCGGCGATCGGGGCAGGCTGGAGGCGGAAAGCCCGCCATGGCGGCACGGCCGCCGTGCGGGGAAGCGGTGACAAGGCTCGGAGACGGCGTTATGCGCCACGCGTCTCCGGGCGGACGGGCACGGCCCGGGCGAGGCGCCCGGGGCGACGGCGCTGAAGGAGCCCGACGATGACCGAGAATGACGGCACGCAGGGACCGCAGTGGCCGTTGCCTGACGACAAGGACAAGCCCGAGGGCGCGCGTGAGCAGGACCAGGGGCAGAAGAAGGAGCCCCCGGCCCGGCCGATGGGCGACCGCACCGTGGTGTTCGGCGCGCCCCAGCTCGGCGGCGCGCAGCAGCCCCCGGCGCCGCAGCAGCCCTCGCACCAGCAGCCCGCGCAGCCGCAGGAGCAGACTCCTCCGCCGCCGCCGACCATGGTCGAGCAGCCGCAGGTGCCCTACGGGCAGCAGCCGCCGTCGCCGTCCCAGCAGGACTACGGCCAGCCCCAGCAGCAGCCCTACGGGCAGGAGCAGCAGGGGTACGGGCAGGACCAGGGTTACGGGCAGCCGCCCGCTTACGGGCAGCCTCCGCAGCAGCAGGACTATGCCCAGCAGCCGGGGTACGCGCAGCAGCCCGGATACGCGCAGCAGTCCGAGTACGCCCAGCAGCCCGAGTACGAGCAGCACCAGCCCGGGTACGGCCAGCAGCAGCCGCAGCAGTACGGCCAGCCTGAACAGCAGTACGGCCAGCCCGAGCAGCACGCGCAGCAGCCCTACCCCCAGCAGCCGCACGGCCAGCAGCAGTACGGCGCGCCGCAGGAGCAGTTCGGCGCGGCCGGCTTCCCGCCGCCTCCCGAGCCGCAGCAGAGCGAGGGCGAGCGCACCCTGA
The DNA here is from genome assembly GCA_044456955.1 of Spirillospora sp. NPDC050679. Classification (GTDB taxonomy): domain Bacteria; phylum Actinomycetota; class Actinomycetes; order Streptosporangiales; family Streptosporangiaceae; genus Spirillospora. Next base: position 88,152 of record JBITGK010000033.1, on the reverse strand, counting down.
TCGTGCCCGGCCCCGGTGCCGGCGAGCAGGAAAGGCCCAAGCCCGAGGTGGACGACGCCGCCACGCGGCACTGGTCGCCCGGCCCGGACACCCCGGTGGCCTCCGGCCCCGGCCGCAAGCCCGCCGAGGCCCCGGCCGAGCCGTGGCAGGCCCCCGCGCCGCCGAACACCCCCGAGCCCTGGTCGTCCGAGCAGGGGCAGGGACAGGGCGGCGACCACGAGCGCACGATGATGGTGCCGCCGCCGGAGTCCGGCTTCGGCGCCCAGCCCGGCGCGCCCGTCGTGGGGGAGGAGCACCGGTACGGCGCCCCCGCCGACCAGCAGGCCGAGGACTCTCGTTCCACGCAGGCGTTCGATCCCGGGCAGCAGGGTTCGGAGCAGCCCGCGTACGGCGAGGCCACCCGTATGGACATCGGCCAGCAGCAGTGGGCGAGCCCGGGGCAGGAGCAGCAGGGCCAGCAGGGCCAGGGCTACGGGCAGCAGCAGGGGTACGGCCAGCAGGGGCAGCAAGGCTACGGCCAGCAGCCCCAGCAGTACGGCCAGCAGTCCCACGACCAGCAGGGCGGCGCGCTCCCGTTCGGCCAGCAGCAGTCGCCCTACGAGCAGCAGGGACAGCACGGGCAGCACGGGCAGCAGGGCGGGGCCCAGCAGTTCGGCCAGCAGCCCTACGGCCAGCCCGAGGGCCAGGCCCCGCAGCCGCAGTACGGCCAGCCGGGCGACCAGCAGCAGTACGGCCAGCACGGCTACGGGCAGCAGCACGGGCAGCAGCCGGCCCAGCAGGGCTACGGCCAGCAGCAGTACGGTGACCAGCCCGCCTACCCCGGCTACGACAACGCCGGGGACCAGGGCGACAAGGGCGGCAAGGGCAACAAGAACCTGATCATCATCGCCGCCGCGGTCCTCGTGGTGATCATCGTCGTGGTGCTCGTCGCCATGATGATGTAAAGGGCCGGCCACATCTCGGTGGCGCGCCGCGCACGCGCCCGGGACGCCGACGGACTCCCGCCCGCCCGGTGGGAACAGCCGTCGGCGTTCCGGCGTTACGGCTGTGGGAACATGCCCGAAGAGGGTGTCGCGGGCTTGCGTCGAAGGGGTCGATCACGATAGTGAGGGCTTCGCTTTGACCTTTCGCGCGAGGGTCGGTAACCTCTCTCTTCGTGCCCGCAGTGTGCGGGCCAATCTGCGTGCGCGTAGGCAGGACCCCGTCAGGGGCCGGGCCCAGCGCCGCAAACACTCCCCGGCTTGATTCGGCCCTTGCATGGGCCGGGCGGTCCGTGTCAGGTCCAGGACAGGACGACACGCCCGACCGCGTGGGTCGGAGAGGTCGGGAAACCGGCAGGTCACAGCCTCACATGAGGTGGTGATGACGGGTTTCACGCGAGTGGAACTTCAGGCAGAACAAGACTTACCGGCTCGGTACGAGGAAGACGGAGACGCGGTGCCCACGATCCAGCAGCTGGTCCGAAAGGGCCGCCAGGACAAGGTGACCAAGAACAAGACGCCTGCGCTGAAGGGCAGCCCCCAGCGCCGGGGTGTCTGCACGCGCGTCTACACGACGACGCCCAAGAAGCCGAACTCCGCGCTTCGCAAGGTCGCTCGTGTCCGGCTGACCAGCGGGATCGAGGTCACGGCCTACATCCCGGGCGTCGGGCACAACCTGCAGGAGCACTCGATCGTGCTCGTGCGCGGCGGCCGAGTGAAGGACCTCCCCGGCGTTCGGTACAAGATCATCCGGGGTTCGCTCGACACCCAGGGTGTGCGGAACCGCAAGCAGGCGCGCAGCCGCTACGGCGCGAAGAAGGAGAAGAGCTAATGCCGCGCAAGGGCCCGGCTGGCAAGCGCCAGCTCATCGCTGACCCGGTGTACAACTCGCCGCTGGTCACCGCGCTGATCAACAAGGTGCTCCTGGACGGCAAGCGCTCCATCGCGCAGTCCATCGTGTACGACGCCCTGGAGGGCGCCCGCGAGAAGACCGGCAACGACCCGGTCGTCACGCTCAAGCGCGCTCTGGACAACGTGAAGCCGACCCTGGAGGTCCGCAGCCGCCGTGTCGGTGGCGCGACCTACCAGGTCCCGGTGGAGGTGCGGCCGGCCCGCAGCACCACCCTCGCCCTGCGCTGGCTGGTGCTGTACGCCCGTCAGCGTCGCGAGAAGACCATGACCGAGCGCCTCATGAACGAGCTGCTCGACGCCTCCAACGGCCTCGGCGCGTCTGTCAAGAAGCGCGAGGACACGCACAAGATGGCGGAGTCCAACAAGGCCTTCGCCCACTACCGCTGGTAATCCGGCGGATCACGACTGACGACGAGACGACGCGAGGGCACAGTGGCTACCAAAACCGGTGTAGACCTGGCCAAGGTCCGCAACATCGGGATCATGGCCCATATCGACGCGGGCAAGACCACGACGACCGAGCGCATCCTCTTCTACACGGGGATGAGCTACAAGATCGGCGAGGTTCACGACGGCGCCGCGACCATGGACTGGATGGAGCAGGAGCAGGAACGGGGTATCACCATCACCTCGGCCGCCACCACCTGCAACTGGTCGGTCCAGGACGTCAAGCACACCATCAACATCATCGACACCCCGGGCCACGTTGACTTCACCGTCGAGGTGGAGCGCTCGCTGCGCGTCCTGGACGGTGCCGTGGCGGTGTTCGACGGTGTCGCCGGTGTCGAGCCGCAGTCGGAGACCGTGTGGCGTCAGGCCGACCGCTACAACGTGCCCCGCATCTGCTTCGTCAACAAGCTCGACCGCGTGGGCGCCGAGTTCCACCGTTGCGTCGACATGATCAGCGACCGCCTCCAGGCGACCCCGCTGGTGATGCAGCTGCCGATCGGCGCCGAGGCCGACTTCAAGGGCGTCATCGACCTGGTGACGATGAAGGCCCTAGTCTGGAACGAAGAGGCCAAGCTCGGCGAGATGTACGACACCGTCGAGATCCCCGACAGCCACGCCGACGCCGCCCGCGAGTGGCACGACAAGCTGATCGAGACGCTGGCCGAGGCCGACGACGCCATCATGGAGCTGTACCTGGAGGGCAACGAGCCCACCGTGGAGCAGATCTACCCGGCGATCCGCCGCGCCACCCTGGCCGCCGCGGTCAACCCGGTGCTGTGCGGCACCGCCTTCAAGAACAAGGGCGTGCAGCCGCTGCTGGACGCGATCGTCCGCTACCTGCCCTCGCCGCTGGACGTGGAGGCCATCGAAGGCCACGCCGTCCGCCACGAGGAGGAGGCGCTGACCCGCAAGCCCAGCGAGGACGAGCCGTTCTCCGCGCTGGCCTTCAAGATCGCCTCCGACCCGCACCTGGGCAAGCTGACCTTCGTGCGCGTCTACTCCGGCGTGCTGGAGTCCGGCTCCACGGTCCTGAACTCCGTCAAGGAGCGCAAGGAGCGGATCGGCAAGATCTACCGGATGCACGCCAACAAGCGCGAGGAGATCGAGCGCGTGGGCGCCGGCGACATCGTCGCCGTCATGGGTCTGAAGCAGACCACCACGGGCGAGACCCTCTGCGACGACAAGAACCCCATCGTCCTCGAGTCGATGAACTTCCCGGCGCCGGTGATCCACGTCGCGATCGAGCCGAAGACCAAGGCCGACCAGCAGAAGCTGGGCACCGCGATCCAGCGCCTGGCCGAGGAGGACCCCTCCTTCACCGTCCGCACCGACGAGGAGACCGGTCAGACGGTCATCGCCGGCATGGGCGAGCTGCACCTGGAGATCCTCGTCGACCGCATGCGGCGCGAGTTCAAGGTCGAGGCCAACGTCGGCAAGCCCCAGGTGGCCTACCGCGAGACCATCACCAAGAAGGTCGAGAAGGTCGAGTACACCCACAAGAAGCAGACGGGTGGCTCGGGCCAGTTCGGCCGCGTGATCATCGACCTGGAGCCGCTGGGCGAGGGGTCGGACGGTTACGAGTTCGAGAACAAGGTCACCGGTGGCCGCATCCCCCGGGAGTACATCCCGTCGGTGGACGCCGGCTGCCAGGAGGCCGCCGAGTTCGGTGTCCTGGCCGGCTACCCCATGGTGGGCGTCAAGGTCACCCTGCGGGACGGCGCCTACCACGAGGTCGACTCCTCGGAAATGGCGTTCAAGGTCGCCGGTTCCATGGCGTTCAAGGAGGCCGCCCGCAAGGCCGGGGCGACCATCCTGGAGCCGATGATGGCCGTCGAGGTCACCACGCCCGAGGAGAACATGGGCGACGTGATCGGCGACATCAACAGCCGGCGCGGGCAGATCCAGTCCATGGACGAGCGCGCGGGCATGCGGGTCGTCAAGGGCCTGGTCCCCCTGTCCGAGATGTTCGGCTACGTGGGTGACCTGCGCAGCAAGACCCAGGGCCGGGCTGTGTTCACCATGCAGTTCGATTCCTACGCCGAGGTTCCCGGGAACGTCGCGCAGGAGATCATCTCCAAGGCCCGGGGCGAGTAAGCACCCGGCCTGCCCGACCTTCCTGCCAAGGTCACCAGGACGTACATCGAAGCGGTCGGCAAGCCGGCCGAGGATCGCAACAAGGAGCAACAGTGGCGAAGGCCAAGTTCGAGCGGACCAAGCCGCACGTGAACATCGGCACCATCGGTCACATCGACCACGGTAAGACCACCCTTACCGCGGCGATCACCAAGGTGCTGCACGACGCGTACCCGGACATCAACCCCTTCACGCCGTTCGAGGACATCGACAAGGCGCCGGAGGAGCGCGAGCGCGGTATCACCATCTCCATCGCGCACGTCGAGTACCAGACCGAGTCGCGTCACTACGCCCACGTCGACTGCCCCGGGCACGCCGACTACATCAAGAACATGATCACCGGTGCGGCGCAGATGGACGGCGCCATCCTGGTGGTCGCCGCCACCGACGGCCCGATGCCGCAGACCAAGGAGCACGTGCTCCTGGCCCGCCAGGTCGGCGTCCCCTACATCGTCGTCGCGCTGAACAAGTGCGACATGGTGGACGACGAGGAGATCCTGGAGCTCGTCGAGCTCGAGGTCCGCGAGCTGCTGAGCGAGTACGAGTTCCCGGGCGACGACGTCCCCGTGGTCCGCGTCTCCGCCTTCCAGGCGCTGCAGGGCGACGCCAAGTGGGGCGAGTCGATCCTCGAGCTGATGAAGGCCGTGGACGAGAACGTCCCCGAGCCGCAGCGCGACACCGAGAAGCCCTTCCTGATGCCGATCGAGGACGTCTTCTCGATCACCGGTCGCGGCACCGTCGTCACCGGCCGCATCGAGCGCGGTGTCGTCAACGTCAACGAGACCGTCGACATCATCGGCATCAAGCCGGAGTCCACCTCCACCACCGTCACCGGTGTGGAGATGTTCCGCAAGCTGCTCGACCAGGGCCAGGCCGGCGACAACGTGGGCCTGCTGCTGCGCGGCATCAAGCGCGAGGACGTCGAGCGCGGCCAGTGCGTCATCAAGCCGGGCACCAACACCCCGCACACCGAGTTCGAGGCGCAGGTCTACATCCTGTCCAAGGACGAGGGCGGCCGCCACACGCCGTTCTTCAACAACTACCGGCCGCAGTTCTACTTCCGCACCACCGACGTGACCGGCGTGGTGAACCTCCCCGAGGGCACCGAGATGGTCATGCCTGGCGACAACACCGAGATGAGCGTCGAGCTCATCCAGCCGGTCGCCATGGAGGAGGGCCTGAAGTTCGCCATCCGCGAGGGTGGCCGGACCGTGGGCGCCGGGCGCGTCACCAAGATCACCAAGTAACACCTCGTGCAATGCGGCGGACCGGTCCGCCCGCCGGGGCCCGGCAGGAGCCGGCCCCGGCGCCCGGACCGGCCGCCGCACCACGAATCCGAAGTAACAGCGGCACTACCAGTAAAGGACACCGAGGCCACCATGGCGGGACAGAAGATCCGCATCCGGCTCAAGGCCTACGACCACGAGGTCATCGACACCTCCGCGAAGAAGATCGTTGAGACGGTGACGCGGACGGGCGCCAAGGTCGCGGGCCCGGTGCCGCTGCCGACCGAGAAGAACGTGTACTGCGTCATCCGCTCGCCGCACAAGTACAAGGACTCGCGCGAGCACTTCGAGATGCGCACGCACAAGCGGTTGATCGACATCATCGACCCGACGCCCAAGACCGTCGACTCGCTGATGCGGCTCGACCTGCCGGCCGGCGTTGACATCGAGATCAAGCTCTAAGGGACGCACCCAGATATGAGTACGCAGAGGAAGGGCGTCCTGGGCGAGAAGCTCGGCATGACCCAGGTCTTCGACGATGAGGGCCGGATCGTTCCGGTGACCGTCGTCCAGGCCGGGCCGTGTGTCGTGACCCAGCTCCGCACCCAGGAGACCGACGGCTACAGCGCCGTTCAGATCGGGTTCGGGCAGATCGACCCGCGCAAGGTGAACAAGCCGCGCACGGGTCACTTCGAGAAGGCCGGCGTGACGCCGCGCCGCTACCTCGTCGAACTGCGCGCTGACGACACCACCGAGTACAGCCTCGGCCAGGAGATCACCGTAGAGGTCTTCGAGGCCGGCCAGAAGATCGACGTGACCGGCACCAGCAAGGGCAAGGGCACCGCCGGTGTCATGAAGCGCCACGGCTTCAAGGGCCTCGGCGCCTCGCACGGCACCCAGCGCAAGCACCGCTCGCCGGGCTCGATCGGCGGCTGCGCGACCCCCGGTCGCGTCTTCAAGGGCCTCCGCATGGCGGGACGGCACGGCAACGCCCGTACCACCGTGCAGAACCTGACCGTCCACGCCATCGACGCGGAGAAGAACCTGCTGCTCATCAAGGGCGCGGTTCCCGGCCCGAACGGCGGCGTGGTCCTGGTCCGCGACGCAGTGAAGGGGACGGGCAAGTGACCTCCAAGCTCGACATCGACCTGCCCGGTGAGATCTTCGACGCCAAGACGAGCGTCCCGCTGATCCACCAGGTCGTGGTGGCCCAGCTGGCCGCCGCGCGCCAGGGCACCCACGCCACCAAGACCCGCGGCGAGGTCCGCGGCGGTGGCAAGAAGCCGTACCGGCAGAAGGGCACCGGTCGCGCCCGCCAGGGTTCGACCCGCGCTCCGCAGTTCGCCGGCGGCGGCATCGTCCACGGCCCGCAGCCGCGTGACTACTCGCAGAAGACGCCGAAGAAGATGAAGGCCGCCGCGCTGCGCGGCGCCCTGTCGGACCGCGCGCGGTTCGGCCGGGTGCACGTGGTCGACAGCCTCCTCGACGGCGACACCCCGAAGACGAAGGCGGCGCTGTCGGCGCTGCGCGGCGTCACCGAGGCCAAGCGCGTCCTCCTGGTCCTGGACCGCGAGGACGAGCTGACCTGGAAGAGCCTGCGCAACGAGCCGGCCGTGCACGTCATCGTCTCCGACCAGCTCAACACCTACGACGTGCTGGTGAACGACGACGTCGTCTTCACGCAGAAGGCGTACGACGACTTCATCTCGCGCGCGGCGAAGAAGTAAGGAGGGTTCGGAATGAACAAGATCGCCGACCCCCGCGACATCATCCTCGCGCCCGTCGTCTCGGAGAAGAGCTACGGGCTGCTGGACGAGAACAAGTACACCTTCGAGGTGCGCACCGACGCCAACAAGACGCAGATCAAGCAGGCCGTCGAGGCCGTGTTCGGCGTCAAGGTGACCACGGTGAACACGCTCAACCGCCAGGGCAAGCGCAAGCGCACCCGGTTCGGCTACGGCAAGCGCAAGGACACCAAGCGCGCCATCGTCAGCCTGGCCGAGGGCGAGCGGATCGACATCTTCGGTGGCCCCGCCTCCTGAGGCGCGGCCCGCCCGAAGATCAGAAAAGGATGAACGAAAAAGATGGGCATCCGTAAGTACAAGCCGACGACCCCGGGTCGTCGTGGCTCCAGCGTGGCCGACTTCGTCGAAGTCACCCGCCGCGAGCCGGAGAAGTCGCTGCTGCGTCCGCTCCCCAAGAAGGGCGGTCGTAACAACCACGGCCGCATCACCACCCGGCACCAGGGCGGTGGCCACAAGCGCGCCTACCGCGTGATCGACTTCCGTCGGCACGACAAGGACGGCGTGCCGGCCAAGGTCGCCCACATCGAGTACGACCCGAACCGCACCGCGCGCATCGCGCTGCTGCACTACGCCGACGGCGAGAAGCGCTACATCCTCGCGCCGCAGGGCCTCAAGCAGGGCGACCGCATCGAGAACGGGCCGGGCTCGGACATCAAGCCGGGCAACTGCCTGCCGCTGCGCAACATCCCGACCGGTACGGTCATCCACGCCATCGAGCTCAAGCCCGGTGGCGGCGCGAAGATCGCCCGTTCGGCCGGCGCCGGCGTCCAGCTGCTGGCCAAGGAGGGCAAGTACGCCACCCTGCGCATGCCCTCCGGTGAGATGCGCATGGTCGACGTCCGCTGCCGCGCCACGGTCGGCGAGGTGGGCAACGCCGAGCAGTCCAACATCAACTGGGGCAAGGCCGGCCGTATGCGCTGGAAGGGCAAGCGCCCGACCGTCCGCGGTGTGGCCATGAACCCGATCGACCACCCGCACGGTGGTGGTGAGGGCAAGACCTCCGGTGGTCGCCACCCGGTCAACCCCAAGGGTAAGAAGGAAGGCCGCACTCGCCAGGCGAACAAGGCCAGCGACCGGCTGATCGTCCGTCGGCGCAGCAAGAAGAAGCGGTAGGAGTCGCTCGACATGCCACGTAGCCTTAAGAAGGGTCCCTTCGTGGACGACCACCTTCAGAAGAAGGTGGACGCCCAGAACGAGAAGGGCACCAAGAACGTCATCAAGACGTGGTCCCGGCGCTCCATGATCGTGCCGGACATGATCGGTCACACGATCGCCGTGCACGACGGCCGCAAGCACGTGCCGGTGTTCGTCACCGACGCCATGGTGGGGCACAAGCTCGGCGAGTTCGCGCCGACGCGCACGTTCCGCAGCCACGTCAAGGAAGACCGCCGCAGCCGTCGCGGCTGAGCAGGCAGATAGTTCGTAGGAGAGAGGGAACAGCGATGGAAGCCAGGGCCCAGGCGCGGTTCATCCGCGTCACGCCCAGGAAGGCCCGCCGCGTGGTGGACCTCATCCGCGGCCTGCCTGCCGCGGAGGCTCAGGCGGTGCTGCGGTTCGCCCCCCAGGCTGCTAGTGAGCCGGTGGGCAAGGTGCTGGCGAGTGCCATCGCCAACGCCGAGCACAACTTCAAGCTCGACTCCGACACGCTTGTCGTGAGCCGTGCGTGGGTGGACGAGGGCCCGACCCTCAAGCGGTTCCGCCCCCGCGCCCAGGGCCGGGCTTACCGCATCAACAAGCGCACCAGCCACATCACCGTGGTCGTGGAGTCGCGGGACGAGGCCTCGGCCGCGGCCGGCGGTAAGAAGACGAGGAGGGCCCGGTAGTGGGTCAGAAGATCAACCCGCACGGGTTCCGGCTCGGGATCACCACCGACCACAAGTCCGTGTGGTTCGCCGACAAGCTCTACAAGGACTACGTCAAGGAAGACGTCCAGATCCGGCGCATGCTGCAGAAGGGCATGGACCGGGCGGGCATCTCCAAGGTCGAGATCGAGCGCACCCGTGACCGCGTGGAAGTCAACATCCACACCGCGCGTCCGGGCATCGTGATCGGCCGGCGTGGCGCCGAGGCCGAGCGCCTCCGGGGCGACCTGGAGAAGCTGACCGGCAAGCAGGTCCGGCTGAACATCCTCGAGGTCAAGAACCCCGAGATCGACGCCCAGCTCGTCGCGCAGGGCGTGGCCGAGCAGCTGTCCAGCCGCGTCGCGTTCCGCCGCGCCATGCGCAAGGCGATCCAGTCCGCGATGAAGTCGGGCGCCAAGGGCATCAAGGTGCAGTGCTCGGGCCGCCTCGGCGGCGCCGAGATGTCGCGGTCGGAGTTCTACCGCGAGGGCCAGGTCCCGCTGCACACCCTGCGCGCCGACATCGACTACGGCTTCTACGAGGCCCGGACGACCTTCGGCCGCATCGGCGTCAAGGTGTGGATCTACAAGGGCGAGGCCGCGGCGACGCGCGCCGAGCGTGAGGCCAAGGCCGCCCAGCAGCGCGCCACCGGTGGCGGCGAGCGTCGCGGCGGCGGTGGCCGCGGCGGCGAGCGTCGCGGTGGCGGCGGCGGCGGTGCCCGCGGCGGCCGTGGCGGCCGCGGCGGCCAGGGCGGCGGCGAGCGCGCGCCCAAGCAGCAGCAGAACACCGAGCAGCCGGCGCCGGCCGCTGAGGCTGCTCCGACTGGTGAGGGGAGCTGAACTCGATGCTGATCCCTCGTAAGGTCAAGCACCGCAAGCAGCACCACCCGAAGCGCCGGGGAATGGCCAAGGGCGGCACGAAGGTTACCTTCGGTGAGTACGGCATCCAGGCCGTCGAGGGCGCCTACGTGACCAACCGGCAGATCGAGGCCGCGCGTATCGCCATGACCCGCCACATCAAGCGTGGCGGCAAGGTCTGGATCAACATCTTCCCGGACCGTCCGCTGACCAAGAAGCCGGCCGAGACCCGCATGGGTTCCGGCAAGGGTTCGGTCGAGTGGTGGGTGGCCAACGTCAAGCCGGGCCGCGTGATGTTCGAGATCTCCTACCCGAACGAGCAGATCGCTCGGGAGGCGCTCACCCGCGCGATCCACAAGCTGCCCATGAAGTGCAAGATCGTCAAGCGAGAGGTTGGTGAGTCCTGATGGCCAAGGGTCTTACCGCCGACGACCTGCGGACCGAGCCTGAGGACGTCCTGGTCACCAAGCTGAAGGAAGCCAAGGAGGAGCTGTTCAACCTCCGCTTCCAGGCCGCCACCGGCCAGCTTGAGAGCCACGGGCGGCTGCGCACCGTGAAGCGCGAGATCGCCCGCATCTACACCGTGATGCGCGAGCGCGAGCTTGGCATCGTCACGGTCGCCGAGGACGCCGCGGAGGGCAAGGACAATGGCTGAGCAGACCGAGCAGCGGACCACCCGCAAGGTGCTTGAGGGCCTGGTGGTGTCCGACAAGATGGACAAGACCGTGGTCGTGTCCGTCGAGGACCGCGTCAAGCACGCGAAGTACCACAAGGTGATCCGCCGCACGACCAAGTACAAGGCGCACGACGAGGCCAACGAGTGTGGCGTCGGCGACCGCGTCCGTCTCATGGAGACCCGCCCGCTGTCGGCGAGCAAGCGCTGGCGCGTGGTGGAGATCCTCGAGAAGGCCAAGTAATTACTGGTTCCGCCAGGCTCTTCGCCCTCGGCGAGGAGAACCGGTGTGACGAACAGGAGTTGACGTGATCCAGCAGGAGTCGCGACTCAAGGTCGCCGACAACACGGGTGCGAAGGAGATCCTTTGCATCCGGGTTCTCGGCGGCTCGGGTCGGCGCTACGCGGGAGTCGGCGACATCATCGTCGCGACGGTGAAGGACGCCCTTCCCGGCGCGGGCGTGAAGAAGGGTGACGTCGTCAAGGCGGTCGTCGTGCGCACCCGCAAGGAGCGCCGGCGCCCGGACGGCTCCTACATCCGCTTCGACGAGAACGCCGCCGTCCTGATCAAGGACGGCGGGGACCCCCGCGGCACCCGCATCTTCGGCCCGGTGGGCCGGGAACTGCGCGAGAAGAAGTTCATGCGCATCATCTCGCTGGCGCCGGAGGTGCTCTGATGAAGATCAAGAAGGGCGACGAGGTCGTCGTCATCGCCGGCAAGGACAAGGGCGCCACGGGCAGGGTCCTGCGCGTGGACGTCCAGCGTGAGCGCGTTGTCGTCGAAGGCGTCAACATGATCACCAAGAACATCAAGGCCGACGCCCAGCGGGTCGGCAAGGAGAGCGGCCAGGTCAAGGTCGAGGCCGCCCTCCATGTCAGCAACGTGGCCCTGGTCGAGGACGGCAAGCCGGTCCGCGTCGGCTACCGCGTGAACGAGGACGGCAGCAAGGTCCGGATCTCGCGCCGTTCCGGCAAGGAGATCTGAGATGACCGAGACCGCCACCGAGCGCCCCGTGCCGACGCCGCGCCTGAAGCTCCGCTACCGCGAGGAGATCGCGAAGGCGATGCAGGAGCAGTTCGGCTACGCCAACGTGATGCAGATCCCCGGGCTGACCAAGATCGTGGTCAACATGGGTGTCGGCGACGCCGCCAAGGACGCCAAGCTGATCGAGGGCGCGGTCCGCGACCTGACCAACATCACCGGTCAGAAGCCGGCCGTGAACCGGGCCAAGAAGTCCATCGCCCAGTTCAAGCTGCGTGAGGGCATGCCGATCGGCGCCCACGTGACGCTGCGCGGCGACCGGATGTGGGAGTTCCTGGACCGCCTGCTGGCGACCGCCCTCCCGCGCATCCGCGACTTCCGCGGCCTGTCGCCCAAGCAGTTCGACGGCAACGGGAACTACACCTTCGGTCTGACCGAGCAGGTCATGTTCCACGAGGTCGACCCGGACAAGGTCGACCGCCAGCGGGGCATGGACATCACGCTCGTGACGAGCGCGAAGACCGACGAAGAGGGCCGGGCGCTGCTGAAGCTCCTGGGCTTCCCGTTCAAGGAGAACTGAGCATGGCGAAGAAGTCGATGATCGCCAAGGCGGCCCGCAAGCCCAAGTTCGGCGTGCGCGCGTACACTCGTTGCTCGCGCTGCGGGCGTCCCCGCTCCGTCTACCGGAAGTTCGGCCTGTGCCGTGTCTGCTTCCGCGAGATGGCGCACCGGGGCGAGCTGCCCGGCATCACCAAGTCGAGCTGGTAGGAGCCCGGCCCCCGGGCGGTCCGCCGCCGGTGGGGGCCGGCCCCCAGTCTGTGTAATAACCACCGGGCACCTGACGAAGGTGCCCATGACCGCGCCAAAGGTCCATCGGGCTTCATCAGCCCGATGGAAACCGTGGCGAGGGAGGGCCAGTAGGCCATGACGATGACCGACCCGATCGCAGACATGTTGACGCGTCTGCGTAACGCGAATTCGGCGTACCACGACAGCGTGGCGATGCCGTACTCGAAGATCAAGGCGCACATCGCCGAGATCCTCCAGCAGGAGGGCTACATCTCGGGCTGGAGTGTGGAGGACGCCGAGGTCGGCAAGAAGCTCGTGATCGAGCTGAAGTTCGGTCCGACCCGTGAGCGCTCCATCGCCGGCATCAAGCGCGTCTCGAAGCCGGGTCTGCGGGTGTACGCGAAGAAGGACAACCTGCCGAAGGTCCTGGGCGGACTGGGCGTCGCGATCATCTCGACGTCCTCCGGCCTGATGACCGACCGGCAGGCCGGCAAGCGCGGCGTGGGCGGCGAAGTCCTCGCCTACGTCTGGTAGAGGGGAGGGCTCGGAACATGTCTCGCATTGGACGTCTCCCCGTTACCGTGCCCGGCGGCGTCGAGATCAAGATCGACGGCCGTGAGGTCACCGTCAAGGGGCCCAAGGGCACGCTGTCGCACACCGTCGCGGAGCCGATCGAGGTCCAGCAGGAGGACGGCAAGGTCACCGTCACCCGGCCGAACGACCTCAACACGGTCCGCGCGCTGCACGGCCTGACGCGCTCGCTGATCAACAACATGGTCGTCGGCGTGACCGAGGGCTACAAGAAGACCCTGGTCATCCAGGGCGTCGGTTACCGCGTGGTCGCCAAGGGCAAGAACCTGGAGTTCTCGCTCGGCTACAGCCACCCGATCGTGATCGAGCCCCCGGAGGGCATCTCCTTCACGGTCGAGAAGCCGACCCAGCTGGTCGTCGAGGGCATCGACAAGCAGAAGGTCGGCGAGATCGCCGCCAACATTCGTAAGCTGCGCAAGCCCGACCCGTACAAGGGCAAGGGCGTGCGGTACGAGGGTGAGCAGATCCGCCGCAAGGTCGGAAAGGCTGGTAAGTAGTCATGGCAGGCACCAAGACCCTGGCCGGCAAGGCCACGTCGGCGCGGGCCAAGTCCCGCAAGCGCCGGCACCTGCGGGTCCGCAAGAAGGTCGTCGGCTCCGCCGCGCGTCCTCGCCTTGTCGTGACCCGCTCCACCAAGCACGTCTTCGTCCAGGTCATCGACGACCTCGCGGGCCACACCGTGGCCTACGCGTCGACGATGGAGGCCGACCTGCGCGCCGCCGACGGCGACAAGACGGCCAAGTCCCGCCGGGTCGGCGAGCTCGTCGCCGAGCGCGCCAAGGCCGCCGGCGTCACCGCTGTGGTCTTCGACCGTGGCGGCAACAAGTACCACGGCCGTGTCGCCGCTGTTGCGGACGGCGCGCGCGAGGGGGGCCTGGAGCTTTGATGGCCTCCACGACCAACGAGAAGAGGAACCACTGATGGCAGCGCAGAGGCGTGGTGGCGGTCAGGGTGGCGACCGTCGCGACGGCCGCCGCGACGACCGTCGTGGTGGCGCCGACAAGGGCCAGTCGTACATCGAGAAGGTCGTCGCGATCAACCGCGTGGCCAAGGTCGTCAAGGGCGGTCGGCGGTTCAGCTTCACCGCCCTGGTGATCGTCGGTGACGGCAACGGCACCGTGGGCGTCGGCTACGGCAAGGCCAAGGAGGTGCCCGCGGCGATCGCCAAGGGCGTCGAAGAGGCCAAGAAGCACTTCTTCAAGGTGCCGCGCATCCAGGGCACCATCCCGCACACCGTCCAGGGTGAGGCCGCCGCAGGCGTCGTCCTGCTGCGCCCGGCCAGCCCGGGTACCGGTGTGATCGCGGGTGGCCCGGTGCGCGCGGTGCTGGAGTGCGCCGGCATCCACGACGTGCTGAGCAAGTCGCTGGGCACCGACAACGCGATCAACATCGTGCACGCGACCGTCGCCGGTCTGAAGGCCCTCAAGCGGCCCGAGGAGATCGCGGCCAAGCGCGGCCTGCCGATCGAGGATGTCGCCCCGGCCGCCATGCTGCGGGCGCGCGCCGCCGGCAGCGAGCCCCGGGCGGAGGTCGCGAGCTGATGGCCAACGTGAAGATCACGCAGACCAAGTCTGTGATCAGCGAGAAGCAGAACCAGCGTGACACGCTGCGCACCCTGGGCCTCAAGAAGATCGGTCAGAGCACCGTTCGCGAGGACACCCCCCAGGTCCGCGGCATGATCCGGACGGTGGCCCACCTGGTCGCCGTCGAGGAGGTCGACTGACATGGCGGACACCAACGAGGGCACGCCCCTCAAGGTGCACGACCTGCGTCCGGCTCCGGGTGCCAACAAGGCCAAGACCCGCAAGGGCCGCGGCGAGGCGTCCAAGGGCAAGACCGCCGGTCGCGGCACCAAGGGCACCAAGGCCCGCAACACCGTCCCCGTGGGGTTCGAGGGCGGCCAGATGCCGCTGATCCGCCGGGTTCCGAAGCTCAAGGGCTTCAAGAACCCCAACCGGGTCGAGTTCCAGGTCGTGAACCTGGACAAGCTCTCCGCGCTCTACCCCGAGGGCGGCGAGGTCACCGCTGAGGACCTGGCGGCCAAGGGCGCGGTGCGCCGCGGCCGGCCGGTGAAGGTCCTCGGCAGCGGCGAGATCTCCGTCGCGGTGCAGGTGAAGGCGCACGCCTTCTCCGGCTCCGCCAAGGAGAAGATCGCCGCCGCCGGCGGGACCGCCGACGAGCTGTAAAGCCACATCATGAAGCCGGGGCCGTGTTCGCCTTGCGCTGAGGGCCGAAAGGTCCGCGCGCACGGCGGGGCGGCCCCGGCCTCATCTGCTGTTAGAGTCACACCGGCGGTGGTGGCCCCTGGCCGCTCCGCCGTCTTTGGAACCGTAACCGGCCCCTCGGCTGCCATGAATTCGTCAGTCGCGCAGGAGGAATGGTGCTGACCGCGTTCGCTCGGGCTTTCCGTACGCCTGACCTGCGTAAAAAACTGCTGTTCACGCTCTTCATCATCGTGGTGTTCCGGATCGGCTCGCTGCTGCCGTCCCCGGGCGTGAACACCAAGGTGCTGTCGGAGACGGCCAAGGCGGCCAAGGACAGCAACAACCTTTACGGCCTGGTCGATCTGTTCAGCGGCGGCGCGCTGCTGAAGCTGTCGGTGTTCGCGCTGGGCATCATGCCCTACATCACCGCGAGCATCATCCTGCAGCTGCTGACGGTGGTGATCCCGCGTCTGGAAGCCCTGAAGAAGGAGGGCCAGGCCGGCACCACGAAGATCACCCAGTACACCCGTTACCTGACGATCGGCCTGGCGATCCTGCAGGCCACCGGCATCGTGGCGATGGCCAGCACCGGGCAGCTCTTCCAGGGCGTGGCCGGCGGCGGTGACGTGCTCTACAAGACCGACGTGTTCACCATCATCACGATCGTGGTGGTGATGACCGCCGGTACCTCGGTCATCATGTGGCTGGGCGAGCTGATCACCGACCGGGGCGTCGGCAACGGCATGTCGATCCTGATCTTCACCCAGGTGGTGGCGATCTTCCCGGCCCAGTTCTGGTCGATCTACAAGTCCAAGGGCGCCTTCGTCTTCACCCTGGTGCTGATCGTGGGCCTGGCCATCATGGCGGGCGTGGTCTTCGTCGAGCAGGCCCAGCGCCGCATCCCGGTGCAGTACGCCAAGCGCATGGTCGGCCGCCGCATGTACGGCGGCACCTCGACCTACATCCCGCTCAAGGTGAACCAGGCCGGCATCATCCCGGTGATCTTCGCCTCGTCGCTGCTGTACCTGCCGGTGCTGGCCACCCAGCTGTGGCCCAACACCAAGTGGCTGCAGAAGGCGCAGCCCTATCTGCAGCAGGACAACCCCTGGCACATGGGCGTGTTCTTCGCCTTCATCATTTTCTTCACGTACTTCTACGTCGCGATCACCTTCAACCCCACTGAAGTCGCCGACAACATGAAGAAGTATGGTGGGTTCATCCCAGGCATCCGTCCGGGCCGGCCGACCGCCGAGTACCTCGACTACGTGCTGACCCGGATCACCACACCCGGTGCTCTTTACCTGGGGCTCGTCGCGCTGATCCCGATGGTGGCGTTCGCACTCCTGAAGGCGACCAACGACTTCCCCTTCGGCGGGACGAGCATCCTCATCATCGTCGGCGTCGGACTGGATACCGTGAAGCAGATCGAATCTCAGCTCCAGCAGCGCAACTACGAAGGCTTCCTGCGGTAGATGCGTATCGTGCTGGTGGGCCCCCCCGGAGCGGGCAAGGGGACACAGGCCCAGTTCATCGCCTCGCATCTGTCGATCCCGAAGATCTCGACAGGTGACATCTTCCGCGCCAACGTCAACGGCGGCACCGAGCTCGGCCACAAGGCCAACGAGTACATGAGCCGCGGCGACCTGGTCCCCGACGAGATCACCATCGCGATGGTGCGGGACCGGCTCGCCGAGGACGACGCCGCCGACGGCTTCCTGCTCGACGGGTTCCCGCGCAACGTCCCGCAGGCCGAGACTCTGAAGAAGATGCTCGCCGAGATGGACACCAAGCTGGACATCGTCCTCGAACTCGTCGTGGACGAGGACGAGGTCGTCCGGCGGCTGTCGGGCCGGCGCACGTGCGACAAGTGCGAGCGGATCTGGCACGTGGACTTCGACGACAAGCAGGACGACGTCTGCGACGACTGCGGCGGCCACCTGTTCCAGCGCGACGACGACAAGGAAGAGGTCGTCCGGCACCGCCTGGAGGTCTACCAGGAGCAGACCGCGCCCCTGGTGCAGTTCTACGCCGACGAGGGCATCCTGGTGGGCATCGACGCGACCGGGCCCGTCGAGGAAGTCACCAAGCGCGCTCTGGCGGCCCTACGTCCGCTGGAGAAGTGAAGGGCGCGTGATCTGGGGGCCGCCCGCCCGGCACCGCGCTCACTGATCCGAGCCTGCTGGAGAGGCGGCCCCCGGGCCGCGGATTCAGGGGGGACAGATGTTCAAGCGGCGCAGGCCGGCCATCCAGGTGAAGACGGCCGAGCAGATCGAGCTGATGCGCAGGGCCGGCCTGCTGGTCGGCGAGACCCTGGCGCTGCTGCGCCGGGCCGTCGAGCCGGGCATCAGCACGCTGGACCTGGACAAGATCGCTGAGGCGAACATCCGGGACCACGGCGGCATCCCGTCGTTCAAGGGCTACCACGGCTTCACCGGCACGATCTGCGCCTCGATCAACGAGGAGATCGTGCACGGCATCCCGCGCCCCGACAAGGTGCTGCGCGACGGCGACGTGATCTCCATCGACTGCGGCGCGATCGTGGAGGGCTGGCACGGCGACTCGGCGATCACGGTGCCGGTGGGGGAGATCTCGCCCGAGCTGGAGAAGCTGCTGGCGGTCACCGAGACCTCGCTGTGGCACGGCCTGGCGGCCGGCGTGGCCGGGGCGCGGCTGACCGACATGTCGCACGCGATCGAGACCTACATCCGCTCCCAGGGGTCCTACGGGATCGTGGAGGGCTACGGCGGGCACGGCATCGGGACCGAGATGCACATGGACCCGCTGATCCCCAACCACGGCGCGCCCGGCCACGGCCCGGTGCTGGAGGTGGGGATGTGCTTCGCGGTGGAGCCGATGGTGAACCTCGGCACCAAGGAGACCGAGGAGCTGGACGACGGCTGGACCGTCGTCACCACCGACGGGCGGTCGTCGGCGCACTTCGAGCACACTTTCGCGGTGACCGAGGACGGTCCGCGCGTGCTGACCGCCCTTGACGAGGGCCGGGAGTGGTTCGCCAAGCTGGAGGGCGACACCGCTCGCTGACCCGCTCGTCGCCGATCTGTTCGTCGCCGACCTGTTCGCGGATCGGTTCACCGAGTTCGCGGATCTTGCTGCCGGACTCGCGGACCGATTCGTTGGACCGGTAGAGCGATCTGCCAGAGCGGTGGAGCGCTCTGCCGGAGCGGCAGAGCGACCCGTTGACCGAAAGGACCCCCGGTATGGCGTCGAACCCTGAGATCCGGGCATCGGACGCCGACCGCGATCGCGTGGCCGGCAGCCTCCAGGAGCACTGCGCGCAGGGGCGGATCACGGTCGAGGAGCTGCACGAGCGGCTGGACGCGGTCTACAAGGCGCGGACGCTGGGGCAGCTTGAGGAGATCACTCATGATCTTCCGGAAGAGGATCTCTACACGCTGCCGGTGCCGGCCACGCAGAAGTCGCCGGCCTCTTCCGCCTCCTCGTCGTCTCCGGTGAAGTCGTCCTCGTCCTCGTCGTCGCTGTCTCTGCCGGGTGGACGGGATCTGCGGACGGCCTGGGCCACCTGGGGCGTCGTCAGCGGGATCAACGTGGGGATCTGGCTGATCCTGGCGGTGACCGGGACGCTGGTGTACCCGTGGTGGTTGTGGGTGGCGGGGCCTTGGGGGCTGGCGCTGCTGCTGGGGACGGTGCTGCGGAACCGGGGCTGAGGTTTCGGGGCTCCCAGGTTCCGAGGTCGGGTTCCGCGGCTGAGGTTCCGGGCTGAGGTTCCGGGGCTGGGCGTTTCCTCGTGGGCGGCTACTCGACGTCCATGAGCGGGCGGTAGTTGCCGGTCGGGACGAAGTGGGTGGTCGCCACGCCCTCACCGGTGATCAGATGCACGGCGAACCCCGCCGGCTCGCCGGTGACCGCCGCGCGCCCCGGCCGGGTCAGGTCCAGGAAGAGCTGCCGGTAGGTGCTGGGGCAGGTGGTGCTGACCCGTCCGCCCACCGACCCCACCGAGCCCCGGTGCACATGCCCGCTGATCACCCGCACGACCTGCGGGTGCCGCTCCAGCACCGCCGCGAACCCCGCCGGGTCCAGGAACCGCATGTCGTCGATGAAGCGGATGCCGATGGGGTAGGGCGGGTGGTGGGTGGCGACGACCGTGGGGGTGTCCGGCGCGTCGGCCAGGGTCCGGTCGAGCCAGGCGAGCTGCTCGTCGTCCATGGCGCCGTGCGGCTCGCCCAGCACCGTGGTGTCGCAGCACACCAGCCGGGCGTCGCCGACCTCCACCGCGTACTGGACGGGGGCCTGCGGCGAGCCGCCGGAACCGGCCACCGCCGGGTGGTCCTTGAACACCGCCCGCAGCGCGTCGCGGTCGTCGTGGTTGCCGGGCATCGGGTAGACCGCCATCGGCAGCGGCGACAGCAGCGCGTGCAGCCGCTCGTACTCGCCGATCAGGCCGCCGTCGGCCAGGTCGCCGGTCAGCACGACGGCGTCGGGCCGGGCCGGAAGCGACAGCAGGCTCGACACGGCCGCCCGCAGGGCGCGCACCGGACCCGAGCCGTCGTCCACTTGGCCGTCCCGGCCGGCGGCCAGATGGATGTCGCTGAGCTGCGCAATGATCGCCATTGATCCCTACCCCCTAGGTCAAGCACATCACGGACCGGCCGTCCGGGCACGCCGGGCCGCCGCCTCCCTCGGCCGCACCGCCGCCGGGAGTACTGGAACGATCTTTGCGCCCGGTTGACCGCCCTGTCGATCCGCCCCGGGGACAAGAAGACCACCGGTTCCGTCCGTTCCCGGGACCGGCCGGGGGACCGATGCTCGACAGGCTGGCCGCCGTCGCCGTCGCCGTCGCCGCGCCCGCCTTGCTGGTGGCGTTCGGTGCGCACGCGTCGGGGCTGGCTTCTGTGGTTCCGGCTTCGGGTCCGGCCTCGGCGCGGGTGACCGTCGGGGGCGTCGGGGCGGAAAGCTTCGCCCGGCAGAGCCGTCAGGTCGCCGTCAGCGTCGATGCGGAGATCAAAGAGCGTGCCCGCCTCAAGGTCTACACCGTTGCCGTGGATTGCGCGAACGGTGGATGCGGGGCGGTGGCGGGTGAGGCCGCGGGTCAGGTCGCGGGTGAGGCGACGGGTGGGGCGACGGGTGACGGGTGGCTGGTGGAGCGGCAGGGGCCGACTGTGACGGCGCGAGTGGTGGCGGGGGTCGGTCTGCTGCTGGCGTTGGGAGCGGGAGTGGGGCTGTACGTGGGGCATCGGCGTGGGGATGAGACTGGGCCGGAGGCATCGACGGAGCCGGAGCAGACGGGGGAGCGGCGGTCGGTGAGGCGCCGATGAACCCATGCCCGAGGAGACGGCCGCGGGGCGGCAGGTGTGTGCTGGTGGCGGGAGTGGAGCTGTCGCAGGTCGTGCCGGGGTGTGGGTTGGCCCGTTCGGTGGGCTCGATGCACGGCGGAGCGGATCTGCTGCTGCCGCCGTTCACGGCCTCGGAGCGGAAGGGACTGGCGCCGTTGGCGGCGTCGCCTGTGGGCGTTGTGCCGTTGGCGGTGTCGGCGTTCGGGAGGGCGCAGCCGACGTCTCTGGCGATCCCGTCGATCGGGGTGAGCGCGCCTCTGACGCGAGTGGGGCGAGGCGAGGGCGAAAGTGTTGCCGCGCCGCCCCTGAGCGCGCCCAGGACGGCCGGTTGGCGCGAGGCTGGCCCCGCGCCAGGGGAACCCGGCGCGGTGGTCTTGGCGGGCCTTCTGGGCACGTTTACGGGCCCTGCGGTGTTCGTGCGAGTGTGTGAGTTGAGGCCGGGCGCGATCGTGGGGGTGGTGCGCGCGGACGAGACGGTGGCGGTCTTCCGCGTTGCTCGCGCGCAGGCTTGTGTGGGCTCCGTGTAGCTCCCGTGCAGGCTCATGCGGCCCCGTGTAGGCCCCGTGCAGGCTCGTGCGGGTCCCGTGTAGCTCCCGTGCAGGCTCGTGCGGGTCCCGCGTAGGTCCCGTGCAGGCTCGTGCGGGTCCCGTGTAGCTCCCGTGCAGGCTCGTGCGGCTCCGCATAGCTCCCGCGCAGGCTCATGTGGCCCCGCCTAGCTCCTGCGCAGGCTCGCACGGGCCCCGCGTAGGCCCCGCGTAGGCCCCGCGTAGGCCCCGCGTAGGCCCGCGCGGGCCCCACATAGCTCCCGCGCAGGCTCGTGCGGGCTCCGCAAAGCCCCCCGTGCAGGCTCGTGCGGGTTCCGCGTAGGCCCGTGCGGGCCCTCACCGCGTGAGCCCCCTCTTTACCGCCTGCCTTGGGGGCCCCCCCCGGGGGGGGGGCGCCCCCGCGGGGGGGGGGGCGGGGGGGGGCGCCCCCCCCCCGCGCCGCGGGGGCCCCCCCCCGCCCCCCCCCCCCCGCCGCCCCCCCCGCCCCCCCCGCCCCCCCGGGGGGGCCCGAAGGCAGGCGCAGTCCTAACCTCTGCTTGCGCAGGGCGAACTTTGCGGGTTGGGCTTGGTGCGGGTTCTCACCGCAACCCCGCGCGTGGTTGGGGTTGCTGGGCATGTGGACAACCCCGTGCGGGTTGAGTCGGTGCCTCTTCCTCGGCGAAAGCGGCTGTGTTTTCTTTGGGGGCCGGCCCCCAAACCCCACATGGCCGGGGCTCACCCGCCCTGCGCTCGCTGGCGCTCGCTCCGGGCGGGCGAGACCCGGGCAGGGGGCCAGCCCCCTACATCCCCCGGCAGGGCTCCGCCCCACACCCCGCAACGGACGGCTGCGCCGCCGAGTTTGCTTTAGGGCAGGGGCTCCGCCCCCGCACCCCCGGCAAGGGGCTCCGCCCCCTGCACCCCCGGCGAGCTTGGGCTTCGCCCCCTGGGGGCGGTCACGCTACATGGGGGATCACCAGGGACAGGGCCGAGGTGATGTCCTCCGCCTTCGGGGCCACGTCCGGGACCACGTCCCTCAGGGCCAGCCAGCCGTTGATCGCCTGGGCGGTCGGCTTCGCCTCCACCAGGCCGGGGTCCTCGTAGTTGTACCAGGCGGCCACCTTCGACCAGCGCCACAGGCGGTGGCCTCCGGTCGACAGTTCGGCGGCGGGGAAGCCGCCCTGGCCGCGGGCGCCGGTGATCGACAGCCGTACGGAGTCCACGGAGCGGCCCACCCGCTCGGCGATGTCGCGGATGGTCAGCAGGGGGTCCGCCTCGACCTGCAGCACGTGCACCTCCGAGGTGGCGGCCTCGACGTGCTCGACCACCTCCATGATGGCGGCGGCCAGGGTGGGGCCCTCCCAGGTGCAGGAGGCGTTGCCGGGGCGGTCGGCGTGCTGGGGCTCGCTGATGATCGAGACCGTGACCCGGCCCTGGGTCCGGTCGAACAGCGGGTCGAGCTCCTCCTCGTAGAGGGGACGGCTGAGGATCAGCGCGAAGTCATAGCTCGGCATCCGATCCTCCTTGGACGTGCTTCTCTCTTGGAAAGGTACAACGGGCGGGCGCGGTATGCTGGTGTCGGGAGCAGTCTCCGGTGGTGGACCGTGCGATGATTTCGCATTCGGCCCGCCGGTGACGTACACTCCTTTGTCGGTCCGTTTTCGGCCGCCTTCATCCCCGGTGGAACGCCCTCGGCGTCCCATGGGGTTGCGGCCGGCTTCCCTCGGTGGTCATCTCCGGGCGTTTCACGGGCCGAGTCCAATGAGCCGATCAGTGAAGCGCGGAGGACATGCCCAAAAAGGAAGGCGCCATCGAGATCGAGGGCACCGTCATCGAGTCGCTCCCGAACGCGATGTTCCGGGTGGAACTCGACAACGGGCACAAGGTGCTCGCCCACATCTCCGGCAAGATGCGGATGCACTACATCCGTATTCTGCCGGACGACCGCGTCGTCGTGGAGCTGAGCCCCTACGACCTCACGCGCGGTCGGATCGTCTACCGCTACAAGTAATCATCCCACTGGGGTTGCCTTCCCCGTGCGTGGCGGCGCGGGGGTGACCCTGATCCCTAGGAGACCCAGTGAAGGTCAAGCCGAGCGTCAAGAAGATCTGCAACAAGTGCCGCGTCATCCGCCGGCACGGCCGGGTCATGGTCATCTGCTCCGACCCGCGCCACAAGCAGCGTCAGGGCTGACGTTCCCACCTGCGTGACCCCGCCTCGCGGCGGGTGACATATCAACGCATCGCAACCTTCGCCCGGCAGCCGCACGACTCATGATCGAGTCGTGCGGCGGCCGCGTGTGAAGGCCCACCCCCGGACGACGGAGGCCGGGGCCGCCACCCTTCGCGGGTGTGTGCGGACGCGGTGCGCCAACACCTCCGCCCAATGAAGGGAACCGCCAGAGATGGCACGCCTCCTCGGCGTCGACCTCCCGCGCGACAAGCGCCTCGAGGTCGCTCTCACCTACGTCTTCGGCATCGGCCGTACCCGGGCGCTGGAGACCCTGAAGGGCACCGGCATCTCCGGTGACCTGCGGGTGCACCAGATCGGCGACGACGAGCTGGTCCAGCTGCGCGACTGGATCGAGGCCAACTACAAGATCGAGGGCGACCTCCGCCGCGAGATCCAGGCCGACATCCGCCGCAAGATCGAGATCGGCTGCTACCAGGGCATCCGGCACCGTCGTGGCCTGCCGGTCCACGGTCAGCGCACGCAGACCAACGCGCGCACCCGCAAGGGCAAGAAGAAGACCGTGGCCGGCAAGAAGAAGGCCGGCAAGAAGTAGTCCGCCCGGACCTCGGTCCGAACGGATCGACGACCTCAGAGTAGAGAGAGCAGATGCCTCCTAAGAGCCGTGTCGGCGCCAAGAAGGTGCGCCGCAAGGAAAAGAAGAACGTCGCTCACGGGCACGCCCACATCAAGAGCACGTTCAACAACACCATCGTCTCGATCACCGACCCCAACGGCAACGTGATCTCCTGGGCCTCCTCGGGCCACGTGGGCTTCAAGGGCTCGCGCAAGTCCACCCCGTTCGCCGCGCAGCAGGCCGCCGAGTCGGCCGCCCGGCGCGCGATGGAGCACGGCATGCGCAAGGTCGACGTCTTCGTGAAGGGCCCGGGCTCGGGCCGCGAGACCGCCATCCGCTCGCTGCAGGCGACCGGTCTTGAGGTGGGCTCGATCCAGGACGTCACGCCCGTCCCGCACAACGGCTGCCGCCCGCCCAAGCGCCGGCGCGTCTGAGGCCAGGGGGATAAGGAAAAATGGCTCGTTACACCGGTGCCGACTGCAAGCTCTGCCGTCGGGAGAAGATGAAGCTGTTCCTCAAGGGCAGCAAGTGCGAGGGCCCCAAGTGCCCGATCGAGATCCGTCCTTACCCGCCGGGTGAGCACGGCCGCGGTCGGCCGAAGGAGACCGAGTACCTGCTCCAGCTCCGCGAGAAGCAGAAGGCCAAGCGCATCTACGGCGTGCTGGAGAAGCAGTTCTCCAACTACTACGTGGAGGCCAACCGCCAGGGCGGCAAGACGGGTGAGAACCTGCTCGTCCTGCTGGAGCGCCGCCTGGACAACGTGGTCTACCGCGCGGGCTTCGCCAAGTCCCGCGACATGGCCCGCCAGCTGATCCGCCACGGCCACATCCGCGTCAACGGCAAGAAGGTCGACATCCCGTCGTACCTGGTCCGTGAGGCCGACATCGTGGACGTCAAGGCCAAGTCGCTGGAGATGACGCCGTTCGCGGTCGCCAAGGCCGAGGCCGGCGAGCGCCAGGTCCCGGCGTGGCTGGGCGTGGACTCCGAGAAGATGCGGATCCTGGTGCACTCCCTGCCGGTCCGGCAGCAGATCGACGCTCCCGTCCAGGAGCAGCTGATCGTCGAGGTCTACTCCAAGTAGTCCTCACCGGGTTCTCCGGAACCCTCCTGTCGCCGGGGCGGGCGCGCAGCGGCTGCGCGTCCGCTCCGGCGATACTGGGAAGAACTCCATTCGCGGCGTCAAATAGCGGTCGCCGCGGGAAGAAGGAACACCCATGCTCATCGCACAGCGTCCCACTCTCACCGAAGAGCAGGTGGACGAGTACCGGTCCCGGTTCACCATCGAACCGCTGGAGCCGGGCTTCGGCTACACGATCGGCAACTCGCTGCGTCGTACCCTGCTCTCCTCGATCCCGGGTGCCGCGGTCACCAGCATCCGCATCGAGGGCGTGCTCCACGAGTTCTCGACCGTCCCGGGGGTCAAGGAGGATGTCACCGACATCATCCTGAACCTCAAGGAGCTGGTCGTCTCCTCCGAGCACGACGAGCCGGTCGTGATGTACCTGCGCAAGCAGGGCCCCGGCGAGGTCACCGCCGCCGACATCGCGCCGCCGGCGGGCGTGGAGGTCCACAACCCGGACCTGCACATCGCCACCCTGAACAACAAGGCCAAGCTGGAGATGGAGCTGACGGTCGAGCGCGGCCGCGGCTACGTCTCGGCCGCCCAGAACAAGCAGCCCGGCCAGGAGATCGGCCGCATCCCGATCGACTCCATCTACTCGCCGGTGCTGAAGGTCACCTACAAGGTCGAGGCGACCCGAGTCGAGCAGCGCACCGACTTCGACCGCCTGATCCTGGACGTGGAGACCAAGCACGCCATGCTGCCGCGCGACGCGGTGGCCTCGGCGGGCAAGACGCTGGTCGAGCTGTTCGGCCTGGCCCGCGAGCTCAACGTCGAGGCCGAGGGCATCGACATGGGCCCGTCGCCGACCGACGCCGCGCTCGCGGCCGACCTGGCGCTGCCGATCGAGGAGCTGAACCTCACGGTCCGCTCCTACAACTGCCTCAAGCGCGAGGGCATCCACTCGGTGGGCGAGCTCGTGGCCCGCAGCGAGCAGGACCTGCTGGACATCCGCAACTTCGGCGCCAAGTCGATCGAGGAAGTCAAGCAGAAGCTCAACGACATGGGGCTGTCGCTGAAGGACTCCCCGCCCGGGTTCGACCCGAGCGCGGCGGCCGACAACTACGGCGACGACGACACCAGCTACGCCGAGACCGAGCAGTACTGATCCCGGCGGGGCGCGGGGGCCCCGGTCCCCGCGCCCGCACTGATCGACCCCGTCCCGGGTCGGGCCTTCCGGCCCGGGACTTGAAGCTGACGTCGGTACCTGATACGGCCGGCGCAGGAAGGAACGACCATGCCTCAGCCCACCAAGGGCGCCCGCCTCGGCGGCAGCGCCGCGCACCAGCGCCTCATCCTGGCCAACCTGGCCACGGCGCTGTTCGAGCACGGCCGCATCACCACCACCGAGGCCAAGGCCCGGCGGGTCCGCCCGCTGGCGGAGAAGCTGATCACCAAGGCCAAGAAGGGCGACCTGCACAACCGTCGCCAGGTGGCCCAGGTGATCCGGGACAAGAGCGTCATCCACGAGCTCTTCACCGAGATCGCGCCGCGGTTCGAGAACCGTCCCGGCGGCTACACCCGCATCACCAAGCTCGGGCCGCGCAAGGGCGACAACGCCCCCATGGCCGTGATCGAGCTGGTGCAGGAGCAGCTGGCCGCCGCCACCGCCAAGCCGGCCGCGAAGGCCGAGCCGGCGAAGGCCGAGGAGCCCGCCAAGGACGAGGCCGTCAAGGACGAGGCCGCCGAGACCGAGGCCCCCGAGGCCGCGGACGAGGCCAAGGCCGAGGACGCCAAGTAAGGCATAGCGCCACACCCGGGCCCTGCGGCCCGAGATTGCGCTGAGGCCCGCCGTTCCCGTTACGGGACGGCGGGCCTCATCTTTGCGAGACTTGATCTCCGATTCCGCACCGCACGTTGGACAAGGACACCCCGCCCTCATGACCGCACTGGTTCGCCTCCGCCTCGACATCGGCTACGACGGGACCGATTTCGCCGGCTGGGCCAGGCAGCCCAACCAGCGCACCGTCCAGGGCGTCATCGAGGACGCCCTGGCCAAGCTGCTGCGGCTGGACCCGCCGCCCATGCTGACCGTCGCCGGCCGCACCGACGCGGGCGTGCACGCGCGCGGCCAGGTCGCGCACGTGGTGCTGCCCGTGGCGGCGTACTCGGCGGTCAACGGCACGATGCCGCGCCGCCTCGCCGGGCTGCTGCCGCCGGACGTGCGGGTGTGGCGGGTGTCGGTGGCGCCCGAGGGCTTCGACGCCCGCTTCTCGGCCCTGTCGCGCCGGTACGTGTACCGGGTGTGCGACGACCCGGTCGGGGTGGACCCGCTGCGCCGCCACGACGTGCTGTGGCACCCGCGGCCGCTCAACCTGGACCGGATGAACGAGGCGGCCCGGCTGATGGTCGGCGAGCACGACTTCGCCGCCTACTGCCGCAAGCGCGAGGGCGCGACCACGATCCGGGAGCTGCTGCGCTTCTCGTGGGCGCGCGAGGCCGAGCGGGTCGCCGCGGCCACCGTGCAGGCCGACGCGTTCTGCCACTCGATGGTGCGGGCGCTGGTCGGCGCGCTGCTGGTGGTGGGCGACGGGCGGCGCGACGTGACCTGGCCCGCCGAGGTGCTGGCGACCCGTATGCGGGACTCGGCGGTGAACGTGGCCCCGGCGCACGGGCTGACGCTGGAGGAGATCAGCTACCCCGACGCCGAAGGGCTGGCGCAGCGGGCGCAGGAGACGCGGCGGGTGCGGACGCTGAACGCCGTGGCGGCGTCGGCCGGGGAAGGGGAGTCCGAGGACTCCTGACGGGACGTGGAACGCCCCGCCGCGCAGGCCGCGGCGGGGCGTTCGCCGTTCAGCGGCCGGCGCGGGCCTCGATCGGGCGCACGCTCTGGTCCAGGAACTGCCGGGCGGCGTCCCGCAGCGTGGTGTCGCCCGTACGGGCCTTCTTGCCGTTGGCGTACTGGGCGTAGGCGTAGATGATGTAGCGGCCGCGCACGGTGCTCAGCGCGTACCCGCCCGCCTGGTCGATCTGCTGGGAGTTCTTGCCCGCCATGCCGCGGAACCACTCGTAGGCGGCGGGGTCGCCGACCTTGCTGACCCGCAGGGCGACGGGCCGGTTCGGCATCACCGCGATGCCGGTGGTGACGGCCAGGGACTTCTCACCGTCCAGGTAGGTGACGCGGACGACGCTGCGGCAGCCCTCGCGGGTCAGCGTCTGCGCCATCTCGCCGCGCGCGGCGAGCGAGCAGCGGTGGTTGACCGAGGAGCGGTCCCGCACGTACGGGCGGCCGCCGACGGTGACCTTCTCCTGCGGGAACGCCTCGGTGAGCGCCAGCGGCCTCGTGTCGGTCTTCTCGCTGGTGATGTCCACGGGGGCGGGCGGGGGCGGCGGCGCGGCGGGCTTGGCCGCCGGGGCCGAGGAAGGGGCCTTGCGGGTGGGCTTGGCAAGCTTGTCCCCGCCGCCACCGGACCCGGCGACCGCGAAGACGGAGGCCGCGACGATCAGTGCGACGGCCGCGCCGCCGCCGATCAGCAGCGGTCGGCGGTCGCGCTTGGCGGAGGGCTCCTCGCGCAGCGGGCCGGAGCCGAAGATGCCGCCGGGGCCGGTGTCGTCGGAGGCGGCCTGGACGGCGGGCTGGGGGGCGGTCTGCTCGCCGGGCCCGGGGCCGCGGTCGGCCGGGGGCGCGGGAGGCGGGGGCGCCGCGGGCCGGTCGGCGTCGATGGAGAGGCCGCCCTCGGCGTGGGAGACGGGCGTGATCACCGTGGGCCGCTGCCCGGACTCGTTGCGCGGCGGGACGGGCCGCGCCTCCGGGATCGACACGGTGCTGTCGGCGGGCGGGGTGACGCCGGGCGGCAGGATCGCGTCCGGGACCAGGACGGGGGACCGCGCGCCTGCGGGCGCGGCCTCGGGGGCCTTGGCGGGCCGGTCCTCGGCGGGCATGACCGGGATGCCGTCGGGGTCGGTGTCGGCGAACGCGGTGGCGCTGGACTCGTCGGCGGCCGGGACCGGCCTGCGCGGGACCGCGCCGCGGGTGTCCACGGACGGGGCGCCGCGCCCGGCCACCAGCGCGCCCGGCAGTTCGGCGTCGCCTGCGGGCAGCGGGACGGGGCCGGTGCCCGAGGACTGGGCGTCGCCGGGACGGGACGGCTTGCCGTCGGCGTCCTCGCCGGCGCCTTCGGCGTCGTCCTCGGCGGCCCACCACGGCTTCTGGAGGCCGAAGGGCGGGAGGCGCAGCGTGTCGGCGGCCGGAGCGGCGGAGCCGGGGTCGCCGAAACTGGGCGGCGCCGGAGAGACCGGAGCGGACGACGCCTCGGTCTCCCCGGGCTCGTTAGGTCCAGACATAGGCAGACAGGGTATTCATACCGATCAGTTTCGGAAGGGTTTGCCTTCGGTTTCCCGGTAGTGCAGGGCGAAGCTGAGGTTGCTGCCCTGGATGACCTGCTGGGCGAACGCCGTCACGGCGGGGTGCGCGGAGGCGGGGATCTTCTTGCCGTCCGGCCGCTGCACCCAGGTCATCACCAGGTAGTGGCCCCGCACCTCGGCGGTGCCGAGGGCCTCGCCCTTGCCGAGGGTCTTGGTGGAGCCCGCGCCGGGCAGCGGCTGGAGGAAGGAGTCCTTGGCCAGGGCGGCCTTGCGGGCCTGCTTGGCGGCGTTCTCGGTCTTGAGGTTCAGGATGCCGACGGTGCCGATCAGCTTGCGGTCGCTGCGGGCGTAGGAGGCGCGCAGCGCCTGGCTGCAGCCGCCCTTCTTGACCGCGCTGGTCAGCGTGGCGCCGGTGACGGTGCCGGTGCAGCCCTTGGTGGCCTTGGCCCCGGCCCGCACGTACTTCTGCTTGCCCGCCTTGAAGGAGGACTTGCCGAACACCTCGCCCAGCGACAGCGGCTTCGGGTCGGTCTGGCGGCTCTTGAGCTTGACCGGCACGAGCGTGGGCGACGGCGGGGCGCTGGGCTTGGCCGCCGGGTTCGGCTTGCCGGCGGCGGGCGGGCCGCCGGGCTTGGCGGCGGGCTTGGGGTCGTCCTTGAGCATCGCCGAGGCCCCGACGCCGCCGCCGATCAGCAGCACGCCCGCCACCAGCGAGCCGCCGATGATCAGCGGCAGGTTGCGGCGCTTGCCGCCGCCGCTCGGCGGGGTGGGGCCGGAGCCGTATCCGCCGTCGTCGAAGCGGTCGCCGCCGTAGTCGCCACCGTGGCCGCCGAACGGCTCCTGCCCGAGCTGCTCCTGCCCGCCGAAGCGGTCCTGCTGCCCGAAGGGGTCCTGCCGCCCGAACCGGTCCTGCTGCCCGAAGGAGCCGCCGCCGTCGCCGACCGGACGCGTCCGGTCGGTGGTCTCGGTCGCGTCGTCCGCCCAGGGGGCGGCCGAACCGCCCGCCCCTGCGCGCGGAACGAAGGGCGCCTCGTCCTTGCCCGCGCCGAACGGCGCCGGCTCCGGACGTCCCGCGCCGGGTCCGTACGGCTCGTGCGGCGGCTGCTCGGGAGGCCAGCCGCCGGATTTGCCTTGATCGCCCGGATAACCCATGGCTTGGACCTTACCGTTCCTCTTTCGGGGCTCTGGACCTTCGGAACACCCACCATGACATGGGGGCGAACCGGGCGCCGGGCTTTCCCGAAGCTCGCCTTGCCCGGCGCCCGGCCGTCACTTCCAGCCGAAGTTCTGCGTCCACCAGGGCCCGCCGGAGCCGGCGGCCATGCCCACGCCGATGGCCCGGAGCTTGCAGTTGAGGATGTTGGCGCGGTGCCCCGGGCTCTTCATCCAGCCCGCGACGACGGCCTCGGCGGTCGGGTAGCCCCTGGCGATGTTCTCCGCGCCGCCGCCGCCGGTGTATCCGGCGTCCTCCATGCGCTTCCAGGGGCTGTCGCCGTTGCGGGAGGTGTGGTCCAGGTAGTTGTGCTTGGCCATGTCGGCGGAGTGGCGCCGCGCGGCGGTGGTCAGGTGGGAGTCGGTGCGCAGTGCGCCACACCCGGCCTTGGCGCGCTCCTTGTTGGTGAGCGTGACCACAGCGCCTTCGGGGCCGCTGGCGCCGGGCGCGGGGGCGCCGCCTCCGTTGCCGCCGCCGTCGGTGTCGCCGCCACCGCCTCCGTTGCCGCCGCCGGGCCGGGGCGTGGTGGAGGTGGTGGGCTTGGGGGAGGCCGACGCGGTGGGCAGGGCGCCGCGCAGCGGCTTGAGCGGCAGGGGCGCGCTGCCGAGGCCGCCGCCCGGCGCCGG
Organism: Spirillospora sp. NPDC050679; assembly: GCA_044456955.1. Lineage (GTDB taxonomy): Bacteria > Actinomycetota > Actinomycetes > Streptosporangiales > Streptosporangiaceae > Spirillospora. Next base: position 56,806 of record JBITGK010000033.1, on the reverse strand, counting down.
GACGTTGCTGGGGCGGGCGCTGGGGGCGCCGTCCGGCTGCGCCCTGTCCTCGGGCAGGGGCGAGGAGGAGGCGGAGTCGGGCCGGGGGGCCGCGCCGTGCGCGGAGGCCGGCTCGGAGCGCAGCTCGGGCAGGACGACCCGGTCGAGCGCGAAGCCGGTGCCGATGGCGAGGCTCGCCCCGGTGACGGCGGCCAGCGCGGTGATCAGGGTCTTGGCGCGGCGCGGGGGACGGGCGGCCGTGGGGCGGGGGCGGCTGGGACGGGGCTGCCCGGGGCGGGCGCGGTCCGCGCGCGGCGGGCCGGAGCGGGGCGGCTGGACGGGTCCGGGGCGGTCCGGGCGCGGCGGATTGGGCCGGGCCGGTCGGGCGGGGGCCGGGGCGTCCGGACGCGGCGGTCCGGAGCGGGCGGGGCCCTGGCCGTCCGGCCTCTGCGGGCCTGGACGCGGCGCCCGGCCGGGGCTCGGAGCCTCCGGATGCGGGCTGGACCTCAGGGGGGCGGGCTTGCGGGGCTCGGGTCGGCGGCGGGGAGTTGCCAACGAGACCTCCGGGGGGAGGGCCGGCGGGGGAGTCCGGCGGGGATCCGGTCGGGCCGCACCTTATCCCTATATGCACAAGAAAGTCCGGCGATCCCTGGGGCCGCGGGGACGGGCGGGGTGATCGGCCCGGGGGCCGCGCGGCGGCCGCTCCGGGGCGGCCGGGAACGCCCGTCAACGCTTCACTTTGACCCCCACCCCCCGGACTGGGTATTCTGCGGGTTTGTTGTATGCGATAACGCCCGTCCCATGGGTCGGCCGCGATCGCAGACCATTCGCCGGCGTGTTCCGACCAGCTGTCATGGGGTCGGGAGCCCGGCCTCCCGGAGCGCCAGGTCGGACCAGTCTCTGATCGGCGTGTACAGGAATCCGCTGAGTCGACAAGAAACGAAGGCCAACCACCGTGCGCACGTACACCCCTAAGCCCGCTGACGTACAGCGTCAGTGGTACGTCATCGACGCGACCGATGTCGTGCTGGGCCGGCTCGCCTCTCAGGTCGCACAGCTGCTTCGGGGTAAGCACAAGGCGATCTACGCGCCGCACCTCGACACCGGCGACTTCGTCGTGATCATCAACGCCGACAAGGTGGCGCTGTCCGGCAACAAGCTGGAGCAGAAGCGCGCCTACCGGCACAGCGGCTACCCGGGCGGCCTCCGCTCGGTGGCCTACGGCGACCTGATGGCCAAGAACCCCGAGCGCGCCGTCGAGAAGGCGATCAAGGGCATGCTGCCCAAGAACTCCCTCGGCCGCCAGATGTTCGGCAAGGTCAAGGTCTACGCCGGTCCGGAGCACCCGCACCAGGCGCAGAAGCCGGTCCCGTTCGAGATCACCCAGATCAGCCAGATCAAGAAGTAGCAGCGCACCGGCCCGGCTCCCGCGCGGAGCCGCAGGGGCGAGCGCGGCGCGCGAACGTTCGCGCGCCGATTCTGAACAGTGGCCGCCGGGGTGCCCGCACAGCGGGTCCGCCTCCCTGGCTAGAAGACCTCATAGGAGAAGCGTGACCGAGTCCACCGGTATCGAGACGCCCGAGGGCGCCGAGTTCGACTCGTACGAGGACGCCCCGTCCGAGTACTCCACCGAGACCCCCGAGACCGCCGGCGAGGGCCTGCTCGGCCAGCCGGTCGCGACCGGCCCGGCCGCCGGCACCGGCCGCCGCAAGCAGGCCATCGCGCGGGTCCGGATCGTCCCCGGCTCCGGCCAGTGGACCATCAACGGCCGCACCCTGGACCAGTACTTCCCGAACAAGGTCCACCAGCAGATCGTGAACGAGCCGTTCGTGCTGCTGGGTCTGGAGAACCAGTTCGACGTCATGGTCCGCGTCAGCGGCGGCGGCACCACCGGCCAGGCCGGCGCGCTGCGCCTCGGCATCTCCCGGGCGCTGCAGTTCGCCAACATCGAGCACCGCCCCGCGCTGAAGAAGGCGGGCTTCCTGACCCGCGACGCGCGCGTGCCCGAGCGCAAGAAGGCCGGTCTCAAGAAGGCCCGCAAGGCGCCGCAGTACAGCAAGCGTTAATTCACCGGTACGAGCCGTCGCACCCCACAGCGTTCCTGCGGCCGACCCCACATGGTCGGCGGCATACGGGTGCGGCGGCTCGTCCGCGTTTTCAAGGCTTTTGCGCACTAGATTTGACCGCGCGGAGCGTCACGGGGGCAGCGAGGCTCCGGTGGCGTCCGCGCGGTCTTTCGTTTTCCTCGGGAGTGTTGAACTGTGGGTCGTCTGTTCGGGACCGATGGCGTACGCGGGCTCGCCAACCGTGATCTGACCGCCGCGCTGGCGATGGACCTGTCGGTCGCCGCGGCGAGGGTGCTCGGCGAGGCCGGGGCCTTCAAGGGGCAGCGGCCGGTCGCGGTGGTGGGGCGCGACCCGAGGGCGTCGGGCGAGTTCCTGGAGGCCGCAGTGGTGGCGGGCCTGGCGAGCGCGGGCGTGGACGTCCTCACGCTGGGGGTGCTGCCCACCCCGGCGGTCGCCTACCTGACCCACACGCTGGACGCCGACCTCGGCGTCATGCTGTCGGCCTCGCACAACCCGGCGCCCGACAACGGGATCAAGTTCTTCGACCGGAGCGGGTACAAGCTGCCCGACGACATCGAGGACCGCATCGAGGCGACGCTCGGCACGCCGTGGGAGGCGCCGACCGGCAACGGCGTCGGCCGGGTCCGGGACGCGCACGGCGCCGTGGAGCAGTACGTGGCGCACCTGCTGTCCACGCTCCCGGTGTCGCTGGACGGATTGCGCGTGGTCGTGGACTGCGCGCACGGCGCCTCCGCCGACGTCGCGCCCGAGGCGCTGCGCCGGGCCGGGGCCGAGGTCATCACGATCGGGTGCGCGCCGGACGGGCTCAACATCAACGCCGGGGTCGGCTCCACCCACCTGGACGCGCTGAAGGAGGCCGTCCGCGAGCACGGCGCCGACGCGGGCATCGCCAACGACGGCGACGCCGACCGCTGCCTGGCGGTCACCGCCTCCGGCGAGGAGGTGGACGGCGACCAGATCATGGCCATCCTGGCGCTGGAGCTGCGCGAGTCGGGGCGGCTGTCGGCCGACACCGTGGTGGCGACCGTGATGTCCAACCTCGGCTTCAAGATCGCCATGCGGGACGCCGGGCTGACGGTGGTGGAGACCGCCGTCGGCGACCGGTACGTGCTGGAGGCCATGAAGGGCGGCGGCTTCAACTTCGGCGGCGAGCAGTCCGGCCACGTGATCATGCTGGACCACGCCACCACCGGCGACGGCGTGCTGACCGGCCTGCACCTGCTGGCCGCGATGGCGCGCCGCGGCCGCCCGCTGGACGAGCTGGCCAAGGCCATGACCCGGCTCCCGCAGGTGCTGATCAACGTCAAGGGCGTGGACAAGGCGCGGGCGACCGCCTCGCCGGAGCTCGCCGCCGCCGTCGAGGCGGCCGAGGCCGAGCTCGGCGAGACCGGCCGCGTGCTGATCCGGCCGAGCGGCACCGAGCCGATGGTCCGGGTGATGGTCGAGGCGGCCGCCCAGGACCAGGCGCAGCGGGTCGCCGAGCGCCTGGCCGAGGTGGTCCGGGGCGTCTAGCCCTCGCTGATCTCCAGCTTCCCGACCTTGAGGTGCCTGATCTCGACGGTGCCGGCCTCCAGGTGCTCCACCACGGCGCGCTTGACGACCAGCTTGCCGATCGCGAACGCGCCGACGGCGATGGCGCCGAGCGCCATGGACCCCAGGGCCAGGGAGCCGAACGCGTTGGCGGCGCGGAGGGTCATGCCGGTGGCCGAGGCCCCGGTGACCTCCGCGCCGGTCGCGCGGGCGCCCATGCCGCGCTTGATGTGGACCCGCTCGACGGGCCGCTCGTCCTGTTCGTCCTGCCCGTCCGGTGAAGGCACGGTCTGCTCGCTGCTCATGGGCTCACCCTATGCAGCGCGGGTCCGCCGTCAGCAGCGGACCAGGAAGTCCTGCAAGGCGTCGTGGTCGGGGCGGGTCACCGGCAGCCCGTACTCGTGGGCCACCGCCACGTACTTCACGGCGTAGGCGCACTGGAACGCCTTCTGCGGCTTCCACTCGCCGGGGCCCTTGTCGCTCTTCTGGCGGTTCGGCACGCCCCAGACCGCGAGCAGGTTGTCGTGGTCGTTGGCGAACTGCTCGCGCCGGTCCTCGGTCCAGCGCGAGGCCCCCATCCGCCAGGCCAGGGCGAGCGGGTAGACGTGGTCGATCTGCACCTCGGCGGCCTTGGACTTGGTGAAGTCGATCTTCTTGCCGCTGTAGGGGTCGTCCAGGCTGCCCGCCAGCACGATGCACCGGCCCTGCTTGCGGGTCTCCTTGAGGTCCCGGGCCAGCACGTCGTTGCGCTGGTCGCAGCCGTTGCGGTCGACGTCCTTCCAGCGGGTGCCGAACTCCGAGCGGCTGTAGCCGGAGCCTCCGCCCTCGCCCGCGATCTTGAGGCCGGACAGGTCCTTGCGGGCGGCGGCCACGCTGCGGTCGGCGGGCTTGGTGCCCTGCGCGGCCGGAGCCGCGTTGCCGCTTCCCCCGACGTCCTTCGCCTCGCAACCGGCCAGCGCGATGACGCCGATCGCGGCCACCGCCGTCATCCGTCCGACCTTCGGCATGAGCGCACCCTCCCTGTCCTGGCCTTCTATGCCCATTCTGGGGGGTTCAACCGCAATGCCCGCCGTTCGAGGGCGTCCACAGCCTGTGGATATCGGACACGATCGGGCTTCGCCTCGTAGCCTGGAAGCAAGGCTCCCAGGAGAGGCAGGGTCCCATGCCGGACGAGGCTGCTCCAGAACGTGTCGGCGTCCGCGTGGCGCGGGCGCGCAAGCGTCGCGGCCTGACGCAGCACGGTCTCGCGCAGAAGGCCCGCTACTCCCGTTCCCACATCGCCCAGGTGGAAGCCGGGCTCAAGATGGCGACCCCTTCGTTCGTGGCCGCCATCGCCGCCGCGCTCGGCGTGGACCCCGCCGAGATCTACGGCCAGCCGTTCCGGGGGCGGACGCCCAAGGCCGACGCGGTGCACGCGGCCATCCCCGACATCCGGCGGACGCTGGTGTTCGTGGAGGTGCCGCCCGATCCGGACGGCCCGCCCCGGCCGGTCGCCGAGCTGCGCGCCGAGCTGGCGGCGCTGCGGGAGCTGCAGGCCGCCTCCCGGCACCGGCAGGTCGGCACGAGGCTGCCGTCCGTGCTGGAGGAGCTCACCTGGCACGCTCACGGCAGCGGCGCCCCGCAGGTGTGGGCGGACCTGTTCCGCGCGCATGAGACGGCCGCGGACCTGTGCCGCAAACTCGGCTATCACGACCTGGCGAACGGCTGCCTGAACGCCGCGCGGGAGTCGGCGGCCCGCAGCGAAGACCCCCATCTGCCGCTGCTGGTGGCGTTGCGCCGGTCGCTGCTGCTGGCGGCCTTGGCCCAATGGCGTCCCGCGCTGGCCCTGCTCGACCGGGCCGCCGGCGCCGTGGACGACACCCGGCCCGACGCGGCCGAGATCCGCGGAACCGCGCACCTGCGCGCGGCCGTCGTGGCGGCCCGGGCCGGTGACGGCGCGACGGCGTGGGAGCACCACGGCGCCGCGGCCGAGCTGCGGCGCGCCAGCGACGAGCCGGGCGACGTGCACGGCGTGACGACGGGATTCGTTCCGGCGAACGTCGCCGTCCACGGCGCGGCCGTCGCGGTCGAGCTGGGCGACATGGACGAGGCCCTGCGCCGGGACGCCGGGCTCGGCGCGCGGTCGCTGGCCGGCCTGGTCCCCGAACGCCGCGCCCACCACGAGATCGACATGGCCCGTGCCCACGTCGAGACCGGCGACCACGACCGGGCGCTCGCGCGACTGGTGTCGGCCCAGGACACCGCCCCGCAGATGACCTGCTACCACCCGTCGGCCCGCGCCCTCGTCACGCACCTAGTCGACGTACGGCGGACCCTCCCCGAACCGCTCCGGCGACTGCACGTCCTGATGTCCGGCTGACCAGCGCTGATGAGAATGTTCCACCTTGGGACACTGCGGTGGGTGACGTGCGTGAGGCTGTGCGTCATGTGCGAGACCTTCGACTGCAAGCCAGAGGCCGTCAAGGCGGAGCTCCGTGCGGAGTTCCCCGGGTGGTCGATCATCCACACCGACCGGGGCCGCTGGTGGGCCACGCGTGGGCCGCTTCCGCGCGACCAGGCCAGCCGTATCGCCGACGTGGAAGCCGACACTCCTGAGCAGCTCCGCGCCAGGCTCCAGGCCGTGATGGGAGCCGGGGACGCTTGGCAGCTCGCGGCGCACCGGCGGAAGGGCGACGCGCGGCCGTGAGCGACGACCCAGATCACGAGCGGCGGCGTATCGCGCGCAAGGCCGCCGCCTTCGAGCTGCTCATGCAGAACCTCCCGACCGCCGCCCACCCCTTTCGCGGCGATCCCGAACTGGTGGAGCGGGCGCGGGAGGTCCTCGCCGAGCCCGTTCCCCGGCAGGGCGAAGCCGGTGCGCCGATCACCCGGCGGCCGGATACGGCACCATGAGGGCGTGCTGCATCTCAGAGCGATCGTCCCGGCGGACCGCACGGACGCCGTCTGTCAGGTGCTCGCCGACGCGCCCGGCGCCGCCAACGTCGTCGTGGTGCCCGGCGCCGCCCGGTCGCCCCAGGGCGACCTGGTGACCGCCGACGTGGCGCGCGAGGCCGTCAACGAGATCCTCGACGAGTTCAAGCGGCTCGACCTGCCCCGCGACGGCTCGGTCACCCTGGAGCGCATCGACCTGTCGCTGTCGCAGCGGGCCGACCTCGCCGAGGAGGCCGCGCCCGGCTACGAGGACGACGCGGTGGTCTGGGCCGAGCTGGACCGGCGCACCGCCGACGACAGCCGCCTCACCTGGACCTTCATGGTGTTCCTGGCGCTGGCCACCCAGCTGGCCGGGATCGCCGCGCTCACCGACTCCCCGATCCTGGTCGTCGGCGCGATGGTCGTCGGGCCGGAGTTCGGCACGGTCGCGGCGGTCTGCTACGGCCTGTTCCGCTGGAACCCGGCCCGGATCGGGACGGCGCTGCGCACCCTGGCCATCGGGTTCGTGGTGGCGATCGCGGTGACCTACCTGTGCGCCCTGGTCAGCCGGTGGACCGGCGTGATCGACATGGCGGAGCTGCCGCGGGACCGGCCGATGACCGACTTCATCTACAGCCCGGACCGCTGGTCGTTCATCGTGGCGCTGCTGGCGGGCGCGGCCGGGGTGCTGTCGCTGACGGCGGGCAAGTCGGCGGCGCTGGTCGGGGTGTTCATCTCGGTCACCACCGTCCCGGCGGCCGGCAACCTGGCGGTGGCGCTGGCGCTCAAGCACCGCAGCGAGATCGACGGCTCGCTGCTCCAGCTCGGCGTGAACCTCGCCGGGATGGTCATCGCCGGGGTCCTGGTGCTGTTCGTGCAGCACCGGGTGTGGCAGTTCGTCCTCCGCAGATGGGGGAGAAGCCCGGGTCGGATTCGGCCATAAGGCTGAGGTGGCGCGGCGGCCGGGCCGCTAGGTTCGAGTCATGCCGATCATCGCTGCCCAGGGGCTGACGATGAGGTTCCCGGGCGTCACCGCGCTGGACGACCTCACCGTGGCCGTGGAGCCGGGCGTCGTGGGCCTGGTCGGGGCCAACGGCGCCGGCAAGTCCACCCTCATCAAGATCCTGCTGGGCCTGCTGCCGCCCAGCTCCGGACAGGCCCAGGTGCTGGGCCTGGACATCGCCCGCGACGGGGCGCGCATCCGCGAGCGGGTCGGGTTCATGCCCGAGTACGACGCGCTGCCACCGGACGTGTCGGCCACCGAGTTCGTGGTCCACATGGCGCGCATGTCCGGGCTGCCGCCGACCGCCGCCCGCGAGCGCGCCGCCGACACGCTGCGCCACGTCGGTCTCTACGAGGAGCGCTACCGGCCGATCGGCGGCTACTCCACCGGCATGCGGCAGCGCGTCAAGCTCGCCCAGGCCCTGGTGCACGACCCCGAGCTGGTCTTCCTGGACGAGCCCACCAACGGCCTGGACCCCGCCGGGCGCGACGAGATGCTCGGCCTGATCCGCCGCATCGGCGCCGAGTTCGGCATCAGCGTGCTGGTCACCTCCCACCTGCTGGGCGAGCTGGAGCGCGTCTGCGACCACGTCGTGATCATCGACGGCGGCCGGCTGCTGCGCTCGCAGGAGGTGGCCGCCTACACCGCCGCGAGCGGCGCGCTCACCGTGGAGGTCGAGGAGGGCCGCGACGTGCTCGGCCGGCATCTGTACGACCAGGGCGTCGCGGTGCGGCCCGAGGGCCGCTTCCTGGTGGTGGAGATCGCCGGGGAGCGGACCTACGACCTGGTCCGCGACGGCGTCGCCGACCTCGGGCTGCGGCTGATCCGGCTGGAGCAGCGCCGCCACCACATCGAAGAAGTCTTCGCCGCCGACGCGGTGCCGCAGGAGGCGACCCGATGACCACCAGCGCCATCCACGACATCGGCTACCGGCACTACGACGGCCGCCGCCTCGGCCGCGCCTACGTGCTGCGCTCGCTGTACGTGCACAACCTGCGCGCCGCCTTCGGCCTGGGCCGCCCGGCGCGCGCGAAGGTCATGCCGTTCCTGCTCGCGGCGATCATGATGCTGCCCGCCGTCGGCAGCGTCGCGGCGGTCGCCATCACCAAGGAGCCGGACGCGCTGATCCGCTACTCCTCCTACGCGCCGATCATGCAGGTGGTCATCGCCATCTTCCTGGCGACGCAGTCCCCCGTGCTGGCCTCGCGCGAGCTGCGCTTCCACGTGGTGCCGCTGTACTTCTCCCGGCCGGTCGGCCACCTCGACTTCGTGCTGGCCAAGCTGGCGGCGCTGGCGACCGCGCTGCTGGCGCTGATGGCGCTGCCGGTCACGCTGCTGTACGTCGGCGGCCTGGTCACCAAGGTGCCCGACTCGCGCGACCACCTGCTGCACTACCTCGGCGCGCTGGTCGGCTGCGCGCTGTTCGCGCTGGTGCTGGCGGCGATCGGGCTGGTGGTGGCCGCGTTCACGCCGCGCCGCGGGTTCGGGGTCGCGGCCGTCATCGCGATCTACATGCTCTCCAGCGCCTTCGTGGTGATCATCCAGGAGCTGGCGCAGGCGCAGACCAACTTCACGCTGGCCGGGTGGATGGGGCTGGCGACCCCGTTCAACCTGGTGGACATCGTCCAGGTGCGGCTGCTGGGCGCCGACCCGTCCTCGGGCGCGCAGCCGCCGGGCACCCTGGGCGGCGCCGTGGCGCTCGCGGTCTGCGCGGCGCTGGTCGCGGGCGCGACCGCCGTCCTGTACGCGCGCTTCCGGAAGGCGGGCCTGTCATGACCACGATGAAGCTGGCGGACGTGTCGCGCTGGTACGGCAACGTCGTCGCCGTCAACGGCGTCACGATGGACATCGGCCCCGGCGTCACCGGCCTGCTCGGCCCCAACGGCGCGGGCAAGTCCACCCTCATCCACATGATGGGCGGCTTCCTGGCCCCCTCCTCGGGCACCGTCACGCTGGACGGCGCGCAGGTCTGGCAGAACCCCGAGGTCTACCGCGTCCTCGGCCTGGTGCCCGAGCGGGAGAGCGCCTACGACTTCCTCACCGGCCGCCAGTTCATCCTGGCCATGGCCAAGCTCCACAAGCTGCCCGACCCGGGCGCGGCCGCCCAGCGCGCCATCGACCGCGTCGAGATGGAGTACGCCGCCGACCGCTCGATCGGCAACTACTCCAAGGGCATGAAGCAGCGCATCAAGATGGCCTCGGCGCTGGTGCACGACCCGGCGATGCTGCTGCTGGACGAGCCCTTCAACGGCATGGACCCGCGCCAGCGCCTGCAGCTGATGGACCTCATCCGGCAGATGGCCGCCGAGGGCCGCACCATCCTGTTCAGCTCCCACATCCTGGAGGAGGTGGAGCGGCTGGCCAGCCACATCGAGGTGATCGTGGCGGGGCGGCACGCGGCCTCCGGCGACTTCCGCGAGATCCGCCGGCTGATGACCGACCGGCCGCACCGCTTCCTGGTCCGCTCCGGCGACGACCGCGCGCTGGCCGCCGCGATCATCGCCGACGGCTCGGCGCGCAGCGTGAACCTGACCCCCAAGGGCGTGGAGATCGAGGCCACCGACTTCCAGCGCTTCACCTGGCTGCTGCCGCGGATCGCCCAGCAGTCGGCCGTGCGCCTGTGGGAGGTCGCCCCCTCCGACGAGTCCCTGGAAAGCGTCTTCTCCTACCTGGTGGACCGTTGACTTCCTCCGCCCGCCCGAAGGCAGGGGACTCCTTCCCTCACGGGACGGGTTTCCTGCTTCGTCGCCGAGTGCCCGCCGGGCTCGCGCCCTTGGGGTCTTACATCGGCTCCACAGGCGTTTTGCCTCTCCGCCAGCCCGGCGGCGAGGATGTTGCGCGCGGCGTTGACGTCACGGTCGTGGACCGTGCCGCAGTGGCATCGCCACTGCCTCACGTGGAGGGGCACCGTTCGGGTGACGGCTCCGCATCGCGAGCACTGCTTGGTGGAGGGGTACCAGCGGTCGATCACGATCAGTTCGCGGCCGTACCAGTCGGCCTTGTACTCCAGCATCGTGCGCAGTTGCCGCCAGGCCGCATCCGAGATGGCGCGGGCCAGGCGGTGGTTGCCGAGCATGTTGGCGACGGCCAGGTCCTCGATCACGACCGTTTGGTTCTCACGGACGAGACGGGTGGACAGCTTGTGCAGCAGGTCGCGGCGCCGGTCGGCGATCCGCGCGTGGATGCGGGCGACCCGGCGCTTGGCCTTGTCCCGGTTCTGCGATCCCGGGGTCTTGCGGGCCAGGTCGCGTTGGGCTTGGGCCAGGCGCCGATGGTCGCGCCGCTCGTGCCGGGGGTTGGCGATCTTCTCGCCGGTGGACAGGGTGACCAGGGAGGTCACGCCCGCGTCGATGCCCACCGTCTGCTCGACGGGTTCCAGAGGCGTGATGGCGTCCTGGCACAGCAGCGACACGAACCAGCGTCCGGCGCCGTCGCGGGTGACGGTGACCGTGGACGGCTTGGCGCCTTCGGGCAGCGGACGCGACCAGCGGATGTCCAGCGGCTCGGACATCTTCGCCAGCCTCAGGCGCCCGTTGCGGTAAGTGAACGCCGAGCGGGTGTACTCCGCGGACGCGCGGGATTTCTTGCGCGACTTGAACGCCGGACAGCGGGCGCGTTTGGCGAAGAAGTTGGTGAAGGCGGTCTGCAGGTGCCGCAGCGCCTGTTGCAGCGGCACGCTGGACACCTGGGCCAGGAACGCCAGTTCCGGGGTACGTTTCCAGGCCGTCAGCATGGCCGAGGTCTCGGTGTAGAAGACATGGCGCCGCTCGTCCCGCCAAGCGCGGGTGCGCTCTTCCAACGCCCGGTTGTAGACCAGCCGCACGCACCCGAACGTGCGCGACAACTCCGCCGCCTGCTCGGGCGTGGGGTAGAAGCGGAACTTGAACGCCCGCTTCACCGTCCGCGCCATGCCCCGCATCCTGCCAGCCCAACGGCCGAGATTCGCGTGTTCGTTCGAAGAAGCGGCAACCCGCCGCCTTCCCTTCCCCGCACGAAGACGGCGGTCTCCACGTTTAAGAGGAACCGATGAACCCCACGATCGCGATGATCACGTTCCGCGCCATGCTGGGACGGCGGCGCGCGCTGTTGCTGCTCGCGCTGCCGGTGCTGCTGCTGGCGCTGGCGGCGGGCCTGCGGATGACCGACACCAACGACCTGGAGACCTCCACGGTGGTGCTGCAGCGCTTCGGCATCGCCACGCTGCTGCCGCTGCTGGCGCTGATCGCCGGGACCGGGGTGCTCGCGCCGGAGATCGACGACGGCCAGATCATGTACGTGCTGACCAAGCCGATCCCGCGGCAGGTGATCGTGCTGACCAAGCTGGCGGTCGCGATCGTGCTGGTGGTGCTGTTCGCGGTGGTTCCGGTGGGCGCGGCCGGGCTGGTGCTGACCGGCACGACGGCGCAGGTCACGCCCGCTTTCACGGTCGGGGTGCTGGTCGGCGGGGTCGCCTACAGCGCGCTGTTCGTGGCGCTGGCGGTGGTCAGCCGCAACGCCGTCACCATCGGGCTGCTGTACGCGCTGGTGTGGGAGACGCTGCTCGGCAACTTCGCGCCGGGCGCGAAGTCGGCCTCGGTGCAGCAGTGGGCGCTGTCGGTGGCCGACGCGCTGACCGACGCCTCGACGGTGCGCTCCACGGTGGACCTGCCCGTCGCGCTGGTGCTGCTGGCGCTGGTCACCGCGGCGGGGACGGCGCTCGCGGTGGTGCGGCTGCGCTCGCTGTCGGTGGCCAGCGCGGAGTGACCTCCTCGGCCAGCCGCCCGTCGGTCATGGTGTGGACGCGGTCGGCCGAGCCGAGCTGGGCCAGGTCGTGGGTGACCATGACGGCGGCGAGGCCCCGCTCGCGGGTGAGGCGGGCCAGCAGGTCCACGATCTGAGCGCCGCGCTCATGGTCCAGCGCGCTGGTGGGCTCGTCCACCAGCAGGACCTCGGGCCCGTTCATCAGGGCGCGGGCGATGTTGACGCGCTGGCGCTGCCCGCCGGAGAGCTGGTGGGGGCGCTTGTGCGCCTGGTCGGCCAGGCCCACGGCGTCCAGCAGTTCGCGGGCGCGAGGTTCGGCCCTGCGCGGGGAGCGGCCCGCCAGGTGGGCCATCACCAGGAGCTGGTCGAGGGCGGTGAGGGAGGCGGGCAGGTTGGGCTGCTGGAACACGATGCCGATGTGGTCGCGGCGCAGCCGGGCCCGCTCGCGGGGGCTCAGCCGGGTCGCCTCGCGCCCGGCGATCTCGGCGGTGCCCGAGGCGGGCGTGACGAGGGTGGCGGCGACCGCGAGCAGGCTGGACTTGCCCGAGCCGGACGGGCCGGTGACGGCGGTGAACTCGCCCGCGTCCACGGCCAGGCTCACCCGGTCGAGCGCGGTGAGGGTCTGCTCCCCGTCAGGGTAGGTCAGGGTGACGTCGGTGAGGCGCAGGGTCATTGCGAGGCTCCCAGGGCGGTCAGCGGGTCCACGGAGGTGATCTTGCGGATGGCCAGCGCGGCCCCGGCCGCGCCGAGCAGGACCAGCACGGCGACGGGCAGCACGGTGGTCGCCGCCGACAGCACGAACGGCACCGAGCCCCGGGCGAGCAGTCCCGCCGCCGCGCCGAGCGCGCCGCCGAGCCCGGCCCCGGCCAGCAACATGACCACGGCCTGGGCGAGGGCGTCGCGCAGCAGGTAGCCGGTGCTCGCGCCGAGGGCCTTGAGCACGGCGACGTCGGCGCGGCGCTGGATCGTCCAGACGGTGAAGAACGCGCCGATGACCAGCGCGGAGATCGCGAACAGGAAGCCGCGCATGAGCTGGAGCGACCCGTTTTCCGAGGAGTAGGACGCGATGGCCGAGGGCGCGTCGTCGCGGGCCATGGTCGTGGTGCGCAGGTCCGCGTCGGCCTTGGCGATCGCGCCGCCGGACGGGGCGCCGGTCAGCGCCAGGACGGTGGCGGCGGTGTCGCGCTGGGGCGCGGTCGCCCGCCAGTCGGCGATGGAGATCCACGCGACCGGCGCGTGGCTGAAGGAGGAGGCGGCCCCGGTCCCGGCGACGGTGAGGTCGCGTCCGGCGAACCGCGTCCTGTCACCGGGCTTGAGGCCGCTCTCCTCGGCGAGCGCCTTCGACAGCAGGACCCGTCCGGGACCGACCTCGCCGCCGGTCCGCCGGGCCAGCGCCCCGCCGGGCTCGACGCCGAGGACGGCGGCCGACGCGCCCCGGTCGGCGTGGGTGAGCCGCCCCATGGTGATGCCGAGCGGCTCGGGGTCCGCGCCGGGGACGCGCTCCCAGCCGCGCAGGGTCCGCTCGGTGATCCGGCTGTCGGAGAAGGAGGTCTTCTCGCCGGTACCGGCGGAGAACACGACGTGGCCCGCCGGCAGGTCGGTGACGGCCGAGATGTTGTCGCGGGCGAGCCCGGCGGTCAGCCCCGACAGCACGGTCACCAGCAGAGTGATCATCAGGACGACCGCGCCCATCAGGGCGAACCGGCCCTTGGCGAACCGCAGGTCCCTGAGCGCCACGAACACGGCGCACCCCCGTTCTTTCGTTCTTCGGAAGGTTCCAGCCTGCGCGGCGCGCCCGGCCCGGCGCATCGTGCGGGAGAGCCGGCGGAATCAACCTTTTGTACGACCCCTTCAGGACCGCCCGCCGGTTACGCTGAGTGACGATGAGTGATGATCCGTTCTTTCCCGCCGTGCGGCTGCTCGGCTGGGCCGTGCACGGCACCTTCGCGGTGCTGCTGGTGATCGCCGTGGTGCGGGTCGCGGGCCAGGGCCGTGCCGGGGCGGCCGCCGGGGGCGTGGCGCTCGGGCTGCTGTACGCCGCCGGGGTCGCGGTGCAGCGGCGCGTGCTGCGCGGCGGCGCCGACCCGCACGCCGCCGGGGTCGCGGTGCAGCGGCGCGTGCTGCGCGGCGGCGCCGACCCGCACGCCGCCGGGGTCGCGGCTCCGCACGCCTCGGGGAGCGCCCCCGTCCGGGCGTGGGGCTGGCTCGCCCTGGTGTCGGTGCTGTGGGGCGTGCTGGCCTTCACCGCGTCGGAGATGGTGTGGCTGGCGTTCCCGCTGTTCTTCGTCTGCCTGTACCTGCTGCCCTGGCGGGCTGCGCTCCCGGCCGTGGCGGCGCTGACGGCCACGGCGGTCGCCGCCTCGGCCCGGCACGCCGAGCCCTTCACGCTCGCCCAGGTGCTGGGTCCCAGCCTCGGCGCGGCGGTGGCGACCCTGATGGCGCTGGCCTACCAGGCGCTGCACCGCGAGAGCGAGCGCCGCCGGATGCTCATCGACGACCTGGTCCGCACCCGCGAGCAGCTCGTGCTGGCCGAACGCGACGGGGCCCGCCTGGCCGAGCGCGAGCGCCTCGCCCGCGAGATCCACGACACGCTCGCGCAGGGCATGTCCAGCATCATCCTGCTGCTCCGCGTCGCCCGCCGCGACCTGGACTCCGACCGCGAGGCCGCCGAGGAGCGGCTCCGGGAGGCCGAGCAGGCCGCCGCCGAGAACCTGGAGGAGGCGCGCCACTTCGTCCGCGCCCTCACCGCCCCGGCGCTGGAGCGCTCCTCGCTGGCCGAGGCGCTGGACCGCCTGGCCCAGGCCGCGTCGGCGCGGACGGCGACGCGGGTGCGGTTCGAGGCGTCCGGGACGCCCCGCGCGCTGCCCGCCGACCACGACCTGGCCCTGCTGCGCATCGCGCAGGGGGCGCTCGGCAACGTCGGCAAGCACGCGGGCGCCCGCAACGCGGGCGTCACCCTGACCTACCTGGACGACGCCGTGATCCTGGACGTCTACGACGACGGCGTCGGCTTCGACCCCGCGGCCCAGGCGGGCGGCGACGGCACCGGCTACGGGCTGCGCGCCATGCGCGACCGCGTCCGGGCCCTCGGCGGCGACCTCACCGTGGAGTCGGCGCCCGGCGACGGCACCGCCGTGGTGGCGACGCTCCCGCTGGAGGAGGGGCGGTGAGCGCGCCGATCCGGATCCTGCTGGTCGACGACCATCCCGTGGTGCGGTCGGGCATCCGGGCGATGCTGGCCGACCAGCCCGACTTCGAGCTGGCCGGCGAGGCCGCCACCGGCGAGGAGGGGGTCGCGCGGGCGCGGGCGCTGCGCCCCGACGTGGTGCTGATGGACCTGCGGCTGGGGGCGGGGATCAGCGGCGCCGAGGCGACCCGGCGCATCCTGGCCGCCGGGCCGGACGCGCCGCGCGTGCTGGTGCTGACCACCTTCGACACCGACGCCGACATCGTGGCCGCCGTCGACGCCGGGGCCACCGGGTACCTGCTGAAGGACGCCCCGTCCGCCGACCTGCACGCCGCGATCCGCGCGGCCGCCGCGGGCGACAGCGCGCTCGCGCCCAGCGTCGCCTCCCGCCTGCTCGGCCGGATGCGGCCGCGCGCGGCGACGCTGACGCCGCGCGAGCTGGAGGTGCTCCAGCTGGTCGCCGAGGGGATGTCCAACCGCCGGATCAGCAGGCGGCTGTTCCTGAGCGAGACGACGGTCAAGACGCACCTGGTGCACATCTACGCCAAGCTCGGCGTGGACTCGCGGACCGCCGCCGTGGCCGCGGCGTCCCGCCAGGGCCTGATCCGCCCGCCGTAGCGGCCGCCGGCGCGGGTCAGCCGACGCTGCGGAGCAGGTCCTCCACCGCGTGCACGCGGGTCGTCAGCTCCTTGATCTGGGCCGACATCTCCCGCTGCCGCAGCGCCGACTCCTCCGCCGCCGCCCGGAAGCGCGCCAGGTCGTCGTTGCGGCGCCGGGCCCGCCGGCCCAGGTAGAGCAGGAGGGCCGTCACCGGCGCGGCGTACACCAGCGCCACCAGCAGCGAGATCACAAGCTCGGACACTCCGAAACCGCCCATCAGCGGGCCTCGCCTTCTCGTCGGTCGGCGCGCAGCGCCGTCAGGATCGTCTCGGTGTTCAGCACGACCTCGAACGGGACCAGCTCGTAGTACTTCATCGCCTTGCCGTCCGGGGCCAGCTCCAGGCTGCCCCTGACCAGCCCCGCCTTCTCCATGCGCTCCAGGTGGAGGTACAGCAGCGCGCGCGAGACGCCGAGGCGGCGGGCCAGCTCGCTGACGTGCAGCCGCCCGTCCGCCAGCCCCGCCACGACCCGCAGCCGCTGGGGGTGTCCGGCGGCGGCGAGCACGGCGAGCAGCTCTTCACTGGTCAGGGGATGATCCTTAGGTCGTTCCTGCACCTGTTAGTGAACAGTGACAGGTGCAGGGAAACACTGTCAAGCCGGGCCGAGCAGGGTGCGGTCGCCGTCCGGCTCGGCCGCCACCACCTGCACCACCGGCAGCTCGCGCACGTCCTGCGGGTCGGGGCGGCGCACCGCCGGGCCCGGGGCCATCAGCACCGGCCCCCGGCCCCGCGCCCGGTGCGCGCCGACGTCCCCGACCGTCCGCAGCTCGCTCACGCCCGGTCCGGAGGCCGCGACCAGGTGCCAGCGGCGCGCCGAGCGCCACCAGACCGCCGCCGCCATCGTCTCCCCGCTGGAGGCGAAGTCGCCGTTGGTGCCGCCGCGCTCCGACAGCGCGCGGCCGTCCGGGGCGATCAGCGCGGAGGTTCCCGGCGAGCCCCACGGCACGGCGGTGTCGATGGTCAGCAGCCAGGCCCGGCCGCCGCCGTCGGGCAGGCGGCCCTCCCACAGCCGCCCGATCCGCAGGTCGCCGGTCTCGGTCAGCCCGGTGTCGGTCAGCGACGCGATCGACTCGCAGGCCGCCGCGCGCAGCGCCGCCCACTGCGCGCGGGCGTCGTCGGCCAGCCGGCCCCGGAACCACACGCGGGGCGAGGGCGAGTCGGGGCCGTGCGCGGCGAGCTGGACCAGCGAGCGCCGCGGCCCGCCGGTCGCGGACCGGTGCACCATCGTGAACGCCAGGTAGTTCTGGCAGCGCCGCTCGAACCAGTCCGGCGGCAGCGGGGCGCTCAGCCCGTCGTCCACCGGCACCGGCGTCCAGCGCGGCGTGCCGTCGGCGGGCCGCGCCGCCCGCACGTCGGTCAGCCACGGCGGCGCGAGGAACCGCCGGGTCGAGCCCAGCATGATCAGCCGTCCGGCGCCGCCCAGCCGGTTCAGCGACTCCACCCCGCGCGACAGCGGCCGCTCGTAGTAGTCGGCGATCATGGGCGGGTTGCGGTAGCCGGGGGAGTCGCGCAGGACCACCACCGTCGCGCCGTCCACCCGCCCGGCGTACAGCACGGCGATCCCGCCTACCGGCGGCTCGCGCCGATCGCGCCGCCAGGCGTCGGCGGCGCGGCGCAGCAGCGCGGCGTCGCCGCTCAGCGCGCCGCGCGTCGGCCAGTGCTCCAGCTGGGGCGAGGACGTGCTCCGCCACACGCTCCCGGGGATCACCAGCGGGTCGGCGGGCGGGCCGCCGCCCTGGCGCAGGTAGGCCGGAGCCCCGGCCGCAAGGAGGAGCGCCAGGCCCGCGGCCGTGAAGCGGCGGCGGGGCGGGAGCGGCGGCCGGACCCGCACCAGCGTGGGGTCGAACGCGAGCAGCTCGGCACGCTGGCCGGCCGCGTCCACGCCGGACGCCGAGTCCAGGCCCGCCAGGGCGCGGTCCACCTGGCCGACGTCCAGCATCATGTGCTCGCCCAGCTCGGCCGCCGTTTCCGGTGCGCTCAGCCCCTCCAGCCGGCACAGCAGGCACACCAGGCGCTCGTGCGGCGACGCCTCGCGCAGTGCTTTGCGGACCGGCCCGGGATCGCCGGGAGCGGCCTCTCCCAGCAGCCGCTGCGGACGCAGCAGGGGAGGCGGTGTCCCGGCCAGCAGCTCCGCGCACAACGCACGGCGCAGCCCGGAGTACGAGGGCCCGGACTTCCCGGCCGCCCGCCGCACCGCGCGGCGGGCCTGGGCGAGCAGCAGGGCGGGAGCGGCGTCTCCGCCGTCCAGCGCCAGGTACGCGAACCTGACCAGATCGACGTGGCGCTCGCGCAGCAACCGCCGGACCGCTTCGCGCACGGGGTCACCTCGCAGCGGGTCTCCGCGTATCGGTCACCCGCATTGTGCGCCGCGCGGCCGGGCCCGAACAGGCTCGGAGCCTGCCCGCCGGAGCCGGTCCCTCAGATCCGGCCCCTCAGATCCGCCGCAGCCGCACCCGCTGCACGCTGTGGTCGCGGCCCTTGTGCAGCACCAGCGTCGCCCGCGCCCGCGTCGGCAGGATGTTGGACACCAGGTTGATCTCGTTGATGTCGCGCCACACCCGCTGCGCGAACGCCGCCGCCTCGTCCTCGTCCAGCCGGGAGTAGCGGTGGAAGTAGGAGCGCGGGTCGGTGAAGGCGGTGCGGCGCAGCGCGAACAGCCGCTCCACGTACCACTGCCGGATGTCCTCCACCCGCGCGTCCACGTAGATCGAGAAGTCGAAGAAGTCGGAGACCCCGAGCGTGCCGGCGGGCGGGGCCTGCAGCACGTTCAGGCCCTCCACGATCAGGATGTCGGGCCGCCGCACCGTCTGCCGCGCGCCCGGCACGATGTCGTACTCCAGGTGCGAGTACACCGGGATCTCGTACTCGGCCGCGCCCGCCTTGACCGACGACACGAACCGCAGCAGCGCCCGCCGGTCGTAGGACTCGGGGAACCCCTTGCGCTCCATCAGCCCGCGCTCGGTCAGCACCGCGTTGGGGTAGAGGAAGCTGTCGGTGGTGACCAGCTCCACGCTGGGGTGCTCGGGCCAGCGCGCCAGCAGCGTGCGCAGCACCCGCGAGGTGGTGGACTTGCCGACCGCCACGCTGCCCGCCACGCCGATGATGAACGGGGTGGGCTTCACCGGCTCGCCGAGGAAGCCGCTGACGGTGTCGCGCAGCCCGCCGTCGGACAGGAAGAACAGGTTCAGCAGGCGCGACAGCGGCAGGTAGACCTCCTCGACCTCAGTGATGTCGATCGGGTCCTTCAGGCCGCGCAGCGCGTCCAGCTCGCCGGGGGTCAGGGGGAGCGGGGTGTTCTCGCGGAGCCCGCGCCAGGCGTCGCGGGAGAGTTCCACGTAAGGGCTCGGCACGCTGTCCCATCCGCTCGTCATGGTGTGAACAGTAACCACCCGGTCAGGTGGCGCCCGGCGTTTCACCGGCGGTCCACGTTATAGCCAGCCGACTACGGCGCCTGCAGGTAGGTCCGGGTGTCGGGAACGAATAGGCTGCTCGCCATGTGCGGAATCGTGGGTTACGTCGGCGCGCGGCCGGCGCTGGACGTCGTGGTCGAGGGACTGGCACGGCTGGAGTACCGCGGATACGACTCGGCGGGCGTGGCGGTGCTGGCCGACGGGGGGCTGGCCACCGCCAAGCGCGCGGGCAAGCTCGTGAACCTGCGCGAGGCGCTGGCCGAGGAGCCGCCGCCCGCCGGGACACTGGGCATGGGGCACACCCGCTGGGCCACCCACGGCGCCCCCAACGACCGCAACGCCCACCCGCACCTGGACTGCTCCGGGCGGGTCGCCGTGATCCACAACGGGATCATCGAGAACTTCGCGGCGCTGCGGAGCGAGCTGGAGGAGGGCGGCCACAAGCTGTCCTCCGACACCGACACCGAGGCCGTCGCGCACCTGCTGGAGGACGAGCTGAAGGGCGGCGGCGACCTCGCCGACGCCATGCGCCGGGTCTGCGGGCGGCTGGAGGGCGCCTTCACGCTGGTCGCGGTGCACACCGGCGACCCCGACCTGGTGGTGGGCGCGCGCCGCAACTCGCCGCTGGTGGTCGGCGTCGGGGACGGGGAGAACTTCCTGGCCAGCGACGTGGCCGCCTTCATCGCCCACACCCGCGACGCCATCGAGCTGGGCCAGGACCAGGTGGTGGAGCTGCGCCGTGACGGGGTGACCGTCACCGACTTCGCCGGCCGCCCGGCCGAGGTGAAGGAGTACCACGTCGACTGGGACGTGTCGGCCGCCGAGAAGGGCGGCTACGACTACTTCATGCTCAAGGAGATCGCCGAGCAGCCGCGCGCGGTCGCCGACACCCTGCTCGGCCGGATCGGCGCCGACGGCCGGCTCTCGCTGGACGAGATGCGCATCACCGACCAGGAGCTGCGCGAGGTCGACAAGATCATCATCGTGGCGTGCGGCACCTCCTACCACGCCGGGCTGATCGCCAAGTACGCCATCGAGCACTGGGCCGGGCTGCCGTGCGAGGTGGAGCTGGCCAGCGAGTTCCGCTACCGCGACCCGATCCTGTCGCGCTCCACGCTGGTCATCGCGATCTCCCAGTCGGGCGAGACGATGGACGCGCTGATGGCCGTCCGGCACGCCCGCCAGCAGCACGCCAAGCTGCTCGGCATCTGCAACGTCAACGGCTCCACCCTGCCCCGCGAGTGCGACGGCGTGCTCTACACCCACGCCGGGCCCGAGATCGCGGTCGCCTCCACCAAGGCGTTCCTGACCCAGCTGGTCGCGGTCTACCTGATCGCCCTCTACATCGCGCAGGTGCGCGGCACCAAGTGGGGCGACGAGGTCTTCGCCATGATCCAGCTCCTGGAGCGGATGCCGGAGAAGGTGGACAAGGTCCTGGAGACCATGGAGCCGGTGCGCGAGCTGGCCCGCTCCCTGGCCGACGAGCGCAGCGTGCTGTTCCTGGGCCGGCACGTGGGCTTCCCGGTCGCGCTGGAGGGCGCGCTGAAGCTCAAGGAGCTGGCCTACATGCACGCCGAGGGCTTCGCGGCCGGCGAGCTGAAGCACGGCCCGATCGCGCTGATCGAGGAGGGCCTGCCGGTCATCGTGGTGGTGCCGCCGCGCGCCCGCGACGTGCTGCACGACAAGATCGTGTCCAACATCCAGGAGATCCGCGCCCGCGGCGCCCGCACCATCGTGATCGCCGAGGAGGGCGACGAGTCGGTGGCGCCCTACGCCGACACGCTGATCAGCGTCCCGGCCGTGCCGACGCTGCTGCAGCCGCTGGTCACCACCGTGCCGCTGCAGGTGTTCGCGTGCGAGCTGGCCACCGCCAAGGGCCACGACGTGGACCAGCCGCGCAACCTGGCCAAGTCCGTCACGGTGGAGTGATCACGGTCCGGTAACGGCGGGAACCGCCCGCCGCCCGCCCGCGTCGCACCGGGACACGCCGGTGCGCGGGAGGTGGGGCGGGTGGGCCGTCCGAACGGTACTGCCGGATTCGGCATCGAGGCGCGCGGGGTGGCCCGCGCGTTCGGCACCGTCCCCGCCCTGCGCGGCATGGACCTCACCGTCCCGTACGGGCAGGTCACCGCGCTGGTCGGGCCGAACGGCGCGGGCAAGACGACCCTGCTGCTGATCCTGGCGACGCTGCTGGCCCCCGACGCCGGGCGCATCCGCGTCGCCGGGCACGACCTGCGCGCCGACCCCGGGGGCGCCCGCGCCGAGCTCGGCTGGATGCCGGACGTCTTCGGCGTCTACGACCAGCTGACGGTCGACGAGTACCTCGCGTTCTTCGCCGACGCCTACCGGCTGCCCGCCGCCGAGAAGCCCCGCCGCATCCGCGCGCTGCTGGCGCTGGTCCACCTTGAGGAGTACCTCGGGCAGCCGGTGCACGTGCTGTCGCGCGGGCAGAAGCAGCGGCTCGGCGTGGCGCGCTCGCTGATCCACAAGCCGAGCGTGCTGCTGCTGGACGAGCCCGCCTCGGGCCTGGACCCGCGCTCGCGCGTCGAGCTGCGCGACCTGCTGCGCTCCCTGGCGGCCGAGGGCGTGGCGGTGCTGGTGTCCAGCCACGTGCTCAGCGAGCTGGAGGAGATGGCCGACCGCGTCGTGCTGGTCGAGCAGGGCAGGACCGTCGGCGAGCACCGCATGGCCGACCTCGCGGGCAGCGCCCGCACGCGCTGGCGCGTCCGCGCCCTGGACCCCGGGGACCTCGCCGCCGCCCTCGCCGACCGCTCCGGGATCGGGGAGGTCAGCGCACTGCCGGGCGGCTGCGAGCTCGGCCCGCTGACCGAGGCGCAGGCGGCGGGGCTGCTGGCCGACCTGGTCGCCCGCCGGGTGCGGGTGGTGGAGTTCGGGCCGGCGACCAGCGCGCTGGAGTCGGTGTACCTGGCGATGACCGAGAACCGCCGATGACCTCGGGAGGTACCGGATGGGCGCGCTGAGCGCACACGTGCGCGGTGCGGGGCTGGTGGCCCGCCAGGAGGTCCGCGTGCGGCTGCGGACCGGCCGCTGGAAGGTCCTGCTCGGGGTCTGGGCCGCGGTGGTCAACGGCCTGGGCCTGCTGTTCCGCCTCAGCCTGGAGAGCGACGCGGGCGGCGAGCGGCACCAGGGCGTGCCGATGTTCGGCGGCGTGCTGCTGGCGGTGCTGGCGCTGTGCCTGCTGATCACCCCGGCGCTGACCGGCCAGTCGGTCAACGGCGACCGCGAGCGCGGCACCCTGGCCGCCCTGCAGATCACCCGGCTCGCCCCGGTGGACATCGCGCTCGGCAAGCTGCTGGCCGCCTGGGGCGCCGGCCTGCTGGTGCTGGCCCTCACCCTGCCGTGCGTGCTGTTCCCGGTGCTGGAGGGCGCGATCACGGTGGGCCGGGCGGCGGCGGTGCTGGCGGTGACGGCCCTGCTGATCGGCGTGGTCTGCGCCCTGTCCCAGGCGTGGTCGGCGCTGGTGGCGCGCAGCATCACCTCGGTGCTGCTGTCGTACCTGACGGTGCTGGCGCTGTTCGGCGGCACGCTGCTGGCGTTCACGCTGGCGCTGCCGCTGACCAGCGAGCCCCGCTACTACTCCGGCGACACCGGCCTGCGCCACTCCTACGACCGGGAGAGGCCCGACAGGGTGTGGTGGCTGCTGGCGCCCAACCCGGTGGTGGTCCTGGCCGACGCCGCCCCGCGCCTGCCCGAGCGCAAGGCGACCGTGTACGGGGACGAGATCGTGAGCGACTCCGAGAGCGACCCGCTCGGCGACCTCGGCCGCTCGATGCGCGAGGTGCGCGCCGGCGCCGACCGCGACGAGGACGAGGTCGGCCCGGTCTGGCCGTACGGCCTGGCCTTCGACGTGCTGCTGGCGGCCGGCGCGTTCCGGGTCACCACTCGGCGCCTGCGGACGCCGGTGCGCGCGATGCCCAAGGGCGTCCGCCTCGCCTGACCGGCCCCGGCGCCCCGGCGGCCCGTGCCGCGGGGACGCCGGTGGGACCGCCGGTCCGACCGGTCCCGGCGCGCGGCCGGTCCCGGACCCGCCCGTCCGCGGACGGGGGCACCGGGCATGAGCGGATCCGGCTCACCGAGCCGGATCCGTCACGCCCGAACGTCACTACCGATGATCACAAGTCGTAGGCGCCCGCCTTCACCCGTCCCGCGAAGACCCGCCAGTCGGCCAGGTCGAACGTCAGGACCGGGGCGGCCGACACGGCATCGGCCCCGCTGTCACGAACACCGATCTCGCGATGGCCGGAACGGGCCACCTCGACGCAGGTGCCGTTGGCTCCGCAACGGCTGCTTCTCGTCCATGGGCTCGCAGACGCATGGTCGTCTCGCATCCCAACCTCCTGCTGGCGCGGTTTGAGGGATCGGGGATGTCGGCGACGTCGCCGTGCTCTGGTTGTACCCCACGCCGACGAAGATCACTTGGACTTTGCCGGACGGCCGCCGGCGCGGGCGGGCGGCGCGTGCGGGCGCCGGACGAGGCGCGCCGGGGTCAGGACGGCAGGTCGAGGTCCCCGCGCTTCACGCGCTCGGTGAAGGTGCGCCACTCGGCCGCGGAGAATTGCAGCACGGGGCTCGCCGTGCCCCTTTTGGTGTCCCGAGCACCGATCTGCGATGTGTCGAGCCGGGCGACCTCGACACAGGTCCCGGTACCGCCACAACGTGAACTCTTGCGCCAATCGGCAGCTTCGAAGGCAGGCACTGCACGCCCTTTCGCCAAGTGTTCTGCGTCCGGATCCGAATGAATCCGCGACGAGCGGCCGGGCGACGTTATAGTGATGGGCACGATTACGGACGTACTGAACCGGTCCACTACGTCGACGCACGTCCGGCCGCGCTAATTCGACGCGGGCCAAATTACCAAATGATCAGTGGCGGCGGCGCAGATTACGGCGCGCCCAGTCTACGTTTTTGTACTCGTCCCTTGCGGCTCTCCCGCGCGGCGTGCCTGGTCAGCGCGGGGCGGCCCGGAGACGAAATCCCCTTGCAGGTGAGATGTCCGGATCGCTGGTCGTGGCGTGATTGTGATCACTTTGCCGGAGCTGTTCAGCCCTGGTGCCGCCAGTCGTCGCGGGCGGCGGCCAGCAGCCTGCGGGTCGCCGTCTCGTCCAGTGCGCACTTGGCCATTCCGCCGTGGGCCAGCCGGTACATATGGGTGGTGTTCTCGTCGGCGAAATAGCTCAGGGTAAGGCCCTCGACATGCACGATGTCGGGGAAGCTGATGTCGTGCACGGGTGAGAATTCCAACAGGATGAATCCCATGGAAATCACCGGATGGGGCCCGTTCATCGGCAGGATTCGCAGTGATACATGGGGCAGCATGGAAATCTTGCGCAGGTGCTCCATCTGGTCGGCCATCACGCGCGCGTCGCCCACCCGGCGGCGCAGGATGCTCTCGTCGATGACCACGTCCATGCCCAGCGGCTCGGGGCCCTCCAGCACCTGCTGGCGGCGCATCCGCACGTCGATCCAGCGCTTGATCTCGGCCGGGGGCTTGGGGCCGACCACGTCCCAGCCCGCCACCACGTGCCGGGCGTAGTCCTGGGTCTGCAGCAGGCCGGGCACCACGAAGTCCTCCCACTGGAGGATGTTGTCGGCCTCGGACTCCAGGGAGATCAGCTCGGCGTAGCCGGGGGTGAGCCCCGAGTACTCCTCCCACCAGGCGCGCTCGGTGGCCGAGCGGGCGAGCTTGATCAGTTCGTCGAACCGGGGGCCGTCGACCCCGTACAGCTTCAGCAGGTCGGCCACGTCCTCGACGCGGGCGCCGGTGCGGGCGTTCTCCAGCCTGGAGACCTTGGCGGTGGACCAGGACAGGTGCGCGGCGACGTCGTCGCCGGTGAGCCGCCGGTTCTCGCGGAGGCGGCGGAGTTCGATGCCCAGGCGGCGCTGGCGGACGGTCGGGCCGCGTGAGGTGCTCATGGCTGCTGACCTCGGCGGGGGAGGGGGACCTGGGGGTGCGGGTGGCCTCGGAGGTGCGGAGTGCTGATCGTGGGGGGCGGACAGGGGTTGAGCACTCAGCCTCGCTTCTGATCGCGTGACCGACAAGACCATAACCGGTGAGCTAACGGCGCAGGCCGCAATGAAACTTGCAGAGAAACCTACATTAACGCACAATCGAGATGTCGACCAGAAAATCATAATGCCTGGGAAACCGGGACGTTCCCGCTGGTCGCATAATGCGGAACGTTCCCATTCCCGGTGGCGGGCGGCCGCGCCGGCTGCCGGCGCCCGGCCCGGCCCGTCCGGCATTCGCGGCCCGCGACCGCAACGACGCCTCGCCGGGCCGTCCGGCCACATCCTTGTGGCCTTCCTTCTGGGGCATCCGCCATCACAGGCCGGACCGGCCCGAGAGCCGGCGGAACGGAGGGGTCCGGTGAACGACCTTCCCCTGCACCGGAGCATTCTCGCCGTCGACATGGAGAGGTCGACGGGTCCGCTCCGCACCAACCCGATCAGGGGCGAGCTGCGCCGCCAGCTCTACGCGATGCTGCGCGCGGCGATGGCGCACGCGGGCATCGGCCCCGGTCGCCACGACCCGTTCGAGGACCGCGGGGACGGGGTGCTGGCGCTGGTCCACCCCGCCGACGAGATCCCCAAGACCTACCTGCTGAGCCGGCTGCTCCCCGAGCTGAACCGGCTGCTGCTGGAGTACAACCTCGGCCTGCCGCCCGAGGAGTGGCCCCAGCGCGGACTGCGGCTGCGGGCGGTGGTGCACGCCGGGGAGGTCCACCGCGATCCCGACGGGTACTTCGGCGAGGCGCTGGACGTGGCGTGCCGGCTGCTGGACGCGCGCCGGCTCAAGGCGAGCTTCGCCGCGGTCGCGGCCCCGATGATCGTGGTGGTGTCCGCCGACATCTACTGGAACATCGTGCGGCACGAGTACGACGGCATCCGCCGCGACGGCTACCGGCCGGGCGTGCGCGTCCAGGTGGGCGGGCGGCGCCACGAGGGCTGGGTGCACGTGCCCGCCGAGCGGGCCGCGTGGCCGCCGGTCGCGGGCGTCACGCCGCTGCGCGCGGTCGCGGCGGGTCCGGCGGCCTGAACCCGGGTGCGGCGGTGACCGCCGTGGCACCCTGGGTAGGTGATCGTTGGAGTGGGCATCGACGTGGTGGACATCGCGCGGTTCGAAAGGTCCCTGGAGCGCACCCCGGGGCTGCGCACGCGCCTGTTCACCGAGGGGGAGCGGGGGATGGCCGGACGGTCGCTGGCCGCGCGGTTCGCCGCCAAGGAGGCGCTGGCCAAGGCGCTGGGCGCGCCGCGCGGGCTGCTGTGGACCGACGCCGAGGTCCGCCGCGCCGATGACGGGCGGCCCTCGCTCCACGTGGCCGGCACGGTCGCGGCCGCGGCCGCCGAGCGGGGCGTCGCGCGCTGGCACCTGTCGCTCAGCCACGACGGGGGCATCGCCACCGCGATCGTCATCGCCGAATCGGACCCCGGACAGCCGCGCGAAGGGACATGAGATGCGGTACGCGCACGAGGTCGGCAAGGTACGGGCGGCCGAGCGGGCCCTGATGGCGCGGCTGCCGGAGGGCGCGCTGATGCAGCGCGCCGCCGCCGGGCTGGCGTCGGTCTGCGCCGGCCTGCTGCCCGGCGTCTACGGGGCGCGCGTGGTGCTGCTGGTCGGCTCCGGCGACAACGGCGGGGACGCCCTGTACGCGGGCGCGCGCCTGGCGCGGCGGGGCGCGCGGGTGGTCGCGGTCCCGGCCGGATCGAAGATCCACGAGGGCGGGCTGGCCGCGCTGCGGGCGGCCGGCGGCCGCGCGGAGCCGGACACCGCGGGCGCGGCCGGCCTGGTCGCCGCGGCCGATCTGATCATCGACGGGCTGACCGGCATCGGCGGCACCGGCGGGCTGCGCGAGCCGCACGCGACCCTGGCCCGGCTCGCCGCAGACGCCGAGGGCACCGTGGTGGCCTGCGACGTGCCGAGCGGCGTGGACGCCTCCACCGGCCGGGTGGACGGCGCGGCCGTGCACGCCGACGTCACCGTCACCTTCGGCACCCACAAGCCCGGCCTGCTCATCGACCCGGGCGCGGCGCACTGCGGCGTGGTGGAGCTGGTGGACATCGGGCTGGGCGGCGACCTGCCCGACCCCGACGTGGTCGCGCCCTGGCCCGAGGACGTGCGGCCGTCCGACCCCGGCCCCGAGTCCGACAAGTACCGGCGCGGTGTGGTCGGCATCCTGGCCGGCAGCGACCAGTACACCGGCGCGGCGGTGCTCAGCGTCGGCGGCGCGGTGCACGGCGGCGCGGGCATGGTGCGCTTCGCGTCGGTGCCGCATCCGGTGGAGCTGGTCCGGCAGCGCTGGCCCGAGGCGGTCACGACGGTGATCGAGCCGGGGCCGCGGGCGCTGGAGCGGGTGGGCCGGGTGCAGGCGTGGGTGGTCGGGCCGGGCCTCGGCACCGGCGACGACGCGGAGGCCCTGGTGGAGGCGGCGCTGCGCACCGAGGCGCCGGTGCTGGTGGACGCCGACGGCCTCACCGTCGTGGCCCGGCACCGCGACTGGCTGGCCCGGGACGCGCCGACCGTGCTCACCCCGCACGCGGGCGAGCTGTCCCGGCTGCTCGGCGCGGACCGCGAGCGCATCGAGGCGCGCCGCCTGGAGCACGTGCGCCGGGCCGCCGCCGAGCTGGGCGCGACCGTGCTGCTCAAGGGCTCGACCACGCTGGTCGCCGAGCAGGACCGGCCGGTGCGCGTCAACCCGTCCGGCACGCCCCGGCTGGCCACCGCGGGCACCGGCGACGTGCTGTCGGGGCTGATCGGCGCGCTGCTGGCGGGCGGGACGCCCGCGCTGGAGGCCGCCGCGGCCGGGGCCTACCTGCACGGCCTGGCCGCGCGCCTCGCCGCCGCCGGGCCGCGCGGCGGCGGGCCCGGGGACGGCCGGCGGGGCGAGTCCCCGATCAGCGCGTTCGACGTGGTCACCGCGCTGCCGGAGGCGTTCCGCGCCCTCGGCTGAACCCCGTCGGCCCCCCGCGCGTCCTAACCGGTGAGGAACACCGCGGGTGTTCACGGGGACGACGGGGAGCCGGCCGCCGGGGGCGCGCCGGGCGGGCGGCGGCGGGCGCGACAACGCCCCGGCCACCACCCCGGGGACGGCACACTGGGTAACCATGAGGAGTCCAGCGCAGGCACGCATCGATCTCGACGCCATCAGCGGCAACACCACCCTGCTGCGGGAACGCGCGCGCGGCGCCGAGGTCATGGCGATGGTCAAGGCCGAGGCGTACGGGCACGGCATCGTCCCGGCCGCCCGCGCCGCCCTGGCCGGCGGCGCGACCTGGCTGGGCGTGGCGAAACTGGCCGAGGGGCTGCGGCTGCGCGAGGCCGGGGTGGCCGGCGTGCCGGTGCTGGTGTGCCTGAGCGTGCCCGGCGAGCCCTACGAGCGGGCCGTCGCCGAGGACCTCGACCTGACCGCCGGGGCGCTGTGGGCCGTCGAGGAGATCGGCGCCGCCGCGCGCGCGGCGGGCCGGCCCGCCCGCGTCCACCTCAAGGCCGACACCGGCATGAGCCGGGGCGGCGCGGGCCCCGACGACTGGCCCGCCCTGGTGGACGCCGCGCTGGCGGCCGAGGCCGACGGCGTGCTGCAGGTCGTCGGGATCATGTCGCACTTCGCCTGCGCCGACGAGCCGGACCACCCGTCGGTGCCGCGCCAGCTCGCCGCGTTCACCGAGATGGTCGAGCACGCCGAGAAGGCGGGCGCGCGGCCTGAGGTGCGCCACCTGGCCAACTCGGCGGCCGCGCTGACGCTGCCGCAGGCCCGCTTCGACCTGGTGCGGCCGGGCATCGCCACCTACGGGCTCACCCCGGTGCCGCGGATCGGCGACTTCGGGCTGCGGCCCGCGATGACGCTCACCGCGGACGCCTCGCTGGTCAAGCGCGTCCCGGCGGGCAGCGGCGTGTCCTACGGCCACACCTACACCACCGAACGCGACACCAACCTGGCCGTGGTGCCCGCCGGCTACGGCGACGGCGTCCCCCGGCACGGCTCCAACCTGCTGGAGGTGCTGGCGGGCGGCGCCCGCCGCCGCATCGCCGGGCGGGTGTGCATGGACCAGTTCGTCATCGACCTCGGCGACGACGTGATCGCCGCCGGGGACGAGATCGTGCTGTTCGGACCCGGCGACCGGGGGGAGCCGACCGCCCAGGAGTGGGCGGACGCGCTCGGCACGATCTCGTATGAGATCGTCACCCGGATCGGGTCCAGGGTGCCCCGCGTGTACACCGGGAGGCTGGCCGGAGAGGGGCGGCATGGATAGCGGGAGAAGGCGCCGGATCGGCGTCGCCGGGGCCGTCGCGGGCGTCGGCGCGGCCGGGGTCGGCGCGGCGGTGGGGCTGCGGCGCCTGGCGGTCGGCCGGATCAGGCTGCGGCCCGACCCCGACGCCGGCGAGCCGTTCGGCGGGCTGCGCGGGGAGCCGATGACGGTCGCCGCCGACGACGGCCTGGCGCTGCACGTGGAGGTCGAGGGCCCCGAGGACGCGCCGCTGACGGTGGTGTTCTGCCACGGCTACTGCCTCACCCAGGACACCTGGCACTACCAGCGCCGCGACCTGCCCGACGGCGACCGGCTGCGGCTGGTGTTCTGGGACCAGCGCAGCCACGGCCGGTCGGGGCGCAGCGACGCCGCGCACGCCACCGTCGACCAGACCGGCGCCGACCTGGAGGCGGTGCTGCGCGCGACGGTGCGCCCCGGCGGCCGGGTGGTGCTGGTCGGCCACTCGATGGGCGGCATGTCGATCATGGCGCTGGCCGACGCGCGCCCCGAGCTGTTCGGCGACCGGGTGGTGGGGGTGGCGCTGGTCAACACCTCCGGCGGCGACCTGCGCGAGATGACGCTGGGCCTGCCGATGGCGCTGGCCAAGCTGATCCGCCCGCTCACCCCCGGCACGCTGCGCGGCCTCGGCCGCCGCGCCGACCTGGTGGACCGGGTGCGCGGGCTGGGCGCGGACGTGGCGTTCATGGTCACCAAGCGCATGGCGTTCGCCGACCCGCAGATCAGCCCGACCGTGGTGGACTTCCTGGAGCAGATGATCCGGGCCACCCCGATCGACGTGATCGCCGAGTTCTACCCGGCGCTGGTCGGCCACGACAAGGCGGCGGCGCTGGAGGTGATCGGCAAGGTGCCCGCGGTGGTCATGACCGGCGGCCGGGACCGGCTGACCCCGCCCGCGCACGGCCGCCGCATCGCCGAGGCGCTGCCGGACGCCGAGCTGGTGGAGATCGAGCGGGCCGGGCACGTGCTGCCGCTGGAGTATCCGGGCGTGGTCACCGGCGGGGTGCGCCGCCTGCTGGACCGGGTCCGCCCGATGATGGAGGAGCGTTCCGCGTGAGCGGACCGGACGCGGGGAGAGCGAACGTGGGGGAAGAGAACATGGGGGAGCGAGCCGTGCGTGAGCAGGACCGGGGCGTCACCGTCTCCGTCCCGACCGCCGCCGACATGCGGGAGCTCGGCCTCCGGCTGGCCGGGCTGCTGCGCGCCGGCGACCTGCTGGTGCTGACCGGGGACCTCGGCGCGGGCAAGACCACGCTGACCCAGGGCATCGGCGAGGGATTGAAGGTGCGCGGGCCGATCACCTCGCCGACCTTCGTGATCGCGCGGGTGCACCCGTCGCTGGCCGGCGGGCCCGGCCTGGTGCACGTGGACGCCTACCGGCTGGGCGGTTTCGCGGAGCTGGACGATCTGGACCTGGACGCCTCGCTGGCCGAATCGGTGACCATCGTGGAATGGGGCGAGGGACTGGCCGAGGGACTGGCCGACGAACGGCTGGAATTGATCATCTCGCGGGCCGCCGACGACTCCACCGAGGAGCGCACGGTGCGGCTGTCGGGAACCGGTGATCGCTGGGCCGACCTGCAAGATCACCTTAATCGCTAAGGTGAAAAACCCTCGCATTTTTTGTCAGTGTGCGCCGACAACTTTGCGGGGAGATGTCGTACTCTTTGCCGGAACGAACCTCACCTTCGCGACATAACAGATTTCCTCGACGCAGGAGTGGTATCCGGTGAGTGGTAGCCATCGCAGCGGAAGTCACCGCATGGACAGCTACCGTGGTTCGGGCGGCGGCCACGGCGCGGCAGGCGACGGTTACCGAACGGGCAGCGGTGAGCACGGGCAGGCGGAGCAACGATCCGGCGGGTACGGGCAGGTCCCGGCCGGCGGGTACGGCGCGGGCGCGCACACCGGCGGCGTGCCCGTTCCGGACGCCCAGGCCACCGGTGACCACCGGCTGACCGGCACGCGGCACTCCGCCCAGCAGCCCGCCGGCGGCTCTGCCGGTTACCCCGCCGGGTATCCCGCTGGAGGTTCGGCTGGCCATCCCGCCGAGGGCTCGTCCGGCTATAACGCTGGAGGCTCAGCCAATTATCCCGCCGGGGATTCTGCCGCCTACCCGGCCGGGGGACCTGCCGCCTACCCAGCCGGAGGCTCTGCCGGTTACCTCACCGGGGGCTCTGCCACCTACCCCGCCGGGGGATCTGCCGCCCATCCGGCCGGGGGACCTGCCGGTTACCCGGCCGAAGGCTCTGCCGGTTACCCCGTCAGGGATTCCGCCGCCTACGCCACCAGGGATTCCGCCGAGCGTCCCGCCCAGGGCACCGGCGAGCACCCCGTCCGCGGCTCCGGCGAATACGGCCTGGGCGGCGGGCGCTACTCCGACGCCCCCTCCGCGTCGTCCCAGACCGGCGGCCACCGCACGGCGACCGGCGAGCACCGCCGCCCCGCCCCGCCCGGCCCCCGCCGCTCGGCGTCCGGCACCGGTCACCGCAGCGGAAGCGGCAGCCACCGCCGCGTCGAGCGCGAGCGCCGCACCGGCCGCCGCCTCGGCCTGATCCTGGCGGGCGTCGCCACCGGCGCGGGCGTGTGCGTGCTGGCCGCCGTCGCGATCCTCAGCAACGTCGGGGTGGGCGGCGAGCGCGACGCGGGCCAGATCGTGGGCAGCGGCGCGGCCGAGTCCTCCGCCCCCGCCAAGTCCGAGCGCTCGGTCGTCCCCGACGCCTGCGAGCTGGTCGGCGCTGACCTGGCCGGGAAGCTGGCCCCCAAGGCCGACCGCACCCAGGCCGACAACTACCAGAGCAACGAGCGCCAGAACCAGTGCGTCTGGGGCGCCTACATCGGCGACCGCAAGCGCCAGCTCACCCTGGAGCTGCGGGCGATCGCCGGGGCCGCCGAGCAGAGCCCCACCGACGCCGCGCGCCGCACGTTCGGCTCCGAGCGCCGCGACGACGAGTCGGGCAAGGCGCTGCTGGCCGGGCAGGAGCTGACCGACAAGGCCAAGCCCGCCGACCTGGGCGAGGAGAGCTACGTCGTCTACAGCGTGGACAAGAGCCAGGGCTCGGGCGAGGCCATCGCCAACGTGCGCGTCTCCAACGTCCTGGTGACCGTGCACTACTCGGGCAGCAACCACGGCGACCCGCTGAGCGCCGACGACGCCATGGACGGCTCGGTCGAGGCCGCCCGCGCCGCCGTGAAGCAGCTGGCCGCCGAGCAGTAGCCGCCCGGCCGCCGGGCAAAGGCCGAACACACCGCCCGGAGCCGGGACCGGCATCCCGGCGGGGCGGATAGGCTTGCCCATCGTGCTGGTCTTGGCTTTCGACACCGCCACTGCCGCGGTCACCGTCGCGCTGTACGAATGGACCCCCGGCGAGGGCGTGCGCGCCCGCGGGGCCGCCGAAGCGGTGGACCGGCGCAGGCACACCGAGCTGCTCACCCCCTCGGTCGCCCAGGTGCTGGCCGAGGCGGGCGCCGCGCCCGCCGACCTCAGCGCCATCGCCGTGGGCGTCGGCCCCGGGCCCTACACCGGGCTGCGGGTCGGCCTGGTCACCGCGATCGCCATGGGCGAGGCGCTGCGCGTCCCGGTGCACGGGGCGTGCACGCTGGACGTGATCGCCTGGGCGTCCCGCCGCGAGGAGCCGTTCGTGGTCGCCACCGACGCCCGCCGCAAAGAGGTCTACTGGGCCCGCTACGACTCCGCGCAGGTCCGCGCCACCGAGCCCGCCGTGGGCCCGGCCGCCGGACTGCCCGAGGGGCTGCCGGTCATCGGGGAGGGCGCGCAGCTGTACGCCGAGGTGCTCGGCGACCGGGCCGCCGACCCCGCCCCGCTGCTGCCCTCGGCCACCGCGCTCGCCGAGCTGGCGGTGACGCGCCTGTCGGGCCGCCCCGGCCCCGCGCTGCTGCCGCCCGAGCCGCTCTACCTGCGCCGCCCCGACGCCAAGGAGCCCGGCCCGCGCAAGAAGGTGACCCCGGCGTGACGCAGGGCACCGTGCTGATCCGCGGCATGGCCGAGGCCGACCTGCCCGCCGTCCACGCCCTGGAGCAGGAGCTGTTCCCCGAGGACGCCTGGAGCATGGACATGCTGCGGGGCGAGCTGGACGACCAGCCGCGCACCCGCCACTACGTGGTCGCCGAGCTGGTCGGCGGGCCGGACGGCGGGGCCGCCGGGGAGCTGGTCGGCTACGCCGGGCTCGCGGCGGCCGGCGGCCAGGCCGACGTGCAGACCATCGGCGTGCGGCCCGACCGGCGCGGCTCGGGCCTGGGCGCGGCGCTGCTGACCGAGCTGCTGGAGGAGGCGGCGCGGCGCGGCGGCGAGGCGGTGTTCCTGGAGGTGCGGGCCGACAACGCGCCCGCCCAGCGCCTGTACGAGCGCTTCGGGTTCGAGCGCGTCGGCCTGCGCAAGCGCTACTACCAGCCGTCCGGCGTGGACGCGATCGTGATGCGGCTGGTGCTGCGCGCCCGGCCGCCGGTGGGATTCTCGCGAGAGGCATAAATGATCATCGATTCGGAGCCGCTGGTCCTGGGGATCGAGACCTCGTGCGACGAGACCGGCGTCGGCATCGTGCGCGGCACCACGCTGCTGGCCGACGCGGTCGCCTCCAGCGTCGAGCAGCACGCCCGCTTCGGCGGAGTGGTGCCCGAGGTCGCCTCGCGCGCGCACCTGGAGGCGATGGCCCCCACGGTCGAGCGCGCGCTCGCCGACGCGGGCGTCGCCTTCGCCGACATCGACGCGTTCGCGGTCACGGCCGGGCCGGGCCTGCCGGGCGCCCTGATGGTCGGGGTCGCCGCGGCCAAGGCGTACTCGCTGTCGCTGGGCAAGCCGCTGTACGGGGTCAACCACCTGGCCGCGCACGTGTGCGTGGACCAGCTCGAACACGGGCCGCTGCCCAAGCCGTGCGTGGCGATGCTGGTGTCGGGCGGGCACTCCTCGCTGCTGCTGGTGCCGGACGTGGCCACCGACGTGCGGCTGCTGGGCTCGACCGTGGACGACGCGGCGGGCGAGGCGTTCGACAAGGTCGCGCGGGTGCTGGACCTGGGCTTCCCGGGCGGGCCGTTCATCGACAAGGCCGCCCGCGAGGGCGACCGCGCCGCGATCAGCTTCCCGCGCGGCAAGTACGCCGACGGCACCTACGACTTCTCCTTCTCCGGCCTGAAGACCGCCGTGGCCCGGTGGGTGGAGGCCCGCGAGCGCGCCGGGGAGCCGGTGCCGGTCAACGACGTGGCCGCCTCGTTCCAGGAGGCGGTGGTGGACGTGCTCACCCACAAGGCGCTCGCGGTCTGCAAGGCCAACGGCGTCCAGGACCTGCTGATCGGCGGCGGCGTCGCGGCCAACTCGCGGCTGCGCGCGCTGGCGCAGGAGCGCTGCGACCGCGCCGGGGTGCGGCTGCGGGTGCCGCGGCCCAAGCTGTGCACCGACAACGGCGCGATGGTGGCGGCGCTGGGCTCGGAGCTGGTCTCGGCCGGGCTCACGCCCTCGGAGCTGGACCTGCCCGCCGACTCCAGCCTGCCGATCGAGGCCGTCCGGCTCTAGCGGCCGTCAGGCCGCGGCCAGGAGGGCGGCCAGGTACTCCTCGCAGAGGGGGACGTCCTCCTCCGGCAGCACCCGGCCGCCGTCCTCGGGCAGCAGGTCCAGCAGGCACCGCAGGTCCCAGTACGGGTCGTGCTCGTGGCCGCCCGACACCTGGTCGAACACCTCCAGGAACCGGTCGGCGGCCTGCACGCCGTGCCGCAGCGCCAGCCCCAGCCGCATCCGCGCCACGTCCACCGCGACCGGGCCGCAGGAGGCGTCCGACCAGTCCACCACGCCGGTCAGCCGCCCGTGGACCCAGAGCGTGTTGTCCGGCTCGTAGTCGCGGTGGATGAACCGGGACGGCGCGTGCGGCGCGGGCCGCGCGGCGGCCTCGTGGGCGCGGTCCCACAACCACGGGCGCAGCGCGTGCGCGGGCGGCCGCCGCAGGTCGAGCCGGTTGGCGGGCATGTACGGCGGCATCGAGGCGGCGCCGCGCAGCGCGTGCACCGAGAGCATCGCGGCGGCGAGCTGGATCAGGTACTCCTCCAGGTCGCCGGGGGCCGGGCGCGGCCGGTGGCCGTTCAGCCGGGTGATCAGCAGGGCCGGGGCGCCGCAGTGGGCGCCCGCCGGGTCGGCGGCCACCAGCGATGGGGTGGGCAGCTCGCAGCCGGCCAGCAGCGCCAGCGCGGCGATCTCGCGTTCGGGGGAGAACTCGGCGGCGGCGAGGCCCTCGCGCGGCAGCCAGCGGCGCAGCACCAGCCGGTGGGAGCTGCCCGAGCGGCTCTCCACCAGCAGCGCGTGGTTGACGTGGGCGGCGCCGCCCGGCAGCGGGCGGATCAGGCGCACCTCCGCGCCCGGTCCGAGGCACTGCTCGACCCAGCGCGTCGCGCGCTCGGGCGGGGCCTCGGTCGGCGGGCAGAAGGCGGGTGAGTGCGTCACGAGCACCATCAAAACGGATTCCGGCGCGTATTGAGCGTGATTTTGCGAAGCCGGAACGTAACGAAAGGCACGTCATCGACGTGCCTTGATCGACGGCTGGTCCGCCGGCGGGCGGCGGGCGAACCGGGTGGGGCGTCCTGAGGGGTTCGATCAGGGACGCCCCACCTCAGCCCTCAGTCCTTCCCCTCGCGACGCGGGCGCAGCAGCGCCTCGGCCAGTGCCAGCATGGTCTCCTCCAGCGTGGACAGCCGCTTGAGGACGTCCTCGTGCACCGCGGTCACCTGCTTGGTGACGTCGTCGTGCACGAAGTCGACGCGCATGCCGACCCGCTCCTGCACGTCCTCGAAGCGCTGACCCAGCGCCTCCTGGACCGCCTCGGCGCGGCGGGTGACCTCGTCCTGGACTCCGTCCACCCGCTTGCCGAACTCCTCCTGCACGCCGTCGACCTGCCGGGCGACGTCCTCCTGGAGGCCGCTGACCTGCTGGGTGACGTTCTCGTGGATGCTGTCCACCTGCTTGGTGACGTCCTGGTGGATGTCCTCGATCCGCTTGGACACGTCGGAGTGCACGCCGGTGACCTGGCGCGACACCTCGTTCTGCACGGACTCGACCTGCTTGGTCACATCGATGTGCACCGATTCGACGCTGCGGGAGACGATGTCCACCTGGGTGGTGAACTCCTCCAGCGCGCCGTCGACCTTCTTGGTGACCTCCTCGTGGATGCCCTCGATGCGCTTGCGGACGTCCTCGTGCACGTCCTCGAACCGGCGGGAGAACTCGTCCATCCGCTTGGCGACGTCGCTGTAGGCCGTCTCGGCGATCTGCGACATGGTCGCCTTGACCTCGTCGCGGTCCGGGCGGGCCCGCAGCTCGTCGATCAGCGGGTCGACGGCCTGGGTCAGGTGCTTCTCCAGCGCCTCGAACCGGTCGCCGTAGTCGGCCACCGGCCGCTCGGCCAGCTCGCGGAGCTTGCGGTGCAGTTCGGAGATCTCCAGCGTGGCCGGCAGCTGCCCGATGCGGTCGTTGACCCCGTCGATGCGGTCGTCGATGCCCTCGAACCGGCCGTCCAGCCCGTCCAGCTTGCCCGACAGGCCCTCCAGCCGGCCGTCCAGCCCGTCCAGCCGCCCGTCCAGCCCGTCCAGCCGGCCGCCGACGCCCTCGACCCGGCCGTTGACCGCCTCCAGGCCCTGCTCCACCCGCTCGGCCATCTCGCCCAGGGACTGGTCGACCCGGGTGCTGATGCCGTTGACCGAGTGCTCCAGCCGCTCGGACCGGTGCCCCAGCTCGGCCAGCGACTTGTCCAGCCGGTTGAACCGGACGGACGCGGCCTCCATGCTGCCCTGCAGCTTGTCGAGCCGCTTGCCCATCTCCTCCATGCGCTGCGACGCCTGCTGGGTGACGTCGGTGATGTGCTGCGCGGAGTCGATGACCGCCTGGATGCGGGTCAGACCCTCGTCCACGTGCTCGCCGATGGCGCCGAGGTCGGCCCACAGCGCCGGCAGCTCGGCGACGGGCTTGACGCGCTCGCCCACCGACTCGATGTGCTCGGCCAGGCCCTCGGCCCACTCCGGGGGCTTGCCGGTCAGCTCGTCGACCTGCCCGCGGACGGTGTCGAGCTGCCCGGTGAGCCCGCTCAGCTCGCGCTCGCGCACCTCCCGCAGCAGCCACTCCATGCCCTCCAGCCGCTGGCGGATCTCGTCCAGAACCTGACCCTGGGAGCGCTGTTCATAGACGTGGTCCTGCGCCGCACGGGCGAGCAACTCCCGCATCCGATCCGAGACCGGTTGACCCCCCGTCTGCAGGAAGTTGTGATTGGTTTCCACCCGATGCTCCTTCGTGTGCCGACGCGACGAAATGGCGCGCGGCAATGAATCGTGAACGCCTCACTGTAGTGCGTGCACGGCACCGCTATAAGAGGTAGCAAGGAACATTACGAGTTCTGTGGAATGCGCTTGATATCCGCAAGGTCGCGGACGTTTGGATGATCCTCCGGACGGCGGTTTCCGGGTTTTCGCGGCCCCTTTACGGTAATGCGGCGGTGCGGCCCGGTGCGGGCGCCGGCCCCGCGGCGGGCGCCGGTGGCGCGGCGCGGCGCGCGGCGGCGGGGCGGAACCGCGCATCTCGGCCAACGCCACCGGTTCGACCCCGCCGTTCAGGGGCGATCGGTCTGCGGTGCGCGATTCGACCGGGATGCCGCCGGGCGGTCCGGCCGACGGCGCGGCCCGGGGCCCGGCCGCAATTGTGGATCATCACCGGGCGGCGGCCGGACGGGCTCCCTGAACCTCTCTTGGTCTTTTTTCGGCCGTTGATCTGGACATGCCGTTTCGCGCCTTCTGCGGGCGGGCTTGGCGGGGCGTCGCAAACGCTTAGTGAAGGCAATGCCGGAAAGCGCGCAGTATTTGCGCGGGCGTGGTGCGTCCACCGCGCCCACTTGGCGTTGTGAAGCGAGGCCGGCCGCGTAAGGAGATCTTTGGGATTGATTGCCGGCCGGGGCCCGGCTGGGCGCGTTCGGAGCGGGCCGGAGGGCGCCAGGGGGCCGCAGGCGCGCCCGCGGCCCCCTCAGACGCGCGCGGGGCGGGCCAGCAGCGCGATCGGGTCGTTGCCGACGCGGGTCAGCACCAGGGTCATCTCCCGCGCGCCGCGCGGCGCCTTGCGGCCGAAGCCCAGGTCGCGGCGCAGCCGGTCCACGTCCACCGCCGAGCCGCGCTTCTTCACCGTCAGCACGCCGACGTCGCGGCGGCGCAGCTCCCCGCGCAGCCTCTTCACCGAGAACGGCAGCACGTCCTCGATCTCGTAGGCGGCGGCGAACGGCGTGGGCAGCAGCGCGTCGGCGGTGACGTAGGCGATGTGCGGGTCGGCCAGCCCGCCGCCGAGCCGGGCGGCGACCTCGGCGACCAGGTGGGCGCGGATGACCGCGCCGTCGGGCTCGTACAGGTAGCGGCCCCAGCCGCGCACCGGCGGGTCGCCGAGGCCCGGCACCGGCGTCAGGGTCTCGGTCACCGGATCGGCGCCGCCGGAGATGAGGGTGGCGCGCCGCCCCACGTCCCCGGCCAGCTCGCCCAGCCACAGCGCGGCCTCCTTCACCTCCCCGGCGACCGACACCCACTCGGCCTCCACCGGGCCCTTGACGGCGGCCGCGTCGCCCCACAGCGCCTCGTGCGGGATGCCGGGGGCCACCTTGACGCACGCGGCGGGCACCCGGCCCGCCAGGTCGAGGACGGTGTCGAGGGGCGGCTCGTAGGCGCGCGGGTCGAACACCCGGCCGCGCGCCGTGCGGCGGCCCGGGTCGGCGAACACGGCCGCGTACCCGGCGGGGTCCTGCTCGGTGGCGTCGCCCTGCCGGATGGAAGCCGGGCCGTCCAGCCCGAACTCGGTCAGGTTGGCGGCGGCGACCTCGGCGGTCAGCGGGTCCAGTTCGACGCCGACGCCGGTCACGCCCTCGCGCGTGCGCGCGATGAGGTCTGCTCCGATCCCGCAGCCCAGCTCCAGCACTTGGCCCGCCGGAGGGAGGTAGGCGGCGAAGCGCTTGGCGCGGTGCCGGGCGACCGGGGCGCGCGTGGACTGCTCCAGCCCGGCCGGGGTGAAGTACATGCGCTCGGCGTCGGCGCCGAACTTGGCGCGGCCCCGCTCGCGCAGCCGCACCTGGGTGAGCGCGGCCGCCACCAGATCGGCCGGATAGCGCTCCCGCAGCCGGCTCGCCGTGGCCAGCAGAGCGTTCTCGCCGACGTCCGACGCGGCGGCCGCGGCGAGCACCGACCGGCCGTCCGGAGTCAGCAGGCCGCGGAACCCCTCGATGTCCATAGGCTGGACGTTAGCCGGGCCGACCATGGGTTTCGTCCGCCGGGCACGTTCCGGGCGGGTCCGGTCCGGCACTCGGCACCGGGGTCGGC
The DNA here is from genome assembly GCA_044456955.1 of Spirillospora sp. NPDC050679. Taxonomy (GTDB): domain Bacteria; phylum Actinomycetota; class Actinomycetes; order Streptosporangiales; family Streptosporangiaceae; genus Spirillospora. The sequence goes on along the minus strand of JBITGK010000033.1, from coordinate 16,682 downwards.
CGTGTTCGTGTTGACGGCTCACGGGGCACGGCATAGAGTCCGTGACTGGCACTCTCCCTACGAGAGTGCCAACACAGCGACAAAGGTTCGGTCTGGCACCCGCGACGACAGGCCGGTCCAGGGTCGCCTTCTCTGTCATATGTGCCGACCGGCCGCCACGGCCGGTCGCGGACCAATCGAAGGGGAGGTCAGATCGTGACGACCGCCACCAAGGTTGTTCTCAAGCCGCTCGAGGACCGCATCGTCGTCCAGCCGCTTGAGGCCGAGACCACCACCGCGTCGGGCCTGGTGATTCCCGACACCGCCAAGGAGAAGCCCCAGGAGGGCACCGTCCTGGCCGTCGGCCCGGGCCGGGTCGACGACAAGGGCGCCCGCGTGGAGCTCGACGTCAAGGTCGGTGACGTGGTGCTGTACAGCAAGTACGGCGGCACCGAGGTCAAGTACAACGGCGAGGAGTACCTGGTGCTCTCCGCCCGCGACGTCCTCGCGATCATCGAGAAGTAAAGACCTGAGACGTACCGTGCCGCCCCGGTCCCGCCCTCTGACGGAGGCGGGCCCGGGGCGGACGCGTTGAGAAGGAGACCTCCTCATGGCGAAGATCCTGGAGTTCGACGAGAACGCGCGGCGCGCCCTGGAGCGCGGCGTGAACGCCCTCGCCGACGCCGTCAAGGTGACGATCGGCCCGCGCGGCCGCAACGTCGTCATCGACAAGAAGTTCGGTGCGCCGACCATCACCAACGACGGCGTCACCATCGCCCGCGAGGTGGAGCTGGAGGACCCCTACGAGAACCTGGGGGCCCAGCTCGCCAAGGAAGTGGCGACCAAGACCAACGACATCGCCGGTGACGGCACCACCACCGCCACCGTGCTCGCCCAGGCGCTGGTGCGCGAGGGCACCCGCAACGTGGCCGCCGGCGCCTCGCCGCTCGGCCTCAAGCGCGGCATCGACGCGGCCGCCCGCTACGTCTCCGACCAGCTCCTGAAGTCGGCCCGCGAGGTCGAGGAGAAGGGCGAGATCGCGCACGTGGCGACGATCTCGGCCCAGGACGCGCAGATCGGCGAGCTGATCGCCGAGGCGTTCGAGAAGGTCGGCAAGGACGGCGTCATCACCGTCGAGGAGGCCCACACCATGGGCCTGGAGCTGGAGTTCACCGAGGGCCTCCAGTTCGACAAGGGCTACCTGTCGCCGCACATGGTGACCGACCCCGAGCGCATGGAGGCCGTCCTGGAGGACGCCTACGTGCTGATCGTGGACGGCAAGATCGGCAACGTGCAGGAGTTCCTGCCGCTGGCCGAGAAGGTCGCCCAGACCAAGAAGCCGCTGCTGGTGGTGGCCGAGGACGTCGAGGGCGAGGCCCTGGCGCTGCTGGTCGCCAACAAGATCCGCGGCACCTTCCTGTCGGTGGCCGTCAAGGCCCCGGGCTTCGGCGACCGCCGCAAGGCGATGCTGGGCGACATGGCCACCCTGACCGGCGGCCAGGTCGTCTCCGAGGCCATCGGCCTCAAGCTCGACTCGATCGGCCTGGAGGACCTGGGCCGCGCCCGGCGCATCACCGTCACCAAGGACGCCACCACCATCGTGGACGGCGAGGGCTCGGCCGACGAGATCAACGCCCGGGTCAACCAGATCAAGGTCGAGATCGAGAACTCCGATTCCGACTGGGACCGCGAGAAGCTCCAGGAGCGCCTCGCCAAGCTGGCCGGCGGCGTGTGCGTGCTGCGCGTCGGCGCGGCCACCGAGGTGGAGCTCAAGGAGAAGAAGCACCGCCTGGAGGACGCCATCTCGGCGACCCGCGCGGCCATCGAGGAGGGCATCGTCTCCGGCGGCGGCTCGGCGCTGGTGCACGTGGCCAAGGAGGGCTTCGACGCCCTCGGCCTCACCGGCGACGAGGCCACCGGCGCCGAGGCCGTGCGCCGCGCCCTGGTCGAGCCGCTGCGCTGGATCTCGGAGAACGCGGGCCAGGAGGGCTACGTCGTGGTCTCCAAGGTCCAGGAGCTGAAGACCGGGCACGGCTACAACGCCGCCACCGGCGAGTACGGCGACCTGGTCGCCCAGGGCGTCATCGACCCGGTGAAGGTCACCCGCTCGGCGGTCACCAACGCCGCCTCCATCGCGGGCATGCTGCTCACCACCGAGGCGCTGGTCGTGGAGAAGCCGGAGGAGGCCGACGAGGCCGCCGCCGGCGGGCACGGCCACGGGCACGGCCACGGTCACTGAGTTAAACGGCCTTCCGGCCCAGCACCTTCGCCTAGGGGCTCAGGAGCTGACCGGAAAGCGTGCGAGCGCCACTGTGTTCGACGGCCTTCCGGCCCAGCACCTTCGCCTAGGGGCTCAGGAGCCGACCGGAAAGCGTGCGAGTGCCACATCGCTTCGCGATCTGCCGCCGGGGGCCTCGCCTTCGGCATCGGCCCCCGGCGGCAGTTAGGCGCTCGCGTGCGGGTTGGCCTTTGCGGGCGGGTTCAGCGCTCGCGCCGAAGAAGTCACAAGCGTCCGCCGCGCCCCTAGGGCGCGGCGGACGCTTGCGTGTGGAGACGGCGCTTTCGGGTGCGGCCCGACGCGTCAGGCTGCGACGATCTTGTCTTTCTGGGGCCGTCCCGAGAGTGACACTTTTGTAGCTCGCTGAGCTGTTTATTGCTATTTAAAGCGAAACGCAGAGAATGGCGGGCACGCAGCGCCATGGCGTGACCGCGTTGCGTGGTAATGCGCCGCTCGTCCCAGCACTGTGACCATTCCGTTGTCGTGCACAGTGGAGACAGGCCCCGGGCCGCTGGGCATCATGCTCTACGTGACCGAGGGATGCTTCGCCGGGACGGGTGCCGCGGGCGTGACCGAACCCTCGGGGGGGCCCGCACCTCCGCCTTCCCCCGACGCCGGACGACTACGGCTGCTGCGGGAGGACGCCGGGGAGCGGCCGGGCGACCTGAAGGAGCTCACCGACCTGGCCGTCCAGGGCGATCCGGGCGCGATCGAGATCCTCATCGGGCAGGTGCGCCCGATGGTGGTGCGCTACTGCCGGGCCCGGCTCGGGCGCGTGTCGGGGCAGTACCACATCGCCGACGACGTCGCCCAGGAGGTCTGCATCGCGGTGCTGTCGGCGCTGCCGCGCTACCGCGACATGGGCCGCCCGTTCGCCTCGTTCGTCTTCGGCATCGCCGCGCACAAGATCGCCGACGCGCTGCGCAGCGCGGTGCGCGCGGCCGTGCCCACCGAGGACCTGCCCGACGGCCCCGACGACCGTCCCGGGCCCGAGGAGACGGTGGTCCGCTACATCGAGGCGCAACGCGCCCGCGACCTGCTCACGCGGCTGCCCGACCACCAGCGGGAACTGGTGCTGCTGCGGGTGGTGGCGGGCCTGTCGGCGGAGGAGACCGGTAATGTGCTGGGCATGTCCGCGGGGGCGGTACGGGTCGCGCAGCACCGGGCACTGGCCCGGCTTCGTGCGATGGCGAGAGAGGAGTCGATCGCTTGACGGAGCGGAGCCATGGCGCCCCGGATCCGGTCGGGCCTTCGCACTCCGGCGACCGACCCGCCCGGTCCCGGGCGGACCTGGCGAACGTCTCGCGCGCCGATCCGGCTGGGATCGGCCGCACCGACGCCGTCATCGAGGCTTTGGCCGACCGGCGCGCTGCCGCCTGTGAGTCCGATCCGGCCGTGCGGCTGCTGCGGGCGCTGATCGCCGACGTGGACGAGCCGGTGCTGCGGCGGGTGCCCACCGGCGAGGCAGCCGAGCCCGCCGAGGGCTCCGGCGCCGTGCAGCCGTCCGGGCAGGGCGACGGCCCCGCGGCGCCCGCCTCGCGCCGCCGAGGCCCCCGCACCATCGTCGCGCTCGGCGTGGCGGGCGTCGTGCTGGCGAGCACGGGCGTGGCGGCGGCGGGCGGCGGCGTCACCGAACCGGCCGCCCCGGCCCCGCAGGCCGCCGAGGCCGGCCGCGGCGAGCCGGCCGAACGGACCCGGCCCGAACGGGCATCACGCGCGCGCACGCGGCAGAGCCCCGACATCCGGCCGGTCGGCGTCCCGGCCCCGCCGGTGCGGCAGGCCGACGAGCGCCGGGACCGCGACGCCGAGCCGCGCTCGACGGCCGAGCCCGATCCGCTGCGCGACCGGCTGGAGGACCTGCGGGACGAGCTGGAGGGCCTGCTGCCGCCGCAGACGCCGCGCGCCGAGCCTCGGCAGCCGCCCGCCTGGCCCGCGTCGCCCGGCGGCCACCGTGACGACCGGGGCGACAGAGGTGAACGGGACGGCAGGGGCCATCGGGGTGACCGGGAGTCGGGAGACCAGACCCGCCGCCGGCTGGACGACATCCGCCGCCGGACCGAGAGGCGCCTCGACCGGTACCGCTGAGCGGGCGGGGCCTCAGTCGCCCTCGCGGCCCTCTTCGCTGTCGATCACGCCGTCCACGTAGCCGCGGGCGTACTCCCAGCTGACGTAGTCGACCGGGTCGGGCGACAGGGCGGGCTCGTGGACGCGGGGCAGGCCCTGGTCGAGCAGGTGCCGCAGGTTGCCGTGCAGCAGCTCCCAGTCGATGTAGTGCAGCTTGCCGCAGTCGCCGCAGTCCACGGTGAGGCCGCGCACGCCCAGCGGCTCCAGCAGGGCGCGGAAGACCTCCAGGTCGGCGAGGTCGGCCAGCACGTCCTCCCGCTCGGTCACGCTGAGCGGGGCCGCGTCCTCGCCGGGGTCGCCGAGCGAGGCGGCCGGGTCCTCCGGGTCGCCGGCGAACGGGTCGAGCGGAGCGTCGTCGTGCACACACCCACGCTACTGCGCCGCGGCCCGGCAGGTGCACCCCCCGCTCTCTTCTGTGCGCGAACAACGGTCTCCCGGGCGTGTCCCGGCGGGAATCAGCCGCGCGCCGCGCGCGTTACCGCATGTCATAAACCGGTCACCGAGCCGGTCGCGCGGCGTCCGCGCGGTGCCGCGCGGCGGCCCGCTCCGGCGGCCCCGGCGGTGTCGGCGACACCAGTGTCGGCAACACCACGCGCCGGGTGCCGCCGAACCCGCCGCCTGCGCGCGGGGTGCGCCCTACCATGGGACGAGGCCGCCGTGACCTGGCCGGATACCGCACACCTCTACGGGAAGGGCGCCATGAACCCCGCCGCCGAGTCCGCCAAGATCCTCCCGCCGGGTCTGACCTTCGACGACGTGCTGCTGCTGCCGGGCTACTCGGACCTGCAGCCGGGAGAGGCCGACACCACCACCCGGCTGACCCGCGACATCTCGCTGCGCATCCCGCTGGTCTCGGCCGCCATGGACACCGTCACCGAGTCGCGCACCGCCGTCGCCATGGCCCGCCAGGGCGGCATCGGCGTGCTGCACCGCAACATGTCCGTCGCCGAGCAGGCGGCCGAGGCCGACCGGGTCAAGCGCTCGGAGGCCGGGATGATCACCAATCCGGTGACCTGCCTGCCCGACGCCACCCTGGCCGACGTCGAGGAGATGTGCGCCCGCTACCGGATCTCCGGCGTGCCGGTGACCGACGTGCGGGGCGTGCTGGTCGGCATCGTCACCAACCGCGACATGCGCTTCGAGACCGACCTGTCCCGGCCGGTCCGCGAGGTGATGACGCCGATGCCGCTGATCACCGCGCCGGTGGACGTCACCCGCGACGAGGCGTTCCGGCTGCTGGCCGACAACAAGATCGAGAAGCTGCCGCTGATCGACGGCGACGGGCGGCTGAGCGGCCTGATCACCGTCAAGGACTTCACCAAGAGCGAGCAGTACCCCTTCTCCACCAAGGACGCCGACGGGCGCCTGCTGGTGGCCGCGGCGGTCGGCGTCGGCGAGGACGCGGTGCGGCGCGCCGAGGCCCTGATCGAGGCCGGCACCGACGTGATCATCGTGGACACCGCGCACGGGCACTCCAAGGGCGTGGCCGACACCATCGCCACCATCAAGAAGAACAGCGACGTGCAGGTGGTCGGCGGCAACATCGCCACCTACGCGGGCGCCAGGGCGCTGATCGAGGCGGGCGCGGACGCGGTCAAGGTCGGCGTGGGCCCCGGCTCGATCTGCACCACCCGCGTGGTCGCCGGCGTCGGCGTCCCGCAGATCACTGCGATCACCGAGGCGTCGCGGGCGGCCCGCGAGGCGGGCGTGCCGGTCATCGGCGACGGCGGCCTGCAGTACTCCGGCGACATCGCCAAGGCCATCGTGGCCGGGGCCGACACCGTGATGCTGGGCAGCCTGCTGGCCGGGGTCGAGGAGTCGCCCGGCGAGCTGATCTTCGTGCACGGCAAGCAGTACAAGTCCTACCGGGGCATGGGCTCGCTCGGCGCGATGCGCAACCGCGAGCGCGGCGGCTCGTTCTCCAAGGACCGCTACGCCCAGGCCGACGTGTCCAGCGAGGAGAAGCTGATCCCCGAGGGCGTGGAGGGCCAGGTGCCCTACCGCGGCCCGCTGTCCAACGTGGCCCACCAGCTGGTCGGCGGCCTGCACCAGTCGATGTGGTACGCCGGGGCGCGCACGATCCCCGAGCTGCAGGAGCGCGGCCAGCTCATGCAGATCACCTCGGCGGGCCTGCGCGAGAGCCACCCGCACGACATCCAGATGACCGTCGAGGCCCCCAACTACCAGGGCAGGTAAGCGCGGGTAGGCTCTCCGGGGCTTGTTCGCCGCCGGGAGCGGGAACACTCCCGCCTGATCACCGCGGTAAGGGAAGAGGAAGCGCAGTGGCTGCTGAGGTTGAGATCGGCCGGGGCAAGAGCGGTCGTCGGGCGTACGCCTTCGACGACATCGGGATCGTGCCGTCCCGCCGGACGCGCGACCCCGAGGAGGTCAGCGTCGCCTGGCAGATCGACGCCTACCGGTTCGACATGCCGCTGGTGGTCGCGCCGATGGACAGCGTGGTCAGCCCGGCCACCGCGATCGCGGTCGGCAACCTGGGCGGTCTGGCGGTGCTGGACCTGGAGGGTCTGTGGACCCGCTACGACGACCCCGAGCCGCTGCTGGCCGAGATCGCCTCGCTGGACGACGTGCGCGCCACCCGGCGGCTCCAGGAGATCTACAGCGCGCCGATCAAGGAAGAGCTGATCGGGCAGCGCATCCAGGAGATCCGCGCGGCCGGGGTGACGGTCGCGGCGCGGCTGTCGCCGCAGCGCACCGCGCAGTTCCACAAGGCCGTGATCGACGCCGGGGTGGACCTGTTCGTGATCCGCGGCACCACGGTGTCGGCCGAGCACGTGTCGGGCCGCGCCGAGCCGCTGAACCTCAAGCAGTTCATCTACGACCTGGACGTGCCGGTGATCGTGGGCGGCTGCTCCACCTACACCGCCGCGCTGCACCTGATGCGGACCGGCGCGGCCGGCGTGCTGGTCGGCTTCGGCGGCGGCTCGGGCCACACCACCCGCACCGTGCTGGGCGTGGCGGTGCCGATGGCGACGGCCGTGGCGGACGTGGCGGCCGCGCGCCGCGACTACATGGACGAGTCGGGCGGCCGGTACGTGCACGTCATCGCCGACGGCGGCATGACCAACTCCGGCGACATCGCCAAGGCGTTCGCCTGCGGGTCGGACGCGGTGATGGTGGGCTCGCCGTTCGCGCGCTCCGCCGAGGCGCCGGGCCGCGGCTACCACTGGGGCAGCGAGGCGCACCACGGCGACGTGCCGCGCGGCACCCGCCTGGACCTCGGCACCATCGGGACGATGGAGCAGCTCCTGTACGGGCCCTCGCACGTGGCCGACGGCTCGATGAACCTGATCGGCGCGCTGCGCCGCGCGATGGCGACCTCCGGCTACACCGAGCTGAAGGAGTTCCAGCGCGTGCAGGTGGTCGTGGCGCCGCACTAGGACGACGCGCGGAGGGGCGGCACCGGGCGCCGGTGCCGCCCCTCCGGCGTTCCCCCGGGGTGAACGCGCGGTGAATCAGTGGCCCGCGCGTGGACCGCTCCCTACTGTTGGGTAGGTATCGCTCGGACACCCAACCGCACAGGGGGAATCGCGATGACGGGATCACCGGTGACCGGACTGGGCAGCTCGCGCCTGGGCCCGGCCGAGCGCGCGACCGCGCTCGACCGGATGGCGCGGGAGGAGTACGACGTCGTGGTGGTCGGCGCCGGCATCGTCGGCGCGGGCGCGGCGCTGGACGCGGCGACCCGGGGCCTGTCGGTGGCGGTGGTGGAGGCCCGCGACTTCGCCTCCGGCACCTCCTCGCGCTCCTCCAAGCTGATCCACGGCGGGCTGCGCTACCTGGAGCAGTACAACTTCGACCTGGTGCGGGAGGCGCTGACCGAGCGGAGCCTGCTGCTCCAGCGGATCGCGCCGCACCTGGTGCGGCCGGTGCCGTTCCTGCTGCCGACGACGCGGCGGGTGTGGGAGCGCGGCTACTTCGGCGCCGGGGTGGCGCTGTACGACGCGCTGGCCTTCCAGATGGGCAGCACGCGGGGCGTGCCGCACCACCGGCACCTGACGCGGCGGGGCGCGCTGAAGCTGGCGCCGTCGCTGAAGCGGTCCTCGTTCGTCGGCGCGATCCAGCTGTGGGACGCGCAGGTGGACGACGCGCGCTTCGTGATGATGGCGCTGCGCACGGCCGCCGAGTACGGCGCGGACATCGCCTCGCGCACCCAGTGCGTGGGCTTCCTGCGCGAGGGCGAGCGCGTGACCGGCCTCCGCGTCCGCGACCTGGAGACCGGCACGACCAGCGAGGTGCGCGCCAAGCAGGTGGTGAACGCGACCGGCGTGTGGACCGACGACATCCAGGAGCTGGTGGGCGGCCGGGGCCAGATCCACGTCAAGGCGTCCAAGGGCATCCACCTGGTGGTGCCGAAGGACCGCATCCACTCCTCGACGGGCATCCTGCTGCGCACCGAGAAGTCGGTGCTGTTCGTGATCCCGTGGGGGCGCCACTGGATCATCGGCACCACCGACACCGCCTGGGACCTGGACAAGGCGCACCCGGCGGCGTCCAAGGCCGACATCGACTACGTGCTGGAGCACGTGAACTCGGTGCTGAACACGCCGCTGACCCACGACGACGTGGAGGGCGTGTACGCGGGCCTGCGCCCGCTGCTGTCGGGCGAGAGCGAGGAGACCTCCAAGCTGTCGCGCGAGCACATCGTGGCGCACCCGGTCCCGGGCCTGGTGCTGGTGGCGGGCGGCAAGTACACGACCTACCGGGTGATGGCCAAGGACGCGATCGACGCGGTGGCGCACGGCCTGGACGGCAAGGTGGCCGAGTCGTGCACCGACCGGGTCGCGCTGGTGGGCGGCGAGGGCTTCCAGGCGATGTGGAACGCGCGCTACCGGCTGGCGGCGAAGTCCAAGCTGCACGTGGCGCGGATCGAGCACCTGATGCGGCGCTACGGGACGCTGGTGGACGACCTGCTCGGCCTGATCGCCGAGCGCCCCGACCTCGGCAAGCCGCTGGGCGGGGCCGACGACTACCTGCGCGCCGAGATCGTCTACGCGGCGACGCACGAGGGCGCGCGGCACCTGAACGACGTGCTGGCCCGCCGCACCAGGATCTCGATCGAGACCTGGGACCGGGGGATCGGCGCGGCACAGGAGGCGGCCGACCTGCTCATGCCGGTGCTGGGCTGGTCCAAGAAGCAGCGCGACCGGGAGATCGAGTACTACCGCAAGCGGATCGAGGCGGAACGGGCCTCCCAGACGCAGGAGGACGACCAGGAGGCGGACGCCCGGCGCCGCGGCGCGCCCGACATCGTCCCCATCGTGACCCCGTGAGGTCCGCCCTCCGGGCCTGACGCCGGCCGCGGCGCGCCGCCCCTCCGCCGCTTCCACCGCGTGACCCCGTGCCGCTCGTTCGCGAGCGGCACGGGGTCACGCGTTTTTCCGCCGAAGCCCGGGATTCCCCGGCCGCGCCTCAGTCGCCGCTTACTTTCTCCGCTGGTCAGACGCATGTGACCAGATGCGGCAAAAGCTGTCGGATGCTACTGAAGTGGTTAAAAGGTAAATAAGTGCTAATCTTTCGTCCTTCAACTGATCATGCGGGTCGGTGGGCGGGAGATGGCAGTGCGGCGACTGGTGTTCGCTTCCGGGGGTCTGGTCCTCTCCATGGCGGTGATCTCGTCGGGGGGCACGACGGCGTCCGCCGCGCCCGGAGCGGCGCCCAAGCCGCCGCTCGTGCCGGCGGTCAACAGCGGATCACCGGCCGGCGGCAAGGTCTCCGCGCCGAACAAGAAGACCAGCAGCAAGAAGAAGCGCTACTACGTGGCGCAGGGGCCGCGCTTCAACTGGCCCACCGGCAACACCGCCCAGCAGGGCGCGATCGACCTCTACGTCAAGAAGCTGATCCGGAACACGCCCAAGGGCGGGGAGATCAACGTCTCGCTGTTCCGGCTGCAGACCGAGGGCATGGCCAAGGAGCTGGTGTCCGCCCACCGGCGCGGGGCCAAGGTGCGCCTGGTGCTGGACTCCAACACCCTGTCGGCGCGGCGGTACGTGTACGACTACCTGAAGCGCAACCTGGGCGCCAGCACCAAGAACCGCTCGTGGGTCCTGCTCTGCCCGAAGGGCCGGGGCTGCATCGCCCCCAAGTGGCAGGGGCAGTGGAGCAAGAACCACAACAAGTTCTACTCCTTCTCCCACACCTACGACTCGCGCAACGTGGTCGTGCAGACCTCCGGCAACGCCACCGGCGGCATGTACAACCAGTACAACGACTCCTACACCTCCACCGACGCGCGGATCTACAGCGCCTACCGCAAGTACTTCTACGACCTGGCCAAGCGCAAGGCCAACGGGAACTACTGGCGGACCTACAACGCCGGGTTCCGCAAGACCAGCTTCTTCCCCAAGGCGACCGGCGACCCGATCGTCGACGTGCTGAACAGGGTGAGCTGCTCCGGCGGCAGGACCTGGCTCAGCGTCACCATGGGGATCATGGCCCGGGAGCAGATCGCCAAGAAGCTGGCGGCGCTGGACGACCAGGGCTGCCACGTGAAGATCGTCGGCGGCCAGTTCGGCAGCACCGCCGTCAGGGAGCTGACCCGCCCCGGCCGCAACAAGGGCCCGGAGGTGCGCTACTTCACCGGCGCCCAGAAGCAGCACGCGCACTCCAAGTACCTGCTGATCGACGGCCTGTACTCCGGCAAGCGGCACCGGCTGGTGCTGACCGGCAGCCACAGCTACACCTGGGACGCGCTGCGCTGGAACGACGAGGCGATGGTCACCATCGACCACGCCTGGACCTACGGCCGCTACCTCAGCAACTTCAACCTGGTGTTCGCCGCCGCCAAGGGCCGGTTCACGATGAGCCCGCTGATCGCGCCGCCGACCGTGCCGGACGACACCCAGGAGAGCGACGACGCGAAGGCGCCCGCCGCGCCGCCGGCGGAGGCCAACCCCGCCCCCGGCGAGGGCGGCGGCGAGCCTCCGGCTTCGGACGTCCAGCCTCCGGCCGACGGCCAGCCGCCGGTCGTGACCGAGGAGCCCGCGCCGGGCGCGTGACCGGCTCCCCGACGCCTCCCGAAGGCCCGTGCGATCCCCGATCGCACGGGCCTTCGGCCGTTCAGGTGACGCTGCGGCCCAGCAGCAGCCGCAGTCCCGTCGTGTACAGGTCGGCGGGCACCCGCTCGGGGTCGAGCAGGTGCTGGAAGGCCAGCCCGAAGTCCAGGGCGATCGCCAGCGTCGCCCGGTCCGCCGCCGCGACGCCCTCGACGTCCCCCAGGCACTGCGCCAGATGCCCGCGGCGCTCGGCGTACCAGTCGGCGATCCGCCACCCCGCCGCGTAGTCGCGCATCCCGTACAACCAGAACTCCATCAGCAGCAGCGCCGGCAGCCGCGAGTCGTCGCCGGACAGGCGGCGCGCGAAGGCCTTGCCGACCCGCTCCAGGCGCTCGTCGGGGGGACGGGCCGCGTCGCGCAGCTCGTCGCACACCTCGCCGCCCAGCCGCTCCTCGGTGTAGCGCTCCAGCAGCGCCAGCAGCAGGTCGGTCTTGCCCGCGAAGTTGGAGTAGACCGCGCCCTTGGTCAGGCCCGCCGACGCCGCGATGTCGTCCAGCGAGGCGCCGTGGATGCCGCGTTCGGCCCACAGCCGCTGCGCGGCGGCGAGCAGGGCGGCGCGGGTCCGCTCGCGGCGCTCCCGGCGGCCGCCGCCCGGCCCCGGCCTGGGGGGCGGCGCGGCCGCCCGCCCGTCGGTGCCGTCCGGTGCGTCGGTCATGTGCCACCCCTCCGTCACAGCGCGTGCCGCCGTCCTCGGCACTCCGGGGCGCGCCGCCCCGGCCTTTCCGCCGTCTCTCCTGATTCCGGAATACACCGACAGGTCATGGTCGGTCCCTGAGTTCCGGAAGTCGGCCGATAGTGGAACGCCGGGTTTACCGGCAAAGACCGGAGCAAGAACAACAATTCGGAGAATGTGGTGCACATCACCGCAAGTGCTGCGTTACTCGCGGGTAGTCAGAGATGGCCACCTGGTCATACCCTGCCCTCATGGCATCCCCGACGGTTCCCGCCACAGGCGCGGCAGCGCACCAGCTCCCCCCGAACCTGATCGAGCGGCTGACCTCGCACGTCGCCTCCGGCGGCGCCGAGACGGCCGTCATCCCCACCCCGTTCACCGGTGAGCCGCTGGCCACGATCCCGCTGTCCGGCGCCGAGGACGTGCGCGCCGCCTACGAGCGCGCCCGCGTCGCCCAGCGCGCCTGGGCCGCACTGCCGCCCGCCGAGCGCGCCAAGCCGTTCCTGCGGCTGGCCGAGGCGCTGGTGGCCCGTCGCGACGAGATCCTCGACATCATCCAGCTGGAGACGGGCAAGGCCCGCCGCCACGCGCTGGAGGAGTTCCTCGACGTGGCGCTGTGCTCGCTGTACTACGCGCGCCGCGCGGACAAGCTGCTCAAGCCCAAGCGCCGCCAGGGCATGATGCCGGGCCTCACGCGCGTGCGGGAGCTGCGCCACCCCAAGGGCGTCGTCGGGCTGATCGCGCCCTGGAACTACCCGTTCGCGCTCGGCGCCAGCGACATCGCGCCCGCGCTGATGGCGGGCAACGCCGTCGTCCACAAGCCCGACACCCAGACCTGCCTGTCCAGCCTGTGGGTGCTGGACCTGCTGACCGCGCTCGGCCTGCCGAAGGACCTGTGGCAGATCGTGGTGGGCGACCCGGCCGAGATCGGCGACCCGCTGATCGAGAGCGCCGACTACGTGTCGTTCACCGGCTCCACCCGGGGCGGTAGGGCGATCGCGGCCAAGGTCGCGCCGCGCCTGGTCAACTACTCGCTGGAGCTCGGCGGCAAGAACCCGATGATCGTCCTGGCGGACGCCGACGTCGAGCGCGCCGCCCGCGGCGCCCTGCGCGCCTGCTTCACCAACGCCGGGCAGCTGTGCATCTCCATCGAGCGCCTGTACGTGCACGAGGACGTCTACGACCGCTTCGTGCCGCGCTTCGCCGAGCTGGCCCGCGAGATGAAGCTGGGCACCGGCCTGGACTTCCAGGCGCAGATGGGCTCGCTGACCCACGCCCGCCAGCTCGAAGCCGTCACCGCGCACGTCGAGCAGGCCGTCAAGGAGGGCGCGACCGTCCTCGCGGGCGGCAGGGCCCGCCCCGACGTCGGCCCGCTGTTCTACGAGCCGACCGTGCTGGAGAACGTCACCGGCGACATGGACCTGTGCGCCAGCGAGACGTTCGGCCCGGTCGTGTCGGTCTACAGGTTCCGCGACGAGGACGAGGTCATCGCCCGCGCCAACGACACCGAGTACGGCCTGAACGCCTCGGTGTGGACCCGCGACGTCGCGCGCGGCCGCCGGATCGCGGCCCGCCTCCAGGCCGGGACCGTCAACATCAACGACGGCTACGGCGCCGCCTACGCCTCCTACGACGCCCCGATGGGCGGCTTCAAGCAGTCGGGCGTCGGCCGCCGCCACGGCGCCGAGGGCCTGCTGAAGTTCACCGAGGTGCAGACCGTCGCCAGCCAGCACCTGATGGACCTGGAGCCCCCCGGCAACGTCTCCTTCGACACCTTCGCCGGGCTCATGTCCAACGGCATCAAGGTCATGAAGAGGCTGCGGATCAAATGACGGCATTCGACTACGACGTCCTGGTCGTCGGCTCGGGGTTCGGCGGCAGCGTGTCCGCGCTCCGGCTGACCGAGAAGGGCTACAAGGTCGGGGTGATCGAGGCGGGCCGCCGCTACGACACCAACCCGGCCGGCGGGCCCGGCACCCGGCACCCGGAGCTGCCCAAGACCAACTGGCGGGTCTCCCGCTACATCTGGGCGCCCGCGCTCGGCCTGACCGGCATCCAGCGCATCCACGTGATCCGCGGCGAGAAGGCCAGCCGCGTCATGGTGCTGGCCGGTGCGGGCGTGGGCGGCGGCTCGCTGAACTACGCCAACACGCTGTACGTGCCGCCGGAGCCGTTCTTCAAGGACCGGCAGTGGGCGCACATCACCGACTGGCAGGACGAGCTGGCGCCGCACTACGACCAGGCCAAGCGGATGCTCGGCGTCGTCCGGAACCCGACCACCACAGAGGCCGACAAGGTCATGAAGCGGGTCGCCGACCGGATGGGCAAGGGCGACACCTACGTCCAGACCCCGGTCGGCGTCTACTTCGGCGACGGCCCCGGCGTGGAGCGCCCCGACCCCTACTTCGGCGGCGCGGGCCCGGCCCGGCGCGGCTGCACCGAGTGCGGCAACTGCATGGTCGGCTGCCCGCACGGGTCCAAGAACATGCTCACCGAGAACTACCTGTACCTGGCGGAGAAGGCGGGTGCGCGCATCATGCCGCTCAGCCGCGTCACGCACGTGACGCCGCTGCCGGGCGGCGGGTACGAGGTGGAGATCGTGCGGACCGGGTCGTTCGGCCGCAACCGCAAGACCTTCACCGCCGGCCAGGTCGTGTTCGCGGCGGGCACCTACGGCACGCAGAAGCTGCTGCACAAGCTGAAGAGCACCGGGCGGCTGCCGTTCCTGTCCGACCGCCTCGGCGCCCTGACCCGCACCAACTCCGAGGCGATCCTCGGCGCGGGCCGCCGCCGGATCGAGGGGCCGGACTACTCGCGGGGCGTGGCGATCACCTCGTCGTTCCACCCGACGCCCGACACCCACATCGAGCCGGTCCGCTACGGCAAGGGCAACAACCTGATGGGCGCCCTGCAGACGCTGCTGGTGGACGGCGACCTGCCCGGCGAGAAGCGCCGCCCGCGCTGGGCGAAGTTCCTGGCGCACGTGGCCCGCCGCCCGCAGGACCTGGCGCAGCTCACCGACCTGCGCGGCTGGTCCCAGCGCACGGTGATCGCGCTGGTGATGCAGACCCGCGACAACTCCATCACCCTGAAGCCCAAGAAGGGCCCCCTCGGCTGGGACGTGCGCGCCACCGGCGGCCACGGCGAGCCGAACCCGATCTGGCTGCCCGAGGGCCACGAGGCGACCCGCCTGCTGGCCGAGGAGGTCGGCGGCATGGCGGGCGGCGGCTGGGGCGACCTGTTCGACATCCCGATGACCGCCCACTTCCTGGGTGGCTGCGCGATCGGCGACTCGCCCGAGCACGGGGTGATCGACGCCTACCACCGGGTCTACGGCCACCCGGGCCTGCACGTGGTGGACGGCTCGGCGATCTCGGCGAACCTGGGCGTCAACCCGTCCCTGACGATCACGGCCCAGGCCGAGCGCGCGATGTCGCTGTGGCCGAACAAGGGCGAGGAGGACCGGCGCCCGGCCCTGGGGGAGGGCTACCGCCGCATCCGGCCGGTGGCGCCGAAGAACCCGGTGGTCCCGGCGGAGGCACCGGGGGCGTTGCGGCTTCCGATCGTTGATGTGAGCTGAGCTGGGGGCTGGGTAGGGCGGGTAGCTGTGGCGCGTGCTTCGCGGTGCGTGCTTCGTGCGAGCCCTCTCTACCGTGCGGGTTCCTTCACACCGCTTGCCTTCGGCTTGCCCGGCTTGCCCGGCTCGCGCTAGCGAGCCGGGCAAGCCGAAGGCAAGCGCAGTCTTGACCTCTGTTTGCGCAGGGCGGACTTTATGGGCGGGGGCGGCGGGACTCGGGCTTTTGGTGGCTCATGGCTCCTGCTCCACGGTCCTTTACTCCAAGTTCCGCGCTCTGGGCTCGTGGTGCGTGTTCGTGCCCCACGCTCTGCGCCCCGTGGCGCGTGCTCTCTGCGAGCTCGCCCCACCGTGAGGGCCTCTTTTTACCGCCTGCCCTCGGGGCGGCGCGCGGCGGGGGGCAGACCGAAGGCGACCGCCGAACTGGCCCGCATAAACAACTCATCGGACCTCCGCGCACAAAGGGGAGAGCGGGTTGAGT
>JBITGK010000033.1:0-490 GCA_044456955.1 Spirillospora sp. NPDC050679 | reverse complement strand
GTATGCGGCCCCCCCGCCGCCCCCCGGGGGCCGCGGTCCCGGGGGCCCCCCCCCCCCGGGGCCGGCACACTTGCCCCCCCGCCCCCGGGCCCCCCCGCCCCCGCGCGCCCCCCCCGGGCGGACCGAGGGCAGGCGCAGTCTTAACCTCTGCTGGCACAGGGCGGACTCTGTGGGCTGGGCTGGGCGAGGGGGAGTGGTGGGCTCGGGCTTTCTATTTTGTGGCTCGTGGTTCTTGCTCTGCGCGCCGGGCTCTGCGCGCCGGGCTCTGCGCGCCGGGCTCTGTGCGCCGGGCTCTGCGCGCCATGGCGCGTGCTCTGTGCCCGTGGCGTGGCACGTGCTCCGTGCGAGCCCTCACTATCGTGGGGCCCCTTTTACCGCCTGCCGTGGGGGGCGGCCGGGCGGGGGGGGGGGGCGCCGGGCCGCCCCCCCCCCCGCGGGGGTGGGGGGGGGGGTGGGGGGCGGCCACGAGGGGGGGGGGGTGGGGGGGGGT
>JBITGK010000032.1:0-96183 GCA_044456955.1 Spirillospora sp. NPDC050679 | reverse complement strand
CGCGCGACCTCTTGGCGGGCGCGTGCGGGGGCGCGACCGCGGCCGCGTGGGGCGGCCCGCCCGTGAACCGGCGCCCCCCCCCCCCCCCGGGCGGGGGGGGGGGCCGCCCCCCCCCCCCGCCCCAGCGCCAGCAGCGTCCGCATGCACCGGGCGGCCTCCTCGTGGGCGGCCGCGATCTGGGTGACGTGCGCGGCCCGCGCCGTGCCGGCGGTGACCGGGTGGTGGCAGGCGCGGGCCAGTTCGCGCACGGCGGCGCGGGCGACCGCGCGCGGGTCGTCGCCGGGCAGCAGCAGCACCACCGCGCCCTGGTGGTGGGTCGCCAGCCCGCGCTGGCGGCGCGCCAGCGCCGCGGTCAGGGTGTGCACGTGCTCGTGGAAGGTCCCGTCGGTCTGCGCGACGATCATGTTGTGGCAGGCGTCGAGGTCGACGCCGAGGATGCGCGCCCGGTGCTGGAGCAGGTCGTGGTCGTGGGGCTCGGGGGCCAGCAGCTCGGCCAGCAGCTCGCCGCCGACCCGGGCCTGCGCCTCGGCGATGCGCCGGCGCGTCACCAGCACCAGGGAGGCCACCAGTGCGGCGCGTTCCAGGATGCGGCGGTCGATGTCGCCGATCGGCGCCCCGCCCAGCAGCACCACCGCGCCGAGGTCCTCCGACTCGGTGATCATGGGGACGGCGCACAGGCCGTCCTGCGCCAGCGTGTGGCCGGACGCGCGCGCCCGCGCGCCGGCCGAGGCCAGCTCCTGGGCCGACAGGGCGGTGACGGCGCCGGTGGCGGCGACCACCCCGCCGTGCTCGTTGACCACCACCACCTCGCCGCTCAGGACGTCCGCGGTGGCCTGGGCGACGTCGTCGACGCCCTTGCCCCGCAGGACCAGCTTGGTGAGGCGCTCGTGCACCTCGGCGGTGCGCTCCAGGTCCTTGACGTGGGCGCCGATCGTGGCGTTGGCGACCCGCAGGTCCTCGACCGCCGAGCGCGTGGCGCCCAGCAGCCGCGCGTTCTCGATCGCGACCGCCGCGTGGGCGCCCAGCATCGCCAGCGCGCTGATGTCGTGGCCGGTGAAGGCCCGCATGCCCCGGTGCGCGGCCATCAGCACGCCGATGACCTCCTGCTTGATCTTCAGCGGCACCCCGACCAGGGAGTCGATGCGCTCGGCGATGACGGTGCGGTCGATCTCGGGGGTGCGGACGATCAGCTCGTCGTGCAGGTAGGAGGAGGTGCTGTAGGGCTCGCCGGTGCGGGCGACCAGCCCGCCCACGCCGGTGCCGGCGGGCAGCCGGAGCTCGTGGAGCAGGCCGGAGACGTTGCCCGCGGCGGCCTTGATGTAGCAGTCGCCGCGGTCGCTGTCGCTGAGGCTGATGTAGGCCAGGTCGCAGTCCAGCAGGCGGCGGGCGCGGTCGGAGATCGCCTGGAGGATCGAGTCCAGCTCGCGCATGGAGGCCAGGTCGTTGGCGGTGTCGTTGAGCAGCTGCAGCTCGGCCTCGTTGCGGCGGTGCCTGGCCAGCAGCTCGCGCAGCCGCAGCCCGACGGCCCGCTCCCGCTCCAGGCGGGCGACGTCCTCGGCCGCCGAGCCCGCCGCCCGGGCGCGTTCCACCACCGCGTCGAACGCGTCGACGCCGGCGTCCTCCAGCAGGAGCCGGAGGAACGACTCGTCTTCAGCCACCGTCTTCACCTCATCATGCCGTCGGGTCTCGGGTGCTGTCCGTGGCGGCCGGTCGGTGCCGAGCGCGTCCGCCATCTTCGGGCGGGGGCGTCAGGAGGGTTCCGGGCCTGTCGTCCGCAGGCCGGCGAGGTTGCGGCGGATGCCGGCACTGAGGCGTTGCGCGACCTCGCTCTCCCCGCCGGGCGGCTCGGCCAGCAGGCGCGCCCGGCGGGAGCGCGCCGCCGGGGCTTCGCTCAGCAGCTTGTCGATGCTGGGGAAGGCGTCCTTGTCGGTCGACAGGTGGGGCGCCAGGTTGCCCAGGATGTCACGGGTCAGCTCCAGGCCGATGTGGTCGGCGTTCTCCATCGGGCCCACGGCCGACCAGCGCAACCCAAGGCTGGAGCGCACGACGGTGTCGATGGTCGCCGGGTCGCAGACCCCCTGGTCGAGCAGGTGCAGCGCCTCGCGCACCAGCGCGAACTGCAGCCGGTTGCCGACGAATCCGGGCACGTCGCGCCGCAGCCGGACGGTGGTCTTGCCCATGGCGGCGAGCAGGTCGCCGGCCTGGTCGACGAAGCGCCGCTCGGTGCGGGCGCCCGGCGCCACCTCGACCAGCGGGATCAGGTAGGGAGGGTTCCACCAGTGCACGCCGGCCAGCCGCCGGGGATGCGCCATCCCCTCGGCCACCCGAGTGATCGACAGCACCGAGGTGTTGGTCCAGATCGGGGTCGCGGGCGCGGTGACGGCCTCCAGCGCGGCCAGCACCCGGTGCTTGACCTCCAGCCGTTCGGGCACCGCCTCCACGATGACGTCCGCTTCCCGCGCGAGATCGCCCAGCGAGGCGGCCGCGGTGATCCGGGCCTCGACCCGCTCGGCCTGCGGCCCGGTGGTCCCGCACTGCGCCAGCGCCTGGCGGACCCGGTGGGGGAGGGTGGCCAGGGTCTGGGGGTCCACATCGTGGACGGCGGCCACGTGGCCCGCCTGCGCCAACGCCACGGCGATCCCGTGACCCATGAGGCCGCCCCCGACGATGCCGAACCGAGTCATGAATCAAGCCCCATTTCCCTTGGCCGATGGCGGAACGCGAAGTGCTCGCCCGTTCCCTCCGCACGATGCGGCCGGCGGCGTGCGGTCCCTGCGGATCCACACGCTAGGTCGGCGGCAGGACCGCTTCAATGGGGACCGTTCACACTGCCGCACGTGCGAGGTGTGGCAGGACCCCGCCCCGCCGGGAGACCGCGCGTTCCCGCCGTGAGCTGGGAAGGCGGAAGCCCGCGAGGCGACCGGTCAGGGCGAGCGGGCCGCAGCCTTTCACGACGAGCCGGACGACCGGCGCCCGACACCGGCACTTCGGCGGCGGTGTGGAAAAGGGCCATCCGGCACTTCCCGATTGTGTGGCCGAAGCCTATGGAAGGCCCCACGGACCGGGACTTCTAATGGTCGGCGTCTCAGGGCCGTCCGGGCGGCCCGCCCGCCTCGCCCCGCACCACCGGCTGACACATGGAGAAGACCCGTATGGACAAAGTGATCCCGACCGCCGCCGAGGCGGTGGCCGACATCGGGAACCAGGCTTCACTGGCCGTGGGGGGTTTCGGGCTGTGCGGCATCCCCGAGACGCTGATCCGCGCCGTGCACGACCAGGGCGCGGGCGGCCTGCGCCTGGTGTCCAACAACTGCGGCGTGGACGGCCGGGGCCTGGGCGTCCTGCTGGCGTCGGGCCGCGTCGAGCGCGTCACCGCCTCCTACGTCGGGGAGAACAAGGAGTTCGCCCGGCAGTACCTGGCCGGCGAGCTGGAAGTGGAGCTGATCCCGCAGGGCACGCTCGCCGAACGGCTGCGCGCCGGCGGCACCGGCGTGCCCGCCTTCTACACCCCGGCCGGCGTCGGCACGCAGATCGCCGACGGCGGACTGCCCTGGCGCCACGACGCCCACGGCGGGGTCGCCGTGGCCTCCCCGCCCCGCGAGACCCGCGTGTTCGACGGCCGCGAGCACGTCCTGGAACACGCGATCACCACCGACTTCGCCTTGGTGCACGCCGCCCGCGGTGACCGGCACGGCAACCTCGTCTTCCGCCGCGCGGCCGCCAACTTCAACCCGCTGGCGGCGATGGCCGGCCGCGTCACCATCGCCGAGGTCGAGGAATTGTGCGAACCGGGGGAGCTGGACCCCGACCAGGTCCACCTGCCCGGCGTGTTCGTGCAGCGCGTCGTCGCCCTGACCCCCGAGCAGGCCGCCGACAAGGCCGTCGAGCGCCGCACCGTCACCGAGAGGACCTCCTCCTGATGCCCTGGACCCGCGACCAGATGGCCGCCCGCGCCGCCGCCGAGCTCGCCGACGGCGACTACGTCAACCTCGGGATCGGCCTGCCCACGCTGATCCCCAACCACGTCCCCGCGGACGTGCACGTGGTCCTGCACTCGGAGAACGGCATCCTCGGCACCGGCCCCTACCCGGACGCCGGCGCCGTCGACCCCGACCTGATCAACGCGGGCAAGGAGACCGTCACCGTCCTGCCCGGCGCCTGCTTCTTCGACTCGGCGCTGTCGTTCGGGATGATCCGCGGCGGCCACATCGACACCGCGGTCCTCGGCGCCATGCAGGTGTCGGCCCGGGGCGACCTGGCCAACTGGGCGATCCCCGGCAGCATGGTCAAGGGCATGGGCGGCGCGATGGACCTGGTGCACGGCGCGCGCCGGGTGATCGTGCTGACCACCCACAACGCCAAGGACGGCTCGCCCAAGATCGTGGAGGAGTGCACCCTGCCGCTCACCGGCGTCGGCTGCGTCCAGCGGATCATCACCGACCTGTGCGTCCTGGACGTCGCGCCCGGCGGGCTGCGGCTCGTCCAGACCGCCCCGGACGTCACCTGGGACGACGTCCGCGCCGCGACCGGCGCGCCGGTCACCGTCCCCGAGCCCGCCTGACCCGCGCCCCTGACCGCCCGTAGGGCCTTCACCTGATCCGCGGCGACACCGCGAAGGCCCTACGGGCACCGCACCACAGCGCCCGGCGGCGGCATGACCGCACCGTGCGATCAGGCGACGCTGATCGCCCTCACGGACCGGACGGCCGCCCATACCGAGGCGGTGCTGGGCGGCCGTCCCCGCCGGCTCCCGCGCATCGCACGGGCTGTGGCGAACGCCCATGCCCCCGGCCGGACGGCGATGTGTGCGCAGCGCACTGCTCCGCCGCCGAAATGTGGGCTCCAGCCACGTAGCTAGCGGTCTGATCACCACTTAGCGTTCCCTGTCACAGCCGTTGGAGTGGCGCAGATCACTTCGTGGGAGCGTCCGCGCCGTCCACCGGCCACACCGGCTCCGCGACACACCCCCGTCCCCTCGCCAGCCAAGGCCGCTGTCCACCCCCCACCCCCAGGAAGCAGCGTTCCCATGACCGACGCCAGCACCTCCGCACCCCGACCGGCCCGTTCAGGAGGCATCGGCCGCATCGTCGGCGCCAGCCTCATCGGCACCACCATCGAGTGGTACGACTTCTTCCTCTACGGCAGCGCCGCCGCGCTGGTGTTCAACAAGCTGTTCTTCCCCACCAGCGACCCGCTGGTGGGGACCCTCATCGCCTTCATCACCTACGCGGTCGGCTTCCTGGCCCGACCGCTGGGCGGCGTGGTGTTCGGCCACTTCGGCGACAAGATCGGCCGCAAGAAACTGCTGGTCGTCAGCTTGATGCTGATGGGCGGAGCGACCTTCGCGATGGGCCTGCTGCCCACCTACGCCACCGTCGGCGTCGCCGCCCCGATCCTGCTCACCGTCCTGCGGCTGGTCCAGGGCTTCGCGCTGGGCGGCGAGTGGGGCGGCGCGGTGCTGATCGTGTCCGAGCACGGCGGCGCCGAGCGGCGCGGCTTCTGGGCCTCCTGGCCCCAAGCCGGAGCACCCGGCGGGAACCTGCTGGCGACCGGCGTGCTGGCGCTGCTGGCGGCGGTGCAGTCGGACGCGGCTTTCCTGTCGTGGGGCTGGCGCGTGCCGTTCCTGCTCTCGGGCGTCCTGGTGATCATCGGCCTGTGGATTCGCGTGTCGGTATCCGAATCGCCGGTGTTCCTGGAGGCCAAGGCCCGCGCCGACGCCCGCGCCGCGTCCCTGGGAGAGACCGGCAAGGAGGCGGCGCCGGTCGTCCAGGTGCTGCGCACCAGCTGGCGGCAGGTGCTCGGAGCCATCGGCACCCGCTTCGGCGAGAACATCTCCTACTACATCCTCACCTCCTTCCTGCTGGTCTACGTCACCACCCACCTGGAGCTGAGCAAGAGCACCGCGCTGAACGCCGTGCTGATCGGCTCGGCGATCCACTTCGTCACCATCCCGCTGTGGGGCGCGCTGTCGGACCGCGTCGGCCGCCGCCCCGTCACCCTCATCGGCGCCACCGGCATGGCCGTCTGGGCCTTCGCGTTCTTCGCCCTGGTGGACACCAAGTCGTTCCCCGTCATCACCTTGGCCGTCACCGTCGGCCTGCTGCTGCACGGAGCGATGTACGGCCCCCAGGCGGCCTTCATCTCCGAGATGTTCGACACCCGCGTCCGCTACTCGGGCGCCTCCATGGGGTCGCAGCTCTCCTCCAT
The DNA here is from genome assembly GCA_044456955.1 of Spirillospora sp. NPDC050679. Lineage (GTDB taxonomy): Bacteria > Actinomycetota > Actinomycetes > Streptosporangiales > Streptosporangiaceae > Spirillospora. The sequence continues at coordinate 89,976 of JBITGK010000032.1, read as the reverse complement.
CATCGCCGGGGCGCTGGCCCCGATCATCGCGGTCGAACTCCTCAAGGACTTCGACTCCGCCCTGCCCATCGCCCTCTACGTGAGCCTGGCCGCCGTCGTCACCACCGTCACCGTCGCGGTGATCAAGGAGACGCGCGGCCGCGACCTGTCCCGGTCGCTGACCGGCGACCCCGTCCCCGCCGTCGCCGGCAAGCAGCCGGTCCCCGGCTCGTGAGACCGGCCGCCCCCGCCGCCCGCCCCGCACACACCGCGCCCGGAAAGGCCGTCATGAACCGACACAAGACCCTGCTCGCAGCAGGCGCCGTAGCGCTGGCCGGCCTGACGGCCGCTCCCGCCCAGGCGGCGACCCCCTCCACCGGCACCTCCTGCGCCGACCTGGCGGGCACGGCCATCCCCGCGTCGGCCATCGGCCTGCCGACCCGCGGCGGACACGTCCGCCAGGCGACGCTGGTCGCGGCGTCCGGACAGGGCACCTCGGCCGTCGGCGAGCACTGCCGGGTGGACGCGGCCCTGCGCCCGGTCGACCCGGCCGCGCCCGACATCCTGATGAGGATCGCCCTGCCCACGGCCTGGAACGGCAAGGCCATGATGTTCGGCGGCGGCGGGTACAACGGCACCATCCCCAACATCGCCGGCAACGTGCCGTTCGGCCCGGCCGACCAGCCCACCCCGCTGGGACGCGGCTACGTCACCTTCGCCAGCGACTCCGGCCACCAGGCGGCCCCCGACTTCCAGCCCGCCACCTCGCTGGACGGCTCGTTCGCCGCCAACGACGAGGCACTGCGCAACTTCTCCGGCGACGCCCTCAAGAAGACCCGCGACGCGGCGCTCCACCTCATCGCCAAGCGGTACGCCGGAGCCAAGCCGACCCAGAGCTACTTCGCCGGCGGCTCCACGGGCGGACGCGAGGCGCTCGCGGTGGCGCAGCGCTGGCCGCGCGACTTCGACGGCGTCATCGCGGTCTACCCGGCCTGGAACGCCGCGACCCTGGACCTGTTCTTCGGCTACAAGGCCCAGGTCCTGTCGCGGCCGGGCGCGTTCCCCGGACCGGCCGAGCAGGAGCTGCTCCACCGCAGCGTCGTCAACGCCTGCGACGGCCGCGACGGCCTGCGCGACGGCGTCGTCTCCGACGAGCGCGGCTGCCGCTTCGACCCCCGCGTCCTGCGCTGCACCGCCCGCCACCAGCAGCCGGGCACCTGCCTGACCGACCGGCAGATCCGCGCCGTCCGGGCGCTGTCCGCACCGCTGAGGCTGCCCTACCGGATCGCCAGCGGCGAGACCGGATACCCCGGCTTCCCGTACCTGTCGGGCGCCGCCATGACCACGCCGCTGCTGGGCATGGGCACCACCGCCCCGGCCCGCCCCATGCCCAAGACCAGCGGCTACGGCGTCCAGTTCTGGGACCAGTGGATCCGCTACGCCGTCACCAGGGACCCCGCCCACGACTCGCTGGCGATCGACCCCCGCCGCCCCGGCAAGTGGCGCGACCGCATCAGCCGCCTGTCGGCCCTGCAGGACGTCAACGACCCCGACCTGCGCCCCTTCGCCGCCGCCGGCGGCCGCCTGCTCATCGTCCACGGCCTGGCCGACGAACTGGTCAGCCACCGTTCCACCGCCCAGTACTTCGACCGGGTCCGCGCGACCATGGGCGCGGCCGCGACGGCACGCTTCGCCCGCTTCTACACCGTGCCCGGAGCCAACCACGCCAACGTCAAGGCGGCCTTCACCGCCGGATGGGACTCCCTCACCGCCCTGGAAGGCTGGGTCGAGCACTCCGCGGCTCCGCAACGCCCCATCGTCAAGGACAACAACCCGGCCGCCGCAGGACGCGCCCGGCCGCTGTGCGAATACCCCGCCTGGCCGCGCTACAAGGGCTCCGGCGACCCCGACGCCGCCGCAAGCTTCACCTGCGCACGACGCTAGACGCCCAGAACGAGCAAGGCCCCCGGACCACTGCGAGCAAGGAGCAGGGCCCGGGGGCCTGCCGTGCTTTCGACTTCATGGTCAGGCTCGATCTGGTGGCAGCCATGCCGAGGAGGCGGACAGGCCCTCCTTGCTACTCCGGCCGGAGTAGAAGAGCCTGCGCCAGGCGATCGGCGACCTCCGGCCAGAGTAGGAGGGCTTGCGCCGGGGGACCGACGACGTGCCGTGCTCGTGGGCCGACAATGGCGGTCCCGGTTGGCGACATGGGTGGCGGGGGCATGGAAGTGATCAGCACCGTCGAGGTCCCGGCGAACGAGCGGTTCGACCTCTGGCGCGAGGTGAGTTCGGAGATGTGGGTGCCGCTCGACGTGCGCTGCGAGCCGCACATGGAACGCCGGTTCCAGGCACGGGCCGGATTCAACGGCCTCGGCCCGGTGCAGACAATGGCGCTGACCACGACGCCGCTGTCGGTCCATCGCACGTCCAGGCTGATCCGTCAGTCCGACCCCGAGGTGTACTTCCTCACGTGCGTCGTGCGCGGCCGGATGATCGGGGAGCAGGACGGCCGCAGCGCGGATCTGGACGTCGGGGACCTGACCCTCCGGGACAGCTCGCGCCCCTACCTGACCCGGCACGCGCCCGGTGACGGAGTGGCCCAGGTGCTGGTCCTGCAGTTCCCGCGCGCGGCGCTTCCCCTGCCCGAGCCGGAGCTGCGGGACCTCGTCGCGGTCCGTCTCCGGGGCGACCAGGGGATCGGTGCGCTGTCCTCGCAGTTCCTCGTGCACCTGGCCCGGCACATGGAGGAGTTCGGTCCGGCCGACGCCGCCCGGCTGTCCACCCTGGCGCTGGACGTGCTGACCGCGAGGCTGGCGCACGAGCTGGACGTCCACGGCGCGGTGCCCGACCCCGCCCGGCGGCGCGCGCTGCTGACCCAGATCTACGCCTTCATCGGCGACAACCTCAGCGATCCGGACCTGGCCCCGAGCACGATCGCCGCAGCTCACCACATCTCCCTGCGCTACCTGCACAAGCTGTTCCAGCAGGAAGGACGCACCGTCGCCGGTTGGATCCGCGAGCGCCGCCTGGACCGGTGCCGGCGCGACCTGGCCGACCCGCGGCTGGACACCCGCCCGATCAGCGCGATCGCGGCCCGCTGGGGCTTCACCGGCCCCGGGCATTTCAGCCAGGCGTTCCGCACCGCCTACGGCTTGTCCCCGCGCCAGTTCCGCCGGCAGTACGCGCGGACCGAAGGGTCGTGCGCTCCCCAGTAAGACGGAGGCCGTCCGCGATCCGCCCCCTCGAAGGGAAGGCAAGCAGCACTCACCACCACGCAACGACAGTTGCGACAGGAGGAAGTCATGCCCCCATCGCGGTCCCTGTGGCGCTCTGCCGCCGTAGCCTCCGGCATCGCCCTCGCCGCCACCGTCCTGTCCGCCGTCCCGGCGCAGGCGGCCCCCGCGCCCATCGCCTTCGGCAACCCCGACGACCTGCCCGTCATCGGGGACTGGAACGGCACCGCCGGCGACGAGGTCGGGGTCTACCGGCCGAGCAACCGCACCTTCTACCTCCGCTTCCCCAGCGGCTCCGCCATCCCCATCACCCTCGGCAATCCCGGCGACGTGCCGATCGCCGGGGACTGGAACGACGACAACGTCGACGAGATCGGCGTCTACCGGCCCGGGAGCAGCAGCTTCTACCTCCGCCACCCGAACGGCAGCGTCGTCGCCATCCCCTTCGGCAACACCGGGGACAGACCCGTCATCGGCGACTGGGACGGCGACGGCGTCGACGAGGTCGGCGTGTACCGGCCCGCCAACGGCACCCTCTACCGCCGGGGCGACCACGCCCCGATCACCTACGGGAACACCGGGGACGCGCCCCTAGCCGGCAACTGGCTGCCCTCCGACCGGGCGCACGAGATCGGGGTCTTCCGGCCCGTCAACCGCACCTTCTACCTCCAGGGCGTCGGTAGGACCCTCACCCTCGGCAACACCGGTGACAGGCCCGTCATCGGCGACTGGAACGGCAACGGCACCGACCAGGTCGGTGTCTACCGGCCCGCCAACCGCACCTTCTACTTCAACGACTTCCCGGAGTGACAGCCTGACCAGTCCGTGCGCCCTCGGGCCACGGAACCCGTGACCGGCACTGACCAGCGACCGTGGGCGGGGCTTCCTGACGAAGCCCCGCCCACTTGGCACTGGTCGTACGCTCACCCGACACCGGCGGCAGAGCCGGAGCGGCCCGCCGCGCTCAGGTCAGGCCGCCGGAGTCAGGGAGGACTGCAGGCGGGGCATCAAGTCGACGAGGTCCTGGTACCAGCAACCGGCCTCGTGGCCGCCGCCCTTGCAGTTCTCGCCCCAGTCGGCGCCGTTGCCGTACCCCTCGTAGTGGACGGGGATGCCCAGGGACTGGAGCTTGTCCCGCATGTGGGCCGAGGCGCTCTCCAGCCACCATTCCCGCACGTCGTACTTCCCGCCGTCACCGTTGCCGACGTAGATGTGGACGCCCATGCCGCGCAGCTTGGCGGCGTTGGCGACCGGGTCGGCCTGGTTCCAGCGCCAGTCGGCGTTGAAGGCCGGGTAGGGGCTGCCGAACAGGGCGTCGCTGTCCACGCCGGGCGCGTAGGCGTTGCCGTCGCAGCCGACCGTGCCGGAGGTGGAGGCGCACAGCGCGCCGGTCGCGTTGGTCAGGGAGCCCACCACGACCATGCGCAGGACCATCTGGTTGGCGCCCAGCTCCAGGTCGCCCGACAGGGAGCCGACCTGGCTGAACAGGTCGGGGTGCCGCTGCGCGTAGTGGAAGGCCCCGAAGCCGCCCATCGAGATGCCGGCGATCGCGCGGGCCTGCTTGGTGGCGATGGTGCGCAGGTTGGCGTCGATGAACGGGATCACCTGGTTGATGTGGAAGTTCTCCCAGTTCGCGGCCCCGGCGGCGGTGTTCTGGTCGAGCCAGTTGGCGTACCAGCCGCGGTTGCCGCCGTCCGGCACGACGGTGATCATGCCGGACGCGCCGGTCAGCGCGGCGTTGCCGTAGAAGGGCATGGACGGGTCGTCCGGCGAGCCGTGCAGGAAGTACAGCACCGGGTACCGCTTGCCGGGGTTGGCCGCGTAGTCGCTCGGCAGGATGATCCGGATGTTCTGCTCGCCGTGCACCTCGGCGGTCTTCACCGTGATGACGAAGTTGGTGTCGGTGTTGGTCGGGGCCGTGCTGGCGGCACTGGCGACCTGGGTCAGCCCGGACCCGTCGGCCAGCGGCGGCCGCGACGAGGCGTGGGCCGCGGGGGCGAGGGGCGCCAGCAGGGCCACCGCGGCCAGCACGCTCAGGACGCGCCGGGGGAGGGTCGTCATGATCAGCCGCCCGGGGTGACGGCCTGGGCCGTCTCGAAGGCCGCCTTCTCCTGGTTGCCGAAGTTCGTCCCGGCCATATAGGGGCTGGGGGCGCGGGACTGGGCCTCGGCGATCGCGTCCAGGCCGCCGGTGCTGTTCTGGGCGTAGTGCGAGGTGACGCCGACCAGCACGCCCTCGCCGGTGGCCGCGTCGAAGTCCTTGAACCACGGGCCGCCGCTGGAACCGGGGCTGAGCTGCGTCTTCATTAGATCGCTGTTGGTCTCCTGCCACCACTCGCGGTTGATCCACGACGCGCCCTGGCTGTAGTAGAGCGAGCGCCCGTCGTAGATGCGCTGCTGCGCGGCCGGGACGTTGTTCACGTTCGGCGAGCCGTTGATCACCGCGGCGCCGGTGCTGGAGAAGTTGGGGCCGCTGTAGCTCTTGACGTTCAGGACGGGGTAGCCGAAGTTGGTGCGCGGCGTCTTGCGGACCGGGTTGAACCCGATCTGCTGGCCGCCCACCACCTCCTCGATCGGCCGGTCGTCGGCCGGGTTGTCGACGACCATCGCGGCCATGTCGTTGTTGTTGAAGGAGTTGGCCTGGGCCGCCCACCCCTCGGTCAGCCACGCCCGCGTCACCACCCACACGCCGTGCGGGGCCACGTTCGCGCCGATCGCCGGGCCGCTGTTCACGTCGGTGCCCGGGGCGACGCGCGGCAGGTTCTCCCCCTTGAAGTCGGGGATGAACAGCGCGTTGGTCGTGATCAGGTTCAGGTCCAGCGGGGCGTTCAGGCCCCAGTTGAGGCGCAGGCAGTGCGCCGCGGTGACCACGACGCTCTTGTTCTGGCTCCGCACCACCGTGGCGGTGCAGGCGCCGGGGATGTCGGTCGCGGTCGCGTTGTCGGCGTTGCGCGACCGCGTCACCAGCTTGCCCGTCGTCTTGGTGATCTTTCCGCCGCCGGTCCAGGGGCGGGCGGAGTCGTCCCAGCCGGCCGCCGGAGGGGCGGCGTCGGACCCGTCGGGGTTGAGCGCGGCGACCGCCAGCCGGTTCAGGTTCCAGTACCCGGCGTGCTCCTGGAGCTTGGCTTGGTAGTCGGCGCCGAGCGGGACGAGGCGGAGTTCGGCGGGCCCGGCGGCGTGCGCGGATGGGGCACCGTCCAGCGCGGCCACGCTCACCGCGGCGACCGCGGCGGCCAGCACGGACATCCGCCGGGGGGCGAACGGATGCGTCCTCATGGCGTGCTCCTTAATAGACACCAATGTGTGCTTGAAGCTAACAGCCGAAAACGTCGCCTTCGGCGGCGGGGCGGCGGTCCTGCGGAGCGGGCAGAACCGTCTGCGTTCGGCGGGCCATGCGCGTTGTCCCAGCAAGGAGCCCTGTCCGCCCCGGTTCGCCTTCGATGGGGCGGGTGGTGCCAGATGGACGGCCGGTGAATTCTGGTGGCGATCGTGCTCATGGCCACCTCCGGCCGAGCGCGGAGGTGGACGGTGCGTCGTTGATCCAGTAGCCGTCCGCGCCGGGTGCGGGCCTGGAACTGGAAGCGCTTCGATGCAGGCGGGCGGCGGTGGGATGCGGAGAGGAGCCGTCACCGACGGCTCCTCTCCGGCCTCAGGCGGCCTCGGGGTGCCCGTGCAGCCCGCCCCACAGGCGGCGGAGATCCACTCCATGCTTCCGGAGGATGCCGACCGAGGCGTTGGAGCCGTCGGCGAGCAACCCCCACAGCAGGTCGTCGGCGTTGACGAGCGTGCGGCGCCGGCGGCGGGCCGCCCACTGGGCGACCTCGACGGCCTTCCTGCCCTGGCGGTCGAGCGGCAGTTCGGCCGCGGGGCCGGTGAGGGTGACGCGCAGCGGGCGGAGGCGCGAGCGCCGCAGCCGCCACAGGGACGGGTCGTCGGGGCGCAGTCCGGTCGCCTCGAAGGCCCGGCGGCGCACCTCGTCGAGGTCGATGCCGATCGCGGCGAGCAGTTCCCGGTCGCGCCGGGGCGACGCGGTGCGGGCCTGGATGTCGGCGCGGACGGCTTCGGGAGTGATGCCGAGGCTCGTGCCCCGGGGCGGACGCTCGGCGAGCGCCAGCAGAAGGAAGTCGGTGCCGAGCGTCGCGTGGCCGTCCTGGGCGGCCAGGGCCCCCGCGCGGACGATCGCGCGACGGGCGTCGGGGGCGAATCCGTCCAGCATGCTCATGAGGCGCTCCCATCGAGTTCGCGGGCGACGCGGCGCGCGTGCTTCTTGTGCACCGACTGGCGCCGCACGTCCAGCGCGGCGGCGATGGCCTCCCACGAGTAGCCGTGGGCGCGGGCCTTGCTCACGTGGAGCGCTTCGAGCTCGTCGGCCAGCCTGCGCAGCGCGGCGACCGCGGCCAGCGCGGTGGCCGGGTCGCGGCTGTCCACGGCGCGGGCCAGTTCCGTCAGCGAGGTCATGCTTGTCAGCCTAGGCTGACAGCCCGCTTTTGTCAGCCCAGGCTGACAAAAGCGGGCGCTCGGCCGCGGCCGGTCACAGCAGGGCGTACATCCGGATGGCGACGGCGTGCTCGTCCTCACCGACCGGCCGGGCGAGGCCGACGAAGACGGTTCGGGCCAGCCAGCGGTGGGCGGGCGCGTCGGTGCGGAAGGTGGGGGCGGTGCGGTAGTAGATCCCCGTCCTCGACACCTCCAGGCCGCCGTCGTACTGGTCGGGGCTCGCGGGCTCCTCCTCGTGGTAGTAGCCCCGGTTCACGATGTCGATGACCGCGCCGTCGTCGGCCTCCAGCAGGTAGCGGGCGTCGAGCTGGCAGACCCGGCCGCGGGTGCTGGACCAGTCGCCGCCTCCCGCCAGGACCTTCCCGTTCAGCATGGGGCCCTCGACCACGCCCCCGACGATGGGGGTGAACTCGGTGCCCTCCCCGTCGCCGTGCCCGACGTGCAGGGTGGGGGAGAGGTCGGCGCGGATCTCGAAGGCGAAGGTCAGCGCCGGGGCGAACGCATCGGACATGGTGGCTCCTTGAAGGTCAGCGGGCGGAGGGACGAAGGTCGCGGAGCTGGTCGGGCTGCCGCCCGCCGATCCGCAGGCACGCGGGGCGGCCGCCGCCGACGGTCAGCTTCCGCGGGCTCGGGGCGCCGGGCTCGGCCGCCCACGGGTCGGTGCCCGCGGGCGCTTCGGCGATGTAGTCGGGGAACTCGCTGCTCATCAGGTCCAGGGCGAGGCGGTGCCCGGCGCGAAGCCGGTAGGCGATGTCGAGGAGGTCCACCACGGTCGTCCCGGATCGCTCCTCCTCGGGCAGCCGCACCTGTCCTTTGGCGATCAGGTGGGCCGCCCCGTCGGGGCCCACGTCCAGCAGCCGCGCGTGGACGTGGGCGGCGGGCGGCGCGTCCAGGCTCAGTTGCAACGTCACGGTGCCGATGAGGTCGAGTCGCTCCTCCAGCACCGGGCCCAAGAAACGGAGCACGTCTTCGCGCTGCGCGAGCGGGCCCAGGTCCGACCGGTCGTAGAGGGCCGCGAACGGGTTCGCCCCGGCCGCAGGCACGAGGTCGCCGGGGTCGTGGACCCATTGCAGCGACGCTTCGCGCGCTGGTGCCCGCTCGGTCAGGCCAGGCGACGGATCAGCCGACAGGTGAAGGGTGAGCTCGGACGCTTCCGCAGGCGGCCACACATCGCTGGTCCGCCATTCGCCATGGCACACCTCGTACCGCACGCGGGGCTGGTCCGCCAGATCGCCGCCGCGCCCCAGCACGGCGTCGAAGAACTCCAGCGCCGGGTCCAGGTACTGCGGTAGCAACTGCTCCAGGGCCTCGGGATCGGCGGCGTGGTCGTTCCACGGAGCGACCGGCGCGTCGCCGAGCCGGTAGTTCTCGTGGTCGATCGCCTCCAGGCGCAGGTAGAGGTGCTGGGACCAGGAGGGGTGCCGCGACAGCGCGCGCACGTCGTGCCAGGACCAGATCGCGCAGTTGTCGAACCACCCGATCGTGTACAGCGCCGGTACGGGCGGGCTCGCCAGCAGCGCCGACAGGGGCCGCGGGACGAACGGGGACCGGCCGGCGAACTCGCCGTCGAAGTTGGCCGAGCGCTTGCCGATCTCGGTGAAGAAGTCCTCGAACGCCGCCCGCAGCGGCCGCCTGCTCCAGTCGGGCTCCCACTCGTACCGGTCGGCGTCCACGTAGTGGGAGGCGAAGTACATCTTGCGGGCGGTCTGCTCGACGTCGCGCGTCCCGTCGCCGTACTCCAGGACCATCGACAGCTGCGAGCCGGTCACCCGGGGCGCGATGGCCCGCAGGGCGGGGTGGCCGCCGATCGCGGCGGCGATGGCGGTGTGGCCGTAGTAGGAGTCGCCCCACATCACCACGTCGCCGTCGCACCAGGGCTGCTCGGTGATCCACTGGATCGTGTCGCGGCCGTCGTCCACCTCGTGCCGGGCGAACTCGGTCGCGCCCTCGGAGCGGTACTTGCCGCGGACGTCCTGGACGACCACGTGGTAGCCGCGGGCCGTGAAGTACCGGCTGAGCCGCGGCATGAAGCAGTACGCGCCGTCCTTGTCGTAGGGCAGCCGGACCAGGACGACGGCGCCGGGCCGCCCGGAGGCGGCGAGGTAGAGGTCGGCCGCGAGCCGGACGCCGTCCCGCATGGGGACGGTGAGTTCCGCGGCGTCGGCGGGCACGGCGGCCGGGCCGACCTTCTTGACTGTGGGCATGCGTTGTCTCCGCGTTGAGGTGGGGGGCGGTTCAGGCGGGGTCGAGCGCGCGGCGGTCCCGGGCCACGCGGTCCAGGTCCCAGCCGGGGGAGGGGATCGAGTCGAGCAGCAGCCGCGTGTAGGGGTGCTGCGGGCTGCGCAGGATCTGCTCGGTCTCCCCGCGCTCGACGATGCGGCCGTGCCGCATCACGATGGCGGTGTCGGTGATGTAGCGGACCACCGCCAGGTCGTGGCTGACGAAGACGTAGGAGATGCCGGTCTCCTTGCGCAGCCGGTCGAGCAGGGTGAGGACCTGCGCCTGGATCGAGACGTCGAGCGCGGCGACCGCCTCGTCCAGGACCAGGACGCGCGGCGAGATGCCGAGCGCGCGGGCGATGGCGGCACGCTGCCGCTGGCCGCCCGACAGGTCGCGGGGCAGCGAGCCGGCGACGCGGGCGCTGAGCCCGACCTGCTCCAGCAGCTCGTCCACCCGCTTGCGGTGCCGTTCGGCCGGGCCGGGGGAGTGCAGCCGGAGCGGCTCGGCGATCGACTGCGCGATGGTCTGGCGCGGGTCGAACGAGCCGTACGGGTCCTGGAAGATCATCTGGAGCCGTTCGGCCTGCCGGCGCCGGGCGCGGCGGGAGCCCCGTTCGACGGGCCGGCCGTCGACCAGCACGCTGCCGGAGGTCGGGCGCTCCAGCCCGGCCAGGATGCGCGCGGTCGTCGTCTTGCCCGAGCCGGACTCGCCGACGATGCCGAGCGACCCGCCCGGCATGAGGTCGAAGCTGACGTCGTCGACCGCGGTGAAGTCGCCGAACCTCTTCACCAGCGAGGAGACGCTGAGGACGGGATCGCTCACGGCGTGCCGCCTCCTTCCGGACGGTGGCACGCCACCAGCGACGTGCCGTGCGGGCGCGGGGCGGGGATTTCGGCGGCGCACGCGTCGTGGGCCAGCGGGCAGCGGTCGCGGAACGAGCAGCCCGAGGGCGTCTCGGCCAGCGCCTTCGGGCTGCCCGTGATGGCCCTGATCTCGGCGCGGTCGCCGTGGACCGAGGGGCTCGCCTCCAGCAGCGCCCGGGTGTAGGGGTGGGCGGGCGCCTTGAACAGCGACGACCCGGCGGCCTCCTCGACGATGCGGCCCGCGTACATCACGTAGACGCGGTCGCAGACCGCCGCGGCGAGGTCCAGGTCGTGGGTCACGAAGAGCATCCCGGTGCCGTGCGCCCGCTGCAGGTCCTTCAGCAGGGCGACGACCTCGGCCTGGGTGGTGACGTCCAGCGCCGTGGTGGGCTCGTCGGCCAGCAGCAGCGCGGGCTCGGCCGACAGCGCCCCGGCGATCATGACGCGCTGCAGCATGCCGCCGGAGAACTCGTGCGGGTAGCGCCGCAGCGCGCGTTCCGGTCCCCGGATGCCGACCTGGGCCAGCAGCTCCCGCGCGCGTTCGGCGGCCGTCCCGGCGGGGACGCCGCGCGCCCGCATGCCCTCGGTGAGGTAGTCGCCGATCCGGCGCACCGGATTGATCGAAGCCCGCGGGTCCTGGAAGATCATGGCGGCCCGGGTGCGGCGCAGCTCGCGCAGTTCCCGGCGGCCTGCGGCGAGCACGTCCACGCCGCCGACCAGGACCGAGCCGGTGGCCCGCGAACCGCGCGGGAACATGCCCAGCGCCGACCGCGCCGTGAGCGACTTGCCGGAGCCGGACTCGCCGACCAGGCCCACCGTCTCGCCGCGCGTCACCGTGACGGTGACGTCGGCCAGCAGCGGGACGGCGCGGTCGCCGGACCCGACGGCCAGGTTCAGCCCCGTGACGGCGAGGGCGCCGTGGTCGAGGGCGGTCTGTTCGTTCATGAGCACCGTCATCTCCGCTTCCTGCCGACCGAGGCGCTGATGTGCTCGCCGATGAGGTTGACGCAGACGACGGTCACCAGCACCGCCAGGCCGGGCAGCAGGCCGCTCCACACCTCGCCCTGCAGGACGGCGCCGCGCTCCTGGCTGATCATCGAGCCCCAGTCCGCCGCCGGCGGCCGGACGCCGAGCCCGAGATAGGACAGCGCGGCCAGGTCCATCAGCGCGTAGCCGAACGACAGCGCGCCCTGGGCGAGCAGCATCGGAAGGATGTTGGGCAGCAGGTGGCGCAGCGTCACCCACCACTCGCCGAAGCCCATCACCCGGTAGCTCTCCACGTACGGGCGGGCGCCCTCCTGCACGGCCGCGCTGCGCACGACCCGGCCGATGAACGGCGCGTAGCTGACGGCCAGCGCGCAGACGGGCGCGGCGAGGCCCGGCCCCGACACCGCCACCACCAGCATCGCCAGCAGCAGGCTGGGGAAGGAGAAGACGATGTCCATGGCGCGGGACAGGACGGCGTCGACCCATCCGCCCGCGCGGGCCGCCAGCAGCCCCATCGCGGTGCCGAGCAGCCCCGACAGCAGGACCACCGCCAGCGGCGCCAGCAGCGACAGCCGCGCCCCGTACATCAGCCGCGACAGCAGGTCCCGTCCGACCGAGTCGGTGCCGAGCCAGTGGTCCGCGGTGCCCGGGGGCGCCAAGGAGTTCAGCAGGCTGGTGGTCTCGGGCGAGTGCGGCGCCAGGACCGGGGCGAGCACCGCCGTGGCGATGACGCCGAGCAGGACCGCGACCGCGATCGAGAGGCTGAGCGGGCGGCGGCGCCGCTTGGCGCTCCTCGCCCGCAGCGCGGGGATCGTCAGGGTCATCGGCCCGGCCCCCCGGCCTTCACGCGCGGGTCGATCAGCGGCATCGCCAGGTCGACCAGCGTGTTGAGCACCACGAACAGCGCCACCGCGAACAGGGCGATGCCCTGCACGACCGGGAAGTCGCGCCGCGACACCGAGCTGACCAGCAGGGCGCCGACGCCGTCCAGGCCGAACGCGGTCTCCACCACGGCGGTGCCCACGAACAGGCTGGCCACCAGCACCGCCATGATGGTGAGCAGCGGCGCCAGCGCGTTGCGGACCACGTGCCGGCGGATCACCGCCGCGCCGCCCACCCCCCGGCTGCGCGCGGTCTCCACGTGCTCGCGGCCCAGCTCGTCGCTGAACGCGGCGTGCCCGACCCGGGCCAGCACCCCGAACGCGGCGATCGCCATCGCGACCGCGGGCAGGGTCAGGTGCCACAGCCGGTCGGCCAGGCCGCTGCCCGCGCCCGTGGCGGGGAACCAGCCCAAGCCGACCGCGAACACGCTCAGCAGGAAGATGGCAGCCACGAACGGAGGCGTCGCCGTGGCGACGGCCGCCGCGACGCCCGCCAGCCGGTCGACCACCCCGCCCTTGACGGCCGACAGCAGCGCCACCGCCGAACCGAACACGATCGCCAGGACCGCCGAGTACAGGATGAGCAGCCCCGACACCCCGAGCCGGCTCGTCAGCAGCGAGGTGACGCTGGTCTGGTAGTTCATCGACGTGCCGAGGTCGAGCCGGAGCACGTCCCCGAACCAGCCGAGGTACCCCGCCACGAAGCCCCGGTCGAGCCCGTGCTCGTGCCGGAGGGCCTCGATCTGGTCGGGGGTGAGCCGCCGCCCGGCGCTCAGGGCCAGCACCGGGTCCCCGGGGACCAGGCGCAGCGCGCCGTAGATGGCGACGGAGGCGAACAGGACGGTGAGCGCCGCGCCGACGGCGCGCCCGCCCAGCCGGCGGGCCAGTGTCCGCGACATGATCACACGCCGCCCAGCGCGGTCGCCCAGGGCGTGTTCAGGTAGCTCTGCCTCGGGACCAGGCCGGTCAGCCGGGAGGAGTGGTAGACACTGACGTACTGCGTCGCGATGGGGATGTTGACCAGGTCTCTGGCCATGATGCCCTGCGCCTCGGTCACCAGCCGGGCCCGCTTCACCGGCTCCTCCTCGCCCATGGCGGCGAAGATGGCCCGGTCGTACTCCTTGTTGGCGTAACCGCCGAAGTTGTAGAAGTTGCCCACCGTGAAGAACTGGTAGTACGACAGCGGGTCGGGGAAGTCGAGGTAGCCTCCGGCCAGCAGCAGGTCGAGGCCGGCGCGGGCGCTCGGCGAGCTGAAGACCGCGCCGAACTGCTCGGCGGTCAGCGGCTTGAGCTCGATGTTCAGGCCCACCTGCTTGGCGGTGTCGGCGATCGCCGTGGCGGTCCGCGCGTTCTCCTCGATCGCGCTGGTGTAGGCGAAGACGATCTTCTGCTTCGCCCTGGCGGAGCCCTTGACCAGGTTCCGGGCCTTGTCGAGGTCCTGGGCCGGCTCGGGCAGCTTGTCGTACTCGGCGCGGTAGACCTCCTGCCCGTACCCCCACGCCGTGGGCGGGACGAGCGCGCGCAGCGGCTGCGCGGTGCCCTGGTAGACCGACTTCAGGATGCCCTTGTAGTCGATCAGCGCCTGCAGCGCCTGCCGGACGGCGGGGTCGCCCAGCGCGCCGTTCTTGTTGAGCACCGACAGGAAGGTCGGGCCCATGCTCGGCCCGTACAGCAGGCGGCCCTTGCCCGACAGCTGGTTGACCGCGCTCAGCGGGACGGTGAACTGGCCGTCCACGTCCCCGCTGGCCAGCGCGGCGGTCTGCGCCGACGGGTCGCTGATGAAGGTGAAGCGCAGGTTCTTGACCTTGGGCTTGGCCGCGGCGTTCCACCAGGAGTCGTTGCGCGTCAGCGTGATGTTCTGGCCCTGCGTCCACGCGCCGGTCTTGTACGGTCCGGTGCACATGACGCCGGCCTTGGCGGTGCCGAACGCCTTGCCCGCCGCCTCGGCGGACGCCTTCTCCACCACGAAGAAGGCCGGCAGGGCGAAGAAGTTCGGGACCAGGGCGTCGGGCTTCTTCAGCTTGACGGTGACCTTGTCGCGGCCGGTGGCCTCGATGCCGCGCAGGTTGACGGCCCAGCCGATCCACGACGAGCCGAGCTTGGGGTCCAGGATGCGCTCGGCGCTGTAGACGACGTCCTCGGGGGTGACCGGCTTGCCGTTCCAGAACTTGGCGCCGTCGCGCAGGTGGATGACGAAGGTGAGCGGGTCGGGGTGGTCGACCTTGGTGGCCAGCGCGGGCTGGGGGCGGTAGTCCGGGCCGAGGGTGAACAGGCCCTCGCACATGTTCGCCGCGATGGTGCTGACGGACTCGATGGAGGACTGGGCGGGGTCGAGCGTCGGCGGCTCCCCGGCGGGGACGTTCCAGGTGACGCTGTCGACCTCCTTGGTCGGGGCGGGAACGGCGGTGGTGATAGCCTTGGGACTCGACTGATCGTCGGCCGTTCCGCCGCCGCTGGAGCACGCCGCGAGCGTGCAGCAGCCGATGAGCACCGGCGTCAGCGCGGTGCGGAGGGGACGTGGCATGGCAGGGACCCTTCGTGGAGCCGGGGTACGGGCCGAGTGGGAAGGCGTCGCGGGCTGAAGGCGACGCGGACCGGCGCTTTCGGGCACGGTCGATCGACCGCGCGGCGCATGCTCGGATGAGCGCTCAGTCCGGATGAAGCCCGAGGCGGCGGTGGGGACCGCCGGACGGGAGAAGCCGGTCAGCGCGGCATGGGGATGCCGGCGCGACCGGAGACGTGGAGAGGGCCTGCTCTGGGAGTCGGCCGTGCGCGGCCGGTCGGCGGTCCGCGTTCACGGGCCGGACGGCCGTGCGACGCCTCCTCTGATGCGGTCATGACGGGACCTCTTTAAGAGTCGGCGACCAGAAGGCGCACGAGCCGGTCGATGAGCGGCGTGACGCTCTCGCTGTTCCAGCGTTCGGGGTCTTCCAGGCTGGACACGTAGAAGCCGCGCAGCACCAGGTGCAGGATGTCGGCGGCGAAGCCGGGATCGGCCGCGCCCGCGAGCTCGGCGCCCTCCACCAGCTGCGCCCGACCCCGCCGCGCGTCGGCGGTGAGGACCTGCAGCGCCTCCGACTCCCGGCCGCTGCGGCCGAGGATCTCCATGAACAGCCGGCGCAGCACCTCGTCGTTGCCGCCGGTCGTGCAGGCCCAGCGAGCCGTCGCGGCGAGGCGCTCCTTCTCCGGGAGCGCCTCGGCGACCTGCTCCATCTCCTCGCCCCAGGACTCGATGGCGTGCTCGACCGCGTTGCGCAGGAGCGCCTCCCTGGTCGGCAGGTAGTTGGTGATGAGGGTGGTGGAACCGCCGATCTGCTTGGCCACGGCGCGGATGCTCACGCCGTCGATCCCGCTGGTCGCCACGATGTCCAAGGTGGCGTCGGCGATGGCGGCCAGGCGCTGTGTGATATCGACCTCAATCGGCATGGACGGCAGCGTAACCCCGCCGAACCAGAAATACAACACCGTTGTACATCGGCGGTACATCACCTACGCTCCCCACCATTGCGCGATCGGCCCCGTGGCCTGGCGGCGGGTCGTTCTCGCAGGTCGCACGGGCTTTTCCGTGCCTGTAGCAGCGAGGAGTGACATGGAACTGTGGCAGCTGTCGGCGAGCGAGCTCGCGGCGGGCATCCGGGACCGGCGGATCTCGGCCGTCCAGGCCGTCCGGTCCTGCCTGGACAGGATCGAGGCCGTGAACCCCGGGCTGAACGCCCTGCTCGACGTGCGCCCCGAGCAGGCCCTCGCCGACGCCCGCCGGGCCGACGAGGCCGTCGCCGCCGGGCAGGCCCTCGGCCCGCTGCATGGCGTGCCCGTCTCCACGAAAATCAACACCGCGCAGCGGGGCGGCCTGACCAGCCACGGCCTGGCGCCGCTGGCCGGCGTGCGAGCCGAGGGGGACGACGCGGTCATCGCGGCGCTGCGCTCGGCCGGGGCGATCCTGGTCGGCCGCAGCAACGTGCCCGCCTTCTCGATGCGCTGGTTCACCTCGAACGACGCGCACGGCAGGACGCTCAACCCGTGGAGCGCCGCGCACACCCCCGGCGGTTCCAGCGGCGGCGCGGCCGCCGCGGTAGCCGCCGGCATGACCCCCATCTCCCAGGGCAACGACATCGCCGGCTCGGTGCGCTACCCCGCCGCCTGCTGCGGCGTGGTCGGCCTCCGCCCGACGGTCGGGCTGGTCTCCAACTGGACCGCGCCGTCACCGGCGGAGATGGAGGGCCCGCTCACCTTCCAGCTGTGGGCGGTGCAGGGCCCGCTGGCCGGCACCGTGGCCGACGCGCGCCTGGCCATGGCCGCGATGGCGACCCCGGACCTGCGCGACCCGTTCGGCATTCCGGCGCTGCCCGCGCACCCGCCGACCGACCGGCCGGTGCACGTCAAGGTCGTGCGCGACGTGGGCCTGGCCAAGCCGCACCCGTCCGCGAGCGCGGCCCTGGACACCGCGGCCGCATGGCTGGCCGAGGCGGGCCACACCGTCGAGGAGATCGAGCTGCCGCTGCTGGGCGAGGCCGCGCGCCTGTGGTCGCTGCTGCTGTCGGAAGACATGCGGCCGCTGCAACCGGGCATGCACGAGATGGGCGACGAGGCCACCCGCCTCAACATGGCCTACTTCTTCGAGGCGGCCGCGGAGCTGTGGGGCGACAAGCCCGACACCACGGCCTACATCCAGGGGTGGGCCCGCCGCGCCACGCTGATCACCAGGCTGCAGGAGTTGCTCGGCACCGACACGGTCCTGCTGACGCCGGTCTCGGCCGAGCCGCCCTTCGAGAACGACGCCGACATCCGGGACGCGGCCCGGGGCCGCAGCGTGATCGCGGCGCAGTGGCCGATGACCTCGGTGCCGGTTCTCGGCTTCCCCGCCGTCTCGGTGCCGACCGGCGTCACCGACGGCCTCCCCGTCGGCGTCCAGATCATCGGCGGCAGGTTCACCGAGAACCTGATCCTGGACGTGGCCGAGAGCATCGAGTCCCGCGCCCCCCGAATGACCCCGCCCCTGAACGCCTGACCCGCGCGGGCCGCCCCGCCCCGTAACCGACGGCGTCGTTCCGCCCGAGCAGCCAAGGCGCGGAACGACGCCGTCGACTCCGGTCACTCATCGGCACACGGATGAGCAGCCGTCGCAATTGGCCGCACCTGGTCTACGCCGACTCGCCATCAACAGAAATGTTCTGCTGTCGAACTCCGCTCGTCGTAGGAGTTCAGCACGTCGAGGAGCATGGCGGCGGGGGAACACCGAGCGCGGGCAGCAAAAGGACCTCGGAAACCACCCCGGGTTCCCTATATAGCCAGTGGTGTTTTTTAAAGCTAGGCTGCGCGGCGAGTCCCCGGCACCCAAAGGAAACCTGATGAAGCAGTTTCTGGCATGGGTCACCGCGCTGATCGCGGCCGTCTTCCTCCTCCCCGCACCCGCGCACGCCGACCCCGCCCCGCCGTCCTTCGAGGACGGCTTCGGCCTGACCCAGGTGGGCGCCCCCACCGGCACCGCGACCGACGTACTGCTCAAGGTCACCACCCCCGAGGTCGCCGGAGAGCGGCACATCCGCGTCATCCTGCCGCCCGACTACGCCTCTCAACCCGACAAGCGCTACCCGGTCCTCTACATGCTGCACGGCTCGCCGGACAGCCCCGCATGCTTCACTCCGGCCAACGTTCCCTCCCTGAAGGCCCTGACCTCGGCCATCGTCGTGGTCCCCGACGGCGGGAAGCGCGGCTGGTACTCCAACTGGGTCCGCCAGGACACCGCGGCGGGCGCCCAGAACTGGAAGAACTTCCACATCGACCAGGTGATCCCGTTCATCGACGCCAACCTCCGCACCAAGGCCACCAAGCAGGGGCGCGCCATCGCGGGCTGGTCGACGGGCGGCTTCGGCGCGTTGCGCTACGTCGCCCAGCGTCCGGACCTGTTCAGCCAGGTCGCCTCGTTCTCCGGCATCCTCGACCTGGAACTGTTCACTTCCCGGGTCGTTCTCCAGGCCACGGCGACCAACGCGGGCGGAGTCATCCTGCCGGGCTCGGGTTCGGGATTGGGCAGCAGCTGCCTGGACGATGACCAGAGCTTCGGCCCCAACGTTCCGGACGTCTCGATCGTCGGCCCGCTCTTCGACTTCTGGGGCAATCCTCCCGCGAACATCAAGGCCATCAACCCCGCCAACAACATGCGCAAGACCGAAGGCGTCTTCGTCTCTCTCTACACCGGCGGCAACGTGGCCACCGTGCAGAGCGAGGCGATCGCGGTCCCCTCGGCGGCCAACGCCAAGGCGAGCCTCGACTACCTGAAGTACCCGTACTACTACAAGAACTACGGCAACGGCTCCGGCCTGGGCGACGGAAGCTGCAACGGCAGCCACACGATCACCTGCCTCAACCTGGCTCTAGCCGACTACTTCCCCCGCCTCACCCAGGCCTTCGCACAGCCCTGAGGCGTTCGTCCCGCACAGCGCAGTGAGATCGTGGGCGGGCACCTCGTGGTGCCCGCCCACGATCGTCACTTCACCGTGTACGCGCGAAGGACCGTCCGGTCCATCTTGGTTCCGGACGCGTCCCGGGCGAAGGCGCGGAACGAGACGCCGCCCTTTTCGGGGTTGCGCAGTCGAACGATCTGGCGGTCCCTGCCGGCCCATCGGCAGGGACCGCCGGTTCGTTCCGTCGTCGTATGCGGTTGATGCCGCCCTGGCCTGGTGCTCGGCCCACACCGGGATGGACGCCTCACATCCGGCGGGCCCCTGGTTGAGGTCGTCCAGCAACGGAGAGAACCTGACGGCCATCAGCGGATGCGGCATGGTGCACTGCGGCCATGCGGGCCAGGCACGGCGATTGCAGCGTCGGCTGGGCCCTTGATCGGAACCGCAGTCTGCTCCATGAACGGGCATATCGAGCCCGCCGCCGTGTTCGGCGTGACAGCCTTGCCTGCCGCGCAAGCGGACGGCACCAGCGGGCGACAGGGCACTTTTGGGCGATGCCCGCCCGGGGTGCGGTGGTGCCGGTGATCGAGCGGGCGCGGCCAGACGGGCTGGTCGCTGCGATGCGCGAGGTCGAGGCGTGGCACGGGTGGCTCCAAGGTCCCGGCGGACGCGCGGGCATGGCGCGGTCCGACCGACGGGTGACCCCGCGCGACCGGTGCACGATCCGATCCGCCTCGGGCACCGGCAGCGCGGGACGCATCAGGAGGGACAGCACAGTGCCCCTGGGCATCCATGAGCCGCCGTCCGCCTATCGCGAGATGCTCCTACGGCACTGCCTGGGTAACCGCGGCGGCTGGCTGACCCGTGACCTCTCACGCCCACTGGCGGAAGCTAGGCGGCCACAGGGCCGCATTCCCGGATTGAAGGCGCGCGCCTGGGGCCGTGGTCCCACGTCCAGGTGGTTACCAGGGGTGGCCGGATAGTGACAGCGTTCTGTCGGGCGACAACCGGTCATGCGGCCGTCGCGTCCCAGACAGGTACCCCACCCCTGGAGACGCTTGTGTACAACCAGCCCCCCGGCCCACCGCCCGCACCATCGGTTCGTCCCGGGCGGCCCCGCTGGCTTCTGCCCGTCGGCATCGGGTGCGGTGGCCTGCTGCTGCTCTTTGTGGGCCTCATGGTGATCGGCGCGATCGTCGGTCCGCCGCCGGAGAAGACGAAGGACAAGCCCGCGGCAGCCGCATCGACGCCATCGAGTCCCTCGACGCCGCCCGCCGCACCGCCACCCGTCACTTCCGCGCCGCCCGCCGCGCCGAGCTCGGCACCGGTCAGTCCCTCGACGCCGGCGGCTACACCAAAACCGACCAAGCCGGCCGCACCTACCAAGGCGAGGGTGCCGCGTGTCGTCGGCCAGAATCATCAGGTTGCGCAGAACGCCATGCAGGCGGCCGGCTTCTACATGCTGACCGAGAAGGACGCCACCGGACAGGGCCGCATGCTGCTCTGGGACCGCAACTGGGTCGTCGTCCGCCAGTCGCCGCGCGCCGGGACGAAGATCTCAACGGACGCCACGATCACGCTGTACAGCAAGAAGATCGGCGAGTGAGGTGGTGCCGATGAAGTGCACTGTCGTACCGGTGCCGCTGGTCGGAGGCCGCCAGAAACGTGTCGGCGGTGATGACCTCGGCCGCCGCCGGGCCGAGCAGCGCGGCGGCGTAGCGGTGGATCGGCCCGTGGTACCGGTCGGAGATCACTGAGAAGGGCTCGGGCTCGGTGCGGGGACGTTCGGTCACGGATGTGTCGGCCGCGCGGAGCGACGAGGTGGGCGGAGGGCGGGCGGGGCACGGACATGCTCCGGAGATCTCCGCAGGGGCTGATCGTCGCTGCTTGCCCGCCCCCCGGCTTTCAAGTTGCCCCGACCTATGACCACGCGTCAGTGCCCGAAGGGGACGAGGAAGGTGCCCGGCCTCCAGCGCTACGCCCTGAGCAGGGACATCCTGCAGGTGCACGGGGGCGAGCCGCTCTACCTGGTCGCCGAGCTGGACTTCGACGACACGGCCGTGCTGCGGGAGGCGTTCGACACCCCTGAAGGCAAGGCCCTCATCGCTGACACGGACGTCTTGACGACCAACGCCGAGGTGCGCATCACGGTCTACGAGCTGGACGACATGCTCAACGGCCCAGAACACGCCTAAACCACTTTTGGCGGCGGGTCCTAAGCCGAGGGCCGGCGGGTGCGGTGTTTCCGGGGCGGGTTTTGCAGGATTCGGGCGGCGGCGCGGATGTCGGTCGTGCCGACGCGGCAGC
Source organism: Spirillospora sp. NPDC050679 (assembly GCA_044456955.1). Classification (GTDB taxonomy): domain Bacteria; phylum Actinomycetota; class Actinomycetes; order Streptosporangiales; family Streptosporangiaceae; genus Spirillospora. Next base: position 68,606 of record JBITGK010000032.1, on the reverse strand, counting down.
GGGCGGCGAGGTCCGCCAGAGTGGTGGCGAGCCAGGGCGGCGCGGGGGCGGCTCCGGCCAGGTCGGCGGCCATGTCGTCCAGGCGAGCCGCGCATCGGGCGAGCAGGTCGGACTCGGCGGTCAGCTCTTCGCGGAGGTTCGAGGCCATGGGTTCCTTCCGGGCGTCAGGTGAGCGGAACGGGGACGCCCGCTGATGCCCGGGACTGGCAGTTCGGCACTGACAGGCAGAAAAGCGGGCGGGCGCCGTCGAGCCCTAGCGCGCGCAGGTGGGCCGCCATCGGGTGGGGGGACGCGCTGACGCGCAGGCGGAGCCCGGGGCGGAGATGGAGTCGCGCGCGGCCCCGGAGTTCGGTGCCGGAGCGCAGGACCGTGCCCTCGCGCTGGGAGTAGGTGGGCAGGTCGCGGGCGCCGGTGGGGAGCCAGGGGCCGAGCGGGCCGCAGAGGGTGAGGATGCGGTCGGCTCCGTCGCCGACCTTCAGGCGGGCGTTGCGGTTGCCGAGGGCGACCTCGACGTGGGTCTCGAACGCGGGATGGCCCCAGATCTCCTGCGCGGCCAGGCGCGCCGCGGCCGTGCTGACGGCGGAGTCGGTGAGTACGTCGCCTCCCCGCCGCTGGTCCACGGGACGCAGCAGGTCGGGCGGGCTCGGGAGGCGTCGCGCGGCCCAGGGGTCGTGCACCGGGATCGTGAGGTCGATCCTGTTGTGCGCGCCGATGCTGGCGTGGGGGTGGGCGAACGCGTGGAGCCCGACCAGGCAGCGGCTGCCGAGGGCGACCACGTCGGTGAGGCCGGTGTCGGCGAGCAGGCGGCGGGCGGTGGCGGCGTCGGCGGTGAAGTAGGCCGTGAACGCGGCGCCCGCCGGTGACCGGACCGGCAGTTCGACCGTCTCGTCCGCGCACGGCACGGTGTAGGTCGGCACGGTCAGGAACGGGAAGCCGTCCGGGCGTGGCGCGCGGTCGAACAGGCGGTAGGCCTGGGAGCGGGTCACCCGGCCCCGGTAGGGGGTGAGCCGCTCGTCGATGTGCTCGCGCGCCTCGGGGACGCGTTGCTCCATGTCGGCGATGTAGTGCTCGATGGAGTGGCACGCGGGGAAGGCCGCGGCCGGGTGGAGGTAGTCCACGACGTACCAGTCGGGGTGCAGGTCGAAGCAGGTGCCCGCGCCCTGCCCGTCGAGGCTGGGGATGATGTCGCGCTGGTTGGCGATGGCGGCGACCCAGGTGCGCGGGTCGGCCGGCTTCTTGAAGTCGATCGGGGAGCCGATCGCCACGGCGTGGGTGACGGTGTAGCGGGCGCAGAACTCGGCGTCCTGCACCAGGTTCATGATGGCCGCCCCTCCGGCGCTGTGCCCGATGAGGGCCAGTTCGGCGCCGTCGGGGACGCCGTGCTCCTCGACCGCCCGCACCAGCGACCGGCTGTAGGGCGACTGGGCGATCAGGGTGCTGCTGAAGGCGCCCAGCAGGTCCTGCGGGGACTCGTTGTCGGCCTTGCCCGAGCGCATGCCCGGCGCCAGGAGCACGTACCGGGTCACGCCGTCCGGGCCGGTCACGGTCTGGAGGAGGACGCGGCCCGTCGTGCCGATCACGGCGATGTCGGTCATGAACGCCAGCAGCGAGCCCTCGTTCCGCAGCCGCCGGGCTTCGGCCGGGTCCAGGGGCGCCGGGCGGACGGCGCCGCGGCCCTTGTCGAGGACCGCGACGGCCATGTTGCTGATGCCGCTGAGCGGGTCGGCGCTGGCGGTGCCGGTGCCGGTGGCGATCAGCCAGGCGGTGCGGTCGTTGAAGGGGTTCTCGTCGAGCAGGGCGTTCAGGGCGAGCACTTCGCTGAAGACGGGGGCGACGGCCGTGATCGTGCCCATCGTGCCGCGCTCCCGGAGCAGCGCGCGCAGGGTGCGGGCCGCCTGGACGCGCCGGTCGGCGGCGACCTCGTCCAGCAGGCGGCACAGCAGCGGGTCCTCGGCGAGCTCGGGGTTCTCCAGGGCGACGGCGGCGATCCGCAGGCGGAGCGAGGCCACCAGCAGGCGCACCGCGAGGCTCTCGGCGCCCAGCATCCCGCCGACCCTGGCGGTCAGCCCGCCGAGGCGGCCGCCGCCCGGCGCGAAGCCGAGGCCGCGCGGGTTGAACACCGCGCGCAGCAGCCGGTAGCGCGCGGCCGTCCCGGCGCCCCGGCCGGGGCCGGCGGCTTCCGCGATCCTCAAGGACGACGTGCGGATCTCCACCGCCATCTCGGCGAGCTCGCGCGCGGCGTTCAGCAGGCGGACGACCTCCTCGGGCCTGGCGGGGCTCTCGGTGGGCCGGGTCATGTCACCTCCCTCCGGCGAGGGCCCCGCGGTGGGTGAGGCTGACGAAGCGGGGCCGCGGGTCCTCGGGGACGTTGCGGTGCAGGATCTGCGACAGCGTCCGGGTGCCGCCGATGATCGCCATCCCCTCGGGGGTGAAGCACTCGGCGTTGGCGACGCGGGGCGACAGCAGCGGGTTGGTCAGGGCCTGGGAGAAGGCGTCGATCGCGATGATCTTGGTGAGGAGCGGCGGCAGGATGGCGTCGGGCGAGGCCGGCTCCTCGGCGAACAGCCCCACGTACAGCTCGACGTCGTCGACCTCGCGGTACAGCTCGCGCAGCGCCTCGGCGACCCGCCGGTCACCGGAGATCTGCTCGAACCCGCGCGCCCGGGGGAACCGGAAGTGCCGCCGGTAGGCGTTGTAGGGCGCCAGCTGCACCTCCCGCGCCTCGGTGATGCTGGCCAGCTCGACGGGCCGCAGCACCGGGTCGGTGTTGAACAGCCCGATGCGCCCGGCCCGCTGCTCGGACGCCTCCTCGAAGACCTGGCCCAGCCCCGGGCCGGTGATGCGGTCGGCGGCGAACAGCGTCCGCGCCATCGGCAGGTCGTGGCCGCCGACCGTCAGCGTGGACGGGATGAGGCTGTGCCACCGGTAGACGAGGTTGAACTCGATCGACGCCCAGTTCTCGCGGTTCCAGGTGGCCCGGCACAGCCGGGAGGTGAGGCGCGGGTCGAGCAGGAACCGGAAGTGGTAGGGGGTGATGTGGTTGATGTAGTCCTCCATCACCAGCTTGGTCAGGAGGACGATGACGATGTTGCGGGTGGTCTGGAACAGCCGCTCGTCGTCCCAGCGCGGGTAGCGGTCGGCGAGCAGGCCCGCGATCCGGTTGTGCTCGCGCAGGAACAGCACGGTGAGCATGGTGAAGCCGATCTGCCCGTTGCCCCGGTCGCTGCCCAGCGCGAACAGCGTGTCGCGGCGGGCGTCGGGCAGTTCGTCGAAGCGGACGGCGCCGAGTTCGGAGAACTCCTGCTTGACCTTGCCGTTCTCGCACAGGTACGGCGGGAACTCGCCGCCGTCGACGACCTGGCTCTTGAGCCGCCCGCCGTCGCCCGAGCGCAGCTGCGCGGTGGCCGCCGGGGTCAGCCCGTACAGCGGGTTCATGTCGATCTGGTGGTTGGAAGTGTTCTTGCGCGGGTCGCGGGGCTCGTTGACGTCGCCGCGCAGGAAGCCGTCGGTGAACCACTGGGCGAAGTAGGCGAACAGCACCGTCGAGCGCGGGCACGGCACGGTGTCGCCGTCCCGCATAAACAGGTCGGCGGCCCGCTCGGCGCTCGGCTGCCGGCTTTCGAGACCGGCCACGGGCGGCAGGTGCCGGCTGTTGTAGGTGCGGTCGGTGAGCGAGGCCCACGAGGTGTAGGGCGCCATGGTGCTGAGCGGCTCGGGGCGCGGGGGCGCTTCGCAGATCATGCGGTCGATCAGCTTGGCGTTCACGCGCAGCCGGGCCTGCGGGAAGCTCTCGACCGCGCGCCACACCGGCCTGGCATGGGTCATGGCGAGGTAGAGCAGCCGGTTGCGGGCGCCGTCGTTGGCGATGCTCCTGGCCCGCGGCCCCTTGGAGGCGTCGGTCATCTCAGTCCTCCTCGGCGTCGGTGCCGGCCAGGTTCAGCGTCCAGTGGTCGGGGAAGACGTCGCGGTCGCGGACGACGGCCCCCTCCGGCGGGCTCAGCGACCGCAGCTCGGGACGCGCCAGCAGGCGGCGCGCGGTCTCGGCCAGCACGACCGCGCCGATGTCGCCGCCCACGCAGTCGTGGTGGCCGTAGCCGAAATGCAGGTAGGCGTGGCGGGGCCGGTCGAGGCGGAAGCGGTCGGGCTCGGGCACCGCGGCCTCGTCGAACATGGCGGACGCCACGACGGCGAGGACCAGCGTTCCGGCGGGCACGAGCGTCTCGCGCGAGGTGCCCGCCGCCAGCACGTGGTCGCGGCCCGCCCTGCGAGCGATCGCTTTGAGGAACGGGTTGAAGCGCAGCGCCTCCCACACGTACGGAGCGAACCGCTCGGGCGCACCGGACGCGGCGGCCGCCGCCTCGGCCCGCAGGCCCGGACGCGTGAGGATCTGCTCGACCGCGTTGACCAGGGAGCCGGAGGCGTTCTCCACGAAGCCCAGCAGCAGGCCCGCGACGTTGATCGCCAGCCGCCGGTCGTCGAGCGCGACACCGGGGGGCAGGCGGGTGTGCAGCAGCCGCGCCACCACGTCGCCGTCGGGATCGTCCGGCCCGGCCCGCCCGCCGTCCGCGTCGTCCGGGCGGCGCCGCTGGACGAGCAGCTCCCGCAGGTGGCTCATCATCTCGCCGCCGGCCTTGACCGCGTTCGCCTGGACGCCGGGATCGTCGAGCGGGTTGGCGGTGACATGGGTCATCACCGCGCGGGACCAGCGCGACAGCGTCTGCTCGTCGGGCCCCGGGAAGCCGAAATGGTCGGCGCAGACCCGCAGCGCGACGTGGCGGAACACCTCCTGGACGGCGTCGATCCGTCCGGTCGGCTCCGCCCTGTCCAGAGCCTCGTCGGCCACCCGCCCGACCAGTTCTCGCACCTGCGGCACGTCCTCAGGGGCGAGCACCAGTTGCATGAGGCCGCGTTCACGCCACTTCAGCGCGGTGCCGTCCTGGGTGAGGATGCACGGCCCGCCCAGCACCGGGTCGAGTCGCCGCGCGTAGTCGGCGACGGTGAAGACCCGTTCGAGCGACAGCACCTCGGCGACGTCGGCGTAGCGCGTCACCAGGGTGAAGGCGGGGGTGGCCAGGACGGGGCGGTGCGCGCGCAGCGCCGCGGTGAACGCCCGCCAGTCCGAGCGCAACCAGCCCATGACCAGCATCACCGCTGTCATCGGGTCGGCCCGCATGGCCGCGTCGTACCTGGTCAGGTGGTCCCCTCCGGCGGTTTCCACCCGTTCATCGGTCCTGCTCACGCTGGGGCCACCTCCGGGGGAGAGCTGGGCTGCAGTCAGGCGGTGATGATGTCCTTGCGCAATGTCACCACCAACCACAGAGGGTCGCAATAGCGGATTGCGTCCAAGTCCTCCCGTAACGTAACCGTCACTGACAGGTGACTGTCCTTACGGTCCGTGGCCTTCCGATGATTCGGTGACCCGCACCGGGCGGCGGTCCGCTCCGCCGCCGGCAAGGAGCGAAATGTCACCAAGTGCCGGGCCTCCGGCCGACCCCGCCTCGTCGGCCCGGGCGGCCACGCCGTCAGCATCGGACGAACGCGGACCGACCTCGCGCAGACCGGACCGGCGCGGTCCGGACGCGCACGGCACCCTGCCGGTCACCGCGGGTCGCCGCTCGGGCTACCTGGTCGTCCTCGTCGTGCTGCCGCCCGTGCTGCTCGCCGCCGCCGTGCCCGTCGCCTGGGGGCGCGGGCTCGGCGCGCACGACGTGGTGATCGCCGCCGTCATGTACGTGGTCAGCATCTTCGGCATCACCGTGGGCTACCACCGGCTGTTCACGCACCGCTCGTACAAGTGCGGCAGGCCGCTGCGCGCGGTGCTCGCGCTGGCCGGCGGCATGGCGCTGGAAGGGCCGGTCTCCCTGTGGGCGGCCGAGCACCGCCGCCACCACAAGTACGCCGACCGCCCCGGCGACCCGCACTCGCCCTGGCTCTACGGCGACGGCGGGACCGCGCTGCTGCGCGGCCTGCTGCACGCCCAGGTCGGCTGGTTCTTCACCGCCCGCCGCCGGTCCGACCGGCGGCACTGGGTGCCCGACCTGCTCGCCGACCGCGACCTGCGGCGCATCGACGCGGCCTATCCCGCCGTGGTGGCGCTCGCGCTGCTGCTGCCCGCCGCCGCCGGCGGGCTGTGGACGGGGTCGTGGTCGGGGTTCTGGACGGCGCTGTTCTGGGGCGGGCTGGTCCGCTACGCCGTCGTCCACCACGTGACCTGGTCGGTCAACTCGATCGCGCACACCTTCGGCACCCGGCATTTCAAGACCCGCGACAGGTCGGCCGACGTCCGCTGGGTCGCGTTCCTGACCCTCGGCGAGGGGTGGCACAACTGGCACCACGCCGATCCAACCTGCGCCCGGCACGGCGTGCTGCCCGGCCAGTTCGACCCCAGCGCGCGCCTCATCCGCCTGTTCGAGCAGGCGGGTTGGGCGCGGGACGTGAAGTGGCCCGACCCGGCCCGCGTCGCCGCCGGACGCCTCCCACCGGGCGGAACGTGAGTCCGGCGCCCGCCGCCATGGCACGCAGGCGGTCCAGGGCGCGGGCACGCCGCTGACCAGATCGGTCCGGTTGCTGACTTGGGGACGCCTTCTGCCGGGACCCGCCGCTCAGCAGGGTGGGACCATGAACACGGCACTGATCGTCATTGACGTCCAAGAGTCCTTCAGGAAGCTGCCCGACTGGGATCACGTCTCCCAGCCCAATATCGTCGAGCAGGTGAACCGCCTGGTGGAGGCGGCACGGGAGCGGAGGCAGCAGGTGGTGTGGGTACTGGGCTCGCGTCCGGGCGCCGGGACGGTGTTCGATCCCGCGCTGGGGCACGTCCGGCTCATGGACGGGCTGCGGCCGCGCGAGGACGAGCCGGTGCTGACCAAGACCGCGCACAACGCCTTCACCACCACCAACCTGCACCAGCTGCTCACCGCCCAGGGTGTGCGCAGGCTGACCGTCTGCGGCATCAGGACCGAGCAGTGCTGCGAGACCACCACCCGGCTCGCCTCCGACCTGGGCTTCGAGGTCGACTTCGCCATCGACGCCACCGCGACCAGCCCGATCCCGCACCCCGACGCCCCGGACGACGTCCCGTTCGACGAGCTGGTGGACGACCCGCGCACGCTGGGCACCGCCGAGATCATCACGCGCACCCGGTACGCCCTGGCCGGGCGGTTCGCCGCCATCAAGACCGTCGACCAGCTGACCGAAGCCTAGGTCCGGCATGGCGCGCGTGGTCTTCCTGCTGGTCCCGCGGGTGCACCTGCTCGACCTGGCCGGGCCCGCCCAGGTCTTCTCCACCGCCGACGACCTGGGCTACGCCCACACCCTCCACTACGTGTCCGAGGAGCGGCAGGTCGCCACCGCGCAGGGGCTGCCCGTCGGCGCGGCGACCGCCTGGCCCCGGCTGGACCCGGAGGACCTGGTCATCGTGCCCGGCTGGCGCGGGCCCACCCGCACGCCCGGGGAGGACTCGCTCCGCCGCCTGCGCGACCACCACGCGGGCGGCGGCACGGTCGTCGGCGTGTGCGCGGGCGCGGACGCGCTGGGCCGGGCCGGGCTCCTCGACGGGCGGCGCTGCACCACCCTGCACACCGTCCAGGACGAGCTGGCGCGCCTGTACCCCAAGGCCCGCGTGGAGCGGGACGTGATCTACGTCGATGACGAGCGGGTGGTCACCTCGGCGGGGGTGGCCAGCGGCCTCGACGTGGCCCTGCACCTGGTCAACAAGAGGCACGGCCCCTACGCGGCGGGCCAGGTGGCCCGCGCCATGGTCGTCCACGCCCGGCGCAGCGGCACGACCGGCCAGGTCAGCGTGCTGCTGCGCCGCCGGTCCCACACCGACGAGACGGTGCACCGCCTGCAGGACCTGATCGAGTCGCGCTTCACCGAGCCGCTGCCCCTCCGCACGCTCGCCGTTGAGGCGCGGTGCAGCGAGCGGACCGTGACGCGGCTGTTCCAGCAGGCGATCGGACTCACGCCGCTGGGCTACCAGACGGCGCTGCGCCTCGAACGGGCCGCGCACCTTCTCGAACAGGGGGCGACCATGGAGTCCGCCGCACGGGAGGTCGGGTTCCAGGACGCCCGGGCGCTGCGCCGACTCCGGGCCCGCAACCCTGAACGCAACGACTGAAGCGCCCCTTCCGCAACGGTCGGGATCATCTGCACGGACACCGCGCCCGGAGTCGCCGCCTCCACCCGGCCGCCGCGTCCAGTGGTGCGTGCGGGCCGGGGGCTCGTGGTGGACGGCTCCGGCGCTCGAAGCCGTCAGACGAGGGGGCTGCCGGTCAGCTGGCTGGTGAAGTCCCCCTTGCCGTCGTTGTTGTAGTTGAAGATGATCTGGCCGTCGGCGCTCCAGGTGCGGGCGCTGCCCTTGGTCGCGATGATGCTTCCGCAGCGGACGGCGTAGCCCTCGGGAGGAAGCGAGAAGCTGTCGCGGTAGCGGTTGATCGCGGCGGTGGCGGTGCAGTTGGTGCTCGTGACCACCGCGTCGGAGCGCTCCAGCCGGAGCTGGAGGTCGAAGCGGTCGAAGCCGTCGCCCATCGAGCCGGTGCCACGGTCCCAGAACAGGTATCCGGAGGCGAGGACGTAGCCGTCGCCGGAGGGGCGCACGCACAGCTCGGCGGTGACGTTGACCTTGATCGCCAGGAAGCCCTTGGGCTGGTAGCTGAGGTAGTTGGTCTTGCACTGGCTGGCGGCGGCCTGGGCGGGCGGCGCCGTGACCGTGGCCAGGGCGCTGGTGGCGAGCGCGGCTCCCAGGGCGGTCGCGGCCACACGCCGCCCGACGGGGTTGAGGGAACGCAGACGAGTGATCATTTGGCCAAGTCTGCTCACCGGAACCGGCCCGAACGAGGGCCGAAACGGTCCGAAGGAGGCTCGATCCGGACAGCAGGGCCGGCTCCGGTGACCGGCAGAGCCCCGGCCTTGCCGGGCACGGGCAAGTGATCGACCAGTGATGGGTCTCGACGGGGCGCCGTAGTGCGGCGTGGGCGGAAGGACCCCGCGTGGGCTTGCCGCCGGGCTCGCCCGGCACCGGGGTGGTGACGATCCGAGGTCGCGGAAATCGTGCGGAGGGCTCGCCGCGTGCTATCGGAGGGCGGCGAGGCGTCAGTTCGGATCGGCCGCCGGGCTGGTCGCCGGGATCTGGGCGGGCGGGTCGGCGAGACTGGCGCGGCGCAGGGACGGGAAGGCGGCGGCGACGACGCAGGTGGCCAGGACGCAGAACAGCCCTCCGACGATCACGGCGGTGCGGGCGCTCGTCTGCTCGGCCAGGAAGCCGACCGCGGCGTTGCCCAGGGCGGGGGAGACCGTCGCCTGGACCATCCACAGGCCGCTGACCCGGCCGCGCAACCGGTCGGGCGTGCCGTGCTGCAGCAGCGCCGAGCGCAGGGTCTCGGAGATCAGGTCGCCGAGGCCGGCGAGGGCGAGCAGCACCAGGGCCAGCGGCAGGAAGGAGGTCGCGCCGAAGCCGGTCAGTGACAGCCCCCAGAGCAGGACGGCGGCGATCAGCGCATGGCCGCCCGCTCGGCTGGTCCAGCCGCTGGTGGCCGCGCCGACCAGTGCGCCGAGCGCGGGCGCGGCGTACAGCAGGCCGACCACGCCGGGGCCGCCGCCGAACTGCTGATCGGCCAGGACGGGGTAGAGCGCCTGCGGCATGGTGAACACCATCGCGGCGGCGTCGATGAGCAGCAGGCCCACGATGAGGCGGTGCCCCCGAACGAAGCGCACGCCGTCGGCCACCGCGCCGAACGCCTGCCGAACGCCTGCGGCCGCCGGGGTGCCCGGAGCGGCGGCGGGCGGCAGCGGCCGGACCTTCAGCAGCACCACCGAGAACACCAGGAACCCGGCCGCGTCGACGGCGAAGCAGGCGGCCAGACCGGGCCCCGCGATGAGCGCGCCGCCCAGCGCCGGCCCCAGCAACGCCGCGAACTGGGTGGAGGCCGCGAGCAGCGCTCCGGCGGCCGCCAGGCGCTCGGTGCCCACCAGGGCCGGGATCGCCGCCAGCATGGCCGGACCGCCCAAGCCCGCCAGCAGTCCGGTGAGGGCGGTCGCGGCGTAGACGACCCACAGTTGCGGATCGGGGAGCAGCGCGTTGACCATCAGCGCCACCGCCACCAGCGCCAGGGGCAGCCGGGTGACCAGCATCAGCTTCCGGCGGTCCAGCCGGTCGGCCAGCACACCGCCGAGGATCACCCCGACCACCAGGGGGAGCGCCCGCGCCAGGCTGACCAGCCCGATCTGGAACGGCGACCTGGTGAGGTCGTAGACCTGCACGGCCACCGCCACGCTGGTCATCAGCGTGCCGATCAGCGCTCCGGCGAAACCGGCGTACAGCAGCCGGAAGTCGCGGTCTCCGCGCAACGGGGTGAGGTCCATGGCCAGGCCGACCGGACGCATGAGCGGCTCCAAGGGGAAGTTAGGCGAGCCTTACCCGAGGCATACTCCCCACCCCCGTCCTTAAAGTCAACATGTGTGAAGTTCAAGGGTTGTTAGCCTCGCTCCCGATGAGCAGCAACCCTCCGGCCCGGCGGCGCCCGACCCACCGCAAAGGCCGCGCCACCCTCACGCGCGAGGCCGTCGGCCAAGCGGCGCTGGACCTGCTGGGCCGCCGGGGGCCCGCCGAGCTGACGATGCGCTCGCTGGCCGCCGACCTGGGCGTCTCTCCCAGGGCGCTGTACAACTACGTCGAGGACCGGCGCGACCTGCTGGTCGCCGCCGCCGAGACCTTCCAGTCGCAGTGGCGTCCCCCGGCGTTGGACCCGCGGCGCTGGCGGGAGGACCTGCGCGCCTTCTGCCGCGACCTGCGCGCGCACTACCGGCGGTACCCGGGCATGACCACGCTGGCGCTGAGCGAGAACATCACGATGGCCCGCCATCCGGTGATGCTGCAGAACGTGGACGCCCTGATCGGCTTCTACGCCGGCGTCGGCCTGTCGGCGCAGGACGCCTACCGCGCGTGCATGGAGACGATCCGCCTGGTGGTGGGATTCGTGGAGTTCCAGGACGCGCTGCACGACCGTCCGCCCGCCCACCTGGACCCCGCCGACCTGGAGACGGTGCCGCCTCCCTGGCTGGAGGCGGAGGCGGAGCTGCCGCATCTGAGCCGTGCGGGAGAGCTGGAGCCCGACTCGCCCGACGTCCTGTTCGACTTCTCCCTCGACATCCTCGTCGCGGGCATCGCGGCACGGGCGCGCTCGACCCCGCCTGCTTGACCACCAGGGCGGCGCCCGCCGTCGCGCTCGTCCGGTCGCGGCGAGAGGAGCGGCCCGCCGCGCCCGGCCGAGCGACGTGACCAGGTGTGGCGGGCCGGGCGTCGGCCCAAGTGACCTAACTCCGCAGGGCGTCCTTGACGAACACGAGCCCTTCGATCCTGGTCAGGTGGGCCGGGTCCAGCGAGGCGTAGCCGTAGTAGGGGGACACCCGCGGGGCGGGCCGAGCGTCGCCGAAGGCGGCGACCAACTGACGCGGGTCGACGAGGCAACCGTCCTCCGGGAGCGCGTACAGGAGCCCTTCGACGGAGTCCGCAGGCGGGACGTCCACCCCCTGGTGCCGGATCGTGCCGAGAGCCGTGGCGACGAAGGCGTACTCCTCGCCCAAGGAGGCGCTCACGATCGAGCCGGCGCTCCACCACTCCACCGGCCGACCGCCCATCCGCATGGTGCTCTTGTCCCGCTGAAGGTGGCTGTTGTGGGCGCTGACCAGCGTGGGGCCCCGCTCGGCGAGGGCGAGGAGGTTGGCCGCCATCATCGAATCGCGCTGGCCCAGCAGCCGCGCCATGCGGCCCGGTGACGTGTCGGCCATCCAGAAGTGGTAGTGCAGCAGACCGGTGGCGGCGCGCCCGTACAGGCGCGCCCGGTCCCACTCGTCACGCGAGGACGTCGCGATCAGGTGGGGCGTCTGCGCGTCGAGCAGCGCCACCAGGTCGCCGGCGAGCAGCGCCAGCTCCTTGGCCTCGGCCGACCGTCCGGTGGACTGGGACGGATCCATCATCGCGGCGGGATCGGTCCACCGCTCGTCGGGGCCGAGCAGGCGGTCGAGCGTCTCCGCGTCGCAGGGGAGCATGTCCGCGTCCACGCGAGCAGCGAGGTAGTCGTGGAGCGCGGTGAGGGCCTGTCGAGGGCTGGCGGCGTGAGTGATCTCCAGCGGCCCGTCGAATCCGGCGAAGCGCAGCCGCTCGGACGCGGGGCGGCCGTCGTTGTGGTCGCGCATCCAGCGCACGAGCTCGCGGTTGCCCGCGAACGCGCCCCATTCGTGGCTGAAGCCGTGCTCCAGGGCCTCGTCCAGGGTGCCCGTGCCCGAGGTGACGTAGTCGTCCACGACCGAGCCCATCAGGCAGTCGCTCTCGATCGCGATCGTCCGGTAGCCCTCCTGCTCGACGAGCTGCCGGAAGAGCTCGTTGCGCACTTCGAGCAGGCTGTCCTCGCCGTGGGTGGGCTCGCCCAGGGCGAGCAGCCGCGGCCGGGTCGGGAGCAGTCCCATGACTGCGGCGGCATCGACGGTGTGGGCGGCGTCCTTGATGTCAGTTGCCATGGCTTCAACGGTACATTTGAACTTTCGGTTGAAACTTTTGCGTCTCAGAGCGGAAAAAGCGGAGCTGAAGTCTCAAACGGCAGTTGCATTGCGCCTTCGGTTTGGTGCACGGTGCGCCCGGCTCCGGACCCCGCAGATCGTTCGCGTTGCGCAAAGGGTGGCCGTTCCGGCGTCCGGCCTGCCTCATGCGCCAGGACGTGATCGGGGGGCGGCGTCAGTCGTAGAGTGCGCCGAGCAGTGCGCCTTGGCCGGACTGGAGGACGTGCCCGGCCTCCAGCGGAATCCAGAAGCACTCCAGGTTGGTGGCGGGCTGTTCGCCGTCGTGGAGTTCCCGGCCGGCCCACCGCTCGGGGGCGGGCTCGATGAGTTCCAGTTGGAAGACGTGCCGGTGCTGGATCTCGAACCGGTAGGGACTGATGTCGTAGGTGGTCTCGCCCAGCTTCCGGACGACTCTGAACCGGGTGAGTCCCGTCTCCTCCCGTGCCTCGCGGAGGCGGCGTCCTCTGGAGTCTCCTGCGGCCGGACGCTGCCGGCGGGGACCTGTATCCCGACCTCTTCGTAGCTGTGGTCGGTGTGGCGGAAGACCAGCAGCCGTCCGTCGCGGACGATGTAGCACAGCGCCTTGACCTTGATGGTCTTGCCCGCCATCGGCACTCCTCCTTCGGGTGGTGGGCGGAGCCGGTCGGCGGCAGCGCGTTCAGCTCCGGCCGGAGGCTTCGTCGTACCGGCGCTGCGCCAGGACGATGTCGGCGGTGTTGGTCCGGATGCTGTCGAGCAGCACCAGCAGGGGTTCGGCCAGGGCGCTCCCGAGCGGGCTCAGGGCATAGCTGACCTCCGGTGGCGTCGCCGGGACCACGGTCCGCTCGACCAGGCCGTCCCGTTGCAGCGTCCGCAGCGTCTGGGAGAGCATCTTGTCGCTGATGCCTTCGATGCGGTTCCTGAGTTCGAAGAACCGCAGCGGGCCATCGCTCATCGCGCCCAGGGCCAGAACGGCCCACCGGCTGGTCACATGGTCGAGGACCGCCCTGCCCGGGCAGTCCGCGTGATACGCGTCACCGTTCACGACGTCCTCCGTCGGCCGGCCTGGAAGCCGACCGGTGGGTACTGAGCTAACTTCAAGGTACGTACTTCCCCTGGGAAAGTCACCTGCTCATATTAGGTTCATGACCGAGAGCTTCTACGCCGATTGGGATGCCTGGCGCCGCGATCGCGTCGCCGAACTCACCGCCGTGTACGGCGCCGACTGCCCTGCGTTTCCACCGGACCCGCGCTGGATCACCACGGCCCGCTACCAGAGGTACGAGCGTCCCCGGTGGGAAACGGTCGGCACCGCGACCGGAGGCTCTCAGGAGGTCCCCGTCCACGGGCTCCTCCGCTTCACCCTCGCGGGGGTCGAATGCTCCCTGGAGCCCTACAGCAGCGGCCCACCGGGATTCCTGAACGTCGCCTTCCGGGACCTGACCAGCGGGCTGAGCACCTACGGCGCGGCGCGGGTGATCTTTCCTCCGGTTCCGCCTCCCGGCGTCTGCGAGGTGGTGCTCGACTTCAACCGTTCGATCAATCCGCCGTGCGCGTTCACGCCTTACGCCGCCTGCGCCTTTCCGCCGGCGCGCAACACCGTGCCGGTCGCGGTCGAGGCCGGTGAGAAGGCCCCGGCCACGTAGTACGATCGCCCGTCAGCCTGATCGCGAACAGGCAGCGGCGGTTGCGAGGGCGTCGAGATCTGATGAGGTTGCAGCGGAGGCGGGCTGTGCGCGCCGGCAGGGCTTCCGCTTCCTGCCGGCCGAGCGTGGGTCAGTGCACGTTGGTGGCGGAGTCGTTGACCACGATGGCCTGGCCGTCGCGCAGCGTGCGGTGGGCGGTGCCCTGAGAGCGGTAGCGGTCGGCGACCATGCCGAGGATCTCGCTCTCGGGATGGCCGGGGGAGTCGATGTGCGGCACCACGATGTAGTCGAGGACGCCGAGGCCGTCGAAGCGGGCCGGAGCGCCATGGGCGGTGCGGACCTCGCGGGGGTCGTCGCACTGCTCCAGCCCGTGCAGGTCCGGGGCCAGGACGCAGGCACCGGCGCTGTAACCGGCGTAGACGAGGGCGTCCTCCCGGAGCAGCTCGACGATGGCGCGGTCGGCGCCGCTCTTCGCCAGGGCGTGACGCAGGACGAACGCGTTGCCTCCCCTGACCCAGAGCAGGGGAAACGCGCGGAGCGCGGCCATGACCCGGCTCGGATCGTCGTCGAAGAAGCTCCGCAGGTCGACTTCGACCGGCCGCAGGCCGAGAGCGGCGAGTGCGTGGACCTCACGTTCGACCGCCGCTCGGCGCTCGGCGTCGGGCAGCGCGTCGACGGCATTGGCGATCACGGCGGTCCGGGCCCCGGCGGGACCGTCCAACAGGGCCAGCAGCTGTTCCGGATGGTCGCCGGTCCGCCAGGAGGAGAGGTACATGCGCACCTGAGCACCTTAGGACGGCGCCGACCGGATGATCACCTCTTGTGTCGCTGAACTGGAGCGAACTACCCGGTCGTCGCCCCTGTGGGTGCACCGAACGGGCGGTCAGGCGGGATTTCGCCGGCCGTCCCCGTGGAGAGCGGGCTCCGCCGCGCCGGAGGCGGTGAGGTCGAGCAGCGTCATCGCGTCGTGGTCCGGGCTGCCGGGTCGCGCCATGTAGACGACGAGGCGCTGGCCATGCGCGCGGTTCAAGGTCAGGCCCTCGTGCGCGAGCGTCATCAAGCCGACCTCCGGGTGCCGGAAGGTCTTCTGGCCGCTGCCGATCGTGCGCACCTCGTACCGCTCCCAGAGGCGGTTGAAGTCGGGGCTCTTGACGATCAGCTCGCCCACGAGCGAGGCGAGGTCCGGGGCGTCCGGGTCGGTGCCGGCGAGCGCCCGCAACTGGGCCACGCACCCCTCCGCCTTCTGTTCCCAGTCCACCCACAGCTCGCGGGCCGCCGGGTGCAGGAAGACGTAGCGGGTGGTGTTCCGCTTCCGCTCAGGCCAGTCGGTGATCCCGTGGAGCAGCCGCAGTCCGGCCGGGTTGGCGGCCAGCAGGTCGTTGGTGCGGCTCACGATGTACGCCGGGTTGGGGCGGAGCGTCTCCAGGAGCCGGGCGACGGTGGGGCGGATCCGCCGCGAGGGCGGGGGAGGGGGTTCGGGCGCATGCCGCGCCGCGCGTGTGGCCAGCTCGCGCAGGAAGCCCCGCTCCTCTTCGTCGAGACGCAGCGCGTCGGCCAGCGCTTCGACCACGGACGGGCTCGGGCGGGTCTCCTTGCCGCGTTCCAGCCGGACGTAGTAGTCGATGCTCACCCCGGCCAGCGCCGCCACCTCCTCCCGGCGCAGGCCCGGCGTGCGGCGGGCGCCGGTTCCGGCGGGGAGCCCCACCTCGGCGGGGCGGACGCGATCGCGGCGAGCCCGCAGGAACTTCCCGAACTCGGTCATGCCGTCATCCTGCCAGCGTGCGGCCATGGGCC
The DNA here is from genome assembly GCA_044456955.1 of Spirillospora sp. NPDC050679. Taxonomy (GTDB): domain Bacteria; phylum Actinomycetota; class Actinomycetes; order Streptosporangiales; family Streptosporangiaceae; genus Spirillospora. Next base: position 52,632 of record JBITGK010000032.1, on the reverse strand, counting down.
CGTCCGGGAGCCTGGCCCTGTCACACCCCCCTCTGCCGTGCCCCGGACGATCGCGGTCTGCCCCTCCACCGCGTGTCTCGCCAGCCTGAACGAATGACCACTCCTGCACTCGCCCGCACCCCACAGGACGTCCGGCGAAACCCGGCGGCGCCGAAGCTGGTCCTGGCGACCACGTTCACGGGCGTCTTCCTGCTCAACCTCGACGCCATGGCGGTGAACGTGGCGCTGCCGGAGATCGGGCGGACCTTCGGCGGCGGCACGGCGGGGCTGCAGTGGATCGTGGACGCCTACACGCTGATGTTCGCCGCGCTCCTGCTCTCCGCGGGCGCGCTCTCCGACCGGATCGGGGCGAAGCGCGCGTTCGGCGTCGGCGTCGCGGGCTTCACCGCCGCCTCGGCGGCCTGCGCGCTGGCGCCGGGGGCGGGCGGGCTGATCGCCGCCCGGCTGCTCCAGGGGAGCGCGGCGGCGATCATGCTGTCCTCCGCGCTGGCTTTGGTCCGGCAGGCCCACCCGGACGCGGCCGAACGGGCGCGGGCCATCGCGCTGTGGACCATGGGCGGAGCCGTCGCGATCGCCGCCGGTCCGGTGGTCGGCGGGGCGCTGTCCGGCACCCTGGGCTGGCGGGCGATCTTCGCCGTCAACCTGCCCGTCGGCATCGCCGCCCTCGCGGCGCTGACCCGCGTGCGGCGCTCGCCGCGCCGGGCCGCGCCGCTCGACCCGTACGGCCAACTCGCGGCGGTCGTCGCGCTGGGGGCGCTCACCTACGCGGTGATCGAGGGCGGGGAGAACGGTTTCGGCGGGCCCGCCGCGCTGGGCTGTCTTGGGCTCGCGGCGGTGGCGGCGACCGCGTTCGTGATGATCGAGGCGCGTGCCGTCGCGCCGACCGTCCCGCTCAGTCTCTTCGGCTCGCTCACGGTGACGGCTTCGGTCGCCATCGGCTTCGTCGTCAATGCCGCCTTCTACGGGCTGGTCTTCGTGCTGAGCCTGTTCTTCCAGGACGCGCTGCGCCTGTCCGCCATGGAGGCGGGGCTGATGTTCCTGCCGATGACGGTCGTGATCGCCGGGGCCAACCTGGCGTCGGCCAAGGCGGCGGCGCGCTTCGGGCCGCGGATGCCGATCGCCGTGGGCCAGGCGGTCTTCGCGCTGGCGCTGCTCGGCCTGCTCTGGATGGACGAGGGGACGGGCAGGCCGGTGATCGCGGCGATGCTCGTCCCGGTCGGCCTCGGTCTGGGGTTCGCCGTACCATCCCTGACCGCCGTCCTGCTGAACGGCATCGCCGCGGACCGGGCCGGGACGGCCGCCGGAATCCTCAACTCCTTCCGGCAGACGGGCGGCGCGCTCGCCGTGGCGGCTTCAGGGGTCCTGGTCGCGGACGGGGGCGATCTCATCGGGGAGTTGCGGGTCGCGCTGTGCGTTGGGGCTGTGCTGCTGATGGGCACCGCCGCCCTGGCCCTGGTGCTGCCGCGCGACCGTAGGTGAAGCACGCCGACCGATCGCGGCGGGCGTCCCGGCTTCAGGCGTCTCGCCGTTCGGCCAGGAGCAGCGCAGGTGCGAGCGCCATGGCGGTGTAGCAGACCAGGAGCAGCGCGGCCAAGGGCATCCCGGGCCGCGGTTCCGGCTGGAGCGTCGTCAGCGACTGGGCCAGTCCGATGAACGAGTAGTCCGCCACGTTCGTGCGCAGCGCGGACGGGAAGATCGCCGGCAGCGCGTTCATCACCACGAACGTGATGAACATGAACAACGAGATCGCCGCGCCCGTCCCGCGCACCGCCGCGCCGACCGCGAACCCGATCACCGCGACGAACACCGTGTAGGCGACGGTCCCGAGCAGCGCCTTCCAGGCGCCGCCCTCGCCGGGGCCGATCGCGAGCCCGTCGGGGTAGGCGGCCTGGGAGAGCAGGAACGTCCCGAAGGTGAGCGCCGCGGCCACGGCCGCGACCACCGCGAGCAGCACCGCGAGCTTGGCCGCCAGCAGCCGCCGCCGCTGCGGGACGGCCACCAGGGAACTGCGGATCAGCCCCGTCGAGTGCTCGGAGGTGATCGTCAGTACCCCGAGCACCCCGAAGGCGAACTGTGCCAGCACCACGGCCTGCAGCGGCTGGAGCGGGTCGAACCCGCCCTCGGTCACCTGCCACGCCTTCGGCAAGGACGCGGCCTCGGTCGCGTCGGTCGTCAGCGCCGTCAGCACCCCGAAGGACGGCGCCGGCAGCACCGCCGCCCCCAGGAACCACCAGGTCGACCGCACCGACCAGAACTTGATCCACTCCGAGCGCAGGACGAACCTCATGACTTCCCCTCCAGGGCGCGGAACTCGACCGCTTCGCCGGTGAGTCGCATGTAGGCGTCTTCCAAGGACGAGCGGTGCTCGACCAGGCGAACGAGCGGGATTCCGGCGTCGCACAGCAGCTCGCCCACTCGGCTTACGCCGACGCCCCGGACGAGCAGCGTCCCGCCGTCGGCTGTGACGTCTCCGCCCGCCCGTGCGAGGAGCCCGACCGCCGCGCCGGTGTGCGCGTCGGCGACGCGGAGCTCGGTGGACGCCGTTGCCGTCAGGTCGCTGATCGGGCTGTCGGCCAGGAGCCTGCCGCGGCCGATGACCACCAGATGGTCGGCGGTCTTCTGCATCTCGGCCATCAGGTGTGAGGACAGGAAGACCGTCCGGCCCTCGGCGGCCAGCCTCCGGACCAAGGTGCGGACCCACTGGACGCCCTCGGCGTCCAAGCCATTGACCGGCTCGTCGAACAGCAGCACATCCGGATCGCCGAGCAGCGCCGCCGCGATGCCCAGGCGTTGGCGCATGCCCAAGCTGAAGCGCCCGGCGCGGCGACCCGCGACCGCGCCGAGCCCGGTCAGCTCCAGGCAATCGGCGACCCGGCGGTCGCCGATGCCGTTGGCCGCCGCGAGCGCCCGTAGGTGGTTGCGGGCGGTCCGGCCGGGGTGCACCGCGGAGGCGTCCAGGAGCGCGCCGACCCGGGTAAGAGGCCGGTCGAGTTCGCGCAGCGGCCGCCCGTTGATCAGGGCGCGGCCCCCGGTGGGCCGGTCGAGCCCGAGGATCAACCGCATCGTGGTGGACTTGCCCGCGCCGTTCGGCCCGAGGAACCCGGTGACGCGTCCCGGGCGGACCGCGAAGGTGAGCCCGTCGACAACGGTGGATCCGCCGTAGCGCTTGACCAGTCCGGTGACTTCGATCATGTCTTGCCTCCCGAGCCCCACGGTCGCCGATCCGGCGCCCGGGCCGCTTCCGCCCACGGTGCCGACCGCGGTTCCGACCGCAGGGGGAAGTGCCGCCGTGAGCAGTGGCGATACGGTCGGACGGTGAACGCGACGCGCCCGTGGCACTGGACCGCCCTGGACGCCGTCGCCATCCTGCTGCTGGCGGTGATCGCGGCGGACGGCGACGGCGAGCCCGCCCTGATCCCCGCCCTGCTCCTGGTCACCGCCCCGGTGCTGCTGCGCCGCCGGTACCCCGTGTCCGTCCTGGTCTGGACGACCGCCGTCACCTACCTGTTCGTCCTCGAACTGGACGCCACCTTGCAACCGGCGGCCTGGATGCTGGCGTCCTACTCGGCGGCCGTCCGGTCGAGGCGCGCGGCCGTCCTCACCGGGGCCTTCACCTGGATGCTGGCCCAGGCGATCGTGCTGGCGCAGAACGGCCTGAGCCCCCTCCAACTCGTCGTGGTCCCGCTGCTGGTCGCCCTGCCGCCGGCCGTGCTCGCCGACGCCGTCCGCCAGCGCCGGGAGTGGATGGCCGCCTTCGCCGACCAGCAGCGCCGCCGCGCCGACGCCGAGGCCGAGGCCAGGATCGCCGCCGAACGCCTGGCGGTCTCCCGCGAACTGCACGACGTCGTCGCCCACGGCGTGACCCTGATGACCGTCCAGGCCGGCATCGCCCGCCTCCGCTCTGATCCCGGCGACCCGCTCCACGAGGTCGTCGGCACGATCGAGCAGACCGGCCGCTCCTCCCTTGAGGAGATGCGGCGCCTGATGAACCTGCTCCGCGGCGACGACTCCGACGGCCTGGCGCCCCAGCCCGGTCTCGCCGACCTGGGCGACCTGGTGGCCGCCGCTTCGGCCGCGGGGCTCCGCACCGAGCTCACCATCGACGGGACCCCTCGCCCGCTTCCGGCGGGCGCCGACCTGGCCGCCTACCGGATCGTCCAGGAAGCCCTGACCAACGCCGTGAAGCACGCCCCCACCCGATCGGCGGACGTCTCGGTCTCCCACGAGGGCGACGGCGTCCGCCTGCGCGTGTTCAACCCCGGGCCGGTCCGCCCGTCCAGCGAGGGCCAGGGCATCCCCGGCATGCACGTCCGCGCCCGCCTGTACGGCGGCACGGTGACGGCCGAGCCCGCGGCCCCGGAGGGCTGGCTCGTCGACGCCTGGATCCCCGCCGAGAAGGTCTGATGATCGACGTCATGCTCGCCGACGACCAGGCCCTGCTCCGGGTCTCGCTCGCGGCCCTGCTGGACACCGAGCCCGGGATGCGCGTCGTCGGCGCCGCCGAGAACGGCGCCGAGGCCGTGGAGATGGCCGCCGGGCTCCGCCCCGACGTCGTCCTGATGGACGTTCGCATGCCCGGCGTGAACGGCATCGACGCCACCCGCGAGATCACCCGGGATCCGGAGGTCCGCGTCGTCATCCTCACCTCCTTCGACCTGGACGAGTACGTCTTCGCCGGCCTTCGCGCAGGTGCCAGCGGCTTCCTCCTGAAGGACTCGCCCCCGGAAGACCTCCTGACGGCGATCCGCGTGGTGGCGGCAGGTGAAGCCCTCCTCACCCCCGCGGCGACCCGCCGGCTCATCGACCGCTTCACCGCCACGCCCGCCGCGCCGGTGGAGAATCCGGAGTCCGCTCCGTCCCGCCGGATCCTGGCCACCCTCACCGAGCGGGAACGCGATGTCCTGGCCCGGGTGGCCGCCGGGATGTCCAACGCCGAGATAGCCGCCGACCTGGTTCTGGCGACCAGCACGATCAAGACGCACCTGACCAACCTGCTGGCCAAGACCGCGTCCCGCGACCGGGCCCAGCTGGTCATCTTCGCCTACGAGTCCGGCTTGACCGCCGGCTGAAGGGGTGGCGGGCTCGCTGCGGCCACGGGGACGCCTTGGCGGAGGGACGCCCATGGCCTCCCGCTCGGCGAAGTCTTCGCCCGGAGAATGTGAGCGGTTCGCTTCGGCGATCCGGCCGTTCCCGCTCCGCAGGCCCCCTAAGGTCGGTGAGGTGCCACCACCGCTGTCCCCGCACGGCCTGCCCACGGGCGACCGAAGAGTTCGAAGCCGCACGGCCCCTCCGGCGTGCCGTCAGCGCGCCCCGCGTCGTCTCCGTCGTTCCGCGCCGGCACCGTCCCGGTCGACGGCCGGCCCGTTGAACGCCGACCCGCGGGAGTAGCATGGCCATCGGTTCCCGTCCGTCCACCGGCGCGACCTCTCCCGTGGTGTCTCTGCGCGGGCTCACTCCGGCGGCCGCCGACGGCGTCGAGCACTGGTTCGACCACCCCGAGGTGGATCATTGGCTCGGCGGCCGTTCCTGGATTCATCGTGAACTCCGCCTCCGCCTGGCCGCGCCGCCACCCGGCGGAGCCTCCCGCGACACGACCGTCCCGCGCTCCCACGCCTGGATCGCGCTCGACGAGGCGCGCACCCCCGTGGCGTACATCGGCGGGGACGTCGAAGACCGGCCGACGCGCAGCGAAGGCCCGAACGGCCCGGTGCCCTGCGTCGCCGGTCCGAGCCCCTCGATGAGCCTGGCCTACGTCGTCGATCCCGCCCGTTGGCGGCAAGGTTACGGACGCGCCACCATCATCGCCGCCCTCACCTGTCCCGAGATCGCCGACGTCCAGACCTTCTACTGCGGAATTGACACCGGAAACCGCGCCAGTCAGCGGTGCGTCACGGCGGCGGGGTTCCGGCTGCTCGACCCCGTCCCGGACTTCGAGGACACCCTCTACTACAGCCGGACGCGCTGAACCGCCGGCCGCTGATGACCGGCCGAGGAGGCCGGATCGGTGCGGCGGCCGTCACCCGACGCCGTCGAGCGGTTGAACACCGAGACGCGGTATTCGCGCGCCGGGCACCCGGTTTCCCCAATGGCCGGAGCGTCGCCCCATCCGTCGCCGACTCGGCGAATGAGCCACGTCTCGGCCGTCGCCCGAGCCGCGGCGGAATGGGCGGATCGAACCCGGCGGCCGCCCGTTCGCCCGTCTGGCGCCCGGCGGTGTTCAGGGTGCGGCGACACGGCTCCGCGTGATTGGCGCAGCCTTGTTGTTCGAAGTGGCGGATATATCGGCACCGTGTGTCGAAGGGTGGTCACGCTGGGCTGTTGAATTCTCGGTGATCATGGGAATATGATCCGGACGAACGGTGTTGTGAGGCGACGATATGCGGAACCGAATCCACGGTCGGTTCGGCTTCGATCCGGCGTTCCGGGCCCGCGATTTGTCACCTCGAAATCACGTTGACGAAGAGGTGATAACCCTTCGAGTCGTCATCTTCGCGTGTTGAACCCAGCGCTGCTGGCCGCTGACGGCGTTCCTTTCGTGGGGAGTTCCATGGTCGAATCGGCTGACTCTGCTTTCATCCAAGGCCCGGTAGGCCGGACCCAGAGACATGTGGAGATGGCGGCGATACGCGCGCTTCTCCCGGCGCGTTCACCGCGCCAGGCGGGAGAGGACGAGGCGCACGCCGAGGCGCTGGCGCAGGTCGACACCCCGCTTCCGCCGATCCTGGTGCACCGCCAGACCATGCGGGTCATCGACGGAATGCACCGCCTGCGGGCCGCATTGATCCAAGGGCGCGAGGAAATAGCGGTCGAGTTTTTCGAGGGTAGCGAGGAGGAGGCGTTCCTCCTAGCGGTCTGGGCGAACACCAGGCACGGGATGCCCCTGACCACCCGGGACCGCCAGGCGGCGGCGGCCCGCATCCTGCGGACCCACCCCGCGATGTCGGACCGGGCGATCGCCGACATCGCGGGACTGGCCGCACGCACCGTCCGCGGCCTGCGCAGCCGTTCAACCGGGGAGTCTCCGCAGTCGAACACCCGCATCGGCAAGGACGGCCGGGAGCGCCCGGTGGACCCTAAGAGCGGGCGCCGCCGCGTCGTCGAAGCCCTCATGGCCAACCCGGAGGCGCCGCTGCGGCAGATCGCTGCACGGGCCGGAGTGTCGGTGGGCACGGCGCACGCGGTGAAGACCAGCTTGCGCAGCGGGAACGACCCCTTGGACATCGGGCGCGGCTCGGAGCGGCAGGCCGACGCCCCCCGGACGGTCGCGCCGCAGGCCGGCGAGCCGGCGGGGCACCGGGCCGGCCTCGACCGGCTGGAGTCGCTGGTCAAGGACCCGTCGCTGCGCTTCTCCGAAGGCGGGCGGGAACTGCTGCGCTGGTTCCAGGCCCAGCGCGTCGCACGCCGCAACCAGTCCCTTCTCATCAGTTCCATTCCGCCCCACCTGGTCCCGGTGGTCATCGATATGGCCCATGCCTGCGCCGATGCCTGGAACGATTTCGCTCGAACGCTTGACGAATTGGGAAATCCAAGTCAGTAAATGGCGCCCTTGACCGGGGTGGGGTGCTTGGTTACCTTGCCGACAAGAACGAGAAAAACTCGTTCATTCGAAGGGAGCCACGCCGGTGAGCCATTCCGACACTCCGAAGGACAGCTGCGGCGGAGCACGCCGCTGCGGCGGGAACCTGCTCGCCTCGACCGCGGCCGAGGCGCGGCGGGAGTCCGCGCTGGCACGTAACGTCCGCACGGCGACCGAGATCTTCGCCGGTTTCCGTTCGGCGGCGATGCTGCGCAAGGGACGCTAATCAGTGACCCAGCTCCACAAGAATGGCGGGGGCCTGGATTCGGGTCCCCGTCATTCGTCGCCGGTGCCGGGCGGCGGGCAGCGCCTGCTCTACCGCAATGACACGACCGGCCGGGTCTCGGCCGACCCCCTCGAATTGATCGAAGGCACCCCGCGGTTCTCGCTGCGCCGCCTGGCGGTCAATTTCGACAACCCCTTCCTGGAGGCGGAGTTCCCGCCGGCCTGCCCGTGGGAGGGGATCTCCCGGGTGGAGACCACGGTGGAGGCGCCCCCGCCCGGGTCGTCCTCGCTCGCGGACCTGCGGGACGCCTTCCGCGCGGCCACCCGGGCGTGCATCGACGACGCCGAGACCGTCGCGGTGATGTACTCCGGCGGCCTGGACTCCACCAGCGTCCTGGTCGCGGCGGACGAGATCTGCCGGAGCACCGGCCGCCGCCTGGTCGCGGTGGTGTGGAACATGCCCGACCAGTTCGGCGTGCCGACCGGCCAGCTCGCGCACCGGCAGCTGAAGGCGATGGACCTGCGCTGCGAGCTGCGGATCCTGCCGTTCGCGTGGGCGGACCTGCCGGAACCGGAGTGGAGCCCGGAGGGCATCAGGTTCGACTACTACACCCGGATGCACCGGGCGATGATCGAGCTGGTGGCGGCGGAGTCGGCGGAGGTCCTGCTGACCGGGGTCGGCGGCGACGAGGTCCTGGCGTCGTGGCAGTTCATGACGCCCGACCTGGTCAGGTCCCGCCGCTGGCGCGACCTGTTCGGGTACCACCGGGGGTTCGCGCTGGACGACCCGCTGGCCGAGCGCGTGGGCGAGCTGCTCGCGTTCGCCTCCGGACGCATGTCGCCCGCGCGGCGGTTCGACCTGTACTCGGCGTTCGCCTACATGCGGCAGTTCACGCCGCTGCCGCGGTCGATCGTGGCCGAGGAGTACCGGGACGCCGCGCGCGAGGCCGCGCAGGAATGGCAGCGGCGGCGATTCGCCCGCTTCGAGGCCGACCGGCAGACCTGGGCGCAGGCGGCGCTGTGGGACTCGGTCTACCCCCTCGCGCACATGGCCCATCCGGCGGGCTCACCGGTCCGCGAGGTCTCGCCGTTCCTGGAGCCGTCGTTCATCCGGTTCGCGCTCGGGCTGCCGGTGGTCGAGCGGTTCCGGTACCGGGACGCGCCGCCGTACCACTGGTACAAGACCCTGCACTTCCGGCTGCTGCCCGAGGAGTACCGGGGCGTCGCGCCGAAGTACAAGCAGGACTACTACCCGATCTTCCGGGACTACGAGCTCGGCACCTGCCCCGAGGACCGCCTGCTCAGCGTGGAGCTCGGGCTGCTGGACCGGGTCGACAAGCGGGACATGGACCAGATCCATCCGCGCCTCCTGGCGGTGCAGCGCAACGTCGAGGAGTGGATAAGGGGAGCTTTGGCCGCCGGTGCCGTGCCGTGCTGAACCGCCGCGCGCCCCGGGCGGCCCGGCTGTACCGGGACCGCGAGCCGGGTGAGCTGCGCCTGTCCCCGGACGGCCGGACGGTCGGCGCGGCGTCCCCCGGCGGCGACCGCCTGGACCTGGTGGACGTGGCCGCCGCGCGGGTGCGCCGGTCGGTCCGGGTGCCCGGCGGGATCGGCGCGCACACGTGGCTGCCGGACGGCCGCTCCGTGCTCGTCGCGGCCGAGGGCGAAGCGGGCGGCCTGTTCGCCGTGGACGCCCGCGACGGCGAGGTGGCACCGCTGCCCTGGGCGGGTCCCGCGTCGATCGTGGAGGCCGACGTGCTCGGCGCCGCCGGTGTCCTCGTCCGGGGCCCCGGACGGCTCGCGGTGGTCCGCTCCGGTCGCCCCCCGGAACCGGTCGATCCCGGCCCCGACCTGGACCGCTGGTTCCTGGACGCCCGCGACCGGCTCTGCTGCGGTGCCCGCTGGGAGGCCGACGGCACGCTGACCGTCCTCCGGTACGACTCCGCCGGATGGAGCCCCGTGGCACGGCTGGACCCGCCGGCGGGGCTGGCGACCTTTCCCGTGGCGGTGACCGGCGACGGCTCCGCCCTCCACCTCCAGGGGCCGTTCGGCGCCGCCCACCAGTGCGCCGCGCTCCTCGACCTGGCCACCGGCCGGACCCGCGTCACGGCACGGTGGCCCGACCGCGACATCGACGGCCTCCACCTGCACCCGACGCTGCGCACCCCCCTCGCCGCCCGCCTGGCCGACGACCCCGACGAGCATGTCGGCCTCACCCCGCGCGCCGCCGCCGACCTGCGCGCCCTCCGCCCCTTGGGCGCGTTTCAGATCGCCGGCATGTCGGCGGACGCCTCGGCCTGGCTTCTCCGCGTCGAATCTCCGACAGCCCCCGTCCGCTACGCGGTGTGGACGCGCACCCCGACCGCCCCCGCCCTGAACGGCGGCGGGTCCGCCGACGCGCCCGAGGGCGACGCCCCGGCGGCGGTGCCCAACAGCACCGGGACCGTGCTCTGGCTGCGCCGCCGGGGCAGCGGGACGCCCGAGCACCGCCTCCGCGCACCGCGGACCTACCGGACGACCGCGCGGGACGGTCTGGCGCTGGCGGGGCGGCTGACTTTGCCCGCGGCGAGCGGCTCCGGTCCCTTCCCCGCCGTGCTCCTGGTCCACGGCGGTCCGTGGGCGCGGGAGGACTGGGCGCTCGACCCGGACGTCCAGTGGCTGGCCGGGCACGGCTACGCCTGCCTCCAGGTCGCCTACCGCGGCTCCGAAGGGCGCGGGGTCGCGCACATGGACGCGGGCGACCGGGACTGGGGCGGGCGCATGCAGGACGACCTGCTGGACGCCGTGGACTGGGCGGCCGGGCGCGGCCTCGTCGACGCCGGCCGGACCGCGATCATGGGGACGTCCTACGGCGGGTATGCCGCGCTCGTCGCCGCGACGACGGGTCCGCCGGTCTTCTCCGCGGCCGTCGCGATCGCCGCGCCCGCCGACCTGCCGTCGTTCACCCGGCCGTTCGCGGAGCGGCGCTCGTACCTGAACGCGCTGTTCCTGCACCGGCTCGGCCATCCCGACCGCGACGGGGAGGCCCTCGCGGAACGGTCGCCGCTGGGCCGCGCCGACCGCGCGCACACCCCGATCCTGCTGGCGCACGGCGCACGGGACGCGCTCGTCCCGGTGGGCCAGGCGCGGACGATGGCCGCCGCGCTCGCCGCCCACGGCAAGCCGCACCGGCTGGTCGTGTTCCCCGACGAGGGGCACGGCATCGCACAGCCGGCGAACCGGGCCGCCCTGGCCCGCTCCACCGTCCGTTTCCTCGCCCGGCATCCGCGCAGGGCATCCGTACCGGAGGCGACCCATGACGCACACGACGACAGGAGCCGCGCCCGCGGAGGACCGGGCCCAGGACGGGCCCGCTGACCCGTTCGACCTCACGCCGTGGCACCGCGACACCGCCACCGGCGCCTGGACGGACCGTTACGGCGGCGCGTTCTCCGTCGCCGCGCTCGCTCCCTACTTCACCGTCCCGGGGCTGATCCGGGACCTGCACCCGGTGCCGGTGTGGCAGGGCCTCGAACGGGTGCGGCGGCTGCCCGGCCGCCCTGCGGGCACGTCGGATCCGGCGGAGTTCACCGACCGCTTCCGCGACGCGGTGGCGCGCGCGATCGACGGGCACGCGACGGTCGCGGTGGCCCTGTCGGGCGGCATGGACTCGGCGGCGCTGCTCAACACGGTCGCGCGCCTGTGCCGCGCGGACGGCCGCCGCGTCGTCGCCGTCGTCCTCGACGTCGACGACGACGCGGGCCGCGGCACCGGCGCGCTGGCCGCCCGCCAGCTGGACTACCTCCACGTGGACGTCCGGCTCGAACGGGTGCCGATGCGCCCGTCCCGCTGGCCGGAGCCGCCGTGGGACCCGGCGGGCCCCCGCTTCGACGCGTGGCCGCGGCTCCACGTGGCGCTGGCCCAGACCGCCGCCGACCAGGGCGCCACCGTCCTGCTGCGCGGCGACGGCGCGGACGAACTGTTGGGCACGCCGCCGTTCCTGGCCCCGGCGTTCCTGCGCGCGGGACGCCCGCACGCCGCCCGCCGCTACCTGGCCGACCAGGAGAGCTCGTTCGTCGGCGAGGCCCTGCCGCTCATCGGCCGGATCCGCTCGCCGGCCACCGCTCAGCTGTACTGGGCGACCCGCTGGCCGGGGTACGCGGAGGACCGCGGCGCGCCGGTGCTCGCCGACCCCGCGGCCGTCAGCGCCCGCCGCTGGCTGGCGGGATACCAGGAACGGGCGCTGTCCGCCGCGATCGGCGCCCGCGCCACCTGGGCCGAAGCCGCCTACATGCACCGCCTGTTCCCCCTCGACGCCCTCCCCGACGCCGGCGTCATCGAAGAAGCCTCCCCCTACCTGGACGCCGGGTTCGCCGCCTACGCCTACGACCTGCCGCTGACGGCCCTCTACGCGCCGGACCTGCCCAACTCCTACCTGCGCGGCAAGGCGCTGGTGGCGGGCCTGCTGCCGACGGGGTTCGAGTCGGTCCTGACCTCTCGCCGCCAGCTCTGCCTCGGCGCGTACCGCCGCTACTGGACGGCGGTGCAGCGCGAGCCGCGGAACCTGGTCGCGCTGGGGCTGCTGCGCCCGGACTGGCGGGCCCACTGCCGGGACGCCCTGGACCTGGCGATGATCCAGAACTGCGAGGCGTGGGTCAGCGGGGCCCTGGCGCGAGGCGCGGAGCCCGTCCTCCCGGCGGGATGAGGTCCGCCGCGTCCCCGTGCGCCTCGGCCCAGCGTTCCGCGCCCTCCAGCGCGGCGGGCAGGCGGACGCCGGTGAACGCGGTGCGCCGCGTGTCCAGCAGGCCCAGCCGGGACAGGCAGGGCAGGTCGGCGGCGGTGATCGTCCGTGGGCGCTCCCGCGGGTCGTCCTCGGGGAGGCCGCCGTGGCCGTCGTCGGGCAGCAGGCCCGCGAGCGCCGCGCGGCCGCCCGCGACCGTGCCGACACCGGGACGCAGCAGCGGCGCCGAGACCGGCGGGTACGGCTGGCCGTCCTGGTCGTACCAGGGGCTGCGGACCAGCCGGTACCGCGCGGCCGCGATGCGGCTGAGGAACCCGTTCCGGCCGGGCGCGGCGAGCCGGGCGGCCCAGGCGGCGGAGTGGGCGAGCGCCGTCCTGCGGTGCGGCGCGGCGAGAGCGCGGACGGCGGCGAGGCCCTCACCGACGCGCCGGAGGCTCTCGACCGGCCGCGCCGCCGCCGCGGGACCGAGCCGCTCGGCCTCGTCCGCCAGGAGCAGGACTTCGGCGCCCCAGGACCGCGCGGCGGCGAGGGCGGCCGGCAGGGCCGTCTCGCGGGGGGAGGCGGCGGGGCCCGCCGGGCGCCAGGCCCGCGCCGCCCGTTGCGCCTCGGGTTCCAGGACCTGCACGTCGAAGCCCGCCGCAGGTCCCGCCAGCCGTTCCATCGCGGCGGTGGCCAGGCTCGTCGCGGTCGGCGGCCCGGTGCGCTCGGGGACCAGCACCAGCGGCCGCCGCCCGTCGGCTCCGCAGAGGGAGGCGACGTGCCGGAGCAGCACGAGGTCCTCGGGACCGGCTTCGAAGAGCACCGCGATCCGCCGCCGGTCGCGCAGGTCCGCCTGGACGGCCGCCGCGACCGACGCGGGGTCGGCCCGCCTCGGAGGGGACGGCCGCGCCGCGCCAGCGGGGCGCGGCGGTACCGGTCCGCCGAAGGCCAGCACCGGAAAGGACAGCGACTCGGCCAGCCGGCGCAACGGATAATCGCCCGCGGCGACATTCGCCGGATTCAATTCACGGCTCATTGTTTCCTCCAGACGGATGCGGGCGGTTCCCGTCGAATACTAGGTTCCGGCATCGGCCTGAACAATCTCGACTATCTGTCCTGGACATGTTCGGATAAGGCGAAACGAAGCTGGGGAGAATGCCATGCGGGCGCGTACATTCCATGGGATCGAGGAGTCGCCCGAAGGACGGGTCGGCGGCCGGAGTCCCAGTGACGTCGCCGTGCTCGGAGCGCCCTTCGACTCGGGCGCCGGGAGCCGCGCGGGCGCCCGCTACGGGCCGGACGCCGTCCGCACCGCCCCCTACCTCGGCGGCGAGGTCTACCACATCGCGTTCGGGACCAGGGTCTTCCAGAAGCTCGCGGTCGTCGACGTCGGCGACGCCGAGGTCGCGCCGGTCTCGCACACCGGCTCCCTGGACAACCTGCGCAAGCGGGCCCGCGAGGTGGTCGGGAACACCGGCTGCCTGGTCACGCTCGGCGGCGACCAGTCGATCGTGCTGCCGGTGCTGGAGGCGGAGGCGGAGCGGCACGGCCCGGTGGCGCTCGTGCACTTCGATCCGCGCGGCGACATCGCCGATCCCGGCGACGGCCCGCCCCGCGACGGCACCGTCATCCGGCGGGCCGTCGAGCAGGGCCTCGTCCGGCACGGGCACCAGATCGGGATGCGCGGCTACGGCCCGGTGGACGCCGAGCCCGCGTGGGCGGTGGACAACGGGCTCCTGCCATGGCCGATGAGCGTGGTGGACGAGCGCGGCATGGCGGCGGTCGTCGAGGAGGTCCTCGGCTCGGTGTCGGGGCCGGTCCACCTGTCGGTGGACATCGGCGTGCTCGACCCGGCCTTCGCCCCGGGCACCGGCGCCCCCGAACCCGGCGGGCTGACCAGCCGGGAGCTGCTGACCGCGCTCCGGGTCCTCACCCGGAACCTCGACGTCGTCGGCGTCGACGTCACCGAGGTCTGCCCGCCCTACGACAACGCGGAGACGACGGCGATCGCGGCGAACCGGTGCGTGATGGAGGTCCTCGCCGCCAAGGCCGCGAGGAAGGGATGAGCGGGATGGCACAGGGCGAGGTACGGGACGTTCCCGTCGTACGAGACCCGGGCCGCGCCGAGTTCGCGGACATCGTCCGGCAGGGGCGGCCGACGGTGCTGCGCGGCGTCCTGGACGGCTGGCCCGCGCTGCGGAACTGGTCGCCGGAGCACCTGCGGGAGAAGGCCGGCCACCGGAGCGTGCCGATCGAGTTCTACGGATCGTGGTACGGCGCGTGGACCACGGTCCCCATGCGGCTGTCCCGCTACCTGGACCTGCTGACCCCGGAGGGCGAGCCGGAGCGCTGCTATCTGGCGCAGGTCAACCTGGCCGACCACCTCCCGGAACTGCTCGACGACGTGCCGATCCCGGACGTGCTGAAGGGCGCCGACGCCGGGGTGGGCGCGTTCCTCGGCCGCGACAGCGTGACCGCCCTGCACTACCACACCAACGACGAGGCGCTGCTCTGCCAGATCGGCGGCGAGAAGCGCGTGACGCTGTGGGAGCCCGGGGCCTACCGGGCGCTCCGGCTCCACCACCCGCTGTCCTACCGGTTCAACTTCAGCCGGATCGACTTCGACCGCGCCCCCGGCGCCCGCGCCCAGGCCGGCCCGCGGTACGAGGCGACGCTGCGTTCCGGCGACGCCCTTTTCATCCCGCTGTTCTGGGGGCACCTGGTGGAGAACACCGGCCTGAGCACGTCGGTGACGTTCTTCTGGCCCGCGGTGCACCGCCGCTGGGAGCCGCTGCCGCTGGCGCTGCGCTCCCGGCTCGGGTTCTCCTTCAGAAGGCGCGTCGGCAACCCCGTCGTCGACGGCCTCCAGCGGGCGCTCGGCTACTCCTGACCGAGCCCGGTGACGAGCTCCTGCCATATCCAGGTCGGTTCGAACGGCACCGTGCCCGCGGGCGGCCTGATCCGCCGGTCGGACGCCAGGGTCCGCAGCAGCAGCGCCGCGTCCCGGCCCTTCAGGTCGACGGCCCCCCGGGGCAGCCACGCCTCGAACGCGTCCAGGGCCGCGGGGGAGCCGAGCCCGGCCGCGCGGCCGTCGGCGATGACGCGGTCGTAGGAGCGGTCGGGGTAGTGCAGGGCACGGGCGGCGCGGCACAGCGCCTCGGCCAGATCGGCGGGGACGATCCCGGCGCCCCGCGCGGCGTCCAGCGTCGCCCGGATGTTGACGAGCGGGACCGACGCGGCGGCGTACCCGCCCTCGGCGGGGGCGTGCAGCAGCGCGACCTCGTCGTCGTCCTCGATGACGCCGTCGCGGTACCAGCGGTAGACCTCGCCGACGCCGGTCATGCCGAAGGCGTCGAGTTCGGCCGCGCGCAGGGCGCCCATGCTGGCCGCCCCGTAGACCGGGACGCCCTGGGCGAGCGCCCACATGACCTCCTTGTGCCAGACGGCCGGGGTCCGCTCGAAGTACCCGTCGATGATGCCGATCCGCCGCGCGCCCGCCCGCACCGCCCGGTACACGTCACCGAGCCGGGCCGGCGGCCGGTAGCGGGCGTCCAGCAGGGCGCGGGCCCGCGCGAGCGGGAGCGACGGTCCGAGGAACACCACGGTCAGTCCTCCCATGGCCGCCACTCCAATCCGGGCACGATCACCTTGACGACGGGCAGTCCGAACCGGGGGTCGGTGAGGTCGACCACCACCGCCTCCCGGCGGCCGGCGGCGGCGAGCCGCTCCAGCAGCCACGCCAGGTCGGCGTTGGCGGTGTCGTGCACCGCCTCCTCGGTGTCGGCGAACCGCCTGGCCGCGGGTATGGCGGTCTCCAGCGCGAGCCGGTCGCGCTCGGCGGCGTCGAAGTAGTAGGCGTAGCGCTCGGGGAAGATGTCGTCGCGCGCGCCGCCGATGATCGCGGCGCGCGCCTGCGCCGCCTCGGTGATCGCCCGGCGCAGCGCGACGGCCCGCACCGGGTGGGTCCCCGAGCCCTGGGTCTGGGGGAGCGGCCGGTACCACGGCGCGTCGACCTCGATCGCGACGCAGGTGTAGGTCGGGACGCCGATGCCGGCCGTCATGTCCCAGATGGCCAGCTCGATCCCGGCGGCCGCGAACCGCTCCAGCAGGTCGAGGCACACCGGGTCGCCGACCGTCGCAGGATCGACGCGGCGCCGCACCGAGACCTCCTCCGGCAGCCGGTCGAACGCGATGAGGCAGTCCCGCTCGATCACCTCGCACAGGCCGTGCACGATCGCCTCCACCAGCGTGTTCCCCGACGCCAGGCCGTTGGAGCCGTTCTGGAAGGAGTGCTCGCCGGGCGGCGTCGGAAGCCGCCAGTCGCAGTGGACCGCCTCGTAGGGCACCCACGCCGGGGCGCGCGCGAACAGGTCGAACCCCCTGGTCCAGCGCAGCGGCCGCGTCGGCGTGTACTCGTGGCAGGGGCACTTGACCAGGCCCGGCACGTCCGCGACGCGCTCCCCGGAGCCCAGCAGGGCCTCGGTCGTGGAGTACCGCAGGGGCAGGCGGTGGCGCTCGGCGTGCCACAACTCGATCGCCTCCATCACCGCGGAGGCGCGCGCGGCGTCGGCGTCGGCGCCCTTGCCCTGGGAGACCGCCAGGTTGCGGGAGGCCGGCCGGAACGCGCAGAACACCGGGACGCCGATCCGGTCGAGCCCGCCGATGGCGGCGACGCGGGTGATCCGGGCGGCCCGGGCCGCCGGGGCGGCCCGGGAGAGGGTCTCCCGCGCCGTGACCGCCCGGCCGCCGCCGTCCGGCGCGGTCTTGGGCGAGGGCAGCTCCAGCGCCCGCTCCCACGTGCTCGCGTTCATCGGCCCCCTTTGATGGATCGCGGAAACTCCTTGCATGATGCGGGGGAAAGGCACGATCGACAAGCGATCAGGAGGGCGGTTCCGAGGTGGCGGAAGGGATCACCGAAGAACAGATCGCGCAATTGCGGGGCGAGGGTTTCACGCTGGTGAAATCCTGCGTCGATCCGGGGACGCTGGAAGCCCTGCGTGCCGAATACCTGGACGCCTGGAATGCCGTGGACGCGCCGGAGGAAAGGCTCGGGCTGCTCCGCTGGCCCGCTTTCCGCCGCCTGCTGGCCGACACTTCGGTCCGCGCGGTGCCGCGCTCGCTGTTCGGCGGGCACCTCCAACTGCTCGACCTCTGGCTGACGTTCCAGCCCGCGGCGCGGCGCTGGCGGCGCACGCCCGGCGCCGTCCGCACCGAACGCGACTGGCACCGCGACCTGTCGTTCCTCGACGCGTCGCCCGCCCGCCCGCTGGCGCTCAACACGCTGTTCTTCCTGGACGGGACGGACGGCCCGGCCGGGGCGACCGTCGTCCTGCCCGGCAGCCACCGGGCCCGCCGGGCGGCCGTCGGCGAGCACGCGACCGCCCCGCACGCCGACGAGGTGGCCGTGCCCATGGACCCCGGCGACCTGCTGGTCTTCAACAGCCATCTGGTGCACTCCCGGGGCCGCAACGACGCGGCGCGGCCCCGGCGCGGTGTCGCGATGCTCTGGGGGTTCTGGTTCCTGAAGCCGGTGGACTCGCACCTGCCGCTGTGCCCCGCCGCCACCGCCGGGGCGAGCGAGGAACTGCTGGCCGTCGTCGGCCACCGCCAGCCCACCGTCGACCAGTACCTCTTCGAGGACTTCTGAGATGACGCCGTCCCGAGGCCGCCCGGTGGGCGGCACGCTGATCCACGACCTCGTCGGGCTGCGCGCCGAGGCGCACGGCTCCGCCCCCGCCTTCACCACCGGCGGCACCACCCTGAGCTTCGCCGGCTGGGCCGCCGCCTCCCGGACGGCCGCGGCCCGCCTGCGCGCCCGGGGCGTCCGCCCCGGCGACCATGTGCTGCTGGTCTTCGAGGACGCCGCCTGGCCGGCCTTCGCCCCCTGCTTCACCGGCGTCCTCGCGGCGGGCGGCGTCGCCGTCCCGGTGCGCCGCCCCACCACGCCCGACCGCCTGCGCGCCCTCGCCGCGGCCGTCCGGGCCACCGGCGTGATCACCGACGCCCCCGGCGAGGTCGCCGCGCCGGAACCGGGCTGGACCGTCGCGGCGGAGCGGCTGCTCGCGCCCGGGGCGGACGCGGTCCCGCCGCCGAGCGGGCGCTCGGCGGCGGACGCGGCGGCGGTCGTCTTCACCTCGGGGACGACCGGCAGGCCCCGCGCGATCGTCTGCGCGCACAAGGAGTTCCGCCTCGACCCGCGGACCAGGGCGCTGCCGGAGGCGCCGCGCCGGGCGGCGCTCACCTCGGTGGCGATCGGGACCAACGCCGCGCTCGAAGTGCTGTCCTCATGCCTGCACAACGGCGTGCACACGGTGGTGCTCAATCCGTTCCGGCCGGCCGAGGTGCCGGAGCTGGTGGAGGCGCACGACGTGGTGGCGCTGAGCCTGGTGCCGACGACGGCGCGCCTGGTCGCGGCGGAGCTGCGCGCGGCGGGACGGACGCTGCCGCGGGTCCGGTCGGTGGTGTGCTCGTCGGCGCCCCTCGACGAGGCCACGGTCGAGCTGCTCGCCGCCGCGTTCCCGGGCGCGACGCTGCGCAACACCTACACGGTCGCCGAGGGCGGGCCGAGCCTGACCAGCGAGTGCCGTCCCGGGGCGTGGCCCGCGCTGGGCCGGATCGGCGGACGGGTCCGCGTGGTCGACGAGCACGGCGTGGACGTGGCCCCCGGTTCGGTGGGGGAGCTGCTGGTGCACCGGACGCGCTCGCGGAACGTGCTCGGCGCCGGGCCGGCACGCGGAGGATGGCGCCCGACCGGCGATCTGTGCCTGCTCGGCGCGGACGGCTCGGTCTACTACGTCGACCGGGCCGACGACCGGATCGTGATGGGCGGCCTCACCCTGCACCCCGTCGAGATCGAGTCGGCGTTGCGCGGCCATCCCGGCGTCCGCGACGCGGCGGTCTTCGGCGTGCCGCACCCGGTCCTCGGGCAGATCCCCGTGGCGGCCGTGACGCTGGCGGCGGGGACGTCCCCCGGTGACGTCCGCGACCACTGCGCGGCGGTCCTTCCGCCCGAGCAGGTGCCGAGGGACCTCATGGTGGTGGCGGAGCTGCCCGTCACCCCGAACGGGAAGGTCCGCAAGGAGCGGCTGCGCGCCGACTACGAGGCCGCGCCCGCCGCGCCCGCCGCGAGCGCCCCGGCCACCCGGAACGAGACGCTGGTCGCCGAGGTGTTCCGCGAGGTCCTGGACGTCGGCCCGCTGGACCGCGACGCGGGCTTCTTCGGCCTGGGCGGCCACTCGCTGCTGGCCGTCGCCGTGGCGGAGGAGCTCACGGCCCGGCTCGGCAGGGCCGTGGAACCCGCCCTGGTGGTGCGCCATCCCCGCGTCGCCGACCTCGCCCTGCGGCTGCCGCCGCCCGCGGAGGGGTGAGCGTGCCGCCGCGCGTCCGCGCCCGCCGGGTCGCCGCCGAGTTCACCGAGGCGGTCACGGCGGTGGTGCGGCTCGCCTGGCGGGCGTCCCCCCGGCTGCTGGTGCTCGTGCTGGCGCTGGCGGTCCTCTCGGCCGCCGTCCTGCCGGTGTCCCTGCTCGTCCTGCGGACCCTGGTCGGCGCGTTCGCGCGCGGCGACCGGGCGACGGGGACCACCGCCGCGGCCGTGCTGGTGGCCCTGGCGGGCGCGAACCATCTCGTCACCGTCGTCATGGCGATGCGGCAGGAGCAGCTGGCCGCGCGGATCAGCCTCACCGCCGAGCAGGAGCTCCTCACGCTCGCCGGACGCGTCCCGCTGGAGCGCTTCCACGACGCCGCCTGGTACGACGCGGTCGCCCGTGCCAGGGAGGGCGTGACGTGGCGGCCCGCGCTGGCCCTCGGGACGCTGGTCGGGTTCGTGTCCGAGGTGACCGGCCTGGCCGGGATGGTGGGCATCATCGCGGGGCTGGACCCGGTCCTGGTCGTGTTCGCCGTGCTGGCCGCGGTGCCGCTGCTGGTGGACCGCCGGTGGCGGGCGCGGGCGCTCTACCGCGTCCGGAAGGAGACCACCGGCCTGGAACGCCGCCGGGACTACTTCCGGGAACTGGTGCTGCGGGCCGACCTCGCCAAGGACATCCGCGGCTACGGCCTGGCCGGGACGTTCGGCCGCGGCCACCGCGACGCCGCCGAGCAGGCCCTCGCGGCGGAGCTGGCGGTGCAGCGCCGGGGCGTCCGCACCTCGGCCCTCGCCGGAGTGCTCGGCGCGGCCCCGCTCCTGGCGGCCTACCTGCTGCTCGGCGCGCGGTCCGGCGGCGGAGAGGTGCCCCCGGGGACGCTGTTCCTGGTCTGCGTGGCGTTCACCGCCCTCACCACCGGCCTGGTGGACTTCTTCGGCGTCATGGTGGACCTGGAGGACAACGCGGTCTACCTCACCGACTACTTCGCCCTGATCGACGCGGGGCCGGGGCCCGAGGCGCCCCGGCCGCAGGTCCCGGCGGGCCCGCCGCGGCCGGTGGTGCGGAACGGGCCGCCGCTCGTGGAGTTCCGCGACGTCTGGTACGCCTACCCGGACCACCCGCCGACGCTGCGCGGCCTGTCGCTGACGGTCGAGGCGGGCCGCTGCGTGGCGCTGATGGGCCGCAACGGCGCAGGCAAGTCGACCGTGGTGAAGCTGCTCATGGGCCTGCTGCACCCGCAGCGCGGCGCGGTCCTGCTCGACGGCACCGACCTGCGGGACCTTCCGGCCGAGCAGATCCGCGCCCGCTTCGGGGTGCTGTTCCAGGAGTACGGCCGCTACGAGCTCAGCCTGGCCGAGGCCGTCGCCCTGGGCCGGCCCGACCGCCCGCTCGACGCGGACGCGGTCGGGCGCGCGCTGCGCGGGGCCGGCCTGGACGGCCTCGCCAGGTCGCTGCCCGACGGGACCGACGCCCTCGTCGGACGGGAGTTCCCCGGCGCGCGCGACCTGTCGGGCGGCCAGTGGCAGCGGCTCGCACTGGCGCGGGTGCTGTACCGGGACGCCCCGGTCTGGGTCCTGGACGAGCCGACCGCGGCCCTCGACATCGAGGGCGAGGCGCGGTTCCTCAGCGGCCTGGCCGACGGCGCCGCCGCCGGCCGCAGCGTCCTGGTCGTCACCCACCGGCTGGAGACCGCCCGCGCCGCCGACCGCGTCCTGGTCCTCAGGGAAGGGCGGCTGGCCGAGGAGGGAACGCACGAACAATTGCTGGAGTTGAACGGCGAATACGCGTCGTACCATGAGGCCACGCCGATCTGAAATAAGAAATTGTCGCTGCGAGGAGGCGTGTTGTGGATTCTGTCATACGGGCTATG
This sequence comes from Spirillospora sp. NPDC050679, assembly GCA_044456955.1. GTDB lineage: Bacteria > Actinomycetota > Actinomycetes > Streptosporangiales > Streptosporangiaceae > Spirillospora. Next base: position 30,901 of record JBITGK010000032.1, on the reverse strand, counting down.
GCGGCGGCCGACACCGAGCAGGTCCGTTTCTGCTGGGGCTCCGATATCGCCGATGATTTGGAATTGCTCTCCTATGACCGGTGGGGGCCGGGCATAGCCGTCCCCGCGCGGCCCGACGTGGACGAGGTGAAGGTCCAGGTCCTGGACCCCAAGGAGGGGATGACCCGCTACCTCGACCACCTGCTGACGGCCGAGGACATGTTCTGCCTGGTCGCGGTCCGCGGCGACCGCGTCCTCGGCTACGTGGTCGCCGAGATCCAGGACCAGGGGGTCAACGACTTCCGCGCCGGGGAGATCAGCGCCCTGTACGTCCGGGACGAGGAGCGCCGCCGGGGCGTCGGCGGGGAGCTGGTCCGCGCGGCGCTGCGCGAGCTGCGCGAACGCGACGTCTGGTCCTTCCGGGTGGTCGTCGACGACACCCGCAAGGGCGCCGACGCCTTCTGGCGGTCCCAGCAGTGGGAGCGCGACGCCGTCGTCTACCGCCTCTACGACTGACCCACGGCACTGGCCCGCACGACGAGGGAGAACGAGTGAACGCAGGTATCGCGGAGACCGCCGCAAGCGTCAGGGACCGCATCGGGGACACCGGGTACGCTGTCCTGCGCGGGCTGCTGCCGCCGGAGGCCGTCGCGCTGGTGCGGCGGGAACTGGCCGGCGTCTACCGGGCGCAGGGGTGGCTGGCCCCCGGCCGGGACCCCTCGGACTTGGTCCCCGACAGGGCGCGCCGCGACGGCGCCCCCGGCTGGTTCCGGTTCGCCGAGGACGTCCAGCGCCTGGAGTCCTTCCACCGGCTCGCGCACCATCCGGCGCTGGCGGGGGCGATGGAGGAGATCGTGGGAGGGCGGGTCCTCAACCACCCGCGCCGCCATCTGACCGCCGTCAACCCGGGCTTCTGGGTGCCGCCCCACCAGGAGTACACCTACGTCCAGGGAACGGTGGACTTCTTCACCGCCTTCGTCCCGCTGACGGAGTTCGGGCCGGGGACGGCCCGGCTGCGGGTCCTGCGGGAGACCGGCGGCCGCACGGTCCGGCCTCTGCGCGTGCTGGACAGCCACGGCGTGCAGGCCGAGACCGGCCCCGCCGAGGACGACTGGGAGGACCTGCCGGTGGCCCCCGGCGACGTGGTGGTCCTGCACTCCCTGGCCGTCCGCGAGATCACCGAGAACCTGGCCGGCGGGATCGGGCTGGCCGCGCTCTACAGGTTCCAGTCGCGGCGGCTGCCGGTGGTCAAGGCGTCGCTGAAGCCCGAGCACTACCCGCGGCTGCCGGACTGGGACCGGATCACCAGCGGCTGGTCGTCGCGCCGCTGGATCCTGCCGCCGCTGCTGCCCCGGATGACGCCCTACCGGCTCCCCGAGGAGCTGGAGACCTGGCACGAGGTGCTGCCGCCGCCCCGGTCGTCGGTGGTCAGCGTGGCTGACTGAGGGCCAGCAGGAGCCGGTCGAGGCCGAAGCCCAGGCAGGCGCTGTGCGCGGGACCGTCCGCCATGGCGAATCCGAACTCGGCGCTGAAGTGGTCGAGGTGGCAGTTGGCGGAGAAGACGGCCTGGACGGTGTCGGCCCCGGTCCTGGCGTGCAGCTCCCACTTCAGCTCCTGCTCCCGCTGCGCGGCGGCGAGCAGCCGTCCCGTCCGGCCGAAGAACGGGTCGCTGGCCGGAACGGCGGTGGTCTCCACGCCGAGCCCGGCCAGCCAGCGCGCGGCTGTGCCGACCGCCTCGTCGCGCCAGGCGGCGCAGTCCTCCGGCGGGCCGACCCGCAGGACCTCCAGCATCTGGAACGAGCGCAGCCGCCCGGTCTCGGTGGTGCCCTCGTCCCGGAAGCACGTCCCGCTCACCGCGACCTGGAGGGGCTCCTCCGGCCGCAGCCCCTCCAGCAGGGGGTAGACGTGGTGGCAGACGGCGGGGGCCAGGACGAGCCGGTCGCCCGCCCCGACCCGGCCGAGCAGGTGCGGGAAGGACCGGCTGTAGCCCGTCCGGTCGGCGAGGGCGGCGTCCATGACCGGAGGGGCGGTCAGCCGGTGCGCGCACGGCCCGAACAGCCCGGCGGCCTCGGCGGCCAGTGAGGCGGCCAGCTCTGCGGCGGCGGCGGTGCCGAGCATGACGCCGGGCGCGCCGGTGGGAATGCGCGCGGCGTCCGGAAGAATTCCGGGAATTGAACGCGGATAGTCCCTTCTTTGCATTTCATCTACTGTAGTCGGTGGCGCGTGTTCAGTTTCGTTCCAGCCTTGTGTTCGACTGCGGTCCTGCCTCGGTTGAACAGTTCTTCCCGGAGGTGCCCGGTGCGTTCCCTGCCGTCGGTATGGCTGCCGGTGCCCCGTCGCCGCGCGAAATCGGGGCCGGTCGGCTGCGGCCAGTACTCCATCTGGCTGGACATCACCGAGAAGCCCGACGGGACCGGCTTCTTCAACCCCTCGGCGGACGTCGAGGTCCCCGACGGCGCCACGCTCGACGACGTGCTGGCGGAGCTGGCCGAGCTGCTGCGCCGCTTCGAGTCGCTGTGCACGGTCTACGAGCGGGACTCCTCCGGCGAACTGCGCCAGTCCCTGCTCACCGAGGGCCGCGTGGAGGTCCGGCTGCTGGAGCACGACGGGCCGGGAATCCCCTGGCCGGAGGTGAACTCCTACCGGGCGCGCGTCCAGCGCGAATCGTTCGACCTGGCCGCCGAGCCGCCGTTCCGGGCGACGGTCGTGCTGGCCGGCGGGCGCCCCGTCCTCGTGCTGATGCACACCCCGCACATCACCGCCGACGGCGGCGGGATCATCAATCTGGCCGACGAGCTGGACCGCCTGATCGCGGCCTCGGCGGCCGGCGCCCCGCGGCCGCCGGCCCGGCCCGCCCGGCAGCCGCTGGAGCAGGCCGCGCACGAGCGGTCCCCGCACGCCAGGCGCCGGATCGACCGCGCCGCCGGCCACTGGGCGCGGCAACTCGACCAAGCGCCCCGCACCATGTTCCCCGGACCGCTCCGGGAGGCGCCGGGCGACCCCTACCACGCCACGGTGCTCTACTCGCGCGCCGCCGCGCTCGCCCTCAACGCCCTGGTCGTGCGGCAGGGCACCAGCGGCAGCACCGCGCTGCTGACGGCGACCGCGCTGGTGCTCGGCGCGTTCGCCGAGCAGCCCGCCTGCACCCTGCAGATCATCTCGGCCAACCGGTTCCAGGCCGCGGAGCAGGACGCGGTGACCTGCATGATCCAGGCGGTGCCGGTCACGCTCGACCTGGCGGAGGGGACCGTCCAGGACGCCATGGCCCGCGCCTGGACCGCCGCGATCAGCGCGTACCGCAACGGCGTGTACGACCGCGCGCGGGTGCGCGCCCTGGCGGCCGAGGCCGAGCAGCGCCGCCGCGAGCACCTCGACCTGTCGGCGTACTTCAACGACATGCGCAAGGAGACCGCCCGCGACCCGGCGCTCGCCGAGGCGGCCACGCCGGACGTCGTGCGGGCGGCCTTGGACGACACGCTCGTGCGGACCGAGCCGGCCGTCGAGCAGGTCGCGTTCGCGCTCTACGCCGAGGACGCGCCGGACCGCGTCCGGCTGACGCTGCACGCGGACGCGCGGCGCATCGACGCCGACGAGGCCCGGTCTCTGCTGCACGGCGTCGAGCGGCTGCTGGCGGAGGCCGCCTTCCGGGACGTGGGGCTCGCCGAGGTGCCCGAGGTGACGGGGGTGCGCCCGCGCCCGCGAGGCCCCGGCCGCTGGCACTTGCTGCGCCGCTGCTGGACCGACCTCGACGCGGTCGCCGCGCTCGTGTCCGCCGCCGCTCCGGGCGCCGCCGTCGAGGTCGCCATGGAGGGCGCCGAACCGGAGGTGGTCGCGCGCGTCCGGTACCCCGGCCCGCCGCCGGTCACCGAAGCGGAGATCCACCGCGCGTGCATGGCGGCGCTCCCCGGACATCCGTCCGCGGTCGCGCCGCGGCGCTACCTGCTCAGCGGCCAGGACGCGCCGTCCGCGCCCTCTCCGGCCGCCGCCCGGTTCGGCGGCGGATGAGCGCGGCGGACGGGCTGGACGGGCTCCTGGAGATCCTCGCCTCGTTCCCCGCCGACGCCCGGGACTTCTCCGTCGGGCCCGTGGTGGCACGACGGGCGTTCGGCCTGGACGAGGACGCGCTGGCCGCACTGGTCGCGGCGGGCCTGTACTCCGGGACCGCGGACGCGCCGCTGTTCGACCACCACGACCTCATGAACGTGGCCCTGGAATCGCGGAACGGCTCGGCGATGGCCTACGGGCCCGCCGCCTGGGCGCGGCTCCTGAACGGCGACCACGGTCCGTCGCTGAGGGCGCGGATCGACGTCGTCCCGGAATGCTCGGGCGAACACGCCGACTCCGCCTGCCGGTTCAGGGTCCGGTGCCCCGGCGGAGGATGGGCGGAGCCAGGGGAGGGCGAGACGCCGTCGGTCGTCCTCGACCTGCCCGCCGTCTGGCCGCAGCCGGACCCCCGCGCCGCCGAACTCCTCGCCGAGTTCGACCGGTTCCGGTTCGTGCGCCTCCCGCCCGCGCTGGGCGCCGACCTGGACCTCGCCGCGCGGACCGGGGTCGCGGACTGCAACGCCGTGCCGAGGCTGCTGGTCCGCGAGGGGCTGCGGCGGGGGGTCCCCGTCCGGCTCGCCCACGGCCTGATCCTCAGCGCGCCCTTCGCCATCCTGCACTTCTGGGCGGAGATCCGGACCGAGGGCGTCTGGGTGCCCCACGACCCGCTGATCCGGGGCGCGCTGGTGCGCTGGGGCCTGCTCGACGCCGCCGCCTGGCCGGTGACCCGCTCGACCGGGAAGGTCCTCGCCCGGATCGCGGGCGCCGCCGGCCCGGTGGCCTTCGACCACGGCGGCCCCACCGGCGCCTCCTACCCGACGATGCCGCGCGCCGCGACGACCCACGAGGAGCACCGATGACACAGGCACATGACGGGACGACCGGGCTGGAGCAGCAGGTGCGCACGCTGGTGCGGCGCACCGGCGCGCTGCCCGGCGGCCTCGACGGGATGCCCGCCGACGCCGACCTGTGGTCGGCCGGGCTGGACTCGCAGGGCATGATCCGGATCATGGTCGCGATCGAGGACGAGTTCGCCGTCGAGCTGCCGGACGTGCTGCTCACCCGGCGGACGTTCCGGTCCCTCGACTCGATCAGCGCGGCCGTGCGCACCCTGCTGCCGGCCGGCGGCGCCTGACGGTGGGCGCGCACGAGGCCGAGGAGGCATGCCGGGACGTCGCCGCCACGACCCTGGCGGCGCACGCCGCCGACGTCGACCGGGAGGCCCGCTTCCCCGCGGAGTGCTTCGCGGAGCTGCGCGCGAGGGAGCTGCTGCTCGCGGCGCTGCCCAAGGCGGCCGGAGGTCTCGGCGCGAGCGTCCCGCAGATGGCCGCGATGGCCGCCGCGCTGGCCCGTGGCTGCGGTTCCACCGCCCTGATCTGGGCGATGCACCAGATCCAGCTCGCCTGCGTGCTGGCGGGCGGTTCGCAGGCGGCCGTCGAGAGGGCCGCCCGCGGCCAGCGGCTCATCGCGTCGGTGACCAGCGAGCGGGGCACGGGCGGTTCGCTCCGCACCAGCCGGTGCGCGGTGCTGGCCGGGGACGACGGCGCGCTGACGGTGGACAAGCACGCCACCACGGTGTCGTACGGACTCCACGCCGGCGCCTACCTCATCACCGCCCGGCGCGCCCCCGGCGCGCACGAGGGCGACCAGGTCGCGGTCCTCGCCGATGCCGCCCAGGTCCGCGCCGAACCCGCGGGCGCCTGGAACCCGCTCGGGATGCGCGGCACGTGCAGCCCGCCGCTGCGCGTCTCGGCCTCCTTCACCGCCGCCGACATCCTGGACCGGCCGTTCGCCCAGCTCGCCGAGCAGGTGATGACCCCCCTGTCCCACGTCCTGTGGGCCGCCGTGTGGACCGGCTTGGCGCGCGAGGCCGCGGCCCGCGCCGTCCGCTTCCACCGGTCGGCGGGCACCGACCGCGCCGACCCCCGGCTGGGCGAGATGAGATGGCGGATGACCGCCTTGGAGAGCCAGCTGGCCGACACGGCGGAACTGGCCGAGCTGCTGCTGCACGGCCGCGAGTGCACGGCCGGCGACCTGACCCGGCTGAACGCGCTGAAGCTCGCCGCCTCGGAGGTCACGACCGACGTCGCCATGCGGGCCATGCGGATCTGCGGCATGGCCGGCTACTCCGAGGAGGGCCCGTTCTCCGTCGCCCGCCCCGTCCGGGACCTGCTCTCGGCCCCCCTCATGATCAACAATGTGCGGCTCACCGAGATCACCGCCGCGCTGGCCCTGGTCTCCGGCGACCGGTGACCGGCGGGGTCAGGCGTCCGGCCCGGCGGGGGCGTCGGCGGCGAGGGTGGCGGCCACGGCCTCGGGCAGCGCGGCCAGGTGGTGGGCGGGCAGCTCCAGCGGGGTGACCCCCTCGGCCCAGGGGGCGGCGGCCAGGACCACGGCCGCGGCCTGGCGCTTGGACAGGCCGGAGCGCGCCGAGGTGAGCCCTTCGCGCCAGGTGTTGAGGAGCTTGCCGTGCGCGCGGTCCATGATGGTCCGGGTCAGTGCCGCCGCGGGCTCGGCGGGAACGGGGCGGCGCACCGCCTCCAGGAAGCCGTCGCGGGCGGTCACGTCGTAGACGGCGCCGACGGCGGCGCCGACCTCGGCGGGGTCCGCGGAGGCCAGGACCCGGATGCGGGCGGCCCGCGACGCCAGGAGCAGGCGGGGGAGGACGGCCTCCTGCCCTGGGGGGAGGGCTATGGCGACCTCCTTGGGCGAGCTGGCGTACGGCTTGGCGAGCCAGGTGCGCAGACGGGCGCGGGGGAGCTTCGGCAGCAGGTCGGCGGGCCAGCCGCCGACCAGCACCGACGGCTGGAACCCGTCGTCCAGCAGCTTGCCGGGGGAGGCCGCCTCCTGGGCCCGGGCCTCGACGGACTGGGGGCCGTGCGTGTAGATGGCCGCGGCGCCCGTCCGCTCCGACAGCGCTGACACGGCCGGGGCGGTCCGGGAGGTGGGCCGCAGGACGTACAGGTCGGCGGCCGAGCCGATGGCCTCGGCGCCGTAGTACCGGTTGAAGTCGGGGTAGACGGCCTCGGTGGCGAGGTTGAGGGCGGCCAGCGCGTTCTGCACCTTCAGGGCGAGCGTGGGCGTGCGGTCGCCCGCGCCGTAGGCGAGCAGGATGCGGCCGGCGCCGGGGTCGCGCAGCCCCTCGAAGGCCCGGGCGGTGAACAGCGCGATGCCGTCCGGCGTGTAGGGCGGGTCGGTGATCGCGAAATCGGCGCGCTGCGCGGCCGAGGGCGGCAGCGCGATCCGCAGGTCCGCCCAGCGGGTCCGGACCGGCACGCCGAGCGCGGCGGCGCCGCGGTCGATGTGCTCCAGGATCTGGTCGTCGATGTCGACGACGGTGACCTCCACCTCCGGGAACAGCAGGGCCACCGCCAGCGAGGTGAGGTCGTGGTCGCCGACGCACAGCAGCCGGGCCTCGTGCAGCCAGAACCGGGCGCCGAGCAGCAGGGCCCGGCGCACGACGGTCTCGGGGGTCGCGGAGACGTGGTCGAGCTCCTGGCGGGCGCGCGGCGCCGACCGGATCAGCTCGTCCAGCCGGGCCACGGCGTCGGCGTGCGCGTCGAGCAGGTGGTCGACGGGTCCCGCGGCCGCCAGCGGCCGCGGCCGGTCGCGCAGCACGGCGGCGAGCCGGTCGACCGTCGCGGCCGGCAGCCGGTGGCCGCGCGCGGACTTCTCGGCCCCGAGATGGCGCAGCAGCGCCTCGACGGAGCGGCGCGGCGCCCCGGTCTCGCGGACCAGGTCGGCCAGGGACCACCAGGCCCCGTCCGACAGCAGCCCGATCGCCGTGTACGCCCGGCGGGGGTCGATCTCACCCGGGGGGAAGGGGTCCGCGTCAGTCGTCTGCACCACGGCAGTCTAGGGCAGGATGACCTACGGCCCAGTCGGCCACCGCTCGCGGCGTCGCCGCGAAGTACGCCGCGGCGAAGTCCTGGGCGACCGGGACCGGCAGGACGGCAGGCCGGTCCGGTCCGGGCGCCCGGATCTCGCGCAGCGTCTCCGCGCTCGCCCGCAGGAACCGCTCGGCGTCCTCGTCGGTGAGCGCGCTCGACGGCAGGAACCGCTGGCCGTAGGAGTGGAGGTAGCCGCGCCCGACGAGGGCGGTGAAGAAGCGCTCGCCTTGGGCGGCGTCGGCGAACACCACGTCGAACATCGCGGGGTTCGTGCCCGCCCACGCGTGGGTGCCGGTGGCGGCGAACAGCTCGTCCAGCCCCGCCATCAGCAGCTCGCCGACCGCCTCGATCCGCTTCAGGACCGTGCCGTCGGCGAGGAGGTCGAGGGTGGCCAGGGCCGCGCTGAACGGGGTCTGCTCCCGCTGGTAGGTGTTGCTCATATGCGTCCGCCCGGCGGCGGCCATCACCTCGGCGGACCCGACGACGGCCGACAGCGCGGTGCCGTTGGCGAGGCCCTTGCTCAGCGCCACCAGGTCGGGGACGACCCCGGCCGCGGTGTGGAAGCCGCCGGGCGCGAACCGGAAGCCCGTCATCACCTCGTCCACGATGAGCAGGGCGCCGTGCTCGGAGGCGAACGCCCGCACCGCGCGCAGGTGCTCGGGCGGGAAGAAGTTGACCTCCGGCGTGATGATCACCGCGGCGATGCCGGGCCGGCCGGCGGCCAGCCGCCGCGCCTCGTCCAGGTCGTAGCCGAAGTCGAAGGTGTCCGGGTCGCGGTCGGGCAACGCGAGCTCCGGCCGGTACTGGAGCTGCCAGTCGTGCCAGCCGTGGTACCCGCTGGTGAGGACGGTCCGCGCGCCGGTGTGCACGCGGGCGATCCGCACCGCCGCGGTCGTCGCGCACGAGCCGGTGCGGAAGAACTCCGCCGCGCCCGCCCACGGGAAGAGGCCGAGCAGCCGCTCGGCCGTCTCCAGCCGGGCCCGCGACAGGCTCTCGGGGAGGATCCCGCCGTGCCGTCGCAGCTCCGCCACGACCCGCTCCACCACGGGCGGATGCCCGGCGCCGAGCGGCGCGGCGCCGCTCGACGACGACAGGTCGGTGTAGCGGGCGCCCCGGTCGTCCCAGACGTGGGCGCCGAGGGCCCGGTCCAGGACGATGTCGGAGCCGATCCGTCGCGCGGTCATGGCAGTCTCCCTGCGGTCGGTGCGTCGTGGGCGAGCGTCCGGGCGATCCCCCGGGACACCCGGAGCGAGTTCGCCATGATCGTCAGAGTCGGGTTGACCCCGCCGCTGAAGGGGAAGAAGCCGCCGTCGGCCACGAAGACGTTGCGCTGGCCGTGGACGCGGCCGTCCCGGTCCACCACGGAGGTCCTCGGGTCGTCCCCGGCCCGGCAGCAGCCGTGCAGGTGACTGCTGCCGCGGGCGAAGTGCGACGGCTCCGGCACCGGATCGGCGACCCCGGCCGCCCGCAGAATCCGCCGCGCGTGGCCGGCCAGGTGGTCGAGGCGCTTGAGGTCCACCGGGTGCGGGGCGTAGTCGAGGACCAGCCGGGGGAGCCCGTGCGCGTCCCGGCCGCCGGCCAGGCGGACCCTGTTGCTCCACATCGGCTGGTCGGCCGCCAGGAAGTGCAGGCGGACGGCCAGCGTCCCGGCGCCGGCGGAGGCGGCGGGCGGGCTGGCCTCGTACAGCATTCCCCCCAGGCCGGTGGGCGCGTCGTCGTCGAGGAAGTGGTCGCTGAAGGCGACGGTCGAGAAGGGGCCGCCCGCGGCCGGGGCCCGGTGCGGCCAGTCGACGTGCCCGGCGACGTACCCGCTCACCTTGAAGCCGAGGCCGCGGCCGACGGCGTCGTGGTCGTTGCCGAGGCCGCGCGGGGCCCACCGGCTCGCCGAGCGGAGCAGCAGCGCCGCCGACTGCACGGCGTTGGCCGCGAGGACCACGCACCGGGCGCGGGTCGTGCGCCGCTCGCCCGCCGCCACGTCGAGCCACTCGACGCCCTCGGCCTCGTCGGGCCCGGCCTGCGTGATCCGGACGGCGATCCCGCCGACGGCCACGTCCGGGCCCTCGCCGAGCGGATGGTCGAGGTAGGAGGCGACCACGTCGGCCTTCGCGCCGTTGTGGCAGGCGTACTCGTTGCACGGGCCGCAGGCGTCGCACGCGGGGCGACCCGCGTACGGGACCGAGTTGATGAGCAGCGGGGTGGGGAAGGGGCGCAGGGCGAGGTCGCGTCCGGCGCGGGCGAGCAGGCGGCCCTGGGCGCTGAACGGGTGCGGCGGCAGGGACCCGCTCCGCACCGGCGGCTCCAGCGGGTCGGCGCCCGGCGTCCTGGCGATTCCGAGATGCGCCTCGACCTCGTCGTAGTACGGGTCGAGGTCGGCGGCGTCGATCGGCCAGCGCGGGTCGAGCGCGTCGTCGACGGTGTGCCCGCCTGCGTCGAAGTCGACCCTTCGCTGGCGCAGCCCGATCCCGGCGAACACCGACATGCCCCCGCCGAGCCGCCGCACCGTCCACGGCCGGCCGGCCGGAGCGAGCGCCGCTCCGTCCGGGACCAGCGCCGGCTCCCAGTCGCGGTCCAGCACGGCGAGGCGGGCCCCCCGGGGCAGGCGGCCCCCCGCCTCCAGGAGCAGCACCGACAGCCCGGCCGCCGCCAGCTCGCTCGCCGCCACCGCGCCCGCGGGACCGCCTCCCACGACGCAGACGTCGACCTCGGAACGGTCCGGGCGCCGCGCGTTGCGCATGGCCTTCCTCCCCGCCGTCGCTGGTTCCCTCGGTGGCGCCGGCTCAGCCGGCCGTGGCCGCCTTCGCGGCGATGAGTTCCATGACGCAGCGCTGCGCGACGATCGCGGTGATCCCGGCGCGGTCGTGGGGCGGAGAGGTCTCGACGACGTCGAAGCCGACGACGTCCAGCCGGCGTGCCAGGAAGCTGATCGCGCGCAGCAGCTGGCGGCTCGTGAGCCCGCCCGGCTCGGGGGTGCCCGTGCCGGGCGCGTACGCGGGGTCCAGGACGTCGATGTCCACCGACAGGTGGACCGGTCCCGCCACGTCCGCGACGATGCCGAGCAGCGCCTCGCCGAGGCCGAGCGCGTCGAGGTCCTCCATGGTCCAGCACGTCAGGCCGTGCTCCTCGCCCCAGCGCAGCGTCTCCCCGAACGGGCCGTAGCCGCGGATCCCGATCTGGTGGCCGCGGCGGACGAGCCCGCCCTCCACCGCGCGCCGCACCACCGTGGCGTGCGTGAGGAGCGACGCGCCTTCGCCCCAGGTGTCGGTGTGCGCGTCGAAGTGGAGCAGGGTGAGCCGCCCGTGCCGTTCGGCGAGGGCTTCCATGGCGGGCAGGATCACGGAGTTGTCGCCGCCGAGCGTGACCAGGCACCGGGTGTTCGGCACGATCGCGCGGGCCCTGCGCCGCAGCTCGTCGATGGAGGCGTCGTGCTCGGCCGGGACGACCGCGCAGTCGCCGGTGTCGACCACCGAGATCTGCCCGGAGGACGCCTTTCCGGCGGCCGGGACAATGGGGCCGCCGGAGTCGTAAGGCGCGGAGCGAATGGCGGACGGCCCGTGACGCGCCCCCGGCCGGTCGCCCGCTCCCGAGTCGATGCCGGCCCCAAGGACCGCCACGTCACTGGGGTAACCCGAGCCCGCCAGGCCGTTTTCGGAAAAGGGCACGCCACAGAGAGTTCCGGCTGTCATCCAATGCTCCCGCCGTAGCTTTCCCGGTATGAGATCACGGCTTTTTCGGGGGGTCGAGAATGTTCACGACCGGCCCTGGGGATCGGTACCGGACGAGCGGCGGGAGAACACCGGGCGGGGGGTGAACGATCTTGAGGTTTCCGCAGCCGGGTCCGATGATCGGTGCACCCGGCGCGCGCCCCCGGACCGGCGGGCGTCACGACGTCGGCGTGCCGATCCGGAGCCGGTTGCCGTCAGGGTCGCGCAGCTCGACCTCACGCGCCCAGGGGGCGTCCACGGCCTGCGCGCCGAACTCGGAAGCGATCTCCTGAACATCGCGGACGCGCAGGTAGACCAAGGTGTCGGGACGGGCGTCCCCCGCGTGCTCGGACAGGAACAACCGCACCTCACCCCGGGCGACCTCGACGAACGCGGGAAATCCCGGCTCGAAGCGGTGTACCCATTGCTGCTCGAAGCCCAGCCGCCCGTACCAGGCGACCGCCGCCGCGGCGTCCCGGACGTGGAGGATGGGGATGACTTCCTCGTTCATGCAGCCCATCCTGCACGCTCTCAACGAGTCCGGGGCGGCGCCTCCTCGTCCAGGATGCCCGCCAGCCGGTAGGCGGCGTGGCCGCCGAGTCTGGCCTGGCCGCGGTCGTAGCGCTCGGTGGTGGTTTGGGAGGCGTGCTTGAGCATCTGCTGCACCTTGTCCTTGGGGACCCCGGCGTCCAGCAGCAGGGTGGCGGCGGTGGCGCGCAGCACGTGCGGGGTGAGGATCTTTGGGTCGAGGCCGGCGGCGCGCGCGGCGCGGCGCAGCGCGGTGGTGATGCGCCACCGGTCCCAGGGACGGCCGTCGGCGCGCAGCAGCAGGTGGTCGTTGCCGGAGCGGCCGATGGTCAGCGGCTCGACCAGCGTCCACACGCGGGGCACGATCGGCACCGAGTTGGTCTCGCCGCCCTTGACGCGGAAGCGCGCGACCTGGTGTCCGGCGTCGCGGACGAAGGCGCTTACCGGCAGGGCCTCCAGCTCTCCGGCGCGCATCCCGGTGCCGACCAGCAGGGCGACCGCGGCCGCGTCCGCGGGGCGGTCGGCCGCGATGGCCTCGGCGCCGTCCAGCAGCCTGGTCGCCTCGGTCTTGCTGATGGCCGGGGTCATGCCGGTCTTGGACACCTCGGGGAGCTCCACGAAGGCGGCCGGGTCGTGGCGGGTGACGCGGCGGCGCAGGGCATAGGCGTACAGCGACTTCAGCGCCGAGACGCGCTGGGCGACGGTGGCGGGCTTGAGCGGCTTGCCGCCGCGGACCAGGTCCCTGGCCGGGCCGGTGGCGGTGGCGAGCTGGTCGACGTAGGCGTTGAGCAGGTCCTCGGTCACCGACCACAGGCGGTGCCCGGGGGCGGCCAGCTCCAGCCAGCGCAGGAACGCCGCCAGGCAGTGCAGGTAGTCGCGGCGGGTGGCGACCGACCTGCGCGACTGCAACCAGGCCGCGACCGTGGGCCACTCAGGCTGCGGCCCCGAACGCGACAGCCGGTCCACCAGCTCCACGTTGGCGGCGGGCACCTCGCCCTGGCCGCGCTGGTAGCGGGGTGACAGGCCGGGGATGTCGCCGACCGAAACCAGCAGCGGAGCCGGAGGCGGCGCCTGGCCCGCTGAGGCGACCTCATCGTCACAGGGGACGGCACCGGGAACGAGGGTTGCGTCCGGCGGACCAAGAGGTGGGGACGCCACGCCGCGCACCGCCCTCGGGCGCAGCAGAGCGGTGGGCTCTAGCACTTCGTCCTTGCCTTCGGTCACGGCTTCATTCTCCCGGATCGCAGCGGCGCGCTCATCCAGCTGCATGGACCGCTCACCCGTCCGCGTCTGCTGGTCCGCCTGTCGCGCACAGCTCGCGGTAGGCATCGTGCAGTGCGGCGGCCTCGGAAACCTGACGGGCTTGAACGGCGGCGATCACTTCCGCCACGCGCCAATGGTGGGAGGGCACCAGGCACCCGCTCGTCACGGCCTCCAGCGCGACATGCGCCGCTTCGTCCGGCTGGTCGGCGGCCAGCAGCGCCAGCGCCAGATCAAGGCGGGCCGACGCCGCACGCCGTGGTCGGGCCGGGCCCGAGGACGGTGTCTCCAAGCGGGCCAGCACACCGCGGGCGTAGTCGGCCGCGGCCGGGTCGCCGAGCCATGACAGCGTGGTCGCGGTGTAGGCGTCGCTCTTGGCCGGGTCGTACCGGTAGTGGTGCTCGGGCCGGTCGGGCACTGGTAGCGGAGCCACCAGCCGTTCGACGCGCGTCAGCGCATCCCGGGTCCGGACGGCGTCGCCGAGCCGGGCCCACGCCCGCCCTTCCTGCGCGGTGGCCTGGATGAACGCCGAGCCCGTCTGCGGGGCGATGCGCTGCGCGCCTTGGGCGAGGTCGCGGGCGCGCGGGTAGTCGCCGTCGGTGAGGGCCTGCCATGCTTCGGTCTCGACGCACCAGGCGAGGATCTCGGGGTGCTCGGCGTGCTCGGCCAAGGCGGCGGCCGTGCGCAGCCGTGCGGCGGCGGCCGGTCGCCGGTGCAGGTCGATGGCGCACGTCGCCGCCAGCAGCGACAGCCAGCCGCCGACCACCGTCAGGCGGCGGCGCTCGGCCAGCGTCATGCGGGCGTCCAGCAGGGAGCCGACGTAGCCGAGGTGCCGCCGGACGCGCGTGAGCAGCTCGGCCGGAGCGGTGCGCGGGTAGGCCGAGGCGAGGTCGTCCACGGTCAGCTCCAGCGCGGTGAGCGTTTCGTCTCCCACGTCGCTGGAGGCGATCCGACGGGCCAATTCCAGTGCGTCCTGCTCGTCGTCTGGCGGCGGCATCGAGACGGCCGTGGTGGCGGTGCCGAACAGGGCCGCCTCGCTCTTCCTTGTCGCCTGCGCGTACAGCGGCCGGTAGCGGCGGCCGGGCGCGTACCGTCCGGCCTCCCACTGCTTGATCATGCTGGCGAGCGACGGGACGTGCGGGATGTCGGGCAACTCGCGCGGGTCGGCGGCGGCTCGGAGCCGCCGGGCCAGCTCGGCGCGCGACCAGTAGGGCGGCGCCTCCCGTGCTGCACGCAGGCGCGCGCCAATGCTCTTACTGTCGGCGGACATGTTGCTATGCACCTCTCGCCGGTGGCGGGAGACGGCCGGCCGTCCCCTGCCACCATCATCCCCCTTCCTCTTCGGAGAACCGTTGACCTTGAACCACCGGCAGAAACTGCGCCAGCGCTACCTGACCGCCCCCGTCATGCCCGCCCCCGCCCCCTGGCGGCCCGTTCTGACCGCCGGAACGCCCATCGGCGGGCTGCTGGGCATCGGGTTCGCGCCCCACCCCGCCGACGGCCGGGATCTGGTCATGGTCGTCTCCGCCGACGGACACGGCCTCTTCGACGCGCTCACCGGAGAGAAGATCGCCCGTGATCGTGATCCCGACCCCGAGACCAGTACCCCTGACGCCTCTCCCGACCTCACCTGCCCCGGCCTCGGGCCCATCGCGGGAACGCCGGTGCGCATCGCGGGACTGTTCGGCGGCGGCCTCCACACCACCACCTCCGACGGGTGGGCGCTTGACGTCGTCGCCCCGGACTGGCCCGACCACCGCGTGCTGCTGTCCGCGGACGGCGGTGCCAACAGCGGCCCGCCCGGCCATCGGTGGTGGCACGTCTTCCATGCCTACTACTCCGAGCTGCGCGCCGCCGGCTTCTCGCCTTCCGGCTGGACCCTCGCCGTCGCCACCAGCAGCGACCTCACTCTGTGGACCCGGTGGCCGCCCGGCTGATGATCCCGCTGAGCGCCGCGACCAGGCGGCCGCGGTCGTCGGGGGAGAGGCCGCCGAAGAGCCGGGCGGCCGCTCGCGCGGCGGCCTCGGCGCTCGCGCGCGCCGCTTCCCGGCCCTGCGGGGTCAGCTCGACGGCGTAGGCCCGGCGGTCGTGCGCGCTGCGGTTGCGGACGGCCAGGCCGCGCCGCTCCAGCTCGTCCATGATCCTGACCATCGCCGACTTGTCGAGGTCGAGCAGGGCGCTGAGCTCGCGCTGGCTGACGGGGCCGTGCCGGTCGAGGGCCGCCAGCACGCCGAAGTGCCGGGTCTCGATGCCCAGAGGGGCGAGTGCCCGGTCGAGCGTGCGCCGGGCGTGCTGGTGCGCCGTGGCGAGGAGCAGCCCGAGCGCGACGTCGTCCCGGCCCGGATCGCCGACGGCGTTCGATGATGGGGATGGCACCACCCCATAGTAGGGGGTTAACCGGATAGTCTCAGTTGAGATTGTCTTGGATGCTCCCATCATGCAGAGACCAGCCATGAACCGCCGCTCCGTCCTGCGGGCGGGTGCGCTCGCCACGGCCGCCCTCGGCGTCGGGGCCGCGGCGAACAGCGCCGTCGGCGCGGAGCCCTCCGGAACGCCCGCCGCCTCCGCGAAAGGCGCCGGGCGCATCGACACCCACCACCACGCGCTGCCGCCCGACATGCGGAAGTGGGCCGTGGAGCACGGGCTGCTGCCCCCGCAGGGCGGGCCCCGCTGGGGCCAGTGGGACCTGAAGAAGACCATCGAGACCATGGACGCCAACCGGATCGCCCTCGGCGTCGCCTCCGCCCCCGCGCCGTCGGAGGTCTTCCACGACAAGGCCCTCGCCGCCTCCGGAACGCGGGTCTTCAACGAATCCCTCGCCGACCTGGTCAGGAGCCACCCCACCCGCTTCGGCTTCTTCGCCTACCTCCCGCTGCTGCACGTGGACGTGGCCCTCCGGGAGGCGGCGTACGCCCTGGACGAGCTGGGGGCCGACGGCGTGCTGATGATGACCACCGCCGGCGGGCGCTACCTTGGTGACAAGGTCTTCGACCCGCTGTTCGCCGAGCTGAACCGCCGCCGCGCCGTCGTCATGACCCACCCCGACGCGCTCCCCGAGGACCCGGAGCCGATCCCCGGCGTCGACAACTGGGTCGCCGACTTCATGTACGACACCACCCGCTGCGCCCTCAACCTCGTCACCTCGGGAACGACCGAGCGCTACCCCGACGTGTCGATCATCCTGTCCCACGGCGGGGGGTTCCTCCCCTACATCGCGGGCCGCGTCGAGCGGGCGGGCCGCCGCGGCGAGGGTCCCGAGCCCCGCGCCTTCCGCCGCGCCCTCAAACGCTTCTACTACGACACGGCCCTGCCGCTGTCGCCGTACGCGTCGCCGACGCTGCTGAACGCCGTCGGCGCCGAGCGCGTCCTGTACGGCACCGACTGGCCCCAGGTGGAGGCGGAGGAGGTCGCCCACTCCCGCCGCGCCTTCGACCGCGACCCCGGCATCAGCCACCGTGCCCGCGCCGCCATCAACCGGACCAACGCCCTGCGCCTGCTGCCCACGGTCGCCGCCCGGCTGCGCTGACCCTGCGGAGCACGAGCCGCTCCCCGGCCGCTCAGCACCGTCGTAACGGTCTGCCGTCGCGGGCGGCCCGCCGCCCGGCCCTCGGCGGCGGGCCGTCCGCCGGTCAGAACGCCATGAGCGTGGGACGGGAGCCCGTGGAGGAGCCCTCGGAGATCATGATGTGGCGGCCTCCGGCGACGAACATGCGGGTGGCGGTGGTGGTGGGGAGTTCGTAGCGCAGGTGGGAGGTGCGGACCGGCTTGCCGGTGACCGGGTTCAGGGTCGTCAGCGGGGCGGGGTCGCCGGGGTCCTGGGTCAGGACGGTCAGCCCGCCGCCGGCCAGGGCGAGGGACTCCACGCCGTACTCGAACCCGGTGCGCCACAGCCGCTTGCCGGTCAGGTCGAAGGTGAGCAGGTCGCGCTCGGAGAGCCTGGAGGTCGGGCCCTCGGACACGACATGGATGCGGTCGGCGCCCACCGCGATCTTGCGGGCGAAGCCGCCCATGTCCAGCTCGAAGTCGCCCTCGGGGCCGGAGACGGGGATGGCGCCCAGCCGCGTGCCCTTGGCGTCGAAGGTCAGCAGCTCGTCGCGGCTGCGC
This sequence comes from Spirillospora sp. NPDC050679, assembly GCA_044456955.1. Lineage (GTDB taxonomy): Bacteria > Actinomycetota > Actinomycetes > Streptosporangiales > Streptosporangiaceae > Spirillospora. The sequence continues at coordinate 13,395 of JBITGK010000032.1, read as the reverse complement.
TCGCCGCCCTCCTTGACCCGCACGACCAGGGGCGAGACCGACAGCACGTCGGCGGAGTCGAACTTGGCGCCCGCGCCCAGGTCGGCGACCCAGCGCGTCCGGCCGCGCGCCGGGTCGGCGACCGCGACCTTGGCGGCCCGCTTGCCGCAGCGGAAGGTCGCGACGACGGTGTCCGGCCCGGCCGCCACGGTGCTGTCCTGGGCGGTGAAGGCGCAGCCGCGCGGCGGCGTCCAGGTCCAGCGCGCCTTGGCGGTGCGCAGGTCCAGCGCCCGCACCCGGCCCGAGACGGGGATCAGCGCCGACCCGGCGCCGGCGCCGAGCACGCCGTAGTAGTTGGTGCCGGGGATCGCGGTGCGCGCCAGGCGGCGCGTCCACAGCGCCTTGCCGGTGGCGAGGTCGATCGCCGTGACGCGGTCGCAGGGCTCGTCCTCCAGGGCCTGCCCGATCAGCCCGACGCCCTGGTCGGCGTGCTCGGCCACGGTGCACACGATCTGCGGGGCGGGCACGGTGTGGGTCCACAGCGTCCGGCCGGTGGCCAGGTCGTAGGCCGCCGCGCCGTCGCTGCGGACGCGCACCACCGCGTCGCCGTTGAGCCAGGCGGCCTTGCCCTTCATGGTCTTGGGCTGGTCGGGCCCGACCAGCCAGGCGGCCTCCAGGGGCTTCTTCCCGCCGGTCCCGTCGTCGGAGGAGCACCCGACGAGCCCGCCGAGCAGCGCCACGACCGCCGCACCCCACGCCACCCGTTTCACCACAGTCGTCCGCCTTATCTCTTTCATCATGATTTGCGCGGGTCTGACGTTAGCGGTGCGGTTCGCGTTCCGTCAGCGTCGGCCTGACCGTTCCGATGGGGAGCTGCCCGACCCTGACGCGACGGGGCCGGGTCTCGTCAGGATGTTCTCACCACGTCTCTCTCGATCGGCGAAGTGGTCTGAGCAGCGCCGTCGGCCATCTGCCCCGCCACCGCGAGTTCCTGCGCTACGACCAAGCGGTGGAGGCCGGTTGGCCGATCGCCACCGGCGTGGTCGAGGGCGCCGCGCGTCGTCTGGTCGGTGACAGGTTGGAGATCACCGGCGCCCGCTGGGACCTACCACCTCGATCGGGAGCGACACCGCCTCATCCAGGCACGCCGCCACGAAGGTCACGCACTCACGGCTTGATCGACACTGGCACTCCGCTGGGGCTGCATCCTGAAAAGTTCAGAGCCGACATCCCGGCAGCGGTAGATGCTCGCATCCGCCCTTGGGCCGGCGCTGACCGACTGGTGGAAGGGGGGTCTTGTGACCGGCTGCCGGGATGACCTTCATGCTCCATCCGTGGGCAGCACGCGACTGGCCTCAGGAGACGGTGATATGGCTGGCCCACGTCATGGTGGCGGTGGCTGGTCGTCCTGTCGATCCCTGCCAAGGGTGAACAGCGCGAGCGGCGGCGTGCCTGGGAGCGGACCGGCCTCCTGCCAGCCGAGACGGTGATACAGCCGGGCCGCGGGTGCCTGCGGAGAGGTGATCAGCCAGGCGCTGGGCCGACCGGCGACGGCCCGGGTCAGCAGTGCTGTGGCGATTCCTCTGCCCCGGACGTCAGGGTGGACGAACAGTTCGACCACCTCGAAGGAGCCCGTGATCAGCCCGGTGAGGGCGGAAGCGCCGAAGGAGTTCTTGATCAGGCCGTAGACGCCGCGGTCGGGCAGGTCGGCCGGGGTCGGCCAGCCGTAGCAGATGCCGATCAGCCGTCCGCCGTGGTCGCGTTCGACCCACGCGGTGAAGCCGGGACGGCGCAGGGCGTGCGCGAGGCGGTCGGTGTAGGCGTCGAGTCGGTCGGGGGTTTCCGACCATGGCGGGTCGGAGTAGCAGCGGCGGTACAGGGCGGTGATCTCAGCGGGGTCGTACGCCGCGTCGGGGGATGTCATGAACGTTCCGCCTTCCGCAGCCCGATGACAGGCAGGATGATCAGCGCGGCCAGCGCGGCGAGGATGGCGAAGGCGAGGCGGAAGTCGCCCGTGGCATCGCGCATGACGCCGACGAGCATGGGAGCCAGCGCGGCGCAGCCGTACCCGATGAAGAACGCCATCGCGCTGATCCTGCCCGCCTCGCCGGAGTCGCGGCTGACCACGACGGGCACGGTCAGCACGAGGGTGAACAGGCCGCCGTGCCCGACGCCCAGGGCGAGAATCCACAGCCAGGTGGCCGTGCCGGGCGCGAGGGCCAGGCCCGCGAAGCCGAGCGATGTCAGCGCCGCCGTCCAGGCGAGGCCCACGCGCAGGTCGCGTCGTTCACCGAGCAGTGCCGGCACGGCCAGCATCGCCACGACCTGGACGCAGATCATCGCGGTGAGCAGGCCGCCGGCGCCGGTGCCGTGTCCGTCTTCCTGGAGAAGGGGCACCACCCAGGCCAGTTCGCAGTAGTACAGGGCGGAGTTGGCCGCCGACAGCGCGGTCACCCGCCAGGCCGTACCGCTCCGCCACGGCAGTCCCGTGGTGAGCGGGCCTGCGGGGGCGGCCACCTGGTCGAGTGCCAGGGAGCGCCGCGATGCCGTCCACACCACCGCCCCGGCCAGTGCGAGTACCGACCAGGAGGCCAGTGCTCCGGGCCAGGAGTCGAGGAAGTCGGCCAACGGTGCGCTGGCTCCGGCCGCGACGGCGCCGCCCGCGCCGAGGCCGGCGGTGTAGACGCCGGTGGCCAGCCCCGCCCGGCCGGCGAAGCGGGTCTTGACGACGGCGGGCAGCAGTGTCTGGGCGATGGCGATCCCGGCGCCGACGACCGCCGCGCAGCTCAGTTGCAGCCAGGTGGACCCGCCGACGAGGCGTGCGGCGGTGGCGGCGGTGATGACGGTCAGGCCGAGGAGGACCCCGCGGTGGAGCCCGAACCGGCGCGCCGTCATGGCGGCCAGCGGTGCGCACAAGCCCATGGCCAGCGTCGGGACGGTCGTCAGCAGAGCCGCCCCGGTCGCGGACAGATCCAGGTCGGTGCGGATGCGGTCGACGAGCGGGGAAACCGCGGCGATCGCCGGTCGCAGGTTGGCCGCCGCCATGAACATCGCCAGTCCTGCCATCCCCAGGGCCCGCTTGCCGGGCGCCCGCGGGCCGGGGGGTGAAGCGGTCACGGTCATGAACCCCTCCGATGATCTCGGATAATTTCTATCCGAGTTGTATCACAACTCGGACGAAAGATGTCCGGGTTGGGTAGGCTTGCCGTCATGAAGCTGTCCAACGGGGTGGAGTGGGCGCTGCACAGCTGCGTCACCCTCAGCCAGAGCCGCGAGCCCATCCCTGCGGCCAGGCTTGCCGAACTGCACGGCACCCCTCCCGCCTACCTGGCCAAACACCTGCAGGCGCTGTCGCGCGCCGGGATCGTGCGCTCCACGGCCGGACAGGTGGGCGGATATGAGCTGACCCGGCCCGCCGCCCAGATCTCGGCGCTGGAGGTGGTGCGGGCCATCGACGGCGACCGGCCCGCCTATCGCTGTACCGAAATCCGGCAGCAGGGTCCGCTCGCCCTACCGCCCGAACGGTGCGAACGACCATGCGCGATCGCCCGCGCCATGGCCGCCGCCGAACAGGCCTGGGCGGACGCCCTCGAGCAGGTCAAGATCGCCGACCTCGCCGCCCGCATCGACGCCGACAGCAAGGGGACGGCGATGGTCGCCGTCAGGCAGTGGCTGGCCGCCGCCCGTTAGCTGGGTAGACGGCTCACTGAGAACGAGCCGCACCCACGAGCGGCGCAGGGGCGGCGATCGCGGCGTTCAGTTGCAGCCCCTCGGCGAACGCGGTGCCTCCCAGGGCCGCCTATTCACTGACACCGCTCGGAGAAGGGCTCGCCGTGTCGCTCCAGGCGGCAATGGGCCATACCTCAGGCCCGTAGGCCGCCGGATACCCGCCGCCGTCTCCTCGCGCCGCGACCGCTCCCCGCGCCACGGGCAGATCCACAACCCGAGCTCCCCGCCACTCGGCGAAGCGGGCTCCGAACGCCCCGCTGTCGCGAGCATGGCGTGCTCCTCTTTCCGGCCTCTTCTACGACGTGAAGAACTCGATGAGCGCGCGGGCTATCCGGTCAGGGGCGTTCTCGGTGGGGATGTGGTCGGCGTCCGGGATGCGCACGAGCGTGGTCCGCGGGATCTCCGCGGCGAACTTCTCGGCGTACTCCACCTTCTCGAAGCCGTCGTCCTCGCCCCAGACCAGCAGCTTGGGCGCCGTGGACCGCCGCAACGCGGGAACGAGGTCCAGCGTGTAGCGGCTGTCGGCCGCACTCGCCAGGGCCAGCCAGGAGCGGCGGACCCTCGGATCGTTCCACGGGTCCAGGTACTCGGCGACCAGTTGCTCGGTGGCGGCACCGGCCAGCGCCGCTGTCACGGCCTGGCGGCGTGCGGCGAGGAGTTCGTCGGCGGCCTCCGCGTCCCGGAACCGGGCCACGTGAGGTGCCGGCCAGGAGTCGTAGAGGACCGAGTTGACCAGGGCCAGCCGGGGCACCTCCAGCCGGTCGTGAGCCAGGAGGTGCTGGGCGATGGCGCCGCCGATGTCATGACCCGCCACGGCGACCGGTCCGGAGATGTCCAGCGCGGCCGCGAATCGCGCCACCCAGTCCGCCAGGGCCGGAACCGTCGCCGTCTCCGGAGTGAGCTCGCCTCCCGAACGCCCCAGTCCGGGGAGGTCGACCGCCAGGGGGCGCAGTCCGGCCTCCGCGAGTCGTCCCACCACCGGTAGCCAGACCCGGTTCCAGTAGGTGCCGTGCAGCAGCAGCACGGCCGGGCCGTCGCCCTGCCCGGCGGTCAGGTAGCTGGCCGCTTCGCCGTCGACCTGGACGGAGGTCCTCAGCACGCTCGTGTGGTTCGTTGCGCTCATAGATCCACTGTGTCCGGGCGCCTCCTCGCGGCCGAGAGTCTGGAAAGACACCTCTGGGTACATTCATGCCATAAATCGCCGTCAAAGCCGGACCTGCCTCGGCGGTCAGGACGCCTGGACCTCGTCGAAGAGGGCGAGGGCTTCGCGGGGGTCCGGGCTCACGAGGCGTTCCAGACCGGCCGTCGTGAACTCCGCCCACCTGCCGGCCCGCGCCGACATCCGCTCCTCGAAGGCGCGCACGACTTCGTCCAGGTCTCCGGGATCGGCGGCGGCGATGGACTCGGCGAGTTCGGCGCCTTCCAGCATCGCGAGGTTCGCGCCCACTCCCAGCGGCGGCATCAGGTGGGCGGCGTCGCCCAGCAGCGTCACCCCGGGGACGTGGGGCCAGGTGTGGGACACGGGCAGGACGTGGAGGGGGCGGTGGGCGAAGGCGGTGCCGCGGCGGAGCAGGTCGAGGACGGGGGCGGTCCAGCCGTCGAACAGTGCCAGCAGCCTCGATCGCACGGCCTCGGCATCGGACAGGTCCAGTTCCGCGTGCCAGTCCAGCGGCGCGCGGAACTGGGCGTACACCTTGACGTGGCCGCCGCTGTTGCGCTGGGCGACGAGGGCGCGGTTCACGCCGTACACGGCCACGGAACCGTCGCCGATCAGCCGGGCGAGGTCGGGGTGGCGGGTGTCGACGTCGTCCAGGGAGGTCTCGACCAAGGTGACGCCGGTGTAGTGCGGAGTCGCGGAGGAGACCGCCGGGCGGATCCGGGACCAGGCGCCGTCCGCGCCGACGACGAGGTCGAACGCCTCCTCCCGCCCGTCCGCGAAACGGACCAGCGCGCCGTCCGGGGTCCCCGGCACCACCTCGGTCACGCCCCGCCCCCACCGGACGTCCAGCGGGCCGAGCAGCAGGTCGCGGAGCTGCCCGCGGTCGATCTCGGGATTGGCCTGCTCGTCCGGGTCCGGCCGCCAGTCGCGGAGGACGGTCCCGTCCGTGTCGAGGATGCGCATGGCCTGCCCCTCGGGACGGGACAGTCTCCGGAACTCCGCCAGCAGCCCCGCCTTTTCGAGCGCGAGCTGGCCGAGCCTTCCGTGCAGGTCCAGCGTGCCGCCCGGGGGACGGGCGTCGGGGGAGGGATCGCGTTCCAGGACGGTGACGGGGTGGTGGCGGCGGTGCAGGACGCGGGCGAAGGTGAGGCCGGCGGGACCGCCCCCGACCACGGCGATACGGTGTCTCATGTCGATACACTGTATTTCTCCGATACGGTGTATTGCAAGAGTACGGTGTAACCATGACTGTGTGGGACCGACCGGAGCCGCCGACCCGCCCCGCGCCGCTGGACCGGGAGCGGATCGTCGCCGCCGCCGTCGCGCTGGCCGACGAGGGCGGACTGGAGGCGGTGTCGTTGCGCAAGGTGGCCGCGCGGCTGGACGTCGGCCCGATGCGGCTGTACGGGTACATCGCCACCAAGGAGGAGCTGTTCGACCTCATGGTGGACGAGGTCCACGCCGAGATCCTCCCCGAGGAGCCGCCCGGCGACTGGCGGGAGGCGCTGCGCGTCCGCGCCCACCGCACCAGGCGGGCCGTCCTCCGGCACGAATGGCTGGCCGACCTGCTCGGCGGCCGCCCGACCCTGGGGCCCAACGCCCTGGCCGTGACCGAGACGACGCTGGCCGCCCTCGACGGTCTGGCCGACGTCGACACCGTCCTGCGCGCCGTGCAGACCGTCAACGCCTACTTCACCGGAGCGATCAGGCACGAGATCGCGGACCTGAGGGCCGAGCGCGCCACGGGCCTGTCCGAGCGCGACTGGCAGCGCGCCTCCGGGCCGCATCTGAGGAAGATGCTGGCCACGGGCCGTTTCCCGGCGCTGAGCAAAGCCGTGCACGACGGCGCCGAGGTGGACGCCGAGGTGTCCTTCTCGACCGGTCTGGACTGGGTCCTGGACGCCGTGGCCGCCAAGCTCACCGGGCCGTCGGCGTGACGTCCGAGACCTCCAGGTGACTCCCGTGGGCCGCCAGATCGTGCGCCCGCCTGCCCGGCCGGCTCGGATCAGGTCGTTCCGCGGACGACCAACTCCAGTTCCAGCGCCACCTCGCGGGCCGTGGTGCGGCGGTCGAGCTGCTGGATGAGGCGCTCCATGGCCGCGCGGCCGGAGTCCTCCAGCGGCTGGCGCACCGTGGTGAGGTCCATGACCTCGGCGAGTTCGCCGTCGTCGAAGCCGACCACGGCGACGTCGCGGGGAACGGCGAGGCCGAGGTCGCGGGCCGCTCGCAGGACCCCGGCGGCGAGCGTGTCGTCCGCGGCGAAAACGGCGGTCGGGCGCTCCGGCCGGGACAGCAGTTCGCGAGCGGCCGCCGCGGCTTCCCGCGCACGATGGCCGACCAGGCGCACGTCTTCGTCGGCGAGGTGGCGGCGTGCGCCGGCGAGCGCGAGCCGGTACCCCTTGAGCCTGCGCTGGGACGGCGACACGTAGCGGTCCGACTTCTGGGCCTCGCCCAGGAAGCCGAACCTGCGATGGCCGCGTTCCAGCAGGTGGGCGGCGGCCAGCCGTCCGCCGGCGGTGTCGTCGGTGTGCACCGAGTCGAAACCGGGGTGGCGTACGTCCAGCAGGACGGTCGGCAGGTCCAGGCCCGCGAGGCGGTCGGCCACCGTCCCGTCGAGCGGGACGCTGACCACGATGAGCCCGTCGAGGCGGCCGGTGACGGGCAGGCTCGCCAGCAAAGGCGACCGGCTTTGGGAGGCCGACTCCTGGTCGAACAGGACGACTTCCAGCGGTCGCGGTCCGGCGGCGTCCAGGATGCCGTTCAGGCGCCGGGACACCGAGGGGTAGGAGGTGTGGGGCGCGATCACGCCTATGCGGCCGACGCCTCGGCGGGCTTTGGCCACCGCGTCCGGCTTGGGGACGAAGCCGAGCGCGTCGACGGCCGCGAGCACTCTGCGGCGGGTCCGCTCGCTGACCTGGCCGGGGGAGTTGAGGACGCGGGAGACCGTGGAGATGCTGACGCCCGCCTCGGTGGCCACGTCGTAGATGGTCGGCGGGCTGGCCACGGTGCGCTGCTCCTTCGCTCGGGACTCGACACGGATCCTATCTTGAAAGTGCTTTCAGGAAAGCACTTGACGCATGGCGGGCCGATCACGTGTGCTGGTGGGGCGGCGGGCGCCTCATCGCCGGAGCGCCTGGAGACCGAGGAGAAATATGCGCGGTTCGTACGTGGTGACGGGCGGCGGCCGGGGGATCGGCCGGGCCGTGGTCGAGCGGCTGGTCGCGGCCGGTGGCGCGGTGGTGGCCATCGAGCGGGACCCGGCGGCCCTGGCCTGGACGCAAGGACATGCCGGACGAGGGCGGCTGATCGGCGTGACGGGCGACGCCGCCGACGAGCGCACCGCCGAGCAGGCGGCCGATGCGGCCGAGGCCGTCGCGCCCCTGGCGGGCTGGGTCAACAACGCCGCGGTGTTCCGCGACGCATCGGTGCACTCCACCACCGCCCGGCAGATACTCGAACTCATCGCATTGAACCTGGACGCGGCCGTCGTCGGCTGTGGGACCGCCGTCCGCCGCTTCCTCGCCGCCGGATCTCCCGGAGCGATCGTCAACGTCTCCTCCCACCAGGCGCGCCAGGCGGTCCCGGGCGCCTTGCCCTACGCGACCGCCAAGGCGGCCATCGAGGGGATGACCAGGGCGTTGGCCGTCGAGTACGGCCCGCGCGGCATCCGCGTGAACGCGGTGGCGCCCGGCTCGGTGCGCACCGAGCGCTATACCGAACACCTGGCCGCCCAAGGCCCCGAAGCCGCCGCCCGCACGAAGGAGCAGATGGCGGCCTTGCACCCTCTGGGCCGCGTGGCGGACGCGCGTGAGGTCGCCTCGGCCATCACCCATCTGCTGTCGCCCGAGGCCGGCTTCATCACCGGTGCGACCGTCCCGGTCGACGGCGGCCGCACGGTGCTCGCCCACGACCCCGAAACCAGGACCGGCGTGTGATCAGCCCGGCTGGCTGATCGCCGTCGGTGGATGCCGGGGCGCACGGCGGACGCGGGAACGCGCCGATCTCCCGTCGGTCCTCTCGACGGGAGATCGGCGCTCATGGCCCCGCGCGGGTGTTACGCGTCCTTCCACTGCCGGGAGGGTGCCACGCCGGGGAGGGGCCTGCCGATGAGGGCGAGGGCGGTGAAGAAGTTGACCTGGCCGATCGCCATGATGAGCGTGGCGAGGGCCTTGTCGTCGTAGTGCTCGGCGGCCTGGGCGTACAGCTCGTCGGGGACGCGCTCGCCGCGGGGGCTGGGGGTCAGGACGGCTTCGGTCAGCGCGAGCGCGGCGCGTTCGGCGTCGGTGAAGTAGGGCGCGTCCCGCCAGCAGGCCACGGCGGTGATGCGCTCTGGGGTCTCGCCGTCCGTGCGGAGGTTGCTGGTGTGCAGGACGGTCAGGTAGGTGTTGCCGACGATCTGCCCGGCGCGCAGCTGCACCAGGCTGACGGTGGTCTGCGGGACCGAGCCGTTCCCGACGGCCTTGTACAGGGCCCGGCTCACCGGTCCCAGTTCCGGGACGAGCACGGCGGGGTTGGGCAGACGCGACTGGGAGCGGTCCTGGTCGATGGTGGTGCTCATGGTCGGGTGTTCCTTTCGGGGCTGGTGCAGTGGGTTGCCGGAACGGCGGGCGCCGTGCGGTCTTCGGGTCGCCGCGGCCGGTCACGTCCGGGTGCTGGACGCCTGCGCGCGGTCCGCCGGCCGGTCGGGCCGCGCCCGCCGACCGGCGGTGCGGGGGCGCAGAAGGACGGCGGCGGTCAGGACGGCGACCAGGTAGAAGGCGCCCGCGCCGAGCAGGCCGGTGGTGTAGCCGCTGGTGAGCGCTTCGGGCGTGGCCGTTCCGGACGGGTGGCCCTGGGCGACGGTGACCGCGACGCTGGCCAGGACCGCCAGCCCCAGCGCGCCGCCGATCTGCTGGCTGGTGTTGATCAGTCCGGAGGCTACGCCCGAGTCCTGGGAGGCGACGTTCTGGACGCCGCCGATGGTGGCGGCGACGAATCCGATGCCCAGGCCGACGCCCGCCACCAGCTGCGCCGGCAGCAGGACGGCCAGGGCGTTCTGCTCGGGGGCCAGCAGGCTGAACCACACCATCGCCACGGCGGCCACCGCCATGCCGGTGGCCAGGACGGCGCGGGTGGAGGCGCGGGCCTGCAACCGCGGCCCGACGACGCCGGAGCCGAGGCCGATGCCGATCGCGAACGGCAGGTAGGCCAGCCCGGTGAGCATGGGCGGGTAGTCCTTGATGGTCTGCATGTAGAGGGTGAGGAAGTAGAAGGTGGCCAGCTGCCCGGCGCCCATCAGCAGCATGACCAGGTTGGCGCCGAGCCTGCCCCGGTCGGCCAGGACGGCGGCCGGGAGCATCGGGTTGCGGACGCCCCGCTGGATGGCGGCGAACGCCAGGCCCAGCACCAGCGCGGCCGCGCCGAAGGCCAGGGTGAGCCCGTCGGCCAGGCCGTCGGAACCGGCGCGGTTGATGGCGTAGACCAGGGATCCCAGGGCCAGGGTCACGGTGACCGCGCCGGGCAGGTCGATGCCGCCGCGTTCGCGGGTGCCGGGCACCAGGGCGCGGGTGCCGACCAGCACCGCCAGCGCGATCGGGACGTTGATGAACATGATCCAGCGCCAGCCCAGGTACTCGGTGAGCGCGCCGCCCAGCAGCAGGCCGACCACCGAGCCCAGGCCGCCCATCGCGCCGTAGACGCCCAGGGCCTTGTTGCGCTGCGGGCCGGGCGCGAAGGTGTCGGCCAGCAGCGACAGCGCGGCCGGGGCGATGATCGCGCCGCCGACGCCCTGCAGCACGCGCGCGGCGATCAGCGTGGCGCCGTTCTGCGCCACGCCGCCCAGCAGGGAGGCGAGCAGGAACACCACCAGCCCGGCCTGGAACAGGCGGCGGCGGCCGAACACGTCACCGGCGCGGCCGCCGGCCAGCAGCAGCCCGCCGAACGCCAGCGCGTACGAGGTCAGCACCCAGTCCAGATCGGCCTCGGCGATGCCCAGGCCGGTGCCGATGACCGGCAGGCCCACGGTCACGATGGTGCCGTCCATCACGATCAGCAGCTGCGCGGCGGCGATCACCAGCAGCGCGAGGTTGGTCTTCCCGCCGCTTCCGGAGCGGTCGGGGCTGTGCGAAGTCATCACAGGTCTCCTCAGGGGTTCGTCAGGACGCGGTGGCGGCGCGGTGGACCGCGGCGGCCAGCCGGTCGTGCTCGGGGTAGGACCAGTTGAAGGAGAACCGGCGGCGGGTGTAGCCGAACGCGACACCGCTGCGCGGGTCGGCGAAGGCCTCCGAGCCCGCCGAGCCCCCGTGGCCGAACGACAGCGCGCTCAGGAACGGGTAGCGCAGCCCCTTGGCCTGGAACCCCAGCGCGTACTGGCCCTGCGGCCCGACCACCAGGTCGCCGTCGGTGGAGTGGAGCATGGCGAACTCGCCGATCGTGTCGGGCTTGAGCAGCGGAGCGCGGCCGTCCAGCCCGGAGACCGCCGCCGCGTACATCGCGGCCAGACCTCGCGCGCTGCCCACGCCGCCGGCCGAAGCCTGCCCCAGTTCGCGCACCCGCCGGGTGTTGGCGAAGGCGACCTGGTCCAGCGGCGGGGCGGAGTTGAGGCCGTATCCGATGCCGGTGATGCTGTGCGGGCCGGGGACGTTCTCCCAGAACGCGGCGAGCTCCTCCGGGCTCGCCAGACCCGGCAGGATCTCCCGGTAGCGGTCCTCCTCCGCCTCCGGCAGCCCGAGGTAGACGTCCAGCCCGTAGGGCGCGCGGACCCGCTCCTCGAAGGTCTCCTGCAAAGTGCGGCCGGTGACCCGGCGGACCACCTCGCCGACGATCGCGAACGACACGAACCCGCCGTAGCCGCAGGCCGTCCCCGGCCGCCAGTAGGGCCGCTGCCCGGCCAGCCGCTCCGCGACCAGCCGGTCGTCGGCCAGCTCGGCCGCCGTCAGGCCGCCGTCGACGCCGATCACGCCCGACCGGTGGGACAGCACGTCCCGCAACGTGATCCCGGCCTTGCCGGCCGCGGCGAACTCCGGCCACGCCCCGGCCACCGGCTCGTCCGGGTCGAGGACGCCGTCCTGCGCCAGCAGCGCCGCGACCAGGGTCGCCGCGCCCTTGGTCGAGGAGTAGACCCCGGTCAGGGTGTCGCCGGCGACGCCCTCCCCGGCCCACAGGTCGACCACCCTGCGGCCGTCCGCGTACACCGCGAGCTGCGCTCCGGACTCGCCGTTCTCGGCGGCCACCGCGGCGGCGAACTCCTCGCGCACCGACTCGTACCCGCCGGCCACCGTTCCGTGGATCTCGAACTCGCTCATCGTCCCTCACTCCGTTCGTCGATCTCTTCGCGGACCTGACGAACCGGGCGCCGGAAGTGTGACCGGTCGCGCGGGCCATTTCGTCGGAGGCCCGTCGACGCGGAACGGATTCGCGAGGTGTGGTCACATTGACGCTGTTCTGTTCGTCAGTGCGGTGAGCACAGACGGCGACGACCTTGAGGACGACGATGAACGAGCGCGATTTCCTGGCCGACCGGTTCGAAGAGCACCGCACGCACCTGAAGGCGGTGGCCTACCGGATGCTCGGCTCGCTGACCGAGGCCGACGACGCGGTCCAGGAAGCCTGGCTGCGGCTCGCCCGCTCCGAGGCCGGCGAGATCGGCAACCTCGGTGGCTGGCTGACCACCGTCGTCGGCAGGGTCTGCCTGGACATGCTGCGCTCGCGCACGCAGCGGGGCGAGACGCCGCTGGAGGCCCGGCTGCCGGACCCCGTGGTCACCGAGCAGAGCGCCGATCCCGAGCACCAGGCGCTGATCGCCGACTCGGTCGGGCTGGCGCTGCTGGTGGTGCTGGAGTCGTTGAACCCGGCCGAGCGGCTGGCCTTCGTCCTGCACGACATGTTCGGCCTGTCGTTCGACGAGATCGCCCCGATCGTCGACCGCACCCCGGCCGCCGCCCGCAAGCTCGCCAGCCGCGCCCGCCAGCGCGTCCAGGGCACGGCCCCGGTCCCCGACCCCGACCCGGTCGCCCAGCGGCGCGTGGTCGACGCCTTCCTGACCGCCGCGCGCGGCGGGGACCTCGACGGCCTGGTGGCCGTCCTCGACCCCGACGTCGTGCTGCGCGCCGACAGCGGCAAGACGCTCCCCGGCGGCATGCGGGTCCTGCGCGGCGTCCGGGCCGTGGCCGGTCAGGCGGCCACGTTCCAGCGCATGGCCACCGCCTCCTCGACCCGCCCCGCGCTGGTCAACGGAGCGGCCGGGCTGGTCAACACCATCGACGGCGAGCTCATCTCGATCATGAGCTTCACCGTCACCGGCGACCGGATCGCCGCGATCGACATCCTCTCCGACCCCGAGCGCCTCGCGAGCCTCGACCTGACGGGCCTGGAGCGCTGACGCCGCTCACCGGCCACGGCCCGAAGGAGGACGGCGCAGGACCCGGACGGCTCGGCTCGGGGGGGGGGGGCCCCCCCCCCCCACCGCCCCCGGGCCCCCCCCCCCGCCCCCCCGCGGGGGGCCCCGGGGGGGGGCCGGAGCGCCGCCAACACCAACCCCCAGCCGAGAC
>JBITGK010000031.1:0-97345 GCA_044456955.1 Spirillospora sp. NPDC050679 | reverse complement strand
CCCTGCACTCGCTAGCGCTCCCTCCGGGCGGGCGATACCCGGGCAGGGGGCCAGCCCCCCACACCCCCCGGCAGGGCTCCGCCCCACACCCCGCAAACGACGGGCTCCGCCCGCAGTGCTTTCTTCACACGGCAGGGGCTCCGCCCCCGCGCCCCCGGCAAGCATGGGCTTCGCCCACGGGGTGGGTGGTGTGGTCTTACGAGGTCGTTACGTGATTGCCCGCTATGGCGCGGCCGCGCATAGCTTGGACGCGTGAAATCCCCCAACACCCGCCGGAGCAGGCGATGAACGCGCCCGGCCACGTCCTGGTCGTGGACGACGATCCGACCGTCGCCGAGGTCGTCGCCCGGTATCTGGAGCGCGACGGCCACCGCGTCGAATGCGTGGCCGACGGGCGGCAGGCCCTGCGGAGGATCATGGATCGGCCGCCGGACCTGGTCGTGCTGGACCTGATGCTGCCGGGCATGGACGGGCTGGAGGTGTGCCGCCGGGTGCGTGAGACCTCGCTGGTGCCGGTCGTGATGCTCACCGCGCTGGGGGCCGAGACCGACCGCCTGGTGGGGCTGGAGACCGGGGCCGACGACTACGTGACCAAGCCGTTCAGCCCGCGCGAGCTGGCGCTGCGCGTGCGCTCGGTGCTGCGGCGGGCCCGCGCCGTGCCCGCGCCCGCCGGGGACGCGGGGACGCTGCGCGACGGCGACCTGGTCGTGGACGTGTCCGCGCACGAGGCGTTCCAGGGCGGCGAGCGGCTCACGCTGACGTCCCGGGAGTTCGACCTGCTGGCGTTCCTGCTGCGCCACCCGCGGCGCGCCTTCACCCGCGACGAGCTGCTCGACCGCGTGTGGGACTGGTCGTTCGGCGACTCCTCTACCGTGACCGTGCACGTGCGGCGGCTGCGGGAGAAGATCGAGGACGACCCGGCCGCGCCCAGCCGCATCGTCACCGTCTGGGGCGTCGGCTACCGCTACGAACCGGCCGGGGAGGAACCGTCGTGATGCTCTCGCTCGCCGACATCTTCTGGGTCGCCTGGTACGCGGCGCTGGCGGCCGGGCTGGTCGCCGGGGCGGCCCTGGTCCTGCTGCACCGCTGGCGCGGCCGGTCGGTGGCGGCGCAGCTCGCGGTGGTGGGGGCGGCGACGGTCCTGGCGACGGTCTCGGGGATCGTGGTGATCGCCCTGATGATGGTGATCAACGATCACGACCTGACCGTGGTGCTGTCGGTCGTGACGGCTTCCGGGGTGGTCGCGATGGCGGTGTCGGTGCTGCTGGGGCGGCGGCTGGTGGCGGCCAACCGGGTGCTGGTGAACGCCGTGCGCGCCGACGAGTTCAGCCCGCCCGCCGCCCGCCTGCCCGCCGAGCTGGCCGAGCTTTCGCGGGAGTTGGAGGCCGCCTACGCGCGCCTCGCCGCCGCCCACGAGCGCGAGCAGGCCCTGGAGGCCAGCCGCCGCGAGCTGGTCGCCTGGGTCAGCCACGACCTGCGCACCCCGCTGGCGGGGCTGCGCGCGATGGCCGAGGCGCTGGAGGACGGCGTGGTCGACGACGAGGCGACCGTGCGCCGCTACCACGGGCGCATCCGGGTCGAGGCCGACCGGCTGACCGGGATGGTGGACGACCTGTTCGAGCTGTCGCGCATCCACGCGGGCGCGCTGCGGCTGTCGCGCGAGCGCGTGGGCTTGGGCGACCTGGTCGCCGACGCGGTCGCCGGGGCCGAGGCGCTCGCCCGCGCCAAGGGCGTGCGGCTGCACGGGGACGTGCGCGCCGGGCTGCCCGTCCAGGTGGACGCGGGTGAGTTCGGGCGGGCGCTGCGCAACCTGGTGGTGAACGCGATCCGGCACACCCCGAGCGACGGCACGGTGGAGGTGCGCGGCGAGGTCGACGGTGGGCAGGCGCTGGTGACGGTGGCCGACGCCTGCGGCGGCATCCCCGAGCAGGACCTGCCGCGCGTGTTCGACGTGGCGTTCCGCGGCGAGGCCGCCCGCACGCCCGGCGGCGGCGCGGGCCTGGGACTGGCCATCGCGCGCGGCATCGTCGAGGCGCACGCGGGGGAGATCGGCGTCGCCAACACCGGGCCCGGCTGCCGGTTCGTGGTGCGCCTGCCGGTATAGCGAAAAGTCGACAAAGAGATAAGGCGACAAGAGCCTGTGTCGCTGTGACCAGCGCCTCAGGGGTGATCTGGATCATTCCGCCGGTCGGGCCGGTGGTCCCGTGGACGGCTCTGACCAGGCATGACCTGCTTGTTTGTGGCCCGCGTCACGCCTGATAAGCGATTCCTTACGCACGGTAGCGTTCCGCCCAGCTATTGGACGTGGCGTGCCATACGGCCGCCGTGAGCTGGAGGTGTGACGGTGCGTTCGCGTGTGGCGGGTGCCCTGGCGCTCAGTGCGGTGGTCGGCGGCGGCGCGCTGGCGGGGGCCGTGCCCGCGCAGGCCGCGGCGCGGGTCGCCAAGCCGTACGACTTCAACGGCGACGGCCTGCGCGACCTGGCCGTCGGCAGCCCCAACGGCACCGTGGGCGGCAAGCGCGGTGCCGGGTTCGTCAGCGTCGTCCCCGGCGCGCGCACCGGCCTCGACACCCGCCGCAAGAAGATCATCAGCCAGGACTCGGCCGGCGTGCCCGGCGCCGCCGAGACCGGCGACCACTTCGGGTACGCGCTGGCGTCGGCCGACCTCAACCGCGACGGCTACGCCGACCTGGCCGTGGGCGCGCCCGACGAGGACGCCGGCGAGCACCGGGACGCGGGCGGCGTCACCATCCTGTGGGGCTCCAAGGCCGGTCTGGGCCGCGCCACCGTCCACGGCGAGGCGCGCACCCCCGGCAACCGGCACCGCTTCGGCGAGGCCCTCGCCGCCGGGGACATCCAGGGGGACGGCTCACCCGAGCTGTTCGTCACCGTGCCCGGCACCAGCACCTACACCTGGATCTACTTCGGCTCGCGCGCCCGCGCGACCGTCGTGGGCGGCACCCGCTCGGCACGGGACGTGAACCAGTCCTGGCTGGCGGCCGGCGACGTCAACGGCGACGGGCGCGGCGACGTCGCCTACGCCTGGTACGACGCCGACGATCCCGAGGTCGGGCACCGCCGGGGCTTCACCGTCTTCCACGGGACCGCGTCCGGCGGCTTCACGCGGGGCCGCACCGTCTACGCGCCCGTGCACTCCCTGGCGATCGGCGACTTCGACGGCGACCGGCGCGGCGACGTCGCGGTCGGCAACACCTACGACTCGCCCTCCACCGGCGGCCGCGTCACCGTGCACCGGGGCACGCCGTTCGGCCTCGGCGGCTCCTACCACCTGGACCAGCGCACGCCGGGCGTGCCCGGCACCGGCGTCAACGAGGACAACTTCGGCCAGTCGGTCGCGGTCGGCGACGTCAACCGCGACGGCCGCGCGGACCTGGCCGTCGGCGCCCCCAAGGTGGACATCGGCCGCACCTTCGACGTGGGCCGCGCGTTCCTGCTGCTGGGCTCCCCGTCCGGCCTGACCGGGCGCGGCGCGCAGGCGATCACCAAGAACACCGGCGGCGTCCCGGGCACGGCCCGGCCCTACGCGCTGTTCGGCTTCCAGGTCTCGCTGCTGGACCACACCGGGGAGGGTGCGGCGGACATGGTCGCGGGCGCGCCCGACGAGGACGGCGGCAACGGGAGCGTCACGCTGGTGCGCGGCGGCGCGTCCGGCCTGTCGCTGAAGGGAGCGGCGGCCGTGGCGCCGCGCTCGCTGGGCGTGCACGGCAGGATGGCGCAGCTCGGCGGCCGCCTCGGCCGCTGACTCAGCGCTGGATCGTCTCGTCGATGGTGCGGAACGTCGGGCACGGCCAGCGCCACATGCACGAGCGGCAGCGGCGGATCGGGCTGTCGGGGTCGCTGGTGATGCCGCCCGCGTCCTGCGGCCGGTGCATGTCCAGCAGCCGCGTGCCCAGCTCGGTGAAGACCAGCACCTCCTCGCGCGCCCCGGCCAGGAAGGCCAGGTCCTCGCGGGCGAGCCTGGTGCGGATCGGCACGAAGCCGGACCGGTTGACCAGCCGGGAAAGGTACTGCGTGGAGGCGCGCCAGGAGCCCGCCTTCTCCGCGCGGGTGCGGATCGCCTCCAGGCGCTCGCGCAGCCGGGTCTCCCGGGGATCGGGGCCCCGGTCGAGGTAGTCGTGTCGGTCATGTCTCATGTGCGGCCCGTCCCCCCATGCGTGACCGCGGCCGGCGGGGCCGCCGGGCGGCCCGCCCGTTCTCGTCGCACGGGTTCCAGAGTCCCGCAATCGGGCGCGGCGCGCGGGGCGAATCCGGCAGTTGCCGGCGGCGGCCGGTGGCGCGCTGGGGCCCCTGTCCTGTTGTGTCCGTTCAGTAACGGGACGTAGTTCGCAAAGCGGTGTACTGCGGCGACGCCCCCATGACACGGGACTTGGCGAACTGCCTGGCTCCCCGGGCGTTCGCCCGATAGTGTGCCGAGCGTGGAGCTAAACATCTCGACTTCGTCTCAGGGGGGTCACGCCGTCGTCACAGCTAGCGGCGAGCTGGACCTGTACACCGCACCCAGGCTGCAGGCCGCTCTGGCGACACTGTTGCGCGAGGAGGTCGACCGCATCGTGGTCGACCTGAGCGGGGTGGAATTCTGCGACTCGACCGGCATGAACGTGCTGCTGTCGGCGATGAAGCGGCTCAAGGAGCGCGGCGGACTGCTCGAACTCGCCGCGCCCCGGCCCGCCGTGAAGCGCATCCTGCAGGTGACGGGGCTGGACACGGTGTTCACCGTGATCGACGCCGTGCCCGCGCCCAACGCCGGGTGACCCGTACGTAACCGATCGGCGGCCCGCGGGATCTTCCCGCGGGCCGCCGCCGTTCCTGCCGTCGGCCCGGCCGGGCGCGCACTACCATCGCCGTATGCAGGAAGTAGCGGTGATCATCCCGGCGAAGGACGAGGCCGACCGCATCGCGGCCACCGTCAAGGCCGCCCTGGAGCTGCCCGGCGCCGACCTGGTCGTGGTGGTGGACGACGGCTCCTCCGACGGCACCGGCCGGGTCGCCCGCGACGCCGGCGCCCGCGTGGTGCGGCACAGCCGCAACCGGGGCAAGGGCGCGGCGATGGAGACCGGCGCCGAGGCCGTCGCGCTGCTGGACGAGGGCCGCGACGAGCCCCGCCACCTGCTGTTCCTGGACGCCGACCTGGCCGGGACCGCGCGCGAGGCCGCGCCGCTGGTCGAGCCGGTGCGCGCCGGCGACGCCGACATGACGATCGCCGTCTTCGCGACGACGGTGAAGCTCGGCGGCCACGGTTTCGTCGTGCGGCTGTCGCGCGACGGGATCAGGCGCGCCACCGGATGGACCGCCGCCCAGCCGCTGAACGGCCAGCGCTGCCTGACCCGCGCCGCGTTCGAGGCGGCCCGCCCGCTGGCCGCCGGGTTCGGCGTGGAGACCGCGCTGACCATCGACCTGCTGCGCAAGGGCTTCCGGGTGACCGAGGTCGAGGTGCCCCTCGCGCACCGCGCCACCGGCACCGACTGGCACGCCCAGGTCCACCGCGCCCGCCAGTTCCGCGACGTGGCGCGCGCCCTCGCCACCCGCGAGCCGGCCGTGGCCGCGCGGCTGGACCGCCTCCGGGGCGGCCGCCGCCGGTGACCCCGGGCATCGACCCGGCGCGCCTCGGCCGCGCCGGGCTGGCCGCGATCGCGGGCAGCCTGCTGTGCTTCCTGCTCACGGCGCTGCTGGGCCCGTCGGCGTTCGAGCCGTTCCTGGCCGCCGACCCGGGCGTGCCGCCCTACGCGCTGAACGCCGAGCCCTCGCCGTACGTGGTGATCGGGCTGGTGGTGCTCGGCGTTCTCGCCGGGACGGCGGGCCTCGGAGCGTGCTTCGCGGCGGTACGGCGCGGCTGGACCTGCCGGGCGCGGCCGCTGGTGGCGGCGGGGCTGCTGGCGGCGGTCGCGTTCATGTTCATGCCGCCGGTCGGGTCCACCGACCACCTGAACTACGCCGCCTACGGGCGGATGGTCGTCCTCGGGCACGACCCGTACGAGACCGGCGCCGACCGGCTGCCCGGCGACCCGGTGGCCGGCGCGGCCGAGGAGTGGCGCGGCACGCCGTCGGTGTACGGGCCGCTCACCACCGCCGGGCAGGCCCTCGCCTCGTGGGTCGGCGGCGACTCCGTGCGGCTCACGGTGTTCGCGCTGTCGGTCCTGAACGTGCTCGCCTTCGCGCTCACCGCGCTGCTGCTGCACCGCACCGCGCGTGACGACCGGGCGCGGCTGCGGGCGGCGCTGCTCTGGACCGCCAACCCGCTGATGATCTTCCATCTGGTGGCGGGCGCGCACAACGACGTGCTGGCGGTCGCCCCGATGGTGGCGGCGCTGGCGGCCTTCCGCGCCGGAACCGCCCGCGCCTCCGGGGTCGGCGGGGCGCTGGCGACCGGCGTGCTGGTCGGGATCGGCGCGGCGGTCAAGCTGCCCGCCGCCCTGGCCGGCGGCGGACCCGCCTGGAGCCTGCTGCGCTCGGCGCGCGGCCGGGACCGCGCGCTCCGGCTGGCGGCGCTGTTCGGCGGCGCGGCGGTGACGGCGGGCCTGGCGTTCCGGGCGGCCGGGCCGCACGCGCTCGACCAGGTGCGCAACGCCTCCAACATGATCTCGTTCGCGACGCCCTGGCACCTGGTGGACCTGGCGCTGCCCCGCTCGTTCATCAAGGTCGCCTGGGTGCTGCTGATGCTCGCCCTGGTCTGGCTGCTGTACCGCGCGCTGCCCGGCGAGCGCGACGAGCCGCGCCGCGTCGCGGCCGCCCTGGTGCTGGCCTGGCTGTTCGCCGCGCCCTACGAGCTGCCCTGGTACGACGGGTTCGGCTGGGCGGTGCTGGCGCTGCTGGCGTGGTCGCGGTTCGACTGGCTGCTGCTGGCCCACACCGCCGTGCTCAGCCTCGCCTACCTGCCCGCCCGCGACCCGAAGCTGATCGGCCTGCCGGGGTGGCTGGAGTGGTTCCTGCCGTCGGTGCTGCGCTCGGTCATCGCTCCCGTGCTGCTGACCGGGGTTCTGGTCGTTCTGGTTCGCCAGTGCCTGCGGGCTCGCCGGTCTCCAGCGTCCGCAGCACCGCCGCCAGCGCCAGCGGACCGGTGAGGAGCGTCGCCACCGACAGGATGATCACGCCCGAGTCGTTCACCAGCGTGCCGATGACGCCGGTGGTCAGCGCGCACAGCAGCGCCGCGCGCATCGTCGGGTACCGCTCGTAGAGCCGAGCCAGCGGGGCGAGCCGCCACCGCCCGGGGTCGGCGAGCACCAGGTAGGCGAACACCACCACGGCCGCCAGCACCAGCGCGACCGGCCACCAGCCCAGCGCGCCGACCATCGACTGGAACTTGCGGACCACCACGCCCCACGCCTCGCCGCGCACCAGGTCCTGCCAGAACTTGCCGAGGTGCGTCGGGTCGGCGCTGCGCGAGTTCAGGAACGAGATGAACAGCACGACCGCGACCCCGGCCGCGCCGAACAGCCCGAGCTTCCACCACGACACGCGCCGCCCGGTCACCATCAGCCCCAGCATCGCGAACACCGGCACCATCGCCAGCACGCCGCCGAAGTCGCTGCCCCACATGGGCAGCCCGTCCACCGCGACCGCCGCCACGCCCACCGCCGCGACGACCGCGACGGCCAGGCCCCTGCGGCCCTGCCGCAGCGGGTAGTGCGCGAGCCAGGCCGCCGACAGCACCGACGCGACCGCGAACAGCGAGAACGCCTGGTTGCCGAACCCGTAGAACCGGCCCGCCACCAGCGCGGTGTAGCCCATCAGCGAGTTCAGCTGCAGCCCCGACCCGGCCATCACGTCGGCCGCCAGCAGCACCGCCGTCACCCCCGTGACGACCAGGCCGGGCGCGATCACCGACCGCCGCCACCGGCCCGCCAGCGCCAGTCCCGCGATCAGCGCGCTGAACACCACCACGGTCGTCACCAGCACCGGCGTCGGCCGCGCCACCTGCCACCAGGGCACCAGGCCCGCCATGAACGACGCCGCCGGGGCCGCGCCCGCCATCAGCGCCACCACGCGGGCGACGCCCAGCACCCGCCGCCGGACCTCCGGCGCGTCGCGCCGCCGCCGCAGGATCAGCGCCGCGACCAGGTAGACGGCGATCTGCGTGCCGGCCAGCACCCAGAAGAACGAGCCCTGCACCTTGCGGATGGCCTGCGCGGCGACGTTCTCGTCCACCAGCATGTCGAGCTTGGCGGGGACCGACGCCTTGGACGGGTGGTCCTCCCAGCGCGACCCGACCGCCTCCACCGGCTGCGGCAGCCGCAGCCCGTGCAGCACGGTCGCGGTGAGGTCGGTCAGGGTGACCAGGCCCGGCTGCCGGGTGGCGCTCGACGACAGGAACCCCGACGGGTAGTCCGGCCCGCTGGCCAGCGCGACCCGCAGGTGGGGGCGGCCCGAGGTGTCGGCCAGCCCCGCCAGCAGCACGGTCGTGCCCGCCGGGACGGCCGCCAGGACCTGCGCCACGCGGCGGTCGGCCGCCGCCACGGCCGCGGCGCGCTCGGCGGGCGGCACCGGGACCTGGTCGCCCTTCACGTCCACCCCGGCCGCGAGGTAGGCGCGGAACAGCTCGTCCACCTCGACGGCGGTCAACGGGCACTTCGCCCAGTCGCCGGGGGCCGCCTTGTCGGGGGACTCGGCGTACCGGTCCACCCGGCCGTCGTTGTCGGCGAGCCCGAACACCGCGCCCGGCCCGACCGCGAACGTGCAGGCGCCCGAGTTCTTGACCGCCTGCCCCAGCAGCCCGACGCGCGCGTGGTACTTGGTGCCCTCGTTGTCGGTCTTGATCGTGGCCCAGCCGGGGGCCGCCGCGCCGCCGCCCGGCACCGGCTGCGGGGCCGACGGCAGCGCGCAGTCGCCGTGCGCGAGCCGCGCCCGCTGCCCCGCCGACACCGTCAGCCAGCCGTCCATCGGGCAGGTGTAGGGGACGGTGGTGCGCACGCTCAGCCCCGCCCCGGCGCCCTGGCCGGTGAGCCGCCACAGGGCGGGGGTGCCGCGTTCGGTGACGTCCATCCACATCAGGCCGGGCACGCCGATCACCACGACCCGCCCGTTCCCCTGCTCGGCCGCCTGCGCTCCCGGTGCGACCAGCAGCAACGCGCCGAGCGAGAGCAGGACGGAAATGAGCGTGCAGACTTTCGCCCCCCGTTGCGCCATGCGTCAAGGTTAGTGGGCGGCTTACGCCAGGATGGGGACATGCGTGGAGGTACGGAGGTCCGCGGGGGCACGGGCGCCGGCACGGCCGGGGCCGCGGCCGGCGGCGAGGGGCGGCGCACGCCGGCGGATCTGCTGATCCTGCTGCTGGGCGTGGCCGTCGCGCTGGTGGCGGTGTCGCCCATCGTCGCCAAGTGGCTGACCAACCCGCCCGACCAGCGGATGGTCGATCTGGAGGTCTACCGCGACGGCGGGCGCGCGATCCTGCGCGGCGCGCCGCTGTACGAGGTGCTGACCCAGCCGCCGCAGCTGCTGCCGTTCACCTACCCGCCGTTCGCGGCGGTGCTGGCGGTGCCGTTCACGCTCCTGCCGTGGTGGTACGCGCAGGTCGCCTGGACCGCGGTCATGTACGCGGCGCTGCTGGTCGTCGTCTGGTACTGCTTCCGCGACCTGATCCGCCGCGCCGGCCGCTGGGCGCCGCTCGCCACCGGCGTGCTGTTCGGGATGTCGGCCTACGTGTGGTCGGCGTTCGACCAGATCCGGTTCGGCCAGGTCGGGTTCATGCTGATGGCGCTGTGCCTGGCCGACTGCACCGCGCGCACCGCCCGCTGGCCGCGCGGGATGCTGGTCGGCCTCGCGGTGGCGATCAAGCTGGTGCCCGGAGTCTTCCTCATCTACTTCCTGCTCACCGGGCGGCGCGACGCGCTGGCCAACGCGGTGCTGACGGCCGGCGCGGCGACGCTGGCGACCTTCGCGCTGCTGCCGTCGGACTCGGCCGACTACTGGTTCGGGGCGCTGCTGGAGGGCGGCGAGCGCACCGGCGCGGTCGACGGCACCACCAACCAGGCGGTCAACGGCATGATCGCGCGGGTGGTCCCCGAGGGGCCGGTGCGGTCGCTGCTGTGGCTGGTCCTGGCGCTGGCGGTGGCCTACGTGGGCTTCCGGCTGGCCCGGCGCGCCACGCTGGCCGCCGACGGGATCGGCGAGGGCGTGCGCCCGGCCCGTCCGGCGGGCGGCACCGACCTGCTGCGCGCGGCCGACCGCGCCGCCGGGCCGGGCGCCTACAGCGCGCTGCTGGCGGGCGTCGCGATCGTCGGGCTGCTGTCGGTGCTGCTGTCGCCGGTCGGCTGGATCCACCACCTGGTGTGGATGATCGCGGTCATGGGGGCCCTGGTGGGCGACGGTCGGGACGTGCGGCGCTGCCTGCTGGCCGGGGCGCTGTGGGTGGCGTTCCTGTTCCCGCTGCCGTGGCTCGGCACCACCGTGGTCGCGGCCGGGGACGGCCTGGCCTGGAAGATACCGGGGCAGATCCTGCGCGACGCCTTCGGCCTGATCTCCATAGCGATGATCTTGATTCTGGGCCTGTGGCTGGTGGACAGGGTGCGGCCCCGGCGCGATGGGCCGGAACCTTCGCGCGAGGCCCCCGAGGTGGGTACGCTCGCCCCGTGATGCTCATCGCGGTTGCCGTCGCCGGTGTGGTCGCCGGGGTGGCCGGTCTGTCCATCGCGGTGGTGGCCCACAACCGGGTCAACCAGGTCGTCGTGGACTGCACCGAGGCGCTCAGGCGGCAGATGCAGGCCGCGACCGGCACGATCGACGGCCAGGCGCTCCGGGACCTGGCCATCGTGCACTACGACGCGCTCAAGGAGATGTCGGGCCACCGCTCGTTCTCGCTGGCGCTGATCAACTCCGCCGGCGACGGGGTGGTGATCAGCTCCATCAACGGCCGGACCGAGACGCGCACCTACGCCAAGGCCGTCCGGGACGGCCACCCGGTGGAGATGCTCTCGCCCGAGGAGAGCCAGGCGCTGCGCGCCGCGCGCCTCGGCAAGGGCCCGGTGGTGTCGATGGACGACCCGCTGCCCGATTTCGGCAGCAACGGCCGTACCTCCACCGCACGCGCCTGACCGGCCACGGGCGCGTAAACTCGTCACCCTGACACCGTGCGCTCCTCGCGGGGGCGGAGGAGTGAGTTCGACATGCCGCAGCGATACGCCTATCTCGGGCCGCAGGGGACCTTCACCGAGGCCGCCCTGCGCTCCTTCCCCGACTCGGCGGAGGCCGAGCACCTGCCGTACGCCACCGTGCCCGCCGCGCTGGACGCCCTGCGCCGCGACGAGGTGGACGCGGCGGTCGTCGCGCTGGAGAACTCCGTCGAGGGCTCGGTGCCCACCACCCTGGACGAGCTGACCACCGGCGAGCCGCTGCAGATCGTCGGCGAGGTCAACCTCCAGGTGTCGTTCGCGCTGCTGGTGCGGCCCGGCACGGCGCTGGACGACGTGAAGACCGTCGCCTCGCACCCGCACGCGCAGCCGCAGTGCCGCCGCTGGCTGAACGAGCACGTCCCGGACGCCGAGTGGCGCGCGGCGACCTCCAACGCCGAGGCCGCCCAGCACGTCGCCGACGGCCACTACGACGCGGCGCTGGCGGGCTCGTTCGCGGCGGCCCGCTACGGCCTGGAGGTGCTGGCCGAGGACATCCACGACGTGGCCGACGCGGTGACCCGCTTCATCGCGCTGCGCCGCCCGTGCGTCCCCCCGGCCCCGACCGGCATGGACCGCACGACGGTGGCGGCCTTCATCGGGGAGGACCACCCGGGCGCGCTGCTGGAGATCCTCACCGAGTTCTCGATGCGCGGCATCAACCTGACGCTGATCCAGTCGCGTCCGACCGGCGCGGGCCTCGGCTCGTACCTGTTCTGGATGGACTTCGAGGGCCACGTGGCCGACGCGCGGGTGGGCGAGGCGCTGATGGGGCTGCGCCGGGTCTGCTCGGACGTGCGGTTCCTGGGCTCCTACGCGCGCGCCGACCAGGTGCGGCCGGAGATCCGCCGGGGTACGCACGACGCGGACTTCACCGAGGCGTCGGCGTGGCTGGAGTCGATCCGCACCGGCCACACGGCGTGACCGAAACGTGCCCTGCCAAGCGTCTTAACAGGTAAACCGAAGATCGTTCCGGGGCGTCACCTCCATATCCCCCCATGGAGGCATGTTGCGCTGTCTGCTGTCCGTCGCCACCGCGCTGTCCCTCGTCCCGGCCGCAGCGCTGGGGGCACCCGCTTTCGCCCACGCCGGCCAGGTCCGTCCCGCCGCCGTGTCGAGCCGGGTCGCCGACCAGATGTCCATCATCAGGCGCCCCTACGTTGTGGACGACGCCAAGCGTTCCACCAGGCAGCCGGTGGGACAGTTCTGGGTCCGCGTCAAGCTGATGTCCCGAGCCGCCCCCGCCGAGGACGACCGGACTGTCGTCACCGGACGCCTGACGTACGACGGCAGGCCGTTGGCGGGCTTGGACGTGCACGCCGTCCATGACCCGGACGCCCGCACCGCCACCGACCAGGACGGCCGCTTCCGCAAGGGTTTCAAGGCGACCAAGGACGGCACCTGGCGCGCCTACTACGGCGGCACGGCGGCCGACGCCAAGACCTACCGCGACGACTATGTGGACGTGCGATGAGAATGCAGACACACCGCTTCCTGGCGGTATTGGCGGCCACCCTGCTCGCGCTGACGGCCCTGGTCGTCCCGGCGCGCGCCGCGGGCGAGGTCGTGTTCTCCAAGGCCGGTGGGACGGTCAAGGACAAGGCGACCGGGGAGACCCTGATCGGCACCCGCGCGGCCGCGCCGGGCGGCGTCGCGAGCGTCACCCTGCACCTGCGGCTGCGCGGCCAGACCGTGCCGTACACGAGCGTGAAGCTGAAGTTGGGGACGGGCAGCGCGACGGAGGGATCCTGGTGGACGCCGGACAACGTCCGGGTCCAGCGAGGCCGGACCCTTCTCGACGCCGAGGCCGTGACCGTCTCTGGCGAGAAGACCGTCAAGTCCGAGATCGGTTCTGTGGACTACACGCCGGTGCGGTTTCTGCTGGACACGCCCTCCGCCTACAGCGATTCCTCCAGCACCAACCGGCCGGAGGGGCCGGTCTCCGTGATGTTCGACGTCGAGACCGCCCTGTCGGTCGCGCGGACCGAGGCGCGGGTGTACCGGTCCGGCGGGGCCGAGCCGCTCGCGGTGATCACCGACGTCACCGAGTACCGCCGGTTCGACCGTGGCGACTACGACCTGGTGATGTACAAGACGACCCGGCCGCTGGACCTGCCGCCCGGCGACTACGAGGTGGCCGCCAGCGCCTGGAACGGGGCCGGCGACCAGAGCGACACGGCGCGCGTGCCCTTCCGGCGGCTGATGAAGCCCGTCCTCACCGGGCTGGCGGCCGACCGCTCCTGGGCCGACGTCGACCACCCCGACGTCGAGATGACCGGGACGCTGGTCGAGGAGGGGACGCGGCGGCCCATGGCCGGCGCGCGGATCGAGGGCACGGGCGAGGCGGAAACCGTCACCGACGCCGCCGGCCGGTTCCGGGTGCGGTCCCGTGTGCACAACGGTGAGGCTCGGGTGTTCGCCACCTTCGATGAAGAGAACGGGACGATCGCCTCGACCAGCGGGAAGCTCCGGGTCGAGTACAGGGCGCAGCCCACTCTCCTCACCGCCGCGTTCAGCCCCGCCCCGAAGGTCGTCGGCGAGACGGTGCGCGTGACCGGCAAGCTGACGCGCCGCACCTCCAACGGGACGTGGGCGCCCTTCGCGGGCGAGACGGTCCACCTGGCGGGACCGGACGGCAGGCGGCTGGCCTCCCCGGTCACGGCCGCCGACGGCGGCTTCTCGGCACCCGTCGTCGTGACCTGGAACCCGACCTACCAGGTCACCTACGAAGCCACGGGCGGGGACTACTCCCCGTCGTCGGCCGTGCTCCCCACGAAGGGACCGCTGCCGTTGATGTACCGGACGAAGGTCGAAGGCGTGAACGCCGGGCCCGAGCCGGTCGCGACGGGCGGGACCGTCACCATGGCGGGCCGGGTGACGCGGCAGATTCCGGGCGGCACCCAGCCGGTGCCGCAGGCGTGGGTCGTCGCGCAGTTCTCGGCGGACGGCAAGAAATGGCGCAACGTGGGCGACTACTTCGTCGCCGACGCCAAGGGCGCCTTCAAGGTGACCGCCAAGGCGAGCGCCTCGGGCTACTGGCGGACGGTCTACGGCGGCGACGCCTACCATCTGGCGTCCCAGAGCGTCAGCGACCACGTCGCCGCCCGCTACCGGACGGGCTTCACCGGCTTCAACGCCTCGCCGGAACCGGTCCGCAAGGGCCGCGCGCTAACCGTCTCCGGCAAGCTCGTCCGCCAGGTCGGCACCTGGAAGCCGGCGGGGAAGGGCACGGCGGTCAACGTCTACTTCAAGGCGAGCGGCTCCACGAAGTGGACGCTGCTGGCGGTCGTGAAGACCGACGCCAGGGGCGCGTTCCGCAAGGCGTTCACGGCGTCCAAGGACGGCACCTGGCGCGCCTACTACGCGGGCTCGTCGGCCTACATGAAGTGGCACGCCGACGACTACGTGGACGTCCGCTAGGCACGTCCGTACGGAAAAGGGCCCAGAGGACGCCGCGCCTGTCCTCTGGGCCCTTCGTTCGTTCAGCGCCAGTAGGCCGGGTACCGGCCGCCCGGCAGCACCCGGCTCAGCAGTACGCCGCCCAGCACCACGACCAGGGACGCCGCCAGCACCGGGTTGAGCAGGAACAGCGGGTCCGGCGCGGTGACGCCGATCAGCGCGGCGGTCGCCGTGGCGGGCGGGTGCGGCGCGCGCAGCAGGAGCATGGGCGCGGTCGCCAGGCCCGCCGCCAGGGCCGCCGTCCACAGCGACGGGCCGAGCAGGGCGGTGAGGGCGAGGGCGAGCGCGGCGGCGACCAGGTGGCCCAGCACGATGCTGCGCGGCTGGGCGAACGGCGCGGTGGGCGCGACCGCCACGATGGCGGCGCTGGCGGCGAACGGCAGCGCGAACAGCGGCAGGTGCGTCGCCGAGGTGACGGCGGCCAGCAGGAACAGGCCGGCCGTGGCCGCGAGCGTCGTCAGCAGGGCGGCGGTGACCGGAGGGCGTGCGGGCGCGGCGGCCACAGGGGCGGGCGGTGGCGCGGTGGCGGTTTCGGGGGTGGCGGGCGCCATCGGAGGATCTCCGTTCCGGGCGGCCCTGCCCGCGCGCACGCGGGCAGGGGTGACGAACATGCGGCGATCAGGCTGAGATGCGGGTCAGGAAGTCGGCGATGAGGGTCGCGCTCTCGCGCAGCCGGGTGGTGAGCGGGAAGTGCCCGGCGTCCAGCAGGTGGATCTCCGCCTCCTTCAGGTCGCGGGCGAACGCGCGCGCCCCGTCCGGACCGAAGATCTCGTCGCCCCGCCCCCAGGCCGCCAGCAGCGGCGGCTGGTGGGTGCGCAGGTACTCCTGCCACGCGGGGTAGAGGCCGGGGTTGGTGCCGTAGTCCAGGAACAGGGCGAGCTGCACCTCCTGGTTGCCGGGGCGGTCCAGCAGGGCCTGGTCGTGCAGTTCCAGGGACGGGTCCACCAGCTCGGCGTCGGGAACGCCGTGGGTGTACTGCCAGTGCGTCGCCTCCCGTGTCAGCAGGCCGCGCAGCACGTCGCCGTTGGCGGGGGACGGGTCGGCCCAGTAGGCGCGGATCGGGTCCCAGAACGGGGTCAGGCCCTCCTCGTAGGCGTTGCCGTTCTGGGTGACGATCCCGGTGACGCGCCCGGGGTCGCTCAGCGCCAGCCGGAAGCCGACCGGCGCGCCGTAGTCGTGCACGTAGACCGCGTACCGCCCCACCCCCAAGGCGTCCAGCAGCTTCTCCACCACGTCGGCCAGGCGGTCGAAGGTGTACTCCCACTCCTCGACGCCCGGCGCGGAGCTGAACCCGAAGCCCGGGTAGTCGGGCGCGACCAGGTGGAAGCGGTCCGCCAGCTCCGCCATCAGCCCCCGGTAGGCGACCGAGGAGGTCGGGAAGCCGTGCAGCAGCACGAGCGTGGGCGCGTCGGGGTCGCCGGCCTCCCGGTAGAAGACGTCCAGGCCGTCGATCCGGACGGTGTCGTGGCGCACGTTCATGTCAGCTCCAACCATCTAAATGCGTTTTGCTGGTTGATCGTGGGCGCAACCGTAGCCGGGCCCGGGGTAACCGGTCAAGAGGATTTAGCCGGTTTATGATGGACGCCATGACGCGCCCTCTGACCGGTGAGCCCCTCGCCCTGGACCTCGTCAACACCCAGTGGATGGACCAGGGGCGGCTCGCCGACCTGTTCGACGAACCCGACGGCGCCGAGCGCTGGATCGCCGACAGCGGCCTGCCCGCCGTCCCCGGCGCGCGCGAGCCGCTGATCACCGCCCGCGCCGCCCTGCGCGCCGCGCTCGGCGGGGACGAGGAGCCGCTGAACGACGTCCTCGCCCGCGGCGCGCGCCGGCCCCTGCTGCGCGACGGCGCCCCCGTCGAGGAACTGGTGCTCGACTCCCCCGAATGGCTGCCGGCGTGGGTCGCGGCCGCCGACCTGGTCCGGCTGCGCGGCGAGCGGGCCGAGCGCATCCGCAAGTGCGCCAACCCCGCCTGCGTGCTCTGGTTCTACGACGTCAGCAAGAACGGCAGCCGCCGCTGGTGCTCCATGGAGGTCTGCGGCAACCGCGCCAAGACCGACCGCTACCAGCAGCGCCACCGCACCGCCTGACGGGTCACTATCGTCGCCAGGGTGACGACCGACTTCGACGCCTACGAGCGCGACCTGTGGAACGGGCGGGCCGCCGCCTACGAGCAGGGCTTCGCGAAGCTGACGACCCACATGATCGGCCCGCTCCTGGACGCCGCGCGCGTGGCCGAAGGCACCCGCCTGCTGGACGTCGGCACGGGCCCCGGCTTCGTGGCGGCCGAGGCCGTCCGGCGCGGCGCGCGGGTGTCGGCGGTGGACGCCGAGCCCGGGATGGCCGAGACCGCCCGCCGCAACGCGCCCGGCCTGGACGTGCGGGTGGCGGTGCTGCCCGAGCTGCCCTTCGCCGACGCCGGGTTCGACGCCGTCGTGGGCAACTTCGTGATCAACCACGTGAGCGACCCCGCCGTGACGCTCGGGGAGCTGCGGCGGGTGCTGCGCCCCGGCGGGCGGCTGGCGCTGACCTGCTGGCGGATGCCCGGCAGCGGCGCGCTCGGCCTGGTGCGCGAGGCGATCGAGGAGGCGGGGGTGCCCTGGCCGGACGACATCCCGGAGCCGCCGTTCACCGAGTACGGCGAGCGCGCCGCGTTCGAGGCGCTGGTCGCGGACGCCGGGTTCGCCGGCGCCGCGGCCGAGGACGTCGTCTGGGAGCACGCCGTCGATCCCGAGGAGTGGTGGGAGCTGGGCGCGCTGGCCCGGGTCGGCACCAACGGCGTGGTCGTGGGCAGGCAGGACGCGCCGACCGTCGCCCGCGTCAAGGCCGCCTACGACCGCCTGGCCGCCCGCTACGCCACCGGTGACGGCCGTATCTCACTGCCCGCGCACGCCCTCCTCGCCCGCGGCGTGCGCTAGGCCGTCCCGCCCGCCGCGGTGATCGCGGCCAGGGCGCGCAGGCCCTCCAGCACCTCGGCCGCGGTCGGGGCGTTGGCCGGATCGCTCAGGCACTGGACCATCACGCCGGTGACCAGCGCCGACTGGACCATGCCCACGGTCCGGGCCGAGCGCTCCGACACCGACTCCTCCGGCACGTTCTCCACGATCCCGGCCATTCCGCGCCACCCGTGGGCCACCCCCGACGCCAGGGCTTCCCGCAGGTCGGGCTGCCGCTGCGCCTGCATGAACAGCTCCACCGAGGCCAGCCACAGCTCGGGCGCCGCGGCGAACTCCGTGATCAGGCCCTCCCACAGGCGCCCGAAGTCGCGCGCCGCCTCTCGTCCGTCCTCCGCCGGGGGCAGCACCCGGCCCATGCGGTCGCCCCACTCGTCCAGCAGCGCGAACAGCGCCTGGTTCAGCAGCGCCTCCCGCGACCCGTAGTGGTAGCCGATCGCGGCCATGCTCACCCCGGCCGTGGTCGCGATGTCGCGCACGCTCGTGCGGTCGTACCCCTTCTCGCGCAGGCACTTCTTGGCGCCTTCGAGCAGGTCTTCGCGGTTGCCCATGCGCGGCACCCTACCAAAGTGTTTGCGCGGACGCCTTAGGCGAACGCCTTGAACGATCGTCTTGCGCGATCGCCCAAATCGTTGCTACGGTCCTCGCATCGCTTGATCGACAACACGGGAGCCGCAGATGAAGATCGCCACTTGGGGCCTGGGACTCGCCGCGGCCGGCGCGTTCGCGACGCTGGTCCAGCCCGCCGGGGCCGCCGCCGCGGCCCCCGACCCGTCGGTCGTCACCACCGCCTCGGGCGCCGTGCGCGGCACCGCCGGGCCGCAGGTCCGCTCGTTCCAGGGCATCCCCTACGCCACCGCCGCCCGCTGGGCCGCGCCCCGCCCGCCCGCCGCCTGGTCCGGCGTCCGGGACGCCACAGTGCCCGGCCCCTCCTGCGCGCAGCCGAAGGGCTATCCCATCGGCGTGCCGAACGACCGGGAGCAGGAGTGCCTGGTCGTCAACGTCACCGCCCCGGCCAAGGCGCGCGGCCGCCTACCGGTGATCGTGTGGGTGCACGGCGGCAGCATGGTCTACGGCACCGGCGACTTCTACGGGCCGGACCGGCTCGCCGCCGAGGGCGCGGTCGTCGTCTCCATGAACTACCGCCTCGGCGCGCTGGCCTTCCTCGCCCACCCCTCCCTGAAGGAGTCGGGCAACCTGGCCCTCCAGGACCAGCAGGCCGCGCTGCGCTGGGTGCGCGCCAACGCCGCCGCGTTCGGCGGCGACGCCCGCAACGTCACGATCATGGGGGAGTCCGCCGGCGGCTACGGCGTCTGCGGCCACCTCGCCTCGCCCGCGTCGGCGGGACTGTTCGACAAGGCGATCGTCCAGAGCGCGCCCTGCGCCGAGGACGCCTCGCGTACCCGCGCCCAGGCCGAGGCCGACAGCGAGCAGGTCATCAAGGACGTGGGCTGCGAGAAGGCCGCCGACACGGCCGCCTGCCTGCGCGACGAGTCCAAGGTCTCGACGGCCGGCCTGCTCGCGGCCTACGGCACCCGCCGGGAGCCCAAGCTGATCAGCGGGACCCCGCTGCTGCCGCTCCCGCCCGGCGAGGCGCTGCGCACCGGGCGCTTCAACCGCGTCCCCGTCCTCATCGGCGTCAACCACGACGAGGAGAACGGCATGGTGCTCGGCGCGGAGCTGGCCACTGGCAGGCCCACGCGGCCCGAGGAGTACGTCCGGACCGTCCGGGAGGAGTTCGGCGCCCAGGCCGACGCCGTGCTCAAGCGCTACCCCGTGCGGGGCTCCGCCGGCGAGACCCTGGCCAGGGTGAAGACCGACGCGCGCTGGGCCGCGCCGACCCTGGACACCGCCCGCGCCCTGTCGCGCTGGACGCCCACCCGCATGTACGAGTTCGCGGAGCGGGACACGCCCTGGTTCGCCGGCTACCCCGCCCCCAGCTTCCCCGCCCGCGCCCAGCACATGGCCGAGCTGCCCTACCTGTTCGACCTGGAGAAGCTGTTCGGCGAGCCGACCCGCGCCCAGGCCCGGCTCGGCGAGCGGATGACCGGGGCGTGGGCGCGCTTCGCGGCGACCGGCGACCCCAACGGCGGCCGCGAGGCGTCCTGGCCGCGCCTGCGCCCGAACGACTGGCACGTGCAGTCGCTGACCTCGGCCGCCTGGCGGCGCGCTGACTACACGCGGGACCACGCCTACCGCTTCTGGAGCGACCTCCGCGCCGCGCGCGGATGAACCCCCTGTGAGCCCCGGCCCCCGCGGCCGGGGCTCACGCGCGTCCGGCACGGCCTCCCGTTCCGGGCCGCCACCGGTCCCGGCCGTCCGGTCCGCGACATCGCGCCGGGCCGGATATAGGCGCGCGAGCGGGTGCCCGGCACCGGTAGCCTCGGGTCTGTGATTGACCTGCGAGCCCTTCGAGAGCATCCCGAGCGGTTGCGCGCCTCCCAGCGCGCCCGCGGTGAGGACGAGGCCGTCGTCGACACGCTGCTGGCCCTGGACGAACGGCGGCGCTCCGCGCTGTCGTCGTTCGAGCGGCTGCGCGCCGAGCAGAAGAGTTTCGGCAAGTCGGTCTCCAAGGCTCAGGGCGACGAGCGGCAGGCGCTGCTGACGCGCGCCAAGGAGCTGGCCCAGCAGGTCAAGGAGGCCGAGGCCGAGGCCGACCGGCTCGGCGCCGAGCTGGACGCCCTGCTCAAGGGCGTGCCCAACCTCATCGAGGAGGGCGCCCCGGCCGGCGGCGAGCAGGACTTCGTCGTGCTGGAGCACGTCGGCGAGCCCACCGCCTTCGACTTCGAGCCCAAGGACCACCTGGAGCTCGGCGAGAGCCTCGGCGCGATCGACATGGAGCGCGGCGCGAAGGTGTCGGGCGCGCGGTTCTACTACCTGACCGGCGTGGGCGCGCGCCTGCAGTACGCGCTGCTCAACCTCGCCATGGAGCAGGCCGTCGAGGCCGGGTTCGTGCCGATGTACCCGCCGGTGCTGGTCAAGCCGGAGGCGATGGAGGGCACCGGCTTCCTCGGCGCGCACGCCGCCGAGGTCTACCACCTGCCCGCCGACGACCTGTACCTGGTCGGCACCTCCGAGGTGCCGCTGGCCGCCTACCACATGAACGAGATCATCGACGCGCTGCCGCGGCGCTACGTCGCCTGGTCGTCGTGCTTCCGCCGGGAGGCCGGCTCCTACGGCAAGGACACCCGCGGCATCATCCGGGTGCACCAGTTCGACAAGGTCGAGATGTTCTCCTACTGCGACCCGGCCGACGCGCACGCCGAGCACCTGCGCCTGCTGGACTGGGAGAAGCGGATGCTCGCCAAGGTCGAGATCCCCTACCGGGTGATCGACGTGGCGGCCGGCGACCTCGGCTCCAGCGCCGCGCGCAAGTACGACTGCGAGGCGTGGGTGCCCACCCAGAACGCCTACCGCGAGGTCACCTCGACCTCCAACTGCACCGACTTCCAGGCCCGCCGCCTGTCGGTGCGCCACCGCGACGCCGACGGCAGGAACCAGCCGGTCGCGACGCTGAACGGCACGCTGGCCACCACCCGCTGGATGGTGGCCATCCTGGAGAACCACCAGCAGGCCGACGGATCGGTGCGGGTGCCCGAGGCCCTGCAGAAGTTCCTCGGGCTGGAGGTCCTGGAGCCGGTCAAGCGTTGACGCAGGCGCCGGAGGGCCGCCCCTGGGGAAGGGGGCGGTCCTCCGGTCTTTTCCGGGACCGGGCGGAAGGGGCGGAACGTCCCTTGTGCGGTGGCCGTGGCGAGTACCGGTGAGACGTCGCCTAAGGTGTGTGCCAGGAGCGACGGGGAAGGTGCCATGACCGCCGACACACCGCGACTGATCGCCACCGACCTGGACGGCACGATCGTGCGCACCGACGGGACGATCTCCGACCGCACCGTGGCCGCGCTGGCCCGGGTCGAGCGGGCCGGGGCGATGCTGGTGATGGTCACCGGGCGGCCGCCGCGCTGGATGCACGAGATCGCCGCCGCCGTCGACCACCACGGCGTGGCCATCTGCGCCAACGGCGCGGTCCTGTACGACCTGCGCACCGAGAGCGTGCTGCGCGCCCACATGATCGAGCCCGAGACCATCGCCGAGACCGTGGAGCGGCTGCGCGCGGTGGACGCCGAGCTGCGCTTCGCCGTCGAGTACCCGACCGGCTTCGTCTTCGAGGCCCGCTACAACCTCGGCCGCTGGGACTCCGAGGCGCTCGGCGGCCGGCCCGTGGACGGCGAGGAGCTGGTCCGGCGCGGCGGCACCAAGCTGCTGGCCTTCCACCCCAGCGCCGACCCCGACCTGCTGGCCGAGAAGGCGGAGAAGGCCGTGGGGGAGCTGGTCACCGTGACCCACTCCTCGGGCCGGGGGCTGCTGGAGATGAGCGCGCAGGGCGTCACCAAGGCGAGCGCGCTGGGCGAGCTGTGCGCCGAGCACCAGATCCCGGCCGCCGAGGTCGTGGCGTTCGGGGACATGCCCAACGACCTGCCGATGCTGACCTGGGCGGGCACCTCCTACGGCGTCGCCAACGCCCACCCCGACGTGCTGGCGACCGTCACCCACACCACCCACCGCAACGACGACGACGGCGTCGCGCGGGTGCTGGAGCGCCTGTTCCCCTGAGCGGTCGCGGGCCGCCCAGGGGAGTGACCGGCCTGCCCGCGCCTACAGGTAGGGGCCGGAGGAGTGCCGCGGCGACGCCTGCTGGCCCTCCTCCTCGGCGCCCGCCTGGATCATCCCGGCGGGCAGCGCCCGGCGCATCTGCTCCAGCTGGGCGCGCGCCGCCATCTGCTGGGCGAAAAGCGTGGTCTGGATGCCGTGGAACAGCCCCTCCAGCCAGCCCACCAGCTGGGCCTGGGCGATGCGCAGCTCCGACTCGCTGGGCACCGAGCCCTGGGCGAACGGCAGCGACAGCCGCTCCAGCTCCTCCACCAGCTCCGGCGCGAGGCCGTCCTCCAGCTCCTTGATGGAGGACTGGTGGATCTCCCGGAGGCGGGCGCGGCTGGCCTCGTCCAGCGGCGCGGCCTTCACCTCTTCCAGAAGCTGGCGGATCATGCCGCCGATCCGCATCACCTTGGCGGGCTGCTCGACCATCTCGGCCACCGACTTCTCCTCCCGATCGGTGTCACCGCCGCCCGTCGCCATGGCGTTGGGACCGACCACCAGGATCTGCTGGTCCTGCTGCGAAGGCTCACTCATGATGTCTCCAGTCTCACACGGTCAGCAAGATTTTTCCGATGTGGCCGCTGTCCTCCAGCAACCGGTGCGCCCGGGCGGCCTCCGCCATCGGCACCGTCCGGTCGACCACCGGCCGGACCTTCCCCGCCGCCAGCAGGGGCCACACATGCTCCCGGACCGAGGCCACGATCTCGGCCTTCTCCTCCAACGGACGGCTCCGCAGGGAGGTTGCGTGGACCGAGCCCCGCTTGCCCAGCAGCTTGCCGAGGTCGAGCTCGGCCCTGGCGCCGCCCTGGAGCCCGATGACGACGAGCCGCCCGCCCGCCGCCAGCGCGTCCACGTTGCGGGCCAGGTACTTGGCGCCCATGTTGTCGAGGACGACGTCGAACGGGCCGTGCTCGACGAAGTCGTCCTCGCGGTAGTCGACCGCCTCGTCCGCGCCCAGCTCCAGGCACCGCCGGGCCTTCTCCTCGGACCCCACAGTGCACGAGACGCGGGCGCCCAGTTCGCGGGCGAGCTGGATGGCCATGGTCCCGATGCCGCTGCCGCCGCCGTGCACGAGGAAGCGCTCCCCGGCGCGCAGCCGCGCCAGCATGAAGACGTTCGACCAGACGGTGCAGACGACCTCGGGCAGCCCCGCGGCCTCGACCAGGCCGACCCCCTCCGGCACCGGCAGGAGCTGCCCGGCGGGGACGGCGACCCTCTCGGCGTAGCCGCCTCCGGCGAGCAGGGCGCAGACCTCGTCGCCGACCGACCATCCGGTGACGCCGTCACCGAGCGAGGCGACGCGCCCGGACACCTCCAGACCGGGGTACTCCGGCGCGCCCTCGGGCGGGGGATAGAACCCCATCCGCTGCATGACGTCGGCCCGGTTCACCGCGCTGGCCGCCACCTCCACCACGACCTCGCCGGGACGCGGCTCGGGATCGGGGACCTGCGTCCACTCCAGCACATCGGCATCGCCGGGCTCTCGGATCACGATCGCACGCATGGTCTTCACGCTACCGGGCGGCGATCGCCGCAGTTCGCCGCCCCGTGCCGCCCGGCGCCCGCCCCGCGCGGGAGGGGCGTGGTTTTGCGGGGGAGATGCGTGGTATTTGCGCACAGGTATCCTTCCGGGGAGCCCATGCCGACCTGCTCCATAAACGATCTTTAATGTGGTTCCCGAGGGGAGAAGCGGTGGCAAGGAACGAACACGACGGACGCTCCCTGGAGGAGCGTTTGGCCTCCCTGGACGCGATGCACAACGAGTCCACGGGGCCGTCCGCCGTGCCGCCCGGCGCCCCGGAGCCGTCCCCCGACCCGGCCTCGGGCCCCCAGGGGCGGCCTGAGCCGGAGGCGAACCCGTGGCTGGCCTCACCGCCGCCGCCCCCCGCGGAGCAGGACGTGAACTTCGGCGCGCCGCAGGAGGGCCACTCCGCCCCGCCGCCGAACTTCAACCAGGGCCCTCCGCAGGGGAACCCCTTCAACGCGCCGCCGCCGGCCGCCCCTGATTTCGGCCAGGCCCCGCCGCCGCCTCCGGCCCAGGATTTCAACGCGCCTCCCCCGCCTCCGGGTCAGGACTTCAACGCACCTCCGCCTCCCCCTGGCCAGGACTTCAACGTGCCTCCGCCGCCTCCCGGCCAGGATTTCAACGCGTTCCCGCCCCCTCCGGGTCAGGACTTCAACGCGCCCCCGCCTCCCCCCGGCCAGAACTTCACCCCGCCCCCGCCCCCCGGCCAGGACTTCAACCCGCCGCAGGACTTCCCCCAGCCCCCGGGCCAGGATTTCCCGCAGCCTCCCCCGCCCGGCCAGCAGGACTTCCCGCCGCCCCCGCCCGGCCAGCAGCCGTTCGGCGACCTGCCGTCCCCGCCCCCGTACGCGGTGACCCCGCCGCCCTTCGAGGGCGCCCCGCAGCAGCAGCCGTACGACGCCGGCGCGCTCCCCCCGCCGTACCCGGGCTTCCAGCCGACCGCCCCCGAGAACGCGCCGCAGCCTCCCCAGGGCCCGCCGCAGTTCGACCAGCTGCCGCCGTACCCCAACGACCAGCAGCAGTACGCGCCGCAGTTCCCGTACCAGCCCCCCGAGGGCCCGCCGCAGGGGCCTCCCCCGGGCCCCGAGGGCGCGCCGCCCATGGGGATGCCCCCGTACAACCCGGCCCCGCCCTTCGGTCCCGAGGGCCAGCCGCCCGCCGAGGGCTACGCGCCCCCGCCCGGCGGCCACCCCCACGGCTACCCGCCCCAGGAGCAGCCGCCCCAGCCGCAGAGCAGCGAGAGCCTGAGCTCGGAGAACCTGCTCGGCGAGCGCCGCATCGCGCCGTCCGCGGGCTGGCGCAAGGTCGTCTACAAGGCCACCGCGGGCAGCATCCACCCCGGCGAGTCGCAGGCCGAGATGCGCCGCAAGGACCTGATCGAGCGGGCCCGCACCCCGGTCGCCGGGGGTCACCACAGGGTCGCGGTGATGTCCCTCAAGGGCGGCGTCGGCAAGACGACCACGACCACCGGCCTCGGCTCGATGCTGGCCTCCATGCGCGGCGACCGCGTCATCGCGGTGGACGCCAACCCCGACCGCGGCACGCTGTCGGACAAGGTGCGCCTGGAGACCGCCGCCACGGTCCGCGACCTGCTGAACGACCGCGACCGCGTCAACCGCTACGCCGACGTGCGGGCCTTCACCTCCCAGAACGAGGCCCGCCTGGAGATCCTGGCCTCCGACCGCGACCCGGCGGTCAGCGAGGCGTTCAGCGCCGAGGACTACTCCGCGGTCGCGGTGGTGCTGGAGCAGTACTACTCGATCTGCATCACCGACTGCGGGACGGGCCTGCTGCACTCGGCCATGGCCGGGGTGCTGGCCCTCGCCGACCAGCTGGTGCTGGTCAGCTCCCCCTCGGTGGACGGCGCGCGCTCGGCCAGCGCGACCCTGGACTGGCTGGAGGCCCACGACCACGGCCACCTGGTGCGCAACGGCGTGGTGGTCCTGTCCATGGTCCGCAACCGCACCCGCAGCCAGGTCGACCTGGACAAGCTCCAGGCCCACTTCGAGAGCCGCTGCCGCGCGGTCGTCCGCATCCCCTACGACGACCACCTGGAGGAGGGCGCCGAGCTGGAGCTGGAGCAGCTCGCGCCGCCGACCAAGGAGGCGTACCTCAACCTGGCGGCCGTGGTGGGCGACGGCTTCGCCTACCAGCGCCCGCAGCAGTGACGGTGTCCTAGTCCCCTCCCCGGCCCCGGAGGGGACTAGAGTCGCCACCCGTGGTGAGAAACGTCTACGTCGGCAAGGCCGCCCCGGACGCCGCCTCCGACCGCGGCTGGCTGCTGGGCCACTTCAAGCCCGAGGGCGACCCGCGGCACAGCACCGACGTCGAGATCAAGTGGGGCGTGCACGTGCCCGGCGAGCGCCGCGCGCAGTGGACGACCGGCGACGAGCGGAGCGCCCTGCTGGTCCTGATCAGCGGCCACTTCGTCATGGAGTTCCCCGACGGCGAGGTGCCCCTGACGCGGCAGGGCGACTACGTGGTCTGGCACCGGGTGGACCACTCTTGGCGGGCCGAGCGGGAGTCGGTCGTCATGACGGTCCGCTGGCCCTCGACACCGGGCCACGCCGTCCCGCCCGCCGAGTGACGAGCGGGGGCCCGGTGTCGAGCCGGCACCGGCGCGGCTCCTGGCGTTTCCGTCCGGCCGGGCCGCCCCACTAGGGCGGCGGCCCCGTTCTGGCGGAGGCTGTGGGATTCGAACCCACGGAGCCGGGGTTACCGACTCAACGGTTTTCAAGACCGTCGCACTCGTCCACTATGCGAAGCCTCCTGAGCGAGCACCACGATAGCGGGTCGGGCGGGTCGGGTTCACGGGGCTTTCCCGAGCGGCCGCCGAGGCGGTTGGTAGCGTCGGTGCGATGGGGGAAGTCGTGGAAATCGGGGAATCCACCCAGGTGACCTTTCCGGCGGGGGACACGGCCGGGCGGTCTCGGGTGCTGGCGTCGGTGCCGCTGGACGGCGGGTACGGGGTCGTCGTCGCGCGCACGCCGTTCCATCCGCTCGACCACACCTGGCCGGACCAGCCCGGCGACACCGGCGTGCTGCGGGCCGACGGCATCGAGATGCGGGTCGTCGACTGCCTGACCGGGGCCGTGCCGCGGGGCGGCGGGGAATTGCTGCTCGGCGAGGAGATCCCGGCGCGGCGCGGTGACGCGGACTGGGCCTGGCTCGTCGTCCACGAGGTCGAGCGCATGGTCCCGGAGGGGTACGAGGCCGTGCTGGTGGTGGACGAGGAGCGTCGCTCGGCCCTGTCCGCCGGGCACACCGCGTGCCACCTGATGGCGCTGGCGCTGAACGCGGCCCTGGCCGAGCGGTGGCGCAAGGAGGTCCGCACCGACAGCCTGGGGCGGCCCGACTTCGATCAGCTCGCCGTCGTCTCGTCGCGGATCGTCCCCGGCGGCAGCCGGGACGTCTACCGGATCGGCAAGTCGCTCCGGAAGAAGGGCTTCGTGGCCGACGGGCTGGCGGAGGAGCTGCCGGAGATCGCCAAGGCGGTGAACGAGACCCTGGCCGGGTGGGTCGCCGCCGACGGGCTCGTCCAGGTCCTCGCGCCCTCGTCCGGGCTGACCGCGCGCCGGACGTGGCGCTGCGAGCTGCCCGAGGGCGTGGGCGAGATCCCCTGCGGCGGCACGCACGTGCAGCGGACGGGCCGGCTGGGGCCGGTCGCCGCGCGCGTGGAGTGGGAGGAGGACGGGCTCGTCGTGGAGACCTACGGGGCCCACAGCTCGACCGCGCCGTCGTAGCCGCCGACCGCCAGCGTCCGGCCGTCCGG
Source organism: Spirillospora sp. NPDC050679 (assembly GCA_044456955.1). Taxonomy (GTDB): domain Bacteria; phylum Actinomycetota; class Actinomycetes; order Streptosporangiales; family Streptosporangiaceae; genus Spirillospora. The sequence goes on along the minus strand of JBITGK010000031.1, from coordinate 69,862 downwards.
CGCGTAGGACAGGGCGCTGATCACGTCGCGGCGCTCCGGCAGGGTCGTGCCGGTGCGGGTGCTGAGGTTCCAGAGCGAGACGGCGCGGCCGGACGCGGTCGCCAGGGTCCGGCCGTCGGGGCTGAACGCGGCCGCGTACACGCCCTGGCGGTGCCGGAGCACGCCCAGGCGCTTGCGGGCCGCGCAGTCCCACAGGGTCACCACGCCGTCGTCTCCGCCTATCGCCAGGAACCGGCCCGACGCGTCGAACGCCATCGTCCGCGTCAAGGACGCGATCGCGCCCAGCGGGGCCTCCTTGCCCTTGGGACGCCACATCCGCAGGCTGTCCGTGCCCGCGATGGCCAGCCAGTCCCGTTTGCTGAAAGCCGTGACGAACTGGCTCTCCCCGTCCCGGACGAATCTCTTGAGGCGTTTCCGCTCGGCGAGGTTCCACAGCTGGACGTCCTCCGTGCCCGCCGTCGCCAGACGGGCGCCGTCCGGGCTGAACGCCACCGTTCCCACCGTGCCCTGCGACGGGGTGAGCGTGCTGATCCTGCGCCGCGTGGCCGTGTTCCACACGAGCACTTTGGTGTCGTAGCCGCCCGTCGCCAATGTCTTGGAATCGGGGGCGAAGGCGAGCGTGAAGACGGCGTTTCCGTGGCCGCGCAGTTCCGGCAGGGGACGGCGATCCGCCATGGACCACAGGCGTACGGCCGGGTCTTCTCCGGCGGCCGCCAATGTCCGGCCGTCCGGGCTTATCGCGAGGGCGTAGATGCGGTTCCCTGTCGGAAGCGTGGCCAGCAGCCTGGGACCGGTAGGCGGTGGAGGCTGCGCGCGCGGCTGCTGGGCGGGTTTGCTCGTCCACAGAAGGCCCGCTATCAGCCCGATCCCCAGAACGGCTGCGGCCACCAGGCGAATCGGCTTGCGGCGAGGGTCCGGGAACAGCGGTGGTAGGGACGCCATACGAGGCGTATGGCCTTCGACCACCTCTTGGAGGAGCAGTGCGGTTTCGTTAGCGGCAAGTCTGTCTTTCGGGTCGGGCTGTAGGAGACCCGCGATGACAGGTGTCAGCGGCCCCGCCGACCGTGGCGTGGGCGGCTTTTCGTTCAGGATCGCGTGGAAGACCGCGTTCGGGTTGTCGCCCCTGAAAGGGCGGTGCCCTTCCACCGCGTAGAACAGCGTCGCCCCTAGAGACCACAGGTCGGACGCGGGCGTCGCAGGCTCGCCCCGCGCCCGCTCCGGCGCCGTGTAGGCGGGCGCGCCCATGACGTAGCCGGAGTGCGTGAGCGAGCTGTCGCCCTCGATGGTCGCGATGCCGAAGTCGGTCAGCACCACCCGGCCGCCGCCGATCAGCACGTTCGCGGGCTTCACGTCCCGGTGCACCACTCCGGCGGCGTGCGCGGCGCACAGGGCCTCCAGGACGGCCAGGCCCACCTCGGCGGCGCGCTGCGGCGGCAGCGGCCCCTCCTTGCGCACCAGCGAGTTCAGCGCCAGGCCGTCGACCAGCTCCATGATGATCCACGGCATGCCGTCGTCCTCGACCACGTCGAACACCGTGATCGCCGCCGGATGGTCGATGCGCGCCGCCGACCGGGCCTCGCGCAGGGTGCGCTGCCGCCGCTCGGCGCGCCGCTCGGGCGGCAGGTGGTCGGGCAGGTAGAGCTGCTTGGCGGCCACGGCGCGGTGCAGCCGCTCGTCCCAGGCGCGCCAGACGATGCCGAAGCCGCCCCGGCCCAGCTCTTCGGCCAGGCGGTACTGGCCGGCGAGGAGCCGCCCGTGCGGGTCGTCCGCCATGAGGGCACCATAATGGTCAAGAACAGTTAAAAATATAACTATTGGGGCGTGATCGTTCAGGCCCGGACGGCGTACGCCACCACGTTGTCGGCGTAGTGGCCGCGGGCCCGGTCGAACGCCCCGCCACAGGTGATCAGCCGCAGCTCCGCGTCGGGCGTGGGGCCGTAGACCTCGGCGCTCGGGAACAGCGCCTTCGGGTGGACGCGCAGCTCGCGCGCGGTGAAGCGGGCCACGCCCCCCTTCGCGTCCACGACCTGGATCTCGCCGCCCGGACGCAGGTCGCGCAGCTTCGCGAACACGCCCGGCCCGGTCCGCGAGTCCACATGCCCCGCGATCACCGCCGGGCCCTGCTCGCCCGGCCGCACCCCGCCGGCGAACCATCCCGCGCGCGCGGGGTCGCGCGGCGTGGACAGCACGCCGTGCGCGTCGGTTTCCAGGCGTTCGAGCCGGGATCGCACGCCCAGCGCCGGAATGCGGATCTCGACCGGGTCGGCGTAGGCGCGCACGGACGGCGTAGGCGATGGCTTCGCCACCTGGCCGGGGACGGCCTTCCAGCCCGGCGGCGGCGGCGCGGCCGCCTGCTCGCCGCCGCAGCCTGTCAGCGCGGCGGCGAGCAGAACGAGAGCCAGGTGTTTCACGGCTGTGAACGCGCCCGTCCGCCCAACGGACGCGCCCGCCCGCCGAACCGCTGCGAACGCGCGCGTCCGCCGAACCAAAGCGCCAGGGCCGCCATCGCCAGCGCCTGCCACCACGGCGTCTGGGGCGCCAGCCCGCCCAGCCCGGTGTCCACACCACCCTTGGGCGTCTGCGCGCTCTGCCGCGCGTCACGCAGGTCCAGCAGGCGCATGCCCTTCCTGCCGTCCAGAACGACGACCGTGTGCAGCGCCCCCGCCGTCAGCGGCAGCCGGACGCTGGCCACGTCCCCCTTACGCCCTTGCACCCGCACTGTCTGGGGTGCGGCGTCCATGGCGCGGTACGGCGTGGCGTTGGCCAGTTGCAGGTCGTCGGCCAGCGACCGGCCGCCCACCTTGACGTCCAGGGCCGGCTGTTTGAGCGAGGCGGCGATGACGCGGACGCCTGCCCGCCCGGCGGGAAGTTCGGCCGTGTCCTTGAGGATGTCGAGCTTGATGCCCTTGTAGGGGCCCATTCCCGCCACCGTGTACGAGTCGCCGCTCTGCACTCGCACATTGGTGGACAGGACGGGCTTGGACGTGGCGGGCGCGTCCGCCGGACGCATCATCACCGTGTAGGAGCCGGTCCCCAGCCGCTGGTACGGGGACAGCGCCCCGTAGCCGACGTGCCGCAGGACCAGGCGCGGTGTCTTCTTGCCCGCCGAGTACAGGTACACATCGACCTCGGGCGTGTCCGGGGACAGATGCGCCAGCCGTACGTAGCCGTCGCCCGGCGCGGCGTGCGCGGAGGACGCGGGGAACGCGGACAGCAGAAGGGCCGCCGTTCCGAGGGACAGGGTGGTGCGGAGGTTGCGCATGGCGACTCCTCCGGGAGAGGTGGAGGCTCTGACCGAGTGTCGCCATAGCAGCACAGCCGGGCAGGGTGATCCACCCAATCATCAGAAATTCTCCGCTATCGCCCCGAAATCATCCGTTACCCTCGTCCGCATGTCGCAGACACCGCAGGACCCGGCCGGCACGACGCACCAGTTCGAGGCGTTCCAGAAGCAGGGCTCGGCCCAGCCCGAGAAGACCGGCGGCATGAACACCGGTCTCATCGTCGGCCTGGTCGCCGTCGTGGTGATCGTCGTGATCGCCGCGGTCGCGCTCATGATGGTCTGAGCGCGCCGCCCGCTCAGCGGCCGGTGCTGGAGAAGTGCTGGTAGTCCTTGGTGCCGCTCCACTCGCCGCCCCAGCCCCAGCCGATCGAGGCGAACGCCTTCACGGTCCTGTCCCCGGCGTGGATGACGCCGGGGTCGCGCCGCTTGCGGTCCTTGAACTTCACGCAGTCCTTGTGGTCCACGTGCCCGCTGCTGCTCACGTAGGGGTTCTCGCACGGGTTGACGTCCACCGCCAGCCCGTAGGCGTGCTGTGACCAGTGGCTGCCGCCGGTCGCGCTGCGGCAGTTGAAGGCCGAGGTGTTGTCGGCCTCGATCGACTCCCAGTCGTCGCCCTTGTACCGGTCCACCGGCTCCATCCTGCGGATCGGGTAGCGCTGGTCGTAGAGCGTGCGGAACACCTTGACCAGGTCGTCGGCCGCCTTCTCGTTCACCACCAGCCGCCCGTCGGGGTGCGTGCGGCCGTCCATGCCCCAGTAGGTCATCTCGATCATCCGCAGCCCGGACGGCGCCACCGGGCAGCCCTTGCGCCAGGAGTGCTCCAGGTCGGCGGCGGTCACCTTCTTGACCTGCGCCTGGAAGCGCTGCGGGGCCTGGGTCGTCGGGGCCGCCGTCGAGGGCGCCGGCGCGGTCGGCGGCCGGGCGGGCGTCCCGCTCGACCCGGGCTCCGACGAGCCCTGTCCGCATCCGGTCGTCCCGGCGGTCACGGTGGAGAACGCGGCGATGAGCGCCGCGCCGCGTCGCAGTCGTCTGCCTGGCATTCCAGCAGGATGGCACGCACCCGCGTCTTCGCGTCGGACCCTCGATTCGCTACGGTGCGTCTGAGAGCGCGCTCGCGCCGTCCATGCCGCCGACACGCTGAGGAGCCGAGATGGCCGATCCTCAGGAGAGGGACCTGCCGAGCCTCGAAGACGAGATCTTCGCCGTGGCGTCCACGGTCGAGGAGGTCCCGGCCGCCGCGCCGCGCCCGCCACTGCGGTGGGACCGGGCGCCGGCGGTGCCGCGCCGCGACCTGGGCGCCGGGGCCGCCGGGTTCACGGTCTTCCTGTTCGTGGACGCGGTCATGATGTGGGCGCCGCTGATGAGCAGCGACCGGCCGAGCCTGCTGCCGCAGATGGTGACGCTGCTGGTGCTGGCGTTCGGGCTGGGCTCGCTGCTGATCTGGAAGGTCGGGGGGAGCTGGCGGCCGTTCGCCTTCGGGATGATGGCCTCGTGGCTGTTCCTGACCCTGGTGTCGCTGGGGTTCCTGACCGGTCTGACGAGCCTGTAGTGGGCCCGCGGGTGGAGCGGTCCGGTCAGCCGGCGCTGTCCAGGCGCTTCATCACGGCGGTGAACGCCCGCCCGATCGCCTCCAGGTCGGCGGGGTCGATCACGTCCACGAAGTACTCGCGCACGGTCTCGACGTGGTCGCGGGCGGCCCTGTCGAGGGCGTCGAACCCGGCGTCGGTCAGGTGCGCGTACACCCCGCGCTTGTCGCTCGGGCAGCCGCCGCGGAACACCAGGCCCTTGGACTCCAGCCGCGAGCAGGTGTGCGACAGGCGGCTGCGGGACTGGCTGGCGTTGGCGGCGAGCTCGGCCATGCGCAGCCGGCGCTCGGGGGCCTCCGACAGGCGCACCAGGATCTCGTACTCCGACACCGACAGGCCGTGCTTGGCCTTCAGGTCGCGGTCCAGGAGGTCGGTGAGCCGGACGCTGCCGTCCACGAAGGCCCGCCAATCACGCTGCTGGGTGGCATCGAGCCAGCGTGGTTCGGTCATGGTCCGAGTATAGCCGGTCCGTTGAAGTTTCAACTAGTCATCGGTTAGAGTCTGCGGCACCGGCGGCGGGCGGGGGCCGCGCCTCCGGGAATAGTTTATTTTTCAACCATGTTGGAGCGGGTGTTCACCTCTCCACGACCCAGGAGGCACCCGATGCCCGCCGTGATGGCTAACCCGTTGACCCTCCCGCGGCTGCCGCGGCTGCCGGAGGGCACCACCGACTGGCGGCGCGTCGCCAAGGTCGTCACCGCCGAGCGGCACGTGGAGGGCGAGGGCTTCCAGGTCCGGCGGCCGTTCCCGACCGCGAGCCTGGCGCAGGCCGACCCGTTCCTGCTGCTGGACCACATGGGCGCGGTCGAGTACGCGCCGGGCGAGGCCAAGGGCACGCCCTGGCACCCGCACCGCGGCTTCGAGACCGTCACCTACATCATCGACGGCGCGTTCCAGCACCAGGACACCACCGGCGGCGGCGGGCTGATCGCCGACGGCGGCACCCAGTGGATGACGGCCGCCTCCGGCATCCAGCACATCGAGCAGCCGCCGCCCGAGCTGGTCGCCAAGGGCGGGCTGTTCCACGGCGTCCAGCTGTGGGTCAACCTGCCGCGCGCCCAGAAGTGGGTCAACCCGCGCTACCAGGACATCGGCGCGGGGGACGTGAAGCTGGTCGCCGCCGAGGACGGCTCCTCGATCGTCCGGATCATCGCCGGATCGGTCGGCGGGCACGACGGCCCCGGCGTGACCTACACCCCGATCAACTACATCCACGCCACGATCGCACCCGGCGCGCGGCTCACCCTGCCGTGGCCGCGCGAGTTCAACGCGATGGCCTACGTCCTGTCCGGGCGCGGCACCGCGGGCGTCGAGGAGATCGGGCTGGACGAGGGGCAGTTCGCGATGTTCGGCGGCTCGCACCACAAGGGCGACGGCGACGGCCTGGTGCTGCGCGCGGCCGACAGCCAGCCGCTGGCCAGCAAGAACGGCTGGGAGGTGCTGATCCTGGGCGGCACGCCGCTGCGCGAGCCGGTCGCGCGGTACGGGCCGTTCGTGATGAACACCCGCCAGGAGATCGTCGAGGCTTTCGAGGACTTCCAGGCGGGCCGGATGGGAACGATCCCCGCTGAGAAGGTGCCGCACCTGTCCAGCGCGGACGCCGAACTCGGCTGATCTGCGGGGCCCGGGAGACCGGGCCCCGGCGGGGACGGGCCGCTCCGAGGGGGCGCGGCCCGTCCGCGGGAGGCCGCGTGGGGACGCGGCCGTCCGTAGCGGGACGCGTGGGGGCGCGGCCCGACCGCCGAGCGGCTGCGCGGGGGCGCGGCCGTCAGAGCCGCACGGGCCCCGGGCGAGGCCGCCACGGCCGCGTCCGGAGGCCGGCCGGCGACACCCGACCGACAACACAACGCACCCGTCCGCGACGACGCGGGCGGTGCCGTCCGAACAGGGGGACAACCATGGCTTTCGATCGTCCGATCAGGGTCGCCGTCATCTACTACTCGGCCACCGGGACGGTGTTCCAGCTCGCCAAGGCCGCCGCCACCGCCGCGGAGAAGGCCGGCGCCGAGGTCCGGCTGCGCAAGGTCCGCGAGCTGGCGCCCGAGGAGGCCATCGCCTCCAACCAGGGCTGGGCCGCCAACCACGCCGCCACCCAGAACGTCGTGGAGGCCACTCTGGACGACCTGGAGTGGGCCGACGTCATCCTGTTCGGCTCGCCCACCCGCTTCGGGCTGCCGGCCGCGCAGCTCAAGCAGTTCATCGACACCGCGGGCGGGCTGTGGGCGCAGGGCCGGCTGGTCGACAAGGTCGCCGGGTCGTTCACCTCGACCGCCACCCCGCACGGCGGCCAGGAGTCCACGGTCCTGGCGATCAACAACACCTTCTACCACTGGGGCGCCATCGTGGTGCCGCCCGGCTACGCCGACCCGATCCAGTTCCAGATGGGCAACCCCTACGGCACCAGCCACACCTCCAACAACGGCGAGGTCATGCCGGGCGAGGTCGAGCTGGCGGCGGTGTCGTTCCAGGTCAGCCGCATGGTGGAGGTCGCCCGAGCGCTCCAGGCGGGCCGCGCGGCGCTGGGGGCCGCCGGCTGACGAGGGCTCACCCGACGGCCATGGACCGCTGCCCTCCGGGACGGCGATCCATGGCCGTTTCATTGCCCGGGAATGGGGTGACCGGTGGTGCGCCGTGCGCTAGTGTGTTCGAATAGTCGAACAGAGGTTCGACTGCTTTAGCGGAGCACGCTCGCCCGGGGAGACGGCATGGTGGCCACGGTGGAACGCGCGGCGCAGGGGGCGGCGCGCTGCGGGCGCAGGGGCGCGCCCGCGACACGCCACAGTGCTTTCTACGGAAATCTACGGCCGCAGCTATACCGGCTCATAGAGTCCGAGACCGTGGACCCCGTGCGCAATCCCTATGCCCCGGGCGCCGGGCAGCGCCCCCCGGAGCTCGCCGGCCGCGACCGCGAGCTGAAGCAGTTCGAGATCGTGCTCGAACGCGTGGCGCGCGGCCGCCCCGAGCGCAGCATGATCATCACCGGGCTGCGCGGCGTCGGCAAGACCGTGCTGCTCAACTCCTTCCGCTCGATGGCCATCCAGCGGCTGTGGGGCACCGGCAAGATCGAGGCCCGGCCCGACCAGTCGATCCGCCGCCCGATCGCCTCGGCGCTGCACATGGCCGTGCGCGAGCTGGCGCCCCGGCACCGCGCCCCCGACCGCATCGAGGCGTTCCTCGGCGTGCTGAAGGCGTTCGCCCAGGCCGGCCCCGAGGAGGACGCCAAGGGCAGGGCCCGCGCGCACCGCTGGCAGCCCGGCATCGACGTCCCCGCCGCCCGGGGCCGCGCCGACTCCGGCGACCTGGAGATCGACCTGACCGAGCTGCTGTCGGACGCGGCCTCGGTCGCCACCGACGTGGGCGTGGGCATCGCGCTGTTCGTGGACGAGATGCAGGACATCCCGGCCGACGACGTCTCGGCGCTGTGCGCGGCCTGCCACGAGCTGTCCCAGAGCGGCGGCCCGCTGATCGTGGTCGGCGCGGGCCTGCCGCACCTGCCCGCGGTGCTGTCGGCGAGCAAGTCCTACTCCGAGCGCCTGTTCCGCTACGCCCGGATCGACCGCCTCGACCGCGAGTCCGCCGACGTGGCCCTGCTGGCCCCCGCCGAGCGCGAGGAGGTGACCTTCACCCCCGAGGCGCTGGACGCCCTGTACAGCGCGGCCGACGGCTACCCCTACTTCGTGCAGGCGTACGCCAAGGTCGTCTGGGACGTGGCCCCCGACAGCCCCATCACCGCCGACGACATCAAGGTGGCCGCGCCCGAGGCCGAGAGCGAGCTGGCGGTGGGCTTCTTCGGCAGCCGCTACGAGCGCGCCACCCCGGCCGAGCGCGACTACATGCGGGCGATGGCGGCCCTGGGCGACGACCCGGTCCCCACCAGCGCGGTCGCCGACGAGCTGGGCCGCAAGCCCTCCAGCCTGTCGCCCGCCCGCGACGGCCTGATCAAGAAGGGACTGATCTACAGCGCGGAGCGCGGCCTGGTGGCCTTCACGGTCCCGCACTTCGGCCGCTTCCTGCGGGCTCAGCCCATGTGATCCCGGCGCCGGGGCCCGGTCGCAGGGCCGGGCACGGCCCGGCCGCTCGCCGGAGTCCGACCATGGCCGATCCGCCGGCGCGGAGAGGCCGACGCTTCAGCCGGTCCCGGCTCGTGAGCCGGGGTCGTCCGGAGCCGCTTGACGTAGGGCCGCTACCGGCCGCTAACCGTTTCTAGGGTCAACTCAAGAGAGGGAAATACAGCGCCATCGCTGATATCTGTGCAGGTCAATGCCGTTGTGTGGCCGCGCTAAGCGAATCTAAGCCTTTCTAGTCCTGTCCCTAGAGAGATGTAGATTCCGTGATGGCCCGTGTGCTCTGCCGTCCTATCGGCCTGTCTTGCCTTGACGCTAGACAGCCGTAGATTTCCCCATGGATCGCGTCCGCCGGTGGCCGAGGGTTCTCTACAGCTCTCTAGCGGTGGCGGCAGCAAGGCTTAGAGAGCCGCAGAAGCCAGCGATGTCAGCGGTGCCGGGGCGGCACCGTCGCCCGGGACGCCATGTCCGGTCTCCACCACGGCCGACCGCACCTCCCGGTCGCGTTCGGCCGTGGAGACGGCGAACACGACCTCCACGGCCCGGTCCCCCCGCCGGGCCGGGAACACCAGGAACCGCCAGCAGCCCTCCCGCCAGACGTCCACCGGCACCGCGCTGGTGACCGCGTTCTCGTGCCGGGCCCACGCCTGGCTGTCGCGCAGGGTCGCGTACGTCTCGGCCAGCGGGCTGCGCCGCCACGCGCACGGCGTCCGCGGCCGCGCGTGCCTGCCGAACAGCGCCGGCAGCTCCGGTGACAGCGCCGCGAACACCGCCAGCTCCAGCACCAGCACCGGCCCGACGAGCGCGGGGCCCATGCGCAGCACCTCCAGGCCCGCATACGGCGCCCACAGGGACGCCATCGCGGCCGCGGTGAACAGCATCGCCCGCGCCACCGTGCGCCGCCCCACCGGCTTGGCGCTCAGCCCGCCGAAGCAGCCGCATCCGGCGTCCGGCCGGTGCACGCGCAGCTCGCTGACCGCCCAGGTCGCCACCGCGAACCCCACCGCCGTGGCGATCCGCACCGAGATGTGCGTGGTCACCAGCAGCGCCAGCCCGAGCAACCCCTCCACCAGGCCCAGCCCCACGCTGGCCCGCCGGGAGTGCCGCAGCACCGTCGCCCGCCGGGCCCCGGCGGGCAGCGGGACCCCGTGCACATGGTCGGCCTCGACGGGGGCGCCGCGCACCGCGAGCTTGGCCAGGCAGGCCGCCAGCAGCACGGTCGCCAGCAGCAGCACCTGGGTGTTCTGGACGACGGTCACCATCGGGCGTCTCCGATCGCAGGCTGGACGGTGGCGTTGAAGCAGCCGTTCTCCAGGTCGCCGCCGAGCGCGGCGAACACCGCGGCCGACAGCTCGGCCACGCGCCCCCGGGGCGACACCCCGCACTCCACGCAGCGGTCGCAGTAGCGGGCCGCCACGCACCCGCACTCGACCACGGGAACGGTGGCGGCGCGGCCGGTGCACTCGTTGCGCACCGCGACCTCGCTGCCCAGCGACAGCACCGGAAGCGGCGCGCACCCGGTCGGCGCGTCCGCGCAACCCCCGGCCTGGCCTTCGGGGTCGACCGCCGGATAGGCCAGTCCGTGCTCCCCGCCGCCGAACCAGGTGGCGGTGCCGCGCACCGGCCCGCCGGTGGCCCCGGCGCTCCCGGAGGCCGCGGCGGGCCCGGCGGGCCTCAAGAACGCGTCCGCCAGCTGGTCGGCGCGATGGCCGGGCTGGGAGGTCCCCGGGCGGACGGCGCGCGGCCCGTCCGCCGAGCGCACGCAGATCACGTCGAACAGGTAGCCCGGCTCCATCCGGGGGTGCCGGACCAGCACCGGACCGAGGGCGTGCGGGGGGAGCACCACACGGGCCCTCCCGCGGTGCGGCCCCATGTCCACCTCCACGGTGTCCCGCCCGCACGCCAGGATCGTGCCGGTCACCCGCCCGATGTCCACCCAGACGCGGTCGGCCGACAGGCCGTCGCCGCCCGTGCGCACCACGACCTCGCGCCCCGGCCGCAGCGCGGCGAGGCCCCCGCGCCCGCCGTGCCAGACCGTGGTGGCGTCGGTCATGGGCACCCGCGCCTCGCCCCCGGACGCCCGCATGACCAGCAGGTGCGGGCTGGCGTCCAGGACGACACCGGTCAGGACGCGCAGTGAAGGCGTCCCGGTGACCGGCTCCGCCGGCCGTTGGGTGTCCGCCCTCAGGACGGCCCGCCGGAGGCGGCGCCGCTCGGCGCGACGGCGGGGCAGCGGCATGGCGGCACTCCTGGAGTTGTGGCGCTCGCGGCGGGGTCACCCTGTTAGGACAGTGAGTCAAGAGTCACTCGCGGTCATCCCGCTGTCGATGGATTTGTCGCGATAAGTCAGTCAACGGTGGAGGATCGTTCCACTCGGGAGGAACAACCTCCCCTGGTTGACCCGAATATGTCTTTTGAGTTGACCCAGAATTACGATCTTCATGGGATCGTCGGAAGGGTCGGGAGCGCGCGGCCCGCGCTCCAGCACGTACGGCTCCGCAGGGGCCCGCAACCCCTGGCTCGGTGGTCCTCTTGAACGACACGCGGCACGAGGAGTTCCGCGCGTATGTGGCCGACCGCCAGCGCGTGCTCATGCACGCCGCGCTCCAGCTCACCAGCGACCGCGCCGAGGCGGAGGACCTGCTGCAGGCCGCGCTGGCCAAGACCTACCTGGCCTGGGACCGCATCAACGACCGCGCCGCCGTCGACGGTTACGTGCGCCGCGCCATGGTCAACACGCAGATCTCCTGGTGGCGCCGCCGCAAGCTGGACGTCTACCCCACCGACGAGCTGCCCGACCGGCCGGTGGACGACCACACCGACCGCAGCGAGCTGCACGACGCGCTGGGCCGCGCGCTGCGCCGGCTGCCCGAGCGTCAGCGCCTGGCCGTGATGCTGCGCTACTACGAGGACATGCCGGAGAGCGAGATCGCCGAGATCCTGGGCATCAGCGTGGGCACGGTGAAGAGCACGGTCTCCCGGGCCATGGCGAAGCTCCGCGACGACGCGGGACTCGGCGCGGATTTCTCCTCCGTCCCGCCGCGTCCGCACTGAGGGCGGCGCGCCGGCGCGAGCGCGGCCGAGGCGAGGCGCGGAGCTGGGCGGGAGCCGGACGCAGGCGGAGCAGATAGGCGGTCGGCGGATGCTGACAAACCCCGCTCCCAGCGGCAAGAATCCGATTCGGGGAAACGCCGACCCGGAGGTGCGCCGTGTGGAGCACGATGCAGGACTTCCCGCTGACCATCACCTCGATCATGCGCCACGGGACCGAGGTCTTCGGCGCCGCCGAGGTGACCACCTGGACCGGTGACGGCGCCCGGCGCCGCGGCTACGCCGAGGTCGGGGAGCGCGCCGCCCGCCTCGCCGGGGCGCTGCGCGCGCTCGGCGTGGAGTCCGACCAGCGCGTCGCCACCTTCATGTGGAACAACGCCGAGCACCTGGAGGCCTACCTCGCCGTCCCCGCGATGGGCGCGGTCCTGCACACCCTCAACCTGCGCCTGTCGGCCGACCAGCTGGTCTACATCGCCGACCACGCCGAGGACCACGTCGTCCTGGTGGACGGCTCGCTGGTCCCGCTGCTGGCGCCGATGCTGCCGGACATGAAGACCGTGCGGCACGTCGTGGTCGTCGGGGAGGGCGACACCGCGCCGCTCGCCGGCTGCGGCAAGGAGCTGCACTCCTACGAGGACCTGCTCGCCGCCGCGCCGGCCGCGTTCGACTGGCCCGAGATCGACGAGCGGCAGGCCGCCGCCATGTGCTACACCAGCGGCACCACCGGCAACCCCAAGGGCGTCGTCTACTCGCACCGGTCGGCGTACCTGCACTCGATGGCCGCCTGCACCGGCAACATGTTCGGCCTGCACGCCGGCGACCGCGTCCTGCCCGTGGTGCCGATGTTCCACGCCAACGCCTGGGGCCTGCCGTACGCGGCGGTCATGGCGGGCGCGTCGCTGGTGATGCCCGACCGGTTCCTGCAGGCCGAGCCGCTGGCGCGGATCATCGAGACGGAGCGGCCGACGATCGCGGGCGCGGTGCCCACCATCTGGTCGGACCTGCTCCGGCACGCCCGCGAGCACGGCACCGACCTGTCGTCGCTGCGGCTGGTGCCCTGCGGCGGCTCGGCGGTGCCGGAGTCGCTGATGCGCGCCTTCGACGAGCTGGGCGTGCGCATCGTCCAGGCGTGGGGGATGACCGAGACCTCCCCGGTGGCCACGGTCGCGCACGCCCCCGCGGGGGCGACCGGCGAGGACGCCTGGCGCTACCTGGCCTCCCAGGGCCGCGTCGTGGCGGGGCTGGAGATGCGCATCGTCGGCGACGGCGACACGGTGCTGCCGAGCGACGGGGTCGCGGTCGGCGAGGTCGAGATCCGCGGGCCGTGGATCACCGGCGCCTACCACCGCGGCGCCGATCCGGACCGCTTCCACGACGGCTGGCTGCGCACCGGCGACGTCGGGCGGCTGTCCCCCGACGGCTACCTGGTGCTCACCGACCGGGCCAAGGACGTCATCAAGTCCGGCGGCGAGTGGATCTCCTCGGTCGAGCTGGAGAACCACCTGATGGCCCACCCCGACGTGCTGGAGGCCGCCGTGGTCGGCGTCCCCGACGACCGCTGGCAGGAGCGCCCGCTCGCCTCGGTCGTGCTCGCGCCGGGCGCGCGGGTGTCGGCCGCGCGGCTCAAGGAGTTCCTGGCCGAGCGCGTGCCCCGCTGGCAGCTGCCCGAGCGCTGGGCGTTCGTCGAGAGCGTGCCGAAGACCAGCGTCGGCAAGTTCTCGAAGCTGACCCTGCGCCGCCAGTACCACGAGGGCGAGCTGGCCGTGGAACGCGTGGACTGAGAGGAGCCGTCGTGCCCGACTACGTCTCGGTGGGCACCGCCAAGCCCCAGCCGCTGCCGCCGGGGGAGTGGACCACGGTCTTCTGGGACCGGGAGTACGCCGACGCCACCGGCCAGCACCTCGACCAGGGCGGGCCCAGCATCCTCAACGGGCCCGCCCGGTACGCGCTGACGGTGGGCCTCGCGCTGCGCGGCCTGCCCGCCGGGACGCGCGGCCAGATCCGCTCGGTGGAGGTCGACGCCGCCGACACCGCGCGCCACACCGCCGGGCCGGTGCAGGACTTCACCACCGCCGCCGAGGAGAGCGCGCTGCTGTACTCGGTGCCGGCCGACACCGTGGGGACCGGCTGGCGGCTGCGCGTCCAGGTCATCCAGCACGGCACCGGCACCGGCTCGGTGGCGGGCACCGCCAAGCTGCACTACTGGCGCTGACACAAGATCGTCACCTTCGGGTCACCCTTCCCGGCCTTTTCGGGTGACCCGGTGGTGAGGACGGTGCGCATGGGTGTATGCAGAGTGGGCCGAATTGTCCGGACGACCCGGCGGGCCCCCTCCCGCCGGTGCGGGGAGTGCATATGCCCAGGTGGACCCCCCTCGACTCCGCGACTGACCGCCGGTTGGTCCTGGGGTTGAACGACGGTGACGACCGTTCTCTGGGCCACCTCTACGACGCCTACGCCGAGTCCCTGTACGACTACGCTCTGTCGGTCACGGCCGACCCGCGCACGGCCGCCGACATCGTCCACGACACCTTCATCGACGCCGCCCGCCGCGCCCCCCGGATGCGCGACCACCTGCTGCTGCGCGCCTGGCTGTACGGCGGGGCGCGGCGGCGCGCGCTGCGCCGGGGCCGCGCCGACGCCCCGTACTGGGACCCCGAGGGCGAGTTCTCCCCCCTCCCGGCGCTCGACCGGACCGAAACCCCGCCGCCGTCCGAGCTGCGCGCGCTGCTGGACGGCGCGATGGCCCGGCTGCTCCCGGTCGACCAGGAGGTGCTGCTGCTGACGACGCGGCACGGCCTGCGCCCGCCCGAGGTGGGGGTCGTGCTGGGCGTGTCGTCCCGGCGCGCCGCCGCGCTGGCCGCCCAGACCCACGCCCTGCTGGGCGACGCCCTCGCCGACGAGCTGGCCCGCGTCGCCGCCCGCTGCGCGGCCGCCCACGCGTCGCCGGAGGCGGAGCGCCCCGCGGCGGCGGAGGCCGACCTCGTCCCGGCCAAGCCCGCGGGCCTCTCCCGCCGCGCCGTCGCGGTGCTGAACGTGCGCCGCTCGGTGGGCCGCCCCGCGGGCGCCGCCGCCCGCTCCCTCGGTTTCGGCGCGCGCCCTGCGGACTCGGACGCCGGTACCGGGCCGGAGACCGGCACCGACGCCCTGCGGCTCGCCCAGGGGCCGGAGGCGCTCGACGGCCCGGAGCTGGAACGCCACCGCTCCGGATGCGCGGCCTGCCGCAGGCGCGGCCGCGTCCAGGCCGCCGCGCTGCTCGCGCTGCCGCCCGCGCCGGTCCTGCCCGCCGCGCTGCGGCACCGCGTCATGCACACCGCGGGCGACCCCGAGCTGGCCGACCACCGTGCCGACATCGTCGCGCGCGGCGGGAAGCTGACCGCCGAGGGCATGCCGGTGCAGCCGGACGTGCCCTCGCCCGCCACCCGGCGCTGGCTGTTCGCGGGCGGCGGCATGGCCGGTGCGCTGGCCGCCGCGCTGCTCGCCGTCATGGTCATGGGGCCGCCGCCGGGCACGCCGCCCCTGCTGTGGCCGCCGGGCGCCAAGCCGCGCCCCGCGGTGAGCGACCCGCCGTCCCCCGGCGCGCTCGTCCCCTCCGGCGGCGACCCGCGGGCGGCGCAGGGGCACCCCGACCGCTCCGGCGCGCCGCCGCTGAACCCGCAGCTCAACGACCCGCGCTCGTCGCGGCCCGGCCACAGCGCCCCGTCCTCGTCGACCCGGCCCGCCGTCCCGCCGACCGGTCCTCAGTCTCCGGCGTCCCCGTCCCGGAGCCCGCTCCCGCCGCGGCACGGCGTGCTCCAGGTCGCGCCCGCCAAGGTGAAGCTGGACTGGACCAAGACCGGGCAGCTCACCCTCACCGCCGCCAGCGGCCCGGTGGACTGGAAGGTCACCTCCTCCACCGACCAGCTGACGGTGTCGCAGACCGCCGGCGACCTGCCCGAGAACGCCTCTGGCGCGGTGACGGTCAGGCTGCGCAGCACGCTGGTGAACCTGCCCGGCCGCGGCACCCTGACCTTCACCGACGAGACCGGCACCGAGCGCCAGGTCACGGTGGAGTGGGGCGTGTCGCTGCTGTGAGCTAGTTGCGGGCGGCCAGGTGGTCGCGGATGGTCTCCAGCTGCGCGCCCAGCGCCGCCTGCACCCGGACCTCCATCGCGCGGGCGATGAAGGGGTCCACCACCATCTTCACCAGCGGCCGCATCCGCGTCACCACCGCCGCGATCTCGCCGACGTCCTCGCCGGTGGGCGCGGTGTCGCCCTCCAGCCGCCGGAACACGTGCTCGTGCACCAGGTTGACGAACCGCCCGGCGATCACGTCGCAGTCGTCGCGGATCTGCTGGGCGATGTCCAGCACCGCGTCCAGCGGGATGCCGGCCGCGACCAGCTCGGCCCCCACGTGCAGCAGCCGGGGACTCGGCACCCGGTAGTGGCCGGCCTCGGGCTCGATCAGGCCGAGCGCCACGGTGCGCTCCAGCATCGGCCCGACCTCCTCCTCGGGCAGCCCGGCGCCGAAGGTGGCGACCAGCTCCTCGACGGTGACGGTGCCGGGGATCTCGTCCGACCACGGGTCGGTCAGCACCTTCTCCAGGCCCAGCACGTCGCTGACGTCCTTGCCGGTCTCCCAGGCCGACAGCAGGTCCTTGATGATGACCGAGGAGTAGCCGCGCGCCAGCAGCTTGCCGATCAGGCGCAGCCGGGCCAGGTGGGAGTCGTCGTAGATGCCGACCCGGCCCTCCAGCCGGGGCGGCGGCAGCAGGCCACGGTCCTGGTAGGCGCGGATGTTGCGCACGGTGCTGCCGCCCGCGTGGGCCAGCTCGTCGATTCGGTACTCGGCCATGCCCCGCCCGCCGGACTCGTCTTCCTTGACCGGTTGGATCTTACTCGGCACGATTGCGCCATCGTCCGATGTCGCATATGAGGTGCCCATGGCGGATCCCCGGTTGTCCCAGGATATCGAGGAGGCCCTGCTCGGCGCCCCGCTCCGTTACACCAGGGCGGAGGTGGAGAAGCGGGCCGGGATGTCGGAGGAGTACGCGCTGCGCATCTGGCAGGCGCTCGGCTTCCCCACCCAGCCCGACGACGAGCCCGCCTTCACCGACGGCGACGTCAACGCGCTCCTGGAGATCAAGGAGCTGCTGGCGCACGATGTCGTGGACGAGGAGATGGTGCTCCAGCTGTCGCGCGCGGTCGGCCAGACGATGGGGCGGCTGGCGAGCTGGCTGGGCGATGTGTGGCTGCAGCGGCTCAGCAAGCAGTTCCCGGCCGACCAGCCGGTGACGCCCGACGTGGTGCTGGCGGCGCTCGCGGCCACCCAGGAGCTGCAGCCCGCCTTCGAGCGCCTGATGATCCACGGCTGGCGGCGCCAGCTCGCCGCGGCGGGCCTGCGCGCGGCCGCGGGGACGGCCGCCGCGACCGCCGACCCCGCGGCGGGCGTCGCGCACCTGACGGTGGGGTTCGCGGACGTGGTGGCGTTCACGCGGATGAGCCGCCGGATGGACGGCGACGAGCTGGCCGCGTTCGTGGAGCGCTTCGAGAGCCTGGCCACCGAGGCCGTCGCCGAGGAGGGCGGCCGGGTGGTGAAGACGCTGGGCGACGAGGTGCTGTTCGTGGCGTCCGAGCCGGTCGCGGCGGCCGAGATCGGGCTGCGGATCGCCGAGCGGTGCGAGGTGGACCCCGAGTTCCCGCGCGTGCGGGTCGGCCTGGCGAGCGGCGAGGTGATCCTGCGGCACGGCGACGTGTTCGGCACGCCGGTCAACCTGGCCGCCCGGCTCACCGCGACGGCGCGCCCCGGCACCGTCCTGATCGACGGCACGCTGGCGACCGAGCTGGCCGACCTGGACGCCTACGACATCTCCGGGCTGCGGGCGCGCCCCCTCCAGGGCCTGGGCCGGGTCCGTCCGCGGGTGCTGCGCCGCGCGACCTGAGCCCCGCCGCGGCGGGGCCCGGATTGCGGCGCGGCCGTAATGCGCGTTGTTTCCGGCTGCGGTTGCCGCCGCGGGCCCGGCCTTGATCGGATGGGCGTCCCCGGCGAAAGGCACCGCATGGACGACGGCACCGCGCCCCCGGGCATCGACCCGGCGGTGGCCAGCCCCGCCCGCGTCTACGACCACCTGCTCGGGGGCAAGGACAACTTCGAGGCCGACCGCGCGGTCGCCGACATGATGATCAAGGCGTTCCCCGAGACGCGGGAGGTGCTGCGGGAGAACCGCCGCTTCCTGGTCAGGGCCGTCCGGTGCCTGGCGGCCGAGCACGGGGTGCGGCGCTTCCTGGACATCGGCTCCGGGCTGCCCACGCAGGACAACGTGCACCAGGTCGCCCAGCGCTCCGCGCCGGGCTCGCAGACCGTCTACGTGGACAACGACCCCATGGTCACGGTGCACGCCCGCGCCCTGCTGGACGCGCCGGGCACCGCCGTCATCCACGGCGACCTGCGCCGGCCGGAGGACATCCTGGCCGAGGCCGCCGTGCGCGACCTGCTGGCGACCGACGAGCCGGTCGCGCTGCTGCTGGTGGCGGTCCTGCACTTCATCAAGGACTCCGAGGACCCCTACGGGCTGGTGAAGCGGCTGGTGGAAGCGCTGCCGCCCGGGAGCTTCCTGGTGCTGTCGCACGGCACGGACCTGGAGGCGGAGTCGGCCGAGGTGGCGCGCGGCGCCTACCGGCGCAACGCGTCGGCGGACCTGACGCTGCGCCCGCTCGACGGGGTCGCGCCGTTCTTCGACGGCCTGGAGCTGCTCGACCCGGGCCTGGTCTGGGCGAAGGACTGGCGGCCCGACGACGCGTCCACGGGGATTCTGGGCGTCTACGCGGGAGTGGCGCGCCGATAGGGCCGGGCTCAGCCCGCCGGTGCCCCGCGCGCCGGTGCCCCGCCGACCGCCGCGCCGCCGGCCCGCATCGGCGGGCGGTCGCGCAGCAGCAGGTAGAGCGGGACGGCCACGCCCATCGACACGGTGTGGCCGACCGCGGCGACGTCGAGATCGCGCAGCCCGATGAACATGTACGGCAGCACTCCGGCCAGCCCGAGCGCCGCCGGGACGCGCCAGCGCCAGGGCGCGCACCCGACCGCGACCACGAGGGCGGGCACGACGACGAACGAGGGCCCGGTGTCGAGCTGGTGCCGCGCGGTTTCGGGGAGCTGCCCCGCCGACAGGCGCCAGGCGACGATGCCCTGGCTGACGGCGGTGCCGAGCACGTGGGTCAGCCCGAACAGCAGGGCGGTGCGCCCGCTGCCGAGCCGCCGGTTGACCGGCACCAGCCCGGCCCCGGCGAGCGCGAGCCAGAGCAGCGGGTACTCGGTGGGGACGAGCGCGGAGGCGGCCAGCGAGCCGGCGGGGTGGTCGGCGAGGTTGGCGAGGTTGGTGCTGGCCCAGGCGGTGACGGCGGCGCGGCGGTCCTCGTCGAGCAGCGCGTAGGCGGCCTCGGCCGCGCCCAGGGCGCCGATGTAGCCCCAGGCGGCGGTGTGGCCCCGGAGGTGGCCCCCGCCACGGTCGGCGACGCTGTCGGCGACGCGGCGGAGGAGGCGGCGGGCGTTCTGGCGGGGTCGGATGTTCAGCACGGTCCCCCCTTCTCGCTGCGAGGGTACTGAAAACGGACAGCGCGGGGCAGTAGAAGATCATGAGGACCGGCGCGGGCCTTGCCGGCTCGTCCCCGGGGACACGCCGCCCGCACGGCGGGAACGGACGCATGGCGCGTGCGGAAGAGCCGCCCGGCGCGGCCGTGCGCACTGATCCGGCGGCGAGGGGGCCCGCCGCCTTCGACGACCGGGGCGCTCGGATTTCTTTATGCTTGGCGACGACTCGCTTCCCGGAAAAAGGAAGACCGGATGAACCTCGTGTCCGCCGCCGTACTTCCGCTGCTGCTTCCCGTCGCCCCGCCGCAGGACTTCGTGGACCTGCGCGAGTTCGTCCCCGGTATCCAGCACGACATCAGATACTTTTCACACCATAACTTCGTGGGACGCCCCATTTCCGGCTACCGGGCGCCCAAATGCCTCCTCACCCGCCGGGCGGCGGCCGCGCTGGGCAGGGCGCAGCGCGAGTTCCTCCGCACCGGCCACACCTTGAAGGTCTACGACTGCTACCGGCCGCAGCGCGCCGTGAACCACTTCGTCCGCTGGTCGCGGCGGCTCGGCGACCAGCGCATGAAGGGCGAGTTCTACCCGGCGGCGGACAAGGGGCGCCTCTTCGCCGACGGCTACATCGCCAAGCGCTCCGGGCACAGCAGGGGCGGCACGGTGGACCTCACGCTGGTCGAAATCCCGGCCCGCGCGCAGCGCCCGTACGTGCCCGGGGAGCCCTTGGCGCCGTGCACGGCACCGTACGGCGAACGCTTCCCCGACAATTCCGTGGACATGGGCACCGGCTACGACTGCTTCGACACCCGGTCGCACACGCTCGATAAGCGCATCACCGGAACGGCTCGTGAAAATCGACTGCTCCTGAAGCGGACCCTCGAAAAGTACGGCTTCTCCAATTACGACAAGGAATGGTGGCACTTCACCCTGAAGAACGAGCCGTTCCCGGAGACCTACTTCAACTTCCCGATCTCGTGAACAGCGGGCGCATCGCTCCGGCCGTCCTGGCGCGCGGCGCTCAGGAGAACTGAGTACTTGAGCGGATGCCGCCGGACGGGCCCGGCGGTGAGGCTCTGTACATGCGCCCTGCCTGCCCTTCTTGCGCGACGTCCCTGTCCGTGGCGTTCGAGTCCTCCTGTCCCCGGTGCGGAGCGGTCCTCGTCGGACCGGTGGCCCGGGAGTTGTGGCGGGTGGACGTCGAGATCCTGCGGCTCACCCGGCACCGCAGAGGGCTGCTCGCCCGGCTGCACGCCGAGCCCGCACCGGAAGCGCCCTTCTTCGTGGCCCCGCCGGTCCACGAGCCCATGCCATTGCGGGCGGCCCGGGACCTGTCGCGGTTCGGGGTGCGCAACGCGCTGCTCGTGCTGGGCGGGGCGCTGCTGGGGATCGCGGCGCTGGCGTTCACCGTGATCAGCTGGGGCTCGCTCGGCATGGGGGCGCGGGCACTGATCCTCGTGTCGCTCATGGCGGTGCTGCTCGGTGTGGCATGGCCGCTGGTGCGGCGCGGCCTGCGGGCCACCGCCGAGACGCTCGCCGCCGTCGGGCTGGTGCTGGGCGCGTTGCAGTTCTATGCCGCCCACGCGGGGAACCTGTTCGGGCTCAGAGCGCTCGACGGGGCCTGGTACGCGGTCGGCGCCTCGGCCGTTCTGGCCGTGGCGTGGACGGGCTACGCGCGGATCGCCCCGCTGCGGCTCCCCATGCCGGTGGCCGTGGTGCTCGGGCACGCGCCGCCGCTGCTGGCGGTGATCGCGCTGGACGTGCCGCCGATGGCGCTGGCCCTGGTCGCGCTGGCGGTGTCGGTGACCGACCTCGGGCTCCGGGAGGTCTCCACGGGCGCGGTGCGTGGAGTCGCCACCTTCGCGGGGCTGGGGTGCGGCGCGGTCGGTGCGGTCGCCGCGCTGGTCCTGCTGGTGACCGGCCCGTGGGCTTCGCCCGCGCTGCTGCTGGCCGGCGGGGTCGCGCTGCTGTGGGGCTGGCGGCTGGACCGTGTCCTGGGCATCGCCGGCGGGCTGCTGTGCTCGATTGCGGTCGCGGACGCGCTGCCGTTGTCCTCGGGCTGGGAGGTTGCCGGGCTCGCCGGGGCGGCGTTGCTGGTGTTGGCCGGGACGCGCCTGCTCCCCCACGCCTTGAGGGGCACGGCGGGGGCCGGGGCAGGGGCGGCGTTCGCCGTCGCCGTCGTCTGGGTGCTGCCCGGCGTCCTCGGCGGGGTGCTCTCCCCGATGGGGCATGGCGCGGCGGACGGGCTGCCGGGCGCGCTGCCCGCCGCGCCGGTCGTGCTGGGGATGTCGGCAGGCGCGCTGCTGCTGAGCCTGCGGGTGCTGGCGCCGCCGGTCGTCGCGCTGGCCGTGGTGATCGAGCTGCCGCATCCGGGTGCCGGGTTGCCGCTGGCCGTCGCCCTCGGGATCTGGGCGGCGCGCGACCGCGCGGTGCTCCGGTCGGCCGCCGCGACTGCGGCAGCGGTCGCCTGCTGGACGGTGCTGGCGGTCCCGGCCGACCAGGCCCACTTCGTGCTCGGGGCGACGACG
This sequence comes from Spirillospora sp. NPDC050679, assembly GCA_044456955.1. Lineage (GTDB taxonomy): Bacteria > Actinomycetota > Actinomycetes > Streptosporangiales > Streptosporangiaceae > Spirillospora. The sequence continues at coordinate 47,783 of JBITGK010000031.1, read as the reverse complement.
GTGGCGGCCGCCGTCTACTGCCAACTCGTCCGGGAACTGCGCGCCCTGACGGCCGCCTTCCTGGTCGTTTCGCTGGGCGGGTTCGCCGCGACGTTGGGAACGGCGTCGATGCCCCTGCATCTGGCCGCGTTCGGTGTCGTGGGCGCGGCGGCCGTAGGGGTCGGCGTCGCGGCGTGGACGCGCAGCGTTCCGGCGGAGGCCGCCTCAGGAGTTGTGGCCGTCGCCGGAGTGGCCATGACCGCCGGGCGTCCGGAGTTCCTGAGCCCTGCCCTGGCCCTTGTCGGCGGTATCGCCTTCGCCGCCGCGCTGCGGAGCGACCGGCGGCAGGCGGGGTGGGCCGGTACGGCACTGCTCGTGGCCGCTTGGTGGGTGTGGCTCGCGCAGGCCGGTGTCACGGCACCCGAGGTCTACAGCGCGCCGGTCTCGCTGGTGCTGCTGGTGGTGGGCCTGGTCCGGCGTTCCCGGCGGCCCTCCCCGTCGTCGTGGGACGCCTACGGCATCGCCCTGGCGGCGACGCTGCTGCCCAGCCTGGCCGCCGCCTGGACGGGGGACGGTCCCCGGCCCCTGCTGCTGGCCGGAGGCGCGCTGGCCGTCACCCTGGCGGGGGCCCGGGTCCGGCTCCAGGCGCCCCTGCTGCTGGGCGGCGGGGTCCTGGTCCTGGTCGCCGGGCACGTGCTGGCCCCGATGGTCGTGGAGTTCCTGACCGGTCTGCCGGGCTGGGTCCCCGTGGCCGCCGTCGGGCTGCTCGTGCTGGGGGTCGGGGTGACCTACGAGCAGCGGCTCCGCGACCTGCGCAGGCTCCGTACCGCCGTCACCGCGCTGGACTGAAGGGAGCGGGGAGAGTACACGCGGCCGGTGTGGACGCCGGCCGCGTGCCCCCTCTTTCCCCCCGTCGTCCGACCGCGGCTCGACGACGCGGGCGCGCCCTTCACCCCCCAGTCAAGGACGTTCCGCGTCGGAGCCCGGCGGCGGACGACGTTGAAGTTAGTAGCCTTCGCGGCTTTCGGCAGCCGCTCATGCCCTCCGCTCGATGAGCGGGCGCACTACTGCGATGAACGGCGTTCGGTCCCATGCCGAGCGGGCATGGCCGCTCCGACGTGCGGAAAAGGGTGCGTGGAGTGCGGTGGCACGTCCCTTTCACTGAAAATTTCACGCCTGGTCGGCGGCGGACCGGCACGCCTGCGGCGCGCGTTCAGCGCTCCTGGTAGACGTCCGGCACGCCGTCGTGGTCGAGGTCCAGCGACTCGGCCTTGTGGATGCGCCGGTAGGCGCGGTCGCGGGCACGCAGCACGATCGCGGCCAGCGCGGTCGCCGCCACCGACGCCGTCAGCACGGCGATCTTGACGTGGTCGTCGGAGGCCGAGTCGCCGCCGAAGGCCAGCTCGCCGATCAGCAGCGACACCGTGAAGCCGATCCCGCCCAGCAGGCCGAGCCCCAGCACGTCCACCCACGACAGCTCGTCGTCCAGGTCGGCGTGGGTGAAGCGCGCCACCAGCCAGGTCGCGCCCATGATGCCCAGCGGCTTGCCCACCACCAGGCCCACCAGCACGCCGATCGCGATCGGGTCGCCCAGCGCCTTGCCGAGCCCGCTCAGCCCGCCGAACGACACCCCGGCCGACAGCAGCGCGAACAGCGGCACCGCGACCCCCGCCGACAGCGGCCGGAACCGGTGCTCGAAGTGCTCGGCGAGGCCCGGCCCGGCCTCCGGCCCGCCCGCCTGCCGGCTGCGGATCACCGGGACCATGAAGCCCAGCAGCACGCCCGCGACCGTCGCGTGCACGCCCGAGGCGTGCACCAGCGCCCAGGTGGCGGCGGCCAGCGGCAGCAGCAGCCACCAGCTCCGCACCCGCCGCTGCACCAGCAGCGCGAACAGCGCCAGCGGGACCAGCGCGCCCAGCAGCGGCAGCACCGACAGCTTCGCCGTGTAGAACAGCGCGATGATCACGATGGCGATGAGGTCGTCCACCACCGCCAGCGTCAGCAGGAAGGTGCGCAGCGCCGAGGGCAGGAAGCGGCCGATCACCGCCAGCACCGCCAGCGCGAACGCGATGTCGGTCGCGGTGGGGATCGCCCACCCCTCGGCGGCCCCCGGCCTGCCCCACGTCACCGCGACGTACAGCAGGGCGGGGACGACCACGCCGCCCACCGCCGCCAGCACCGGCACCAGCGCCCGCCGCACGTCGCGCAGGTCCCCGGCCACGAACTCGCGCTTGAGCTCCAGCCCCGCCACGAAGAAGAAGATCGCCAGCAGGCCGTCCGCGGCCCAGGCCGACAGCGGCAGGTCCAGGTGCAGCGCCGCCGGCCCGACGGTGAAGTCGCGCACCGAGGAGTACAGGCCGGACCAGGGCGAGTTCGCCCACACGACGGCCACGACCGCCCCGATCAGCAGCAGCACGCCGCCGACGGTCTCCTGGCGGAGGATCTCGCCGATCCGCCGGGCTTCGGGCCACGAGCCCCGGCTGAAAAGGGCTTTGCGGCGGCCGGGTGCGCTGGTCATGGGACCTCCAGGGTCGACGACGGGATCGCCGACCAGACTTCCCGGCACACCTGTGACCAGCGTACCCAAGCTTCAGAGACTTGATCGCGCCGCGTCGTGCCTCTTCAGCGGCGGCCCCGCCCCGCGCGATGCCGCCGCGCCCGCGCTTTCAACGCGGTTCCGCCGGGCACGGACCCTGGACGAGCCGCGCAGGGAGGACCGGATGTACGAGGGCTTCGAGGAGTTCGACATCGCCACGGCCGGGAGCACGATCCACGGCCGCCGGGGCGGCCACGGCCCGCCCGTCCTGCTCCTGCACGGCATCCCGGAGACGCACCTGATGTGGCACCGGGTCGCGCCGAGCCTCGCCGAGCACCACACCGTCGTCGCCACCGACCTGCGCGGGTACGGCGACAGCGGCACGCCTCCCAGCGCCCCCGACCACGCGCCGTACAGCATGCGCGCGCTCGCCGCCGACCAGGTCGAGGTCATGCGGGAGCTGGGCCACGACCGCTTCGCCGTGGTCGGGCACGACCGGGGCGCGCGCTGCGCCTACCGGATGGCGCTGGACCGTCCCGAGGCGGTGGAGCGGCTGGCGGTGCTCGACATCGTCCCGACCGCGGAGGCGTTCCGCCGCGCGGACAAGGACTTCAGCCTCGGCTACTGGGTCTGGTCGTTCCTGGCCGCGCCGGAGCCGGTCCCCGAGCGGTTGGTCGCCGCCGCCCCCGACGTCTTCGTGGAGCACATGCTGGACGCGTGGTCCGCCGTCCCCGGCGCGTTCCCGGCCGAGGTCAAGGCCGAGTACGTCGCCAAGTTCGGCGACCCCGCGACCGTCCACGCCGTCTGCGAGGAGTACCGCGCCGCCGCCACGCTCGACCTCCGGCACGACGAGGCCGACCGGGGACGCCGCCGCATCGCCTGCCCCACCCTCGTGCTGTGGAGCGACAGCGGCCCGGTGGACGCCTGGTACCGGCCGCTGGAGGTGTGGCGCGACTGGGCGGACGACGTGCGCGGCCACCCGGTCCGCTCCGGGCACTTCCTCCCCGAGGAGGCGCCGGAGGAGACGGCGCGCAGCCTGCTCGACTTCCTGGCCTGACCCGCCGGACGCGGGCGGGCGACGGCCCCGCCGCCCGCCCGCGCCCTCGGGGACTAGCGCAGGTCCGCGGCCACCGCGTGGAACCGGGCCAGGTCGCCTTCGGCGCTCCGCCGCCGGAACCCGGCCTTCTCCAGCACCCGCACCGAAGGCGGGTTGGACAGCTCCACATTGGCGAACACCGTGTGCACGCCGGGCGCGGTGAACGCGAACTCGGTCAGGGCGCGGGCGGCCTCGGTCGCGTAGCCGCGGCCGCGCCGGGACGCCACCACTCCGTAGCCGAGTTCGAGCTCGCCGCCGGAGGGCGGCCAGAACAGCCCGAGCGAGCCGACCACCAGGCCGCCGTCGCGCTCGATGATCTGCCGGTGGCCGTACTCGCCCAGCCAGTCGGGGTTCGCGGCGAGCAGCCCCGCGATGACGAGGTCGCCCTCGGCGGGGAAGTCCTCGGCCCAGCGCGGGGAGCGGGTCCCGGCCGTGGCGGCGCGGGCCTCGCCGGGGGTCCAGGTCCGCAGGACGAGGCGGTCGGTGATCAGATCGGTTCGGTCGGTCGTGAAGGACACGTGGATCTCTCTCGGTCGTGGACGGCCGGCCCGCGCCCTACGGAAGGCGCGCGGACCGGAGGAGGGCATGCCGAACAGGGCCGGTGGCAGCCATATTCATCGACCCCCCTTCCAGACCTTGATCACGTACGCGGTCGACCCTACGGGCCCGCCGTGTCCCGGGCAATCGGGTGGCGGAGCGCCCCCGAGTCGTCCCGAACCCGCAGGTCAGGCGTTCCCGCAGGTCGCCGGGGGTGGCGTAACTCTGGCGTAACGGGACGCGGATAGCGTGCGCGCCATGGAACCGAACCCGCGGGCGGTGTCGTCGAGCCCGCGCGCCGAACGCGCCCGGCAGGTCGCCGACGTGCTGCGCCAGCAGATCACCAGCGGCCGCTTCCCCGGCGGCGCGCTGCCGGGCGAGCACGACCTCGTCCGCCGGCTGGGCGCGTCCCGCAACGCCGTGCGCGAGGCGCTGGACCTGCTGCGCCGGGAGGGACTGGTCGTGCGGCGGCGCGGCGTGGGCACCACGGTGGCGACGCCCAAGTACGGGCACGGCCTGGACCGGCTGGCGGGCCTGGCCGAGGCTTTGGTCGGCCACGGCACCGTCGTCAACGAGGTGCGGGTGGCCGAGGCGGTGGCCGAGCTCCCGGCCGCGTTCGCCGAACGCCTGGAGGTCCCGGCGGAGTCCGGCGGCGTGCACCTGGAGCGGCTGCGCCTGCTGGAGGGGAGCCGCTGTCGCTGGACACGAGCTACCTCACCGCGGACGTGGGCGCGGGCGTGCTGGCCGGCGACCTGGCGGGCCGGGACGTGTTCAGCCTGATCGAGGAGACCACGGGGCGGCTGCTGGGGCGCGCGGAGGTCGCGGTGCACGCCGTCACGGCCGATCCCGGCACCGCCGCGCTGCTGCGCGTCCCGGTCGGTGCGGCGGTGTTCGCGCTGGAGCGCCTGACCCGCCTGTCCGACGGGCGCGCGGTGGACGCGGAGCTGATCCGCATCCGCGCCGACCGGATGACGCTGCGCGCCACGCTGCACCGCGATCCGGGGGCCGCGTGATGGCGACGCTCATCGTGCTCGCGCTGTTCGGCCTGGTCGGCGGCATCGGGATCACCGCGCTGGGGCCGGGCGGGGTGCTGCCCACGGTCGGGCTGTTCACGCTGACGGACCTGTCGCCCGCCGAGGTGGCCGGGACCGCGATCGTGACCCACATCGCGACCGGGGTGCTGGCCACCGCCGCCTACACGCGCTCAGGCCAGTTGCGCGAGCCCGGGACCCGGCGCACGGCGCTGGTCCTGTCCGCGGCCGCCCTGGTCGGCACGCCGGTCGGCGTGGTGGTCAACACCGCGGTCTCCGAACGGGCCTTCGGCCTGGTGCTGGCGGCGCTGGTGGCGGGCGCGGCGGTGCTGCTCTGGCACCGCGAACGACGCGACCAGCGCGAGCGGCAGAGCGCGGCGGCGACGCGCGCGCATCCGTCCGTGCTGCCGGTGGCCGGGGTGGGCGCAGGCGTCGCGCTGGTCGCGGGCATCGTCGGCGTCGGCGGCCCGATGCTCACCGTCCCGCTGCTGATCGTGCTCGGCCTGCCCGTGCTGGAGGCCCTGGCCGCCGCCCAGGCGCAGTCGATCGTCATCGCGAGCGCGGGCGCGGCGGGCTACCTCGTGCACGGCTCGGTCGACTGGACGCTGGCCGCGGTCGTCGGCGCGCCGGAACTGCTCGGCGTCCTGCTCGGCTGGAAGATCGCCCAGCGGCTCCCGACCCGGACCCTGAAAAAGGCCCTGATCGTCGTGCTGCTCGCCCTCGCGCCCTATCTGGCACTGCACGGCTGAAGCCGATGCGATCGCAAAAGGGCTTTCGCTCATGAAAATAGTTCGCTAATATTCCCCTCAGGTGAGCCGGGAAGTCTGGTCGGCATTGTGGGTGCGTCATGCGGACGCGTCCCCGGTCGAAGGGTTCCCGATGGCACCGGTCTCTCGTGCGGCTTCAGTGCACGCCCCCCTGGAACACGATTTTCCCGATACCGCGTGACCGTTTCCGGCCGCGCCCGCCGGCGCGCGCCGTGACCACCACCCCTTAATTCACCGGGCGGCCATTCCCGCCGCCGCCGGTGCGATGGCCGCTGCCATTCATCAGGGAAGAGCGTGTTGCCATGGGTGAATTCCTGCATGCCTCACTCGGCTTTCCGGCCGTGCTTTTCAGTTTCGCCTTGCTGGTGGTGACCGGGTACTGGGCGCTGGTGCTGCTCGGGGCGCTGGGGATCGACCTCCTCGACGCCGACGCCGATACAGGGGCCGGCGTCGGCGGCGAGGGCGGCGGGCCCGGCGACCTGCTGGCGGGCGCGGGCCTGGGCGGCGTTCCGGTGACGGTGGCGGTCTCGCTGCTGGTCGCGCTCGCGTGGTTCCTCAGCCTGGCGGGCGAGGTCCTGGTGGGCACGGCGTCGCCGGACGGCGCCGCGCACGCCTGGCTCGCGATCCCGGTGCTGGTGCTCGCCCTGGCCGGGGCCTGGTTCGGCACCCGGTTGCTGGTGCGGCCGCTGCGGCGGGCGTTCCCCGAGACCGCCGCGCCGACGCGCGCCGACTTCGTGGGGCGGACGTGCGTGATCCGCACCGGCCGGGTGACGGCCGACTTCGGGCAGGCCGAGGTCGCCGCCGCCGACGGCTCGACCGCCGTGGTGCAGGTGCGCGCGACCGGCGGCGACGCCTTCGCCCGCGGCGAGACCGCTCTGATCTTCGACTACGACGCGGCCGGAGAGGCGTTCCTGGTCATGCCGTACGGCACGGCGCCCGGCCCGGGCCGCTGACCCCGCGTCGCCCCCTTCCCCCCTTCGCACAGACAGGGAGTGCTCATGGACGCCCTCACCATAGGGATCGGCGTGCTCATCGCGGTCGGGCTGCTGGTCGCGCTCGGCCTCGTGCTGGTCGTGACCCGGCTGTTCCGCAAGGTCGAGCAGGGCAAGGCCCTGATCATCTCCAAGACGCGGACGGTGGACGTCACCTTCACCGGCGCGGTGGTGCTGCCGGTGCTGCACAAGGCCGAGGTCATGGACATCTCGGTGAAGACCATCGAGATCGGGCGCACCGGCCGGGACGGCCTGATCTGCCGCGACAACATCCGCGCCGACATCCGCATCACCTTCTTCGTCCGGGTCAACAAGACCGTCGAGGACGTGATCAAGGTGGCGCAGGCGATCGGCGCCGAGCGCGCCAGCAACCAGGAGACGCTGCAGGAGCTGTTCGCGGCCAAGTTCTCCGAGGCGCTGAAGACCGTCGGCAAGCACCTGGACTTCGAGGACCTCTACACCCGGCGCGACGAGTTCCGCGACCACATCGTCCAGGTGATCGGCACCGACCTCAACGGCTACAGCCTGGAGGACGCGGCGATCGACCACCTGGAGCAGACGCCGCTGAGCTCGCTGGACAGGGACAACATCCTGGACGCCCAGGGCATCCGGAAGATCACCGAGCTGACCGCGATCCAGCACGTGGCCACCAACGAGCACGCGCGCACCGAGGAGAAGGAGATCACCCGGCAGAACGTCGAGGCGCGCGAGGCCATCCTGGAGCTGGAGCGCCGCCAGGCCGACGCCGAGCTGCGCCAGCGGCGCGAGATCGAGACCGTGCGGGCCCGCGAGGAGGCCGAGGTCGCGCGGGTGGAGGCCGAGGAGCGGCTGCGCGCGCAGACCGCCCACCTGCGCACCGAGGAGCAGCTCGGCGTACAGCGGGAGAACAAGAACCGGGAGATCGCGGTCGCCGAGAAGAACCGCGAGCGCGTCATCGCGATCGAGGGCGAGCGCATCGAGAAGGACCGCCTGCTGGAGGTCATCGCCCGCGAGCGCGAGACCGAGCTGAGCCGCATCGCCGCCGGCAAGGAGGTCGAGGTCGAGAAGCGGGAGATCGCCGGGGTGGTCCGGGAGCGGATCGCGGTCGAGCGGACCGTGGCCGAGCAGGAGGAGCAGATCAAGCGGCTGCGCGCCACCGAGGAGGCCGAGCGCGAGCGGCAGGCCGTCGTCATCCGGGCCGAGGCGCAGGCGCAGGAGAACCTGGTCAAGGACATCAAGGCGGCCGAGGCTGCCGAGGCCGCCGCGCAGCACCGGGCGCGCGAGCGGCTGGTGCTGGCCGAGGCCGAGGAGCAGGCCGCCGAGCTCACCGCCGCGGCCAAGCGCAAGCTGGCCGAGGGCGTGCAGGCCGAGACCGCCGCCGCCGGACTCGCCGACGTCCAGGTCCGCGAGCGCGACGCCGAGGTCATCGAGAAGGTCGGCCGCGCCAACGCCGCCGCCGCGCAGGAGATCGCGCTGGCCGAGGCCGCCGCGATCCGCGAGAAGCTGAAGGCCGAGGCCGAGGGCCTGACCGACAAGGCCGCCGCGATGGCCGCGCTGGACGACGCCACCCGCCAGCACGAGGAGTACCGGCTGCGGCTGGAGGCCGACAAGGACGTGCGCCTGGCCGGGCTGGAGACCCAGCGGCAGGTCGCCGAGGCGCAGGCGATGGTGCTGGCCGCCGGGCTGGAGAAGGCCGACATCGACATCGTCGGCGGCGACGGCATGTTCTTCGACCGGCTGGTCGGCGCGGTGTCGATGGGCAAGTCGGTGGACAGGTTCGTCGAAAGCTCGCAGGTCGCGCAGTCCGTCGCGGGCCCGTGGCTGGACGGGAGCGGCAGTTTCACCGACGACCTCGGCCGCCTGCTCGGCTCGCTCGACACCGCGGGCGTGCGGGACCTGACCCTGTCGGCGCTGCTGCTGCGGCTCATCAAGAACGGCGGGCCGGAGAGCGGGCGGCTCCAGGAGCTGCTGGACGACGCGCGGCGGCTGGGCGTCGCCGACGCCCCGCTGGGCGCGCCGGTCAACGGCGTCCCGGTCGCCCACTAGACGGCCCGCCGGCGGCGCCCCGGGGCCTCGGGGCGCCGCCGCCCCCTTCTTCGAGGAGTGAAGCGTGAGCGACACCGGCCTGGACCAGGGCACCTACGAGGTGCTGCGCGCCCGGCTGGCCGGGCACGCCGCCGAGCTGGCCGAGCGCGCCGAGGCGCTGAACGCGCGGCGGCTGGAGACCTTCGGCGGCACCGAGCTGCGGCTGGCCGGCACCGAGACCGTCCGCACCGGGCGCCCCGCCGTGCCGCGCGACCTCGCGGCGGTCGGCGGGCTGCTGCTGTTCGGCGCGAACGCACCGTCCGGGACCGAGGTCGGCGACGTGTTCGCGCTGCACCGCGTCACCGGCGACGGCCTCGCCCCCGCCGAGCCCGGCGCGCTGCCGGGCCTGCTGGACGATCCGGGGTTCCGGCGCGACTTCGCCGAGCTGTACCGCTACTACCGGGAGGCGCGGCTGCTGCGGCTGCGCCCGGTGGAGGGGCGGTTGCTGGCGGTGTTCCAGACCGGGCCCCGGCTGAGCGACGTGCGGGTGCTGCGCTGGCGGACCGCGCCGGACGGCACCGTCGCCTACGAGGACAACCGGGGCGAGCGCGACGACGTCTTCCCGCCCGCGCACGACTTCACCTGGACCGAGACCACCCGCGACGACCACGTGCCGGGCCGTTTCCCGCACATCGCGATCGGCGGGGCCGCGTACGTCGCGACGATCGGCGGCGCGCTCACCGTCAAGACCGCCGACGACACCGAGACCGCGTCCGGCGTCTACAGCGAGCCCGTGGACGAGCCGCTGCAGAGCCTCGCCGACGCCGACGTGCTGCACGCCCGCGTCGGCGCGCTGGTCCTGCTGCGCGTCCGCCCCTACAACGAGACCGCCTGGCGGCACCTGGTCCTCAACACCCGCACCGGCGAGGTCGTGCGGCTCGACGGCATCGCGCAGGGCTGCCGCCGCCTGCCCGACGACCGGGGCATCGTCTTCCCCGGCGGCTACTACCTGGACACCGGCGCGGCCAAGACCTTCGACACCGACGTCACCGGGCTGGAGTACGAGCGGGTGGTGCGCTCGCCCAACGGCGAGGACGTGCTGTTCGTCTTCCACTCCCAGGCCGACGGCCGCTTCCTCCTCCTGCCCTACAACACCATCCGCGAGCAGGTCGCCAACCCGATCCCCTGCAACGGGTTCGCGCTGTTCGACGACGGCACGCTGGCGGTGCTGCGCACGCCGGGGGACGAACCGGGCCGCGCGCACCCGCTCCAGGTGTGGCGCACGCCGTTCGTGTCGGACGCGCACGCCGCGTCCCGCCCGGCGGGGACCGGCCCGCTGCACCGCATCGGCAACGCCGACCTGGTGCGCGGCGTCTCCGACTGCCTGGCGGTCACGCGGACGGCGCGCGAGACCGAGCCGTCCGGCGAGGTGTTCGAGGCGCTGGCCGCGGCCTGCGTCCGGGCCGCCGACCGGCACCACTGGCTCGGCGATCCCGAGCTGGGCGACCTGCGCGAGCCGCTGGACCTCGTGCGCGAGACCGCCCTTCTCGTGCTGGACGAGCACGCCAAGATGCGCGCGCTGACCGAGCAGGCCGAAACCGCCGTGGCCGAGACCTCCGCCGCGGTGGGGTCGCTGCTGCGGCGCGCGTCGGCGGAGGAACCGGACGGCGCGGACGGCTGGGTGGAGCTGCTGGCCGAGCTGCGGCGCGCGCAGGGCCGCGTGGAGACGCTGCGCGAGATCCGGTACGCCGACACCTCGCGCATCGACGCGCTCGCCGACGACCTGGCCACGGGCCTCGCCGACACGGGCCGCCGAGCGGTGGAGTTCCTCCGGGACCCCAGGGCGTTCGCCGCGCACCGGGAGGGCATCGACGGGCTCGCCGCCGAGGCCGCCGAGATCACCTCCGCCGCCGGGGCCGACCCCGTCGCGGCCCGCCTGGACGCGCAGGCCGAGGGCCTGGAGGTCGTCACCGAGGTCGTCGGGTCGCTCGACATCGCCGACGCGACCGTGCGCACCGCGATCCTGGAGCACGTCGGCGAGGTGCTGGGCGGCGTCAACCGGGCGCGGGCGGTCCTGGCGGCCCGCCGCCGCGACCTGCTCGACACCGAGGGCCGCGCCGCGTTCGGGGCCGAGTTCGCGCTGCTGGACCAGGCGATCGCGGGCGCGCTGTCCACCGCCGGCACCCCCGAGCGGTGCGACGAGCGCCTGGGCCGCCTCCTGCTGCAGATCGAGTCCCTGGAGTCGCGCTTCGCCGACTTCGAGGACTACCTGGCCGACCTGGAGAGCAAGCGCGCGGACGTCTACGAGGCGTTCGCGGCGCGCAAGCAAGCACTGCTGGACGAACGGGAACGCCGCGCGCAGCGGCTCACCGACTCGGCCGACCGCATCCTGTCCGGAGCGCGGCGGCGCGCGGCCGAGCTGGCGACGCTCGAAGAGGTCAACACCTTCTTCGCCGCCGACGCGATGATGGGACGGCTGCGCGCGGTCGCCGCCGAGCTTCGCGAGCTGGGCGACCAGACGCGGGCCGACGAGCTGGAGGGCCGGATCAAGGCGGCCCGCCAGGAAGCGGGCCGGGCCCTGCGCGACCGGATCGACCTGTACGAGGGCGACACGATCCGGTTGGGCCGCCACCGTTTCACGGTGAACACCAGGCCGTTCGAGCTGACCCTCGTACCGGACGGCGACGGCCTCGCGTTCACGGTCACCGGTACGGCGTACCGGTCGCCCGTCCAAGACCCGGCGTTCGCAGCGACGAAGCCGTTCTGGACGCACCCGCTCCCGTCCGAGGACGCCGACGTCTACCGGGCCGAATACCTGGCGGTCTCGCTACTTCCCGATGCGAACCTGGGCGACGACCTGCTGGCCAAAGTCCGCGCGGCAGCGGCCACCCGCTATGACGAGGGTTACGAACGAGGCGTCCACGACCACGACGCCGCCAGAATCCTCGCCGAACTCCTGCGCCTGCGCGAAGAAGCGGGCCTACTGCGCTACCCGGCCGAAGCCCGCGCCACAGCCCAACTCTTCTGGGCGTTCAAAACGGACGAGGAAGCCCGCGCCGCCTGGACCACCCGAGCCACGTCCCTCGTACGCGCGCGCGAAGAACTGGGCCGCAACACCGTAGACGCCCTGATAGACGAACTGGCCGACCTCGTCCCAGGCCGTCAAGCAGCCGAATACCTGGTCGAGGAGCTGGCGAGCACCCCCGCGGGCTTCGTCACGAGCTCCGCCGCCCGCGCCCTGATCCGCGATTTCGAGGAGCAGCAGGGCAAGGACCTGACCAGAGACCTGGAAGCCCTGGACACCCTGGAGGCACGCCGCCAGCTGGCCGAAGCCTGGCTGGGCGCGTTCGGCGACCCGGCGGACCTCCCCGAAGCCGTGGCGATCACCCTCTGCGGAGAGACGTTCCCCCGCTACGAGTCCGAAGCGCACCTCACCACGACCGTCACCGGCCTCCTGGGCACCCACCCCCGCATCACCGGCGCGACGCTCCCCCTCCGCCTGGACGAGACACTGACCCGCGTAGGCCGCTTCGCCGCCGAGCGCGTCCCCGCCTTCCGCGCCTACCAAAAGCAGCGCAACGCCCTCATAGCCGCCGAGCAGGAACGCCTACGCCTGGCCGAGTACCGGCCGAAGGCCATGAACGGTTTCGTCCGCAACCGGCTGATCGACGAGGTGTACCTGCCGCTGATCGGCGACAACCTGGCCAGGCAGCTCGGCACGGGCGCCGACCAGATGGGCCTGCTCCTGCTGGTCTCCCCGCCCGGCTACGGCAAGACGACGCTGCTGGAGTACGCGGCCGAACGCCTCGGCCTGCTGATGGTCAAGATCGACGGCCCCGCCCTGGGCCACGAGGTGGTCTCCCTCGACCCGGCCCGGGCGCCCAACGCCACGGCCCGCCGCGAGGTCGAGAAGATCAACCTGGCCTTCGAGCTGGGCGACAACGTCCTGCTCTACCTGGACGACATCCAGCACACCTCGCCCGAACTCCTCCAGAAGTTCATCCCCCTGTGCGACGCGCAGCGCCGCATCGAGGGGCACGACCTGCGCGGCAAGCGCTTCGCCGTCTGCATGGCGGGCAACCCGTACACCGAGTCGGGCACCCGCTTCCGCGTCCCGGACATGCTCGCGAACCGCGCCGACGTGTGGAACCTGGGCGACGTCCTGTCCGGCCGCGAGGACCTGTTCGCCCTCAGCTACATGGAGAACGCGCTGGCGGCCAACCCCGTCCTCGCGCCCCTCACCGCCCGCGACCGGGCCGACATCGAACCGCTGGCGCGCATGGCGGCCGGCGACGACTCGGTCCGCCCGGCGGACCTGTCCCACCCCTACAGCCGGACGGAACTGGAAGAGACCCTGGCCGTCCTGGGCAAGCTGCTGCGCGTCCAAGAGACCGTCCTGGCGGTGAACCGCGCGTACATGGCCTCGGCCGCGCAGGCCGACGAGTCCCGCACCGAACCGCCCTTCAAGCTCCAGGGCTCCTACCGCGACATGAACAAGCTGGCCGGACGGATCGTCCCGGTCATGAACGACGCCGAGCTGGAGACCCTGATCGACGACCACTACCTCGGCGAGGCCCAGACCCTGACCGGTGACGCGGAGGCGAACCTGCTCAAGCTGGCCGAGCTGCGCGGCACCCTGACCGCCGCCCAGCGGGAACGCTGGTCCGAGGTGAAGGCGGCCTACCGGCGCGCCCAGGCCCTGGGCGGCCCGTCCGACGACCCCCTGACCCGCGCCGTCGGAGCGATCGCCCTGCTGGCCGACCGGGTGGGCGCGATCGAGTCGGCCATCGAACGGGCCGCCGCCCGCTGACCAAACCGCCGCATTCCCCCCGCAAACCCCTGCCACCTGCGGTTTTACCGTCGCGGCGCGAACCAACCGGCGGCGCGGATCATCCCACCGGTGAACGACGACGAACTGGGGATCATGAGCGACGACCACCACCCGGGCGGGCCCTCGGACGCCGAGGCGGACCTGCTGAGGCTGACGGAGCTGCGCGGCATCATGGCCGCCGTCCGGGAACGCCGCTGGAGCGAAGTGAAGACCGCCTACCAGCGCGCCCAGGCCCTGGCCGGCCCGTCCGACGACCCACTGATCCGGACGATCGGCCTCCTGGCGGACCAGGTGAGCACCATCGAGTCCGCCCTGGAGCGGGCCGCGGCCCGCCGCCCCGGCGCCCGCCGCGACCGGGGGACCGAGAGCGGCCCCGGCCGGCCGCCGTGCGCCCTGGAGCTCTCCGGGGCCTGACGGCGCCCGACTATGATCATCCGGCGTGGCGTCCGAGCGCGGCGGGAGTGTCCATGGCCTACGTGCCGCAGTGGCCGGCGACCGGCTCGTGGAACGCGGTCGGGCGTGCGGAAGTGGCGGCCGCCGACGCCGGAGGATGGCCTGAGCCGGTGCGCCGGGCCCTGGAGGCCGCCCAGCGGTACGGGCTTCCCGCCGAGATCGACGGCATGTTCTGCCCCAGCGACCGCGGCGCGCCCTTCACCCGCGTCACCTCGGCGTCCAGACCGCTGTGGCGGCTGGGCCGGAACGACCCGCTGGGCGGGGTGGAGTTCGTCGAAGAGGAAGACCCCGCCGAAGCCGCCCGCGTAGCCTTCGGCATGGCTGTACGGGACCGGCTTCGGCAGCAGGACCCCGACGCCTATCCCGAGGTCGGGACCTGGTGGGCGCGGGTCTACGAGGAAGTCGAGTACGACGCGATCTGAGCGCCCGTCAGGCGGCGGAGCGGTCGGAGACCGGGCGACGGCGCTGCGCGAGGTCGCTCAGCGCCGGGTGGGTCCAGGCGCCGTCCGGCGGATAGACGTTGACGCCCGGCGGGACGACCTCGTCGATGCGGTCGAGGGTCTCGTCGTCCAGGACCAGGTCGGCGCCCTCCAGCAGGGACCGGAGCTGCTCCATGGTCCGCGGGCCGATGATGACCGAGGTGACGGCCGGATGGGCGGTGGGGAACGCGACCGCCAGCTCCGGCAGGGTGCGGCCGAGGGACTCCGCGATCCGCGTCAGCTCCTCGACCGCGTCGAGCTTGGCGGCGGTGAGCGGCAGCGCCGGGTCGAAGCGGCCGGGGTTGAGCGCGGCGCGCCCGGTGGTCAGGTCGACCGGCCGGCCCTTGCGGTAGCGGCCGGTCAGGAACCCGGAGGCCAGCGGACCCCAGGTGAGCACGCCCATGCCGGCGTCCCGGCAGACCGGCAGGACCGACGCCTCGACGCCGCGGGCGAGGATCGAGTACGGCGGCTGCTCGGTCCGGAAGCGCTGCAGCCCCCGCCGCTCGGCGACGTACCGGGCCTCCACGATCTGCTCGGCCGGGAAGGTCGAGCAGCCGAACGCCCGGATCTTCCCCGCCCGGACGAGGTCGGTCAGCGCCGCCAGGGTCTCCTCGACGTCCACGGTGTGGTCCGGCCGGTGCACCTGGTAGAGGTCGATCCAGTCGGTCCGCAGGCGCCGCAGGCTGTCCTCGACGGCCCGGACGATCCAGCGCCGCCCGTTGCCGCCGCGGTTCGGCCCGTCGCCCATCGGGAAGTGCACCTTGGTCGCCAGGACGACGTCGTCGCGGCGGCCCCGCAGGGCCTTCCCGACGATCTCCTCGGACTCTCCGGCCGAGTACATGTCGGCGGTGTCGACGAAGTTGATCCCGCCGTCCAGGGCGGCGTGCACGATGCGCGCGCAGTCGTCGTGGTCGCGGTTGCCGACCGCGCCGAACATCATGGTCCCGAGGCAGTGGACGCTGACCTCCATGCCGGTGCGGCCCAGACTTCTGTAATGCACAGCGTTGCTCCCGTCGCGGCGGTTCCGTCAGCGCCGCACTCTAGGAGCTGGACCCGACTCTAGATCAAGCCGGACAATGGCCCGTGTGACGCAGGAGCGAGCGACGCTGACGATCGGCGAGGTGGCGGCCCGCACCGGACTGAGCGTGCACACCCTCCGCTTCTACGAGCGGGAGGGCGTGCTGGCCAACCCCGTCCGGCGCGGTCCCGGCGGGCGCCGCCTCTACCTGGAAGAGGACGTGCACTGGCTGAACCTCTGCGTCGTCCTGCGCGCGTCCGGCATGCCGCTGCCGGAGATCCGCCGCTACACCGAGCTGGCCAGGCGGGAGGGGACGGAACCCGCCCGCCTGGCCCTGCTGCGCGCCCACCGGGAGACCGTCCTGGCCCAGATCGACGAACTCCACCGCTGCCTGGACCTGATCAACCACAAGGTCGCCGTGTACGAGGACCACCTCGAATCCTGAACCGGCCCCCGAAGGTCAGGCTGATTCGGTCGGCAGCCCCGCCCCCACCCAGTCCTCGATGCCCTCGCGGTACTTGCGGACGTCGGTGTAGCCGAGCGCGGTGAGCCGGTCGGCGACCTGGCCGCTGTTGGGGCAGGCGGGGTTGGAGCAGTAGGTGACGATGGCGGCCGCCTTGTCGGGCAGGACGTCCGCGGCCCTGCCGTCCACCTCGCCGGGGGCGAGCGGGACCGCGCCGGGCAGGTGCTGCTTGGCCCAGTACTCGCCCCCGAGCGCGTCCACGACGGTGACGGCGCCCGCGTCGATCGCTTCCTTGAGCTCCGCGCGGCTGATGAGCGTGGTCATGTGGAGACCTCCCATAGTTCCGGACTAGAGTCCGCTTATGCCCGAGAAGCTTAACGGACCGCAGTCCGATTCGTCCACGCCCCTGGAGTCGTTGCTCCGGCCGCCGGTGCGCGAGCGCGCCGACGCCGCCCGCAACCGCGCCGCGATCCTCGACGCGGCGGCCCGGCTGTTCGCGGAGAAGGGGGTGGCGGCGGTCTCGATGGACCAGGTCGCGACGGCGGCGGGGGTGGGCAAGGGCACGCTGTTCCGCCGCTTCACCGACAAGGCCGGCTTGGCCGCCGCTCTACTGGACGCACGGGAACGGGACCTCCAGCAGGCGATCCTGTCCGGCCCACCGCCACTTGGCCCCGACGCGCCGCCCGGGGAACGCCTGACGGCGTTCGCCGCCGCCTACCTGGACTACTTGCTGCCGCACCTGGACCTAGTGCGAATGTCGGAAACGGCCGCCCCGGGCGCGCGATACCGAATAGGCGCGTACCGCTTCTGGCATCGACACCTGGCGATCCTGCTCAACGGTCACCCCGACCCGGACGCCGCGGCACACATGCTGCTGGCCACCCTGAGCGCCGAACACGTGGCAGCGGTCCTGCCCGAACTGGGCCCGGAACGACTCCGCGAGGCCGTGCTCGACCTCTTCGAAAGCCGGGGAGCCAAAAGCTCCTGAGCGCCGTCGGGCGGCAACGATCAAGTACCGACCCGCGGCCCCCTGAAACGACACTGCGGGGTTGCGTCGTGTGACGCAACCCCGCAGGTCAGAGGCGGAGGATCGGGGATTTGAACCCCGGATGGGCGGTAAACCCAAACCGCATTAGCAGTGCGGCGCCATAGACCGGACTAGGCGAATCCTCCAGGCTCAGCACAGGCTACCGGTCAGCGTGCTCACCGGCAAAGTGCGAACCACAGCATAGTCCGAACCGGCGGTGCTCCGTCCCAGGAGGGAACGTTCCGGCGCGGCACGGCGGCCGGCGCGGTCCGAGCACGCTCGCACGTGCCCTATGCTTGTGGGTGTCGCCGACGAGGAGTCGAGCGCACCGGCCGACACCGGCGGAGCTGCTAGAATCTTCAACGGCAACAACGCCCCAGGTCACAGACCCAGGGCGGGCACCCGTAGCTCAATGGATAGAGCATCTGACTACGGATCAGAAGGTTAGGGGTTCGAATCCCTTCGGGTGCACAGCAGGTCAAGGGCCGGTTCCGATCTCGGAACCGGCCCTTTTCGTTGCCCGTACAGCCACGAAGTACAGCTATGAGGTCAGTTACTGATCTTCGTTCGGGGTCGTCTGCTGCCCGTGCAGATGATCGCCGAGCCGCTTCAAGGCGGCTCTGGTGACCTCTGAAGGCACCTCGGTGTAGATCTCCATCGTGATGCTGATCCGGCTGTGCCGGAGGATCTGCATCGCCACACGCGGGTGGACATCCAGAGCTGCCAAGAGCTTGCCGCAGGTGTGACGCGTGTCGTGGACGCGGATCACCTTCACCCCAGCGGTACGGCAACGTGCCTCGAACGCACGGTTGACGTTCCGCGGCTCGATGGCGCGGCCGGTCTTGGTGGTGAACACCAGGTCGTTCTTCTGCCACCCCTTCCCGGCGGCATGGCGGGCGGCGGCCTGCTGAGCCTTCCGGATGCGCAGTGCCGCAACGCACAGGGCGGGCAGCGGGAGCACGTCCGTCGATCCGTCGGTCTTGGTGCGCTCCTTGTGGATGAGTTCTGTGCCGACCCGCTGAAGCTGCCAAGCAACGGTCAGCTCCTCAGCCTCGAAATCAATGTCGGACCACCGCAGCCCGAACACCTCGCCCTTCCGCAGGCCCATGATCAGGATCAGTGCCCACGCGGCGTACAGCGGGTCGTCGGAGTTTCGCGTGCGCTGAAGGAACTGCCGCGCCTCCTCCACGGTCCAGGTCGATGCTTTGCGGGTGCGCTTGCGCGCCGTCGGGATCGTCGCCAGGGAGGCGACGTTGCGGGTCAGGATCTCCTCTTTCCGGGCGTGGTTGATCGCGGCGCGCAGTGCGTTGCGGGCGGCCGTGATGGTGCGGCGGCTCGGGTAGTCCTGGCAGCACTTCCCAACGGCGCAGCAACGGCGCTGCTTGCTTGGGTCGTGGTGGACTTCGGGCCGCGCGGTGTCCTTGCCCTGGGCGCAGCACTGGCAGGTGCTCGGCAGCTTGTTGAGCCAGGTCTGAACGTCCCGCACGGTCAGCCGGTCTAGCCGTTTCTTGCCCACTCCGGGAATGATGTGCAGCCGTGCCATCAGCTCGTAGTGGGAGTAGGTGTTGGGCTCGCGGTTGGGCTTCACCACCTCCGCGAGCCAGTACGCCAGGTACTCGGTGACGGTCGGCACCCTCGTAGGGATGGGGCGTTGTTTGGCCTCGTTGAGCAGCGTGACGTACTTGTCGTGAACGTCGTCGCGCGTCTTGCCGTAGACCCACTTCTTCCGGCGCTGGCCGGCTGGGGTGGTAACCCAGACGTAGGCGGCGTAGCCGTTGCGGTAGGGGAAGATCGACCCTTCTCCGTTGGCGCGCTTACGCCCCTTGGAGCGCCGGGCAGCTCCCTGGGAGTTCTCGGAGTCGTCGGGCTCTTCCGGGGGGGGGCGAGAGCGGTCTTGGACATTAGGCGGCCTCCTGCTCCAGCAGATCGAGGTACGTCTGGATGGCGGTTCCTCGGATGCGGCGGGAGCGGCCGACGGTGACCGACTTCAGGCGTCCGGTGCGGATCTCGTCGAACACCGAGTTGCGGCCGAGGTTGAGCAGTTTCATGACCTCGGGGACGGTGAACAGTCGCATGGACGGCGGGACTTCCGGGACGGGGGTTGCCATGATGGGGTGCCTCCTTTGAAGGGGGTGGGGCCCGGCGCGGCGCTTTGGTCGGTGGTGCGCCGGACCCCGTTTTGGCTGCGGAGCGTGACGATTTGGCTGGGCTGATTCGTCTTGTCTCGTCTCGGGTTTTGGCTCGCGCTCGTGCCTTATAGGGGGCGGAATGAGCCAGTAGCCAAGACGAGTGGACGAGACAAGTGGTCCAGTTGCGGCGGTCACGGATCGTGGTGAGTGGGGGCGTGCTGGGGGAGGTAGTAGCGGGCGGCGCGGGTGGCTCCGGACACCGTGATGAACCCGTGCTCGCGCAGAGCGGTCAGCCACTTGGCGACGGTGGCGACCGACTTTCCGCCGGCGGTCACCAGTTCGTCGCGGCGGGCTCCGGCGGGGCCGCGCTGGGTCAGCAGGTTCAGCATCCGGTCCCGAGCAGCGGGCGGGATCTTGGCGACCGGTCCGGCCGGTAGAGCCGTCGCCTGTGGCCCCGTCCGACGCGTCGCGTCTGTTGGCGACGGACGCGACGGTTCGGTGCGCGGTGTGGGCGCGGTCGGGTAGCCGGGTAGCCGGGTGGGCGAGTTGGAGGGATGGTCGCCGGGGTTGAGGAGGGCGGCGATGTCGAGCGCGGCGTCTTCGGCGTCGCTGAGCGACTCCAGCAGCGTTTCGACATCGGGGCGCAGGATGTGGCCGCACTGCTCGGGCAGGTGGTGTTGTTCGATGGCTCGGGAGTAGCGGGCCATGGCCTTGCCCAGTTCGGCGAACCAGGCGGACATGGCGTTCAGGTAGGCCGCGGGGTCGAAGTCAGTGGTCATGCCGGGCGCGCTCCCTTCTGGTAGCTCGGGGCGCCGTCGCGGCGGAGCTGGCGGAGCCGTTCGGGGGTGTGGCCGGGGTAGCGGCGGGTCTCCAGTTCGGCGTGGCTGGGGCGGCTGGCCTGGGCGCGGACGCGGGCGGCCAGGTACGCCCAGTCGGCGGCGGCTTCGCGTTCGGCCTGCTGCTGGCCGTGGGCGTGGCCGATTTGGTGTCCGGCGGTGTAGCCGAGCCGGTAGCCGTCGGCGAAGGCTTCCTGTTCGCGGTGGTGCTGGGTGTCGAGGTCGGCCACCAGCCGCGCGGCCTGGGCCAGCAGGGCACGCAGCTCGGGCGCAGGGTCGGGGGTGGTCATGATGGCGGGCTCCTTTGCGACGGGGGGCGGTTGCCGGCCGGGGGGTGCGGTGACGGTCGGTGAGCGGCGGGCGGTTCGGTGAACTGTCCGGTGAACTGTTTGGCGCGAACTGTCCAACTGTCCGGCGCAGGGGTGTGCTCGCGTCCACGCGCGCGCGTTGGGGCCGGGTCGGACAGTTCGGCGGACAGTTCGCCGGACAGTTCGGCGTGCGGCTGCTTGGGGGTTTTGGTTACGTAGCGTGGTCTTTGGCGGTGGTGTCGGGGGTGTGGAGGTGGCGTGCGCAGGGCGGGCAGAGCCCGAACACGATCACCAGCGGTCCGGCGTGAAGGGCGGCCGATCCGATGGCGTCGGCGGGGCGGCGGCACCGGTCGCAGGTGTGGTCTTCGGCCGGGTCGGGGTGCAACCGGGGGATGCACCTGGTGCACACCAGGTGGCCGGGGGCCCACAGCGCGGCGTGGGCGACGGCGGGCGCTCGGGTCAGGTGCGGGCACAGCTTGGCGGTGCCGGTCACCAAGGCCAGCAGCAGGCCGGTCAGGCGCTCGCGCAGCCACGGGTCGCCGGTGACGGCGGGCTGGGCTCCGGCGCGGGCAGCCATGTCGTCTACCAGGCGGCGGGCGTGGCGGACGGCGGCGTCGGCCTGGTCGCGCCAGGCGGTACCAGCGGCGGTCATGGGGTGTCCTCCGGGCTGCACATGGGGTGGGTGGTCTGGCCGGGCTCGATCGCCCGCATCGGGTGCCCGCAGGACGCGCACGCCGTGCCGCCGGTGGTCGCGTCGGCGGTGGTGTTCACGGCGTGAACGGGGATGTTCACGCCCTGGGCGGGATCGTTCACCGCGTTCACGGGAGCGTTCACCGCGTTCAGTGGCGTGTTCACGCCAGCGGCCGGGGACGGGTACGCAGGAGCGTCGGAATCGGTTGAGTGGGGGTTGTCCGCTACTTCCGCTACTTCCGCTACCTGGCTGGTCAGGACGGGTGATCGGGTAGCGGGTAGCGTTTGGCTTCCGCTACCCGCTACCCGATCAAGGTCGCTGACCTGGGCGGTAGCGCAGGTAGCGGAAGTAGCGCTTGCCCCCTGCGCGTCGGGGTGAACAGCGGGCAGGTAGCGTCGCCAGGCGTCGGCCAGGTGTTCACGCCGGTAGCCCTTGCGGTTGGTGCCGTCGACTTTGACGTCCACCGATGCCACGTCGTAGGGCTTCAAAAGCTTGGCCAGGTCGCGCGCGGTGAACGGCTTGCCGTACCAGTCGGCCCACGGGGCTTCCTCGATCTCGCACAGCCGGGCCAGGATGAACGTTCCGTGCAGCCCTTCGGGGTCTCCGGCGTCGGCGAACACCGCGCGCAGGTCGGCCAGCAACCGCACGCCTGCGGAGTTGTCGGTGGTCGCGTTGGTGGTCAGGGCCAGGCACGCGGTGCGGGCGCGGGCGGGCCAGGTGCCGCCGGCCGCGTCGGCGATGGCGATTAGGGGTTCCCAGTTGTCGGCCGCGCGGTCTTCGACCGGCATGTCCGGGCGGGCCCCTGCGAGCGCTTCGATCTCGCCGGTGGTCCACTTGGCCAGCCGCTGGCGCAGTTTGGTCAGCGGCGGGGCGTCGCGGCGGGTGCGGAAGGGCTCC
Source organism: Spirillospora sp. NPDC050679 (assembly GCA_044456955.1). Classification (GTDB taxonomy): domain Bacteria; phylum Actinomycetota; class Actinomycetes; order Streptosporangiales; family Streptosporangiaceae; genus Spirillospora. The sequence continues at coordinate 25,709 of JBITGK010000031.1, read as the reverse complement.
ACGCGCTCACCGGGGGCGCGGCGGCGCATGGCGATGATGACGGCGCGGTCGGCGATGGTGTCGGGCATCGTCCCGATCCCCGCGAGGGCGGCCATGGCGAAGGTCAGGCACAGTTCGTTGGCGCGCGCGGCGGCGTCCCACCGGATGTAGGGGCGGTTGCGCTGGTGTCCGGCGTTGAGGATGCCGCGCAGGTCCTCGTGCTTGTCGGCGGCTTTCGGGCCGAACACGGTGTCGGCCTCGTCCAGCAGCAGCGTGGGCGGGTTGGCGGTGATGCTGCGCACCAGCGCGGCCGGGGAGATGTTGACGGTGATCAGCGGCGCGTGGCAGGTCGCCTCGATCACATCCAGCAGCCGGGACTTGCCGCACCGCTTCTCCGGGGCCGAGATGACTAGCCGCGTGGCGATCTCCCACGCGGGCTGGGCGTGGGTGGCGGCGATCCACAGCACCACCGCGTCAGCGGCCTCGGCGGTCGGCAGGATCACGTACCGGCACAGCGCGGCGTGCAGCTCGTCCAACAGCGCCGCACCGCGCGTCGCGGGCACCACCGGCGCCGGCACCGGCGGGGGGAGCTGCTCGGGGACATTCACCGCGGACGGTTCGGGGGCGGTGTCGGGTGGTGAGCCGGGGTGGCGGACCTTCGGCCAGACCTGGGTCAGCCGCGCGGCCATGTCGTCGGGCGGGTTCGGGGTGGGGGCTGGGGTGTCAGCCAAGACAAGATCCTTCCTGGCGGAATGCACGGGGCAGGTCACGCGACCGCTACAGCGATGGCGCTCTGGGGCGTGGCGGGTTCGGTGGCGGCGTAGGCGTAGGCGCCGTGTCGGATCTTGACGACGGTGCCGGTCCGCAGTTCCTCGCGCAGCCAGCGGGCCAGGCAGGAGCGGTTCGCGCCGGTGCGATCGGCCAGTTCGCCGGTGGTGATGCCGTCAGGACCGGCCTGGGTGATCAGGCGCAGCATGACGGCGCGCGGGTGGTCGGGCGCCAGTTCGCGGATGGGTTCGGCGGCCAGCCGGCGGGTGGCGTGCTGCGGGGCGGCGTAGCTGCCCCGGCCGATGCGGGCGACCGCGCCGGACTGGACGTCCTCGCGCAGCCAGTCCATGACGCGCCGCAGCGATGCCCGCCCGTGCAACCGCTCGGTCAGCAGCCGGGGGCTGATACCGGCCGGGCCCGCCTGGGCGACCAGACGCCGCATAACCGCGTGCGGGTCAGCGTCGGGATCGGGACGCTGGCTGTCCAGCCAAGCGGCCAGGATGATGTCGCACGGCTCGGCCTCAACCGGCTCGGGAACGGGAGCGGCCTGGGCGATGCCCGCACGACGGTAGGCCGAGCGGGCGACACCGTCGATCACCATCGTCTCGGCCGGGGGCACGTTGCACAGCCGCAGGGCCTGGCCCAGATCTGACTGGTCCCATGTGCCGTACAGGTGCGGACGCAGCGAAGCCAGCCGGGCCAACAACACCGCGCTGTGCATCCGTTCGGCCTGCACGCGGGCGAACACCAGGCGGGCATCGGGCAGAAGCACGTGGGGGAGCTGCTCGACGGACAGCACAGCGGCAACATTCGGCCGCAACTCCCGTCGGCCCAGGCGCTTGTCCAGCCGGCGCGCTGCGGGCGTCTCGTGTTCGTGCCACAGCGTCAGAAACCTCTCGCGCGCCCGCTCCAGCCGCGAGGTGAACGCCGACCCGCTCAGACCGAGCGACTCGGCGGCCCGCGCGTAGTCCTGGTGCAGCGCCAGCGCCAGCAGCGCCGCACGCTGCGGCGGGGTCAGACAGGCGAAGACCTGCCGCAGCGCCATGCGGTCGATCAGGTTCACCACGAACGCCGGCTCGGTTGTGGCCTGCCGCGTGCCCAGCCAGTACCGGGCGAACTGCGGCGCGCTATGCGGACCGGCGGTTTTACCGACCCGCTGATTGAATCCACGGGTGCGCACGTCGTCGCTGTTCATCGCCAACAGCGCGTGGATAGCGGCGCTGAGCAGCTCGCCGCGCTCCACCGGTTCGGGCGCGGAGTACAACCGGTCCACCACCGCAAACCAGGCCGTCTCGTACCGGTCCGAGCGGTCCATGCCGCGCGTGGCGCGATCCCACCCCACGGCCTTCCACGCGATCTGCTCCAGATCGTTCATCGAAAACCCGAACCGCAACGGCTCCGCTTCAGGCTCCACCTGGGCATGCGAAACTGAGAACTGCATCGTGACGGCTCCAAACGTTCGATGCTCCGGCCCTGGCGGGTGGCAGCCCGCCAGGGTCCTTCTTTGTGCCCGGAAGTGTTCCGGGTGGTTTGTCTTCGTCCACTTCCGTCCGTCTAGGGGGGCCTAGACAGAACTGTAAAGGGGGGCCTAGGCAGTGTCAACCCCCCTCTAGACGCGCGGGATACGATGGGGCCATGGCCGATGAAACCGACGCTCAAGAACGTCTCTTCGAGAGCACCCTCGAAGATCTTGGGCGGGCGTACGCGGAAGTCCTGAACCTTCTGCAGGTGCTTCCGGCTGATCAGCGAACCTTCGATCATGCGTCGGCCCTCATGGAGATGTTGCGGGAGTTCGTGGAGACCGCTGCCGACGAACGCGCCCACGTTGCGGCGCGGATCGCTGAGGCCGAGAAGCTGTCGCTCGCTGGTCTCGCTGATCGAATCGGCGTATCGCGTGCCCGAGCTGGCCAGCTCATGCAGAGTTCAAAGAAGGCGCGGCAGGAGACGACCGAAGGAGATCAAGAAGATGCTTGAGCCGATGTCGGTTCGCGTAGAGGTCTGGCCGGTCGCTGCCGACAGCGTCGGGCTATGGCTGGTGAGTGATGGCGACGCATGGCGCTCTGGTCCTGTCCCGGCGGACAGCGAACCTCACGCGGAAGTCGAGTACGTCCTGAGCCAGCACGGCGGGTCCGACAAAGTTGATCTTCTGCACTCCACGTCGTGGCGGGTGGATGGTCCGGCGGTCTACCTGACGTACATGGCTGTCGTCCACTGCTCGGGCCTGGTTCGCGAAGAGTGGCCGAACGCCCTGCCCATCGGCATGGAGCTGTTCGATGCCGTCGGCAAGCCCCCAGAGCATTCACCCGTGGAAGCGCCGGCCCCGAGGTACATCGACGTGCTGCTTCACGGCATCCGGCACCTGCGTTTCTTGCTGGACAACGACACGGCGAACGCAGCAGCGTTCTCCGATGCCTGGCGGGACCAGCTCACGCGCATCCAACCCGCGATCGCCACGATGTACGACCGGCATCACGGCCAGCCGTCAGGGTCGGAAGACGCTGCCTCTGAGTGACGGCTAAGAGCCCACGCGTACAGCTCGGAAGTACAGCAACCCTGGCGGTCCGGCAGGGATTCTGAGGGACTGTCGCAAACGCCAAAGCCCTGTTCGCGGGGGACGGCACACGACTGCCAGTTTCTACGGATCAGAAGGTTAGGGGTTCGAATCCCTTCGGGTGCACAGCAGGTCAAAGGCCCCTCGCGATCATCGCGAGGGGCCTTCGGCGTTTGTGGGGCGGGCTGCGGTCGGGGTTGTCCGCGGGTGGGGCAGGGGTTACGGTCGCGGGACCTCTGTCCCTTCCGGGAGGCCTCTGGTGAAGGTCTGCGGTGTGGTGGCTTGTGCGTTCGTCGTTCTGGTCGCGGTGGGGTGTGACTCTGGGGACGCGGGGCGAGGGGCTTCCGCGCCCAGTAGTGTGCCGGTTCCTAGTCGCTCGCCGCCCGTGACGGCTCAGGGTGTTACTGCCGCTGTTCTGCGGGCGGCTCTGGTCCGTGAGTTTCGTGGGGCGCGGCTTGACGACGGCCCCATCCAGTTCGGTGAGCCCATCGATTCGGGGCCTCTCGGCGAGCTCGACCACGCCAGCGTCATGGAGAGTCCCTGGATCTCTCCCAAGGCGTGCCAGAGCCATATGCAGACGATTGATGTCCGGCGTACGCCTGACGCGCCCGCGGCCGCCATCACGCTTCGCAAATCGGACATCGAGAGCGGTACGCAGCTCCTGGTGGGTCTTTCCGAGGGGGACATCGACGTCGCCATGAAGCGGCGCGTGTCGGCCGCCTGCCGGAAGGTCACCGTTCCCGGAGGTGGGACGGTGCGGTTGCAGGACTTTCGGCCGCCGCCTGTCGGGCTCGGTGCCTGGGGGATGCGCACCTTCCTTGAGCCCGGTGCCAAGGATTCCTATCCGGCTGCCGACACATGCATGATCGTCTTTCGGACGGGGGGCGGGCGGGTGCTCGGGATCGTCGGGTACGGGGCCGAGCGGGCCGCGGAATCCTGCCCCAGGGCCGTGGAGCTCAGTCGCCGACTGCATGACCGGGTCCCTTCCTAGCGTGTCAGTATCGTCGGGCTTTTGTCGGGCGGGTGTCGGGTTGGGGGCTTGGTGGGCGTTGGCGCGGAGGAGCGGCGGGAGCCGCCGGACGAGCTGGTCGCGGCGGCCGCCGCCCGGCCCGGCGGGTGGGTCTACGAGGTCGATCCCGCCTGGGTCGACGATCCGGGCGGGTTCGTGCCGGCGGCCGCGGTCCTGGGCGGGTGGAAGGTCGCCGATGACGGCACCCTGACGGGGGAGTACCGGCGGAACGAGCGCTACGGGCCGCCTTGCGACGATTTCGGCGCGCTGGAGGACGTCCCCCTGGGGTGGGTCGGGGACGATCCCGCGGGGGCGGTCCGGGAGCAGGTCGCCGATCTGCTCGACCGGCAGGTCGAAGGGTCGGTCGTGGAGTGGATGCTGCTCCGGGGGCGGGTGGCCGTTGCGGAGGGGCCCGGGCGGGCCGGCTTCGCCGTCGCTTTCGCTCTGTCCGTGCGGCCGCCCGCGCGGCGGCGGGTCCTTCTGACCGGGGTCTTCTCCTGGGCGGCCGTCTGGGGCGGCCGGCGGCGGGACCGGGTCTGGGTCGATCTCGACGTGGACGTCGAATGGGCCGAGGAGTGCCTGGCTCAGCGAATTGACCAGCTCATGGGTTGAAAGGCAAGCCGCTACTTGCCTATGGTGGGGCTGTGGGAGATCTCTTCAAGGCGTTGGCCGACCCGACGCGCCGCGTCATCCTCGACGAGCTCGTCGAGCGGGACGGGCAGACCCTGTTCGAGATCTGCACGCGGCTGACGATGCGGCACGGCGTCTCGTCGTCGCGGCAGGCCATCTCGCAGCACCTCGCCGTGCTGGAGGAGGCCGGGCTCGTCAGCGTGCGCAAGGAAGGCCGCTACAAGTTCCACTATCTGGACACCGGGCCGCTTCGGCAGATCGGCGAGCGGTGGCTCAAGGAGGAAGCATGAAGATCTACGTGACCAGCGTCTTCGTGGACGACCAGGCCAAGGCGCTGCGGTTCTACACCGACGTCCTCGGGTTCGTGAAGAAGACCGACATCCCGCTCGGGGAGGGGGCGTCCTGGCTGACGGTCGCCGCGCCGGGGCAGGAGGAGGTGGAGCTGCTGCTGGAGCCGGCCGGGCACCCGGCGGTCAAGCCCTACCGCGAGGCCCTGATCGCCGACGGCATCCCGCTCGCCTCGTTCGCCGTCGACGACGCCCAGGCCGAGTTCGAGCGGCTCAAGGGGCTCGGCGTCCGGTTCGTGCAGGAGCCGCTGGCGCAGGGGCCCGTGGTCACCGCCGTCTTCGACGACACCTGCGGCAACCTCATCCAGATCGTCCAGACCACGCAGTGATCTCCAGCCTGTCGGTGCTGCCCAGGTCGATGGGGACGGTCATCCACGCCACGGCCGGGGCCATGCCCGTGCGGGGCGCCACCTCCACGTAGCGGGCGTTGGAGGCGGGCACGTCGGTCCTCGTGACGGTGTTCCGCCAGAACAGGCCCACCCGGGCGGTCTCGTTCGGCTTCAGCGTGACGGGGCGCGGGCCCGGGTCCTTGATCTGGCGGGTTCCCTTGCGGATCGTGACGGGGAGCGGGCGCTCCAGGTCGTCCAGCAGGGTGAGGATCGGGTAGCCGTTCAGCGTCAGGGGCCGGTCCCCGCAGTTGCGCAGGATCAGGTCCATCGCCCGGACGCCCATCGCCGCGTTCGCCCGGTCGTTCCCCACCGCCGTCTCCATGCCCGGCTGGCACCGCGGCGCCAGCGCCTCCTCCGTCGGCAGCTTCAACGGGGAGGTCGAGATGGAGGGGGCGGCGGTGGGGGCGGTCGCCGTGCTGCAGCCGGTGGCGAGCAGCAGGAGCAGCAGGACCGGTTTCTTCATGTTCGGCATCATTCCAGCCTCCGCCCCGCGACCACGCCCATCTCCGCCACCGTCACCAGGTAGTGCCGCAGCACCTCCAGCGGTATCCCGGGCTCCAGCGTGCGCACCTGGCAGGGGCGGCCGGGGTCCTCGTCCGGGATCAGCGTGTGCGCCAGCGGGCGGCCGTCGGTCAGGTCGGTCAGCTCCACGCTCCAGGCGTCGTCGGGCACCGCGTAGAAAGCCTGCAGCTCGTACAGCTTCCCGTCGTCCTCAAGCATCACCCTGACAGTCTCGCGCGCCTGGTAGGCGAAACAGTTTCGGCTTCGTGTGATATTTCTGCGAAACAAAGGGCACCTACGGTCGCGTGATGGGCGACCGTGCGGAAGTGATGGCCGTCGGTGTCGAAGAAGAATTCCACACCGTGGACCTGGAGACGCATCGGCTGCTGCCGCGGGCCGACAGCCTGCTGCAGCAGCTCCCTCCCGACCGGTTCGGCGCTGAGCTGCAGCGCTCGGTCGTGGAGACCAACAGCCGGCCGTTCGTGCGGCTGATCGACCTGGCCGAGGACCTGGCGGCCCTGCGGCGCGGGGTGGTCGCGGCCGCCGAGCCGCTCGGGCTCGGCCTGGTGGCGGCGGGGACCGTGCCCGTGGCGGACCTGGACGCGCTCAAGGTCACGCCCGACCCCCGCTACGAGAACATGCTGGAGGAGTACCAGGACCTGGCGCGCGAGCAGCTGATCTGCGGCGCGCAGGTGCACGTCGACGTGGGCGACCGCGATCTCGCGGTCGCCGTCGCGCACCGGCTGGGGCCGCGGCTGCCCGCGCTGCTGGCGCTGTCGGCCAGCTCGCCCTACTGGCTGGGGACCGACAGCGGGTACGCCAGCTACCGGTCGCTGGTCTGGTCGCGCTGGCCCACCGCCGGGCCCTTCGGGGAGTACGGGTCCGCCGCCGAGTACGACCGGGCCGTGGCCGGCCTGGTGCGGTCGGGGGTCATCTCCGACCCCGGAATGATCTATTACGACGTGCGGCCCTCGGCGCACCTGCCCACGGTCGAGCTGCGCATCTGCGACGCGTGCCCGCGGGTGACCGACGTGGTGCTGCTGGCGGGGCTGTTCCGCGCCATGGTGGTCGAGGAGCTGGAGGACGTGCGGGCGGGAAGGCCCGCGCCGCGGGTCCGGCCCGAGATGGTGCGGGCGATGACCTGGCGGGCGGCCCGGTCCGGCCTCGGGGGCGAGCTGGTCGGCGGCGACGGCGCCCCGGTGCCCGCCACCGACCACCTGCGCGGGCTGCTGGACGGGCTGCGGCCCGCCCTGGAGCGGTTCGGCGACTGGGAGCTGGTCTCCGAGCTGGCCGACGAGACGCTGCGCGGCGGCGGGTCCGCCGCCCGGCAGCGCGCCGCCTTCGCCGAGGGCGGGGTCGGTCGCGTCACCGAGCTGCTGCTGGCCGAGACCCAGGCCGACACCGGGTGGGCGACCGGAGACGTGCCCGCGCGCCCGCAGGTCAACCAGATGCTGCGCGGCTACGACGCGGAGGTCGACGAGGCCGTCGTCTTCGACGGCAGCGCCCGCGGCCCCTACGGCCTGCTGATGAACGCCCTGGACCGCATGGGGCGCGAGGGCGTCCTCGAACGCGAGCGGCGCCGGGACGAGGTCCAGCGCCGGCTCGGCATGACCTTCCAGGTGGAGGGGGAGGAGGACCGGCTCTTCCCGGTCGACGTCATCCCCCGCATCCTGGCCGCCGAGGACTGGACGCCCCTGCAGGCCGGGCTGGTGCAGCGCGTGCGGGCGCTGGAGGCGTTCCTGCACGACGCCTACGGCGCCAAGGAGGCCGTGCTGGACGGCGTGGTGCCCGCCTGGGCCGTGGACGGCTCGCCCGGCATGAAGGTCGACGGGCGCTTCGTGCCCCGGTCCGCGGTGCGGATCGCCGTCGCGGGGATCGACCTGGTGCGGGACGGGGCCGGGCGCTGGGCCGTCCTGGAGGACAACCTCCGCGTGCCCTCGGGCATCGGGTACGCGCTGGCCAACCGGTGGCTCTCCGCGCGCGTGCTGCCCGAGCTGGTCCGCGCCGTGCCCACGCCCGGCCCCGTGCGGGCGGTGAACACGCTGCGCGAGGCGCTCGGCGGCGGTGCCGAGGGGCTCGCGCTCGTCACGGCGGGCGAGTCGGACTCGGCCTTCTTCGAGCACCGGCTGCTGGCGCGCGAGATGGGCGTCCCGCTGCTCACGCCGGGTCAGCTGCGGGTGGACCGGTCGGGCGTGTGGGCGGGCGGCCGCCGGATCGAGGTCATCTACCGGCGCATCGACGAGGACGAGCTGTTCGGCGCGGTCGGGGAGGACAAGCGGCCGCTCGGCCCCGGCCTGCGGGCCGCGCTCGAACGCGGGACGCTGCGCCTGGCCAACGCGCCGGGCAACGGCGTCGGGGACGACAAGGCGCTGTACGCCTTCGTCCCCAAGCTCATCGAGTACTATCTCGGCGAGCGGCCGCTGATCGACAACGTCCCCACCTACCTGTGCCGCGACCCCGAGCAGCGCGAGCAGGCCCTGGAGCGGCTGGCGGAGCTGGTGGTCAAGCCGGTGGACGGCTACGGCGGCAACGGGGTGCTGATCGGGCCGGACGCCTCCAAGGCCGAGCTGGCCGAGGCCCGGGAGAAGATCCTGGCCGAGCCGGCGGGCTGGATCGCGCAGGAGACCGTCCGGCTCTCCACGCACCCGACGTTCGTGGACGGCCGGCTGCGCCCCCGCGCGGTGGACCTGCGGGCGTTCGTGGCGCTGTGCCCCGAGCCGGAGGTCCTCCAGGTCGCGATGACGCGCGTGGCGCCGGAGGGCAGCCGGGTCGTCAACTCCTCGCGCGGCGGGGGCTCCAAGGACACCTGGTTGATGCGCTGAGAGGGGAGAGAAGGCGATGTGCGGGCTCAGTGGCGAGGTGCGGCTGGACGGCGGGGCCGCCGACGCGGAGGCGGTCGGGCGGATGACCGCCGCGCTGGAGCCGCGCGGCCCGGACGGGTCGGGGCTCTGGTCGGCCGGGCCCGTCGCGCTCGGGCACCGGCGGCTGAAGATCATCGACTTGTCGGACGCGGGCGCCCAGCCCATGGTGGACGACGACGCCGGGGTCACCGGCGTCTTCAACGGCTGCCTCTACAACTACCGCGAGCTGCGGGAGACGCTGCGCGGGGAGGGGTACCGGTTCTTCTCCACCTCCGACACCGAGGTGCTGCTGAAGGCCTACCACCGGTGGGGGCTCGACTGCGTCGACCACTTCAAGGGGATGTTCGCGTTCGCGCTGGTCGAGCGGGACTCCGGCGTGGTCGTGCTGGGGCGCGACCGGCTCGGCATCAAGCCGCTGTACGTGACGCGCGACGCGTCCCGCGTCCGCTTCGCCTCCACGCTGCCCGCCCTGCTGGCCGGGGGCGGCGTGGACACCGGCCTGGACCTGGTCGCGCTGCACCACTACATGTCGTTCCACTCGATCGTGCCGCCGCCGCGCACGATCCTGAAGGGCGTCGAGAAGCTGCCCCCGGCGACGGTGCGCGTCATCCGGCCGGGCGGGCGCACCGAGGACCGCGTGTACTGGCGGCCCGACTTCACGCGCGGCGTGCGCATGGAGAAGGACGAGTGGACGGCCGCCGTACGGGAGGGCCTGCGCACGGCCGTCGACCGGCGGATGGTCGCCGACGTCCCGGTCGGCGTGCTGCTGTCGGGCGGGCTGGACTCCAGCTTCATCGTCGCGCTGCTGGCCGAGGCGGGGCAGCGCGGGCTCAGCACGTTCAGCATCGGGTTCCAGCCGGCCGGGGGCGAGTCGGGCGACGAGTTCGTCTACTCGGACCTGATCGCGGAGCGGTTCGGCACCGACCACCACCAGATCCGCATCGACGACGCGCGGCTCGTGCCCGCCCTGAGCGGCGCGATCGGCGCGATGAGCGAGCCGATGGTCAGCCACGACGTGGTCGCGTTCTACCTGCTGTCGCAGGAGGTGTCCCAGCACGTCAAGGTGGTGCAGTCGGGGCAGGGCGCGGACGAGGTCTTCGCGGGGTACGACTGGTATCCGCCGCTGGCCGGGGTTTCCCGGGGCGGCGCCGTGAACGCGTACGCGTCCGTGTTCTTCGACCGCTCCTATGGGGAACTGGCCCAGATCCTGAGGGAGCCCTATCTGCTCGACCACGACGCGGCGTGCGACTTCGTTCGCGAGCATTTCGCCATGCCGGGCGCCGATACGGCCGTGGACGCGGCGTTGCGCATCGACAGCACCGTCATGCTGGTGGACGACCCCGTAAAGCGCGTGGACAACATGACGATGGCGTGGGGACTGGAGGGCCGCACCCCGTTCCTGGACCACGACCTGGTGGAACTGGCCGCCGCGTGCCCGCCCCATCTCAAGCTGGCCTCCGGCGGCAAGGGCGTGCTGAAGGACGCCGCACGCGGGATCGTCCCGGACGAGGTCATCGACCGTACGAAGGGCTATTTCCCCGTCCCGGCCATCAGGCACCTGTCCGGCCCCTATCTGGAGTTGGTGCGCGAGGCGCTGAACGCGCCCGCCGCCAAGGAACGCGGCCTGTTCCGCCCCGAATACCTGGAACGGCTCCTGGCCGCGCCCAGCGAGCACCGCACCAATCTGGGCGCGAGCCAGCTGTGGCAGGTCGCGCTGCTGGAGTTGTGGCTACAGGGGCATGGCGTGTGAGGGGCGCGAGTGAAGGGAACGACGACCGCGACAGTTGACCCCCGACGAAGGAGCCCCCTGTAGATGTGCCGCCACTTCGCCTGGGTCGGAGCGCCCAAGAACCTGCACGCCCTCGTGTACGGACCCGACTACGGGCTCGTCGAGCAGGCCAAGGTGCCGCGGTGGCAGCAGATCGGCCTTGTCAACAAGGACGGTTTCGGTGTGGGCTGGCATCCGTCCCCCGGCACCGCCACGGTCTACCGCACCACCACCTCCATCTGGGAGGACGCCGCCTTCCCCGCGCTGGCGGGCGGGGTGACCGGCCGGTGCGTGCTGGCCGCGGCGCGCGCGGCCAGTCCCGGGATGCCGATCGAGGAGAACGCCAACGCGCCGTTCACCGACGGCCAGATCCTGCTGAGCCTGAACGGGCACCTCAACGTCGAGAAGACCGGCGCGCTGCTGGAGCCGGGCCGCATCCCCGAGTCGGGCTGCGACTCGGCGTTCCTGGCGGCGGTGCTGTGGCAGCGCCTGGAGGCGGGGCGCCCGCTGGCCGCCACGATCGAGGACCTGCTGTACGACATCGTCGCGCTGGACGCCAACGCCTGCCTGAACATGCTCGCGACGGACGGGCGGCGGGCGGTCGCCACCACGTGGGCCGAGACGCTCTGCTACCGCGAGGCCGACGACGGGGTGCTGGTGGCGAGCGAGCCGCACGACGACGGCGACGACTGGGTCACCGTGCCCGACCGGTCGATCGTGGTGGCGGACGGGTCGTCGGTGGTGGTGCGGGCGCTGGAGACCGTGCCGGCCGCGGCCCCGACCGTGCTGCCCGGCGAGGCCGCGTTCATCTAGGGCCGGCCAGGTCCTCCGGCGTGAGCGTCGACAGCTCCTCCGCGGTGAGCCGCCCGCCGCCCTCCGCGAGCAGCCCGGTGCGCCGGGCGTGCGCCGTGACGGCCGCGCGGAACAGCTTGTCGATCTCGCGCGCGTTGCCCTGCCGGTAGCGGTCCCGCTCGGCGCGCAGCTGCTCCAGCAGCGCCGAGCGGGTCCCGTCCGGCACCCGGTAGTCGGCGGCGGCGGCCTTGGCCGCGAAGATCTCGGCCAGCTCCTCCAGCCGGTAGGACGGGAACGTGACGGTGTGCGCGAACCGCGACGCCAGGCCCGGGTTCGCCGCCAGGAAGCCGGCCATCTCGTCGGTGTAGCCCGCCGCGATGACGATGACCTCGTCGCGGTGGTCCTCCATCAGCTTGACCAGGGTGTCGATGGCCTCCTGGCCGAAGTCGTGGCCGCCGCCGCCCTCGCGCGCCAGCGTGTGCGCCTCGTCGATGAACAGCACGCCCCCGCGCGCCCGCTCGAACACCTCGCCGGTCTGGACGGCGGTGTGCCCCACGTACCGCCCGACCAGGTCGCCGCGCGCGGCCTCCACGACCTGTCCCCCGGCCAGCACGCCGAGCGCCGCCAGCAGCTCGCCGTACAGCCGCGCCACGGTCGTCTTGCCGGTGCCGGGCGGCCCCGCGAACACCAGGTGGCCGGTGACCGGGTCGGCCTCCAGGCCCGCCTCGCGGCGGCGGCGCGCCGACTCCAGCAGCGCCAGCAGGTCGCGGATCTGCGCCTTCACCTCGGCCAGCCCGACCATCGCGGTGAGCCTGCCGAGCACCGCCTCGACCTGGCCGGGGTCGCGGGCCTCGCCGAACCGGGCGGCCAGCCCGGCGGCCGCGTCCAGGTCCTCGGGCAGGATGAGCGTCAGGCTCTCCACCGACGGGTCGTCCTCCTCGGCCAGGCGCTGCGCCTGCCGCTCCACCGCGGCCTCGAACATCCGGCGCGCCTCGCGGCCGTTGCCGAAGCCGGCGTCGCGGCGCACGCTGGTGAAGTGCGCGACGATCGCCTCGCGGGTCCCGGGGGCGATGCGGTACCCGTCGCGCCCGGCGTGCGCGTCGATGATGTCGGCCAGCTCGGCGGGCCCGTAGTTCGCGAAGTCGACGGTGCGGGAGAAGCGCGACTTCAGGCCCGGGTTGGCGTTGAGGAAGGCGCGCATCTCGGCGGTGTAGCCCGCCGCGATCACCACGACCTCGTCGCGGTGGTCCTCCATCAGCTTGACCAGGGTGTCGATGGCCTCCTGGCCGAAGTCGGAGCCGGTGGCCGTGCGCGACAGGGTGTACGCCTCGTCGATGAACAGCACCCCGCCCCTGGCGCGCTCGAACGCCCGGCGGGTCCGCAGCGCGGTGCCGCCGACGTTCTCCGACACCAGGTCCGAGCGGCTGACCTCCACGACCTGGCCGCCGTCGAGCGCGCCGAGCGCGGCCAGCATCCGGCCGTACAGCCGCGCCACGGTGGTCTTGCCGGTGCCGGGCGGGCCCGCGAACACCATGTGGCGGCTGATCGCCGGGCCGGGCGGCAGGCCCGCCTCCCGGCGCCGCTCGGCGATCTTCTGGAGGTTGGCGACCTTCTTGATCTGCTGCTTGACCTCCGCCAGGCCGATCATCGCCTCCAGCTCGGCGAACCAGGAGTCCGCGTCCGGCGCGGGGGCGGCCCGCCCGGCGGGGTCCGGCGAGGGCTCGGGCGTCGCGGGACCGTCCTCGTCCGGGGCGGGCCCCCCTTCGCCGGAGGCGGGCTCCGGCTCGGGCGCCACCGGCTCCGGCCCGGGCGCGGTGGCGGTGCGGACCTGCGCCGCGTCCTCGAACCCGTCCAGGTCGGGGCCGCCGTTGTTCTCGCTGGAGCCGCCCTCCATCCGGAACCGGGCGTCGCGGGAGGTGACGATGCCGCGGTCGGCGTTGCCGGTGATCGTGCAGTCGCGCAGCAGCAGGTCGGTGTCCCGGTCGGCCTCCACGCCGAACAGGCCGCTGTCGCAGATCGTGGTGCCCGTGACCGTGACGCGCGCGCCCGGCATCAGGCGCAGCCCGAGGATGCCCGCGCCGCTGATGATCCCGCCGGTGATGGCGGTGCCCCGGGTCTCGCCGATCGCCACGCCGTTGTCCTTGGTGCCGCGGACCTCGCAGTCCTCCAGCACGGCCGCGCCGCGCTCGCCGACGCTGACGCCGATGCGCTCGCCGCCCCGCACGGTGATGCGGCGGCCGGTGAGCCTGCCGCCCTCGGTGACCCACACCCCGTCCTTCACCGCGCCGGTGATCGTGACGTCCTCGGCCAGCGCGGTGGCGTTGTCCCGCACCACCAGCGAGCTCTCGCCGGTGCGGTCCATGACCGTGCCGCGGACGGTGGCGTTGGCGCGGTCGGCGACCAGTACGGCCGCGTTGGCCGGTTCGGTGACGGTGCACCGGTCGATCTCGACGCGGGCGCCCTTCTCGGCGAACACCGCCGACATGCCCGCGCCGTCGACCATGCTGGCACGGACGGTCACGGTGCTGCCCAGCGTCATGACGAGCGCGTTCTCGGCGCAGTCGTGCAGCACGCAGTCCTCCACCACGCCGGTCGCGCCGTGGTAGAGCACCGCGCCGTCGCGGACCACGCACGAGCGCAGCGCCACGGTCGCGCCGTCCCAGCAGTTCACGGCCACGGTCTTGGGGCGGCTGACGAACTCGCACTTCTCGGCCAGCACGTTCCCGCCCGGCACCCGCAGCGCGCCGCCCCGCTCCCCCCAGTTGCGGATGACCAGGCCCTGCAGGGTGACGTTGCCGGTCAGGCGGACGGTCGCGTCGTCGGAGGAGCCGTCCAGCGTGACGGTGCCGGGCCCGCCGACCGCGGTCAGCACGAAGTCCGCCGAGCTCTGGAAGCCGGTGCCGGGGTACTGGCCGGGCTCGATGAGGATGTGCCTGGCCTGCGGCCCGTACGGCGGCAGCGGGGCGCGCAGCGCGTCCGGCACCGTCCGGTACGCGCGCGGTGCGGTTCGGGACACGACCAGGCTGAGCAACGCGGCTCCCCCGTCCTCGGACAGCAAGATCAACCAACGTGGGGTTCATCGTCCCACCGGTGCCGCCGCTCGCGCGAGGTTCGTCCGGGGTCGCGCGTAGGGTGCGCGCTGTGGAGAAGATCCGTTATGTCCGGGGCGACGCCACCTCGCCGCAGGCCAAGGGCGTCAAGGTGGTCGCCCACGTGTGCAACGACCTGGGCGGCTGGGGCAAGGGCTTCGTGCTGGCGGTGTCGCGCCGCTGGCCGGAGCCGGAGGCCGACTACCGGGCCTGGCACCGCGACCGGGCGCGCAACGACTTCGGGCTGGGCGCGGTGCGGTTCGTCCGGGTGGAGCCGTACGTCTGGGTGGCCAACATGATCGGGCAGCGCGGGATGAAGCGCGGCAGCAAGGGCGTGCCGATCCGCTACGACGCCCTGGCCCGCTGCCTGGCGGCGCTGGGGGACAGGGCGCTGGAGCTGGAGGCGTCGGTGCACATGCCGCGCATCGGCTGCGGTCTGGCGGGGGGCAAGTGGTCGCAGGTGGAGCCGCTGATCCAGGAGCACCTGAGCGACCGCGACGTGCCCGTCACCGTCTACGACTTCGACTGACGGAGGGAAGGGCGGCCCCGGACGGGGGACCCGGGACCGCCTTGGCTCACTTCTTCGGGACGCGGACGAACTTGGCGGTGCGCGTGTCGCCCTCGCGCTGCCCCATGACCATCACCTGGTCGCCGTTCGCGAGCTGGGCCGGCGACGACTTCGCGCCCTTCTTGCCCACGCGGGTCTTGCCGTCGGTCGTCCACTGCCAGGTCACGCCGTCCTCGCTCTTGACGGTCAGCGACGCCCCGGACTTCGCGGTGATCTGGCCGCGCTGCCAGGTGCGCAGCGCGAACTTTCCGTCCCTGGTCTTGACGGTCGCCTCGCCGTGGACGCCCATCCCGCCCCGGCGGGCCATCTTGTGGCGGCCCTTGCCGTCGCCGGGACGCCCCTCGCCGTGGCGGCGGTCGTGGGGCTGCCGGTTCTCGCTCGCCGTGGGCGACGGGGAGGGGGACGGGTCGGCCATCGCCGGGACGGCCACGTAGAGGCCCAAGCCGAGCAGGCCGGCCGTGCCGATGCCGGCGGCCACGGTCTTCTTGTTCGCTCTCATGCGGGGCACCCAACCAGGCGGACCTGAAGGGAACCTGGAGACCGGGTGAGAATCCGTTCAGGCATCGCGGCGGTGCAGGGACGTGCGGGCCGCCAGCGCCGCGGCGACGGCCCACGCGACCAGGATCACCAGGCCCACGGCGGGCGCGTAGGGGCCGTCCTCGCCGTTCATGAAGTGGCGCCCGGCCGAGGACGGCAGCGCGTCCCCCACGTGCCGCACCACCGGCACCCCGGAGTTGACCAGCAGCATCGGCAGCGCCATCAGCAGCAGGAACGACAGCGTCAGCACGGCCGCCGTGCTGCGCAGCAGCGCGCCCATGCCGAGCATGAACACGCTGACCAGCGCCAGGTACGCGCCGATCGCCAGCGAGTCGCCGACGGTCTGCGCGAGCGTCGTGCGCCCCCACTCGCCCATCAGCACCGACGCGCCGGCGGTGCACGTCAGGCCCAGCAGGACGCCCAGGGGGAACACGACGGCGGTCACCACGGCCGCCTTGGCCGCCAGGAGCCGGCCGCGCGGCGGCACCGCCTGCAGGGTGGTGCGGATGGAGCCGGTCGCGTACTCGCCGGTCATCGTCAGGATGGCCAGGGCCAGCACCACGAACTGGGAGATGTCGACCGCCGCGACCACCAGGTCGCTGGCGATCAGCACGCCCGGGTCGTCCCGGGACAGCTCGTTGGTGTTGTCGTGCACGGTGTCGGTGGCCAGGATCATCGTCATCAGGCCGGTCAGCGCGAACGCGCCCGCCAGCGTCCACCAGGTGGAGCGCAGCGACCACAGCTTGGTCCACTCGGCGGCGACCGCGCCGGGCAGCCCGCCGTCGCGGAGTCGTGAGGTCATCGCGCGCCCGCCTCCTCGGTCCTGTCCGCGGAGACGCCGTACTCGACGCTCCCGCCGGTGAGCTCCATGTACGCCTCTTCCAGGGACGCGGCCTGCGGGCTGAGTTCGAGGACCGGGACGCCCAGCTCGTGGCAGAGCATCCCGAGGCGCTCGATTGGCACGCCGGAGACCGTCAGCGCGTCCGGCTCGGTCCGCCGGACGTCGGCGCCGGGCAGGTGCGGCACCAGCAGGTCGAGCCGGGGGCTGCGCAGCCGCACCGCGTTGCGGGAGCTGCGCGCGATCACCTCGGCGACCGGCGCGTCCGCGATCAGCCGGCCCTTCCCGATCACCACCAGGCGGTCGGCGGTCAGCTCCATCTCGCTCATCAGGTGGCTGGAGACGAACACGGTGCGGCCCTCGGCGGCCAGCGAGCGCATCAGCCGCCGCACCCACAGCACGCCGTCGGGGTCCAGGCCGTTGACCGGTTCGTCGAACAGCAGCACGCGGGGGTCGCCGAGCAGCGCGCCCGCGATGCCGAGGCGCTGGCCCATGCCGAGCGAGAACGTCCCGGCGCGGCGGCGCGCCACCTCGCTCAGGCCCACCGTCTCCAGGGCCTCGTCCACGCGGGCGGTCGGGATGCCGTTGCTGCGGGCCAGCGCCACCAGGTGGGCGCGGGCCGACCGGCCCGGGTGCAGGGCCTTGGCGTCCAGCAGCGCGCCCACCTCCCGCAGCGGGCGCGGGAAGGCGGCGTAGGGGCGGCCGTCGATCAGGGCGGTGCCCGACGTCGGCCGGTCCAGGCCGAGGATCATGCGCATGGTGGTGGACTTGCCCGCGCCGTTGGGGCCGAGGAAGCCGGTGACCTTGCCCGGTTCCACCGTCAGCGTCAGCCCGTGCACGGCGGTCCTGTCCCCGTAGCGCTTGGTGAGGTCGCGCAGTTCGATCATGCCTGCGACGTTAGGGAGCGGGGCCCTTCCGGCGCAGTGCCCGAACGGCTGGGACCGACCCTGACTTTCGTCAGGGAAAGGTTCGCGGGAATCGGCGGAAAGGGCGTCCGGAAACGGCCGCGCACGGGTCTCCTGCGCCTCGCTAGCCTCCCCGCGAGGGGACCTGGTGAAGGGGGAGACGGATGCGGCTCAAGCGAGTGGCGGCCGCTGGTGCGGCCGCCGGAGTGGTCTTGTCAGTACTGAGCGTGACCGGCGCGGACGCCGGAACGCAGTGGCGCGTGGTGTGGGAGAGCACGTCGGGAAGCGTGCACGAAGTGACGGCGGGAGCGCCCACCAATGTGTGGGTCTACGGCGACGGCGACGCGCTGCGTTATGACGGCGCGGAATGGCGGCGCGCTCCGGTGCCGTCCGGCGAATACCTTGAGCAGATCTCGGCCGTGCGGACCGACAACAATTGGGCGCTGACCACCACCGCCACCACGTCGAGCCTGCACCGGTTCCGGAACGGGGCGTGGGAGGGCGTGACGGCGGGGACGGGATTCGTCGACGCCGTGCAGGCCACTGGGCGTTCGGGCGTGTGGGTCGCCGGGCGCGAGGGCGGCACCCGGTCCGACCCGGCCTCCGGCACCCCGTTCGTCCGCCGCTACGACGGGTCGGCGTGGACCTCGGTGGCGCTGCCCTCGGACGTCCTGGTCAAGGGGTTCACCGGCCGCACCGACGACGACCTGTGGGCCTACGGCACCGCCTCCTCCCGCCCGGTCGCGCTGCACTGGGACGGCGCCGTCTGGCGGCGCGCCGCCGTCCAGCCGACCGGCGAGGGCTCGGGGGCCTTCGGCGGGCTGGTCTCGGTCAACTCCAAGGAGACCTGGGCCGTCGACCAGCGCTACGAGGCCGACGACACCGGCTCGCCGGTGGTCGGGCTGTCGGTCGTCTACCGGCTGGACGGCTCCTGGAAGACCGTCTCCCGGCACGACCTGCTCGCCTCCGACGGCGAGGGCGGCGTGTGGGCCGGATCGTGGGGCGGCCCGAACCTCGGCCGCTACCGCGCGGGCCGGTGGACGACCGTGCGGCTCCCGGACCACCAGGGACCGGGCCAGAGCTCGCCGGGCCGCCTGTACCCCAAGGACCTCGCGCTGATCCCCGGCACCAAGACGACCGTCGGCGTGGTGCGGATCAAGTACACGGGCTCGGGTGACGTGCGCAGCGGCATCGTCATGAACTGACGCGCAGGGATGGGGCGTCGGCCACTGTGCGGCCGGCGCCCCGTCCGGCGTCAGCCGTCGTAGTCGTCGTAGAAGTCGGGCTCCGGGGGCAGGTCGTAGTCGTCGTCGTGGTCGGGCGCCCGGGGCGCGGGCGGGGCGGCGGGGGCGTCGGCCGGAGCCGCGGCGGCCGCCCCGCCGGACGCGGACGGGCCGCCCCCGGCGCTCCCGGTGCCTCCGGCGCCGAACTCCGCGAGCGCCTCCAGCACCTGCTCGCCGTACTTGGCGAGCTTGTTCTCGCCGATGCCGCTGATGGAGCCCAGCTCCGCCAGCGACGCGGGGCGCGCGGTGGCGATCTCGCGCAACGTGGCGTCATGGAAGATCACGTACGCCGGGACGCCCTGCTCCTTGGCGGTCGCGCCGCGCCAGGAGCGCAGCCGCTCGAACAGCGGCGCGGCCTCGGCCGGCATGTCGACCGGCGCCTTGCGCTCGCGGGCGGCCCGCGCCGCCTTGGGCGCGGCGGCGCGCTCGGGGTCGCGGCGCATCATGACCTTGCGCCCGCCGCGCAGCACCTCGGCGCTGGCGTCGGTCAGCACCAGCGAGCCGTAGTTGCTCTCCACCGCCAGCAGCCCCTGCGCCAGCAGCTGGCGCACCACGCCGCGCCACTGGCCGTCGTTCAGGGCGGTCAGCTCGGCGCCCTTGCCGAACACGCTCAGCGCGTCGTGGTCGAACTGGATGATCTTGGCGTTCTTCTTGCCGATCAGGATGTCGATGATGTGCCCGGCGCCGAACTTCTGCCGGCGCTCGCGGTCCAGCCGCACCACCGCCGACAGCACCAGCTGCGCGGGCACGGTGCCGTCCCAGGTCTCGGGCGGCGTCAGGCAGGTGTCGCAGTTGCCGCACGGCTCGCCGGACTGGCCGAAGTAGTTGAGCAGCTGCACGCGGCGGCACTCGACGGTCTCGCACAGCGCCAGCATCGCGTCCAGGTGCTGCGACAGCCGCCGCCGGTGCGCGGCGTCGCCCTCCGAGCCGTCGATCATCTTGCGCTGCTGGACGACGTCGTTCAGGCCGTAGGCCAGCCACGCGGTGGACGGCAGCCCGTCGCGCCCGGCGCGGCCGGTCTCCTGGTAGTAGCCCTCGACCGACTTGGGCAGGTCGAGGTGGGCCACGAACCGCACGTCGGGCTTGTCGATGCCCATGCCGAACGCGATGGTCGCGACCATGACCAGGCCGTCCTCGCGCAGGAACCGCGCCTGGTTGGCGGCGCGGACCCGGGAGTCCAGGCCCGCGTGGTAGGGCAGCGCCTCGATGCCGTTGGCGGAGAGGAACTCGGCGATCTTCTCGACCGAGTTGCGCGACAGGCAGTAGACGATGCCCGCGTCGCCGGCGTGCTCGGTGCGCAGCAGCTGCAGGAGCTGGCGCTTGGCGTCGGTCTTGGGCTCGATGCGGTACTGGATGTTGGGCCGGTCGAAGCTGGCCACGAAGTGGCGCGCGCCGGTCAGGTCGAGCCGGGTGGCGATCTCCTCGCGGGTGGCCGGCGTCGCGGTCGCGGTGAGCGCGATGCGCGGCACCTCGGGCCAGCGCTCGTGCAGGTGGGACAGCAGCAGGTAGTCGGGCCGGAAGTCGTGCCCCCACTGCGACACGCAGTGCGCCTCGTCGATGGCGAACAGCGAGATCGAGGCCCGCTCCAGCAGGTCCACCGTCTGCGCGAGGCGCAGCCGCTCGGGCGCCAGGTAGAGCAGGTCCAGCTCCCCGGCCACCAGCTGGGCCTCGGTGACCCGGCGCTCGTCGAAGTCCTGGGTGGAGTTGAGGAACCCGGCGCGCACGCCCGCGTTGCGGAGCGCGTCGACCTGGTCCTGCATCAGCGCGATCAGCGGCGAGATGACGATGCCGGTGCCCTTACGGACCAGCGCGGGGATCTGGTAGCACAGCGACTTGCCGCCGCCGGTCGGCATCAGGACCAGGGCGTCGCCCCCGTCCACCACATGCTCGATGATCTCCTGCTGGTCGCCCCGGAAGGCGTCGTAGCCGAAGACGCGGCTCAGCGTCTCCAGCGCTTCGGACACCTCGGGGGCGTTCGCCGGGGAACTCATCGCGCCATACTACGAACACCCGGTGACGTTTTGACGCCGGACGGCCGATGTGGCCGCAGAGAGTCGATCAGAGCGAGTCGACGAGCTCCGGGGTGAGCTCGTCCAGACCGCCCGCCACCCGGGCGGCGAGGGCCAGGGCGTCCTCGGCGGGCGGGTAGCGGGGGTGCGGGACGGCGATCACGCGCATCCCGGCGCCGTGCGCCGAGCGCAGCCCGTTGCTGGAGTCCTCGATGGCCACGCACTGCTCGGGCCGCACCCCCAGGCGCGCGGCGGCCGTCAGGTAGCCGTCGGGGGCGGGCTTGCCGCGGTCGACCTCCTCGGTGGAGACCGTCGCCCGGAACAGCCCGGCCACGCCCATCTCGCCGAGCACGAGGTCGATCAGCGCGCGCGGCGACGAGCTGGCCAGGCCCAGCGCCCGGCCCTCGGCCAGCCGCCGGACGGCCGCGACCGCGCCCGGCAGCAGCGGCAGGCGCTCGGCGTAGCGGGCGCTCATCCGGTCGATCACCTGGTAGGCGACGTCCTCGGGGTCCATCCCGCCGATCAGGTCCCCGGCCAGGTAGGCGGCCCACTCCTCGGTGCTCATGCCCATGAGCCGCTCCTGGGTGTCGGGCTTCCAGCGGCCGCCGTGGTCGGCGACGAAGCCGCGGCGGACCTCCTCCCACACCGGCTCGGAGTCGATCAGCACCCCGTCCAGGTCGAACACCACCGCCGGCACGGCCATCGGACCACCCCTTCCACCAGCGATCACTGCCCGCGCGCCGTCCCGGCAAAACCGCTCCCGCCTGCGCCTACCGGGGCAGGCCAGCATGATCCGGGCGAGATCTGGCAGGGTGGTGGGCCTCCCGACCCCGCCTCCGGAGCCACTGGAGAGAGGAGAACGCGCATGCTGTTCCTCGGACTGATCCTGGTCGCCGCGGCCGTCGCCGCCGCCGTCGGCGTCGCGCTGGGCAACACCGGACCGATCACGCTGACGGTGTTCGGCGAGCAGGTGCCGGGCGTCACCGACGCCTGGCAGGTCTTCTTCGCGGGGGCCGCGGTCGCCGTGGTCCTCATCGTCGGCGTGATGCTCGTGTTCGTGGGGGCCGGGCGCTCCTGGCGGGCCCGCCGCGACCTGCGCGCGCTGCGCGCCGAGCACGAGGAGTCGCTGACCACGCTGGAGATGGAGAAGCGCCGCCTGCAGCAGGAGCTGGCGCAGGCCCGCCGCGCCGACCCGGCCCGGCAGCGCGCCGCGGCCGCCGCGGGGACGGCCCCGCGCTCCCAGGTCTCGGCGGCCTCGCCGTTCTTCGACCGCGCCGACTGAGCCGCCTGGTCCCGCGTCGCAGGTCGGCGCCCCTGGCCCTGCGCCCCTGAACCTGTGCGCCCCTGGTCCAGCGCCCCTGGTCCTCGATGATGAGTCCGCGCGCCGGGATATCGCATCACAGGGGGATGAATCCGGCACGGCGCACGCACATGATCGAGATGTGCGGATTCTTCTGAAGGTAGGCATCACCGCCGTCGCGCTCTGGGTCGCCACCCTGGTGGTCGACGGCATCACCCTCACCGGCGACGACACCGGCCGCCGCGTGCTCGCGCTGGTCGGCGTCGCCGTCATCTTCGGGCTGGTCAACGGCTTCATCAAGCCCATCGTCAAGACGCTGGGCTGCGCGTTCTACGTGCTCACGCTCGGGCTGTTCGGGCTGGTGGTGAACGCGCTGCTGATGCTGCTGACCGGCGAGGTCGCCGACCGGCTGGACCTGCCCTTCCACGTCGCCGGGTTCTGGGCGGCGTTCTGGGGCGCCATCGTCGTGGGCGTGATCGGCTGGCTGCTCGACCTGCTCATCAAGGACGACTAGGGGCGCCTAAGGGCGTTCGGGTTCCTCCACCGGCAGCACCGCCGCGGCGCGCTCGAACAGGGCGTGCCGCGGTTCGCCGTACTCCGGGTGCTCGGCGGGCCGGTCGGCCGCGTCCCCCACCAGAATCCAGCGGCGCGCCCGCACCGCGCCGACCAGGAACTCCGCGTCGGTCAGCGGGCCCACCGCGATCAGCGCGTCGAAGTCGTCGCCGGGGTCGGCCGCGCCGATGGTGACGGGCGTCCCGCACACGACCTCGGCGGTGCGGAACAGCACCTCGGTCTCGGCGTGCTCCTCGGCGGCCAGGCGGGCCGACAGCTTCTCGATGCGCTGCATCGCCCGCTCCTGCTGGCCGGCCAGGGCCTCGGGGCCGGGGTCCGCGCCGGGGCCGCAGATCTCCTCCACCTGCTCGCGGGAACGCCGCTCGGCCTCGGTGAGGGCCGCCAGCTCGGCCTCGTCGGCCTCCGCGCGCTGCTCGGTGGCGGCCAGGTGCTCCTTGAGGGCCGTTTCCGCCTCTGCGAGGTGGTGCGCGGCGGCCTCGGCGTCGGCCTGGGCGCGCACGGCGGCCGACTGCGCCACTTCGTGCTCGGTGCGGAGGGACGCCAGCTTCTCCTCCAGGGCGCGGACGGACTGCTGAGCGAACCTGGCCGCCGCGCTCGTCTGCGTGGCGCGGTCCACGGCTTCGGCCGCAAGACGGGCCTGCTCGCGGTACGCGACGGCGGCCTCTTCGCGCTCGACCGCCAGCTGCTCCAGCTCGGCGCCGAGGCGCTGCTGCGCCTGCTGGGCCGCTATCAGGCCCGCCCCGCCCTCGGAGATGAAGCGCTCCAGCCCGGCCCGGCGCGCGGCGGCCTGCTCGGCGGCCTCCTTGGTGCGCTGGGCCCGCTTGGCCGCCTCGTCGGCCTCGCGGGAGCGCGCCTTCACTTCGGCGCGCAGCCGCTTCATCTCGGTGGGCGGCGCGGCAACGTGCAGGCGCTGGCCCAACGTCATCTTCTGGCGGAGCGCGCCGAGCGCCGACTCCGCCGACACCATCCGGTAGTAGCTGGCGTGCCCCTCGGCGACGGCGTCGGCGTCCTCGGCCACCAGGCGCTCGGCCTCCTCGGCGGCGCGCGGAAGCTCCTCGCGGGCGCGCGCAAGCTCGCCGGTGAGCGACTCCTCCTGCTGGCGGGCCGCTTCCAGCTCGGACTGGGTGCGGCCGGTCTGCTCGACGAGCGCGGTGCAGCGCTGGTGCGCCGCGTCGGCGGCGCGGGTCAGGTTCCCGGCCTCCTCGGCGGCCGTCCGGGCGACCTCCTGGAGGCGGACGGCCTCGGCGCGCGGCTCGACGACCTCGGCGGCGGCCGCCTCCTCCTCGGCGGCCAGGCGCTCGACCTCCTGCCGGGTGGACCCGATGGCCTCCTGAGCGGCGGCGAGCCCGGTCCTGGCGCTCTCCACCTGGGCCGTCAGCTCGGCGCGGGCGGTCTCGTCCGCGGCCTCGCGCTGCGCCCGCCGCTCCTCGAACGCCGTCAGGGCCGCAACGTCACGGGGCCACTGCTCCAGCCACATCATCCCGCGCTGGAGCAGGCGCAACTCGTTCTGCCAGGCTTCCTGCCAGGCGCTGCCGACCGTGCGGACCACCGCTCGGCGCACCCGTGTCTCCGGTGCCCGGTCGCTCTCGGGCACTTGCGGGGCCACCTGGGTGTCCTGCCTGGTCTCCTCGGGTTCCGCGCCGATGATGGGCGTCACCGCCAACGGCTCGGGCGCCGTTTCCTCGGCCGGGGCCGGAACCGGGTCCGGGGTGGTGGCGACGTCCGCCGGGGGCGGGGGCTCCTCGTCCACGGGAGGCAGGTCGGGGACGGTCTGCGGCGGCTCGGCGACGACGGCGGCGGCCGGCGGGGCCGTCTCGACGGCGGCCGACGGCTCGGTCTCGACGGTGGCCGCCGGATCGGTCCCGACAGTGGCCGACGGCTCGGTCTCGATGACCGCCGACGGGTCCGTTTCGTTGGCGGCTGACGGCTCCGGCTCAACGGCGGCCACGGGCTCGACCGGAAGCTCCTCCAGCGGAATCGTCCCGGTAGGGCCTTCCACCTCCGCCGGCTCGGGTACCTCAGCCTCCGCGTCAGGCGGCTCCACGGTGGGGAGTGCCTGGGTCGCCAGGCTGGGCTCGATGGGCGGGAGCGCCTGGGCCATGACGTCGGGATCGTCGGGCGGAGGGAGCTGAGCCTCCGCCTCGGGCTCGATCGGGGGAAGCGCCTGGGTCTCCACGCTGGCGTCGGTGGACGGGAGCGCTTCCGGCTTGACGGCTGGCTCCACGGCGGACTCGCCGACCGGCTCTTCGGCGGGCTCCAGCGGGTCCGTGATCGCGGTCGGCCTGTCCTCAAGGAGCGCCACCGCCGGTTCCTCGGCGGTGTCGCCGGTGTCGCCGGTGCCGCCGAGGCGCGCCGGGGGCCGGAACTCCACCGTGCCGTTGGACCCCGGCTCGCCCCGCCCCTTGACGGGCGGGACCGGCAACGGCTCCGGCAGGTACTCCGGGGCCGCCTCCAGCACGAAGTCGTTCCCGTTCAGCGCTTCCAGAAGGCCGGTGACCTGCTCGGGCGTGGGAGCCAGCACGAGGGCGCGCTCGCCCTTCGCCAGCAGGCCGTCCACCAGGGCGCGGACCACCGGGCCGGGGTCGTCGCCGCGCACCAGCCGGACGGGCGCGCCCTCCGGCAGCTCCTCCGGCGCGAGCACCAGCGCGGAGAGGGCGTCGCCGGGCCGCAGCGCGCGCAGCGCCGCCAGGTGGGGCGCCCACCCGACGGGGGCGAGGTCCTTGTCACGCAGGGACTCTTCCAGGCGCGTGTAGAGGTCGGTCAGTGGGCCGTAGAGCTCTTCGCTGGTCGACACCGCACCCATTCCGTTCCCGATCGCTTCGGGGCCGTATTTCTCCCCTTCTGCCCTCGTCTAACGTCTCACACGCGGACGATCTTCGGCGGGGGGCCGGCCGGGGGCCCGCCCCGGGGGGGGGGGGGGGTGGTGGGCCGCCGTTACGCCACCAGGTGGGCCCGGGGGTCGCTCCCCGCGAAACCCGCCGCGGCGGTGTCGCCCCCGCGCTGCGCGCGGCC
>JBITGK010000030.1:0-108475 GCA_044456955.1 Spirillospora sp. NPDC050679 | reverse complement strand
CACTGGCTTTTAACACGCTGTTGAGTTCTCAAGAAACGGACACCCACCGCGCTTGACCCGCTACTCGCGAGCCCCGCTCCGGGGCAACCCTTCAACCTTACTCGTCTGAATCAGGCTGTCAAGTCGACCTCAGTGAGATCTTCTTGAGCGGCTAGAGACATCCGAGTCGGCACATCGAAGCCCAGAGAAATCCGAAGATCTCTGACTCGATCCGCCTGGAGCGCCCTCCGGGCCGGCCACCTTGCGGCGTCCTGCATCCCGTCTCGGGCTGACCAGTTCATCGTACAACAGCCCGAGCGTGGCTCGAACCTGTTTTTCCGAACTGGGTGTCCCCCGGGCCGTCCGCCTGTCGGCGTCCTGCATCCCTCGGGGCGAGAAGAACACTAAGAGCACTCCCGGCGAGCGTCAAATCGATCGCCCTCCATTCCGGCCCGCTGCGCCTCCGCCCACACCTCCCCGTCCCCGTGACCTCGCAGATCACGCACTACGTGCGCCAGCTCACATTGCGGTACGGTTCGCTCAGTCTCGTCGCGTCGCGCCCGAACAAGTACATTCCGGCACGATGCGGCAGCGGCCGTGGACCGCCCGGGGTGAATGCCGGGCCGAGGTCAGGAGGTAGCCCCCGTGCGCGCATCCACCACTGCCCGTCGTCCGGCGGAACGCCTGGTCGTCGCGGGGACCATGGGACCGACCATCCACGATGTGCACGCCTGGCGGTTCAGGACCGCGCCCGGCGTCATCGAGGTCCATGCCGATCCGGCCCGGTTCCGGGCGATGCACGACCCCCTAGGGCGCGGGCTCCATCTCGGGTGCGGGGCCGCGCTCGTCAATCTCCGCCTGGCGGCCGCGCAGCTCGGGCATGCCACCGTGGTCCGGCTCCTCCCCGATCCGGAACAGCCCACCTTGCTGGCGTCAGTGCGGCTCGCGGGGCGGCACCGTGTCACCCGGGCCGAGCGGCTGCTGTACGCGGCGACCCTGCGGCCCTTTCCCGGGCGCGGGCCTGAGCCGACGGTCAGGCCGTCCCTGCCTGTGTTGAACGAGCTGGCGGAGGCCGCGCGCCTGGAGGGCGTCGCCATGCACGCTCTCCCAGGGGACGGCGTCCAGCGCGCGATGCTCACGACCCGCGGCGACTCCCCCGCCGCCTGGCTGCGCGCCGGGCAGGCTCTGCAGCGAGTTCTGCTCGGAGCCGCCGCCCGTTCGGTGTCGGTCTCGTTCCTGTACGAGGTCATGGACGCCCCCGAGCTGCGGGATCTGACCGGTCCGGGTGACGTCCCCCAGGTCATGCTGGAACTGGTGCGCCTGTCACCCGCGCGGGCGGAACGTCGACAGGGTGAACGACAGCGGCACCTCGAACGGGTCGGTTAGCTCCCCGATCCGGCGCGCCAGCTCGTCGGCGGTGACGTGGTGGGCGTTCGGTCCCATGCCCACGAGGGTCTGGATCTCCTTGTGGGCCAGGGGCGCCGGGATCTCCAGCCCCTCCCGGGACTCCAGGGCGAAGTGGTCGGCCAGTGCCGCGTCCATCCGTTCGGTCTTCTGCTCGTCCACCGTCAGCAGTCCCAGGCGCTCCACCAGGGGGCCGAGGTGCCGGGGCGACGGCGTGGCCACGTGGAGCACCCCGTCTGGGCGCAGTACTCGGCGGAACTCGTCGGGGTTCCGCGGTGCGAAGACGTTGAGGATCGCGTCCGCGGTCGAGTCCCGGACCGGCAGCGGTCGCCACAGGTCGGCGACGACCGCTCCCGCGCGAGGGTGGGCGCGGGCCGCGCGGCGGGCGGCGTGCTTGGAGATGTCCAGTGCCAGGCCCGTGGCTTCCGGGGCCCGGTCGAGCACCGCGCTCAGGTAGGCGCCGGTCCCGGCGCCCGCGTCCAGAATTCGGGCGTGCCGGGGCAGGGCTTCGGCCGCCCGTCCGGCCAGCAGGTCCGTCAGCGGCTCGAAGTGGCCCGCGCTCAGGAAGTCGGCGCGGGCCCGCACCATCTCCGGGGTGTCGGCGGTGCCCGGCCGGGCGTTGCCCGGCAGCAGGTTCGCGTATCCCTGCCTGGCGACGTCGAAGGCGTGCCCGGCCGGGCAGCGCAGGCCCCGCCCGGTCAGCGCGAGGTCGGCTCCGCAGACGGGGCAGAGCAGGTAATCGACGATGTCGGCCAGCATGGCTCCATCATCGTCCATGCGGGACGGCCCTGAGGCGCGCGCCGGGCAGGGCCACGGCCACCTCCAGGACGCCGTCGGCGTAGCGGGTGGTGAGGGTGTCGCGGTCGGCGTCGCGGGGCAGCGTCACCACGCGGCGGAACAGGCCGTAGGGGATCTCCCCGCTGTGGCGGGCCTCGGGGCGGGCGCGGCGGATCGCCTTGATCTCGATGGTGTCGCGGCGCACCGAGACCGCGATGTCGCGGGCCGGGTCCATGCCCGGCAGGTCGGCGCGGATGACGTAGCGGCCGTCCTCGACGTAGTCCTCGGCGCGGATGCGGCGGCCGGCCTGCCGCAGCCGGGCGATCGGGGCCGAGCGGACCACGCGGCGGACCGTCTCGCGCGGCGTCCGCAGGCGGGGTGCGGGGATCACGGTGTCTCCTCCCTGAGCGGTGCCGGTCGTCGGCGTGCCCTCATCGGACTCCCGTCCGGGGATCGCGTCCAGGGCCCCCGGAGCCGGTCTCCGGGGGCGGGACGGGAGCCGGCGAAGGAACCGACATATCCCGACAAGCGCATATCAATCAGCCTGGAAAGCCATAAGAGGTGACGATCCGGCCGCAACCGGTCATGCCTCCATGCGCTTGCGCACGTCGTCCATGTCCAGGCCCCGCACCTGCTCGATCACGTTCTCCAGCACCGCGTCCGGCAGCGCGCCGGGCTCGGCGAACACGATGACGCCGTCGCGGATCGCCATCAGGGTCGGGATCGAGCTGATCCGGAAGCGCTCCGACAGCTCCGGCTCGGCCTCGGTGTCGACCTTGGCGAAGGTGATGTCGCCGTGCTTGTCCGAGGACTTCTCGTAGACCGGCGCGAACCGGCGGCACGGACCGCACCAGGCGGCCCAGAAGTCCACCAGGACGATCCCCTCGCCCCCGGCCACCTCGTCGAAGTTCTCCGCGGTCAGTGTGACCGTCGCCATGTCGTTTTCTCCTCGGTCGGGGTATCAGAACGGGTAGAGCGGCGCACAGGCCCGCAGTATTCCCCACTCGGGAATCACAGAGCGGTAATTAGCGTTGTCCTCTTAGGGAGATCGCACTGGAGAAGGGTCAGGATGGCTGCAACCCGTACCAAGGGCGACAGGATCGACGCCCCCGACAAGGACCTCGTCGGGGCCTACCTCGACCGGATCGGCCGCACGCCTCTGCTGGACGCGGAGGAGGAGGTCGACCTGGCCAAGGCGATCGAGGGGGGCCTGTACGCCGAGCAACTGCTCGACGAGGGCAAGGCGCCCGCGGGGACGACCCGCGAGGAGCTGGAGGAACTGGTCGAGGCGGGGCTGCGCGCCAAGCAGCGGTTCGTGGAGGCCAACCTCCGGCTGGTGGTCTCGATCGCCCGCAAGTACCCGACCGACGCGCTGCCGCTGATCGACCTCATCCAGGAGGGCAACCTGGGGCTCATGCGCGCGGTGGAGAAGTTCGACTACCGCCGCGGCTTCAAGTTCTCCACCTACGCCACCTGGTGGATCCGGCAGGCGATCGGGCGCGGGCTGAGCCACACCGCCCGCACCATCCGGCTGCCCGTCCACGTGGAGGAGGAGCTGTCGCGGCTGCGCCGCGCCGAGCGCCAGCTCAGCCGGGAGCTGGGGCGCGAGCCCACCCGCGAGGAGCTGGCCGGGTCGGTGGGGGCCGAGCCCGAGCACGTGGACGAGCTGCTGCGCTGGCGGCGCGACCCGGCGAGCCTGGACGCCACCGTGGACGACGCGGGCGAGACCCCGATGGGCGACCTGCTGGAGGACCCCGACGCGGTCACCCCCGAGGCCGAGGTGCTGGCCCTGGACGACCTCGAGGGCCTGGGACGGCTGCTGGAGCGGCTGCCCGAGCGCGAGGCGGCCATCGTGCGGGCCCGGTTCGGCATGGACAACGGGCAGCCGCTATCGTACGCCCAGATCGGCGCCCGGTACGGGCTGAGCCACAACCGGGTGCGGCAGATCACCGACCGCTCGCTGCGCCGCCTGCGGCAGCTGGCGACCGAGGCCGACGGGACCGGGCGGCCCGCCCTGGCCGGCGCCCTGGCCTCCGCCGGTGACCCGGTGGGCGCCGGGATGCGCGAGCCCGCCGGGCGCCGCGCGGCCTGACGACCCGCTCCCGTGCCGGGCGGCCCGCCCAGGGCCGCCCGGCACGGCCGCGTCAGGCGGCGGTCCGGCGCCCTCTACGTCGTCCTGCTAGTGCCGCAGGCCGTCCGGTGCCATAGCCTTGGGGACCGTGAGTACATCTAGCGTCACGGGGGACCTGGACGCCTGGCGCGACCTCCCCGCCCTCCAGCAGCCCGATTGGGACGACCCCGCCGAAGTGCGGGCCGTGGCGAGCGAGCTCGCCAAGCAACCTCCGCTGGTCTTCGCCGGCGAGTGCGACCAGCTCAAGGAGCGCCTGGCCGAGGTCGCGCGCGGCGAGGCGTTCGTGCTGCAGGGCGGCGACTGCGCCGAGACCTTCGCGGGCTCCAACGCCGACGCCGTCAAGAACAAGCTCAAGACCCTCCTGCAGATGGCGGTCGTGCTCACCTACGCCGGCAGCGTGCCGGTGGTGAAGATCGGCCGGATGGCGGGGCAGTTCGCCAAGCCGCGCTCCAAGCCGACCGAGGTGCGCGGCGGCGTGGAGCTGCCCGCCTACCGGGGCGACGCGGTCAACGGCTTCGACTTCACCGCCGGTTCGCGGCGCAACGACCCGCACCGGCTGCTGCAGGCCTACCACTGCTCGGCGGTCACGCTGAACCTGTGCCGCGCCTTCACCAAGGGCGGCTACGCCGACCTGCGGCAGGTCCACGCCTGGAACCAGGACTTCGTGGGCTCCAGCCCGGCGGGGCGGCGCTACGAGCAGCTGGCCGGGGAGATCGACCGGGCGCTGTCGTTCATGAAGGCGTGCGGGGCCAACCCCGACGAGTTCCACGGCGTGGAGTTCTACTCCAGCCACGAGGCGCTGCTGCTGGAGTACGAGCGGGCGCTGACCCGCGTCGACCACCTCAGCGGGCTGCCCTACGACGTGTCGGCGCACTTCCTGTGGATCGGCGAGCGGACCCGGCAGCTGGACGGCGCGCACGTCGACTTCCTCAGCCGCATCCGCAACCCGATCGGCGTGAAGCTCGGCCCGACCAGCTCGGCCGACGACGCGCTGGCGCTGATCGACAAGCTGAACCCCGAGGGCGAGCCCGGCCGGCTGACCTTCATCACCCGGATGGGCGCGGGGCGGATCCGCGATGCGCTGCCGCCGCTGATCGAGAAGGTGGCGCAGAGCGGCGCGCCGGTCGCCTGGATCTGCGACCCGATGCACGGCAACACCTTCGAGGCGCCCAGCGGGCACAAGACCCGCCGGGTGGACGACGTGCTGGACGAGGTGGCCGGGTTCTTCGAGGTGCACCGGGCGCTCGGCACCCACCCGGGCGGCATCCACATCGAGTTCACCGGCGACGACGTGACCGAGTGCGTCGGCGGCGGCCACGAGATCGTCGAGGACGACCTGCACCAGCGCTACGAGACCGCCTGCGACCCGCGGCTGAACCGCGGCCAGTCGCTGGACCTGGCCTTCATGGTGGCCGAGCTGTACCGCAAGACCACCTGACGCCCGCGCGACGACGCCGGCCCCCTCGTGGCGATCACGAGGGGGCCGGCGTGCGGCTGTCAGGGGGCGGGAGGGTCAGATGGAGACCTCGGCCCAGACGACCTTGCCTCCGGTCACCGGGTCGGCGCCCCAGGAGGTGGCGAACCGGTCGACGATGAACAGGCCGCGGTGGGACTCGTCCAGCGGGCCGGGCACCGTCATCCGCGGCATCTGCGCCGCGCGGTCGCGCACCTCCACGCGCACCCGGCCGGGGCCGCGCAGCAGCCGCAGCTCCAGGGCGGTGCCGGCGTGCCGGACGGCGTTGGCGACCAGCTCGGCCACGATGGCCGTCACCAGCTCCTCGCGCTCCAGCAGCGACCAGGTCCGCATGGTGCGGGCGGCGAGGCGGCGGGCGTACTCGACGGCTTCGGTCTGGGGGGCGGCGCGCAGTGTGGTCTCGGTCATGGGCGTGCTCGATCCCGGTGATCGGCGGACGGACCGGCGCCGGTCATCCGTTCACTCCCTCCTCGGCGGGGCCGCCGAGCAGGAAACGGTCCAGACCGGTGGTGCGCAGGACGTTCTCAACGCGGCCGTAGGCGCCGGTCACGGTGAGCGTGGCGTTCTGCGCCCGCGCGTGCTTGTAGGCGCGCACCAGGACGTTGAGACCGGAGGAGTCGCAGAAGTCGACGGCGGTCAGATCGACCACGACCTCCCGCTCTCCAGCGTCCACCAGCTCGGTGAGCCGCGTGCGCAGCTCGTCCGAGGAGTGCAGGTCGATGGACCCGCGCGCGGCGATCGTCGCGCGTCCGTCCTGTCGTGTCGTGTGCAAGGCCAGCCCCACGCCACCCCACCTTACCGATTGTTGGGCTTCATCATGACGCCCTCAGAACGATGAGGGCAACGTCGTCGTTCGAGGGCTCGGGCCCGAAGTCGCGCACGGCCCGCTGGACGCGGGCCGCCACGGCCCCGGCGCTGAGGCCGGCGCAGCCGGCCAGCACGCGCTCCAGGCCGTGTCCGTCCCCGAGCAGCCGGGCGCCGTTGCGCCGCTCGGTCACGCCGTCGGTCACGCACAGCAGGACCTGTCCGCGCCGCAGTTCCACGGTGTCGGTGTGGAATTCCACCCCGTCGAAGACCCCGAGCAGCGGCTGCGGCGAGGCTACCTCGCGCACCCGCCCGTCGGGGTCCAGCACCAGCGGCAGGGGGTGCCCCGCGCTGGTGAGCCTGATGGTGACCCCGTCCCTGGCGGGACGGGGGGTGATCTCGCCGTGCAGCAGGGTGAGCAGCCGGCCGCGCTCGCCCTCGCCGAGGATGAGGCGGTTGAGGCGGGCCAGCACGTCGGGGACCGACAGGTCCTCGGCGGCCAGGATGCGCAGCGCGTGCCGGGCGAGGCCGGTGACGGCGGCGGCCTGGGGGCCGGTGCCGCACACGTCGCCGATGGCGAAGCGCCAGCGGCCGGCGGCGCCGGGCGGCGAGGCGGGCCCGCCGAACTGGGCGGCCGGGCCGGCGGGCTCGCCCGCCTCGAACACGTCGTAGAAGTCGCCGCCGACCTCGCTGCCCTCCCCCGCCGGCTCGTAGACCACCGCGGTCTCCAGGCCGGGGATGTCGGGGATGCCGGGCGGCAGCAGGCTGCGCTGCAGGGCGCTGCTCATCGCGGTCTGCTCGGAGTACAGCCGGGCGTTGTCGACGGCGAGGGCGGCGCGGCGGCTCAGCTCCTCGGCCAGCTCGATGGCGCTGCGCGGGAAGCGGTCGCCGGGCGGGCGGCCGATGACGATGGTGCCGATGCGGCGGCCGCGGGCGATCAGCGGGAACGCGTAGGCCTGGTCGGCGGTGGTGGAACCGGCGGCGGCGCGGACCTCGTCGGGGGCGGCGCCGAACCCGGCCCAGGGGCCGGGCGCGTCGGTGGGCGGCGGGATCTCGGCGCCCGCCAGCAGCTCGCGCAGGCCGTCGGCGCGGGTCTCGTCGGCGTGCCAGACGTAGGCCAGGCGGGCGGCCCCGGCGTCGGCGGCGGTGTAGACCGCGCACCAGGTGGCCAGGCGCGGCACCACCAGCTGGGCGACCAGCGCCATGGTGCGCTCCTGGTCCAGGGTGCCGGCGAGCAGGTCGCTGGCCTCGGCGACGAAGCTGAGCCAGCCGCGCCAGGACCGCTCCAGCTCGCCGATGCGGGCCTTCTCCAGCGACAGCGACATCTCGTCGGCCAGGCGGGCCAGGCGGGCGGCGTCGGCGTTGGCGAAGCGGCCGGGCTCGCCGGCGATCGCGACGACCAGGCCGGTGAGGTGGCCCTGGGCCTCCAGCGGGGCGGCGGCCAGGGAGCGGGCGCGCAGCGCGGCGGCGACGGGGTCGGAGGCGTCGGTGGACACCCACGGGGTGCCGGCGCGGGCGTCGGGGCCGAGGTTGACCACCGACAGCTCGCCCAGGGACGGCTCGCCCGCCAGGCCGGCGGCGGCGCCGAGGACCAGGCGGCCGTCGCGCTCGGTGAGCAGGACGGCGGCGGCGTCGGCGTCCAGCACGTCGCGGACGGTGACGATCGCCTTGCGCAGGGACTCCTTGGCGGCGGGCGAGCGCAGGATGCGGTCGGCGGAGGCGGCGGTCGCGCCCGCGTCGTGGCCGGGGCGGGCGGGGACGTACCGGCCGGGCAGGGGCGCGGCCGCCGTGTCGGCGGGCGGGTCCGCGGTGTCGGCGGGGGAAGAGGCGTCCATGGCCGCGTCCGCGGTCGGCCCGGCCGTGCGGGAGGTCACGCCGGGGTTCTCGGCGGCTGGGGCGGCCGTGTCCGCCAGCGGGACCGCCGCGCGGGTGCCCGCGGGCCCCGCGACCGCGGCCGCCTCGCCGGAGTAGGTGTCGGGGGCGGAGCCGTTGGCGGAGCCCGAGCGCGGCAGGCGGAACCACACGCCCTTGCTGCGGCGGTCGTAGGTGACGCCCCAGGTGGCGGCCAGGCGGGCGATGGAGGGCAGGCCGCGGCCGCTGGAGGCGTTCATGCCGGGCATCGCGACGGCGCGGGTGGGGTGCAGGTCGCGGACCTCGATCTGGACCTGGCCGTCGACCAGGCGGCAGGCGACCTCGAAGGAGGTCCCGGCGTAGGCGACGGCGTTGGTGGCCAGTTCGCTGGTGGCCAGCACCGCGTCGTCGACGGCCTCGGGCATCTCCCAGTCGACGAGCACGCGTCGCACGAACCTGCGCGCGTCCGCCACCGAGGCCGCGGCGGACGGGAAGGTGGCCGACACCGTCTGCCGTTCCAACAGTCGTCCTTCATTCGAAGCTTTACTAGCGAGCCTGGCTATCGTGACAGACTGGGCGACCGTCTTTCCAGGCGAGCCGTGCCCGGCGGGCATGGACCGGTCCCGCGCCGGGACCTCCCACCAGGGTCCGGTGTCCCGCCGCCCCGACACGACAGACCGTAACACGAAGACTACAAGCTCCGCGTTCGCCCGGTTTCCGGCCTCCGCGCGCCGGACCGTCCTGGACGTGCGGAGACGTAGAGTACTGGTGCTGCCCTAAAGGAGGTGTCCGTCGTTTCCGGGTACCCGGCACCACGGGCCAGGAGGATGAAGAACATGCCCCGCTCCCGTAACGGTTCGTCGCTCGACACCACCCCGCGCTACAGCGATGCCGATCTGGAACCGCTGCTGAAGGCGCTGGCGGCGGTGCGGGACGGCCGTCTGCAGCACGAGATCGACCTGCCCGGCGAGGGCGCGCTGCGGGAGGCCGGCTCGCTGCTGGAGGACATCCGCGACAACGGCTCGCACCTCGCCGACGAGCTGGCCCGCATCCGCCGGGAGGTCGGACGCGAGGGGCAGCTGCTGGGGCGGATCACGCCGCGCGCGATGAAGGGCGGCTGGGCGGCGGCCGCCGAGGACGCCAACGGCGTCCTGGACAAGCTGACCGACCTCGCCACCGGCATGCACCACGCGGTGGAGGCGGTCACCAACGGCGACCTGAGCCACCGGATGGACCTGCGCGTGCACGGGCGGCCGATGCGCGGCGAGGTGCTGCGCATGG
This sequence comes from Spirillospora sp. NPDC050679, assembly GCA_044456955.1. Lineage (GTDB taxonomy): Bacteria > Actinomycetota > Actinomycetes > Streptosporangiales > Streptosporangiaceae > Spirillospora. Next base: position 98,774 of record JBITGK010000030.1, on the reverse strand, counting down.
GCAAGTCGGTCAACACGATGGTGGACATGCTCGACCAGTTCACCTGGGAGGTCACCCAGTTCGCACGGGAGGTCGGCACCGAGGGGCGGCTCGGCGGGCAGGCGTCGGCGCGCGGCACGACCGGCCGGTGGCGCGACGCGACCGCGGCGGTGAACGCCATGGCCGGGCGGCTGACCGCCCAGGTCCGCGACATCGCCGAGGTGACCACCGCCGTGGCCAAGGGCGACCTGACCCGCAAGGTGACGGTGGAGGCGACCGGAGAGCTGCAGGAGCTGAAGACCACCGTGAACACGATGGTCGACCAGCTGTCGGGCTTCGCCGACGAGGTCACCCGCGTGGCCCGCGAGGTCGGCACCGAGGGCAAGCTGGGCGGCCAGGCCAACGTGCGGGGCGTCAGCGGGGTCTGGAAGGACCTCACCGACAACGTCAACTCGATGGCCAACAACCTGACGGTGCAGGTGCGCGGGATCGCCCAGGTCACCACCGCGGTGGCCGAGGGCGACCTGGGCAAGAAGATCACGGTGGACGCGCGGGGCGAGATCCTGCAGCTGAAGCTGACGGTGAACCAGATGGTGGACACCCTGTCGGCGTTCGCCGACGAGGTCACCCGCGTGGCCCGCGAGGTCGGCACCGAGGGCCGCCTCGGCGGGCAGGCGCGGGTGCCGGGCGTCAGCGGGGTCTGGAAGGACCTGACCAGCAACGTCAACGGCATGGCCTCCAACCTGACCTACCAGGTCCGCAACATCGCCCAGGTCACCACCGCCGTCGCGCAGGGCGACCTGACCAAGAAGATCACCGTGGACGCGCAGGGCGAGATCCTGCAGCTCAAGGACACCATCAACACGATGGTGGACACGCTGTCGGCGTTCGCCGACGAGGTCACCCGCGTGGCACGGGAGGTGGGCACCGAGGGCCGCCTGGGCGGGCAGGCCAAGGTGCACGGGGTCAGCGGGGTCTGGAAGGACCTCACCGACAACGTCAACTCGATGGCCAACAACCTGACGGTGCAGGTGCGCGGGATCGCCCAGGTCACCACCGCGGTCGCCAACGGCGACCTGACCAAGAAGATCTCGGTGGACGCGCAGGGCGAGATCCTGCAGCTCAAGGACACCATCAACACGATGGTGGAGACGCTGTCGGCGTTCGCCGACGAGGTCAGCCGGGTCGCCCGCGAGGTCGGCACCGAGGGCCGCCTGGGCGGCCAGGCGATCGTGCCGGGCGCCGGCGGCATGTGGAAGGACCTGACCGACAACGTCAACGGCATGGCCTCCAACCTGACCTACCAGGTCCGCAACATCGCGCAGGTCGCCACGGCCGTCGCGCACGGCGACCTGACCCGCCGCATCGACGTGGACGCCCAGGGCGAGATCCTGGAGCTGAAGACCACCCTGAACACCATGGTCGACACGCTGTCGTCGTTCGCCTCGGAGGTCACCCGGGTGGCGCGCGAGGTGGGCAGCGAGGGCCGCCTCGGCGGGCAGGCCGAGGTCGAGGGCGTGTCGGGCACCTGGAAGCGGCTCACCGAGAGCGTGAACGAGCTGGCCTCCAACCTCACCACGCAGGTCCGCGCGATCGGCGAGGTCGCCAGCTCGGTCGCCACCGGCGACCTGACCCGCACCATCACGGTCGCGGCGCGCGGCGAGGTCGCCGAGCTGAAGGACAACGTCAACCTCATGGTGGCGACCCTGCGCGAGACGACCCGCGCCAACGAGGAGCAGGACTGGCTGAAGACCAACCTGGCGCGGATCGGCGGCCTGATGCAGGGCCACCGCGACCTGATGCAGGTCGCCGAGCTGATCATGCGGGAGCTGACCCGCACCGCCAGCGCCCAGTACGGCGCGTTCTACCTGGCCGAGCACGCCGGGGAGGACGCCGAGCTGACGCTGACCGCCGGGTACGGCATCGCCCGCGACCGCATCGGCCGGGTGCGGTTCGGGCCGGGCGAGGGGCTGGTCGGCCAGGCCGCCGCCGAGCGCCGCACGATCCTGATCGCCGACGCGCCCGCCGACTACATCAAGATCCGCTCGGGGCTGGGCGAGGGCGCGCCGGTCAACATCATCGTGCTGCCGATCGTGTTCGAGGACACCGTGCTGGGCGCGATCGAGCTGGCCTCCTTCGGCCGGTTCACCGACGTGCACCTGGCCTTCTTCAGCCAGCTCATCGAGACCATCGGGGTCACCCTCAACGCCATCAGCGCCAACACCCGCACCGAGGCGCTGCTGGCCGAGTCCCAGCGGCTGGCCCAGGAGCTGCAGGAGCGCTCCGACGAGCTGCAGCGCCAGCAGGGCGAGCTGCGCCACTCCAACACCGAGCTGGAGGAGAAGGCGGCGCTGCTGGCCCAGCAGAACCGCGCCATCGAGATCCAGAACTTCCAGATCGAGCAGGCCCGCCGCACCCTGGAGGAGCGCGCCGAGCAGCTGGCGATCTCCTCGCGGTACAAGAGCGAGTTCCTGGCCAACATGTCGCACGAGCTGCGCACGCCGCTGAACAGCCTGCTGGTGCTGGCCAAGCTGCTGTCGGAGAACCCCGGCGGCAACCTCACCGACAAGCAGGTGGAGTTCGCGCGCACGATCTACGACTCGGGCACCGACCTGCTGGAGCTGATCAACGACATCCTGGACCTGGCCAAGGTGGAGGCCGGGAAGATGGAGGTGCACCCGCAGCGGCTGGTGGTGTCGGGGCTGGTGGACTACGTGGACGCGGCGTTCCGGCCGCTGTCGCTGGACAAGGGGCTGCGGTTCGGCACCGAGATCGCGCCGGACGTGCCGGGCACGCTGTACGCCGACGAGCAGCGCCTGCAGCAGGTCCTGCGCAACCTGCTGTCCAACGCGGTGAAGTTCACCGCCGAGGGCGAGGTGCGGCTGCGGGTGGAGCGGGCCGGCGACATCGACTTCACGCTGCCCGCGCTGTGGAACACCCCCGACGTGATCGCGTTCCGGGTGGTGGACACCGGCATCGGGGTCAGCGCCGACAAGCTCCAGGAGATCTTCGAGCCGTTCCAGCAGGCCGACGGCACCACCAGCCGCCGCTACGGCGGCACCGGGCTGGGCCTGTCGATCAGCCGCAACATCGCCCGGCTGCTGGGCGGGGAGATCCACGCCGAGAGCGAGCCGGGCCGGGGCAGCGTGTTCACGCTGTACCTGCCCGCGCAGTACGCCGAGGCCGACGGGCGGCGGCGCGCGCTGCCGCCACTGGAGGAGGCGGCCGGGGCCGCGCCCGGCGGCGGCCCGCTGCCGGGGCACCTGGGCGGTTTCGGCGACCCGGCGGGCGCGGGGCCGGGCGGGGGGCAGGGCGCGCCGGTGCCGCCCGCCGAGCAGCCGTCGGCGACCGCCGACCGGCCCGGCGACGGCGAGCCCGCGCTGACCGGGGTGCTGGCCGAGCCGCCGGCCGACTTCCTGGACACCGCGCTGTCGGGCCGCAAGGTGCTGATCGTCGACGACGACGTGCGCAACGTGTTCGCGCTCACCAGCGTGCTGGAGGGCTACGGCATGGAGGTGCTGTACGCCGAGGACGGGCAGGCCGGCATCGACCTGCTGCACCGCAACCCCGACGTGGCCCTGGTGCTGATGGACGTGATGATGCCGGGGCTGGACGGCTACGCCACCACCGCGGCGATCCGCGACATGCCGCAGTTCGCCGACTTGCCGATCATCGTGATCACCGCCAAGGTCATGAAGGGCGACCGGGAGAAGAGCCTGGCGTCCGGCGCCTCGGACTACGTGCCCAAGCCGGTGGACGTGGACCATCTGCTGGACGTCATGCGCAACTGGCTGCGGCCCTCGGTGCACGGCGACCGGGCGCGGTGACCGGGCGCGGTGACCGGGCGCGTTGGCGGGCGAGCGGCGACAGGGAGCGGGGAGAGGCACGCGTGGACGACAAGGCGAAGATCCTGCTCGTGGACGACCGCGAGGAGAACCTCATCGCGCTGGAGGCCATCCTCAGCTCGCTCGACCAGGACCTGGTGCGGGCCCGGTCGGGCGAGGAGGCGCTGAAGGCGCTGCTCACCGACGAGTACGCGGTGATCCTGCTGGACGTCGTCATGCCCGGCATGGACGGGTTCGAGACCGCGCGCGACATCAAGCGCCGCAAGAAGACCCGCGACCTGCCGATCATCTTCCTGACGGCGGTCAACAGCGACCCCGACTACGCCTTCCGCGGGTACGCGGCGGGGGCGGTGGACTTCATCTCCAAGCCGTTCGACCCGTGGGTGCTGCGCGCCAAGGTGTCGGTGTTCGTGGAGCTGCACAACAAGAACAAGCAGCTGCGCGACCAGACGGCGCTGCTGCGCGAGCAGGCCGTGCTGCTGCGCGAGCAGGCGGCCCTGCTGCAGGTGCGGGCGCCCGAGGACGCCGGGGGCGCGGCGCGGACGGCCGAGGTCGCCGAGCGGCTGGCGGCGGTCGAGGAGCAGCTGGAGGCGGTCGGCAAGAAGGCCCCGCCCGCGCTGCGGCCGGAACTGGACGGGCTCGACCGCCGCGTCGCCGAGCTGCGCGCGGCGCTCGCCGGTGACGACCGGCCCCAGGACTCCGCCGAGGCCGGGACCGGGTCGGCGGACGGGCCCGAGGACGGGGAGTAGCCCTCCCCCGGCCTGTCCATGGCCGCGCGGGCGTGGTTCCCCGTGACGGCTGGTGACGCACGGGTCACTGCCGGGATGGCTTGGCCGGGTGCGGGCTTGGGGACGGTCCCGCTGCGGAGGTGGGGCCATTGGACACCGCCGCACTGTTCTTGTCGGGCGCCGGCGCGGGGCTGCTGGCGGGCGGGACGACCTGCGCGGCCGTCCAGTTGGGGCTGCTGACCGGCGCGGTGCGGGGGGCGCACCGGGCGGCCGGGCCGGTGGCGGCGTTCCTGGCGGCCAAGCTGGTGTCGCACGCGGCGCTGGGGGCGCTGCTGGGCCTGGCGGGCGGCGCGGTCCAGCCGGGGCCGCAGCTGCGCGGCGCGCTGCTGGGGGCGGCGGCGGCGCTGCTTGCGCTGTTCGCGCTGGACCTGCTGGGGTTCAGGCCGGTGCGGCGGCTGCTCGGCCGGGGCGCCCCTGCCCCCGCGGAGGGCGAGGCGGGCTCCGGCGCGGCCGGCGCTCCTGATGATCATTGTGCGGCGGGTCCGGCGCGGCTCCGGCGGTCCCCCGGGGCGGGGGCGGCGCGGTTCCGGCGGCCCGCGGCGCTGGGCGCGGCGACGGTGCTGGTGCCGTGCGGGCTGACGCTGACGGCCGAGCTCCTGGCCGTGGCCTCGCGGTCGCCGGTGGGCGGCGCGGCGGTGATGGCGGGGTTCGTGCTGGGCACCGTGCCGCTGTTCGGGCTGCTCGGGGTGACGCTGGGCCGGACGATGGCGCTGCTGCGCGGCCGCCTCACCGCCCTGCTGGGCGCGGGCCTGCTGGCGGTCGCGGCCTGGACGCTGGTGTCGGGGCTGCGGCTGGGCGGCTGGCTGCCGGACGGGGGCGGCGCGAGCGCCGCCTCCGCCACCGCGCGGTACGTCACGACCGACGCGGCCGGCACGCAGGTGGTGACGGTCTGGGCGCTGGACCGGGGCTACCGGCCCGCGTTCGTGGATGCCCGCGCCGGGATCCGCACCGTGCTGGTGGTGCGCACCCAGGGCACGCGCGGGCACACCAGGGCGTTCACGGTCCCGGGCCGCGGCCTGGACGTGGTGCTGCCGGTGACCGGCGAGACCCGGATCGACCTGGGCGCCCCGGGGCCGGGCCGGATGCGCTTCGTGTGCGCGTCCGGCCACTACCCCGGGGCTATCACCTTCCGGTAGACCGGATCGGGCGGGCGGACCGGGCGGGTCAGGCGGTCAGCTTGGCGCGGGCGGCGGCGAGGCGGGCCAGGGTCCGCTCGCGGCCGAGGATCTCCAGCGACTCGAACAGCGGCAGACCCACCGTGCGGCCGGTGACGGCCACGCGCACCGGCGCCTGGGTCTTGCCGAGCTTGAGCCCGCGCTCGGCCCCGACCGCCTCAAGGCGGGTCTTCAGCTCCTCGGCGTTCCACGGCGCGTCGCGGTAGGCCTCCTCGGCGGCGGCCAGGATGTCGGCGGCGGGCTCCTTCATGGCCTTGGCCCAGGACTGCTCGTCGAAGTCCGGCTCGGCCAGGAAGGCGAAGTCGACCATCGGCACGATCTCCGACAGCAGCGCCACGCGGGTCTGCGCCAGCGGCGCCAGCTCGTTGAAGACGGCCATGTCCACCTCGAACGGGGCCCCCTCCAGGAACGGCAGGCACTCGGCGACGAACTTCTCCACCGGCAGCATCCGGATGTAGTCGCCGTTGAGCGCGCGCAGCTTCTTGACGTCGAAGAAGGCCGGGGAGGTGTTGACGTCCTCGATCCGGAACTCCGAGACCATCACGTCCCAGGGCAGGATCTCGCGGTCGTCCGACGGCGCCCAGCCCAGCAGCATCAGGTAGTTGCGCATGGCCTCGGCCAGGTAGCCCTCGGCCCGGTAGTCCTCCAGCGCGACCTTGTCGCGGCGCTTGGACAGCTTCTGCCGCTTCTCGTTGACGATCACCGGGACGTGCGCCCAGACCGGCGGCACGCCGCCCAGCGCCTCCCACAGCAGCTGCTGCTTGGGCGCGTTGGACAGGTGCTCCTCGCCGCGCACCACGTGGGTGATGCCCTGGCTCATGTCGTCGACCGCGTTGGCCAGCAGGAAGGTCACCGAGCCGTCGGCGCGGGCGATGACGAAGTCCTCCAGCGCCGAGTTCTCGAAGGTCGGCTTGCCGCGCAGCAGGTCCACCACGACGGTCTGGCCCTCGTCGGGGGTGCGGAAGCGCAGGGCCCGGCCCGGGCCCGGCCCGAGGCCGCGGTCGCGGCAGTGGCCGTCGTAGCCCTTGTGCTGGTCGCCGGTGCGGGCGATCACGTCCTCGCGGGCGCAGTCGCAGTAGTAGGCGCGGCCCTGCTCGCGCAGCGCCGCCGCGGCCGCGGCGTGCTTGTCGGCGTTGGCCGACTGGAAGTAGGGGCCCTCGTACTCGCCGCCGTCCATGCCGAGCCACGCCAGCGCCCGGATGATCCCCTCGGTCCACTCGGGGCTGTTGCGGGAGGCGTCGGTGTCCTCGATCCGCAGCACGAGCGTGCCGCCCGACTGCTTGGCCATCGCCCAGTTGAACAGGGCGGAGCGGGCGCCGCCCACGTGGAACATCCCGGTGGGGGACGGCGCGAAACGTACACGGATCGAAGACGAGGTAGACATGCCCACAAGCCTAGAGCGCGCGGGCCCCCGCTCGCGCCGGGACCCGCGCGCCCAGCTGGCCGTTCGGCGCCCGGGGAGGCGCTCAGGGCGTCCAGCGGGGGTCGCGGCCCGCCAGGCCCAGCGTCCGGTCCAGCAGCGGGGCGTCGGCGGGCACCGGCACCTCCGCGCCGAACGCCCCGTACTGGCGGGCCATGTCGCCGATCGCGGCGGTGCCCTCGTAGGCGGCCCGGAGCACGTCGTCGGGGAACCCGGCGCGCTGCCCGGTGGCGGCGGCCAGGTCCCAGCCGTGCACGACGAACTCCCCGAAGATCATGCCGCCGATCACCGCGGCGGGCATGCCGGGCGGGGCCCCGGTCAGGCTGGTGTCGCCCTCCCAGGCCGCCGGGTCCGCCCACGCCTTGACGGTGCGGCGGGCCTGCTCGGCGAACCGGTCGGCCCAGCCGGGCTCGGCGGTGAAGTCGTGCTCCTCGGGGAGGTCGTCGGGGGCCTGCTTGGCGGCGGCGCACTCGCCCCGCCGGGTCCAGAACATCAGGTGGTTGAAGGCCGCCCGCACGTCCCAGTCGGGGCAGGGCGTCGGCGCGTCCAGGCGGTCGGCCGGGACGCCGCGCACGATCTCTATGGCCGCTTCTGCCGCGGCGGGCATGACGGTGCGAATGTCCATGCCACGACGGTATCGGGGCGGATTCCGGCGTTCTTGAAGAAAGGCGACAGCGGGCGTCTGGGATGATCTGGCCATGACCGACCCCCTGCATGATCTGGCCGCGTTCCGCGAGATCGCGGCGGCGCGGCTGGCCGCGTTCCGGCACACCCGCCTGCCCGACGCCCCCGGCACCCGCCGCGCCGGGGTGGTGGTGTGCGTGCTGGAGGACGCGGGCGTCCCGTCGGTGCTGCTGATCAAGCGCGCCTACCGGGGCCGGAACGCGGGCCAGTGGGGGCTTCCGGGCGGCCGGGCCGAGCCCGGCGAGACGCTGGAGCGGGCCGCGCTGCGGGAGCTGGAGGAGGAGCTGGGGCTGCGGGTCCGGCCCGAGGAGGTGCTCGGGCGGCTGGACGACTTCCCGGCCGCCTCCGGCTTCTCGATCACGCCGGTGGTGGCGGCCCCGGCCGACCCGGGGCCGCTGCGGCCGAGCCCGGACGAGGTGCACTCGGTGCACCCCGTCACGCTGGCGCGGCTGGCCGCCGACGACACCCCGCGCTGGGTGCCGCAGCTCGACGGCGGCCGGCTGCTGCAGATGCGGCTGGGCCCCGACCGGGTGGTGCACGCCCCGACCGGGGCCATGCTGTGGCAGTTCCGGGAGGTCGTGCTGCTGGACCGGGCGGTCCGGGTCGCCGACTTCCTCCAGCCGGACTGGACCCGCCGCTAGGCCGCCGGGCCGCCGGGCCTCCGGGCCGCTAGAAGGTGCCGCCGTCCACCACCACGCGCTGGTCGGTGACGTAGGAGGCGGCGTCCGACACCAGGAACCGGACGACGTCGGCGACCTCCTCGGGCGAGCACACGTGCCCGTAGGGGGACGCCGCGTCCTGCTGGCGGATGTCGTCCACGCCCATCGTGGCGCGGACCAGGCGCTGGCCCATGTCGGTGTCCACCAGGCCGGGGGCGACGATGTTGACGTGCATCCCGTGCCCGCGCTCCTCCTTGGCCAGGGTGTGCGCCAGGGCCTCCATGGCGGCCTTGCCCATGGCGTAGGGGCCGCTGAACGGCGGGTAGATCCCGGTGATCACGCTGGAGATGAAGATCACGTCGCTGCGCTCGGCCCGCCGCAGCAGCGGCAGCAGCGCCTGGGTGAGCTGGTGCGGGCCGAAGGCGTGCACGCCCAACACCCGGGCCAGCTCGGCCGGGTCGGTGTCGGCGACCGAGTGGCCGCGGCTGGCGATCCCGGCGCTGTGCACCAGGACGTCCAGGCGGCCGTGCTCGGCCTCGATGCGGGCGGCCAGGTCCCGGCAGGCCGCCAGGTCGTCCACCGGCGCCCGGTAGGCGTGGCCCCGGGACCCGGCCGCCTCGACCGCCGCGACGGTCTTGGCCGCCGCCTCGTCGTCGCGCCGGTAGGACACCGCGACCTCGGCCCCGTCTTCGGCCAGCGCCACGGCGACGGCGCGGCCGATGCCGCGCCCTCCGCCGGTGACCAGCGCGAGGCGTCCCGAGAGAGAACCCATCGACCACTCCTTCGTCAGATGCACGTCCACCGGGCGGGGCCCCGGCCGCCGCCCGGTGCCCATCCTGCCGGTCGGCCCCGCCCCGATGTAAGTACCCCCTGACGCGCGGGCGGCTCAGGCGGGCGCGGCCTCCAGCACGCGGTACCCCGACGGGGGCAGCGGGTCCGACACCGAGACCGCGGCGAACCCCGCGGCGGCGAGCAGCGCGCGGAACTCCTCCTCGGTGCGCTCCCGGCCGCCGGTGGCGACGAGCATGTTGACGTCGCTCATCGCGGTGCCCCGGTGCTCGGCGGTGACGACGGGCGGCAGCAGGGTCTCCACCAGCAGCAGCCGGGCCTCCGGGCGCATCGCGGCGCGGCAGGAGCGCAGGATGGCGGCGGTCCGCTCGTCGTCCCAGTCGTGGAGCACGCTCTTGAGGAGGTAGGCGTCGGCCCCGGAGGGCACCTCGGCGAAGAAGTCGCCGGCCACGATGTCGCAGCGGTCGGCGAGCTCGCCCAGGGTGTCCTTCGCGCCCTCCAGCGCGGCCGGGAGGTCGAGCAGCACGCCGCGCGCCGCCGGGACGGCCCGCAGGACCGCCGCCAGCAGGGTGCCGTCTCCCCCGCCGAGGTCGGCGATCACGCCGAAGCGGCCGAGGTCGGCGGCCTCGACCACGGCGGGCGCGACGGCGCGGGTGTGCTCGGCCATCGCCTCGTTGAAGGTGGCCGACAGCTCCTGGTGGCGGGCGAAGAACTCGAAGGTCGTCATGCCGGTGGCGCGCTCCCAGGCGTACTCGCCGGTCCGCAGAGTGTCCACCAGGCCGCCCCAGGTGCGCCGGACCTCCGGGCCGCAGAACAGCAGGACCAGGTTGCGGACCGAGCCGGGGACGTCGCGGCGCAGGTCCCGGCCCGCCGGGGCCAGCGCGAACAGGTCCGGGCCGTGCTGCTCGGCCACGCCGAGGACGGTCAGGGCGCGCAGCAGCCGGAGCAGGGAGGGCGCGTGCGTCCCGGTCTCGGCGGCCAGGTCGGCGCTGGAGCGCGGCCCGGCGGCCAGGGCGTCGGCCACGCCCAGCTCGGCGGCGGCGTGGACGATCTGGGCGGGCATGTAGCCGTAGGCGAGGTCCAGCAGGGGTGATCGCGTCATGGTCGGCCTCCTTCGGGGCGGCGTGCTCGGTACGAGGACGACGCTAGGAGCGGGGCCCGGAGGCGGTCTTGGACGAATGTGACCCGTCGCGCGGAGGCGGGGCGCGCCCCTGCGGGGGCGGGCTCCGAAGGCGCTCTAGCGCTCCAGGGAGCGCAGCCATTCGGCGGCGCGCTCGACGTCCCCCTCGGTGATCCCGACCATCGGGTCGGTGGCCACCAGCAGGTGGTCGCCCACGCCCTCCTCGGCGGCGATGCAGTCGGTGGCGTCCGGCTCGTCCTCGAACCACACGAACGGCCGCCCCTCGACCCAGGCGGCCACGTGCCGGGCCTTCCAGGAGCCCAGCGTGCCGCCCTCCTCGACGCCCGGGAAGCCGGGGATCGGCACGAACGGCAGCCGGGGCAGCCCGACGCGGGGCGCGATCCACTCGTTGGCGTTGTCGCACCAGTAGCTGGCCCAGGCGAGCTCGGCGCCGGCCTGCTCGGCCAGGTCCAGCAGCATCGGGCCGTGCCCGGCGTTCAGCCACAACCGGAAGGTGATCCCGTTGGGCGAGCACCGGTGCCTGCGGAAACCGCGAGGCGGACGCTTGAAGGGGTTCAGGACGCCATCGACGTCCACCAGCACCAACGGCGAGCCCATACCCGGACCGTACGGCATGCCGGGCCCGGACCGAAGGTCTTTTTCGGTCGGACGTGTTCCAAGTCTCTCTTATTGGGCAGTTTCCGGCACCGAGCACGCTCCGCCCCACCCGTAACAGGAATCCCGCGGGCCGCCCGCGCCGCGCCCGGCGTTTCCTTGATCAAGTTTCGGGCAGACGTTTTGACACGTTTCGGTCCATGACCGAAACTTCACCGGGCCTCGACCATGAACCCCCCGTTGAAAGGCGGTAACCAGGCGTGAGCGAGCAGGACCTGCGGGCGGCGCGGCCGCCCGCGCAGGCGTCCCCGGCCGGCGGGCGGGTCGTGGACGCCGGGGACGAGGGCTACGACAAGTCCCTCAAGACCCGGCACGTCAACATGATCGCCATCGGCGGCGCCATCGGCACCGGCCTGTTCATGGGCGCGGGCGGCCGGCTCGCCAACGCCGGCCCGTCGCTGGCCATCGCCTACGCGGTGTGCGGCTTCTTCGCCTTCATGGTGGTGCGCGCGCTGGGCGAGCTGGTGCTGCACCGGCCGTCCTCGGGCTCGTTCGTGTCCTACTCGCGCGAGTTCATGGGCGAGAAGGGGGCCTACGTCGCCGGGTGGATGCACTTCCTCAACTGGTCCACCACCGGCATCGTGGACATCACCGCGATCGCGCTGTACGTCCACTACTGGAAGATGTTCACCGGCATCCCGCAGTGGACGCTGGCGCTGGTCGCGCTGGCGGTGGTGCTGACGGTCAACCTGATCTCGGTGCGGATCTTCGGCGAGCTGGAGTTCTGGTTCTCCATCGTCAAGGTCGGCGCGCTGGTGATCTTCATGCTCATCGGCATCGGCCTGCTGGTCACCGGGCACGACGTGGGCGGCCACGACTCGGGCCCGATGCTGATCCTGGACCACGGCGGGGTGTTCCCGCACGGCGTGCTGCCGATGCTGGTGGTCATCCAGGGCGTGGTGTTCGCCTACGCCTCCACCGAGCTGGTCGGCGTGGCCGCCGGCGAGACCGAGAACCCCGAGAAGGTCATGCCCAAGGCGATCAACTCGATCGTCTGGCGCATCCTGGTCTTCTACGTCGGCTCGGTGCTGCTGCTGGCCATGCTGCTGCCCTGGAGCGCCTACAAGGAGGGCGTCAGCCCGTTCGTGACGGTGCTGTCGAACCTGGGCGTGCCGGCCGCCGACGGCGTGATGAACCTGATCGTGCTCACCGCCGCGCTGTCCAGCCTGAACTCCGGCCTCTACTCCACCGGCCGCATCCTGCGCTCGCTGGGCGCGGCCGGGTCGGCGCCGAGGTTCACCACGCGGATGAGCCGCACCCAGGTCCCCTACGGCGGCATCCTGCTGACCTCGGCGGTGTGCGTGCTGGGCGTCGGCCTCAACTACTGGGTGCCGGCCAAGGCGTTCGAGATCGTGCTGAACTTCGCGGCGATCGGCACCCTGGGCACCTGGGCGATGATCATGATCGCGCACCTGCTGTTCGTGCGGAAGGCCGAGCGCGGCGAGCTGACCCGGCCCTCCTACCGGCTGCCGGGCTCGCCGTGGACCGAGGTGGTGACGCTGGTGTTCCTGGTCTCGGTCGTGGTGCTGATGTGGTTCGACTACGACGGCGCGGGCCACACCACCGTCATGGCCGTCCCGGTGATCGTGGCCGCCCTGGTGGTCGGCTGGTTCTGCTGCCGGGGCCGGATCCGCGAACTGCAGGCCGCCCGCGAGGGAGCGCTCTCGACGCCGGACGCCTGACCGGCGGCGCGGGCCCGGCGCCACGGGCCCGGCGGCACGTACGGGCGCCCCGGTGCTGACGCGGCACCGGGGCGTCGGTCATTGTGGGGGGATGTGCCGCCTGTTCGCCATGACCACCGGAGGGCCCCGGGTCGGGGCGACCTTCTGGCTGCTGGACGCGCCCCAGAGCCTGCAGGAGCAGAGCCGCAGGCAACCCGACGGGACGGGGCTCGGCTGGTTCTCGCTGGGCGACGAGCCCGTGCGCGACCGCGCGCCCATCGCCGCCTACGAGAACTCCGACTTCGCCTCCATGGCCAGGCACGTGGTGTCGCACACCTTCGTGTCGCACGTCCGGTACGCCTCCACGGGCCGGGTGAGCGTGCACAACTCCCACCCGTTCGACATGAACGACCGGCTGTTCGCCCACAACGGCGTGGTGCAGGGCCTGGACGTGCTGGACTCGTGGCTGACCGACGTGGACCGCGCGCTGATGGAGGGCCAGACCGACTCCGAGCTGGTCTTCGCCTACATCACCGCCGAGATCCGCAGGCACGGCGACACCACCGCCGGGCTGATCGCCGCGGTCCGGCGGATCGCCGCCGAGCTGCCGGTCTACGCGCTGAACATCGTGCTGGCCGAGCCGCGCAGGCTGTGGGCGCTGCGCTATCCCGACCCCAACCAGCTGTGGGTGCTGACGCCGGAGCTGGGCGGGTTCGGCGAGCAGGTGCGGCATCTGGCGGCCGGGCGGCAGCACGGGAGCCTGGACGTCACGGCCACCGGCGACCGCACCCCCGCCTACGTGATCGCCAGCGAGCGGATGGACGACGATCCGGACTGGCGGCCGATGGCCCCGGGCGAGCTGCTGATCGTGGACGGGCTGACGGCCACGTCGCTGTTCCCCTTCGACCCGCCCGCGCATCCGCTGACCGCCGCGGACCTGTCGGTGAAGGAGGCCACCTCCCAGGTCTGAGGGAGGTCCGAGGGACGGTGCGGGCGCGGGCGTGCGTCCTGGGTTGTCGTACCGGGTCCGTAGAGTGGGCCGGTCGGCCAGCCGCCCCCTGAGGAGTCCCGAAGCCATGGAACAGCCGCTCACCCTGATGGCGGTCCACGCCCATCCCGACGACGAGGTGCTGGGCACCGGCGGCCTGCTGGCCCGGTGCGCCGCCGAGGGCGTTCGGACCGTGCTGGTCACCTGCACCAACGGCGAGCAGGGCGACGACGACGGCGGGATCAAGCCCGGCGAGCCCGGCCACGACGACGCGGGCGTGGCGCGCAAGCGGCTGGCCGAGCTGGAGGAGTCGGCCCGGCTGCTCGACATCGGGCACGTGGAGCTGCTCGGCTACCGCGACTCGGGCATGGACGGCTGGGCCACCAACGACCATCCCGCGGCCTTCGCCAACGTCCCGGTCGAGGACGCGGCGGCGCGGCTGGCCGAGCTGATGGAGCGCCACCGGCCGCAGGTGGTGGTCACCTACGACGAGAACGGCGGCTACGGGCACCCCGACCACATCCAGGCGCACCGGATCGCGGTCGCCGCCATCGAGCGGACGAAGATCCCCGACAAGCTGTACTACACCGCCGTGCCGCGCTCGGGCGTCCAGGAGATGGGGCGGCGCATGGCCGAGTTCGGCATCGAGGGCTTCGACGAGCTGCCCGAAGACTTCGGCGTCCCGGACGACATGATCCACGCGGTGCTGGACGTCTCCGACCACGCCGACCGCAAGCGCAAGGCCCTCCAGGCGCACGCCAGCCAGGGCGAGAGCATCTTCCTGCTGCGCCTGCCCGAGGAGGCCCAGCGGCTGGTGTTCTCCCTGGAGTCGTTCACCCGCGTGTTCAGCCGGGTGGAGGTCCCCGACCGCGAGGACGACCTGTTCACCGGCCTGCGCGGCGCGGCCGGCGGCTGAGCGCCCGCCGGGCGGCGGGTCCGGCCTCCTACCGGCCGGCCCCGCCTCGGCGCGCCTGCGCCCGGTAGTGGTCCAGCATGTCCTGGCGCAGCAGGTGGCCGAAGCCCGAGCGCTCCAGCCGGAGCGCCAGCGTGGCCTCGTCGGTGCCGAGCGCGCCGGCGGTCGCCTTAAGGCTCCAGTCGTTGGCGGCCAGGCTGCTCAGCAGGTGGCCGCGCTTGGTCTGGCCGTCCGACAGGCGGAACGACTTGAGGTAGGCGACGTTGCCGTCGCCGTCGGTGATGGCCTCGCCGATGTGGCCCTCCTGCCTGAGCCGGAACGACGGCAGGAACCGCGACAGCACGAACCCGTTCAGGTACTGCACCTCCCGCACGGTGCCCTCCTCGTCGAACAGGCGCGCGGCCATGACGTCGTCGTGGAAGGCCGCCCACTCCCGCCGAACGCGCGCGGCCTCGGCGCGCAGGTCGGCCAGGGAGCGGACGCGGGCCTGGTCGATGCGGCCGGCCAGGTCGCCCGCGGGCAGGCCCATCCGCCCGTACTGGTAGATCAGCTCGCCGTACTGGTCCTCCAGCAGCGTGCGGTGCAGCGCCCGGTAGTCCTCGGGGTGCGGCACCACGAACGCGGTGGCCAGGGCGTCGGCGACGTACACCAGCACGCCGCACTGGCCCGGGTGGATCTCGAAGACGCGCAGCGCCTCGTCCAGGCCGCGCACCTCCAAACCGAGGTATGCCTCCTCGCAGCGCGGCGACAGGCCGTTGCGGACCGCGCGCTCCGACCACTCCGACCACGCGATCACCGGGCCGCCGAAGTGCAGGGCGAGGTAGCCCTCCAGGGCCACGTGCAGGGGCAGGAAGCGGAGCCGGTCGGTGGCGAGGCGGCGCGCCACGCGCCGGGTGGTGGGGATCGGCATCCCGGGCGGCCGGGCGCCCTTGAGGTCCTTGCGCACCGCCTTCTCCCCCGCCCTGTCCGCCGTCCTGTCCGCCGCCTTGCCGGCCGGCCCTCCCGCCAGGCGGGCGCCGTAGGAGGCGGTGGGGTCCTCGTCGCCCTCCCACGCGGCGACGAAGGCGTGCGGAATGTAGGAGGTGTAGAAGGAGCCGTCGCCCACGTCCACCGGGTGGGGCTCTTCGTAGAGCCTGCGGTGCAGGCGCAGGCCGGGGACGGGCGCGGCGCGCACCAGCGGGACCAGCCGGACCGGCCCCCAGGTCTGGGCGGGGCGGGTCTCCAGGCCGGCCAGCCGGTAGCGCTCGAAGGGCGCGGTCCTCATCCGGCCTCCCCCAGGAAGCGCGCGGTCAGCGCGTCCAGGTGCCCGCGCAGGTCGGCCAGGCCGACCCGGCCCTCGGCGAACCGGGCGACCTCCACCAGCGCGGGCAGGTCCTCGGCGTCGCGGATGCCGCCGGTCGGCACGGTCGGGGCCAGCCCGCGCACCTGGAAGTCGGCGGCGTCGTAGACCGGGTTGAGGTGGGTGATCATCACGCGCCGGTCCGGGTCCAGCCGGGTGCGCCAGACCGTCAGGACCTGGGCGGCCAGGCCGGGCGGGGCGTTGTCCCACCCGTCGGACACGATGATCAGCCGCTCGGGCGCGGTGTCCAGCGCGTCCAGCAGGCGCTCGCCGAGCGGGGTCGGGCCGGACGGGTACAGCAGCAGCGCGTCGGTGCGGCCGGAGGTCCACAGCGGCGTGTAGCCGCCGGGCGCGGCCAGCGCCTCCAGCAGGTAATCGCAGGCCAGCGCCACCGCCAGCGGGCGGCGGCGCTTCCGGTGCGAGCCGGTGGTCGAGAAGCTGTCGTCCAGCACGGCGGTGACGCGTCCCCAGCCGCCCGCGTCCGGCCCGGCCGTGCGCACGGCGGCGGCGCGCAGCGCGCCGGTCAGCTCGGCGCGGCGCGCGGCCCGCTCGTCCAGCGGCAGCGACAGCGCGTAGGAGGCCAGGCGGGTCAGCGGCATCGCGGCGAGGTCGGTGCGGGCGACGACCTCGTCCGCGCGGTGCTCCCCGGCGGCGCGCTGGAGGCGCAGCCGCTCCAGCCGCGTCATGCGCGGCTCGATCCGCTTGAGGAACTCCTCGCGCGGGATGCGGTGCTTGGCGGCCAGGCCCTCGGCCACGGTGTAGGGCAGCTCGTAGACGGCGCTCTTGCTGTGGTGGGCGCGCCGCCAGGTCTCGAAGATCGGGGTGGTGAAGACCGGCCGGGAGCGGGGCGGCGCGAACAGGAACGGGCCCAGCTCGTCCGGCAGCGCCAGGTGGGCGTGCCGGGCGACGGCCTTGACGCCGGCGCGGTACTTGACCGCGTCGAACGCCGGGTCGCGGCGCGCGGCCAGCCAGTCGCGGACGATCGCGCGGGTGCGCCGGTTGTTGACCTTGGCGCGGCGCAGGTCGCCGAACAGCCGGTAGACCCGCTGCGGCGGCATCAGCTCCAGGCGGCGCGCGATCAGCCGCCCCTCGGCGCGGCGCGCGTCCGGGCCGACGGCCCCGGCGTGGACCAGCAGGTTCCTGACGATCAGCGCGGCGTTGTGGTCGTTGACGTTCAGCGCCAGGGTCGCGGCGTACAGGTCGCGGTAGTTCTCGCGCATGTACTCGTGCAGGAACTCCAGCGACAGGCGCTGCCCGTGCTCGTGCTCGTCGTGGAACTCGCGCTGGCCGGTGGAGGTGACGGCGGCGTTGACGAACAGCAGCGCGTCCTCGCACGCGACGAGGTCGGCGAAGGTCTCGGTCATGGCGGTCCTGCGCTGGGGGGTCGGGGCGCCGGCCGGGGAATGGGGGCACGATCAGCGAATCATCGTTGTAAAGACGGGTTCCGGAAGTCGCGCCGGAGTCCCGCGGCCGGCCCCCGCACCGTAGCACCGGGGGCCGGAGGCGATCAGCCGGGTTTTCCGCGGGCGGCGTCGCGCTCGGCGGCCAGCCGGCTGGTCTCGGCCGACACCGGCGCGGCCAGCACGGCGGTGACCACGTCGATCAGGTAGCTGGTGAACAGCCGGTCGTCGGCGTGCGGGCCGGAGCGGGCGCGGCGGGCCAGCTCGGTGGAGGCGACCAGGATCGCGGTGAAGCGGCGGTGCAGCCGGACCGCGTCGGGGGTCAGCAGCGGCTCGGCCAGCGCCCGCCAGCGGCCGATGCTGTCGGCCGGGTCGGCCAGGGCCCCGGCCGGGACGGGCGGCCGGGGGCGGCCGAGGACGGCGGCCCAGACCTGCAGGAACTCCCGCCCGCCGGGGTCGGCGAGGCGGGCGGCGAGGGGCCGCACCAGCGCGGCCGCCAGCGCCCGCACGTCGGGGTCGCCGGAGGGGTCGCGGGCGGCCTCGTAGGCGTCCAGCAGGGCGTGCCTGCGCGCGTCCACCTCCGGCAGGTGCCGGGCCAGGATCGCCGCGACGACCCCGGCCCGGTCGGTGAAGTGGTACTGCACGGCGGTGGCGTTGCGCGCCCCGGCGGCCTGGTTGATCTCGCGCAGGCTCACCGCGTCCAGGCCGCGCTCGGCGTAGAGCCGCTGGGCGGCGTCCAGCAGGCGGTCGCGGGTGCCGGTACCGGTCGTGGTCACTCGTTCCCTATCGCGTGCTCCAGGGCGGCGGCGTAGCGCTCGCGGGCCGCCGCGCGCCGGGTGGGCAGGTGGGCGCTCGGCCACAGCCCCTCGACCGGCTCGACGCCGCGCAGCACCTGCCGCGCCACGGTGATCTTGTGGACCTCGGTCGGGCCGTCGGCGATGGCCAGCGCCTGGGCCCCCATCATCATGGCGGCGAACGGCATCTCGTTGGACACCCCGAGCGCGCCGTGCAGGTGCATGGCGCGCTGCACTACGTCGTGGAAGACCTTGGGCATGGCCGCCTTGACCGCCGCGATGTCCCGGCGCACCCGCTTGTAGTCGCCGTGCTTGTCGATCAGCCAGGCGGTGCGCAGCACCAGCAGCCGGAACTGCTCGATCTCGATCCAGCTGTCGGCGATCTTCTCCTGGGTCAGCTGGAGCCGGGCCAGCGGCCCGGAGCGGGTCTCGCGCGACACCGCGCGTTCGCACATCATGTCGAACGCCTTGCGGACCTGCGCGATCGTGCGCATCGCGTGGTGGACGCGGCCGCCGCCGAGGCGCGTCTGGGCGATGACGAACGCGCCGCCCTCCTCACCCAGCAGCGCGTCGGCGGGCACGCGCACGTCGGTGTAGCGCAGGTAGCCGTGCGAGCCCTCGCGCTCGCCGCCGACGCCGACGTTGCGGACGATCTCCAGGCCGGGCGTCCCGGCGGGCACGATGAACATCGACATGCCCTGGTAGGCGCTGACGCCGGGGTCGGTGACGGCCATGACGATCACGAACTCGGCGTGCCGGGCGTTGGAGGAGAACCACTTCTCCCCGTTGAGGACCCAGCCGTCGCCGTCGCGCTCGGCGCGGGTGGTGAACAGGGTCGGGTCGGCCCCGGCGTGCGGCTCGGTCATGGAGTAGGAGGAGGAGATCTCGCCGTCCAGCAGCGGCGCCAGGTAGCGCTCCTTCTGGGCCGGGCTGCCGAAGTGGGCGATGATCTCGGCGTTGCCGGAGTCGGGGGCCTGGCAGCCGAACACCGACGGCGCCCAGCGGGAGCGGCCGAGGATCTCGTTCAGCAGCGCCAGGCGCACCTGCCCGTAGCCCTGGCCGCCGAGGTCGGGCCCGAGGTGGCAGGCCCACAGCCCGCGCTCCTTCACCTGCTCCTGCAGGGGCCGCACCAGGAGCCCGAAGCGGGGGTCGGCCTTGTCGTAGGGGTCGCCCAGCACCAGGTCCAGGGGCTCGACCTCCTCGCGGACGAAGGCGTCCGCCCAGTCCAGCAGCTCCTGGTAGTCGGGGTCGGTCTCGAAGTCCCACGCCATAGCCGGCCTCCCGGGTCTCGCCGTACCGTCCCGCCGATAATCGGTGTACATGAGCCGATAATGCAAGTGCATTATGTTACCCTCCGGTACGACCGTGTGACCGGAGGAGGACCCCGTCGTGCCGCAGATGGACGCGCCGCAGATCGACCCCGAGCTCGTGGACCTCGCGGTCCTGACCGCGTGGATGGACGGCCAGGGGCTGCCGGGCGGCCCGCTGGAGGACGTGGTCCCGCTCGCCGGCGGCACCCAGAACGTGCTGCTGCGGTTCCGCCGGGGCGGCCGCGACTACGTGCTGCGGCGCGGCCCCAAGCACCTGCGGGCCCGCACCAACGACGTGCTGCGCCGCGAGGCGCGCGTGCTGGCGGCCCTGGACGGCACCGACGTGCCCGCGCCCCGGATCATCGCCGCGTGCCCGGACGAGACCGTCATGCACGGCGCGGTGTTCTACCTGATGACGCCGGTGGAGGGCTTCAACGCCTCGGTCGCCCTGCCCGACCTGCACAAGGGCGACGCGGGCGTGCGGCACGAGATGGGGCTGAACGCCGCCCGCTCGCTGGCGGCGCTGGGCGCGGTGGACCACGAGGCGGTGGGGCTGGCCGACTTCGGCAAGCCCGAGGGGTTCCTGGAGCGCCAGGTCGGCCGGTGGACCTCCGAACTGGAGTCCTACGGCGCCCTGGACGGCTACCCCGGCCCCGACATCCCGGGCCTGGACGAGGTCGCCTCGTGGCTGGAGCGCAACCGCCCGGCGACCTGGCGGCCGGGGATCATGCACGGCGACTACCACCTGGCCAACCTGATGTACTCCTACGACGGCCCGCGGCTCGCGGCGATCGTCGACTGGGAGATGTGCACGATCGGCGACCCGCTGCTGGACCTCGGCTGGCTGCTGGCGACCTGGCCCGACCAGGACGACGAGAGCGCGCAGCTCGCCGGCCCCCTGGGCGCGGCGGGCGGGCTGCCCACCGCCGCCGAGCTGGTCGCCGCCTACGCCGAGCGCGCCGAGGCCGCCGCGGGCCGCGACCTGTCCGCGATCACCTGGTACGCGGTGCTGGCCTGCTTCAAGCTCGGCATCGTGCTGGAGGGCACGCACGCCCGCGCCTGCGCGGGCAAGGCCCCCAAGGAGACCGGGGACCTGCTGCACTCCATCACCCTCGGCCTGTTCCGGCGCGCGCGGGGGTTCATCGCGGGCTGACGCGCCCGGTCGGCCACATCCGGACACTCGCCCCTCTGTAGTACTACGCAGCGTCGTACTACGTTCGGTCGTATCAGGTCATCGGCGACCGGGCACAGGGGGCCTCCCATGGCATCCACGTCAGCGGCCGGGCGCGCGGCGGGCGCGCTCGACACCAGGTTCGGCGGGGCCGGGTTCGCGCGCCGCGCCATGCGCAAGGCGTTCCCGGACCACTGGGGCTTCATGCTCGGCGAGATCGCGCTCTACTCGTTCGCGGTCCTGCTCGCGTCGGGGGTGTTCCTGACGTTCTTCTTCAAGCCGAGCATGGCCGAGGTCGTCTACGACGGCTCGTACGCGCCGCTGCGCGGGGTGGAGATGAGCGAGGCCTACGCCTCCACGCTGCACATCAGCCTGGAGGTGCGCGGCGGCCTGCTGGTGCGGCAGGTCCACCACTGGGCGGCGGTGGTGTTCGTGGCCGCGATCATGGCGCACATGCTGCGGGTGTTCCTCACCGGCGCGTTCCGCAGGCCGCGCGAGCTGAACTGGCTGCTGGGCTTCACCCTGTTCACCCTGGCGCTGGCCAACGGGTTCACCGGCTACTCGCTGCCCGACGACCTGCTGTCGGGCACCGGGCTGCGGCTGGTGCTGGGCGCGGCGCAGTCGCTGCCGCTGGTCGGGTCGTACGCGAGCTTCCTCCTGCTGGGCGGCGAGTTCCCCGGCACCGACCTGGTGCCGCGCCTGTACATCGTGCACGTGCTGCTGGTGCCGGGCCTGATGCTGGCGCTGGTGCCGGTGCACGCGATCGTGCTGCCGTGGGTGCAGAAGCACACCGACTTCCGGCGCGGCCGCAGCACCGAAAAGGCGGTGGAGGGCAAGCCGTTCTTCCCGGTGTTCATCGCCAAGACCACGGCGTTCCTGCTGTTCGTGGCGGGCGTGACGACGCTGCTGGCGACGTTCTTCCAGATCAATCCGATCTGGCTGTACGGGCCCTACTCCCCCACCGCGATCAGCGCGGGCACCCAGCCCGACTGGTACCTGGCGTTCGGCGACGGCGCGCTGCGGCTGATGCCCGGCTGGGACGTCGACGTGGCCGGGCACACCGTCGCCCTCGGCGTGGTGGTGCCGCTGCTGGTCATCACGGCGTTCTTCACCGCGCTGGCGCTGTACCCGTTCCTGGAGCGCCGCGTCACCGGGGACCGCGCGGTGCACCACGTGCTGGACCGGCCCCGCGACGCCGCGAACCGCACGGCCCTGGGAATGGCGGGCGTCGTCTTCTACTCGGTGCTGTGGGCGGCGGCCGGCAACGACGTGCTGGCCGAGACCTTCCATCTCTCGCTGTTCGCGACCACGTGGTTCTTCCGCGCCGCGCTGCTCCTGGGGCCGGTGCTGGCGTTCGCCGTCACACGCCGGATCTGCCTGGGGCTGCGCCGTCGCGACCAACTGCTGCTCAAGCACGGGATCGAGACGGGGGTCATCGTGCAGGACGCGTCCGGCGGGTTCCGGGAGCGGACCCGCCCGGTGCCGGAGGAGACCGCCGTGCGGCTGGGCGCCGGGACGGCCCCGGCGGTGACGGCGGGCTCCGCGCGCGAGGAGTGAGGGCCGCTCCCCGTTCAGGCGTTCGGCGGCACCCGGACGTGCATCAGGTTGCGGCGCGGCCGGATGCCGCAGCGGGCCAGCCGCACGTGCAGGTCGGCCATCAGCACGCGGGTCTCCGGCTTGAACGCCCGCGCCCGGACCTCCGGCGGGACCGCCAGGATCGCCAAGCGCGCCGCACGCAGCCCAAGGGTGACGAGCGGCTGCACGCCGGGGACCTCGGGCAGCGCCCGGTACATCTCGCGCGCCCAACGCGGCAGCGTGTAGTAGGCCAGCAGGCCCGCCGGGACCCACAGCGGCTTCAGCGGCGCGAGGAAGCGCAGCTTGCGCGGCATCTTCGGCCACAGCAGGAACCGCATGGTGGCCCGCGACTCGGGGATGACCCGCAGGTCCAGGCCCGCGCGGGCCTCAGCGAAGTACTCGGCCATCTCGGCGGCGCTGCCGGGCACCTCGTCGGCGTGCAGGCCGACGTAGGTGGCGGTGTGCCGCTGCTCGTCGTAGTAGCGGTCGCGCTCGGCGGGGGTGAGCCGCAGGCCGCCGCGCTCGATGACCTCCAGGTAGGACGACACCTCGGCGCAGTGCACCCACAGCAGCAGCTCGGGGTCGTCCACCCGGTGGGTGCGGCCGGTGTCGGGGTCCTGGATGCGCAGCCGCCGGTGCACGCCGCGGACGCGGGCGCCCAGGCCGTCGGCCTGCTCCGGGGTGCCGACGGTGGTGACGGCGACGAAATCGGCGGTGTTGAACAGCCGGTCCAGCGGCTCCTCCAGGAAGTCGGAGTTCTGCCACACGCCGCGCATCGTCGTCGGCTGGAGCGCCTGGAGCATCAGCGCCCGCACCCCGGCGATCATCATCAGCGGGTCCAGCACCACCCGCCAGGAGACGGTCTCGGGCCCGTGCACGATGAGCTTCCGCGTGTCCACCATAGTAAGCACAGACTTACCGCATGGCGGGCGGAAACGGAAGCGGTCGCGCCTCCCGGCGGGCGGGCGGGGCCGGCCCGGGGGTCAGCGGCCGGCCAGCAGGGCGTGCCATCCGGCGATGGTCGGGGCGTCGGCGAGCTCGGCGAAGCCGATCTCGGTGCCCTGGGCGCGCCAGCGCTCGATCAGCATCATCACCCGGATCGAGTCGAGCCCGGCGTCCATGAGGTTGTCGTCGAACTCCAGCTCGCCGGGCTCGACGGCCAGCAGTTCGGCGACGTCGGCGCGCAGGTCGTCAAGGGTCTGTCGCACGGTGGGGACTCCAGTGGTCGGTCAGGGGACGGGCAGGGGCTGCAGGGCCCGGCAGAGCGCGTCGGTGGCGGTGACGACGGCGCAGCGCTGCGCGGCGTAGGTGACGGCCGAGCGGTGGTGCTCGGCGGAGAAGTCGGCGACCGCGTCGGCGACCAGGAACGGCCGCACGTCGCGGCTGAAGGCCTCCACGGCGGTGGCCTGCAGGCCGATGTGGGCGTACACGCCGGTGATGATGAGCTGGTCGCGGCCCGCCGGGAGCAGCCGGTCGGCCAGGTCGGTGCGCACGAAGGCGCTGTAGCGCCACTTGGTGATCACCACGTCGCCGTCGGCGGGCGCGAGGGCGTCCACGATCTGCCGCTCGCGGGGGGCCGCGCCGATGCCGTCGCCCCAGAAGTCCGACAGCAGGCCCCGCTGCTCGGGGGTCTGCGCGCCGGGCTGCGCGGAGTAGACGACCGGCACCCCGGCGCGGCGGGCGGCGGCGCGCAGCCGGGCGATGTTGTCCAGCAGGGTCGGCAGCGGGTCCCCGGCGAAGGCGTCCAGGAAGTAGTTCTGCATGTCGTGGATCAGCAGGACGGCGCGGCGGGGGTCGGGCCGCCAGTCCACGCGCGGCTCGGGCAGCTCGTCCTCGGCGGGCATCGGGTAGGCGGCGATGGCGGGGAGGGCCATGGGTGCTCCTGTCAGCGAGGGGTGGGCGGGCCGGGCAGGGGGTCGCGGGGCTGCGGGTCGCGGGCGAGGTCGTCGGCCATACGCTCGGTCAGGGCGGCGCGCAGCTCGCGGCGGCTCACCTTGCCGACGCCGGTGTGCGGGAACTCCTCGACGAACACGATCCGGTCGGGGATCTTGTAGGCGGCGATGCCGCGCCCGCGCAGGAACGCCTTCAGCTGCACCGCGCGCGGAGCCTCGCCGCGCGGGATCACGAACGCGCAGGTGCGCTCGCCCAGCAGGGCGTCGGGGACCGCGACCACGGCGGCGTCGTGCACGGCGGCGTGGGCGAGCAGGTGATTCTCGACCTCCTCGGCGGCGATCTTCTCGCCGCCGCGGTTGATCTGGTCCTTGGCCCGGCCCTCCACCACCAGGTGCCCGCCGGGGGCGCGGCGGACGATGTCGCCGGTGCGGTAGAAGCCGTCGGGGGTGAAGGCGGTCGCGTTGTGCGCGTCGGCCCGGTAGTAGCCGCGGATCGTGTACGGGCCGCGGGTGAGCAGGTGCCCGGCCTCGCCCGGCGGCACCGGCCGGTCCCGGTCGTCCACGACCAGGACCTCGTCGTGCGGGGAGATGGGGCGGCCCTGCGTGGTGACCCGGACCTGCTCGGGGTCGTCCAGGCGGGTGTAGTTGACCAGCCCCTCGGCCATCCCGAACACCTGCTGGACGTCGCACCCCAGCACGGGGCGGACGCGGGCGGCGGCCTCGGCGCCGAACTTGGCGCCGCCGACCTGGAGCACCTCCAGGCTGGACAGGTCGTGCCGGGTCGCGGCGGCGGCCTCCAGCCACACCAGCGCCAGCGGCGGGACCAGGCCGGTGATGGTGACGCGCTCGCGCTCGATCAGCGGGAACGCCTCGTCGGGGCTGGGCAGCGGCGCGAGCACGACCTTGGCCCCGGCGGTGAGCGCGCCGAACACGCCGGGCGAGCTCATCGGGAAGTTGTGCGCGACCGGCAGCGCGCACAGGTAGACGCTGTCGGGGGTGAGCCCGCAGATCTCGGCGCTGGCGCGGAAGCTGTAGACGTAGTCGTCGTGGGTGCGCGGGATCAGCTTGGGCGTGCCGGTGGTGCCGCCCGACAGCTGCATCAGCGCCACGTCCGACGGGTCGGGATCGGGCAGCGCGACCGGGTTGCACGGCAGGGAGTCCAGCGCGGTGAACTCCTCGGCGTCGCCGGCGACGATGACGCGCTCGGCCTTCACCTCGCGGGCGAGCGCGCGGTGGTCGTACCCTGCGCACCGGTCGGGGATCACGTAGGCGGCGGCCTCGGCGTGCTCCAGGAAGTAGCCGATCTCGGCGGCGCGGTGCGCGGGCAGCGCGAAGATCGGGATCGCGCCGAGCCGGAACAGCGCGAAGCACAGCTCGACGAACTCCGGGACGTTGGGCAGCTGCACCACCACGCGATCGCGCGGGCGCAGCCCGAAGCGGTGGAGCCCGGCGGCGAGGCGGTCGGCGCGGCGGTCCAGCTCGGCGTAGGTCCAGCGGACCGGCCCGCCGTGCCCGACGCCGATGACGGCCTCGCGCCCGCCGTGCGCGGCGGCGGCCTCGCGCAGCAGTTCGCCGAAGGTCTGGCCGCGCCAGTACCCGGCCTCGCGGTAGCGGGCGGCGAACTCCTCTGGCCAGGGAACGGCTCCGATCAGCATCGGCGGTCCTCCTCGTCCAGTCCCAGGGCCCGCAGCAGGGTGCGGAACTTGGCGGTGGTCTCGGCCAGTTCGTCGGCGGGCCGCGAGCCGGGCACGATCCCGGCTCCGGCGAACAGCCGCAGCGACCGCTCGCCGGCCTCGGCGCAGCGGATCGCGACGGCCCACTCGCCGTCGCCGTCGGCGTCGCACCAGCCGACCGCGCCGCCGTAGAAGCCCCGGTCGAACGGCTCCAGCTCCGCGATGAGCTCGCGGGCCGTGGCGGCGGGCGTCCCGCACACCGCCGGGGTCGGGTGCAGCGCGGCCGCCAGCGCGAGCGCCGAGACGCCGGGGTCGGCGAGCCGCCCGGTGACGCGGGTGCCCAGGTGCCACATGGTGGCGGTGCGCACCAGCGACGGCCGCTCGGGCACGTCGAGGCGGTCGCAGAACGGGCGCAGCGCCTCGGCGACGGCGTCCACGACGAAGGCGTGCTCGCGCAGGTCCTTGCCCGACTCCAGCAGCGCGGCGGCGCGCCGCCGGTCGGTGTCGGGGTCGGCGCTGCGGGCCGCCGACCCGGCGAGGGGGTGCGAGGCGACGGCGCGGCCGCGGCGGGAGACCAGCAGCTCGGGGCTGGCCCCCAGCAGGGTCCCGGCCGGGACGGGGGCGGCGAACACGTGGCCGTGCGGGTCTCCGGCGGCCAGGTTGCGCAGCAGGAGGGCGGCGTCCACGCGCTCGGGCGCGGTCAGGTGCAGGGTGCGGGCGAGCACGACCTTGTCCAGGTCGCTCTCGGTGAGGCGGGCCAGCGCCTTCTCCACCGCCCGCTCGTAGTCGCCGGGCCCGGGGACGGGACGGATCTCGGGGCGGGCCGCGGGGGCGGCGGACCGCGCGTGGCCGAAGCGCGCGGGTCCGGCCCAGCGGGCGGCGGCGGGCACCGCGAGGCGCTCGGGGGCGTCGGGGCGGAACGGCAGCGCGCCCACCACCAGGCGGGGCCGGTGCGCGAGCGCGTCCGCGAGCGAGATCTCGTCCCGCGTTCCGTCGGCCAGCAGGGTGCGGTCGGGAGAGGAGAAGAAGAACGAGGAGCCCGGCCGATGATCGGCCAGCAGCCCGGCCGGGTCGGTGTCGGCACCGGCGACGGGTGCGGAGGTCAACGGTCAGCCCTTTCGGTCGGGAGCGGGGGAAGGGCGGCGCGCCGTGTCAGGGGGCGCCCGGGTCAGCCGCGCAGGGAGGCGCCGCCGTCGACGTAGAGGTCGTGCAGGGTGATGTGGCGTGCGTCGTCGGACACCAGGAAGCGCACGGCGCGGGCCACGTCCTCGGGCGCGGCGATGCGGCCGAGCGGGATGCCGGTGCGGTAGGCGGCGGGGTCTCCGGCCAGGGCCGAGCGCAGCCCCTGCTCGGGGTCGGGCCACAGGTCGCGCTGCATGGCGGTGTCGGTGGAGCCGGGCGACACCACGTTGCAGCGGATGCCGTGCTCGGCGAGCTCCAGCCCCAGGCACTTGGTGAACTGGACGGCTGCGGCCTTGGAGGCGGCGTAGGCGGCGAGGTGGGTGCGCGGCACGCGCGCGGCGTTGGAGGCGACGGTGACGATCGAGCCGCGGCGGCGCGGCACCATGCGGCGCGCCACGGCCCGCGAGACGTGGAAGACGCCGGTGGCGTTGACCGCCAGCGTCGCCGCCCAGTCCTCCTCGGTCAGCTCCAGGGCTGGGCCGGGCCGCAGGATGCCGGCGACGTTCACCAGGACGTCGACGGGGCCGAGTTCGCGTTCGGCGCGTTCGACGGCCCGCTCGACCGCCGCGGCGTCGGTGACGTCGGCGGGCAGGGCGAGCGCGGGTCCGGCCAGACCGGCGGCGGTGGTCTCGGCGGCCGCGGCGTCGCGGTCCACGACGGCGACGGCCGCGCCGGTCTCCGACAGCGCGCGGGCGACGGCGGCTCCGATGCCGCCTCCGGCCCCTGTCACGACGGCCGTGCCGCCTGCCCCGCTCTCGGTCCGGACGCTGCCCGCCTCGCTGCCGGTGGCGTTCATGCGGCTGCTCACCCGCTCCTTCCGGGACGACGACTTCGGGCAATGACTAAGGCGAACCTAACTTAGGAATGCCTAACCTAAATTCCCGAATCACACCGGAGGCGTCAACCCCTTGGCGCGGGTGATCGTGATCACTGGGCCCGAGGTCTTGGTTAGGTTAGCCTTTCCTCATGTCATCACCGTCCGCCGTCTCCACCGGGCCGCGGGCGACCCCCCGAACCGCGCCCCCGGCCCCCCGGCGCCCGCGCGCGGGAGGCGCCCTGCCGGTCCCCGCCCTGCTGGCGGGCCTGGTCGCGCTGGTCGCCGTGCTCGGCGTGGCCTCGCTGTTCGTCGGGGCCGGCGACACCCGGCCCGGCCGCGTCCTGGACTTCCTGCTGGACCGCCCCGGCGCCCGCGCCGACGAGCAGCTGCACACGATCGTCGCCACCCTGCGCCTCCCCCGCACGCTCGCGGGCATCGCGATCGGCATGGCGCTGGGCCTGGCGGGCGCGCTGCTGCAGGCCGCCACGCGCAACCCGCTCGCCGAGACCGGCCTGCTCGGCGTCAACGGCGGCGCGGCCCTCGGCGTGGTGATCGGCATCTCCTACTTCGGGATCGGCTCCGGCTTCGGCTACATCCCGTGGGCGCTCGGCGGCGCGCTGGTCGCGAGCCTGCTGGTGCTGCTGCTCGCCGGGGCCGGGCGCGCGGGCGCCTCCCCGCTGCGCCTGGTGCTGGCGGGCGCCGCCCTGACGTTCACCTTCGGCGGCGTCATCAACTTCATCGTGCTGGGGTCCGGCAAGACCTACGACGACTACCGCTTCTGGGTGCTGGGGTCGCTGGCCGGGGTCACCGCCAAGACGCTGCTCGGCGTCCTGCCGGTGCTGGCGGTCGGCGCGCTGATGGCGCTGCCCGCCGTTCGGCCGCTGTCGGCGCTGGCGCTCGGCGACGACGCGGCCCGCGCGCTCGGCCACCGGCCCTCGGTCACGCGCGTGCTGGTGGCGGTGGCGGTGACGCTGCTGGCGGCCGGCTCGGTCGCGCTGGCCGGGCCGCTGACCTTCCTCGGCCTGGTCGCCGGGTACGCGGCGCGCCGCCTGGCCGGCCCCCGCACCGGCGTGCAGCTCGCCGCCGCCGCGCTGGTGGGCGCGTCGGTGCTGCTGGCCGCCGACGTGCTGGCGCGGGTGGTGATCAAGCCGTTCGAGACCTCGGTGGCGCTGGTGCTGGCGCTGATCGGCGGGCCGCTGCTGATCCTGATGGTGCGCTCCGGGAACGTGCTCCTGCTCGGCACGCCCTCCGGCCTCGGCGAGTCCGGATCGGGGCGCCGCGCCGCCCCCCGCCGCGACCGGCCGCGCGCGGCGCCCGACGACAGCCGGGCGCTGCGCGTCGGCGGCCTGTCGCTGCTGGTGCCGGTGCGCGGCACGGTCGTCCTGCTCGGCCTCGCCGCGCTGACGGCGGCGGTGCTCGGCGCGTGCGTGGTCCTCGGCACGTCGGTGCTGACGCCCGCGCAGGCGCTGAACGCGATGTTCGGCCACGGCACCCGCGCGGCGGTGCTGATGGTGCAGGAGTTCAGCCTGCCGCGCATCGTGGCGGGGGCGCTGGTCGGCGCGGCGCTGGGCGTGGCCGGGTGCCTCACCCAGACGATGGCGCGCAACCGGCTCGCCACCCCCGACTTCCTGGGCGTCAACGAGGGCGCGACGCTGGCGGTCCTGCTCACCCTCATCGGCTCCGGCACCGCCACCTTCGGCCAGTGGTGGTCGGGCCCGCTCGGCGCGCTGCTCGCCGCCGTCGCGATCCTGGCGGTCGCCGGCGGCACCGGCGCGCAGGGCTACCGGGTGCTGGTGGTCGGCATCGCCTCGGCGGCGATCCTGCGCTCGCTGGTGGAGCTGATCCTCGCCAAGAAGGACCTCGACATGGCGATGGCGGTCTACACCTGGAGCATGGGCAGCCTGAACGGGCGGGGCTACTCCTCGGTCGCCGCGCTCGGCGCCGGGCTCGCGGTGCTGCTGCCCGCCGCGCTGCTGGCCGGGCGGCGGCTGCGGCTGCTGCGCTTCGGCGAGGACGTGGTGGCGGTGCTCGGCACCGACGTGCGCCGCGCCCGGCTGCTGGCGCTGGTCGCCGCGACGGGCCTGGCGGGCCTCGCGGTCGGCGTCGGCGGCCCCATCGGGTTCATCGCGCTCACCGCGCCGGTGGCGGCGTCCTGGATCGCGGGGCCCGCGCGGGTGCCGCTGCTGGGCTCGGCCCTGATCGGCGGCATGTTCGTGGCGCTCGCCGACACCGTCGGCCGCGTCGTCATGGACGACTCCGAGATCCCGGTCGGCGCGATCGCCGGGATGGTCGCGGGGCCGTTCCTGCTGCTGGTGCTGCTGCGCGAGCAGCGCGCCTGACCCCGAGCTTGCGACCTGTCGAGAAGGGACTGAACGTGGAACTGGTGGTCGAGGGGGTCCGGGCGGGCTATCCCGGCCTGGTGGCCGTGGACGGCGTCGACCTCACCGTGCCGGCCGGCCGCGTGGTGGCGATCG
The DNA here is from genome assembly GCA_044456955.1 of Spirillospora sp. NPDC050679. Taxonomy (GTDB): domain Bacteria; phylum Actinomycetota; class Actinomycetes; order Streptosporangiales; family Streptosporangiaceae; genus Spirillospora. The sequence continues at coordinate 68,451 of JBITGK010000030.1, read as the reverse complement.
TCGGCCCCAACGGGTGCGGCAAGTCCACGCTGCTGCGCGCCATGGCCCGCGTGCACCGGCCCCTGGACGGCCGGATCACCGTGGGCGGCCGCGACGTGTGGGGGATGCGGCCCCGGCAGGCCGCCCACCACGTCACGCTGCTGCCGCAGGCGCCGATCGCGCCGGAGGGCATCACGGTCGCGGGCCTGGTCGCCTACGGCCGCCACCCGCACCAGGGCCTGTTCCGGCAGTGGTCGCGCGAGGACGAGCGGATCACGGCCGAGGCCATGGCCGCCACCGGCGTGACCGACCTGGCCGACCGGCGCGTGGACCGGCTGTCGGGCGGGCAGCGGCAGCGCTGCTGGCTCGCGATGACGCTGGCGCAGCAGACGCCGGTGACCCTGCTGGACGAGCCGACCAGCGCGCTGGACCTCGGGCACGCGGTGGAGGTGCTGGACCTGGTGCGCGCCGTGGCCCGCGACGGCCGCACCATCGTGATGGTGCTGCACGACATCGCCTCGGCCGCCCGCTACGCCGACGTTCTGGTGGCGATGCGCGCGGGCAAGGTCATCGCGTGCGGCCCCCCCAAGGAGATCGTGGACTCCGCGCTGATCCGCACCCTGTACGACATCGACGCCGACGTGCTGAGCGCGCCGGGCGACGGGGCGCCGGTGGTCGTGCCGTCCGCCACCGCCCCGCGCGGCGGCGCCCCCGCCGGGGACGCGCAGGCCGACGGCCTGGCCGCGGACGCCGTTCCCTCCGAGGCCGACCCCTCCGACCCCGCCGACGCCGCGCAGGCCGTCGCCGCGGCCAAGACCTCATGATCGGCCCCGCCGCCGCGCAGATCGACCGGTTCGAGCCCCCGGCCGTGCTGCCGAGCCCGCCGCTGCCCGCCGAGCCGGCCGCCGGTCCGCTGGTCGCCGACCTCGGCGACGGCCACCACGCCGTCACGTTCCTGTGGCGCGGCGACGCGCGCCAGGTGACGGTGCTGGTCAACACCCTCGCCGAAGGGATGCTCGGGGACCTGCGGCCCGCGCTGCTGGAGCGCCTTCCGGGCTCGGACCTGTGGCACCGCACCTTCCGGTTCCGGTCCGACCTGCGCGCCACCTACCAGTTCCACGTGTCCGGGAAGGCGTTCGAGGCCGCCACCCCGGAGGAGTGGGCGGCCGTGCGGCGCGCCGCCGTCCCCGACCCGCTGAACCCCGAGACGCTGCCGTCGTGGTTCCCCGGCATCACGACCTCGGTGCTGGAGCTGCCGGACGCGCCGCCGCAGCCGTGGGCGCGGCCCCGCCCGGACGTCCCGGCGGGCACGGTCACCGAGCACGCGGTGGCGAGCGCCGCGCTCGGCGAGAAGCGCGCCGTGCACGTCTACACCCCCGCCGGTGCCGTGGAGTCGCCCGACCTGCTCGTGCTGCTCGACGGCGACCTGTGGGCGGGTCCGGTGCCCATCGCCCCGACCCTGGACAACCTCATCGCCGAGGGTCTCCTCGCGCCGCTGGTGGCGGTGATGCCGGTCTCCGGCGACTACGCCGCCCGCAACCGGGAGCTGGGCGGCAGCGAGCCGTTCCTGGAGTTCCTGGGCGAGGAGCTGCCCGCGTGGGCGGCCGGGCGCTGGCCGGTCACCGCCGACCCGGCCCGCACCACGATCGCGGGCCAGAGCCTGGGCGGCCTCGCGGCGGCCGCCGCCGCGCTGCGCTTTCCCGACCGGTTCGGCAAGGTGCTGGCCCAGTCAGGCGCTTTCTGGCTGGACGATGAGGCGCTGACCCGCGCATACGGGACCGCGCCCTGCCACCCGGTGCGCTTCCGTCTTGAAGTGGGCCGCAACGAATGGCGGCTGCGGCCCGCGGTTCGCCGCTTCCATCGAACGCTGCGCGAGCGAGGCTACGAGGCCACGCTCACCGAGTACACGGGAGGCCACGACCTGGCCTGCTGGCGCGGCGGGCTCGCCGACGGGCTGCTCGCCCTGCGCTGACCGGCCCGTCCGACCGGCTCGCCCTGGCCGGCACGGTCGGTCAGGGCACCGCTCCGCCCGCGAGGGGACGCCCGGGGTCGGGCGCGGCCGCCAGGTCGTCCCCGGCGTCGGCGGTGTAGTCGGACGGGTCGGTGGCGTCCGCGCCGTCGGGGACCTTCAGCGCCCGGAACGCGGCGGTGAGGACCACCGCGACCAGCATGTTCAGCGCGAACGCCGTCAGCGCGATGTACCCGGTGCGCCCCAGCAGCGGGATCTCGGCCAGCGGCGACGCGAAGTGCTCCTGCGACGGCGAGGAGGTGCCGTAGGCCGTCCAGGTGCCGTAGGCCATCGCGGCGGCCCACCCCGCCAGCAGCGCCCAGCGGTGGAACCAGCGCGTGAACAGGCCGATCGCCAGCGCCGGGAAGGTCTGCACCACCCAGATCCCGCCGAGCAGCTGCATGTTGATCGCCAGCGACCGGTCGAAGCCCAGCACGAACCCCAGCGCCCCCACCTTCACCAGCAGGGACGCCAGCTGCGCGGTGCGGGTCTCCTGCTCGGGGGTGGCGCCCGGCCGCAGGTAGGCGGTGTAGACGTTGCGGGTGAACAGGGTGGCCGCCGCGATCGACATGATCGCGGCCGGGACGAGCGCGCCGACGCCGATCGCGGCGAACGCCACCCCGGCGAACCAGTCCGGGAACACCGCGTCGAACAGCAGCGGCACCGCCAGCTGCGGGTTGCCGGACCGCTCGACGCCCGCGACGACGGCGGGCTCGGCCAGCGCCATGTAGCCCAGCAGCGCCAGCAGCCCGAGCACCAGCGAGTAGGCCGGCAGCAGGGCGGCGTTGCGCCTGATGACGTCGCGGCGGCCCGCGGCGAGCGCGCCGGTGACGGTGTGCGGGTAGATGAACAGCGCCAGCGACGAGCCGAGCGCCAGCGTCCCGTACGCCCAGTGCGTCAGGTCCCCGGTGATGATCGACGCCGGCGGGCGGCCGGAGGCCGGGTCCGCCAGGGCCCGCTCCGCGTTGTCGAAGACGTGGCCCCAGCCGCCGACCCGCCCGGGGACGTACACGATCGCGACGGCCACCACCAGGTAGATCAGGGTGTCCTTGACGAACGAGATCAGCGCGGGGGCGCGCAGCCCGGAGGTGTAGGTGTAGGCCGCCAGCAGCGCGAACGCGACGAGCAGCGGCAGGTCCCGCGCCCAGCCCGACCCGGTGACGCCCATGACCGTCAGCACCGCCTGGACGCCGACCAGTTGCAGCGCGATGTAGGGCATCATCGCCAGGATGCCGGTGAGCGCCACCGCCAGGCCCAGCGTCCGCGACCCGAACCGGCCGCTGACGAAGTCGGCGGTGGTCGCGTAGCCGTGCCGCCGCGCCACCGACCACAGGCGGGGGCCGATCAGGAACACGATCGGGTAGGCGATCGCGCCGTAGGGCACCGTCCAGAAGCCCATCGCGCCGCCCGCGAAGACGGCGGCGGGCACCGCGATGAAGGTGTAGGCGGTGTAGAGGTCGCCGCCGAGCAGGAACCAGGTGACGAACGTGCCGAAGCCCCGGCCGCCGAGGCTCCACTCGTCCAGGTGCATCAGGGTCCGGCCGCGCCGCCAGCGCGCCGCCGCGAAACCGATGACGGTGACGGCCGCGAAGAAGAGGGTGAAGATCGCGAGTTCGACGGCCTCGACGCCGTTCACCGGGCGCCGTCCCGCTCGCGCGGGGCGCGGGTGAGCAGGTGGGCTCCGCCGACGCAGGCGGCGGTGGCCGGCACCCAGGCGAGCTGCCACCAGTAGAAGAACGGGAAGCCCGCTAGCTCGGGGCCGGTCCGGGCGTAGACGGGGACCGCCAGGTAGACGGCGAACGACAGGACCAGCAGCACGCCCGCCAGGACCCGCCTCGCGACGGGGGCGCGCGGTGGTTCGTCCGTCATGTACGGGCCTCCTGGGAGCGGTCCGGTCCTGCGAAGCCGACGTCGGATTCCTGCCAGCACGGCGGGTCCCATGCCCGGCAGCATGGACAGATGAACGTCATCCCGCCGCTGCGTTTCGGTGTCGTCGCCGAATCCGCCCGGACCGTCGAGGACCTGGTCAGGACCGCCCGCCGCGCCGAAGAGCTCGGCTACGCCACGCTGGCGCTGCGCGACCACTTCGTGGCCGAGCCCTTCGGCGACCAGCCCGCTCCGATGATCGCCCTCACCGCCGCCGCCTGCGCCACCCGGACGCTGCGCCTGGGCACGCTGGTGCTGGCCAACGACTACCGGCACCCGGTCCTGCTGGCGAAGGAGGCCGCCACGCTGGACCAGCTGTCGGGCGGGCGGTTCGAGCTGGGCGTCGGCGCGGGCTGGCTGCGCGAGGAGTACGAGCGCGGCGGGCTGGCGTTCGACCCGGCGGGCGTGCGCGTGGACCGGCTGGCCGAGTCGCTGCGCCTGCTGCGCGGCCTGCTGGACGGCGAGAAGGTCACCTTCGCCGGCGAGCACTACGCGGTGCGCGACCTGGCGGTGTTCCCGGTCCCCGAGCGGCGGCCGCCGCTGCTGGTCGGGGCGGGCAGCCCCCGGATGCTGGCGCTGGCGGGCCGCTGGGCCGACACCGTCGGGGTCCTGCCGCGCGCCCTGCCCGACGGGACGATCTCCGAGGAGATCACCGAGCGGCTGCCCGGCACCATCGCCCGCAAGGTGGAGCGGGTGCGGGAGGCCGCCGACGGCCGCGCGGTGGAGCTGAGCATGCTGGTCACCCCCACGTTCGGCGCCGACCCGCGCGCGGCGGCGGCCCGGGTGGCGGTCACCCGCGGCTGGGGCACCTCCTCGACCGACCTGGTGCTGGAGATGCCGTCCCAGTTCGTGGGCCCGCCCGAGCACATCGCCGGGCAGATCGCCGAGCGCCGCGACCGCTACGGCTTCTCCTACTACCTGGTCCCGGACCGGCTGATGGAGGAGTTCGCCGCCGTCACGGCCCTGCTGTGAGGCGCACTGCGAGGCGCTGCGACTACCGTCCCTCCGCCTTCGCCACCCGGAGCGCGGCGGGCGCGTGCGCGGGCACGGCGGGGCTGCGCGGCGCGACGGGCGCGAGCCGCTCGTAGGGCTTGCCGAGTTCGGGGCGCGGGTCCTCCTCGCCCCGGTTGGGCCAGAACGCCATCGCGCGCTCGGCCTGCGCGGTGATGGTCAGCGAGGGGTTCACGCCGAGGTTGGCCGAGATCGCCGAGCCGTCCACCACGTGCAGCCCCGGGTGCCCGTACACGCGGTGGTAGGGGTCGATGACGCCGCTGTCCGGCGAGTCGCCGATGACGCAGCCGCCGATGAAGTGCGCGGTCGTCGGGATGTCGAACAGGTCGAACCAGGTGCCGCCCGGCGTGGCGTCCAGTTCCTCGGCGAGCATCCGGGTCGCGTCGTGCGCGATGGGGATCCACGTCGGGTTGGGTTCGCCGACGCCGTGCCCGGCGGTCAGGCGGCGGCGCCCGAGCGGTCCGCGCCGCTCGGTGACGGTGACCGAGTTGTCGGAGGTCTGCATGACCAGCGCGATGACGGTGCGCTTGGCCCAGTCCCGCAGCGACAGCCCGCGCAGGATGACGCCGGGCTGCCGGGCCGCCGCGCCGAGGAACTTCAGCCAGCGCGGCCTGCCGCCGCCGTCGATGAGCAGCGTGCGGATCAGGCCCATGGCGTTGTTGCCCGCGCCGTAGCGGGTGGGCTCGATGTGGGTGCGCTCGTCGGGGTGGAAGGAGGAGGTGATGGCGAGCCCGGTGCCGTGGTCCACGTCGCCCTTGCGGTGCCAGCCGGTCATGCGCTCCACGCCCAGCAGCGCCTCGGAGTTGGTGCGGGTCAGCTCGCCGAGCCGGGGCGACAGCTCCGGCAGCCGCCCGGTGGCGCGCATGCGGTGCAGCAGCCGCTGGGTGCCGTAGGTCCCGGCGGCCAGCACGACCTGCCCGGCGGTCAGGGTCCGGCGGCGGCGGCCGGGCAGTGCCCCGGCCCGCACGGCGGTGACCTCGTAGCCGCCGCCGGCGCGCGGGGCGAGGGCGGTGACGGTGGTGTCGGGGAGGACCGTCACGCCCGCCCGCTCGGCCAGGTAGAGGTAGTTCTTGGTGAGGGTGTTCTTGGCGTTGGACTTGCAGCCGACCATGCACGACCCGCACGCGGTGCAGGCGTTGCGGCTGGGGCCCGCGCCGCCGAAGTAGGGGTCGGGGCTCTCCGCGCCGGGGGCGCCGTCGCCGAAGAAGACCCCGACCGGCGTCGCGTGGAAGGTGTCGCCGACGCCCATGCGCTCGGCGACCTTCTTCATGGCCTCGTCGGCGGGCGTGACGATCGGGTTCATCGTCACGCCGAGCATCCGCTGGGCCTGGTCGTAGAACGGCCTCAGCTCGTCCTGCCAGTCGGTGATGTGGCCCCACTGCCGGTCGGTGAAGAACGGGCGCGGCGGCACGTACAGGGTGTTGGCGTACACCAGCGAGCCGCCGCCGACGCCCGCCCCGGCCAGCACCAGCACGCCCGCCTCGCCGCGCACCAGGTGGATCCGCTGGATGCCGCGCAGCCCGAGCCGGGGCGCCCAGACGTAGCGGCGCAGCCGCCAGGAGGTCTTGGGCAGGTCCGCGTCCTCGAACCTGCGGCCCGCCTCCAGCACCGCGACCCGGTAGCCCTTCTCGGCCAGGCGCAGCGCGGTGACGCTGCCACCGAATCCGGAGCCCACCACGATCACATCGAAATCGGAATCCATCGGCCACCTTCACCTCGACGTCGAGGACGACCCCCGGACTATCGGTGACGGGTCCCGGCCGCGCCATGGGCGTCCGGCAACAATCGGCGGCCTGGTTTGTGAGCCGTCTGACAATCGCCTCCAGCGTCCCCTGGTCAGGGCGGGGCGCCGAGTCCGGTGGCCATGTGCGGCCAGCGGGGCGGGGCCTTGCGCGCGGTGCGCGGCGAATTCAGCATGGGAGGGACCCCGCGGGGCCGGGCAGGCAGTAACGCCCTTCCACTGGGGAGCGAGCCCCAGGTATCGCGCCGCCGCCCGCCCCGCGGGCCCGGTCCCGGGCACGCGGACGCCGACGGGCGGCCGGCGCGGTCCAGCGCATGAGCGCGCCGCCCGGAGCGGTCGACGGGCTCCGGGCGGCGATGGTGGGGAGTCGGCTCGCCGGATGGGCGGGCCCGATGGGCGGCGGGCTAGTGGACGGGCAGCGCCTCCGTGGCCGCGACCCGCCCGGCCAGCAGCGAGCCGAGGATCTCGCCCGCGCGGACGGCGGCGTTGGACAGCAGCGACGAGGTGATGCCGTGCGTGTGCTCGGTGCCGCCCTGAAGGTAGATCCCGGCGGTGAGCGCCGGGTCGGTGGCGACGCGGTAGTCGCGCTCCACCCGGACGCGGCCCAGCTCGTCGCGCAGACACAGCTCGCCGGCCGGGCCGAGCAGCCCGAGCGCGTCGAACGGCCGGTACCCGGTCGCGCACACCACGATGTCGGAGTCCAGCACGACCCGCTCCCCGGTCGGCAGGAACTCGTAGGTGGTGCGGGCCCCGCCCGGCACCTCGCGCACGTCCAGCACCTCGCAGGCGTTGAGCATCCTCAGCCGCTCCACGCCCGCGACCTTCTCCTGGTAGACGCGGCGGTACAGGTCCTCGATGAGGTCCATGTCCACCACCGAGTAGTTGGTGCCCCGGTGGTAGTCGAACAGCCGCCGCTTCACGGTCTCGGGCGCGCCGTGGAACAGGTCCACCGCCTCGGGGTCGAAGATGCGGTTGGCGAACGGGCTGTCGTCGGCGGGGCTGTAGCCGTACCGGGTGAACACCGAGCAGATCTCGGCGTCGGGGTAGGTGCGGTGCAGGTACTCGGTGACCTCGGCGGCGCTCTGGCCCGCGCCCACCACCGTCCACCGCTTCGGCGCGGGCCCGGTGTACTCGGCCAGCCGCGTCAGGAAGGCCTGGTTGTGCCAGACCCGCTCGGACTGCCGCACGCCCTCGGGCATGCACGGCTGGAGCCCGCCGGTGATCACCAGGTTGCGGGCGCGCAGCGCGCGGCCGTCGCGCAGGGTCAGCTCCAGCTCGGCGGCCCGCCCGTCGCCCGCGACCGGCTCGACCGAGACGGCCTCGCCGTCGTAGGCGACCAGGTGGGACACCCGGTCGGCGGCCCAGGAGAAGTAGTCGTGGAACTCGGTGCGGGTCGGGAAGAAGGTCTTGTGGTTGATGAAGTCGACCAGCCGGTCCCGGTCCTTCAGGTAGCTGAGGAACGAGAAGTCGCTGGTCGGGTTCCGCATGGTGACCAGGTCCTTCAGGAAGGACACCTGCATGGTCGCGCCGTCGATGAGCATGCCGCGGTGCCATCCGAAGCGCGGCTGCCTCTCCACGAACAGGGCGTCGACGCGCGCCTCGGGGGCGGCTTGCGCGTTGTGCTCCTCGACGGCGATCGCCAGGGCGAGGTTGGCGGGACCGAAGCCCACGCCGACGAGGTCGTAGGTGCGGTCTCCCGGCTGGGACACGGGGACTCCTTCGCTATCGGGGTGCGGGGGGCGGGGCGCCGGGCTCAGGAGGCGGCCTTGGCGCGTTCGGCCTGCTCTTCCTGGCCGGCCTTGTAGTAGTCCTCGTCCCGGTCGTTGTCGTGCTCGTCGTGGTAGACGGTCTCGCTCATGCCGTACTTCCAGTAGCCGATGGCGAGGTAGCGGCGGCGGTTGAGGGCGCGCTCGCCGCGCACGTACGAGCGGATCGCGCGCACCGACGACGACTCCCCCGCCACCCACGCGAAGATCCGGTCCTCGGGCAGGTCGGCGGGCCAGGGCAGCTCGCGGAAGGCGTCCTGCAGCAGCGTGGTGGTGCCCGCCTCGGCGCCGTCGCGCGTCAGCCACCGCAGCTCGACGCCGGGCGGCGGCTTGAGGTCCTGGATCTCCGCGGCGTCGGGGACCTCCACCAGGACGTGGCCGCGCGCGTGCTCGGGCAGCTCTTCGACGATCCTGCCGATGGCGGGCAGCGCGGTGTGGTCCCCGGCGACGGCGTACCAGTCGGCGTCGGCGCACACGCGCCCGCCGGGGCCGGCGATGCCGACCACGTCGCCGGGCCGGGCGGCCGCCGCCCAGCGGGAGGCGACGCCGTGGTCGCCGTGCAGCACGAAGTCCACGTCCAGCTCACCGGCGGCCTCGTCGTGGCGGCGCGCGGTGTAGGTGCGGATGGCCGGGCGGCGGTCCTCCGGCGGCCACACCTTGCGCCCGTCCGGGCCGAGGGTCGGCCACTGCGGGTCGGGGTCGCCCGCCGGCGGGATCAGCACCTTGATGTTGGGGCCGGCGCCGAATCCGGCGATCTCGTCGCCGCCCAGCGTGATGCGCCGCATCCGCGGGGTCACCTGCGCGGTCCGCAGGACGGTCAGGACCCGCAATCCGGGCATGCGGACAGGGGCCTCGTTCTGCGCGGACAATGGAACGCCTCCTTGGTGAGGGGATGTCAGGACTGCTCGGCGGGGACCGCTTCGGCCGCCGGGGCGGCGGACGATCCGATCCTGGTGAGCCGGTGGGCGAAGACGGCCGCGACGACGGCGCAGCCGGCCGCGGCGAGCATGGCGGCGTGGTAGCCGCCCAGGCCGCCGGCGGGCCCGGCGGCCAGGACCCCGGCGGCCAGGGAGACCCCGAGCGCCGAGGCCATCAGCCGCTGGGCGTTGTAGACGGTGGAGGCGGCTGCGGTGGCCGCCTTGTCGATGGTGGCGAACGCGGTGACCTGGAGCTGGATCGACGACTGGCCGACGCAGAAGCCCATCACCAGGTGCAGCGCGCCGACGGCGGCCAGCGGCGTGCCGGTGCCGATCAGGTCGGTCGCGGCGATCGCCGCCGCGGCGCCCAGCATGCAGGCGGTGACGACGCGGCCCGCGCCGAACCGCTCCTGGAGCTTCCCGGCGACCTGCGAGGCGCACATCAGCCCGACCGCCTTGGGGAACATCACCAGCCCCGCCTCGGACGGCGACGCGCCGAGGCCCTGCTGGAACAGCAGGCTGAAGGCGTACCCGGCGGCCATGAACCCGGCGACCAGGAACACCATCGCGGTCCCGGCGGCGCGGAACGCCGCGTCGCCGAACACGCCGAGGTCCACCAGGGGCTGCTCGGCGCGCCGTTCGACGCGCACGAACGCGGCGACCAGCACGGCCCCGAGCACGCCGAGGCCGACGGGGAGCGGGCCCCAGCCGCCGGTGGCCCCGGCGTTCAGCGCGAACATCACCAGGCCCGCGCCGGGCGTGATCAGCAGCAGGCCCGGCACGTCGAGGCGGCGCGCCCGCCGCTCGGCCTGCTCGCCGAGCGCGACCGCGCCGACGACCAGCGCGAGGACGCCGACCGGGACGTTGACCATGAAGCCCCAGCGCCACGACAGGTGCTCCACCAGGAACCCGCCCACGACCGGCCCGACGGTGGGGGCCAGCGCGCCGGGCAGCACGATCGCCTTGGCCAGGCGCATGCGCTCCTCGGGCGGGTAGGCCAGGTACAGCAGGGTGAGGCCGACCGGTGTCAGCAGCCCGCCGGAGACGCCCTGCAGGACGCGGGAGGCGACCAGCGCGGGCAGGCTCCCCGCGATCCCGCACAGCACCGACGCGAGGGTGAAGGCGGTGAGCGCGGCGAGGAAGACCCGCTTGGCGCCGAACCGGTCACTCAGCCAGCCCGACAGCGGGATGCACACCGCGACGCTGACCAGGTAGGCCACGTCCACCGCGCCGGTCGCCGCGGGCTCGACGCCGAACTCGCGGGCGATGGCGGGCAGCGCGAGGTTCACGATCGTGGTGTCCATGCCGACCATGAACAGCACGGTCACGTAGACCACGCACACCACGGCGCGGCCGCGCGGGGCGCTCACCGGTCCGTCCCGCGCAGGCGCGCGTCCACCAGCGCCCCGATCTCGGCGATCTCGGCGGGCTGCGTCATGTCCTTGTGCTCGCACTGCACGTCGTGGTTGACGAGCTCGCCGCCGATATGGGGCTCCCAGAGGCGGTAGGTCGGCGACGCCTTCCCTTTGCCGAGCTCGGCGGGGTTGAGCGCGGCGGTGAAGAACAGCAGGTCGCCGTCGAAGCGGCCGAACGCGGCGTCCTTCTCCAGCCGGGCGCTGACCGCGAAGTTGTCGATCATCGCGGCGGGGGTGAAGTCCTTGAGGTTGGCCAGCGCGCTGCCCTCGGCCTTGAGGATCTGCATCACGCGCTCGCGGCCGAGCGGCCCCCGCTCGGCCGACATGTCGTGGCCGACCATGTAGAGCAGGGCGCGCAGCGCGTCCTCCTCGCTGGGCAGCTTGTCCCACACCCCGCTCGGGTAGGAGTCGAGCATCACCAGCAGGTCGACCTCCTCGCCCTGCTCGCGGAGGGCGACGGCGACGTGGTGGGCGATGACGCCGCCGAACGACCAGCCCAGCAGCGCGTAGGGGCCGTGCGGGCGGGCCTTGCGCATCTCGGCGATGTACTCGGCCGCCATCTCCGCCAGCGTCTCGGCCGGCTGGACGCGCCGTGCCAGGTTGCGGGCCTGCACGCCGTAGATCGGGCGGTCGTGGACGTGCTTCATCAGCCCGGAGAAGCACCAGGCGATGCCCCCGGCCGGGTGGAAGCAGAACAGCGGGGTGCCCTCGCCGGAGGTGCGGAAGGGCAGCAGGATCTCCAGCGCGTCGCCGTCGCCGCCGCTCTCCAGCCGGTCGGCCAGCTCGGCGGGGGTGGGCGCGGCGAAGATGTTGCCGACGTTCAGCTCGACGCCGAACTCGGTCTGGATGCGGCCGATGAGGCGCGCGGCCAGCAGCGAGTGGCCGCCGAGGTCGAAGAAGGAGTCGTCGATGCCCACGCGCGGCACGCCGAGCACCTCGGCGTACAGCTCGCAGAGCATCTCCTCCTGCCGGGTGCGCGGGCCGCGCCCGGAGGTCCCGGAGGTGGGGTCGGGCGCGGGCAGCGCCTTGCGGTCGAGCTTCTCGCTGGGGGTCAGCGGCAGCGCCTCCAGCGTGACGAACGCCGACGGCACCATGTAGTCGGGCAGCTCGGCGGCCAGCGCGGCGCGCAGCGCGCGCTCGTCGGTCTCCGCCTCGGGGACGACGTAGGCGACCAGGCGCGCGTTGCCGGGCTGGTCCTCGCGGACGATCACCGCGGCCTGCGCGACGCCGTCCTGGCGGGCCAGCACCGACTCGATCTCGCCCAGCTCGATGCGGAAGCCGCGCACCTTGACCTGGTCGTCGGCGCGCCCGGCGAAGTGCAGCACCCCGTCGCGGCTCCAGCGGGCCAGGTCGCCGGTGCGGTACATGCGCGCTCCGGGCGGCCCGTAGGGGTCGGCGACGAACCGCTCGGCGGTCTGGCCGGGGCGGCCGAGGTAGCCGCGCGCCAGGCCGTCGCCCGCCAGGTACAGCTCGCCGGTCACGCCGGGCGGCACCGGGCGCAGCGCGCCGTCCAGCACGTAGGCGCGGGTGCCGGGGTCGGGGCGGCCGATGGGGACGGGCCCGGAGGCGTCCGGGTCGCAGTCCCACAGGGTGGCGTTGACGGTGGCCTCGGTGGGCCCGTAGGCGTTGACGACGCGGTGGCGGCGGCCCCAGCGGGCGACCAGGTCCTGCGGCACCTTCTCCGCGCCGATCGCCAGCGTCGCGCCGTCGGGCAGGTCCACGCCGTCGGGGAACATCGCCAGCACCGAGGGCGGCAGGCCCAGCATGTTCACCCGGTGGCGGCGGGCGAAGTCGGCCAGCGGCGCGCCGGGGACGCGCTTGTCGGCCGGGCAGATCACCAACGCGCCGCCCGACAGCAGCGGGATGCAGATCTGCCAGAGCGCGGCGTCGAAGCTGAGCGAGGCGAAGTGCAGCACGCGGCTGCCGGGGCCCGCGCCGAGCCGCCGTTCCTGGGTGGCGACCAGGTCGGCGATGCCCGCGTGGGTGACCACGACGCCCTTGGGCTTGCCGGTGGAGCCGGAGGTGTAGATGACGTAGGCGGCGTGGTGCACCGACGGCGGTCCGGGCGGGTCGGTGTCGGGCAGGTCCGCCAGGGCGGCGTGGTCGATGGCGTCGATCACGTGGACGGGGCGGGCGTCGGCCCGCATGTAGGCCAGGCGGTCGGCCGGGTACTCGGGGTCGAGCGGCAGGTAGGCGGCCCCGGCCTTCATCACCGCGAGGACGGCCGTCACCATGTCGGCGGTGCGCGGCAGGCTGATGCCGACCAGGTCCTCGGGGCGCACGCCCCGGTCGCGGACCAGGTGGTGGGCCAGCCGGTTGGCGCGGGCGTTGAGCTGCGCGTAGGTCAGCTCCAGCTCGTCGGTCACCACGGCGACGGCCTCGGGCGCGCGCCGGACCCGCTCCTCGAACAGGGCGGGCAGGGTCGCGGGCGGGAGGTCGTGCCCGGTGTCGTTCCAGTCCCGCAGGATCAGGGCGCGCTCGGCGCCGCCGAGCACGTCCAGCTCGGTGATCGGCCTGGCCGGGTCGGCGACCGCCTGCTCCAGCAGCCGGACCAGGCGCGCGGCCAGGGCCTCGACGGTGGCGCGGTCGAACATCTCGGCGCTGTACTCCACCGCGCCGTCGACGCCGTCGCGGCCGGCGTGCTCGACCAGCCGGAACGCCAGGTCGAACTTGGCCGCGCCGGTCGGCACCATCGTCACCTCGGCGTCCAGGCCGGGCAGGTCGGGGGCGGCGTCCGGGTCGCTCCAGTAGGTGAGCATGACCTGGAACAGCGGGTGGCGCGACAGCGAGCGCGCCGGCCGCAGCGCCTCCACCAGCCGCTCGAAGGGCACGTCCTGGTGCTCGAAGGCGGCCAGGTCGGTCTCGCGGACCCGCTCCAGCAGCTCGGCGAAGCCGGGGTCGCCGGAGGTGTCGGTGCGCAGCACCAGCGGGTTGACGAAGCAGCCGACCAGCGCGTCGAGCGCGTCGTCGGTGCGGCCGGCCGCCGGGGTGCCGACCGGGATGTCGGTGCCCGCGCCCAGCCGCGTCAGCAGCGCGGCGATGCCCGCCTGCACGGCCATGAACAGGCTGGCGCGGGCGTCGCGGGCCAGCGCCGCCAGCGCGCGGTGCAGCTCCGGACCGATCGTGAACGGCACGACCTCGCCCCGGTGCCCGGCCGCGACCGGCCGCGGCCGGTCGGTGGGCAGGTCCAGCTCGGCGGGCAGCCCCTCCAGCGCCTTCTCCCAGTGGGCGAGCTGCTCCTCGACGGGCAGGCGGCGCTGCCAGAGGGTGTAGTCGGCGTACTGGACCGGCAGCGGCTCCCAGCCGGGCGCGCGCCCGCCGAGCCGGGCGGCGTAGGCGGCGGCGAGGTCGCCGACCAGGCGGGTCTGCGACCACTCGTCGCCCGCGATGTGGTGCAGCAGGAGCAGCAGGTCCCGCCGGTCCGGCGCGGCCTGGTGCAGCACGGCGCGGATCGGGGGTTCGCAGGCCAGGTCGAACACGTGCCGGGCGGCCTCAGCGAACTCCTCTTCGGTCGCGGCGCGGTGCAGCAGGGGCGCGGCGGCGGGCAGGACCCGCTGGTACGGGGTGCCGTCGTCGTCGGGGAAGACGGTGCGCAGGATCTCGTGGCGCTCCATCACGTCCCCGAGCGCGGCGGTCAGCGCGGCGGTGTCCAGGTCGCCGGTGAGGCGCAGGGCGATGGGGACGTTGTAGGTGGCGCCCGCGCCGGTCTGGTGCAGGAACCACAGCCCGCGCTGCGCGGGCGACAGCGGCACTCGTTCCGGGCGGGGCTCGGGCCGCAGCGGCAGGCGCCCGGTCGCCGTCTCACCGAGCGCGGCGGCGATGGCGGCGACGGTGGGCGTCTCGAACACCGTGCGGATGCCCAGCTCCGCGCCCAGCACGGCGCGGACGCGGCTGACCAGGCGGGCGGCCAGCAGCGAGTCGCCGCCGAGGTCGAAGAAGCCGTCGTCCACACCGACGCCGGGCACGCCGAGCACTTCGGCGAACAGGGCGCACAACGCCTCTTCGCGGGCGGTGCGCGGTGCGGTGCCGGTCGCGGCGGCGGCGTGGTCGGGGGCGGGCAGGGCCTTGCGGTCGAGCTTGCCGTTGACGGTCAGCGGCAGCGCGTCCAGCTCCACGACGGCGGCCGGGACCATGTGCGCGGGCAGCCGGTCGGCCAGCCGAGCGCGCAGGTCGCCGAGGGCGGTGGCCCGGGCGGGCACGGCGTAAGCGACCAGGCGGCGGTCGCCCGGTCGGTCCTCGCGGACGACCACGGCGGCGTGCGCGACGCCGGGCAGGGCCAGCAGCGCCGCCTCGACCTCGCCCGGCTCGATGCGGAAGCCACGGATCTTCACCTGGTCGTCGGCGCGGCCGGCGAACTCCAGCAGGCCGTCGGGCGTGATCCTCGCCAGGTCGCCGGAGCGGTACATGCGCGAGCCGGGCGGGCCGAACGGGTCGGCCACGAACCGCTGCGCGGTCAGGCCCGGACGGTCGAGGTAGCCGTGCGCCAGGCCGGCGCCCGCCACGTACATCTCGCCGGTGCGGCCGGGCGCGACCGGGGTGAGGGCCTCGTCCAGCACGTGGACGCGCAGGTCGGGGATGGGGCCGCCGATGAGGCTGCCCGCGTCCAGCCGGCCCGGGTCCACCTCCAGGTGGGTGACGTGCACGGTCGTCTCGGTGATGCCGTACATGTTGACCAGGCGCGGCGCGTCGGCCGGGTGCCGCCGGTACCAGTCGGCGAGGCGGCCGAGCTCCAGGGCCTCGCCGCCGAAGACCACGTAGCGCAGCGCCAGGTCGCGGCCGGGGTCGTCGGCGTCGGCGCGGGCCAGCTGGTGGAAGGCGGAGGGGGTCTGGTTGAGGACGGTGACGCGCTCGTCCTCCAGCAGCCGCAGGAACGCCTCGGGCGAGCGGCTGGTCTCGTGCGGGACCACGACCAGGCGGCCGCCGTGCAGGAGCGCGCCCCACAGCTCCCATACCGAGAAGTCGAAGGCGTAGGAGTGGAACAGCGTCCACACGTCGTCGCGGGTGAACCCGAACCAGTGGCCGGTGGCGGCGAACAGTCGGACCACCGCCCGGTGCGGCACCACCACGCCCTTGGGGCGGCCGGTGGAGCCGGAGGTGTAGATCACGTAGGCGGGCAGGTCCGGCGACAGGGCGCGGCCGAGGGGGCGGGGGTCGTGCGCGGCGGCCTCGGCGACGGTGTCCGGCGTGACGGTCAGCACGGGCCGGGCGTCGGCGAGCGTGGCGGCGATGCGCTCGGCCGGGTAGGCGGGGTCGATCGGCACGTACGCCGCGCCGGTCTTGAGGACCGCCAGGATCGCGGTGACCTGGTCGGCCGACCGGGGCAGCGTGAGGGCCACGAACGTACCGGGGCCCGCGCCGCGCTCGGCCAGCAGGCGGGCCAGGCGGTTGGCGGCCGCGTCCAGCTCGCCGTAGGTGAACGCGCCGGTCACCGCGGTCGCGTCGGGCGTCTCGGCGGCCCGCTGCTCGAAGAGCCCGACGAGCGTGGCGTCGTCCTGCGGCGCGGGCTGCGGAGCGGGGTTGGGAGCCTGGCGCGGAACGGGGGCGGTGACCTGGAGGCGGCCGACCGGCTGATCCGGGCCGCCCTCGCTGAAGTCGTGCAGCAGGGCGGTCAGGCTCCTGGCGTGCTCGGCCAGGTCGGCGGCCCCGTAGAGGTCGGGGTTGGCGTCCAGTTCGAGCGGCAGGACGCCCGTCTCCGGAGCGGCGCCGTGCACGGTGACCGTGAGGTCGTCCACCGGTCCGGCCGACAGGTAGTGCGTGGTGGCGCGGCATCCGGCGAAGTCCAGCGCGGGCGTGAACGGCTTGATGTTGATCAGCGGGCCGGTCAGCCGCCGGTCCTCGCCGAGCAGCCGCAGATCGCGGCGCAGGTCCTCGCCCCGGTAGCGGCCGTGCCTGCGGGCCTCGCGCAGCGCCCGCACGGTCTGCCCGACCAGCTCCCCGGCGGTGGTGGCGGGGCTCACCTCCAGCCGCAGCGGCACGACGTTGACGACCATGCCCGGCACGCGGGCGGCGGCGGTGCCGAGGCGGCCCATCAGCGGCAGGCCGAGCACCACGTCGCGCGCGCCGGTGCGGCGGTGCAGGTAGGCGGCGGTGCCCGCGATCACCGCTTCTGGCCAGGTCGCCTTGGCCCGCGCCGCCAGGTCGTTCGGACCGGCGGCGGAGAGGCCGCCGGTGCGGCGCAGGAAGCCGTGCGCGGGCACCGGCGCGCCCTCGGCCAGGCCGACCACCTCGGGCCGGTCGGCGAAGCGGCCGGTCCAGTACTCGCGGTCGGCCGCGAACCTGTCCGAGGCCCGGTAGGCGGCCTCGTCCTCGACCAGCGTCCGCAGCGGCCCGAAGGAGGCCGCGGCGGGCTCGGCCCCGGCGGCCAGCGCGGTGTAGATCTCGGCGACGCGCGTGGTGATCTGCGAGTAGCCGTAGGCGTCCATGACGATGTGGTGGCAGCGCTGGTACCAGAAGGCGCGCCCGGGGGCGGTGATCAGCGCCTGGGTGAACAGCGGGCCGGCCGTCAGCGGGACGGGGCGCGCGAGGTCCTCGCGCATCCACGCCTCGGCGGCGGCGCGCGGGTCGGGCGCGTCGCCGACGTCGGCGCGGTGCAGCGGCCACTCCCCCGGCTCGACCAGCTGCCAGGGGTCGTCGGCGGGGCCGCCGAACCGCACGTTCAGCGCCTCGGCCTCGGCGACCGCGCGGCGCAGCGCGCGTTCGAACAGCACCGGGTCGAGCGGGCCGTGGACCTCCACGTACTCGGCGGTGTTGTAGGCGGGGCTGGCGGGGTCCAGCCGCTGGGCGAACCAGACGCCCGACTGCGCGCCGGTGAGCGGCAGCGCGCCGGCGGGGGGCGGGGCCTCGCTCATGCTGACAGGGGTCATGCGGACAGGCTCGGCAGGTCCGCCTCGGTGCGCGGGTAGATGAACAGCGCCGCGCGCTTGTGCGGCAGGTCGACCTCGCCCAGGAAGCGCAGCCCCAGCTTGGTGTCGACCTTCCGCGCGATCTCGTTGCCCGCGTCGGGCTCGGAGACGATGCGGGTGCAGGCGGGCTCGGCGGCGAACACCCCGTCGATGAAGGCCCGGAAGATCCGGCCGCCGACGCCGCGGCCGACGCTGTCGGTCTCGCCGATGGCGATGTGGAAGCCGACGTCGTGCGGCAGCGCGGGATAGGTGCCCGCGACCACGTCGCGGGCGGCCCGGTACAGCTCGACGTAGGCGATGGGGCGGCCCTCGTACTCGACGATGAACGGCCGGGTGAACTCGCCCGCGAGCTGCCCCTCGATCTCGGCGGCCCAGCGCTCGCGCGTCCACGCCTGGTCGTAGCTGGCCGCCACGTGCGGCAGGTTCATCCAGCGGTGGATCAGCTCCAGGTCGGCGCCGTCGGGGCGCGCGACGCGGCAGGAGAACGGGGCGGCGAGCTCGGGGACCGGCGGCGGTCCGGCCGCCAGCACCGCCGGGCCGAGGCCCGATCGGATCTCCCGGGTGTACTCGCCGGTGGGTCCGGCCGGGTCGCTGTGCACGTCGCCTCCAGGGGGGTCGGGGGTCTCGCACCAGGCGACTTAGGCAAGCCTAAGCTAAGTCGCCTTAGGTAAGCCTTAGCTAAGCACCGGGTGATCGGAGGGTCAACGGCGGCACCCGCCGTTCACGGCAAGAGCGATCTAGGCCACATCCCGTGACAAATTAGGTGAGGCTAACCTATGGTCTCGGGCCGTAGCGTTCCGTTGATCAGGAGAGCCCATGACCACCACGACCACCCCCCGTCGCGGTTCCCGCGGCCGTCGCGGCCTGGCCGGCCTCGCCGCCGGCCTGCTCACCCTCTCGCTGGGCCTGACCGCCTGCGGCGACGGCGGCACCGAGGAGGCCGGAGCCGCCGCCACGCGCGAGGTCACCGACGCCACCGGCGCCAAGGTGCGGGTGCCCGTCCAGCCCAAGCGGGTGGTCGTGCTCAACGAGACCGACCTGGACTCGGCCCTCGCGCTCGGCGTGCAGCCGGTCGGCGTCACCAACGGCCGCTTCGCCAAGGAGGTGCCGGGCTACCTCAAGGCCAAGCTGACCGGCGACTACGCGGTGGTCGGCGACCTCGGCACCCCGGCGCTGGACAAGGTCACCCAGGCCCAGCCCGACCTCATCCTGGCCGGGTTCATCCCCGACGCCAAGATCGTCGAGCAGCTCAAGAAGATCACCCCGGCCACCGTGCTCACCACCAGGATGGCCGAGGGCTGGAAGGACACCTTCACCCGCACCGCCGAGATCCTCGGCAAGCCGGAGCAGGCCAAGACCGTGCTGGCCGACTACGACAAGCGGGTCGCCGAGGTGAAGGGCAAGCTCGGCGACAACGGGGACGCCAAGATCAGCATCGTGCGCTGGCACGCCCAGGGCCCGGCCTACATGCTCAAGGACCACTTCTCCAGCACGGTGATCCGCGACCTGGGCCTCGGCCGCCCCGAGGGCCAGCTCACCCCGGCCGGGTTCTCTCCCAGCGAGGCGCTCAGCCTGGAGAAGCTCCAGGTGCTGGACGGCGACTGGATGTTCCTGGGCACGCTGAGCGCCGACGCCGCGGCCGCGCTCGCCGAGGCCAAGAAGATCCCGGCGTTCAAGAACCTCGGCGTCACCAAGGCCGGGCGCGTGGTGAACGTGGACGGCGCGATCTGGACCTCCCGGGGCGGCCCGGCCGCCGCCGCCTCGGTGCTGGCCGACATCGAGAAGACGCTCGCCAAGTAGGCGGGACCGCAGAAAGTAAAAAGTCCCGGAGACCGAGTTCGGTCTCCGGGACTTTTTACTTTTCAGTTTTTACCTTCGCGGCCGCGCAGGGTCAGCCGAGGGGGACGGGGGCGCCCTTCTTGCCCGCGCCCGAACCCCACTGAACGACCTCGTACTTGACGCCCTTCAGGTGGCCCTCGCCACCGCCCGCGTTGTACTTGCTGCTCGGCTTCTTACCGTCCAGCAGGTAACGGAAGGTGTAGGTGTCAAGGTCCAGCATGACGCCGCGGTGGGACGGCTCGCCGGGGCCGCGGTCGCCCACGAAACCGGTCACGCTGCGGCCGTTGTAGGTGACCTTGACCTTGGTGTGCAGCGGCCAGCTCGGCGAGGCGAACAGGCCCTTCTGCATCGGCTTCCCGCCGGCGGGGGCGCCGGTGTCGCCGTTGATGCCCGAACCGTCGTCCCAGAAGTAGGAGGCGGTGGTCTTGCCCGAGAGAAGGGCGGGCTTGGCCTTGGCGGCCGCCTTCTTCGGTTCGGCCTTCTTCGACTCGGCCTTCTTGGCCGCCGCGGGCTGGTGCGACGGCATCTTCTGCACTTCAGGAGCGTTGTCGTCGCTGGCAGCGGCGATTCCGGCCGCCATGAGGCCGGCCAGGCAGGCGGCCGACGCGGTGGTCAGCGCGACGTTGAGCGCTCGCTTCTGCATGAAAATCCTTTGTTCGGCGGACTGGGCAGCCGTTCCGCGCCGGGCGCGCCGGCGGTCAGGGGGAACGGCCCGAGCATCGGCTCGGAGTCGGCCGTCGTGGTGAACCCGCTAAACAAAGGCCCTCGTTCAGGGCTGGCGGAGCCCGCGTGCGACCGGGCATGGCCGCGTAATGCGGGCACGCGCGAAGGACGCGAACTGGAAAGAGCGGGGTTGGTGCCGGCCGGGGCTCTATGGCCCGACTGTGCCGACCGCTTCTCGCGGCCGTTCACCGGCTGGGGAGACCCGTCTGGCGGACGGGACACGACGGCTCTACGTCAGGTCGGTCAATGGCTTCTCAACCGGACCTGACTACGAGTGTATGCGCCATTACCACGGTTTCGCCAAATCTCGGCTTTCTTTACCTTTAGGAAGGTAGATCCTTTGGCGGACGGGTATGCCGCAGGGCTTTCGCGCCCCTGGCGCCGGGATCGGGAAGTCCACGTAAGGGTTTACTGATGTCCCGCACCGGGGGAAGCGGCGCGTTAAGGACGCCGAATGGAAGCGGGCGGAAAGCCACCCGGCAAAACAGGGGCCGCCCGAATGCGCGCGGACACGACGATGCCCGGGGCCATGGGGCCCCGGGCATCGGGAGATCGCGGTGGCGCCGACGCCGCCGGAGGGCGGAGCGTCAGGGCGCCGGAGACCGGCGCGTCAGCGCGCCGGGAAGGCGGTCGGCAGCAGCGGCACCGCACCGCCCTGCGGACCGGCGGCCGGCGGCGCGGCCATCATGGGCTGGCCGGCGGGCACCATCGGCTGCGGCATCCCCTGATGGGCCTGCTGCGGGAACGGCGGCGCCTGGTGCGGCACGTGCGAAGGGTACGGGGGCACGTGGTGGCCGTCGGCGCGGCGCGGCTCGGGCGGCGGCACCGGCTCCATGCGCCGCTCCCCCAGCACCGCCATCAGCGCGCGGGCCGTCTCGGCGTCCATGCGCATCAGCACGCTCGGCCGGCCGGAGGGGTCGACGAAGGGGGAGACCGAAGGAGCGGCGGTCGGCTGAGGCAGTGCCAGCCGCATCTCTTCGCGGAGGTCGTGGGCGAGGCGCAGCGCCTGTCGGTCGCTGTCGCTCAGGTGTGCGGTCATCGCGATCTCCGGGGAGTTCACGTGCGGGGAAACTGCGGGGGTCCGGGGCAATCCTGCTAGGAATGGCGTGCAGGTGCAAGAGCTGATGCACGTGCATCTGAAAGAAAGATCGGCCGTAACCTCCGTGCCCACCGCTCGTTCGGCGCCCCCGCCGCGCCCCTTCGCGCTGCTCGTCGATCACCCGTGCGGCTCCGCCCGCCGCCGTTCCGGCGGCACCGGGCCCGCCGCGCCCCCGAAGACGATCTTCTGACCGGATGCGGCCGCGCGGACCGGCGGCGGACGGGCCCGCCGCCCGCCCTGCGGGGCGGGCGGCATGATCGGCCGACACGGGCGACGGCACGGGCGACGGCACGGGCGTCAGTCGGCCCCCTCCGGCCGGCGGCCGAGTCCGGCGAGGGCCAAGAGGCCCAGCACGAGGACCACGAGGGCGACGATCCGGAATCCGGCCGCCATCCCCTCCCCGAAGGCCATGCCGCCGGGGACGCCCGCGCCGCCGTGCGGGCCGGGGGCGCGGGCGGCCATGACCGTGCCGATGGCCGCGACGCCCAAGGCGCTGCCGAGCTCGCGGGCGGCGCCGTTCAGCCCCGAGCCCAGTCCTGCGCGGTCCGCGGGCAGCGCCGTCATCACCGCGATCGACAGGATCGGCACGCACAGGCCCATCCCGACCGACATGACGATCAGGAAGAGGGCGTACAGCGGGTAGGGGGTGGCGGCGTCGGCCAGCGAGAGCAGCCCCAGCCCGGCGGCCAGCACCAGCAGGCCGAGGGCCGCCACCGCCCGCTCGCCCAGCCGCCCGGCCAGCGCGACGCTCCGCCGCGACATCACGATCATGCCGAGCACCAGGGGCGCGATGGCCGCGCCGGTCAGCAGGGGCGGGTAGCCCTTGAGGTACTGCAGGTACTGGGCGTTGACGAAGAACAGGGCGAACAGCCCGAAGAAGGCCGCCGCCACCCCCAGCACGCCCGAGCGCAGCCGCGCTCCGGCGAACAGCCGGGGATCGAGCAGCGGGTGCGCGGCGCGCAGCGCGTAGCCGGTGAAGGCGGCCGCTAGCAGGGCGGCGGCGCCGAACGCGCCGAGCACCGGGGCGGCGGTCCAGCCCTTGGCCGGGCCCTCGATGATGCCGAACAGCAGGGCGAATAGAGCCAGGGTGAGCAGCGCCGAGCCGGGCAAGTCGAGGTCGGCCGGGTGGCGCTCGCCGCGCGGGGCCAGCCGCGCCACCAGGGCGGCCAGCACGGCGGCCGCCGGTGCTCCGAGGAGGAACAGCCCCTGCCAGGGCAGCCACTGCAGGACCGCTCCCCCTGCCAGGTTGCCGACGGCCCCGGCGACGCCGGTGGCGGCGGTCCAGGCCGCGATGGCCTGCGGCCTGCCGGCGGGCCCGGTCACCTGGAGCAGCAGCGACAGGGTGGCGGGCATGATCAGGGCGGCGCCCGCCCCGGTGACCAGCCGCCCGGCCAGCAGCACCGGCACGGTGGGCGCGACGGCCGACAGCAGGCACCCGGCGGCGAACAGGGCGAGGCCGCACAGCAGCGCGCCCTTGCGCCCGAACCGGTCGCCCGCCGCGCCCGCCGGGATGAGCAGGCAGCCGAAGACCAGGACATAGGCGTCCACGGTCCACAGCACCTCGGTGGCGGTGGGGCGCAGGTCCCCGGCGGCCAGCTTGGGGATCGCCAGGTTGATCGCGGCGACCATGGAGATCACCAGGATCGCGCAGGCCGACATCAGCGGCATCATGGCGCGGCCGCGCTGCGGGGCGGCCGGCGGCGCGGCCGGCGGGGCGGCGCCGCCGGTGGGACGCGTGAGGGGAGAGGGCATCGAGGACACCTCGGGGGATCGTGCGCGCAGGCGCATCCGAATGGGGAACCGGGGGCGGGGATCTCCGGGCCGCGCGCGCCGCCTCCGTGATCTCCAACGTAGGCTCAGAGTGACTTGCTTTCAAATGCATCTTTCGCACGTGAGGAATGCGTTCCGTGCAATCCAGAATGGACCTGAACCTCCTGGTCGCCCTGGACGCGCTGCTGGAGGAGGGCAGCGTCACCGGCGCCGCCGAGCGCCTCCACCTGTCGGGTCCCGCCATGAGCCGCACGCTCGGCCGTATCCGCAAGGCGATGGGCGATCCGGTGCTGGTGCGCTCGGGGCGCGGCATGGTGCCGACGCCCCGGGCGCTGGCGCTGCGCGTCGAGGTGCACGAGCTGGTGCAGCGCGCGCACGCGGTGTTCTCGACGGGCGGCGGGTTCGATCCGGGGGCGTTGTCGGGGTCGTTCAGCGTGCAGGCCGAAGAGGGCACCGTCGCGGTGATCGGCGGGCCGCTGCTGGAGCGGGTGGCCCGGCAGGCTCCGGGCGTGACGCTGCGGTTCCTGGGCGAGGGGCCGCGCGACACCGGCGCGCTGCGCCGCGACGCCGTCGATCTCGAGATCGGCGTCATCCGGGCGGCGGGCGCGGAGACGCGGGTCGAGCCGCTACTGGAGGACCGGTTCGTGTGCGTGGTGCGGCCCGGCCATCCGCTGGCGGAGGGGCCCGCCACTGCGGCGGAGTGGGCGGGGATGACGCAGTTCACCGTCAGCCGCCGCGGACTGCTGTCCGGGCCCGTGGACGACCTGCTGGCCGGGATGGGGCTGGCGCGGCGGCTGGCGGGGTCGGCGCCGACCGTCCCGGCCTCCCTGTTCATGGCGCTGGACACCGACCTGGTGGGCTACGCCGCCGAGCGGTTGCACCGGAGGCTCATCGAGCGCTTGGGCCTGGTGGCGGTGCCGGTCCCCCTGGACCTGCCTCCGCTGACGCTGGCGCTGGGCTGGCACGCCCGCTACGACGAGGACGCGGCGCACGCCTGGCTGCGCGCCCTGGTCCGCGAGACCGTCGCCGAGGCCGCCGGAACGGGCGGTCCGGGTGTCGGCCCCGCTGAGTAGGGTCGGCGGCGTGATCACCACCCTCCCGCTCCGCGCGCTCAACCGGGCCACGCTCGCCCGCCAACTGCTGCTCGCCCGCGAGGTCGCCGCCGTCCCCGAGGCGGTGGAGCGGCTGGGCGGGCTCCAGGCGCAGGAGCCCCGGCCGCCGTTCCTCGGCCTGTGGTCGCGGCTCTCGGAGTTCCGGACCGGCGACCTGGCGGCGGCGCTGCACGACCGGTCGGTCGTCCGGGCCACCGCCATGCGCGGCACGCTGCACCTGATGAGCGCCGCCGACTACACCGCCTTCCGGGTCCCGATGCAGCCGGTGCTGGACGGCGGGTTGCGCGCCCTCGGCGACCGCGCCCAAGGGCTGGAGCGGGAACCGGTGCTGGAGGCCGCGCGGGACCTGCTGCTGGAGCGGCCGCGTACCTTCACCGAGCTGCGGGATCTGCTCCAGGAGGCGTTCCCGCACGTCAACGACCGGGCGCTGGGTTTCACGGTGCGGATGGCCCTGCCGCTGGTGATGGTCCCCACGCAGGACCGGTGGGGCTTCCCGCGTGCGGCGGAGTTCGCGTTGTGCGAGTCGTGGCTGGGCGCGCCGCCCGCCGACGATCCTTTGCCGGACGCGCTGGTCCTGCGCTACCTGGCGGCGTTCGGCCCCGCCACCGCCGCCGACGCGCAGGCGTGGTCGGGCCTGCCCGCGCTCGGCGAGGTGCTGGACCGGCTGCGGCCCCGCCTGCGGGTCTTCCGCGACGAGCAGGGCCGGGAGCTGTTCGACCTGCCGGACGCGCCGCGCCCGGACGCGGACGCGCCTGCTCCGGCCCGGTTCCTGCCGGAGTTCGACAGCCTGGTCCTGGCGCACGCCGACCGCACGCGCGTCATCGCCGACGCGCACCGGCCCGCGCTGACCACCAAGAACCTGCGGGTGCGCGCCACCTTCCTGTGGGACGGGTTCGCGGCGGGGCTGTGGGAGCTGGAGCGCAAGCGCAAGACCGCCACGCTGCGGCTGCGGCCGTTCGAGGAGCTGCCGGACGGGGCGGTGGAGGAGCTGTCGGCGGAGGGCGAGGACCTGCTGCGCTTCGCCGAGCCGGACGCCGCCGAGTTCGCGGTCGCGGTCGTCCGCGAGCCGTGATCGGGCGCCGTCAGCCGATGGACCGGTCGCGCCCCTCCCAGTAGGGGGCGCGCAGGTCCTTCTTCAGGATCTTGCCGCTGGGGTTGCGCGGGAGCGCCTCCACCACGTCCACCGACCGGGGGCGCTTGAACCCCGCCAGCCGCTCGCGGGCATAGGCGAGGACCTCGGCGGGGTCGAGCCCGGCGCCGGGCGCGGGCACCACCACGGCCTTCACCGTCTCGCCCCAGCGCTCGTCGGGGACGCCGATGACGGCCACGTCGGCGATGCCGGGATGCGCGGCCAGCACCTCCTCGACCTCGATCGGGTACACGTTCTCCCCGCCGGTCACGATCATGTCCTTGATCCGGTCGGTGAGGAACAGGTAGCCCTCGGCGTCCAGGTACCCGGCGTCGCCGGTGCGCAGCCAGCCGTCCCCGGTCAGCAGCCTCGCCGTCTCGTCCGGCCGCTCCCAGTAGCCGGGGGTGTTCTGGGACGAGCGGACCAGCACCTCGCCGACCTCGCCCGGCGCGCGTCCGGCGCCGGTGACCGGATCGGCCACGCGCAGCTCCACCCAGTCGTAGGGGCGGCCCGCCGAGCGCATCAGGTGCGCCCGCGGCCCCTGCGGGTCGTGGTCCTCGGGGTCGAGCTGGACGATCGCACCCGTCGTCTCGGTCATGCCGTAGAGCTGGAACAGCGGCGCACGGAAGGTCTCTAGGGCCTGCCTCAGCACCTGCGAGGTGATGGGCGAGGCGCCGTAGGTGATGGCGCGCAGGGCCGAGTAGTCCCGGTCGGCCGCGCCGGGCACCTGGCACATGAACTGCAGCACCGCCGGGACGATGAAGGCGTTGCTGATGCGCTCGCGCTCGAAGGTGTCCACCAGCGCTGCCGGGTCGATGTCGCGCACCAGCACCTGGCGGCAGCCCGCGTAGAGGCCCGCCAGAGCCCAGCCCGTCCCGCCGATGTGGAACAGGGGCATCGGGACCAGGCTCACCGCCGAGCCGTCCAGGCGCCAGCGGGCCGCCATGCGCTCGCCCACCGCGAAGTTGGCGTTGCTGAGCTGGACGCCCTTCGGCACGCCGGTGGTGCCGGAGGTGTAGAGCTGCACCACGACGTCGTCCGGCCCGCCGACGAAACCGGGGTCGTCGGCGGGGTGGCCGGCGAGCCACTTGTCATACTCCCGCCCGGTGAGGACCACCTTGCCGGGCAGTTCGCCCGCCATCGCGGCGAAGCCAGCGTCCAGGACCGTCACCGGGGCCCGCGCGTCGGCCACGACCGCGGCGATCTCGGCGGGGGTGAGCCGCCAGTTGACCGGGGCCGTCACCGCGCCGAGCTTGGCCGCGCCGAACAGGACCTCGAAGTACTCCGGGGCGTTCTTGCCGACGTAGGCGACCCGCGCGCCGGGGCCGAGCCCCGCCGCGCGCAACGCCTGCGCCGCGCGGCTGGAGCGCTCGTCCAGGTCGGCGTAGGAGACGGTGCGGCCGTCTCCGGTGAGGGCGGGCGCCGCGCCGCGCTCCCGCGCGTGGTCACGGACGATCGAGACGACCCGGTAGTCCACTGCGACCCCTCCGAACGTGATTCGGTCCATTGGTCCGGGACCCTACCCACGGTCCGCAGGCGGCGGAAGGGCCATGATCGCGAGAACGGCGGCGGCGACACTGCGAAGGTGGTTCATTGCGAATAGTGATGTATCCGAGATCTTGTCTGGTTGAAAGATCCACTATTTCGACGCATGCTGTGCCCTGACACCGCAGCGGCGCGCCGCCCCTCCGACGCCCCGACCGACCCCGCCGACAGGACACGAGCATGTTCGAGATCTGGGAGACGAGCGATCCGGCCCGGCTCATCAGCGACGCCGGCACCTTGAAGGTCGCTCTGGAGAAGGTGGACACGATGTGCAGGCTCCGGCACGACCAGGCGCTCGCGCACATCGACGACTCCGGTGAGGGCTACCAGTTCGAGATCCGCGACCGCGACGGCAAGGCCCTGGCGCGCCTGACCTACGTGCCCGACACCACGCGCGACTACCGCAGCGTGGTGAACGAGGAGCTGCGGGGCGAACTGAGGCACTGACGGCTCTGTTCCGGGCGGCCGCCTCCCTGGCGTGGCAGGATGCGTCAGGTGCTGGGCGGGGAGGAACGGCGGAGAAGGCAGTGGCGGCGCCAGGGCGAGGACGGCTCGGAGCCGGACGCCGGAGCGCTGGTCGACGACGCCCTGCTGGCGCTGGCCCGTGACGACCGCGACGCCTTCCTTCGGGCCGTCGGCGCGCTGACCGACCGGCACGCCGTCGGCCGGACGCTGGAACTCCGCGCCCGCCGAGCGGTGGCCGCGGCTTGGGAACGCGGCTGGCAGCCTCTGGACGTCGTCCGCTACGCCGGGCGACGACTCGGTGCCCGGCACTTGCGGCTGGCGGCCGACCTGATCGCCGCTGAGACCCGTGCCTACGCCGCCGCGACGCTCGGGCACCAGTGGCGCGAGCAACTGGCGGCGGCCGACGCGGTGGTCTGGTGGGAGGGCGACCACGGCGACGCCTGGTGCGAGCGCGAAGGCGCGCCCTATTCGGCCCTGGTCGCCTGCACGCTGGAACTGCTCCATCTCCTGGGCGGACTCCCCCGCCTCCCCCGGCTGGGGCCGCTACCCGGTTCGGCCGCGCCCGAGCCCGTCCGGCACCGTCCGGACGAGGTGGACCAGCGGATGCTGGGGAAGGTGCGGGCCCTGCTGGCCAAGGCGGAGTCCACCGAGTTCCCCGAGGAGGCCGAGGCGCTGAGCGCCCGCGCGCAGGAGCTGATGGCGCGGCACAGCATCGACCACGCGCTGCTGGCCGCCGAGGGCGGCGGCGAGACCGCGCCCGCGGGCTGCCGGCTGGCCGTCGACCATCCCTACGACTCACCCAAGGCGGTGCTGCTGACGGTGGTGGCCGAGGCCAACCGGTGCCGCGCCGTCTGGCACCGGGAACTGGGCATGTCCACGGTGCTGGGGTTCCCCGCCGATCTGGCGGCGGTGGAGATGCTGTACACCTCGCTCCTGGTGCAGGCCACCGCGGCGATGGTGCACGCGGGTCCCCGGCGCGACGCGCGGGGCAGGTCCCGCACCCGTTCGTTCCGCCACGCTTTTCTCAACGCGTACGCGGCGCGTATCGGGGAGCGGCTGCGGGACGCGGTGGATCGGGCGGCCGCGGAGGCCGGCGGGAAGGATCTGCTTCCCGTGCTGGCCCGGCGCGACCTGGCCGTCCAGCGGGCCGTGGACTCGATGTTCCCGAATCTGTCCAGGGGCCGTGCCGGATCGGTCTCCAACTACGAGGGCTGGGTGGCCGGGCGGGCGGCTGCCGACCTCGCCAGCCTGGACGGGCGTCCGGCGGTCACCGGGACGTCCGGCTAGGGGCTCGGGAGGTCCCCCTGGGGGGCGAGGGGGACACCCGCTCAGTCCTTCTTGCGGCGCGTGTTGCCGCCTCGACCGCGCAGCGGCACGCCGGACTCCTTGAGGACGTTGTAGATGAATCCGTACGACCGGCCGGTCTCGGCGGCCAGGTCGCGGATGCTCTCGCCGGCCGTGTAGCGCGGCGCGAGCTCGGCCGCCAGCTGGGTGCGCTCGGCCCCCGTCACACGGGTGCCCCTCGCCAGGGTGCGGGTCACGTGTACCTCCTGAGTCCATGCGCGGAGCGGCGGGCCATCCCCGCAGCTCACAACGCTGTTGATCTCCCCAACGTACACATTCCCCGCAAATTGCCCCGCGATACCATGGGAAACGAGGCAAGATCGGCCACAGCCGGTCTTTTTCGCGGCGGGCGGCGTGTCAGCACTGGACAGACGTCGCCGCATCCCCTCCGATCCCGGCCGACGCGAGCGGCGCGGTCTCCCCGAAGCTGACCCCGTCGGGCAGACCCCGGGCGGCGACCTCCTGGGAGGCGGCCTCGCGCGCGGTCAGGTCGGAGCGTCTCAGCGGGCGCACGGGCGGGCTGAAGGGGAACAGCGAGGATTGCTCGGTCCCCTCGACCACCAGGAGCTCGCCCGGCGCGAGCGGCCGCCACCCCGGGTCGTCGTCCATGGGCTCGCTGGCCACCACCGCGGCCGGGGCGTCCCCGCGCTCGGCGGACAGGATCCACAGCTCGTTGGTGTCGGGGTAGCGCAGCGCCCACAGCCGCCCGGCCTCGGCGATGAGGAGGTTGAGCGAGAACAGGGGCAGCTCGGCACCGATGCGCCGGACCGCG
Organism: Spirillospora sp. NPDC050679; assembly: GCA_044456955.1. Lineage (GTDB taxonomy): Bacteria > Actinomycetota > Actinomycetes > Streptosporangiales > Streptosporangiaceae > Spirillospora. The sequence continues at coordinate 38,988 of JBITGK010000030.1, read as the reverse complement.
GCGATGATCCCCTCGGTGGTGTCGCCGTGCCGCCGGATCTCCGCCGACACGTAGGCGAAGACCATCTCGGAGTCGGTCTCGCCCGCGACATGGGCCCGCTCGACCTCGCTGAGCCAGGAGCGCATGGTGTCCAGCTCCTTGACGACGCCGTTGTGCGCGAAGAGCCGGTCGTTCATGACGAACGGGTGGCAGTTGTGGACGGTGAGGCCGCCGACGGAGGCGTCCCGGACGTGCGCGACGAAGGTGTGCGAGACCACGTGGCGGGCGTGGAGGGCGAAGTCGGAGCTCTCGAAGGCGGCGACCGGGGCCCGGTCGCGGACCGGCTCGTCCCCGAGCGAGAACCAGCCGAGCCCCGCCCCGTGGCACATGCGGTGGCTCTGCGCCCGCAGGCTCTGGGGAGCGTCCAGCAGCCAGTAGGCGGCTTGGACCCGCGGTCCCCCCGTGCTCATACCGAACAGTCGGCACATGTGTCCGTCACCTCTCAGTCGCCCGTGATGCCGTCTCTTCTCCGGCCCGAAACGCGGGGATGGTGCCGGACGCTCAAGGCGCGCCCGCAGAGGGCACGCCCGAACCCGCGTATCCGGCGGCGCCCCGAGCACAACACCGCACAAGATAACTGGGGGTGACCGATATTTTACCGATCGTTGCCACCCCTGTCCGGCGGATTCCGCTACAACCCCGCAGGTCATCCGATCGACCCCGACGCGCTCCCCGAGCCCGGCGATCCAACCGCCGCAAAACTCGGCAAACACTGACGAATCCGCAGCGCACCATCGCCCACCGGATCGCCTTCGCCCCTGCTCGCCCCTGCACCTCCTCCGACACCTTCTCTCCCCTCTCTCCCTCGCGCCGCTCCCTCCTGGCCTTGCCGCCACCTCCCGCAGGGCGCCCTCTCCTCTCGCCCTTCTCGGGCCGTAACCGCTCTCGCGCCGATTGCGGCCGATTTCGCCACTCCGCCCAGCTCGACTGTGACCAATGTTCAACGCTCAGTAGCCGAAATGACTACGATCGGCTCTCTGACGGTGACCACCGCGATCCCCCCGAGGCGAAGATGAACCGTTTCCTGGCAGATCACGCCACCGCCGGCGCTGCCCTGCGATGCGCGTGCGCGGCGCTGGGCTGCGCGGCCGTGGCAGGGGCCGTCGCCTTCAGTGGGGCGGCGTCCGCACAGGCGACGGTGTCCGCCCGTCCCGACCCCCGCGGCTCCGTGTCCGTTACTTGCCGGCAGACCGGCCGTTTCGGCGAGTGGTACCGCATCCGCGTGTGCGAGGAGACGTGGCGCGCGTTCTACCAAATGCCGCGGAAGGTGAAGCGGGAGCGCGGCACCGAGCGGCGGACGGGCCGTTCGAAGCGCGCACCGCGCGCCAAGGATGTCCCGCCGCCTGCGGTCTTGCCGGCACGCCCGTCACCGCGTCCGCTGCACCCGGCCTCCAAGCCTGCGCCTCCAGCCCCGCCAGCCCTTCCCTCGTCTTCTCCTCCCTCCCCCACCGTTCCGCCGGTGAAGCCGACGCCCGCCGCACCGGTGACCGGCCAAGCGCAAGCCGACATGGAGCCCGACCAGGCGAACTCGTTGCGTCCCCTTCTCATGCTCGGATTGCTGCTGCCCGTCGCCGCGGCGGCGGTCGGCTATCCGCTCCGCCGCCGCATCCATGCCACAGCGGGCGCCCTGCTGTTTCCGCCGGTCGCGTTGGAGACGTCGGGCCAGACCGCCCGCTTCACCTACCGGCCGGCGGTCGATCCCTTCGCCGTCCCGACACTGGGCCTGACCGGCCCCGGTGCGGCCGACGCGACGCGGGTCATCGCACTGGCGGCGCTTGAGGAGTGCGGCGACACCGCCTTGGTGGTGATCCCCCGACCGGACGCCATCGCGCTGTTCGGCCTGACCGAGGACGAACTGCTGGACGAGACGGCGGAGGGCCTGTTCATCCCCGGAAATCTGGACGCCGCGCTGGCCTACATGGAGACGGAGTTCGCCGTGCGCCGGGACGGGCGCGGCACCCAGGAACGCCGCCTGCTGCTGGTCGCGGACGTGGGCGAGGAGGCCGCGCGGATCGGCGAACTGGCCTCCCGCCACCCCGGCGACCTCTCGGCGGTTCTGCTGGGCGACTGGTCCGGCGATCAGACCGTCGTCGACGACGATGGTCTGGTGCAAGCTCCTTCCGAGTTGGCGGGCAGGCTCCCTGAGCGCTTTCCGGCCATGTCGCGCAGCGAAGCCCGTGACCGGCTGCGCGCCGTCCTGAACGACCTCCCTCGCGCGAAGCGCCGCCCAGGTGGGAGTAAGCGCTCCTGACACTCTGCGGAGCATCGCCTCCTTGCCTGCCGGGATAGTCCCGGCCGGGTGGGCGGAGCACGTCAGGTTTCGTGGGCGGACGCCGCGGCTCGGGCCGCCGCCAGGGAACGCAGAGCGCGACGGGCGGCGGTCATGTCGGGCGGCTGATCGGTGCTCTTGTCCAGATAGGCCGTGCAGCCGTTCAGCCAACCGCGCAGGGACTCTTCGTGACGCTCCGCCTCTTTGCGCGCCTTCGCCAGAGCCGCCTGGCGTTCCACTTCGCGCACTTGGGCCGTGAGGTCGGCGTCACCGGCCAAGGCTCGGACCTCCGCCAGCGCGTAGCGGCCGAGCTTGTCGACGGTCAGGCCGCGGCGGACCGCGATGCTTTCGAAGACGTGCTTCGGCCAGCCCAGCACGCGGGCGGCCCCCGCCGCGTCGGCGGTGTCCAGGAGCGGCCCCTTGCGCACGGTCACGACCTCCGTGACCACGTCCGGGTCCAGCGCCTCCAGGTCGTGCAGCAGATAGAGGGGGTGGCCCCGGTAGCTGCCGGCGACGTCGAGGTCGTCGCGCGCCACCAGGATCTCAACATCGGCGCGTTCCACGTCGAGCCCGATGCGCATGGCGAGCACGGCGGCCGCCTTGACAGCGCCGACCGGCGCGCGATCGCCGAACGCGACGCGGATCTGCGCGACGCGGTCCGTGAACGCGGACACCGCCTCGGGCGACCACTTCCCGTCCGGGGCGTCGGGTCCGGGTATCAGGTCGTTCTCCTGGGCAAGGCGCAGCTGCCACTCGCTGAGACCGAGCTTGGCGGCCAGGCGGCGGGAGTCGAGAGCGGGCATGGGTGTTCCTCCTTCTCCGGGGTCACCGAAAGCCTCGCGGGGCGCGCCGACACGCACCAGATGGAATCGCGTTCTGTGGATAACCGGCATGCCAGGGTGGTGGCATGACGGCGATACGGCGGCTGGGGATCGGACTTGCCGCGCTGGGCAGGCCCGCGTACATCAACGTGGGCCGGACGGCCGAACTGCCGCCCGGCCGCGGCGTGGCGGAGATGCGATCGGCGACCTGGGAGGTGCTGGACGCGGCGTACGCAGCGGGAATCCGATGGATCGACGCCGCGCGGTCCTATGGCCGATCTGAGGAGTTCCTCGGCGGCTGGCTGGCCGACCGCGGCCACCGGGATGTGACGGTCTCCAGTAAATGGGGCTACGCCTATGTCGGGGACTGGCGGATGGACGCCGATGTCCATGAGGTCAAAGAGCACAGCCTGGGCCGCTTTCAGGAGCAGTACGCGCAGACCCGGCGGCTGCTCGGCGACCGGCTCGACGTCTACCAGGTGCATTCGCTGACGCACGACAGTCCGCTGTTCGAGGACGCCGCCTTGCAGGAGGCGCTTGCAGAGGCGGCGACGGAGGGATTCGGTCTCGGTTTCTCCACCTCAGGGCCGCGTCAGGGGGATACGGTCCGCCGGGCGCTGGATCTGGAGGTGTCGGGACGGCGGTTGTTCGGCACGGTCCAGGCCACGTGGAACGTGCTGGAGCCGTCCGTCGGCGAGGCGCTTCGGAAGGCGCATCAGAACGGCGTTCATGTGATGGTGAAAGAGGTGCTGGCCAACGGTCGGCTCGCTGTCCGGCCGCCGGAGGCGCTGCAAGAGGTCGCGTCCCGGCACGGCGTGGGCACGGACGCGGTCGCCATCGCGGCCGCGCTGGCTGAGCCTTGGGCCGGGACGGTCCTCCTCGGCGCGGTGAGCCCGGCCCAACTGCGCGCAAACCTCCAGGCGGCCGCCCTGCCGCTCGGCAAAGATGATTTGACCGAGCTCAGCGTTCTCCGCACAGAGCCCGAGGACTACTGGTCCGCCCGTGCCGACCTGCCCTGGACCTAGCTCGCCCTAGCCGCACTCTCAGGCAGCTGGTGGACAAACCCTTAGAGATCATCCACCAGGGAGTCCCAGAACATGGTCTCGTAGGCGTGCAGGAGCCGCGCGGCCCGCAGCACGGCGCGCGGGTCCTCCCCCGCCGCGAGACCGGCCGCGACCATCTCCGTCGCCTGCTCCTCGAAACCGGGCACCGGCTCGGCGAAGAACCGGAAGAACGCCACCCCCGTCTCGTCCAGTCCGTGGTGCTCCCGCAGCGCTTCGGCCGCCCGGCCGCAGTAGGCGCCCCATTCCTCCAGGTTTGCGAGCATCGCCAGCGCGACCTCGGCGGCCGTGCCGAACGCGGCGCGCTGCGCCAGGTAGGCCGGATACGCCTGCGCGTCCGGGCGCGGCTCGTACCGGTTGAGATCCTTCTCACTTATGCCGAGGGCGGCGGCGAAGTCCAGCAGCAGGACGAGCGCCTGCCCTTCGCCCTGGGCCAGCCCCAGGAATGCATCGCCCGCCGGTGACTCCGGGTAGCGGGAGGCGAGCAGCGCGAAGCTGCGCCGATCGCTGCCGACTATGCGATATTCCTCCCCTGCCAGGCGGATAAGGTGCTGCCGGGGCATTCGCCCGGCTTCCAGCAGGTCCAGGAAATGGTTCGGGCGGGCCGCCGCGGCGGTCTCCCGCCGGGCTTCCGCGATCAGTCCGGATGCGTCGTGGCCGGTCATGCGCTCCAGCGCAACACCCCCTGACCGCCGCCGTCAACCGGGTCCGGGGCAGGATCAACCTGCATGATCACGTGGATACGATGAAGGACGGATACGTCTACGCAGTTGTGGACGGAGTTGGGAGCGAGCGAACATGTCCGATTTCGAGCTCAACCACGCGGGCAGCAAGATGCCCCTCGAGGTGACTCAGGCGACCGAGGGCCCATCGGGTCTGGGCATTTCGCGCCTGCTGAAAGAGACGGGTCACGTGACCCTCGACCCGGGCTTCACCAACACCGCCTCCACCACCTCGGCGATCACCTACATCGACGGTGAGGCCGGCATCCTGCGCTACCGCGGGTACCCGATCGAGGAGCTGGCGGAGAAGTCCTCCTTCCTCGAGGTCGCCTACCTGCTCATCTACGGCGAGCTGCCGACCTCCGACGCGCTGCACGCGTTCTCCGACAAGATCCGCAACCACACGCTGCTGGACGAGAAGTTCCGCGCCTTCTTCTCGGCGTTCCCGCGGCGCGCGCACCCGATGGCGGTGCTGTCGTCGGCGGTCAGCGCGCTGTCCACCTTCTACCAGGACAGCCTGGACCCCTTCGACCCCGACCAGGTCGACCAGTCCAGCATCCGGCTCATCGCCAAGCTCCCGACGATCGCGGCGTACGCCTACAAGACCTCGATCGGCCAGCCGCTGCTGTACCCCGACAACTCGCTCGGGTACGTCGAGAACTTCATGCGGATGACCTTCGGCCTGCCCACGCAGCCGTACGAGATCGACCCCGAGATCGTGCGCGTGCTGGACATGCTGTTCATCCTGCACGCCGACCACGAGCAGAACTGCTCCACCTCCACGGTGCGGCTGGTCGGCTCCAGCCAGGCCAACCTGTTCTCCTCGGTGTCGGCCGGCGTGGACGCGCTGTTCGGCCCGCTGCACGGCGGCGCCAACCAGGCCGTGCTGGAGATGCTGGAGGGCATCCACGCCGACGGCGACGACGTGGACGCCTTCGTGCGGCGCGTCAAGGACAAGGAGCCCGGCGTCAAGCTGATGGGCTTCGGGCACCGGGTGTACCGCAACTACGACCCGCGCGCCGCGGTGGTGAAGAAGGCCACCGGCCGGGTGCTGGAGGCGCTCGGCAAGTCCGACCCGCTGCTGGACCTCGCTATGCGCCTGGAGGAGGTCGCGCTCAGCGACGACTACTTCGTCGAGCGCAAGCTGTACCCGAACGTCGACTTCTACACCGGCGTCATCTACAAGGCGATGGGCTTCCCGACCAACGCCTTCACCGTGCTGTTCGCGCTCGGCCGGCTGCCCGGCTGGATCGCGCAGTGGCGCGAGATGATGAACGACCCGGCCACCAAGATCGGCCGGCCGCGCCAGGTCTACACCGGTCCCGGCGAGCGGCACTACACCGACCCGTCGTCGCGCTGATCGCGACGGTCCCGCGGGGCCGGGCACGGGGCTCGCGCCCGGTGCCCGGCCCTGTCGCTTTCCGGGGGCGCGGGCTAGCCTTGCCGACGGCGGCACCCCGGCGGAAGGCCCTGTCACCATGCCCCCTGTTGTCGAGACGCGCCTGGCCGACCTGGACTTCTGGGCACAACCCCAGGCCGAGCGGGACCGGCTGTTCGCCGAGCTGCGCAAGCTGGACGCGCCGGTGTTCTGTCCGCGTTCGGAGCGCCCCGGCTTCTACGCGCTGACCCGCCACGACCAGGTCGCCGAGGCCAGCCGGCTGCCGGAGGTGTTCAGCTCCGAGCCGACCGCGGTGGGCCTGGACGATCCGCCGCCGGCCGTGGTGCGCTACGCCGGCTCCATGATCAGCCTGGACGACCCCCGGCACGCGCGGCTGCGCCGCATCGTGTCCCGCTCGTTCACCCCACGGATGATCGGCCGGTTCGCCGACGACGTGACGGCACTGGCCGAGCGCATCGTCGCCGACCTGGCCGAGCGCGGTCCCTGCGACTTCGTGGCGCACGTCGCGACCCCGCTGCCGCTGCAGATCATCTGCTCGCTGATGGGCATCCCCGACTCCGCCTACGCCGGAGTGATGGACGCGACCAACGCCATCCTGGCCATCGGCGACCCCGACTACGTCAGCAGCGACGGCAAGGACCAGGCGACCGTCCTCAACGAGAAGTTCTCCTACCTGCGCGCGCTCATGGGCGAGCTGTCGGCGCTGCGCCGGGAGCGGCCCGCCGACGACCTGGTCACCGCGCTGATCCACGCGAACGTGGACGGCGAGGCGTTGACCGACATCGAGCTGGCCCGGTTCTTCGCGCTGCTGGTGGTGGCGGGCAACGAGACCACCCGCAACGCGCTGTCGCACGCGCTGGCGCTGCTGACCGAGCACCCCGGCCAGCGCTCGCTGCTGCTGGCGGACCTGGAGGGACGGCTGCCGGGCGCGGTCGAGGAGATCGTCCGCCACGCGACGCCGGTGACGTGGATGCGCCGCACCCTGACCCGCGACCACGTCCTGCTCGGCGACCGCTACCGGGCCGGCGACCGGGTGGTCCTCTACTACAACTCCGCCAACCGCGACGAGCGGGTGTTCGCCGACCCCGGCGCCTTCGACATCACCCGCGCGCCGAATCCGCACTTCGGGTTCGGCGCGCCGGGCCCGCACTTCTGCCTCGGGGCGCACCTGGCCCGCCGCGAGATCACGGTGATGCTGCGGCGGCTGTTCACCCGGCTGCCGGACCTGCACGCCACCGCCCCGCCGGTCCGCCAGCGCAGCAGCTTCATCAACGGCGTGCGCTCGCTGCCCTGCGCGTTCTGAGGTTTTCCACAGAACGCGGTTCTGTCTTCCGTCGCCCCCGGCCCGGCCCGCACCCTGGATCGTGCGACCGGCCAGAGGAGGCGTCATGACCGACCACATCACCTGCGTCGTCCCGGACAGGACCACGGCCTGCTTCGTGGTCGCCGCCGACGGGGAGCCCGCCGCGCTCCCGTCGGCGCCGGGCCCGTTCACCGCGGAGGCGGCGCGCCGCCTGGGCGGCCCGGCCCTGATGATCACCACCTACCGGGCGGCCGACTCGCCGTGGGACCTGCGGCCCTGCGGCGAGGACGGCCGGCTGGTGGCGCGCGTGTGCGAAGCGACCCGGCACATCGGCGTCACCGCCGCGCTGCCGGTCGCCGACCAGCCGTTCGGCGGCCGCCTGGCCCGTGCCATGGCCCGCGAGATCGCCCGGGAGGTGCGGGGCGTCGCCGTGGACGCCGACACGGGCCAAGTGCTGGACCGCCCCACCGAGCACCCGCGCTTCGCCCTGGCCGACGACTGGCTCGGGGCCTGGCTCCCGCCATACCGCGACAACGGCAGGTGCACCGCCCCCGACGACGAGATAGACGGCTGCGCCTGCGTGCAGCTCACCAGCCGCGGCCTAGGGAGGTTCGGCCTTCCCGAGCTGCGGGTCTCGGGGGTGTCCTGCCCGCACGACCTGGCGGCCCTGAACGTGCTGCGCACCACGGCCCAGCGGCTGCTCCCGCTGGGAGCCCGCCCCGGCACGCACACCGTTCCGCGCGAGATCTCCCTGACGAGCGGTGACTTCGCCTCTTACTGGGGGACGTACGATCCGATGTGGGACGACGGCCCTGTCACCGTCCGCCTCACCGAGCTGGGTCCACGGCTTCTGCGCATCGACCCGCCCGCGCGTTATCCCGGCACGCTCAACGAATGGCTGTGGGACGAGCTGCCCTCGGTCATGTACGAACTCCTGCACTGCGACCGCGACCTGGCCGCCGCCTGACGGGCGCACTTCGCGCTCGGCATGGCACTCGCGCTCGGTATGGCGCTTCACGGCCGTGATGGCGCTTCACGGCCGTGACGACGCTTCACGCTCCGCATCACGGATTACGTCCGGCATGACGCTTCACGCTCAGCACAACGCTTTACGTCCGGCATGACGCTTCATGCTCAGCACGACGCCTCACGCTCAGCACAACGCTTTACGTCCGGCATGACGCTTTACGTCCGGCATGACGCTTTACATCCGGCATGACGCTTCATGTCCGGCGCGCGCAGCTCGTCGTTCCGCGTGCACGTCCCGTTGGGCATGCGGGCGTTCCGGCGGTACGGCCGGTTCGTATCGCAGGTGCGCCGCGTCGCCGGGCTGAGCTGGTTAACGTCGTTCGCCATGAACACCCTTGGAGCATCCGATGGCCTCTCCGAAGTCCTCACCGACATCGCCGCCGAACGTGCCGCGCAAGACCGTCAGTGGGGCGTTCAGGAACTCCCCGACGGCAGCGGTCCCGTCTACTCGGCCCAGGCCGAGCAGGCCAAGCGCGACTGCGCGGTCGCCTGGAGGGAGGGGGAGCTGACGTGGCGGCACGTGCTCGCGGAGGAGTTCTTCGAGGCGCTGGCCGAGGACGATCCCGGCCGCCTGCGTACCGAGCTCATCCAGACCGCGGCGGTGGCGGTCAAATGGGTGCAGTCCCTGGACCGCCGCCACGGCGTCCCGGCCCGCTCTTCCATGGAGACGGGGGGCCGAGCCGAGAAGCTTGTCCGCGACCGCATTCCCGACGTGATCCGCCAGAGCGGGCGCACGCCCGACACTCGCGTGGCCCCGGAGGGTGAATACGCGGCGCTGCTACGGGCGAAGCTCTACGAGGAGGCGGGCGAGTACACGGCCGCCGGAGATCCCGCCGAACTCGCCGACATCCTGGAAGTCGTCCACGCCCTGGCCGCCTTGCACGGCCTCAGCCCCGACGACCTGGAAGAGCAGCGTGCGGCCAAGGCGGCCGCGCGCGGCGGTTTCGCAGACCGGATCGTCCTCGCGCTCCCCCGCTGACCGCCGGGGTCCGCCGGCTTCGGTGAAGACGTCCGCTTCCGTCGTCTCCTACGCGCCGGCTCCGGCGAGCCCGAGGCTCGGCGACGGACGGCGGGCGGGGACCGGGGCCTGACGGTCGATCTCCCGGCTGATCACCATGACCATCTCGTTGAAGGCGGGCATGCCGTGCTTGTGCACCAGAGCGGAGTAGACCCCCTTGCGCGCTGCTTCCCTGAGCAGCCAGCTCAGCGACGCGTGGTCCACCGGGCGCCCGGCGTCGAGCTCCTGGTAGGCGTGGCGGGCGACCCGCAGCAGTTCGGGGAAGGCGGCCGACTCCGCAAGGACCATGCGCACCGCGTCTCGGAGGTTCATGCGCGCAGTCTAGGTCGCCTCGCCCGCCCCTGTTCAACCTGTGAGGTCCCCGGGCCACCGGGCGCTCGTGGTCGGTTTCTCGCAGAGCGCGGCCGCGAATTCGCATCGAAGCTGCGGCGGGCGATCCTTTCCGGTCGGCGGCCAGCACCGACGTTGCCCGTCGGCCCTGTTCCGCGCGGCGACGCTCGGCTCGACCCGTTGTCATAGGTCCGTGCGAAGCGTCGCCGCGTGTCAAGGACGGTCCGCGCCTATCCGGTGGGCCAGTTCCGGAGGCAGCGGATAGGGGCGTTCCTTCGGGAGCAGTTCCTTGGCCTGGGCGGTGCGGCCGTCCTTGACCAGTCGCCGGATCTTGTGGGCCAGCGGGGTCCGGTCCTCGATCGACAGCGTCCACTCGTCGACGTAGCGGCCGACGATGCGGCTGCCCAGGCCCACCTGGACGCTCCGCTCCTCCAGCTTGCCGCCCCGGATCGTGCGCTCGGGGTCCCACTGGATCCGGACCGGCGACTCCGCGAACCGCTCCCGCCACTCCTCGGCGTCGCGGAAGACCCTCTTGTCCGGGTGGGTCAGCACGGCCTGCGACAGGGCCTCCTCCCATCCCCGCCGGGTGATGCGGACGGCCAGGACCCGTTCCTGGCCCGGCTTGGTCGCCCAGCCGCAGCGCTCCATCATCCACAGGAAGGACGGCTTGATCCAGGTCATCCTGGTGCGGGAGAACGGGGGCACGAAGCGCCCGCCGGCGACGGCGGCCTCGGCGATCTCGGGACGGTAGGCCTGGTAGACGGTGATCGAGTCGCGGTCGTAGAGGGCGCGGATCTGGTGCAGGTTCATGAGGGGACCACAGTGCCCGGGCGGGGAACGCCCCCTCAACCCGTTTTCTCCCGGGACGCTGCAGATCGCGGGCATGGTCGCGGTAGCGGCGCGGCGTGTCCTCAGTCGGGCGACGCTCGAACGGCGGCAGTTGGGGCGCCAGGCCCCGGCCGTCTCCGAGGCCCTGGTGCGCCTAGCCAGGGCGCAGGCGCAGAGCAATCACAGCCGACACCTCGGACCGTGGTCGCGGCTGACCGGTTACGAGTTGGGGCCCACGAGCGAGTGCTGCGTTCAGGCGAGATCGTGCGCATGGCGCCGAGGCGTCTTCGCCCCGCCGCCGGAGGGCTGAGCGGCGGCGGCACGCCCTGCGGAGGAGCGTGCCGCCGCCGTCCCATCAGCTGGCCCGCAGGTAGGCGGTGCGCACCGTCAGGCGCTCGCGCAGCAGGTCGATGGCCTCGGCGAGGTCGGGCGCGGCGGCCTGCGCCCGCACCCGGCGGCCGTCCAAGGCCACGACGGCCTGGGCCAGCGCCGGGCGCGGCAGCGACTCGTCGGCCACCACGCTCAGCGTCACCTGGATCGAGGACACCTCGCCCCGCACCCCGGACAGGGCGTCGTGCAGCGCGCGTGCGGCGGAGTCCCGCTCGGCCTGGGTGACGCGGCCCGAGGTCAGGAAGTGGACGTCCGGCAGTTCACGATCGGTCGAGTGCATGGTCTTTCCCCCAATGCGATGGGTGATCGGTCATGCTCCGGCGCGCCGCCACCGCGCGGCGCACCGGGCCCTGTATATAAGGACATTCACGTCCTCCCCATCGTTTGCACGCGGAGACGAGAGCTTCGTCACCGCGGCGGTGCGCCGGGCGCTACTACCACGAATGCACAACGGTTGCCGATACCGGTTTTTTCACTCTTCCCAAAATTCCAGTGTGATCCTCTAACATGAGGCGGTGCCGTTCCGCCCCGCGGACCCGTCAACTGGCTGGTGACCACTTGCCCCGAGATGCAGCTGCCCCGATGCCCCCGGCCGACGACGAAGGCCCGGCCCGGCTGATCGACTACCCGCGCCGCGGCGGGCCGACCGTGCTGCGCATCCTGCTCGGTTCGCAACTGCGCCGGCTGCGCGAGGCCAGCGGGATCTCCACCGAGCAGGCCGGGTACGAGATCCGGGGCTCGCACTCCAAGATCAGCCGGATGGAGCTGGGCCGCGTCGGCTTCAAGGAGCGCGACGTCGCCGACCTGCTCACCCTGTACGGGGTGCACGACACCGCCGAGCGCGCCCCGCTGCTGGAGCTGGCGCGCGAGGCCAACACGCCCGGCTGGTGGCACCGCTACGGCGACGTGCTGCCCGCCTGGTTCGAGACCTATCTGGGCCTGGAGGAGGCCGCCTCGCTGCTGCGCTGCTACGAGGTGCAGTTCGTGCCGGGGCTGCTGCAGACCGAGGAGTACGCCCGCGCGGTGGTGCGGCTGGGGCATCCCGACGCCACCGACGAGGAGGTCGAGCGGCGGGTGCGGGTGCGCACCACCCGGCACGAGCGCTTCACCGCACCGGGCGCCCCGACGCTGTGGGCGGTGCTGGACGAGGGCGTGCTGCGCCGCCCGCTCGGCGGCGCCGAAGTGATGCGCGGCCAGATCGAGCACCTGATCGCGATGGCCGAGCTGCCCAACGTGACGCTGCAGGTGGTGCCGTTCGGCGCCGGGGGCCACGCCGCCGCCGGCGGCCCGTTCACCATCCTGCGCTTCGCCGAGCCGGGCCTGTCGGACGTGGTCTACCTGGAGCAGCTCACCAGCGCGCTCTACCTGGACAAGCCGACCGACATCGACACCTACATGCGCACGATGAACAACCTGTGCATCACCGCCGCGCGCCCCGACCTCACGGTGCGCCTGCTCCAGGAGATCCTTCGGGAGGGCTGAGCACCCGCTCGGCCCGGCTGCGGCTGCCGCCGCGGAACTCGGCGACGACCGCGCCGTCCGGCACGCGCCGCACCGTCACGTCGCACACGCCGTTGCGCCCGTAGCGCGTGCGTTCGGCCGCCATCGCCTCCAGCACGTCGCCCTCGTACGCGGGCGCCACGAACACCACGTCGGCCGAGGCCGCCACCGTCACCGCGTCGTGGGTGTTGCACGCGTAGGCGAAGGCGGTGTCGGCCAGCAGGAACACGTAGCCGCCGTGCGCGATGCCGAACCCGTTGACCATCGCGCCGGTCACGGCCATGCGGGCCGTCGCGCGGCCCGGCGAGACGGCGGCGATCTCGATGCCGAGATGGTGCGCCGCGTGGTCGCGCCCGTACATGGCCTCGGCGCACCGTCGCGCCACCTCCGCCGCTTCGTCCATCCGCCCAGGGTATTGATCCGCGGCCGACAGGGAAGATCCTTGTTCGCACGCGTCCACGGAAAAGGAGCCAGGCCATGTTGTTCGGGCAGGAGCACGTCCAGCGCTACCAGGAGACCGACGGCGCCGAGGGGCACGACTGGAACGGCACCACGGTCCTGCTGCTCACCACCACCGGGCGGCGCAGCGGCAGGCCGTACACCACGCCGCTGATCTACCAGCAGGTCGGCGACGACCATGTCGTCGTCGCCTCCAAGGGGGGCGACGACCACGACCCGCACTGGTACCTGAACCTCAAGGACAACCCGCAGGTCCAGGTGCAGGTGCGCGGCGAGAAGTTCGCCGCGCGCGCCCGCACGGCGTCGGCGGAAGAGAAGCCCGCGTTGTGGGAGACGATGGTCGCGACCTGGCCGCAGTACGACGAGTACCAGCAGAAGACCGACCGCGACATCCCGGTCGTCGTCCTCGAACGGATCTGACGCCCGGCGGTTCTCTTTCGCGGGAAGGGCCGGGACGTGTAGCGTCATGTGGGAACATTCGTTCGACCGCCTTCCGTCCGAGGCCCCGAGGTGCTGAGGTGCCGACGTCACAGAGCGCTTGCGACACCGACCCGCCGCCCCGGCTGCCGCGGCGCTGGGGGATCGAAGACGCGGGCGCGCCCGATCCGGTCCCGGCCGGCCGCGGCCGCCGCTCCTGGCGGATCGACTCGGCCGCGGGCCGGTTCCTCCTGGTGGAGTACGCCGAGCCCGACCGCCGCGCCCTGCTGTTCCAGCACCGGCTGACCGCCGCGCTCGACGAGGCGGGCCTGCCGGTGCTGGCCCCGGTCCCGGCGCGCGGCGACCGCACGCTGGTCACTTCGGGAGGCCGCGGCTACGTGCTGTACCCGTGGGTGTCGGGGCGGCGGCGCGGCGGGCTGGAGCTGACCTACGGCCAGTGCGAGGCGCTGGGCGGCCTGCTCGGGCGGCTGCACGCCGAGCTCGACGCGCGCACCCCGCCGGTGCAGCAGAGCATCCTGGTGCCGACGCCGCGCGCCGCCGACGCGGCCGCCGAGATCGACGCGCTGCTGGAGGCGGTGCCCGGTGACGGCACCGACTTCGCCGCCCTCACCGAGCGGCGGCTGCGCGAGCGCCGCGCCCTGCTGACCGAGTACGCCGACTTCCGGCCGCCTGAGCTGGAGGTCAGCACGGTCGGCCACCTGCACGGCGCGTTCCGTCCCGAGCACCTGCGCTACGGCGGATCGGGCAACGTCACCGCCGTGCTGGGCTGGGACGCGCTGACCACCGGGCCCGTCGCCGGCGAGCTGGTGCGGGCGGCGGCGCTGCTGTTCGCCTGCGAGGACGACCGCGGCCTCGACCTGGAGCGGGTCCAGGCGTTCGTGCGCGGCCACCGCGCCGGGTTCCCGCTGGACGCCGCGCAGATCCAGGCGGCGGTGCACCGCGAGTGGTGGGAGCGGCTGTGCGACGTCGCGCCGCTGCGCCACCGCTACCTGGGCGACGGCGACGAGATGGCCGGCCGGGGCGACGCGGGCGCGGCGGCGCTGGTGACCTGGTGGTCGGCCAACCTCGACCGCACCCTGGAGGCCTTCCCCGCGCCCTACGCCGCCGCGCCCGAGGAGAGCCCGGCCTACGGCTGACCTATCTTGACCGCTCGTTACAGATAACGCTACGGTCGGGGCATGGCACGCACGCGCGAGTTCGACACCGACGCGGCGGTGGACGCGGCGATGGAGGTCTTCTGGAGCCGCGGCTACGAGGCGACCTCCGTCCAGCACCTGGTCGAGGCCACCGGCGTCGGGCGCGGCTCGCTGTACGCCGCGTTCGGCAGCAAGGACGGCCTGTACGAGGCGGCCCTCGCCCGCTACGCGGCGGCCTCCACCGCCAGGATCGCCGACCGGCTGGAGCGCGACGGGCCGGTCCGCACCGTCCTGCGCGACCTGCTGATGTCCCTGGTCGACGACACCCTCGACGATCCGGAGCGGCGCGGCTGCCTCATGACCAACACCGCCGTCGAGCGGCTGCCCGGCGACCCGGCCGCGCGCCGCGTCGTCGGCGCCGCCTTCGACCGGGTCGCCGGGTCGGTGACCGCCGCGCTGCGGCGCGCCCGGGCCCGGGGCGAGCTCCCGCCCGACACCGACGTGACGGCCCTGGCCGACTTCTTCTTCACCACGATCCAGGGACTGCGGGTGCAGGGCAAGGCGGGCGCCGACCGGCGCCGCCTCGCGGCGGTGGTGGACACCGCCCTGCTCGCCCTGCCCGGCCCGGCCGCCTGACCGCCGCGCCGCACGCCCGGCGTCCCGGACCGGCCCACACCCTCGATCTGTAACGATCAGTCAAATTGGAAGGAACACGACGATGACCACCGTCGCACTGCTGGGCACCGGCATCATGGGCGCCGCGATGGCCCGCAACCTGAGCGCGGCCGGCCTCGGCGTCACGGTCTGGAACCGCACCCGCTCCCGCGCCGAGCCGCTCGCCGAGCACGGCGTCACGATCGCCGACTCCCCCGCCGGGGCCGTCGCGGACGCCGACGTCGTCATCACGATGCTGAACGACGGCGAAACCGTGCTGGCCGCCATGGCCGACGCGGCGCCCGCGCTCCGGAACGGCCAGATCTGGGCGCAGATGAGCACGATCGGCGTCGCGGCCGTCGAACCGCTGGCCAAGCTCGCCGCCGAGCACGGCGTCACGTTCGTCGACGCGCCCGTGCAGGGCACCAAGCAGCCCGCCGAGCAGGGGCAGCTCGTCATCCTGGCGGCGGGGCCCGAGAGCGTGCGCGAGGCGCTGGAGCCGGTGTTCGGCGCGGTCGGCAAGAAGACCCTGTGGCTGGACTCCGACGGCGCGAGCGGCAAGGCGTCCCGGCTCAAGCTGGCCGCCATCAGCTACGCGATCTCGCTGACCGAGATCATCGGCGAGGCGGTCGGGCTGGCCGAGGGGCTGGGCGTGGACCCGGCGCTGTTCGGCGAGGTCGTGACCGGCGGCCCCCTGGACAACGGCTACTTCCAGGCCAAGCTGAAGGCGATCACCGACGGCGACTACACGCCGAGCTTCACGGTCGCCAACGCCGCCAAGGACACGCGCCTGATCGCCGAGGCTGCCGAGGCCGCGGGCGTGCGCGTGGACATCGCCGAGGCCGCGCACCGGCGGCTCCGGCGCGCCGAGGAGCAGGGCCACGGCGACGAGGACATGGCGGCGGGCTACTTCGCGAGCTTCCCGCCCGCCTGACCCGCCGCCTCTTCCGTCCGCCCGGCCCCGTGGCGGCGGGCGTCAGTCCGCGTAGGTGGGACGCCCGTCGCCGAGGACCGGGGCCCCCGCCCCGCCCACCAGGTGCCCGGCCGACCCCAGCATCACCTGGAACAGGTCCGGCCCGTGCGGGCGCAGCTCGATCACCGAGCAGTTGGGCGTCCGGAACACGTCCATGAACCGCCGGAACGCCCGCATGTCGGCCGGGCCCGGCTCGGTGACGCCGGTCGCCAGCGTCCACGCCACCGCCCGCATGAACAGGCCGTGGGTGAAGACCGCGACCGGCCCCGGGTCCGGCACGGCGGCGAGACGGGCCAGCAGCTCCCGGGACCGGTCGATCAGGCCCTGGAACGACTCGCCGTCCTCGCCCGCGACGTAACGCGGGTCGGAACGGTCCCAGTACGCCTCGGCGTAGGGACGGCGCTGCGCGTTGGTCGTGCCCGGCCCGTGCAGCCGCCCCAGGTAGGTGAACTCCTGGACGGGCCACTCCTCGTAGGGCACGTCCGGGAACCGCCGCCGCGCCGGAAGCGCGGTCTCCCTGGCGCGCGCGAAGTCCGAGGAGACGATGAGCGCGGGCGGCCCGGTGAAGGACTCCGCCACCCCCTCGGCCTCGGCCCTGCCTTGCACGGTGAGGGGCGCCGCGCCGGGGCCGTTGGTGGGCAGGCCCGCATTGGACTCGCTCTGGCCGTGCCGGATCAGCCAGACCCGCGCCCCCGTCATCTCGATCATGCCCTCAGGCTGGCACGCGCGGCCCCGCCCGTCGAACCCGCCCATCGAGCCCTGCCCGTGGAAACCCTGCCCGTGGAAACCCCGCCCCCCTGCCCACCCCCCGCACGGGCGCGGGTGAGGATGGAGGAAGGGGAAGACGAGACCGAGGGGGAGCCCCATGGAGGTACTGAGCAGCCGGATCCTGCTGCGGCCGGCCGACCCGGAGCGCAGCCGCCGCTTCTACCGCGACGTGCTGGGCCTGCCGATCCACCGCGAGTTCGGGCCGCCCGACGACCCGGGCCTGGTGTTCTTCCTCGGCTCGGGCTTCCTGGAGGTCTCCGGGCACGGCGCGGGCGCCACCGGCTCCTCCCCCATGATCTGGCTCCAGGTCCGCGACGTGCGGGCCGAGCACGAGCGGCTCGCCGCCGCCGGGGTCGCGATCGCCCGCGAGCCGCGCGAGGAGCCGTGGGGGCTGGTCGAGATGTGGATCACCGACCCCGAGGGCGTCAAGATCGTTATCGTGGAGGTCCCCGCCGGCCACCCGCTGCGCCGCGACCCGCGGAGCTGACCCCGACACGCGGAAGGTCCCCTTGACCGCGCCCTACTGGAACCACAACACCCACTACCACCCGGTCGTGCTCGGCGCGGTGCCGCGCGGCTGCCGGGAGGCCCTGGACGTGGGGTGCGGGGACGGCCTGCTGGTGCGGCGGCTGGCCGCCCGCGCCGGGCACGTCACCGGCGTCGACCGCTCGCCCGAGATGGTCGCCCAGGCGCGCGCGGCGAACCGGGACCTCGGCAACGCGGACTTCGTGGAGGCCGACTTCCTCGCCTACGGCCTTCCGCCGGAGAGCCTGGACTTCGTCTGCAGCGTCGCGACCCTTCACCACATGGACTTCGCGGCCGCGCTGACCGCCATGCGCGACGGGCTGCGCCCCGGCGGCGGACTGGCGGTGGTCGGCCTGGCCGACAACGCGGGCCTCCGCGACCTGATGCACAGCGCCCTCGGCCTGCCGGCGCACCACCTGTACCGCCTCCGCAACCGCGACATCGCAGGTGAGCCCGCACATCCCGTCGCCGATCCCGGCATGACGTGGGCCGAGGTGCGCGAGCACGCGCTGCGCCTGCTGCCGGGGGCGCGGTTCCGCAGGCACGTCCTCTGGCGTTACTCCATCACCTGGCGCAAACCGCGTTGAAACTGGAAAACACTGGAACTGTCTGGAACCTGCGCTACGCTCGCCGCCATGTCCACGCCCGACGCACCGTCCCCTGACGCCCCGGGTGCGGCGTCCCCGGACGTGCTGGAGGCGCGCATCACCGAACTGCGGGCCGCCGTCCGGCGCGCGATGGCCGCCGGGGACCGGCAGGCCGCCCGCGTCCACCGCGCCGAGCTGCGCGCCGCCGAGCAGGCGTGGGACGACGCCGTCCTCGGCGACGGCCCCGCCGCCCCGGACGCCGCTGCCGAGACCGCGGCGAGCGAACGCGCCAACCGGCGCACCGGCGACCGCGCGAGCGAAGCCCGGCCCGTCCCGCCGCGCGGACTCGTCCCGGTGCGCGAGCAGGTCCACCAGGCCCTCACGCTGATCGGCGCGCCCGCCGCGCCCAAGCTCATCGGGTCGGTGTACGCCACGTTCTTCCCCGGACAGATCCCCGGGACGCGGCTGACCAGCCTGCGCCGCGACGAGGAGCGTTCGTTCCGCACCGCGCCCTACGCGCGCCCCTACTACCTGGGCGCCGCGCTCACCGCCGACCTGCTGGCGCCCGCGCGCGGCCTGCTGACCGTGAGCACCTGGCCGCTGGAGCGGCGGATCGTCGGGCCGCTCAGCGCCCGCACCGACTTCCTGGCCGCCGCCGTCCGGATCGCCGAGCACGCCGCGCGCCGGGAGCAGGTCCCGGACGTGCAGCGGCTGCTGTGGCGTTTCGCGGCCAACATTCCCGGTGCGGCGGCCGGTGCGGTCGGTACAGTCGAGCCGCAGGCCCTCATCGAGGCCGCCCGGGCGGAACTGGACGTGCACGAAGAGACCGACCGGCGACAGCGCAGGCGGGCCGCCGGACGCGCCCGCGCCCAACTCGACGACGCCGGACGCCTGTTCGGCGCCCGGCTGCGGGCGATGCGCAGCGCCGCGAGCACCACCGACGGAGAGCACCGATGACCGACACCGCGCCGGCCCTGGACCTGGACCGGCTGCGCGGGGCCACGCCTCCGCGCAACCACGACGCCCGCACCATCGCGGCGCTGACCGCCAACCCCGGCTGCGCCCGCCGCGGCGTGATGGACGCCGCGGGGGTGGACAAGGACGCGGTCTCGCGCACGCTGGGCTTCCCCGCGCCGTTCGGCCAGTCGCAGTTCGCGATCACGCGCGGCAACGTGTTCGAGGCGCAGGTCAAGGCCGACGGCTGCGCCGAGCTGCTGACGCTGCTGCGCGACCGGCTGGGCCTGCCGGTGCCCGAGGTGGCCTACGACGACCTGGAGGTGGTCGCCGGCAACGAGGGCCGCGAGCTGCGGCACGCCCGCACCCGGCGGCTGCTGCGGCGCGCGCTGGAGTCCGGCGAGGGCACCCTGTACGACCACCCGCTGCTGCGGCTGGAGATCGCCGGGCAGGTCGCCTACCTGGAGCCGGACGTCATCGCCTTCCAGATCGGCGGCCGCTTCCACATCGTGGAGATCAAGTCGTTCGCGGTGATCGACGGGCAGGCCGAGCCCTCCCAGGTCGCCGCCGCCGCGCGGCAGGCGGCGGTGTACGTGCTGGCGCTGCGCCGCCTGGTCGCCGAGCTCGGACACCCCGCCGAGCGCGTGTCGCACGAGGTGATCCTGGTGTGCCCGGAGAACTTCTCCAACCGGCCCACCGCCACCCCCGTGGACGTGCGCCCGCAGCTGGCGGTGCTGGAGCGGCAGCTGGCGCGGCTGACCCGCGTGGACCGCATCGTCGCCGAGCTGCCCGAGAACCTCACCTTCGACCTGGAGGGCGCGCTCGACGAGGCCGTCCGCGCGGTGGAGGCCCGGTACGCGCCCGAGTGCATGTCCAGCTGCGAGATGGCCTTCTTCTGCCGCGACGAGGCGCGGGCCTGCGGCGCGACCGGCGCGCTCGGCCGCTCGGTCCGCGACGACCTGGGCGGCGTCGACTCGATCGGCACCGCGCTGGCGCTGGCCGACGGGACGCTGGAGCCGCCCGCCGACCTCGCCGAGACCGCCGAGCAGCTGCGCACCGCCGCCCGGCTGCGCGCCGAGGCGCTCCAGGGCGCGGCCGCGGGCGGCGCTCCGGACGGCGCGGGGCTCGGCAGCGTCGCATGAGCGTGCTGACCTCGCTGGCGCAGCTGGAGGCGGCGGCCGCCGGGATCGCCCAGCCGCTGGCCACCGTCCGGCACTGCCACCTGGCCGGGCACCCGCTGGTGCTGGTGCCGCTGAAGCTGGCGGGCGAGGCCGCCGCGCCGCTGGCGGTGATGGTCGGCTCCGACCCGGACGCCCCGGCGCTGCTGGCGGTCCCCCAGCCGCGCAACCGCGACCTGCGGTTCGCGTTCGCCGCCGAGCTGGCCCAAGTCGTGCTCAAGCACATCGAGACCCACCACGGGGCGGTGGAGGACCTGCCGCCCGCCAAGGACGGCACCGAGCGCATCCGCTACACCGACGCGCCGCAGCTGCTGGTCCCCAACCGGGGCGGCGTGGCCTTCCTGCGGATGCTGGGCCGGTCCACGCGGTTCCGCCGCACCGACGGCCCGTACGCGGTGGAGCCGTCGGTGCCGGTGCTCGGCCGGTGGCTGACCTGGTACACCGACCGGCACGACCACCCGGGCTCGACGCTGCTGATGACGATGACCGAGGCGCTGCGGCTGCACTGGGCGACCGGGCAGAGCTCGCTGGAGGACGGCAACCTGGCGGCCCTGCTGGGCTGGATCGCCCCGCCCGAGGGCATGGACGGCCCGGCCGCCGCCGCGCGCGCCGAGGACCCGGTGCTCAGCCCGCCCGCCGGTCCCGTCACCGACCCCGGCTTCGACAACGAGGTGCTGGCCCCCGCGATCGCCGCCTACGACGCCTCCGGCCGCGACCCGCGCGCCGAGGAGCGCGTCCGGCGCGTGCTGGAGAGCCAGCTCGCGCCCACCTGGGAGCTGATGTGGCGCGCGGTGGAGGTGCTGCGCGCGCTGCCGGAGGGCGCGAGCGTCCCGTCCCGCTGGGAGCGCGACCGCGACTCGTTCACCTACTTCCACCAGACGTTCGGCGAGGCGTACCCGCAGGCCCGCCGCGACTCGCCGGTCCGGGCCGCCAAGCGGCTGCACGACATGGAGCGCGCGCAGGACGCCTACGAGGCCCAGCGCGCCTTCGACGACCCGCTGGTGATGGCCGAGCACCGGCTGAACGGGCTGGCGTTCGGCGGCACGGTCACCGAGTGCGACCCGACGCGGCTGGACGAGTCCGGCAAGAAGCCCAAGCTCCGCCCGCACTTGCGGGTCGGCACCGAGGACCCGGTGCGGCTCGATCCCGGCACCCCGGTGTGCAGCGCCGCCCGGCCGGGTCTGAAGGGCCGGGTCGTGAGCGTGGACGGGGCCGCGGGCGGGGCCTCGGTGCTGCTGGAGCTGAACGGCGGCCTGGGCCGGAAGCTGACCCCCGAGCCGGGCTCGGTGCCGGAGGCCGGGGCGCGGGTCGTGTTCACCTCGCTGATCCCCGGGTCGTTCGGGCCGAGCCGGTTCCCCGACAAGGAGAACACGCCCTGGACGCACGGCGGGCCGCCCGCCGACTACGAGCCCACCGACGAGGACGCCGCGGAGGACTGGTCATGACCGCGCCCGACACCCTCTCCCCCGGCGCCGCCGCCGACGGCGTGGTCGCGGCGGTGCTCGCGGACCTGGACCGGGGGCACCGCGGCGTCATCGTGGACTCCCCGCCCGGCGCGGGCAAGTCCACCCTGGTGGTGCGGGCCACCGCGCACCTGGCCGACGCGGGCGAGCGCATGATGATCGTCGCGCAGACCAACGAGCAGGTGGACGACCTCATCGACCGCATCGCCGCCAAGCATCCGCACATCACCGTGGGCCGCCTGTCGGCCGCCTCCTACCTGCCCTCCGAGCGGGTGCTGTCGCGGCCGTCGGTGACGGTGGCGACCAAGGCCGAGCAGCTGGCGCAGCACACCGTGGTGATCGCGACGGCGGCCAAGTGGGCGACGCTGGCGGAGGGGTCGTGGCCGTGGGCGATCGTGGACGAGGCCTACCAGATGCGCTCGGACATGCTGCTGCGCATCGCGGGCCGGTTCGAGCGGGCGCTGTTCGTGGGCGACCCCGGCCAGCTCGACCCGTTCTCCACCGTGGAGGTCGAGCGCTGGTCGGGCCTGTCGTGGGACCCGATGCGCAGCGCGGTGTCGGTGCTGCTGGCCCACAACCCGGACCTGCCGGTGCACCGGCTGCCGGTGTCGTGGCGGCTGCCCGCCTCGGCCGCGCCGGTGGTGTCGGAGGCGTTCTACCCGTTCACCGGCTTCCGGTCCGGCACCGGGCCGGGCGACCGGCGGCTGGAGTACGGCGCGCGCGGCATGGGCACCACCTACGACCGCGCGCTGGACGAGGCGGCCGCGTCGGGCTGGGCGCTGTACGAGCTGCCCGCACGGCACACGCTGCGCACCGACGCCGAGGCCGTGCGCGCCACCGCCGCGCTGGCGGTGCGGCTGCTGCAGCGCGGCCCGACCGCGCACTCCGAGCTGGGCTCGCACCCGGTCGGCGCGGACCGCATCGCGATCGGCGCGGCGCACCGCGACCAGGTCACCGCGATCCGCGCGGCCCTCGGCCCGCACGGCGAGGGCATCACGGTCGACACCGCCAACCGGCTGCAGGGCCGCGAGTACGACGTGACGGTGGTGCTGCACCCGCTGTCGGGCCGCCGCGACGCCACCGCGTTCCACCTGGAGTCGGGCCGGCTGTGCGTGCTGGCCTCGCGGCACCGGCACGCGTGCCTGGTGGTCGCGCGCGCCGGCATCCCCGAGCTGCTGGACGCCCACCCCTCGACCGAGCCGGTGCGCCTCGGCGTGCCGGTGAAGTTCCCCGACGGGTGGGAGGCCAACCAGGCGGTGCTGGCGCACCTGTCGGCGCACCGGGTCCGGGCCGACGCCTGACCGGCGCTAGCCCGCGGTGGCCGCCCAGCGGCCGTTGGCGCGGGTGATGGTGACCGGGTGGTCGAAGCAGGCGCTGACGAGCTCGGTGGTGAGCACCCGGTCGGCCTCGCCGGAGGCGAGCACCCTCCCCTCGCGCAGCAGCAGCGCGTGGCTGGTGCTGACGGGCAGTTCCTCCAGGTGGTGGGTGACCAGCACGGTGGTCAGTCCGGGGCGCTGCGCGCGCAGCTCGTCCAGGGCCGACAGCAGCCGCTCGCGGGCGGCCAGGTCCAGTCCGGTGGCGGGCTCGTCGAGCAGCAGCAGCGGCGGGTCGGGCATCAGCGCGCGGGCGATCAGCGCCCGGCCGCGCTCGCCCTGCGACAGGTGCGGCCAGCGGGCGTCGGCGCGGGCGGTCAGGCCCATCAGCGCGATCAGCTCGTCGGCGCGGCGCAGCTCGTGCTCACTGGGCGTCCAGCGCGGCACCAGCTCGATGGTGCCGGTCGCGCCGGTCAGCACGATCTCGCGGACGGTGCGCGCCGACTCCAGCGGGTGCCGGGGGTTGACCTGGCCGATCCGCATCCGCAGGTCCTGGACGTTGACCCGGCCCAGCCGGTGGCCGAGGATCTCGGCGGTGCCGCGGGTGGGGTGGGTGTAGGCGCCCAGGATGCCGAGCAGGGTGGACTTGCCCGCGCCGTTGGGGCCGATGAGGGCCCAGTGCTCGCCGGTGAGGACGGTCAGCGTCACCTGGTCGAGGAGCGTGCGCCGTTCGCGTACCAGGTCCACCTTGTCGGCGTTGAGCACGACATCGGACTGAAAGGACGCGTGGGACACGGGAGCCTCCTGTTCGGGTCAGCCGCACGTTATCGGACTGCCCGGAACCGGCGACAGCCGGACACCGCTCGGCGACGGGTGCGGGGGCGCGGAAGCGCGCGGCGGCATCGGCACCGCACGGGGCCTGCGCGGCGTCGGCGGCCGCCCATCGATTCCGCCAACGCCGTGGAAAGCGTGATCTACACGGGGGCGGGACGCCGCCTCTACGGGGCGTTCGAGGCCGTTCCGCCCCACTGGCCGGGCGAGATGTCCGGCCTGCCCGCCTTTGCCGCACCCCTCGGCGGCGGGCGCGACCGTGCCTGGTACGACACGGAGGCACGGCCGGATACGGTGGGAGACAGGTGCCTCAATGATCAGGGGAGGGACATGGAGGACCTCGGCTTCATGTGCGCCCGCTGCGGCGGCGAGGTGCACGACGTGACGCACAACCGCGAGGGCGCGCTGGACGGCGTCGGGTACCGCCACAACCGGCGCGTCGAGCCGTGGGACCACGAGCTGGAGCTGGCGGTGGGCGAGCCCGCCGCGGTGGACCAGGCGTGCGACTTCTGCGGCACCGCCGGGCCGCGCTGGCTGTACTACCCCACGCTGGACCCCGAGGACACCGACATCTTCGAGGTCGAGCTGGACACCACCCAGCTGTCGGACGACGACACCGCGATGGCGGTGCTGAACATGCTCTACCCCTGGTTCGCCTGCGACACCTGCTCGGTGCTGGTGGCCGACCGCAACATCGACCTGCTGATCTCCCGCGCGCTGGAGCTGACGCCGGTCGCGGCCGGCGGGCCGGTGAGCGAGCAGGTCGTGCGCGCCCGGCTGAAGGGGTCGCTGTCGGTGTTCTTCACCACCCGGCCCGGCCGCCCGCAGCCGTCCCGGGCGCTCTGAGCCGGTCCGTCCCCCGTCCGGTCCCCTGCCGAACCGGCCCCATCGGCGGCGGCCGTCGGCGCGCCTCAATATGATGCGGTCCGATTTGGGACTGTTCGGAACGGGGGGACACAAGTGATCATTGGAACGCGCTTCCGCGGCCCGGAGGGGTCGGGGAACGGCGGCTATGTGGCGGGGCTGCTGGCCGGGCACCTCGACGCCGACACCGTGACGGTGTCGCTGCGGAAGCCGCCGCCGCTGGAGACCGAGCTGCGGGTCTCGCCCGCCGACGACCGCGGGCTGGGCGCGTGGTTGTGGGACGGCGAGACGCTGGTGGCCGAGGCGCTGGCCGGGGCGATCGTGGTGCCGCCGGTGCCGCCGGTGCCCTACGGGACGGCGCTCGCGGCGGGCGAGAAGTACCGGGCGGTGGAGAACCACCCCTTCCCCGGCTGCTTCGTGTGCGGTCCGGACCGGGAGCCGGGCGACGGGCTGCGGCTGGAGCCGGGACGGGTGGACGACGGCACCGCGCCGGAGGGCACGGTCGCGGCCGCCTGGACGCCGGAGCGGGCCCCCGCCCCGGAGGTCGTGTGGGCCGCGCTGGACTGCCCCGGCGGCTGGACCTTCGACGTGGCGGGCCGCCCGGCGGTGCTCGGCACCATGACCGCGCAGGTGTCCGGGCTCCCCGAGGCCGGCGAACGGTGCGTGGTGATGGGCCTGGCGCGCAGCCGCGAGGGCCGCAAGCTGCATGCCGCCACCGCCCTGTACGGGGCCGACGGGCGGCTGCTGGGCCGGGCGGAGCAGATCTGGATCGAGATCGACCTGGACCGCTTCGGACGCTGAGATCGTCGCCGCGGGGCCGTCTCGCCGTCCTGATCACACTGTCCGCCGGGTGACGACAATAAATGTGTCACTCGACACGGTATGGGGAGGTATGGTCGCGTTCAATCTGAGCATCCGCGACCAACGGAGGTCGGGTCAGATGAGCGGCAGCGGAATCCTCGTCATCGCGATCGCGGTCCTCGCCGCGTACATGGGGATGTCCTGGGAGCGCGCCCGGCGCGCGAACCTCGACGTGCGGCAGGGCCGCAAGCGCGTGTCCAACCTGCGCGACACCGCGTCCAGGGAGCGGCTCCACGCGCTGCTGATCGTCAGCGCCTCGCTGCTGGTCATCTTCATGATCGCGAAGAACCGGTGACGCCCGGCCCCGGCCGGGCGCCCGTCACACCCCCGTGACCGTCACGGTCCGGTGAACAGCGGGTCCTCGCGGTCCACGCCGTTCACCGGGCCGCCGCCCCGGGCGGGCCGGTCCTCCGGGCGCCCGCCGTTGCGGTCCGGGCCGCTCATGAGCCCGCCGGAGCCGAACGCGGCGGGGCCGCCCCCGTTCGGGACGGCGTTCGGGGCGGCGCCGCCCGGCGCCCCGCCCGGCATCGCCCCCAGCGGGCCGGTGCCCAGCGGGGACGCGCCCAGCGGGCCCGTGGCGAGGGGGCCGGCGCCGAGCGGGCCGGTGCCGTTCGGCAGGGGGTTCGGCGCGGAGTTCTGGGGGTCGGGGCCGGTCCCGCCGGAGCCGGGGTCGCTCGGCGGCGGGCCCGCGGGCATCTGCCCCATCGGCGAGGTCCCGGCGCCCGGCATCCGGCCGCCCGGCGGCATGCCGGTGACCGGCGGCTGCGTCGCCGAGGGCGGGATGTTGGACGACAGCGTGTTGTGCGTGAAGTGGTCGATCTGGCGGCGCGCCCGGTCGGCCTCGGCGCGCGCGGCGTCGCGCTCCTCGGCCAGGGCCGTCAGGGCGGCCTGCTGCTCGGCCACCGACTGCGACAGCTGGCGCAGCTGCACCGCCTGCTCGCCGTTCTTGGCCGCCAGCTCGTCGCGCTCGGCGGTGGCGGCCTGCGCCTGGGTCCGGGCCGCGTCGCGGTCCTTGACGGCCTCCTCGGCGCGCACGGTGGCGCGCAGGACCTCCGCCTCGGCCTCGGACTGGGCGCGCAGCGCGGTGGCGCGCTCGGCCTCGGCCTTGCTGGCGGCCTGCATGGCGCGCTGGCGCTGCGCCTCGGCGTCGCGCATGGCGTTGCGCAGGTCCTCGGCGCCCTGCCGGGCGACGGCCGCCTCGACCCGCTGGGCCTCGACCGCGCTCTCGGTCTCGGCCAGCTTGCCGTGCAGGCCGACCAGCTCGGCGCGGGCGGCCTCCAGGGCGGCCAGCAGCTCGGTCTCGCGGGCGGCGATGCGGTCGCGCTCGCTCTCGGCGGCGATCTTGGCCGACACCGCCTGCTGGGCGATCTGGTGCGCCTCCTCCCACGCCTGCTGGGCGGCGTCGCGCTTGGCGGTGGCGAGCTTGGCCTCCTCGCGGGCGCGCGCGGCGTCGCCCTCGGCGGCCTCGGCGCGCTGGCGGGCGGAGGAGGCGTCCTGCCGGGCCTCCTCGGCCTGCCGCTGGGAGGCGTCGCGCTCGCTCTGCGCGACGGCGAGCTCGCGGGCGGCCTCGGCGCGCACCTCGGCGACCCGGCGCTCGACGCCGGCGACGCTGAGCTCGGAGGTGAGGGAGTCGGCCAGCAGGTCGGCGGCCTTCTCCAGCCGCTCCACCATGTCCCAGGTGGAGGCGACCTGCCCGGTCAGGCCGGGCGCGTCGCGGCCGCGCTCGCGGCGGTCGCGGGCCTCGCGCGCGCAGGCGCCGTCGTTGTCCTGGCAGTAGCGGACAGCGCGGACGGCCCCCCGGGGCTGCGGCACCGGGCGGCCGCAGTTGGCGCACGGCCAGACCGTCACGGGGTCGCCCATGCGGGCCACCATGGACGAGTCACGGGACGAGTCGCGCGACAGCTCGCCCGCCTCGTCGCGGCGCTCGGCCGCCGGGGCGCCGCCCGGCCGCCCCGTCGTGGCGACGTCCCGCGTCGGCGCCTGGCCCGGCGCCGGGGCCTCGGGGGACGCGGCCCTCTCCCCGGGGCCGCTATTGTCGCGCTGATCGCTATTAAGCATGGAATGCACCTTAAGGGCTAGTGCGCTTCCCTGCAGTGACTTGGGCGGTTCGTGTGCCCGGCACCACGTTCGGTCAGGCGTCGTTGTCACCCGCGCGCAACTTGTCGCGGTGCTCGCGCCAGCGGTCCAGCAGCGTCGTCAGCTCGTTCTGCATGAAGACGAAGAACTCGGCGCACTCGCGCAGCCGCCGGCCCGCCGGGGTGTCGCGGCCGACCGCCTGCGCGCCTTCGGCGAGGCTGTCCTCCCACGCGGTGAGCACCCGGTCGCGGCCGAGGATCGCGTCCTGCCAGACGTCGTCGCGCACCCGGTAGACGTCGCGCCGCGAACCCGGATCGCGCTCGCGCACGGCCATGTGGATGTGGGTGAGGTGCCGCACCGCGCCGGAGACGGCGGCGGGGCTCACCTGGAGCAGTTCGGCCAGCTCGGCGGCGGTGAGGGCGCCGGAGTCGGTGGCCAGCAGGGCGGCGAACACCCGGGCGGGCATCCGCTGCCAGCCCGCGTCGGCCATCTGCAGGGCGAACCGCTCGATGAACCTGCGCAGGGCCTCCTCGTCTCGCCCGGCGTCGCGCTCGCTGGCGTCGGGCATGGTCACGAGCATCATCTCCCCTGGTCAGCGGTTACGACAGTATATAGGCAGTTCACATGATTCATAGACTTCACGAATTCGTGAAACTCATGTAGATTCTGAAGTCATGAACACCGCTCTCTCCGTGACCGGCCTGGTGAAGTCGTTCGGCCGGTCCCGCGCGCTGGACGGCCTGGACCTGTCGGTCGCCGCCGGCGAGGTGCACGGGTTCCTGGGCCCCAACGGCTCGGGCAAGTCCACCACCATCCGGATCCTGCTGGGCCTGCTGCGCGCCGACGCCGGCACCGCCGAACTGCTGGGCGGCGACCCCTGGCGCGACGCCACCGCCCTGCACCGCCGCCTGGCGTACGTCCCCGGGGACGTCACCCTGTGGCCCAACCTGACCGGTGGAGAGGTCATCGACCTGCTCGGGCGCCTGCGCGGCGGCCTCAACCCCCACCGCCGCGCCGAACTCCTGGACCGCTTCGAACTGGACCCGCGCAAGAAGGGCCGCGCCTACTCCAAAGGCAACCGGCAGAAAGTCGCCCTGATCGCCGCCCTGGCCTCCGACGCCGAACTGCTCATCCTGGACGAACCCACCTCCGGCCTGGATCCCCTGATGGAAGAGGTCTTCCAGCAGTGCGTGGTCGAGGAGAAACGCATCGGCCGCACCATCCTGCTGTCCAGCCACATCCTCAGCGAGGTCGAGGCCCTGTGCGACCGGGTGACCATCATCCGCAAGGGCCGCACCGTGGAGTCCGGCACCCTGGCCGAGCTGCGCCACCTGACCCGCACCTCCATCCACGCCGAACTGGCCGCCCAGCCCAACGGGATCGGCTCGCTGCCGGGCGTGCACGACGTCCAGATCGACGGCGCCAAGGTCAAGCTGGAGGTCGACACCCCCCAGCTGGACGCGGTCCTTCGGCAGCTCACCCAGGCCGGCGTCCGCGCCCTGACCAGCCGACCGCCCACCCTGGAAGAGCTGTTCCTGCGCCACTACCAGGACCAGATCCCGCAGGAGACCACCCGATGAACACCCTCACCGGAACCGGGACGCTGCTGCGGCTCGCGCTGCGCCGCGACCGGATCATGATCCCGGTCTGGACGCTGCTGCTGGCCTCGCTGGTGGTCAGCACGGTGTCCAGCTACGCCGGCCTGTACGGCACCGAGGCCGAGCGGGTGAAGTTCGCCGAGGGCATCAACGCCAACGCCGCCACGCTGGCGTTCTACGGCGAGGTGCACGCCACCTCGGTCGGCGCGCTGTCGGCCTGGCGGATGGGCACCCTGGCCGGGGCGCTGGTCGGGGTCATGACCCTGCTGCTGGTGATCCGGCACACCCGCGCCGAGGAGGAGGACGGGCGGCTGGAGTTGGTCGGGGCCG
This sequence comes from Spirillospora sp. NPDC050679, assembly GCA_044456955.1. Classification (GTDB taxonomy): domain Bacteria; phylum Actinomycetota; class Actinomycetes; order Streptosporangiales; family Streptosporangiaceae; genus Spirillospora. The sequence goes on along the minus strand of JBITGK010000030.1, from coordinate 9,271 downwards.
GAGCGGTCGGCCGCCGCGCCCCGCTGACGGCCGCGCTGCTGGTCGCCGTGGTCGCCGACGCGGCCGTGTCGGTCCTGGTGGGGCTGGCCCTGGTCGGGCAGGGCGCGGCCGGGGCGCTGGCATTCGGGCTGGGCTGGTTCGCCAACGGGCTGGTGTTCGCCGCGGTCGCGGCCGTGGCCGCCCAGGCCACCGAGAACGCCCGGCCCGCGCGGGGCCTGGCCGTCGCCGCCATCGGCGTCGCCTTCCTCATCCGCGCGGTCGGCGACGCGACCGACGGCGGCGGGTGGCTGCTGTGGTTGTCGCCGATCGGCTGGAGCCAGCAGGTCCGCCCCTACGCCGGGGACCGGTTCTGGGTGCTGCTGCTGCCGCTGGCGCTGGCGGCGCTGCTGGTCGCGCTCGCCTACCGGCTGGCGGGCCGCCGCGACCTGGGCGCCGGGCTGCTGCCGCCGCGGCTCGGCCCGGCGGCCGCCGGGCCGGGGCTGCGCAGCGCGCTCGCGCTGGCCTGGCGGATGCAGCGCGGCTCGCTGGCCGCCTGGACCGGCGCGGTCGTGGTGTACGGGCTGGTGTTCGGCGGCGTGCTCAAGGGCGTGGGCGACCTGGTCGGCGAGAGCCGGGAGACCACCGAGCTCATCACCAGGCTCGGCGGGGCGTCGGGGCTGACCGACGCGTTCCTGGCGACGCTGTCGGGCATCATGGGCCTGGTCGCGGCCGTCTACGGGGTGCAGGCCACGCTGCGGCTGCGCGGAGAGGAGACCTCCCAGCGCCTGGAGCCGCTGCTCGCGCTCTCGCTCGGCCGGGTCCGCTGGGCGGGCGGCCACCTGCTGATCGCCATGGCCGGGGTCGCGCTGCTGCTGGCGTCGGCCGGGCTGGCGACCGGGCTCGCCTACGGCGCGACGACCGGCGACATGGGCGGCAAGCTGCCCGAGGCGTTCGGCGCGGTGTTCGTGCAGCTGCCGGCCGCGTGGGTGCTCACCGGCCTCACGGTGGCGCTGTTCGGGCTGGTGCCGCGCTACACCCTGGCGGCGTGGGGCGCGCTCGGGGTCTTCGTGGTGCTGGGGCTGCTCGGTCCGGCGCTGGACCTCGACCAGGCCGTGATGGACCTGTCGCCGTTCAGCCACGTCCCCAAGCTGCCGGCCGCCGACCTGACGGCGACGCCCCTGGTGGTGCTGGGGCTCGTCGTGGCGGCGCTCACCGCCGCCGGGTTGGCGGGCTTCCGCCGCCGCGACGTCACCGCCTGACCCTCGGGCCCGCACGCCCGTCCCGGCCCTGCCGGGGCGGGCGCACGGCCGTCAGGCGAGCTGCGCCATCGCCTTCCGGATGCGCTTGTCGGAGACCGGGTAGCGGGTGCCGAGCTGCTGGGCGAACAGGCTGACCCGCAGCTCCTCCAGCATCCAGCGGACCTGCCGCGCCGGCTCGTCGTCGCGCCGCGCCGGGGGCAGCCTGCGCAGCGCCTGCTCGTACTCCTGCTGGAGCACCTGCACCTGGTGGGACAGCTGACGGTCGCGGCCCGGGTTCTCCGGGAGCTTGTCCAGCCGCGCCAGCAGGGCGCGCAGGTAGCGGAGCAGGTCGGGCAGGCGCGCCGCGCCGGTCTCGGTGACGAAGCCGGCGTGCACCAGCGCGCCCAGGTGGCCGCGGACGTCGGTCAGCGCGGGCACCAGGGTCAGGCTGGTGGTGCCGCGCAGCCGCCGCTCGATCTCGTGGGAGGCGGCCAGGATCCGCTCGACCTGCGCCACGATCGCGGCGGTGGCGTCGTACAGCCCGGCGCGCACGTGGTCGTACAGCCCGCGGAAGGCCGCCTCGTCCCAGACCGGCCCCCCGGCCTCGGCGATCAGCCGGTCGGCGGCGGCGGTCACGCAGTCCTCGAACAGGGCCGCGACCGAGCCGTGCGGGTTGTGGCTGAGCGCCAGCTTGCCCTGGTTGGTCAGGTTCTTCTGGATCAGCTTGACCGGGGACGGCGCGTTCAGCAGCACCAGCCGCCGGGTGCCCTTCCACATGGCGCGGCGCTGCTCGGCCTCGGTCTCGTACATGCGGACCGCGACGCCGTCGCCCTCGTCGGTGAGCGCCGGGTACGCCTTGACGTCGTAGCCGTTCTGCTTGCGCTCGTAGGTGCGGGGCAGCTCCCCGATCGTCCACTCGCGCAGCCCGGCGCGCTCGACGCCCTCGGCGGAGGCCGCCTTGGACAGGGTGCCGCGGACCTTCCCCGCCAGCCGCCGCTTGAGGGCGTCCAGGTCGGTGTCCTCGGCGAGGGCCTTGTCGCGGTCGTCCACCACCCGGAAGGTGACGCGCAGGTGCGCGGGCAGCCGGGACAGGTCCCACGCCTCGCGGGCGATCGGGACGCCGGTCATGGCGGTCAGCTCCCGCTCGACGGCCTCCAGCAGCGGCTCGGTGCGCGGGGCGACCCGCTCCAGGACGCGGCGGGCGTAGTCGGGCGCGGGCACGAAGTTGACCCGCAGCTGCTTGGGCAGCGACCGGATCAGCTCGGTGACCAGCTCGGCGCGCAGGCCCGGCACCTGCCACTCGAACCCGGCGCCCTTCACCTGGTTGAGGATCTGCACCGGGATGTGGACGGTCACGCCGTCGGCGTCGGCGCCCGGCTCGAACTGGTAGGTCAGCTTGAGGCACAGCGGGCCCTGCTGCCACACGTCGGGGTAGTCGGCCTCGCTGACGTCGCCGGCGCTCTGGTTGATGAGCATCGACTTCTCGAAGTTCAGCAGGTCCGGCTCGGCGTGGCGGGCCTTCTTCCACCAGGCGTCGAAGTGGCGGCCCGACACCACGTCCTCGGGGACGCGCTCGTCGTAGAAGTCGAACAGGGTCTGGTCGTCCACCAGGATGTCGCGGCGGCGGGCGCGGTGCTCCATCTCCTCGACCTCGTCGAGCAGGGCGCGGTTGTCGTGGAAGAAGCGGTGGTGGGTCTCCCAGTCGCCCTCCACCAGGGCGTGCCGGATGAACAGCTCGCGCGCCAGGGCGGGGTCGACCGAGCCGTAGTTGACGCGGCGCTGCGCCACGATCGGCACCCCGTACAGGGTGACCTTCTCGTAGGCCATGACCGCGGCCTGCTTCTTGGACCAGTGCGGCTCGCTGTAGTTGCGCTTGACCAGGTGGGCGGCCAGCGGCTCGATCCACTCGGGCTCGATCTTGGCGTTGACGCGCGCCCACAGCCGGGAGGTCTCCACCAGCTCGGCCGACATCACCCAGCGCGGCGGCTTCTTGAACAGCGCCGACCCGGGGAAGATCGCGAACTTGGCGCCGCGGGCTCCCACGTACTCCTGGCCGCGGCGGCGCGGGTTGCCGTCCTTCTTGTCGTCCTTGGCGTCGGTGTCCATCAGGCCGATGTGCGACAGCAGGCCCGACAGCAGGGCGGTGTGGATGCGGTCGGGCGGGGCGTCGGTGCTGTTGACGGTGACGCCGAGGGTCTTGGCGACCTGCTTGAGCTGGCCGTGCAGGTCCTGCCACTCGCGCACGCGCAAGTAGTGCAGGAACTCGTTCTTGCACAGCCGGCGGAACTGGCTGCCCGACAGCTCCTGCTGCTGCTCGCGCAGGTAGTTCCACAGGTTGAGGTAGGACAGGAAGTCCGAGGTGGGGTCGGCGAAGCGCTTGTGCTTCTCGTCGGCGGCCTGCTGGTGCTCGGCGGGGCGCTCGCGCGGGTCCTGGATCGACAGCGCCGACGCGATGATCAGCACCTCGCGGACGCAGCCGTTCTTGTCGGCCTCCAGCACCATGCGGCCGAGCCGGGGGTCGATCGGGAGCTGGGCGAGGCGGCGGCCGTCGGGGGTGAGGCGCTTGCGCGGGTCCTTCTCGGCGGGGTCGATCGCGCCGAGCTCGTGCAGCAGGTCCACGCCCGCCTTGACGTTGCGGCGGTCGGGCGGCTCCACGAACGGGAACGCCGCGATGTCGCCGAGGCCGAGCGCCGTCATCTGCAGGATGACCGAGGCCAGGTTGGTGCGCAGGATCTCGGGGTCGGTGAACTCGGGCCGGGACTCGAAGTCCTCCTCCGAGTACAGCCGGATGCAGATGCCGTCGGAGGTGCGGCCGCTGCGGCCCTTGCGCTGGTTGGCCGACGCCTGCGAGATCGGCTCGATGGGCAGGCGCTGCACCTTCAGCCGGTGGCTGTAGCGGGAGATGCGGGCGGTGCCGGGATCGACGACGTACTTGATGCCCGGGACCGTCAGCGAGGTCTCGGCGACGTTGGTGGCCAGCACGATGCGGCGGCCCCGGTGGGCCTGGAAGACCCGGTGCTGCTCGGCGGCCGACAGCCGCGCGTACAGCGGCAGGACTTCGGTGGCGGGGCCGCGACGGTTCTGGAAGTGCTTGTTCAGGGCGTCGGCGGTGTCGCGGATCTCGCGCTCGCCGCTGAGGAACACCAGCACGTCGCCGGGGGCCTCCAGCGCCAGCTCGTCCACCGCGTCAATGATCGCCTGGACCTGGTCGCGGTCGGAGTCGGCGCCGGGGTCGTCGGGATCGGCGACCGGCCGGTAGCGCACCTCCACCGGGTAGGTGCGGCCGGACACCTCCACGATCGGGGCGTCGCCGAAGTGCCGGGAGAAGCGCTCGGGGTCGATGGTGGCCGAGGTGATGACCACCTTGAGGTCCGGCCGGCGCGGCAGGATCTCCTTGACGTAGCCGAGCAGGAAGTCGATGTTGAGGCTGCGCTCGTGCGCCTCGTCGATGATCAGCGTGTCGTAGCGGCGCAGCAGCCGGTCGGTCTGGACCTCGGCCAGCAGGATGCCGTCGGTCATCAGCTTGACCAGCGTGTCGTCGCCGGACCGGTCGGTGAAGCGGACCTTGTAGCCCACCGCCTCGCCGAGGCCGGTGCCGAGCTCCTCGGCGATGCGGTCGGCGACGGTGCGGGCGGCCAGCCGGCGCGGCTGGGTGTGGCCGATCGAGCCGGCCACGCCCCGGCCGAGCTCCAGGCAGATCTTGGGCAGCTGGGTGGTCTTGCCCGAGCCGGTCTCGCCGGCCACGATCACGACCTGGTGGTCGCGGATGGCGGCGGCGATGTCGTCCTTCTTCTGGCTGACCGGCAGCTCGGCGGGGTAGCTGATCTCGGGCACGGCCGCGCGCCGCCGCTCGATGCGCCGCTCGGCGGCGGCCAGGTCGGCGGCGATCTGCTCGGCGGCCCTGGCCCGGCGCCCGGCGTCGCGCATCTTCTGCGCGCCGTCCATGCGGCGGCGCAGCCGGTGGCTGTCCAGCGTCATCAGTTCGGGCAGGCGCGCGCGCAGGTCGGCGAGCGGCGGTGTCACAGGCGTCCTCATAACCATCGAACAGGATAGTTTCCAGGCCGTGGCCTCGGGCTGCGCGGCCTGCTCCTGGGGCGTGCGTGGGCGGGATCCGGCGTGCCGTCCCCCGCGACCTTGGCACGGTAGTGCCCGCGCGCCGGTCGGGGCGAACCGTTTTTCCGGCACCCCAATGATCCAACACTCCCGGTGGGGGCCGCATTCCGGGCCGCGGCGCGGCGGGACGGGCCCGGCGACAGGGGGCAATCACCGCCAAGCGGCTGCCGCCGGGCGGTGAGATCCTTCATGATGGGCGTCCATGGAGACCCCGCGCACGGCAGGGCGGTACCGGATCGACCGGCTCCTGGGCTCCGGCGCCTTCGCCACGGTGTGGCTCGGCCGCGACGAGGAGCTGGACTCGCCGGTGGCCGTCAAGATCCTGGCCGAGCACTGGGCCCGGCACGCCGAGGTGCGCGAGCGGTTCGTGCGGGAGGCGCAGCTGCTGCGCCGGGTGGACTCCCACCGGCTGGTGCAGGTGTTCGACATCGGCGAGCTGCCCGACGGCCGCCCCTACTTCGTGATGACCCACGCCGACCGGGGTACCCTGGAGGACCTGCTGGCCGCCGGGCCGCCGCCGCTCAACCGGGCGCTGGGCCTGGCCCGCGAGGTCGCGCGGGGCCTGCGGGAGCTGCACGGCCGGGGCATCGTGCACCGCGACCTGAAGCCGTCCAACGTGCTGGTCCGCTCCGGCGGCGGGAACGTGGACGGCGACGACCGGATCATGATCTCCGACCTGGGCGTGGCGCGCAGCGGCGACCGGCTGTCCAGCCTGACGCTGCCCGCCGGGTCGCCCGGCTACATGGCCCCCGAGCAGGCGCTGATCGACGGCGCGCCCGACCACCGCGCCGACGTGTACGGGCTGGGCGCGCTGACCTACCACCTGCTGACCGGGCGGCCGCCCGGCGAGGACCCCCGGCCGCCCAGCGAGGAGCAGCCCGCCGTGCCGCCCGCCGTCGACGCGGCGGTGCTGCGCGCGCTGGAGCCCGACCGCGAGCGCCGGTGGGCGTCGGCGGCGGCGTTCGAGCAGGCGCTGGGCCAGGCCATGAGCCGCATCGACACCGACCCCCTGCCCGCCAGGAGGTCCTGGACGCCCCGCCGGACGGGCGCACGCGCGGGCGCGCGCGAGAACGGGCGCCGGGGCCCGGGGCGCCGCGGCCTGCTGCTGGCGGGAGCGGTCGCCGCGATGGTGCTGGCCGGCGGGGGCACGGTGCTGGCGCTGGCCGGGGGCGGCCCCGACCCGGCCCCGCGCGGGGCCGCGCGCCCGTCGCCGCCCGGCGGGCACGGCCAGGGCCCCGGCGACCCCGGCGGCCGCTTCCTGCGACTCGACCGCGACATCCCGCCGCAGTACCGCAGGCTGATCGTGCGGGCCGGGACCTGGTGCGAGACGCGCGGCCTCAGCCCGGCGCTGGTCGCGGCGATGCTCAAGGTGGAGAGCGGCTTCGACGCCGACCTGGCCGATCCCGGCAGGAACGAGTACGGCATCGCCCGCTGGCGGCCCGGCGCGCTGGCGCGCTGGCAGCCCGGCGGACTCGGCAACGCCGAGCCGCGGCCCGCCGACATCACGCCCGAGGCGTCCATTCCGGCGATGGGCCGGTTCCTGTGCCACTGGGGCGGGTCCTTGACGGGCGTGCCCGGCGACCCCGCCCTGAACCTCGCGGCCACCTACCGCTCCTCCGCCAAGGCGGTCGTCAGGGCGCGGGGCGTGCCGCCCCGGGTGCGGCCCTACACCCGGAAGGTCGCCCGCTACCTGGCCTACTACCGCGCCGGCTGACATGTCGCGCCGACCGGCCTATCGAGGCGGCCGGCGCGGCCCGGCGTCCCCGGCCGGCCGCTCCCCGGCCCGGTCGCCCGCCTGCGCGGCGGGCTCGTGGGCGGTGCGCGGCACCAGCCGCAGCGCCAGCCCGGGGCACATGGCGACCGCGCGGCGCGCGGCGGCCTCCAGCCGGGCCGGGATGGGCTCGTCGGGGATGACGGGATAGTCGTACTCGTCCATCCGCACCGCGCCGCGCAGGATGTCGGCGCACAGCCCGTGCCCGTCGCAGCGGCTCCAGTCCACCTCCAGGCGCAGCCGCGCGTCGGTCGCGGCGGGCAGCACGCCGAGCACGGGCCGTCCGCAGCCGCCTTCGGCGGTGTGCGCGGCGACGTCGGCGGCGAACACCTCCAGCGCCGACAGCACGAACCGCGCGGTGCCGTCGGGGTGGCCGCACGCGCCTCGGCCGACGGCCATGCGCGTGGCGCGGACGATGGCCTCGCGCGCCCCGGCGGCATCGCGCCCCGCGGCCAACGCCGCGAACGACCCGGCCACGTCGGGCAGCCCCAGGCGGCAGGGACCGCACTGCCCGGCCGACTCGGCGGCCAGGTAGGCGACGACGCGGGCGCACTCCCCCAGCGGGCAGGTGCCGCGCCCCAGCGGCATGACGATGCCCGCGCCGAGGGCGCCGCCCGCCTTCTTAAGCGCCGCCCGCGACACCTGCGTGGCGGTGGCGGTCGCGCCGTCCAGCCAGGCCCCGTGGTAGCCGCCGACCAGCACGCCCTCCCCAGCGCGGCTGCCGCACAGGTCCAGCAGGTGCGCCAGCGGCGCGCCGGAAGGGGTCTCCACCACCGCCGGGAAGCGGGCCGAGCCGGTGACGGTGAGCAGGACGGTGCCGGGCTCGTCCGGCAGCCCGACCCGCGCGTAGCGTTCGGGGCCCAGCCCGGCCAGGACGGCGAGCTGGGCGTAGGTCTCGGCGTTGGACAGCAGGGTCGGCAGGCCGTCCACGCCCCGCGTGGCGGCGCGGATCTTGCGGCCGGGCGGGACGGGCCGCCGCCCGTTGATGCCGCGCACCAGCGCGCCGCCCTCGCCGGTGATGAAGCGCTCGGCGAGCCGGACGACGCGGGCGCGCCCCTCCAGCCGCCGCTCGCCGATCGCCTCCCGCATCGAGCGGGCCGCGTCCGCGTCGGTGATCCCGATGACGATCTCGCGGGCGCCCAGCGCGGTGGCGGCCAGCGCCGCGCCGTCCAGGACCAGGTGCGGGGCGCGGCACAGCAGCACCTTGTCCTTGGCGCTGCCGGGCTCGCCCTCGGTGCCGTTGACCACCACCACGGTGCGGCGGCGGCGCCGGACCGCGCTGTCGACCACCGCGCGCACCTTGCGGGCGAAGGGGAAGGCCGCGCCGCCGCGCCCGTGCAGCCGCCCCGCCTCGGCGAGGGCGATGAGCCGGTCGGCGCCCAGCGGGCGCGGGTCGGGGTGCAGGCGGCGGTGCGCGGCCCAGTCCAGGCGGGCGGCGCTCTCCAGGCCGAGGGTGAGGCGCGGCGGCCCCACCTGGCGGACCTCGATGCCGGAGGCCGCGCCGGTCACGGCCTCCTCCCGGCGTGCCGGAGCAGGAACGGCCGGGCGACCAGGGCCAGCGCCACCCCCGCCGCGCACAGCAGGTAGGCGGCGGTGACCCAGGCGGCGGGCTCGCGGCCGGAGGTGAGGCCGTGGACGATGGCGACCGGCCAGGCGAGGTAGGCGGTCAGGTGCAGCGTGCGCCACATCCACGGCCGCCCGCACTCGGCGAACCTGCCGCGCGCGATCCCGCTGCCGACCGCGACGACCATCAGGTAGCAGGCCAGCGTGCCCAGCCCGTAGTCGGCCAGGTGGTCGCCGCCGGTCGGGGCCAGCGCCTCCAGCGGCCCGACCCGGTGCCGGGCCAGCTGGGCGGCCAGGTGCAGGAGCAGCGTCGCCACCGCGACGAAGGCGAAGCCGCGGTGCACGGCCTGGGCGCGCACCCGGTGGGCCGGCGACAGCAGGGCGCGGTCGGTGGCCAGCAGCCCGATCATGACCGCCAGGGAGAGCGCGACCAGGCTGAACACCCCGCAGTAGAAGTCGAGGAAGCGGCCCGCCGCGCGGGCCGGCGGGCCGGGGCGGGCCCGGGGAGCCCCGCGGCCGAGCCGGGGGCCCACCGCCGTCAGGGGCGCCCCGCCCCGCCCCGCGGGGCGGGGGGCCCCGGCGCGGGGCCTGTTCCCGCCGGCCGCCG
>JBITGK010000029.1:98442-118488 GCA_044456955.1 Spirillospora sp. NPDC050679 | reverse complement strand
CCCGCGCCCCCCCCCGGGCCCCCCCCGGGGGGGCCCGGTTTGCCCCGCGGCCCCCCGCCCCCCCCGGCCCGCGCCGGCGGGCGGGGGGGGCCGAAGGCAGGCGCAGTCTTAACCCCTGCTTGCGCAGGGCAGGACTTTGCGGGTTGGGGTTGGTGCGGGTTCTCACCGCAACCCCGCGCGTGGTTGGGGTTGCTGGGTCTGTGGGCAAACCCGCGCGTGGTTGGTCTGGGCGGAGCATGTGGGCAAACCCGTGCGGGTTGAGTCGGTGCCCCTTCCTCGGCGAAAGCGGCTGTGTTTGCCTTGGGGGGACGTCCCCCCAAACCCCCACATCCGGGTCTCACCCGCCCTGCGCTCGCTGGCGCTCGCTCTGGGCGGGCGAGACCCGGGCAGGGGGCCAGCCCCCCACACCCCCCGGCAGGGCTCCGCCCCACACCCCGCAACGGACGGCTGCGCCGCCGTGCTTGCTTTAGGGCGGGGGCTCCGCCCCCGCGCCCCCGGCTGGGGCTTCGCCCCTGCGCCTCGGGTGGTGGGGGTGGGGTGCGTCCGGTGCGGCGGGCTTGGAAGGGGGCTCCTAGGCTTGAGGCATGACCCGCGCCTCTCTCGACAAGCAGCCGGCCGATGTGGCCGCGATGTTCGACAGCACCGCCGAGCGTTACGACCTGCTCAACACCCTCATGACCGGCGGCCAGGACCGCCGCTGGCGGCGGGAGGTCGTCCGGGCCGTGGACGCCCGGCCGGGCGAGCGCGTCCTCGACCTGGCGGCGGGCACCGGCACCTCCTCGGTGCCGTTCGCCGAGGCCGGGGCCGACACCGTCGCCTGCGACTTCTCCCTCGGCATGCTGCGCGTCGGGGTGCGGCGGCAGGCGGGCGTGGCCCGGCTGTCGTTCGTGGCCGGGGACGCGCTCAGCCTGCCCTTCGCCGACGCCTCCTTCGACGCCGTCACCATCTCCTTCGGCCTGCGCAACGTCGCCGACACCGTCGGCGCGCTCCGCGAGATGCGCCGGGTGACCAGGCCCGGCGGGCGGCTGCTGGTGTGTGAGGTCAGTCACCCGCCCAACAAGCTGCTGGCGCTCGGCCACCGCACGCACCTGAAGTTCGGGCTGCCGCTGCTGGCCAGGGTCAGCTCCAACCCCGACTCCTACCACTACCTGGCCGAATCCACCCTCGCCTGGCCCGACCAGGCGGGGCTCGCCCGCCTGGTCCAGGAGGCCGGGTGGGGCGAGGTGCGCTGGCGCGACCTGACCTTCGGGGTGGCCGCGCTGCACCACGCCGTCAACCCGGGCTGATCAGCTCGGTCCGGACGTCAGGGGCGATTCGGACCGGTCCAAATCCCGCGCGGCCGAGAGGTACCCACGGGCCGCTCCAAAGGAATAGACTCCCCAACGGATTCTTGTGAAGTACTTCACAAGCGAACGAGCTAAGAGGAACGCTGTGACCGACTCCACCCGACAGGCTGACGTGATCGTCGTCGGGGCCGGCCCCGCCGGGTCGTCGACCGCCTACTGGCTGGCCCAGGCCGGCCTGCGCGTGCTGCTGTTGGAGAAGGCGACGTTCCCGCGCGACAAGATCTGCGGCGACGGCCTCACCCCCCGTGCGGTGCGCGCGCTGATCTCGATGGGCGTGAACATCAACGACCCCGGCTTCAGCCGGAACAAGGGCCTGCGCATCTACGGCGGCGGCGTCAAGATCGAGCTGCCCTGGCCCGAGCTGGCCAGCTTCCCCGACTTCGGCCTGGTGCGCACCCGGATGGACCTCGACCAGCTGCTGGCCGAGCACGCGGGCAAGGCCGGGGCCGAGCTGCTGCAGGGCTGCAACGTCACCGGTCCCATCCTCGACGAGCGCACCGACCGCATCATCGGCGTGACCGCCAAGTACCAGGGCGAGGAGGTCGAGTTCCACGCGCCGCTGGTCGTGGCGGCCGACGGCAACTCCACCCGCCTCTCGCTCGCCATGGGCCTGCGCCGCCGCGAGGACCGGCCGATGGGCGTGGCGGTGCGCCGCTACTACGAGAGCCCCCGGCACACCGACGACTACATGGAGGCGTGGCTGGAGCTGTGGGACGGGCAGCGGCTGCTGCCCGGCTACGGCTGGGTGTTCCCGGTCGCCGACGGCACCTGCAACGTCGGCCTCGGCCTGCTCAACACCTCCAAGTCGTTCCAGAACGTCGACTACCGCAACATGCTCAAGCTCTGGACCTCGAACATGCCCGAGGAGTGGCTGTTCGACGAGGAGCACGCCACCGGCCCGGCCCGCGGCGCGGCGCTGCCGATGGGCTTCAACCGGCAGCCGCACTACACCCGCGGGATGCTGCTGGTCGGCGACGCGGGCGGCATGATCAACCCCTTCAACGGCGAGGGCATCGACTACGCGCTGGAGTCCGGCCGCCTGGCCGCCGACATCATGGTGCAGGCGCTGTCGCGCCGCACCCCCGCGCAGCGCGAGCGCACGCTCTACGAGTACCCGCGCATCCTCAAGGACGAGCACGGCGGCTACTTCACGCTGGCGCGCGTCTTCGTGCAGGCCATCGGGGACCCACGGGTGATGAAGTTCCTCACCACCCACGGCCTGCCGCACCCCACGCTGATGCGGTTCACGCTCAAGCTGCTGGCGAACCTCACCGACCCCAAGGGCGGTGACGCGATGGACCGCCTCATCAACGCCATGCAGAAGGTGGCACCGGCCGCATAACCGATCCCCGGAGGGGAGTGCTATTGATCACCTTGGCTAGGGTGGCGACCCGCGTCCGTGACCGAGGTCACGGGCCGGTCGTCACCGTGGCGCGGCCCCCGAGCGCCCTGAACGCTCGGGCCCGCGCCCCGTACAGCGTCGTACGTTCCGAGGAGAGGGTGTAGAGACGTGGATCTCTATGTTCCGATCATTGTGCTGGGAGTGCTGGCGTTCCTGTTCGCCGCCGGCTCGGTGGCGATGGCCTCCCTGACGGGTCCCAAACGATGGAACCGGGCGCGGCTGGACGCCTACGAGTGCGGCATCGAGCCGACCCCGCAGCCGGTCGGCGGCGGGCGCTTCCCGGTGAAGTACTACCTGACGGCGATGCTGTTCATCGTCTTCGACATCGAGATCATCTTCCTCTACCCCTGGGCGGTCGCCTTCGACCACCTGGGGATTTTTGGTTTGGTGGAGATGGTCCTTTTCATCCTCACCGTGCTGGTGGCGTACGCCTACATCTGGCGTCGCGGTGGTCTGGAGTGGGACTGACATGGGTCTAGAGGAGAAACTCCCCAGCGGATTCCTGCTGACCTCGGTCGAGCAGGTCGCCGGATGGGCGCGCAAGAGCTCGGTGTGGCCCGCGACGTTCGGGCTGGCGTGCTGCGCGATCGAGATGATGGCCAGCGGCGACCCGCGGCACGACTTCTCGCGCTGGGGCATGGAGCGCGCCTCGGCGACGCCGCGGCAGGCCGACCTGATGATCGTGGCGGGCCGGGTCAGCCAGAAGATGGCGCCGGTGCTGCGCCAGATCTACGACCAGATGACCGAGCCCAAGTGGGTCATCGCGATGGGCGTGTGCGCCTCCTCGGGCGGCATGTTCAACAACTACGCGATCGTGCAGGGCGTGGACCACATCGTGCCGGTGGACATCTACCTGCCCGGCTGCCCGCCGCGGCCGGAGATGCTGCTGGACGCGATCCTGAAGCTGCACGACAAGATCCAGAACACCAAGCTCGGGCCGCAGCGGGCCCGGCAGATCGAGGAGCTGGAAGTGGCCAAGCGCCGGCAGCTTCCGCTGCTGGGACAGGGGACGGTCTAGATGAGTTCGCAGAACCCCGAGCAGCAGGCCGAGCAGGCCGCCGACCGCCTGCCCGCCGAGCGCGAGGAGGAGCGGCGCGAGCAGCCGGTCGCCCGCACGGGCATGTTCGGCGTCAAGACCAGCGGCGACACCTCCGGGTACGGCGGCCTGGTCGTCCGGCGGCGCCCCAAGGTGTCGTCCGCGCGCCCCTACGGCGGTCCCGAGGGCGGCGGCGAGGAGGGGGTCTTCGACGAGATCGCCGACGAGCTGGCCCGCGTGCTGCCCGACTTCGGCGACGCCGTCGAGCGTGTGGTGGTCGACCGCGGCGAGATGACGCTGCACGTCAGGCGCGAGCACCTGCCCGCCGTCGCGCAGCGCATGCGCGACGAGCCCGAGCTGCGCTTCGAGCTGTGCACCGGCGTGTCCGGCGTGCACTACCCCGACGACGCCGGGGCCGAGCTGCACGCGGTCTACCACCTGCTGTCGATCACCCACAACCGGCGCGTGCGGCTGGAGGTGAGCTGCCCCGACGCCGACCCGCACATCCCGTCGATCGTGGCGGTTTACCCCACCAACGACTGGCACGAGCGCGAGACCTGGGACTTCTTCGGGATCGTGTTCGACGGGCACCCGGCGCTCACCCGCATCGAGATGCCCGACGACTGGGTCGGCCACCCGCAGCGCAAGGACTACCCGCTCGGCGGCATCCCGGTCGAGTACCGCGGCGCCGAGATCCCGCCGCCCGACGAGCGGAGGTCCTACGTATGAGCCGCGACAAGCAGCGTCCCTCGGAGCACGGGGACGAGCGGAGGAGTGACGCATGAGCCCCTCGACCAAGTACACCGAGTACGACGCGTACGCCGCCGAGGAGGCGGCCGAGGGCCGGGTCTTCGACGTCAACGGCGCCGACTGGGACCAGGTCGTGGCCGGCGCGGAGGACGCGGGCGACGAGCGCCTGGTCGTCAACATGGGCCCGCAGCACCCGTCCACGCACGGCGTGCTGCGCCTGATCCTCACCCTCGACGGCGAGACGGTGACCGAGTGCCGGGTGGGCATCGGCTACCTGCACACCGGCATCGAGAAGAACATGGAGTTCCGCACCTGGACGCAGGGCACCACGTTCTGCACCCGGATGGACTACCTGGCGCCGATCTTCAACGAGACGGCGTACTGCCTGGGCGTGGAGAAGCTGCTCGGCATCACCGACCAGATCCCCGAGCGCGCGCAGATCATCCGCGTGCTCATGATGGAGCTCAACCGGATCTCCTCCCACCTGGTCGCGATCGCCACCTTCGGCCTGGAGCTCGGCGCGACCACGGTCATGCTCAACGGGTTCATCGAGCGCGAGTACACCCTCGACCTGTTCGAGGAGATCTCGGGCCTGCGCATGAACATGGCCTACGTGCGGCCGGGCGGCGTCGCCCAGGACCTGCCCAGCGGCGCGATGAGCAAGCTGCAGGACTACCTGGAGCGGATGCCGAAGCGCTTCCAGGCGCTGCGGAAGCTGATGGACGCCAACCCCGTCTACCTGGCCCGCACCAAGGACGTCGCGTACCTGGACCTGACGGGCTGCATGGCGCTCGGCGTCACCGGCCCGGTGCTGCGCGCGACCGGCCTGCCGTGGGACCTGCGCAAGTCGCAGCCCTACTGCGGGTACGAGACCTACGACTTCGAGGTCCACACCCAGGACACCAGCGACGTCTACGGCCGCTACCTGGTGCGGATGGCCGAGATGGAGGAGTCGCTGAAGATCGTCCAGCAGTGCGTGGACCGGCTGCAGACGGTCAAGGGCCCGGTGATGGTCGAGGACAAGAAGATCGGCTGGCCCGCGCAGCTGGCGATCGGCGCCGACGGCATGGGCAACTCGCCCCGCCACATCGCGCACATCATGGGCACCTCGATGGAAGCGCTCATCCACCACTTCAAGCTGGTGACCGAGGGCTTCCGCGTCCCGGCGGGCCAGGCGTACGCGGCCGTGGAGTCGCCGCGCGGCGAGCTCGGCGTGCACGTGGTCAGCGACGGCGGCACCCGGCCCTACCGGGTGCACTTCCGCGACCCGTCCTTCACCAACCTGCAGGCGGCGCCGGTGATGTCGGAGGGCGGCATGGTCGCCGACGTCATCGCGGCGGTCGCCTCGATCGACCCGGTCATGGGGGGAGTGGACCGTTGACGGACGAGCCCACGACATATCAGATCACCACGCGCGTCACCGCCGAGTACGACCCCGAGGTGCGGGCCGGGCTGGAGCGCGACGCCAAGGAGATCATCGCGCGGTACCCGAAGCCGCGCTCGGCGCTGCTGCCGATGCTGCACCTGGTGCAGTCGGTGGACGGCCACATCACGCAGGCGGGGATCGACTTCTGCGCGGAGATGCTCGGCATCACCTCGGCGCAGGTCACCGGCGTGGCGACGTTCTACACCCAGTACAAGCACCGGCCGGTCGGCGAGTACCACGTCGGCGTGTGCATCAACACGCTGTGCGCGGTGATGGGCGGCGACCAGATCTGGCAGGAGCTGAGCGAGCACGTCGGCGTCGGCCACGACGAGGCCACCCCGGACGGCTCGGTGTCGCTGGAGCGCATCGAGTGCAACGCCGCCTGCGACTTCGCCCCGGTGATGACGGTCAACTGGGAGTTCTACGACAACATGACCCCGGAGAAGGCCAAGGCCCTGGTCGACGACCTGCGCGCCGGTAAGCAAGTGCTTCCTTCTCGCGGCCCGAACAGCCTGTGCACCTGGAAGGAGGCCAGCCGCGTGCTGGCCGGCTTCCCCGACGGCCGCGCCCACGAGGGCGTGCAGGCCGGGCCGGAGTCGCTGCGCGGGCTGGAGCTGGCCAAGGAGCGCGGCTGGACCGCGCCCCCGGCCGACGCCGACCGCGAGCGGCCGCACGAGCCGGTGCAGGCCGGCGAGGTCTCCGACCCGCCACCCAACGAGCCCGGCAAGCCCATCTCCGGCGAGGTCAAGCCCGGATCGCAGGAGGGCCGCAACCAGTGACCACGCTCACCCCGATCC
Source organism: Spirillospora sp. NPDC050679 (assembly GCA_044456955.1). GTDB lineage: Bacteria > Actinomycetota > Actinomycetes > Streptosporangiales > Streptosporangiaceae > Spirillospora. The sequence continues at coordinate 111,731 of JBITGK010000029.1, read as the reverse complement.
TCACCAGGAACTGGGACCAGGCCGACTCCTTCACCCGCGCCGGGTACGAGCGCGAGGGCGGCTACCGCGCCCTGCGCACGGCGCTGGGCATGGAGCCGGACGCGATCGTCCAGGCGGTCAAGGACTCCGGCCTGCGCGGCCGCGGCGGCGCGGGCTTCCCCACCGGCATGAAGTGGGGCTTCCTGCCCGCCAGCAGCCCGAACCCGCGCTACCTGGTGGTCAACGCCGACGAGTCCGAGCCGGGCACGTGCAAGGACATCCCGCTGATGATGGCCAACCCGCACGTGCTCATCGAGGGCATCGTCATCAGCTCCTACGCGATCAAGTCCAACCACGCGTTCATCTACGTGCGCGGCGAGGTGCTGCACGTCATCCGCCGCCTCCAGCAGGCGGTCGCGGAGGCGTACGAGGCCGGATACCTCGGGCAGGACATCCTCGGCTCCGGCTACGACCTGGAACTGGTCGTGCACACCGGCGCCGGGGCCTACATCTGCGGCGAGGAGACGGCGCTGCTGGACTCCCTCGAAGGGTTCCGCGGTCAGCCCAGGCTCAAGCCTCCGTTCCCCGCGGTCGCGGGACTCTACGGCGGTCCCACCGTCATCAACAACGTCGAGTCCATCGCCTCGGTTCCCTCGATCGTGGGGAACGGCGCCGACTGGTTCGCCGCGATGGGCACCGAGAAGTCCCAGGGATACGGGATCTTCTCGCTGTCGGGGCACGTCACCCGGCCCGGCCAGTACGAGGCCCCGCTCGGCATCACGCTGCGCGAGCTGCTGGACATGGCCGGCGGCGTCCGCGAGGGGCACCGGCTGAAGTTCTGGACGCCGGGCGGCTCCTCCACGCCGCTGTTCACCGAGGAGCACCTGGACGTGCCGCTGGACTTCGAGTCGGTCGGCGCGGCCGGGTCGATGCTCGGCACCCGCGCGCTCCAGATCTTCGACGAGACGGTCTGCGTCGTGCGCGCGGTGCTGCGCTGGTCGGAGTTCTACGCGCACGAGTCGTGCGGCAAGTGCACGCCGTGCCGCGAGGGCACCTACTGGTACAAGCAGATGCTCAAGCGGCTGGAGGCCGGCCAGGGCTCCGAGGAGGACCTGGAGACCCTGCTGGACCTGTCCGACAACATCCTCGGCCGGTCGTTCTGCGCCCTGGGCGACGGCGCGACCAGCCCGGTGGTCTCGTCCATCAAGCTGTTCCGCGACGAGTACCTGAAGCATTTCGAGCTGGGGCGCTGCCCGTTCGACCCGGCCAAGTCCACCCTCTGGGCAGGTGCCTGATGACCGTCACCGAGAACAACGCGCAGGTCGAGAAGGTCGAGATGGTGCCGGTCACCATCGACGGCTTCGAGATCGAGGTGCCCAAGGGCACGCTCATCATCCGGGCCGCCGAGCTGCTCGGCATCCAGATCCCGCGCTTCTGCGACCACCCCCTGCTGGACCCGGTCGGGGCCTGCCGCCAGTGCCTGGTGGAGATCCCCGACGCGGGCAACGGCCGGGGCATGCCCAAGCCGCAGGCGTCCTGCACCACCGCGGTGATGCCGGGCATGGTGGTCAAGACCCAGCTCACCTCGCCGGTCGCCGACAAGGCGCAGCACGGCGTGATGGAGCTGCTGCTGATCAACCACCCGCTGGACTGCCCGGTCTGCGACAAGGGCGGCGAGTGCCCGCTGCAGAACCAGGCGATGTCCAACGGCCGCGGCGAGTCGCGCTTCACCGAGGCCAAGCGGACCTTCCCCAAGCCGATCGCGCTGTCCAGCCAGGTGCTGCTGGACCGCGAGCGCTGCATCCAGTGCGCCCGCTGCACGCGCTTCTCCGACCAGATCGCCGGGGACGCGTTCATCGACCTGCTGGAGCGCGGCGCCAAGGAGCAGGTCGGCGCGGCCGACGGCAAGCCGTTCCAGTCCTACTTCTCCGGCAACACCGTGCAGATCTGCCCGGTGGGCGCGCTGACCGGCGCGGCCTACCGGTTCCGGTCGCGGCCGTTCGACCTGGTGTCGCAGCCGAGCACCTGCGAGCACTGCGCGGCCGGGTGCGCGCTGCGCACCGACCACCGGCGCGGGAAGATCACGCGGCGGCTGGCCGGGGACGACCCGCAGGTCAACGAGGAGTGGAACTGCGACAAGGGCCGCTGGGCGTTCACCTACGCCACCCGGCCCGAGCGCCTCACCCACCCGCTGGTGCGCAACGACAAGGGCGAGCTGGAGGTCGCGTCCTGGCCGGAGGCGCTGGAGATCGCGGCGCGCGGCCTGGCGGCGGCGCGCGGCAACGCGGGCGTGCTGACCGGCGGCCGCCTCACCCTTGAGGACGCCTACGCCTACGCCAAGTTCGCGCGGATCGCCCTCGGCACCAACGACGTGGACTTCCGGGCCCGGCCGCACTCGGCCGAGGAGGCCGACTTCCTGGCCGCCGCGGTGGCGGGGCGGCCCATCGAGGTGTCCTACGCCGACCTGGAGAAGGCCCCGGCGGTGCTGCTGGCCGGCTTCGAGCCGGAGGAGGAGTCGCCGATCGTCTTCCTGCGGCTGCGCAAGGCGTTCCGCAAGAACGCGCTGAAGGTGTACGCGGTCGCGCCGTTCGCCTCGCGCGGCCTGGCCAAGGTCGGCGGCACGCTGCTGCCGGCCGTGCCGGGCGGCGAGGCCGAGGTGCTCGGCTCGCTGGTCGGCGGGGACGGCTTCCCCGGCGTCCGCGAGCTGCTGGAGACCCCCGGCGCCGTGATCATGGTCGGGGAGCGGCTGGCGGCCAGCCCCGGCGCGCTGTCCAGCGTGCTCCGGCTGGCGCACAGCACCGGCGCGCGGCTCGCGTGGGTGCCGCGCCGGGCCGGCGAGCGCGGCGCGCTGGAGGCCGGCGCGCTGCCGGGCCTGCTGCCGATCGGCCGCCCGGCCACCGACCCGGCCGCGCGCGCCGAGGTCGCCCGCACCTGGGGCGTGGCCGAGCTGCCGAGCACGCCGGGCCGCGACACGGACGCGATCCTGGCGGAGGCGGCGGCCGGACGGCGCGGCGCGCTGCTGGTCGGCGGCGTCGACCCCTACGACCTGCCCGACCCGGAGGCGGCGATCGCGGCGCTGGACGCCACCCCGTTCGTCGTCAGCCTGGAGCAGCGGCCGAGCGCGGTCACCGACCGCGCCGACGTGGTGCTGCCGGTCGCGGCCGTCGCCGAGAAGTCCGGCACGTTCGTGGACTGGGAGGGCCGCGGCCGCCCGTTCGAGGTCGTGCTGAAGTCGGCCGGGAAGCTGTCGGACCTGCGGGTGCTGGACGCGCTCGCCGGCGAGATGGACGTGCACCTGGGCCTGCCGGGCCCTGAGGCCGCGCGCCGCGAGCTGACCGAGCTCGGCGCCTACCGGGGCGAGCGCCCCGCCGCGCCGAGCGTGCCGCAGAACGTGCCGCCCGCGCCCGGCCCCGGCCAGGCGCTGCTGTCGAGCTGGCGGATGCTGCTGGACGACGGCACCCTCCAGGACGGCGAGCCCTACCTGGCCGGCACCGCCCGGCCGCCGGTGGTGCGGCTGTCGCCCGCGACCGCCGCCGAGCTGGGGATCGAGCCGGCCGCCGCGCGGACCGGCCCGACCGGACCGGCGGGCGCCACCGTCACCGTCACCGGCCCGCGCGGCAGCGTGACGCTGCCCCTGGAGATCACCCCCGGCATGGCCGACCGGGTGGCGTGGCTGCCGGCCAACTCCGCCGGCGTCGCCCCGCACCGTGACCTGGGCGCGGCAGCCGGAAGCCTGGTCACCCTCTCCTCTGGAGGCACCTCATGAGGTCGCTCGTGCTGGCGGGACCGGCGCCGACCGATCCGACGCTGTCCACCTTCGGCAACGACCCGTGGTGGCTGATCGGCGGCAAGGTCCTGGTCGTCTTCGTCTTCCTCGTGCTGACCGTGCTGATGTCCATGTGGGTCGAGCGCCGGGTCATCGGCCGGATGCAGCTGCGCGTCGGCCCGAACCGGTGCGGCCCGTTCGGGCTGTTGCAGGGCCTGGCCGACGGCGTGAAGCTGGCGCTGAAGGAGGACATCGTCCCGCGCCAGGTGGACAAGATCGTGTTCGTCCTCGCGCCGGTGGTGTCGGCGGTGCCGGCGTTCATTTCCTTCATCATCATCCCGTTCGGGCCGACGGTGTCGGTGTTCGGGCACCACACCGCGCTGCAGGGCACCGACCTGCCGGTCGCGGTGCTGCTGGTGCTGGCGATGTCGTCGATGGGCGTGTACGGCATCGTGCTGGCCGGCTGGTCGTCGATGTCGCCGTACTCGCTGCTGGGCGGGCTGCGCTCGTCGGCGCAGGTGATCTCCTACGAGATCGCGATGGGCCTGTCGTTCGTGGCGGTGTTCCTGTTCGCCGGCACGATGTCCACCACCGGCATCGTCAACGCGCAGGCCGACAAGTGGTTCGTGGTGCTGCTGCTGCCCTCGTTCATCGTCTACGTGATCACGATGATGGGCGAGTCCAACCGCATCCCCTTCGACCTGCCCGAGGGCGAGGGCGAGCTGGTCGGCGGCTTCCACACCGAGTACTCCTCGCTGAAGTTCGCGATGTTCTTCCTGGCCGAGTACATCAACCTGGCCACCCTGTCGGCCCTCGCCACCACCCTGTTCCTGGGCGGCTGGCGGGCCCCGGCGCCGATCTCCACCTTCTGGGAGGGCGCCAACGCCGGCTGGTGGCCGGTGCTGTGGTTCATGGTGAAGCTCTGGGCGTTCATCTTCTTCTTCATCTGGCTGCGCGGCTCGCTGCCCCGCGTCCGCTACGACCAGCTGATGAAGCTCGGCTGGAAGGTGCTCATGCCCTTCTCGCTGGGCTGGATCCTGCTGGTGGCCACCATCCGCGCGCTGCGCAACGAGGGCGTCGCGATGCAGCAGATCACGCTGATCGCCGCCGCCGTCGCGGCGGTGGTGCTGGGCCTGACGATCGTGTGGGAGATGGTGCGCGGCGGCAAGGACAAGCGCGCCGCCGGCCCGGCGGCCGAGGCGGCCCCGGTGGACCCGGCGGCGGGCGGGTTCCCCGTGCCGCCCATGGACGCGCCGCACTACCACGGCCGCAAGGCCGCCGACGTGCCGCTACCGCGCAAGACCGAATCCTCTCGGAAGGAGGTCGGAAGTGGGATTCACTGACTTCCTGAACCCGGTCAAGGGGTTCGGGGTCTCGTTCCACCAGATGTTCATGAAGAGCGAGACCGTCCAGTACCCCGAGGTGAAGAAGCCGACCGCGCCCCGCTTCCACGGCCGGCACCAGCTCAACCGGTGGCCGGACGGGCTGGAGAAGTGCGTGGGCTGCGAGCTGTGCGCCTGGGCGTGCCCGGCCGACGCCATCTTCGTGGAGGGCGCCGACAACACCGAGGACGAGCGCTACTCCCCGGGTGAGCGGTACGGCCGCGTCTACCAGATCAACTACCTGCGCTGCATCCTGTGCGGGCTGTGCATCGAGGCGTGCCCGACCCGGGCGCTGACCATGACCAACGAGTACGAGCTGGCCGACGACAGCCGCGAGTCCCTGATCTACACCAAGGACATGCTGCTGGCGCCCCTGCGCGAGGGCATGGAGACGCCGCCGCACGCCATGCGGCTCGGCGAGACCGAGGAGGACTACTACCGCCTCGGCCTCCAGCCCGAGGAAGGGGACCGCAAGTGACGGCGCAGATCATCGCCGGGCAGGTGGCCGACGCCCAGCCCGGCGAGGCGTTCATCTTCTGGGCGCTGGCGGCGGTGTCCACGCTGGCCGCCCTCGGCATGATCTTCATGCGGCGGGCGGTGCACTCGGCGCTGCTGCTGGCGGTGGTGATGCTCTCGCTGGCGGCGCTGTACGCGGTGCAGGGCGCGCCGTTCCTGGCGTTCGTGCAGGTCATCGTCTACACCGGCGCGGTGCTGATGCTGTTCCTGTTCGTGCTGATGCTGGTGGGGGTCTCCTCCACCGACTCGCTAGTGGAGACGATCCGCGGGCAGCGGCTGTGGGCCGCGGTCGGCGCGCTCGGCTTCCTGGTCCTGCTGGCGGCGGGCCTCGGCAACGCCGCGCTCGGCGACTCGGCCGGCCTGAAGAAGGCCAACGAGGAGTACGGCGGCAACGTCGAGGGCCTGGCCGCCCTGCTGTTCGGCAAGTACGTGTTCGCCTTCGAGGTGACCAGCGCGCTGCTGATCACCGCGGCGCTGGGCGCGATGGTGCTGGCGCACCGCGAGCGCACCACGCCCAAGGACACCCAGCGCGACCTGTCCATCAAGCGGTTCAAGAGCGGCGAGCACCCCGGCCCGCTGCCCGGCCCCGGCACCTACGCGCGGCACAACGCGGTGGACATGCCGGCGCTGCTGCCCGACGGCACCCCGTCGGAGCTGTCGGTCAACCCGGTCATCGCGGCCCGCACCGACACCGCCTCGCGCCACGCCGACCTGTACGGCGAGGACGAGCGGGACGCGCTGGCCGAGGACGTGGCCGCCGTCAAGGCGATCACCGGCGAGGTGCACGGCGCGGGCGCCGAGCAGCGGTCGGTCAAGGCGGGCACCCCGGTGTCGGGCGGTGCCTCCGGCGGGGCGAGCGAAAGCGAGGCTGGTCAATGAGCCCGGGACACTACCTGGCGCTGTCGGCGATCCTGTTCACCATCGGCGCGGTGGGCGTGCTGGTGCGGCGCAACGCGATCGTGGTGTTCATGTGCGTGGAGCTGATGCTGAACGCCACCAACCTCGCCTTCGTCACCTTCGCCCGCCAGCACGGCAACCTCGACGGCCAGATCATCGCGTTCTTCGTGATGGTGGTGGCCGCGGCCGAGGTCGTGGTCGGCCTGGCGATCATCATGACCATCTTCCGGACCCGCAGGTCGTCGTCGGTGGACGACGCGAACCTGCTGAAGTACTGAGGGGCACGGGGTGAAAGCTGAAGGCGTCCAGGCCCTGGCCTGGCTTCTGATCGCCCTGCCCCTGGCGGGTGCGGCGGTCCTGCTGCTCGGCGGTCGGCGCACCGACAGATGGGGGCACCTGCTCGGTACCGCCATGTCGCTCGGTGCGTTCGCCGTCGGCGCGGCCATGTTCGTGCAGATGCTCGGCTACGGGGGCGGGGAGCGGCGGCGCACGCTGCACCTGTGGGAGTTCCTCCAGGCCGGCTCCATGAAGGTCGACGTGGACCTGCTGGTGGACCCGCTGTCCATCAGCTTCGTGCTGCTGATCACCGGGGTGGGCTCGCTCATCCACATCTACTCGATCGGCTACATGTCGCACGACCCGGACCGGCGGCGCTTCTTCGCCTACCTGAACCTGTTCGTGGCCGCGATGCTGCTGCTGGTGCTGGGCGGCAACTACGTCATGACCTTCATCGGCTGGGAGGGCGTGGGCCTGGCCTCCTACCTGCTGATCGGGTTCTGGCAGCACAAGCCGACCGCCGCGACCGCCGCCAAGAAGGCGTTCGTGGTCAACCGGGTCGGCGACTTCGGGTTCGTCGTGGCGCTCATGCTGATGTTCGCCACGTTCGGCACCTTCGGGTTCGAGCAGATCCTGGGCACCGGCGCCGAGCACGTGGGCGCCGCGTCCCAGCTGAGCACCGGCACCGCCACCGCGATCGGGCTGATGCTGCTGGTGGGCGCGTGCGGCAAGTCCGCCCAGCTCCCGCTGCAGTCCTGGCTGCTGGACGCGATGGAGGGCCCGACCCCGGTGTCGGCCCTGATCCACGCCGCGACCATGGTGACCGCGGGCGTCTACCTGATCGTCCGCTCCGCGCCGATCTTCGAGATGTCGGAGACCGCGCAGCTGGTGGTCACCATCGTCGGCGCGGTCACGCTGCTGGCCGGTGCGATCATCGGTTGCGGCAAGGACGACATCAAGAAGGCGCTGGCCGGCTCGACGATGTCGCAGATCGGCTACATGGTGCTGGCCGCCGGCCTCGGCCCGGCCGGGTACGCGATCGCGATCGCGCACCTGATCGCGCACGGCTTCTTCAAGGCGGGCCTGTTCCTGGGCGCCGGGTCGGTCATGCACGCCATGAACGACGACGTGAACATGCGCCACTACGGCGCGCTGCGCGGCGTCATGAAGATCACCTGGGCCACCTTCGGGCTCGGCTACCTGGCGATCATCGGCGTGCCGCCGTTCTCCGGCTACTTCACCAAGGACGGCGTCATCGAGGCCGCTTTCGCGCACGACGGCGCCACCGGCATCGTGCTGGGGAGCTGCGCGCTGCTCGGCGCGGCGATCACCGCGTTCTACATGTCGCGGGTGATGTTCATGACCTTCTACGGCGCCAAGCGCTGGGAGGAGGGCGTGCACCCGCACGAGTCGCCCAAGGTGATGACGGTGCCGCTGATGGTGCTGGCGATCGGCTCGATCGGCGCCGGCGCGTTCCTGATGCTGGGCGGCTTCTCCGACTTCCTCGCCCCGGTCGTGGGCGAGCCGGAGGAGCACCACGGCTTCAACCCGTTCGCCCCGGCCGGCCTCGCGGCCCTGGTGCTGGTGGCGGCGGGCGTCGCGGTCGCGTGGCGGCAGTACGGCGCGCGGCCGGTGCCGGTGGAGGCCCCGGCCGGGTCCTTCATCACCGTCGCGGCCCGCAAGGACCTGTACGGCGACGCGCTGAACGAGTCGCTGCTGATGCGTCCCGGCCAGTGGCTGACCCGCCTGGCGGTCTGGTTCGACAACCGGGGCGTCGACGGCGCGGTCAACGGCCTGGCGGCCGGGATCGGCGGCAGCTCGGGCCGCGTCCGCAGGGTCCAGACCGGCTTCGTTCGTTCCTATGCCCTTTCCATGTTCTTCGGCGCTGCGGTCATCGTGGCGGCGCTGCTGGTGGTGAACGTCTGATGGAAGACTTTCCCTGGCTGAGCCTGCTCATCGCGCTGCCGCTGGTCGGCGCGGTGGTGGTGGGCCTGCTGCCCGGCGCGAAAGAGGCGCTGGTCAAGCAGACGGCCCTCGGCGTCTCACTGCTGGTCGGCGCGCTGACCGTGGTGATGGCGCTGGGCTTCGACCCCGACGGCGCGCGGTTCCAGTTCACCGAGAAGTACTGGTGGATCAAGCAGTTCGGCGTGCACTGGGCGCTCGGCGTCGACGGCGTCGCGCTGGTGCTGGTGCTGCTGTCGGTGATCCTGGTGCCGCTGGTCATCCTGGCCTCCTGGACCGCCGACGGCCGCTCCGGCGGCGTGGACGTGCCGCCCAAGCGCTCGGTGAAGACCTACTTCGCGCTGCTGCTGTCGCTGGAAGCGATGATGATCGGCGTCTTCGCGGCGACCGACGTGTTCGTCTTCTACGTCTTCTTCGAGGCGATGCTGATCCCGGTGTACTTCCTCATCGGGTCCTACGGCGGCGCGCAGCGGTCCTACGCGGCCGTCAAGTTCCTGCTGTACTCGCTGTTCGGCGGCCTGCTGATGCTGGTCGCGGTGCTGTGGCTGGTCAAGCTGTCCAACGACCACCTCGGGCACGGCACGTTCCTGTTCGAGGAACTGCGCACCATCAAGGACGTGGACCCGACCACCGCCAAGTGGCTGTTCCTCGGCTTCTTCATCGCCTTCGCGATCAAGGCGCCGATGGTGCCGGTGCACACCTGGCTGCCCGACGCCGCCGCGCAGGCCCCGGCCGGCGCGCTGGTGCTGATCGTGGGCGTGCTGGACAAGGTCGGCACCTACGGCATGCTGCGGTTCTGCCTGGAGCTGTTCCCGGGCGCGTCCGCCTGGGCGGCCCCGGTCGTCATCGCGTTCGCGGTGCTGAGCATCGTCTACGGCGCGGTGCTGGCCATCGGGCAGGTCGACCTCAAGCGGCTGGTCGCCTACACCTCGGTGTCGCACTTCGGGTTCATCGTGCTGGGCATCTTCGCGATGACCAGCGCGGCGCAGTCCGGCGCGGCGCTGTACATGGTCAACCACGGGTTCTCGACCGGGGCGCTGTTCCTGATCGTCGGGTTCCTGATCGTGCGCCGCCGCTCGGCGAAGATCTCCGACTTCGGCGGCGTGCAGAAGGTCGCCCCGGTGCTGGCCGGGACCTTCCTGATCGCGGGCCTGTCGGGCCTGTCGCTGCCGGGCCTGGCGCCGTTCGTGTCGGAGTTCATGGTGCTGACCGGCACCTTCAGCCGGTACGAGGTCGCCGCGATCGTCGCCACCTCCGGCATCGTGCTGGCGGCCATCTACATCCTGTGGACCTACCAGCGGACCATGGGCGGCCCGGCCGTGGAGAAGGTGCAGGGCATGGCCGACCTCACGGCCCGGGAGAAGTGGGCGGTCGCCCCGATCATCGCGATCATCATCGCGATGGGCTTCTTCCCGCAGCCGGTGCTCAACGTGATCAACCCATCGGTCAAGGTGACGCTGGAACGGGTCGGCCAGCCGCAGGACCCGGCGCCGAAGATCGGTACCGTCGCGGAGAACGGAGCACGTCCGTGAGCCCTCAACTGAACGTCCTGGCGCAGGGCGCGGAGATCCCCGCCCCGCACATCGAGTACGGGCAGCTCGGGCCGATGCTGCTGGTGTTCGGCGTCGCCATCGCCGGCGTGCTGGTCGAGGCGTTCGTCGGCCGCTCCTGGCGGTACGCCGTCCAGGTCCCGCTGACCTTCCTCGGCCTGTTCGGCGCCTTCGTCTGGACGATCGTGCTCGGGGTGGTCGACAAGCCGTTCCACGTCGCCGCCATGGGCGCGCTCGGCGTGGACGGCCCGACCCTGTTCCTGCAGGGCACCATCCTGGTGCTGGCCCTGATCAGCCTGCTGCTGATCGCCGAGCGCCAGCAGTCGCACTTCACCGCGCAGGCCTCGGCCCTGCCGGGCAGTGAGGCCGAGCAGGAGACGATGGCGGCGGGCATCACCCAGACCGAGATCTTCCCGCTGATGATGTTCGCGGTCGGCGGCATGCTGATGTTCCCGGCGGCCAACGACCTGCTGACCATGTTCGTGGCGCTGGAGGTGCTGTCGCTGCCGCTGTACCTGCTGTGCGGGCTGGCCCGGCGGCGCCGCCTGCTGTCGCAGGAGGCGGCGGTCAAGTACTTCCTGCTCGGCGCCTTCTCCTCGGCGTTCTTCCTGTACGGCGCGGCGCTGCTGTACGGGTACGCCGGATCGGTGCGGCTGTCGGTCATCGCGGCGCAGATCTCCCGCGACGCGGGCAGCGAGACCCTGCTGCTGGCGGGCGTCGCGCTGCTGTCGGTCGGCCTGCTGTTCAAGATCGGCGCGGTGCCGTTCCACATGTGGAAGCCCGACGTCTACCAGGGCGCGCCGACCCCGATCACCGCCCTGATGGCCTCGTGCACGCTGGTGTCGGCGTTCGGGGCGCTGCTGCGGGTCTACTACGTGGCGCTGGAGAAGCTGGAGTGGGACTGGGAGCCCGCGATGTGGGGTGTGGCGATTCTCACGATGGTGGCCGGCGCCGTCATCGCGATCACCCAGACCGACATCAAGCGGATGCTGGCCTACTCCTCCATCGCGCACGCGGGCTTCCTGCTCACCGCGGTGGTGGCGACCTCGGAGAAGGGCCTGTCGGGCGCGCTGTTCTACCTGGCCGCCTACGGGTTCACCACGATCGGCGCCTTCGCCGTGATCACGATGGTGCGGGACGCGGGCGGCGAGGCCGGCCACCTGTCGCGCTGGGCGGGCCTGGGCAAGCGGTCCCCCCTGGTGGCGGGCATTTTCGCCTTCTTCCTGCTGGCCTTCGCGGGCATCCCGCTGACCAGCGGCTTCACCGGGAAGTTCGCGGTGTTCCAGGCGGCGGTCGACGCCGGCGCGACCCCGCTGGTCGTGGTCGGCGTGCTGTCGTCGGCGGTCGCGGCGTTCTTCTACGTCCGGGTCATCGTGGTGATGTTCTTCAGCGAGCCCGAGGCCGACGGCCCCACGGTGGTGGCCGCACCGGCGACCGCGGCTGCTGTGGCGCTCGGCCTGGCGGCTACTGTGGTACTCGGCGTGTTGCCGCAGCCCATGCTCGACCTGGCGGGGCAGGCGGCGGCACAGTTGTTCGTCCGGTAGGGGGTTTGGGTGAGTAGCGCTTTCGCTGGGGAATCCGCGCAGCAGACGACGGGGCCGTTCGGGCTGCCGATCGACGCGGACCTGGCGGCGGACGTCCGCGCGCGGCTGGACGCCGTGGAGGACCTGCTCCTTGAGTCGGTCCAGAGCGAGGACCCGCTGCTCACCCAGGCCTCCAAGCACCTGGTGGAGGCGGGCGGCAAGCGGTTCCGGCCGATGCTGGTGCTGCTGGCCTCCCAGTTCGGCGACCCGGCCGCGGCGGGCGTCGTGCCCGCCGCGGTCGTGGTCGAGCTGACCCACCTGGCGACGCTGTACCACGACGACGTGATGGACGAGGCGACCGTGCGCCGGGGCCAGCAGTCGGCGAACTCGCGCTGGACCAACACGGTGGCGATCCTGACGGGCGACTACCTGTTCGCGCGGGCGTCGGACCTGCTGGCGGACCTGGGCCCCGAAGCGGTGCGCATCCAGGCCCGCGCGTTCGCCCGCCTGGTCCAGGGCCAGATCCAGGAGACGGTGGGCCCGGCGGGCGACACCGACGCCCTGAAGCACTACCTGCAGGTGATGGCCGACAAGACCGGCTCGCTGATCGCGGTGTCGGGCCAGTTCGGCGCCCTGCTGGCCGGCGCCCCGCAGCACGTGGTGGACACCATCACCTCGGCCTGCGAGAAGATCGGCGTGGCCTTCCAGCTGTCGGACGACATCCTGGACATCGACTCCGAGACCGAGCAGTCGGGCAAGACCCCCGGCACGGACCTGCGCGAGGGCATCCGGACGCTGCCGATGCACCACGTGCTGGCGGGCGTGGGCTCGGGCCCGGACGACGCGAGGCTGCGCGAGCTGCTGGTGGCGGACCTGACGGACGACGCGCTGCACGCGGAGGCGCTGGCGCTGCTGCGGGCGCACCCGGCGATGGACCGGGCACGGGCGGACCTGCGCCGGTGGGCGGAGGACGCGCGGACGGAACTGCTGACGCTGCCGGACATTCCGGCGCGGGACGCGTTCACGGGGCTGTGCGATTACGTGGTGTCGCGGACTGGGTGAGGGCGGGCCGGCTTGCGGGCTGGCTTCAGTCTTGTTTGCTGTGGATTAGGGACGGGCTTAGCTTCGTGCCCGGTGCTTGTTCGGCGCGGCCTTAGCTCCGTGACCGGTATGTGCCTGGTGACCTCAGTCTGTGCCTGGTACATGACCAGCTAGCTCAGACCCGTGTTCTGGACGTGACCGGCAACCCTGGCCCCGCGTGGCCCCACCGCGTGGCCCCAGCGCGTGGCCCCAGCGCGTGGCCCCGCCGCGTGGCCCCAGCACGCGGCCCCGCCGCGTGGCCCCAGCACGCGGCCCACCACGCGGCCACCACCGTGGGGCCCGCTCTTTACCGCCTGCCTTCGGCCCGCCCGGCTCGCGCTAGCGAGCCGGGCGGGCC
>JBITGK010000029.1:0-98435 GCA_044456955.1 Spirillospora sp. NPDC050679 | reverse complement strand
CCCCGCGCCCCCCCCCGGGCCCCCCCCGGGGGGCCCCGCTTTGCCCCGCGGCCCCCCGCCCCCCCCGGCGCGCGCCCGCGCGCGGGGGGGGCCGAAGGCAGGCGCAGTCTTAACCCCTGCTTGCGCAGGGCAGGACTTTGCGGGTTGGGGTTGGTGCGGGTTCTCACCGCAACCCCGCGCGTGGTTGGGGTTGTGGGGTCTGTGGGCAAACCCGTGCGGGTTGAGTCGGTGCCTTGTCTGCGGCGAAAGCGGCTGTGTTTTCTTTGGGGGCCGGCCCCCAAACCCCACACATGCCGGGGCTCACCCGCCCTGCACTCGCTAGCGCTCCCTCCGGGCGGGCGATACCCGGGCAGGGGGCCAGCCCCCCACACCCCCCGGCAGGGCTCCACCCCACACCCCGCAACGGCGCTCCGCGCTGTGCCTGCTTCATGCGGCAGGGGCTCCGCCCCCGCACCCCCGGCAAGGGGCTCCGCCCCCTGCACCCCCGGGAAGCACGTGACCCGGAAGTCTGGATGTGCAAGACGCAACGTCCAGGACCCGGTTCTTCCCGCCAGGTAAAGGCAGAGACGGGCTTTTGCGCGGGTGGGTGACCATTTCCTCCAGTGGGGTAGGAGGCGATCATGGCTGCTCAACGTGCCCGGGCCTCCCGGGGGACCCTGGTGAAGACCTCGCTGGCCGTCACGGCCGCCGCGGCGGCGGGCGGGCTCGCGACCCGGCCGGACTCGTCCTGGTTCGACTCCCTGAACAAACCGTCCTGGCAGCCGCCTCCGCCGGTGTTCGGGCTCGTCTGGACGCCGCTGTACGGCTTGATCGCCTGGGCCGGCGCGCGGGCGCTGGACTCCGCCTCCGCTCCCGCTGAAAGGGCGAGCGTACGGCGTGCGTTCGGCTGGAACCTGGCGCTCAACACGGCCTGGACGCCGCTGTTCTTCACCGCCCGTGCGCCGCGGGCCGCCCTGGCAGAGGTCCTGGCGCTCAACGCCGCCAATGCCGTCCTGGTACGGCGGGTGTGGCACGCGGACCGTCGAGCGGCGATGATGCTCGCGCCCTACGTGGGCTGGACCGCCTTCGCGACTGCCCTGAACACCGCCATCGTCCGCCGCAACCCGCGCAACAAGAAGTCCTGACGCGCGCCCATAAGCTCGGAGACGCTCCCAGCCAAGATCAGCCAGCGCTCGGCGGACGATGCTCCGCCTTCCGGGACTCATACCAGGCTTCACCCACCGGCTCGCCCGCCATGTTCCAGCTCCACGACACGACAGGCGTGACCCGTATGTACGTCCCGGGCCCGACCATGCCGGTCCGCTCGATCGGGCCGTCCGCCAGGCCGTAGACCCGGACGCCCCGCGCTATGAACGGCTCGAACGACACCATGTCGTCGACCACCAGGGACACCCGGCGGTTGCCCGCCCGCAGGTTGCGGAACTTGCGCGTGCTGAGGACGGTCGCCCCGCCGCCCACCCAGAAGTACGTGCCGTCGAACTCGAAGGCCAGCGGCACGACGTCGGGCTGACCCTCTTCCGACACGGATGCGAAGCGGGCCAGGGGCTGGGAGCCCAGGTAGGCGATCTCTTCGTCGGTGAAGGCCATGGGAACCTCTCTCGCCGCGTCCCTACCCGCACATGATGGCTCCAGAGGCCCTGCCCACCCTCGACAGGGCCCCATCCACTAAGCGCTCAGCCCCAGCCGAGCCCCACCACCTAAACGTTCTGCGTCTCCGGCACCAAGCCCCGCATCTTCATCGCGTGCAGCACCAGATCGATCAGCACCTTCTTGCACGAGGCCAGGCTCCGCGCGTCGCACAGCATCACCGGGACGTTCGGTCCCAGGTTCAGCGCCATCTGGATCTCCGCCAGGTCGAACTGCTGAGCGCCTTCGAAGCAGTTCACCGCGACCACGAAGGGGGTGCCGCGCCGCTCGAAGTAGTCCACCGACGGGAAGCAGTCCGACAGGCGGCGCGTGTCCGCGAGCACCACCGCGCCCAGGGCCCCCAGCGCCACCTCGTCCCACATGAACCAGAAGCGCTCCTGGCCCGGCGTCCCGAACAGGTAGAGGACGTACTCCTCCTGCATGGTGATGCGGCCGAAGTCCATCGCCACCGTGGTCGTCTTCTTCTTCTCCACGCCGGAGATGTCGTCCACGCCGACGCTCTCGTCGGTCAGGACCTCCTCGGTGCGCAGCGGTTTGGTCTCCGAGACGGTGCCGACCATGGTGGTCTTGCCGACGCCGAAGCCGCCCGCGATAACGATTTTGACAGCCGTGGGCAGCCGGCGGCCGTTAGAGCGCCCGGAGACCATCGATCACCGCCTTGTAGAGCCTGATGTCGTGCATGTCCGCCTCCGGTTCGGGCTCCTGCATCGTGATGAAGCCCTTGTCGAGCAGGTCCCCGAGCAGGACCCGCACGGTGGCGACCGGGAGGTCGAGGTGGCCGGTCAGCTCGGCGACCGACATGACCGCCTGGCACAGGCGCACGATCGCCAGGTGCTCGGGGCCGAGGCCGATGGTGTTGTCGGGCTCGGGGCCGGCCGCGACCACCAGGGTGATCAGGTCGAACTTGCCGCGGGTCGGCTCGATCCGGCCGCTGGTCATCACGTAGGGGCGCACCATCGGGCCCGAGTGCTCGTCCAGGAAGCGTTCGGACGGGTACTCCTGCTGGGGCCGCTCGGGCCACTGGGCTGGATCCTCCGGCGGCATCATGACAGCGGGCGCTCTCCGGTCTCGTTGCGCGACGGGGTGGACAGGTGGTGGCCCATGCTGGTGACCAGCATCGCCATCTCGTAGGCGATCAGGCCCACATCGGCCTCCTCGTCCGACAGCACGGCCAGGCACGCGCCCTTGCCGGCCACCGAGACCAGCAGGAACGCCGACTGCATCTCCACGATGGTCTGCCGGACCGGGCCGCCGCCGAAGCGGGTCCCGGCCCCCTTGGCCAGGCTCTGGATGCCCGCCGCCACCGCCGCCAGGTGCTCGCCGTCGTCCTGCGACATGGCCGCCGAGGAGGCCATCAGCAGTCCGTCGGCCGACAGGACGACCGCGTGCCGCGCGTGCGGCAGCCGGTTGACCAGGTCGTCCAGCAACCAGCTCAGATCGGCCGCCGAACCCGCCTTCTGCATCACTGCTCGTCCTCGCCTTCTGCGTTGTTGCCCAAAGCTTCGGCCGCCTCGCTCCGGCCGCGTTGCGTGCCGCGCTGGTAGGAGCCCATGATCCGCTGGATCTCCGCGGGGGAGCGGACCTGCTCCTCGGCCTCGCCGGCGGGCTCGGCGGCGGTCGGCGGCTCGTCGGTGCGCAGCGGTGGCGCCAGGTTCGCCTGTGGCACCCGGACGGGCAGCCCGGACGGGGTGCTGGGGACTTCGGGCACGGGGGGCTGGTCCTCCTCGGCAGGTTCGGACTGTGCGGCGCGACGCGGCGGCGTGCCGTCCTCCGGCCGGTGGCCGGCCGGAGATCGGTGATCGGCCGGGGGCCGCGGGACGGGGCGCGGGCCTGTGCCGCCCTCTTGGGGGAGCGGGGCGGTCCGGGCACCGGTGTCGCCCGTCAGGGGGAGCAGGGCGAACGGAAGATCGGTGTCACCCGGGGCCGGGAACGGGCGCAGGCCCGTGCCCTCCGGGATGGCGTGCTGGTCGGCGTAGCCCTGCAGACTCATCACCATGGCGTCGACGCGCTGCCGGACCCGGCTCGAATCCTGCGGCGGCTTGCTCACGGTGTCCATGCGCCGCTCTGGTCCAGCACCACCGGTGTGCCGGAGCGAGCAGCTTCGAGTCGCCTTCACCGCGGTCTCGATGGCCTTGCCCGTGCAGGCGCGTTGGACGGTCGGCTCGGCCCGGCCCGAAGCCTGCCCGACCGCCGCTGGCCACCGCTCCCGCCGCATTCCGACGATCATGGCGTCACCGAAGGCGCCGGCACGAGGCCGCCCACAGTCCGGACCGGCGACGACGGGTCGGCGCCTGCGCGCCCAGCGACCCACGCCGAGAAGACCCACGGTGCGGTAGTGACAACGGCGGTGCCCCATCTTCGTCCGCAGGCGGAAGTTGCGGAAACGCATTACGCATCGCCCCAACAATTGTCATGGTGCCTGCAAGGCGCGGTGCTTTGACCAGTATGCGAGACACGGGCGGTGGGGAGTTGCGGCGCATGGCGGTATTGCCCGGGTTCGCGCACCGCAGAACCTTACCAACGTGATCAAAGCCGCTCAAGGTGAATGGTTTACGGGAAAGCCTTTGCCGAGGTAACGACCGTGCGGTGTGTCGTAATTCACGTCCCGGAAACGCGTCCCCCGGAGTCGGCCAGGTGAAGAGCGGCCAGGACGGCGGCCCAGACGATGGCGACGGGCCGGTAGAGGTCCTTGTCGTGCCACAGCGGCGGCTTGTCCGCGTCCAGGTCGCCGGTCAGCGCCGCGGCCCGCAGCAGGGCCGTCCCCCGGGCGACCGCGTCGGCCGCCTCCGCCGGGACGTTCCGGGCCAGCAGCAACAACTGCAGCGCGTAGGCGGTCTCCTCGACGGTGCCGCCGAGACCGCCCCAGGAGCCGTCGGCGTTCTGGGTGGCGAGCATCCAGCGGACCGCGCGCGCCACGGCCTCCTCGGATTCGGGGCCGCCGAACTCGTCCAACGCCAGAGCGGCGCAAAACGTCGCGTAATAAGGGGAGACGTGCCAGCGGTCGTGCCAGCGGCCGTCGTCCTCCTGCTGCGCGCGGAGCCAGGACGCGGCCTTGCGCGCCGACATGGCGTAACGGGCGGCGTCCGCGGCGCGTTCGTTCCCGGCCAGATAATGGCCGAACGCTTCCAGGACGTGCGCGTTGGTGGTGATCGAGTGGCCGTTCTCGCCCTGCCAGGTGCAGAAATGCGTGTCGGTCTCGTATTTCCACAACAGATTTGGCGGGCAGGGCGCGCCCAGCAGGGACAGCGCGTACAGCAGTCCGGAACTGCTGTCGGCGTCGTCGGGCAGCCCGGCCCCGCCCGGCGCACCGCACGGGCCGAGGGACGCGCGCATCGCGACGATCAGCGCGGAAGGCGCCTTGACCGGGATTCCCGCGCGGAGCAGCCAGCTCAGCACCCAGCCGCGTTCGAAGTTGGTGATCGGGACGGCGACGGGTACCGGGCCGCCGTGCTGCGAAGCGGCCTTCTCCAGGTAGCGGCGGAGGGCGGCGGCCTCGGCGGGGTCGGACAGCGCGCCGCCGTCCCCGTCCGGGCCCAGCCAGGCGGCCGTCGCGGCGGGCGACGCGCCGACCGTCCGCAGCGCGCCGGTCGGGGCGGACGGGTCGCCCACGGCCACCGAGGGGACCGAAGGCGCGCCGACCGCGGCGTCGCCCGCGATCTCCAGCGCGTGCAGCAACTTCTCCGACAGTTCGATGCCGCGTTCCAGCAGGTCGCCGATGACGGGCAGCAGCGCGCCGTCCATCCCGGCGGGCGGTGGCGGCGGGCCTGCCGTCACCCAGTGCTCCAGCCCGGCCGGCGGGCGTTCCCGCATCCGGTCCAGCAATCGCCCGATCCGGGCGATCAGCGCCGGGGTGATGTGCTCGATCGCGGGCATGTCCGGCAGGTTCGGCGGATCCGCGAGCGGTCCGGCCAGGGCCTCCAGCCCCCGGGCCGCGCACTTGGCCAGCACGGCCGGTTCGACGGCGGTCTCTCCGGCGGCGATGGCCGAGAGCACGGCCTCGGTCGCGCTCAACGTGGGGACCAGCGCGTACGCGGGGGAGGGCGCGCTCCAGGAACCGTCGGGGCGCTGGGACTCGACCAGGAACCGCAGCCGCTCGGCATGGCCGGTCAGCCAGGGGGCCAGCGACACCAGCCGTCCGGTCTCATACACCGACGGCGAGGAGTGGCCCCACGGTTCGGCCAGGAGTCCGGCCACGAGCCTGTCGGCCGCCTGTGCCACGTCCGGGAAGCCGGCGCACGTAGACGACGCGGGCCGGGTCCGGGGCGCCTCGGTGGAGTTCGTCGTCACAACGCCCCCCACTGATCGCCGCCACCGGAGGGACAGGCGCCACGGCCGAACCGCCGCAACACCTGCCGGGCCTGGTTGTAGAGGGAGGCGTCGAGGTCGAGTCGGACCGGTTCCCCTGCGGCCGCGCGGCCGGAGCGATCGATGTGCCCCGGGAGGTCCCGGCCGGTTCCGGCGGCGGTTCGGTAGAGCGGGAAGTCTCTGGCTTTCCGAGCGGCTGGTGCCGGACCGATATCGATTGACATGCGGGATGCCCCTCAGGACGGAGTGGAGACCGGGACCGGCGCCGCGGGGGGTGACGGCCTGGCCGCCTCCTCTTTAGGTGTTTTTGTGAAGCATGGGCGATATGGGAGGTTCTGGGGAGTATCACACGGTGGAAAACTGTTAACAAGAGGCAGGGTGGTAGAAAATTAATGCACCTACAGGTGATCTCGGTCACCTTTTCTGAGGCGTTCCACTATTCGAGATGACTTGACATAGGCGAGTGCTGGAATGTCACCACCGCAGTGAAGTCGGAAGCGTGCCCGCGCGCCTTTCCCGGAGGCGATCCGGGCGAAAGAAAAAGCCCGCCGGACGCTTCCGGACGGGCTATTTGCGGTGGGCGCCCACGGGCGGCGCCAGAACCTCAGGGCGTGCTGCGGGCCGCCTCGGGGTTGAGCGGCGTCGGCAGCAGCGTCGGCCACGAGCGCCGGGTCGAGACCTTGACCTTCCCGGTCACCGTCCGCGGTCCGCAGTGCGCGGTGACGACGTAGGAGCCGGCCTGCAGGCCCTTCTTGAGCGTCACGACGCCGGTGCCGAAGTCGGCCTTGCCGCCGAGCGTCACGTTCCGGGCGAAGGCGGGGGAGGACGCCCAGTGCCGCTGCGGGCCCACCGCGCAGCCCGGCACCCGCAGCTCCACCCGCTGCCCCGGCTGCGCCGTCTTCGGACTGACCGCGACGCGCTTGGACGCCGCGGCCGTCGCCTCGCCCGCCGTGGGGACCACCAGGCCCGCCGTGACCAGAGCCGCTCCGAGGGCGGCGAAGCTCAGCAGGCGCAAGGGGGGCTCCTCGTTCAAACATGCAGGCGGTGTGACGTCCGGCACTTTAGTGGGTCGGGCTTGCTGACTCTAGAGATGTCGCCAAACCCGGAAAAGTTGCCCGCAACGCCGAAAAAGTGCCGTCAGCCGGCGCCCTCGGCCACCGGGACCGGCTCGACGCGGGCCGCCCGCCGGGCCCGGCGGCCGGCGCGCAGACCGTCGGCCGTCAGGACCGCCAGCGCCGCCCACACCAGCAGGAACCCCGCCCAGCGGCTGGCCGGCATCTCCTCGTGCTGCACCAGCAGGCCGATCATGAACTGCAGGACCGGCGCCAGGTACTGGAGCATCCCGATGGTGCTCATCGGCACGCGGGTCGCGGCGGAGTTGAAGAGCATCAGCGGGAACGCCGTGACCACCCCGGCGCCCACCATCAGCGCCACGTGCGCCGGGCCCTCGTGCCCGAAGGCGGCGTCGCCGCGCGCCTGGAGCACCAGCGTGAACGCCAGCGCGGGCACGAACAGCACCGCGGTCTCGACCGCCAGGCTCTCCGCCGACGGCATGTCGGCGAACTTCTTGACCAGCCCGTACGTACCGAACGAGAAGGCCAGCACCAGCGCCATCCACGGGAGGCGGCCGTAGTCGAAGGTCAGCACGACCACCGCGAGCGTGCCCAGGCCGACCGCGAGCCACTGCCAGCCGCGCAGCCGCTCCCGGAAGACCAGCACGCCGAAGAGCACGCTGATCAGCGGGTTGATGAAGTAGCCGAGCGAGGCCTCGATGGTGTGGCCGGTGTTGACCGAGTAGATGTAGGTGCCCCAGTTGGCGGTGATGAGCACCGCGGCGGCCGCCAGCAGGGCGGCCTGGCGGCGCGTCAGGGCGCGGAGCCGGCCCCAGTGGCGGCGGACGGCCAGCATCGCGGCCACGGCCACCAGCGACCACATGATCCGGTGGGCCAGGATCTCGACGGCACCGGCGGGCTTCAGCAGCGGCCAGTACAGGGGGAACAGGCCCCAGAGCGCGTAGGCGGCGATGCCGAATAGCATTCCGCGACGGTTCACCACAAGCCGCAATCTAGCAGGATGTAAGCAGCCAAAACAGATCATGCTGCTGACGGGGGACGGATGAGCACGCGGGACAGCTACGACGAGGTCGCCGACGCCTACGCCGAGCGGATGCTGGGGGAACTGGCGGGCAAGCCCCTCGACCGCGCCCTGCTGGACCTGCTGGCCGGCCAGGTCGGCGGCCTCGGGCCGATCGCCGACCTCGGCTGCGGCCCCGGCCAGGTCGCCCGCTACCTGCACGACCGCGGCGCCCCGGTGCTGGGCGTCGACCTGTCGCCCCGGATGGTCGAGATCGCGGCCCGGCACCACCCCGGCATCGGCTTCCACGTCGGGGACATGCGCGAGCTGCACGTGCCCGACCGGGCGTGGGGCGGGATCGCCGCGTTCTACTCGATCATCCACGTGCCGCCGGCGGAGCTGCCGCGGGTGTTCGCCGAGTTCCACCGCGTCCTGAAGCCCGGCGGGCGGCTGCTGGTGGGCTTCCACCTGGGCGACGAGGTGCGGCACCTGGACCGCTGGTGGGAGCACGCGGTCGATCTGGACTTCCAGTTCTACCCGCGGCCCGAGATCGCCACCGCCCTGGAGGACGCCGGGTTCGCCGTGGACGCCTACGTCGAGCGCGGGCCCTACCCCGGCGAGGCCGAGACGACCCGCGCGTACCTGCTGGTCCGCCGCTGAGCAAACGTGCGGCATAAATCCCCCGGGGGGCGATCTCAACAGATTGTCGCCCCGCGCTCACGGGTAGTCCTCACCAGAGACGGTGCGATTCCCAGGGGGAGGAAACGCCATGACGACGCAGGAGAGCGGTCTCATCGGCAAGCAGGTCGTCGGCGAGGACGGGGCGGAGATCGGCACGGTCTCCCAGATCGTGCACGCCGAGGGCTCGGGCGAGCCTGAGTGGCTGGTGGTGAAGTCCGGCCCGTTCGGCATGCGGGAGCGGGTGGTGCCGTACGCGGGGGCGCGCGCGTCGGGCGAGGGCATCGCCGTCCCGATGGGCCGGGACACGGTGAAGGACAGCCCGCAGGTCGACCTGGAGAACGGCCTGACCGCGCAGGACGAGGCGACGCTCGTCCAGTACTACGACCGCGGCCCGCACGGGGCGCTGAAGTCCACCACCGCGCGGGCGACCACGTCCGCCGCGCCCCAGGCGGCCGCCGCCGTGCCCAGGGCCACCGCGAACCCGCCCGCGACGACGTCCCGCACGTCGGCGACCGGCGAGACCGCCCGCGTGACCCGGCAGGACCGGGAGGACATGGGCCGCCACAGGGACAAGGACGAGGTCGAGGTGACCCGCTACGAGGAGCGGCTCAGCGTGACCAAGCAGACCGAGGAGGCCGGCCGCGTCAGAATCCGCAAGGTGGTGGAGAACGAGTCCTACGAGCAGACCGTCGGCCTGCTCACCGAGGACTTCGAGGTCGTGCGCGAGCCCATCGAGAACGGCCGCGTGGGGCGGCACGACATGGCCGCCGACGAGCAGGAGATGATCCTGTACCGCGAGCGCCTGATGGTGACCAAGGTCGCCGTGCCCGTCGAGCGCATCCGGCTGCGCCGCAAGAGCGCCCAGACCCAGCAGACCGTCCGCGAGACGCTGGCCAAGGAGCGCATCGAGGTCGAGAAGGCCGACATCCCGACCCAGCCGTCCCAGACGCGGACCACCGCCACCACCCGGTGACCGCCGGGCCCTCCGGCGCCCTGGCGCGCCGGAGGGCCGCCGGGGTGCCGACCGGCCCTCCGGGCGCATAACCTGCAAGGGTGTTCGGATTTGCGAAGACCGAGATGATCTCACCCGACCAGGCACTGCCCGGCCGCGAAGAGCCCATGCCCGTCCCGCCCCGCCACGAGGTGCTGGACGGCCCGCTGGCCCCGCCCTACCCCGACGGCGCCGAGATCGCCGAGTTCGCCCTCGGATGCTTCTGGGGCGCCGAGCGCAAGTTCTGGCAGACCCCGGGCGTGCTGTCCACGAGCGTCGGCTACGAGGGCGGCTACACGCCCAACCCGACCTACGAGGAGGTGTGCAGCGGCCGCACCGGCCACACCGAGACGGTGCGCGTCGTCTACGACCCGGCGAAGGTCTCCTACGGCGACCTGCTGCGCGTCTTCTGGGAGTCGCACGACCCGACCCAGGGCATGCGCCAGGGCAACGACGTCGGCACCCAGTACCGCTCGGCGATCTTCACCCGCACCGAGGCCCAGCGCCAGGAGGCCGAGGCGTCCCGCGAGGCGTACCAGCAGGTGCTGACGGGCGCGGGCTACGGCCCGATCACGACCCAGATCACCCCGGCGACCGACTACTACTTCGCCGAGGACTACCACCAGCAGTACCTGCACAAGGAGCCGAACGGCTACTGCGGCATCGGCGGCACGGGCCTGTCCTGCCCGATCGGTGTAGCTCCCGCCGAGTAGGGCGTGATCTGCGCGAAGCCCCGGTGACCAGAGACGCCGGGGCCTTCGCCCTTTCCTTGCGGAGTCGGCTTTGTGCTGACTCCTAACGATCCCGAGCAAGTTCCGCCCGTGCAGTTGATGCCCTGCTCCTTCGGGACCGGAGTGCTTAGCCTGGAGGCATGAGCACTCGGAACGTCGGGCGTCGTCTCCAAGAAGTGCGCAAGCGCCGGGGACTCACCCAACGAGAGCTGGCCGGCCTCGCCGGAGTCTCCCTCTCCCTGGTCAGGAAGCTGGAACAGGGCGAGCGGGAAGACACCCGAGTGGAGACGCTGCGCAAGTTCGCCGTCGCGCTCAAGGTGCCGACATCCGATCTGATCGATCGCGCCGACACCGAAGATCCCCGCACCTCGACCACCGATCAATGGGTCTCCGTCCGCAAGGCGCTCCACGGCCTCCCCGCCGACGGCACCCCCGATGAGCCGACGGTGGAAGGCGTGGCGAGCACGCTGCAATCGTCGATCCGCCTCTTCGCGAAGGACCGGTACGCAGAACTAGCCGTCCTGTTGCCCCCGCTCCTCCGGGACGCCGAAGCACTCGGCTCGGAAGGCAGGCAGGTCCGCTCTCGCCTGCTCCACCACACAGGCTGGCTGCTGACCCAGACACGCCAGTTCGAGGCGGCCGATCTGGCCCTGCGGCGGGCACTGGACGACGCATCCGACCGCTTGGACGCGGCGGCCATCGTCAACACCCTGGCCTGGCTGCTCATCAGGCAAGGACGGCTACCCGACACGCTGTCCCTGGTGGAGCGGTGGGCAGACGAGATCGAACCGCGCATGTCCAAGGCGACCATGGCAGAGCTGTCGGCCTGGGGCTGGCTGCTGGTCCGGCACTCGGCGGCGGCCGTCCGCAACAACCAACCTGGCGACGCCGAAGACGCGATCCGCCTGGCACGCACGGCGGCCGTGGCCATGGCCGGCGAGTACTCCCCAGCCAACGACTTCCTCCGCGCCTTCGGCCCGCTGACCGTGGCCATGAAGCGCACCGAGAACGCCATGGTGGAAGACCGTCCAGACCGCGTGCTGGCCATGTCGCAGGCCATCCCGGTGAACGACCTGCGGCCCACGTCCAACAACCGCAACCGTCACCTCCTGGACGTGGCCAAGGCCCGTGTCCAGCTCCGCCAGCACGCAGAAGCGTTCGATCTCCTCCAGGGCATCCGCCACGACGCCCCGGAATGGATCTCCAACCAGCGCTACGCCCGGGACATTTTGGATCAGATCGTTTCTCGCCGCAGGACGCTGACGCCGGACATGCGGGAGCTTGCGGACTTCGTCCACCTGCCGCTCTGACGCTGGGTGGCACTTCGCGAATCGTCAAGCGCAGAGTGCCATTGTTGGCTCTGAGCTGGGTCAATAGCGTCCCGTGACATGGACGTGAAAGCGCGGACGAATTCACGGTTCAGCGGCTGGCATGACGAGGCGAAGGCTCTGGTCTCCGCACTCGAAGCGCGCGGCCTGGTCGGAAAGGTCTTCGGTCACGGAGCCGTGGGAGCCCGGAACCCGGCCGGTGAACCCGACCCGGACGACGCACGCGGACAAGCACTGAGCCCCGGCCTTCAACAGGAGGTGTGGTGCCGTCCCCACGGCCCGGACGACGCCCTGTGGTGGCACTGGGCTTGGATGAACCCCGACCGCAACGCAGCTCCGGACCTGGAACCGCTGTGTCCTCTGTTCGACACGGAAACCGCGGCCGACCGAATCCGACATGTCTTGGCGGTCCCTTCTGATGGGACGCCCGGGTGACGGCGTTGATGCCGGAGGCTGAGCAGTGGGCGGCCTCGGGCATGGAAGCGGAGTTCCCCGGCATACGGGCCTGGTTCGGCCTGACCACTCGTTCGTGGTGGGCGGTGGTGCCGCTGCGACGCGGCGGTCTGCGCTTGGTGGAGGCCGACAGTCCCAGGGAACTGCGTGAAGCGATCGTCTACGTCGCCACCTGGACGGGCCCCTACTCCCGCCGAGCACGCACATGACGCTTCCACCTCCACAGATCAGCCGGTGGGGATGGATCGCCATCCTGTACTGCGACAGTTCACGCGGCCCATGGTCTGAGCCCGGCTTCGCCTCCGCAGTGGCCGGCGTCTCCACGGCCACCTTGCGGCGCTGGGCCAACAGCGGACTGATCTCGGTGATCCAACAGTCGCCTGGCAACCACCGCCGATACTTCCTGCCTGAACTCGACTTCCTCTACCGGCTGGGACGGCAGCAGAGGTTGAACACACGCATGCTGACCGCGCACATCAACGAAGTGCTGAGCGCTGGCATAGAGAAGCGCTCGTAGGCATCTATGGCGTGGCAACGCCGAAGCGGCTTCCACGCGGGGCGTGACCTGGACTTGCGGGGCGCGTCGGGTGCGGGCCGTCCACGGTGTGAGGAGGTTGTGGGCGGGGCCCGCGCTGCGAACGGCCCCCAGGCCGCACGCGCAAAGCGCGGGCGGCCGTTCACAGCCCCCGCAGCACGGTGGACGGGCCCCACCACGCACCCGCCCCGCGCTATCTAGATTTCGGCAGTCCGGTCCGTAGTCATCCGTTTAGAGCCGGACCGGCAACCTGTTCATTACGAGTCCGACGAACAAGATCCACGGACGTCCACTTTTGTTCACTGACCTGCTGGAACAGCCTTATCGACACCTCTCGCTCCCAAGGTCGTCCAGCCTCGTCCACGGCTGTCGTTAGCACCTGCGGTAGCACGCTCCGCCCACCGCAGCCCCGATCCGGAGTGCATGATCGCGCGAACGATCGTCATGTGTGACAGACAGTTTCGCGCGATCATGTGCTCCGGCCCGCGAGGAGTCCAGAGGGCGGCGCGCCCTCTGGTTCGAGCTCGCCCAACCCTCCTGCCCATGAAGCTGCACCGGCTCGGCCGCCAGTCTGCATTCCACGTCTCGGCGGTCCCGCAGGCTGGACGGTCGCGATTGGGCTGCGTGCCCGATGCGCCTTCCGGTTCGAGCATGCTCAAGTTAGGAACTAGGGACATACAATCGCGAAAACTGAGATGTAGAGCAATCATTCGCCCTATCATGAGCGGGCATACTGCGTAGTTGCTGAAGGGCAGGGTCTCTCTTCCTCTGACCTGCTTGGGGCGCCCCAAGGTCAAACTCAAAGGAGGAAAAGATCATGCCCCGGAAGCAGCGACCTGCAAAGAAGCGTAAGCGCAAGCCTTTTAGACGGTACGTGGAGGCGGCGACCCTCGCCATCAGCTTCTTGACTGCTCTGATCGGCCTGCTCCAGGTGGTGGCACACCTGGCGCTTTAGCAGGCCGCCACCCCTACGCGGCTGCCCTCAGGGTCGACATGGAGTTACATGTCGACCCTGAGCTGCATCCGGGGAGCACACTCAAACCGTGTACCGGTGGAGCTCTCGCGTTAGCACGCTGGGCCCTCCAGTTGAATCGGCCGGAGTGTTCGTCTCCGGATAATGGACAGCAGTGTACCTCTCCCAGCGAACAGAACCGATAGAATTCTATTGTTTGGATTTGAGCGCCGCGTGCGGGCGCAGACGGCGCGTCTGACTTGCAAGACCACGTCCGTCGTGTGAGGAAACGCAGGTAGCCCCGTACGTCTCTCTCTTCGTCGGTGACTGCGCTGCCTGGCGTGCCGTCTGACGAGGGGGACGCTCGCGGGCTCTTCCAGTTGAATCGGTCGGAGTGTTCACCTCCGGACCATCACCAGCTTGCTGATCGCTGTCGAGGAGCAAAGACGGTTGGTGCTGTGCACAGCGGCCGAGCGTCGCGGTGCGGCGGGACCGGACGGAACAGGCCGCACGCCCGGCGCGCCGGGGCGGGCGGCCGCCGGCGGGCCGCGTCAGCGGGCCGCCCTTGACCCTGTAATGAAACTTCTCGACGTGGGACGGTCCGGGTCAGCTTGCCTGTCGGTCCTGGTCACGTTCGGTGACTTGGTTGCGGATCGTTCGGGCCTTCTGGATGCGGTTGCGGGCTTGTTCCGCCCAGAAGTGCTCGCCGTACAGGAGGCCGCTGCCTGAGTACTTCCACTGCCCGATCGTGACGGTGGGCCGGTGGGGATCGGGTTCGGGGAGATCTTCGGCTTGGCGCGCCGCTTTGGCTGCGTGCTCAGCTCGGGTCTGGCGGAGTTGAGTGAGGGTTACGGAGTAACGGCGGGATTTGGAGGAGAAGTGTCCGCCGTAGCCGAGCATGTGGGCCCACTGGCGTAGGCGCAGGTCGTGATACTCGGGCAGGTCGGCCAAGGCGAAGCAGGTCCAGATCATGCGGCGGGCGTGGCCGGAGACCTTGAGGCTGTTGATCTGGGTGGCGTAGCGGACCGGTCGGTCGACGGTGCCGGAGTCCTCGGCTCCCTTGGTGGCGTACTTGGCGATGTAGCGGGCCACGTGCTTGTCGGCCATGCCCTCCAGTTCAGCGGCGACTCTGATGGGCTGCACGTCCAGTTGCCGGCCCCAGGTCAGGATGAGCGGTGAACTCTCTCCGTCGGGGTGCGGGACTGGTAGGTGCACTTGTCCGGCAGCGGTTCTGAGGACGCGTTCTAGCAGTTCTGGGGTCGCCGATGGAGGCGGGGGCTGATCGGGGCCTTCGGGGCCGTCGATGCGGACGACAGCGTGTAAGTGGATGAGGCCGCGTCGCTGGTATTCGATGACGCGGGCGTAGGAGAGGCGGGCTTGGCGGCGGAGCTGCTTGTGGGTGATGCCGAGTTCGGCGGTGATCAGCTTGGGGACTGCGAGGGTGAGGCGACGCCACAGTTCGGGGGCGTGGGCGTTCCACAGCACGGCGGCCGGGTAGTCGTAGCAGTCCATGCAGATCGGCTGCCCGAGCATCTCGTCATCGGGTCCGTGTCGTCGTCCGCATCTTTCCGGGCGTCCATGGGAGCAGAGCGGACGATCCTTGCGCGGCCGACATGGCTGCGACTTGCCCCCGGCCGCAGGCCGGTGAGCGTGGACCGCGCCGAAGGACGGGGCGGTCAGGGTGAGGAACGCCCTCGGGTGGCTGCTGACCTCGTTGCTGATGCCCTTGCCGCCGGTCAGGCCGGTGATGATCAGGTGGTAGGTGTCGTCGCGGTAGACCTCGGCACAGGCGGCGCAGCGTGATGCGCGACGGTTGCCGCACGCGGTGATCAGGTATCCGGTGGCTCGTCGGCGGTGCTGTAGGACTCGATCAGCCCGCCGGTCTCACCATCCAGGGTCAGGCGTTCGCCGCGCAGACGGACGAGTTGTTCGCAGCCGCCAGCCGAGCGGATCATCTGGTACCAGCGCGCGCTCCACGGCGGCGGCCAGTTCGGGCGGCAGCTTCGGGGCTCCGAAGTGCTCATGCCGCGTCCCGCAACGACTCGCCGGTCTGGTCGGGGACTCGCGTTCTCGGTGAGAACGATCTCGAAGATGGTGGCGACGCGGATCCGCTTCGTGCTGATTCAGTGTGGCGAGTTCGCGGCTCGGCGTCAGCAGTACCTGCACAAGGAGCCGAACGGCTACTGCGGCATCGGCGGCACGGGCCTGTCCTGCCCGATCGGCGTGGCCCCGGCTGAGTGACCCCGGTCTCTAAGTTTCGCCTGCCTTCGGCTCCTGCACGGTGTTGAATCGGCGTCGTGGGCGGCGTGCGTCCTGCGGTCGATGCGCGGCCGTCGCCGGGTGATCGGAGGCGCGGTGGCTTTGCTGGAGATCAAGTTCTGGGAGCGCGGCGACTTCACCGCGGGCACCAAGAGTGCCGACGGCAGGTGTGCGTGGGGTGGTCCTTCCTGCGAGAAGGAGCCCGAGTTCACGGTGACCGATCGGACGGGCACGAACTTCGGCGCCTGTGACGGGCACGTCCTCAGCTACATACGGGATCGACTGAAGAACGGACCCGCCTGAAAAGCGTCGGTGGGCGGGTCCCGTTTTCTGATCGCGTCTACGTTGGCTAGGTCTGGAACTCCGCTCTCTTGGGAGGCATCTCTTGGGCAGCGACCTGCTCGCCGTTTCGATCGACTGCGCCGATCCCGGTCGTCTCGCCGACTTCTGGTCGCAGGCGCTCGGCTACAAGGTGCGGCGTGAATGGGAGGACGGCACCCAGTTCATCGCCAAGGACGAGCAGACGACGTTCTGGGTGGCTTTCATCCGCGTGCCCGACGCCAAGGTCACCAAGAACCGCCTGCATCTCGACCTCAGGCCCGACGACCAGGAAGCAGAGGTCGAACGTCTCATCGCCCTCGGTGCCGCTCGTGTCGACGTCGGGCAGCCTGGCGATTCCCCGTGGGTCGTCCTCGCCGACCCTGAGGGCAACGAGTTCTGCGTGCTCCCGTCTCAGCAGTCCTGATCGGGCCGGGTCAGGCTTCCAGGCCGGTCAGCAGGCGCGCCACGTCGAGCCCGGTGTTCAGGTAGTCGACGAACAGCGGGTTGTTCAGCGCCCATTCTGATCGGCGCCGGCGGACCAGGGAGATCGCCTCTGCGGTGTCGTGGCCCAGAAGCGTGAGGGCCTGGACGACGACCAGGCCGGACCGGTTGTACCCGGAATGGCAGCGGACCAGCACGCGCCGGCCGTCTCCGACCGACTCCACCGCCAGCTCGGCCGCGCGGCAGACGTCCTCGATCTGCTCGGCGCTCAGCGGTCCGTCGGGCACCTCCACGCGCAGGTGCTCGACCCCGGCGTCCGGGCCGTGCCCATCGCGCACGTACAGGCTGATCACCAGGTCGAACTCGCCGCCCACGATGACCGGCACCCGTGCCCCGACGGGGTCCCGATAGTGGTGGCCGCCCATCCACAGCAACGGGACGATCTCGTCCCAGGGCGATTCCGCGTCGGGCGCTCCCCGGCCCTTGCCTTTGATCCGCACGGTCTGCTCCCGGCGATGCCGCCCGACCGTCGTGAGCCGGGCAAGGTCAACTGATCACGCCCTCACCGTACCGCCGGAAAGGGTGCCCCTGGTGTGGCCGGAAATGGACGGCGGTTTGTGCTGGGTCTAGTTCGCTGACTTCGTGGTTCGTGCCATTTCGCTGGTGCTCGGTTTGGGATTGAGGACGTCTGGGGTGAAGGGGGTATCGCGAATTTCCCTTGAGGTATCCGGCGTGCTGCCCGATGATCTTCGGGAGGTAGGGGCTGTCCGGGCGAGGTGGCGGGGACTTGACGTGAAGGTGCTCGAAGGGCGGCTCTTGGGGTTTTTTCGTGCTCCGTGCTCGTGCCGCCGGTTGAGATGATCGCTGTGGTCAAGACAGGGGACGCCGCCGACTGTGGGTTGGCCGAATGGAGTGGCGGAGACGAGGGCATCACCGAAGTCGCCTGGGACAGGTTCAGTGATACTGCCAGGGCGCTGTTCTCAGTCCTGATCGACGAGCCGGGCCGGGAGTTCAGCGGAGACGAACTGGCGCAGAGGCTGGACGTTCGGGAGGGGCGCCGCGGTCGGCCGTCGCTACTGCTGGTGCTGGGATATGTGGACGGGAAGGGCACCGTCGTGCACTGGATGACCGACGAGATGGCCGCCCTCTTCCGTAAGTTTCGCGATCGGTATTCGTAGCGGTTCCAACGTGCGTTGGAGAGGCGTCGATTTGCAGCTCTTGGGGATGAGACTGGTGGCTGACGTTAGAACGTCGTCTCGCTTTGCCGTTGATGCGGATGGATAGATCCGGCTGGTACGGCGTGCGCTGCGTCATCTTCTGGCCGCAGGGCGACGAGCGACTGTACGAAGAGAGCATCACCGTCTGGCGCGCCTCCTCATTTGACGAGGCCATCGCTAAAGCCGAAACCGAGGCTCTGGATTACGCCACGGTATGTGACGGACAGTACCTGGGACTGGCCCAGGCGTACTTCATCGGTGACGGCGCGTCCATCACCGAAGGGACCGAGGTCTTCTCCTTGATGCGCGCGAGCGATCTCGATCAGGACGAGTACGTCACCAGGTACTTCGCCACGGGGCGTGAGCGGCAGCGAAGTCTGGGTGAAGAAGAGTGAGGCCGCAGCCTGGTAGGAAGATCGACAGAGTGGTTCGTGGGCTCACGGCTGGTGGTCGGCTTTCTTGATCTGCGGGGCGGGGGCTCGTCCAGGTAGGGCTCGTCGTCCGCATGGAGGGCAAGACGTGAACCCAGGACTACTGGTGGTGGAGCCGCCTCGGGGGCGGTGATCTCGTTCAGGTGTCCAGGGCGTTGTGGATCCAGTCCAGAGAGCCGGTGCTCAGGGCCTCTTCCGCCAGGCGCTTGGCGGTGGTGGTCTTGAGCTGGGCGAACGAGCTGTCGATCCACGGTTGCGTGTTCCGGTTGCCCTGGTCGCGGTACTCGATCGCCTGGATCAGGCACTCCAGCTTGTCGGCGTCGCGGGCGCAGCGGGACTCGGGGGTCTCCTGGGACTCGTACTCGGTCACGGTCCTTGAGATGAGCGCGGCCACCGGGGCGGGCAGGTCGCGCGTCTGGTCGGCGGTCACCCGTTCGTTCGGGGCCTTGGTCACGTAGGGCTTGGCCAGGTACGGCAGGTCGGTGAGGCGGGTCTCCTGCGTGTCGTGGAACAGGCTGAGGAACGCCGCGCGCTCGGGGTCGGCGCCTTCCTGCGCGGCCAGGACGGCGGCGATGATCGCGGTTCGGAAGGAATGGTCGGCCACGCTCTCGGGATCGGTGACGCCGGCGACGAGCCAGCCGGTGCGCTTGTAGCGCTTGAGAAGTCCGATCTCGTAGAGGAGTCCCGCGAGTGGTCCGGGCATGCCCGCTCCTTCGTGCGTTATCTAGTGGATTTAGAGCTTTTTATCGTTCCATGTCGGGGTCGCCGGAGGGTGAAACGTCAGTCCTCCCTCGGCCTGTGGAAGGAAACGTCCGGGCACCCCCATCCGGCTTTGCCATCCACTAGTCTGAACGACCTGAGCACTTTGCAAGGTCGCACACTGCCGCCTGGCGACGGGCACTGGGGAAGGGGCGGGTTATGCCGGACAGCCCGACGGTGCATCAGCGACGGCTGCGAATCGAGCTTCGCAAGGCCCGGGAGGCCGCCGGGCTGACCCAGGAGCAGGTCGCCAAAGACCTCGAATGGTCGCTTTCCAAAGTCATCCGCATCGAGGGCGGAACGGTCCGGGTGGCCGTGACGGACGTCAAGATCCTGCTCCAGCTCTACGGCGTCACCCAGGAGCGGGTGGCGGAGTTCCTGGCGCTGGCGAGGGCGGCGCGCGAGCAGGCCTGGTGGAGCTCCTACCGGCGGATTCTCGGCTCCCAGCTGATCGACCTCATCGGCTACGAGTCGGCGGCCCGCGTCTCCCGCGAGTTCCAGCCGCTGATCGTCCCCGGGCTGCTGCAGACCAGCGCCTACGCGCAGGAGGTCATCTCCGTGCTCCGGCCCGAGCTGCCGGACGACCAGGTCGCCGAGCTGGTCGAGGTCCGGATGCGCCGGCAGGAGATCTTCGACGGGGACAACCCGCCGCAGTTCTTCTTCATCCTCGACGAGGCGGCCATCCGCCGGCGGGTCGGCGGCCCGGTGGCCATGCGCGCGCAGTGGGCGCACCTGCTGGAGATGGCCAAGCGGCCGCACGTGACGATCGAGATCGTGCCGATCGACTCGGGCGCGCACCCGGGGATGCTGGGGTCGTTCAAGGTCATCGAGTTCGCCGAGCCGGAGGACGACGACGTGCTCTACGTCGAGAGCGGGCAGGGCGATCTGGTCGGCCGCGACTACCGCGAGGAGATCGTGCGCTACCGGGAGCGGTTCGAGCAGTTGCGCGGTTTGTCCCTTGGGCCGGAAGGGTCCGCGGTCCTGCTCAACACGCTCGTGGAATCCCGCTGAGCGCTTCCCGGCGCGCTGATTCCGCTATGGCCTGATCTGCGGGCAACGCTTACACTCTGACCTTGACAGAGTGCAACACGGCGTTGTGGGTGGGCTCTGAAGTCCGGCGGGAGAGGTGGCCGAGATTGACGGCGTTCACCAAAGGCGGAGTCCGGCCCTTTGCGCTCTCCCGACATTTCCCCCTGAGGTTATGCCCCTGAGTTCCCGACGACCGCGCCGCGGCGACTCGACGGTTGGAGAAAGGGGTGTGCCGGCCTTGGAGCGAGCACGGCTGATCTGGCGAAAGAGTCATCGGAGCGGGGGGACCGACTGCGTGGAGGTCGCCCGGCGCGGGGACGCGGTCCTCATCCGCGACTCGCGGGCTCCGGGCGAGGTGGTCCTGGAGCTGTCGCGGGCGCAGTGGAGCGTTCTGGCGCGCACGATCCGGCGGCCGGCGGGCTGACGGCTCAGCCGCCGGTCCGCAGCACCAGCGGCCGTTCCGGCGCGGCGGCGCCGGCGTCGTGGACGTAGCCGCGGTAGCGGCGTTCCTTGATCTCGACCTCCAGGGCGCTGAACGTCGCCGGGTTCAGCTCGCAGAAGCCGCTCTGCACCACGTCGCGGTAGAGGGAGTCGGACACCACCAGCGCCAGGTCGCGCTCCGGGTGCTCGCTGAGGTGGCGGCGCAGCGGGGCCGAGTCCAGCAGCCGCGACACCACGATCGGCGCGTCGCCCGCCGGGCCCAGCGGGCCCTCGATCAGCGGGCCGTGGTGCAGGGCCATCCGCATCCGCAAGCGGGGCGCGGCCGTCCGGTGCCGGTTCCGGTCGGCGAGCGCGTCCTCCAGCTCCCGGGTGAACGGGCCGACCGCCCGCAGCACGTCGCTGTCGGCGGGCAGCACGACCAGCTCCCCGTCGCCGCCCACCTGGCGGTACCAGCCGTCCGGGCCGAGGCCGGTGCGCCGCGCGCACCCGTCGAGCAGCCGCCGCAGGTCCACCTGGGCGGTGAGCTGCTGCTGGGGGGCGAGCCTGCTGTACCTCTCCAGGTCCACGGCCAGCAGCAGCCGGTAGACGAAGGCGCATCCGGGCCTGCGCGGAGCTCGGGAGGCTCGTCGTAGCCGCACCATCTGCCGTCCTCAGGGTGAACGCCGTTGTGGACGATTTTGCCTGATGCCGGACGCCATGCGCAGAAAAACATAGGTCGGTTAGCCATATGGCACTTTGCAGGTAGCTTTTGTTTCGGCCGGCCGCAGGGAATATGACTCTCTGAGCTGCCACTATGACGATTCGTCACCGGATTTAACCTTGCGGGTGCCTATTTGCCAGGTGGCTATTAGCACGATGGCGAAAGGGCTGGTCGCGGACGGCCGGGTGAAGAAGGCGCGCCTCGGCCCCTCTTCCCGCGAGGCGACGGGCCCACCCTACGTCCCCCGCGCCTCACGGGGCCATGATGAACGGCATGGACGTCGGATTGCGCGCCGAGCGCGTGTTCACGGTCGCCGATGCGGACACCGCCGAGCGGGTCGGCAGCGGCGACCTCCCCGTTCTCGGGACGCCCCGGCTGCTGGCGTTCGCCGAGGCCGTCACCGTGCAGGCCGTCGCCGGGCGGCTGGCGGAGGGGGAGACCACGGTCGGGACGCGGGTCGAGCTGGAGCACCGGGCCGCCAGCCCGGTGGGGGCCCGGGTCCGGGTCGCCGCCGAGCTCATCGAGGTCGACGGGCGGCGGCTGGGGTTCCGGTTCACCGCCACCGGCGACCAGGGCGCCGTCGTCGGCTTCGGGCTCGTCGAGCGCGTGGTGGTGCGGGGCGAGAGGTTCCTCGCGCGGCTCAGGTAGGGCGGCGCTGGCCGTAGACGTGCACGCGGCGGCCCCGGTACTCGGTGTCGCGCAGGTGGCGGTGGCCGATCCGCTCGGCGACCGCGGTCGAGCGCGTGTTGCCCGGCAGGATCAACGAGATCACCTCGTCGGCGCCCAGGTCGGTGAAGCAGTGGTCCAGGGCCGCCTTCGCCGCCTCCGAGGCGTAGCCCTTGCCCCAGTGCGCCCTGGCCAGGCACCAGCCCACGCCCAGGCCCGGGAAGCCGTGCGGGCGCCAGGGGCCGGCCCGGCCCACGAAGGCGCCCGTGGACTTGTCGACCAGCGCCCAGTGCGAGTAGCCCCTGATCTCGCGGTGGCCGATGAAGGTCGCCAGGCTCCGCCAGGCGTCGTCGGGGGAGCCGCCGACCGCTTCGGCCAGGCCGCCCGACACCTTGGGGTCGGCGAGCATCGCCGCGTAGTCGTCGAAGTCGCCGCCGGTCAGGGGGCGCAGCAGGAGGCGGGCGGTTTCCGGCATGGGGGATCTTTCTCCGGGGGCTGGAACAAGGCGGGGCCCCCGCGCGTCGGGCGGACGCGCGAAGGCCCCGGTGAAGTCGTGGTCCCGTCAGTACGGCAGGAGACGCCCCGAAGGCGTCCTGAGATCGATCGGGCTCGGTTGACGTGGCGGTTTCGGGCGCTTGACGAGCTGCTGCCGTGCCATGGTGATCATCTCCCCCGTCGAGCCGGGTGTTCAAACCCGGTGATCGAGCCGATGTCCGCCTCTTTTCGTTCGACGCGGGGGTCGAACGAGAGGTTCCGCGAGCTTATGCGACAACCTCGGCCCGTTCGACCGATTTCGGGGAACCGGGTTTGCTTTGGGTGGCGGCGGGGGTACGAAGAGTGGCGCTCAGGACACCACGTCGCGGCTCCGGAACCGGCGGAAGGCCAGCGCGAACAGGACCGCCGCGTACGCCACCGAGATCGCGGTGCCCTTGGCCATCCCCGTCCACTGGATCTGCGGCTGGAGCGCGTCCATCCACGAGTACATCCAGTGCGTCGGCAGGAGGTCGCGCCAGGAGCCCAGGGCGGTGACGGCGTCCAGGATGTTGCTGACGATCACCAGGCCGACCGCGCCGCCCACCGCGCCCAGCGGGGAGTCGGTGGTGACCGACAGCAGGAACGCCAGGGCGGCCACGACGAGCTGGCTGACCAGCGCGTAGCCGATGATGATCCCCATCCGGCCGAGCGCCGTGCCGACCGCGACCTCGCCGCCGGTCGGCAGCTCCACCTCGCCCCAGCCGAACGCGACCGTGCCCGCCAGCAGCGACATCAGCGGCAGCACCAGCACCGCGACGGCCGCGTACCCGAGCGCGACGACCAGTTTCTGCCGCAGCAGCCGCGCGCGCGGGACGGGCGCGGCCAGCAGGTAGCGCAGCGACGACCAGCCCGCCTCGCTCGCCACGGTGTCGCCGCAGAACAGCGCGACCGCGACCACCAGCAGGAAGCCCGTCGAGACGAACAGCGCGAACAGCGCGAAGTTCATCGCGCTCGCCGTCGCCACGTCCACCAGGCTCGGGAAGCCGTCCGGCTCCGGATCGCCGCCGATCTTGAACGCGGCGACCAGCACCCACGGCAGCACCAGCAGGATCGCGAACGCCACCAGCGTCCGGCGCCGCCGCCACTGCCGCACGACCTCCACGCGCAGCGGCAGCGTGCGCCGCACGTCGTAGCCGGGCGCGCCGCCGTCGGCGCGGGCCGCCGGGCCGCCGCCGCGGCCGTTCAGGGTCGCGGTCATGGGGTCCCCTCACCGATGATCTCCAGGAACGCGTCCTCCAGCCGGCGGCCGGCCCCGGTGATCTCGGCGACCGGGCCGGGGGGGGCCCGGGGGGGGGGGGGCCGGGCCGCCCCCGGGCGGGGGGGGGGCGCGCCCCCGCCCCCCCCGGGGGGGGGGGGGGGCGCCCCGCGGGCCCCCCCCGCCCCCGGCCCGCCGCCCCCCCGGACTGTGTGGGTCGGGGTCTTGGCCCCCCCGCACCTTTTCTCCCCCGCACGCCGCCCCCCCGGGGGCGGGGGCCGGGGGGGGGCCCGGCGCCCGGCCCCCCCGCGACCTGGTGGCCGCGGGACATGACGACCGCGTGCGTGCACGACTGCTCGACCTCGGCCAGCAGGTGGCTGGAGACGATCACCGTGCGGCCCGCCGCGGCGTAGCGGACCAGCACCTCGCGCATCTCGCGGATCTGGGGCGGGTCCAGGCCGTTGGTCGGCTCGTCCAGCACCAGCAGGTCCGGCAGGCCGAGCATCGCCTGCGCGATGGCGAGGCGCTGGCGCATCCCCTGGGAGTAGGTGCGCACGGCCCGGTCCAGCGCCGCGCCGAGCCCGGCGATCTGCAGGGCCTCCTCCAGGTGCGCCTCGTCCGGGCGGCGGCCGATGGCCCGCCAGTACAGGTCGAGGTTGTCGCGGCCGGACAGGTGCGGCAGGAAGCCGGGGCCCTCGACGAACGAGCCGAGCCGCGACAGCACCGGCGCGCCCGGC
Source organism: Spirillospora sp. NPDC050679 (assembly GCA_044456955.1). Taxonomy (GTDB): domain Bacteria; phylum Actinomycetota; class Actinomycetes; order Streptosporangiales; family Streptosporangiaceae; genus Spirillospora. Next base: position 74,009 of record JBITGK010000029.1, on the reverse strand, counting down.
GTCACCCGGTGGCCGAAGATCCTGATCTCGCCCGCGTCCGGCAGGATCAGGCCCATCAGCATGCGCAGCGAGGTGGTCTTGCCCGCGCCGTTCGGCCCGAGCAGGCCCAGCACCTGGCCCTTCTCCACGCGGAACGACAGGTCCGACACCGCGCGGTGCCCGTTGCTGTACGCCTTGGTCAGGCCGGTGATCTGGAGCGGGACGTCGGCCAGCTCCGGGTCGTACTCCGGCGCGGGGTCGCGGCGGCGGCCCGTCAGCACGATGCCCGCCGCGACGGCCAGCGCCACCAGCGGCAGCGCCCACACCCACGCGGGCAGCGGCGCGGCCTGCGTGCGCAGCGCCGGGACGGTCGGGACCGTCAGCCCCGACACCGCCGCGACCTTGTAGGAGGCGGGCTTGGCGGGCGTCGCGAAGCCCATGTCGGTGGTGGTCAGCACCAGCCGCAGCCGGTGCCCGCGGTCGAAGCGGTAGTCCATCGCGGGCAGCGTCACGGTGGCCTCGCGACCCTCGCCCGCCTTCGCGACGCGCAGCGGCGCGGCGATGCGGCGGGCGGGCGAGCCCTGCCCGGACGGGCCGACGTCGTAGAGCTTGGCGAACAGCGGGACGTCGCCCTCGCCGGTCACCCTGATCCGCACGGTGGCCGCGCCGGTGAGCTGGAGCGGCTCGTCCAGCGGCCGGGTGTCGAAGGTGGCGGACTGCCCCGGCATGTCCACCGGGAACTGGCCGCTCAGCGCGCCGCCGCCGAGGTCGCCGAGGCTGCCGAGCGCGCCCAGACCGGGCAGCGCGGAGATCGAGGCGGGGGAGCCGCCGGCGGGGTTGTGGATCGTCTGCTCGCGGCCGGAGAGGGGGAGGGTGCGCGGGGAGGCGTTCAGGCCGGGGTAGGCGTCGGCGGTGGCGGCCTCGACGTTCACCTCCTGGGTGGAGGAGTCGATGCCGCCCGCCCGCGTCACGGTGAACGCCGGGTCGCCGCCGCCCTCGCTCCGCAGCCGCTGGTCGAAGAAGTCGCGGACCAGGCCGCGCAGCCGGGAGGTCTCCTCGGCGCCGCCGTCGTGGCCGCCCTGGTACCAGACGGTGGACACCGGCGCGCCGTTCCGGGCGATCGCGCGGGCGTTGGCGTCGCCCTGGTCCAGCGGGAACAGCGAGTCGGACTGGCCCTGCACGACCAGCGCGGGCACCTTGATCCGGTCGGCGACCGCCGAGGGGCTCGACCGCCGCAGCATCTCGACGGCGGCGGCGTCGGGCTTCCCGTTCTCGGCGACCCGCTGGTACATCTCGCACAGCGACGGCAGGAACCGGCCGCACGCGGTCCGCCCGGACTCGCTGGTGAAGAACAGCCCGGCCCACAGCTTCTTGAACACGCCGGTCCCGGGGCCCTCGCCGGTCGCGTTCGGGAAGAACACCTGCGGCAGGTCGTTCCAGGTGATGCGCGGCGCGATGGCGTCCACGCGCTTGTCGTGCCCGGCGGTCAGCAGCGCGATCGCGCCGCCGTAGGACTCGCCGGACATGCCGAGGCGCGGGTCGCCGGGGCCGTCGAGCTGCACGTCGGGCCGCTTGGCGACCCAGTCGATGAGCTGGCGGACGTCCTTGACCTCGTAGTCGGGGGAGTTGAGCGCGATCTCGCCGGTGGACTTGCCGAAGCCGCGCGCCGACCAGGCCAGCACGCCGTACCCGGCGCGCGCGAGCGCCTGCGCGTCGCCCTTCACCTCGTCCTTGCTGCCGCCGAACCCGTGCCCCAGCAGGATCACCGGGGCCTTGGCGCGGCCGACGGGGCGGTAGAAGGTGGTGTCGAGGCTGACCTTCTGGTCGTCCTTGGGGCCGTCCAGCACGTCGATGCGCTGCTGGAGCGCCGTGACGGACGGCTCGCCGCCGGCCGCCGCGCCCCACAGCAGGCCGCCGCCCGCCAGTACCACGGCCGCGCCGCCCGCAGCCGTCCAGCGTTTGGCGCGTCCGGTCTCTTCCCACCGCTTGCGGAGCCGCCCGGCTCCCCCCAGCCTCATGGGCAGAAGCCTATGGGGCGCGGGGACGGCGCCCGCTCCGCCCCTGTGCCGATCACGCCTGCGCCCGTGGCCGTAGAGGAGGGGGCGCGGCTACACCTCCCGGCGTACCGGAACGGTCCTGGGACCGGCTCAGACCAAAGCTGCTTCGAACATGCCCGTGAGGCGGCGCGTGAGGTCCTCGGGCTCGCCCGACCGCAGCTCGTGCAGGCCGAGGCGCCGGATCGGCCCGCCGCCCATGATGAGCGTGGCGGCCAGCGTCGCGCGGGCGCGCGCGTCGGGGCCGTCGAGCTGGGCGGCCAGCGGGTCGATCAGCACCCGCTCCATGTGGGCGCGCAGGATCTCGCGCACCTCGGCGTTGCCGTACGAGCGGTCGATCATGCGCGACAGCGGCTTGACCTCGCGCTGCTGGGCCTGCCGGACGAAGTGCTCGGCCAGCCGCCGGGGCAGCGGCACCGCGCTCGGCTCCTCGATCACCCGCAGCAGCGGCGACTCGTCGGCCAGCACCTCGGCGAACAGCGCCGCCTTGCTGCCGAAGTAGCGGTGCACCAGCGCGAGGTTGGCGTCGGCGGCCGCGGCGATCATCCGGACCGACACCCCGTCGTAGCCGTGCTCGCCGAACAGGTCGCGGGCCGCCTCCAGCAGCCGCCGCCGGGTCGCCTCGCGGTCGCGCCGGGGGCGCTGCTTCACCGGTGTCTCCACCCGCACGATCGTCCCATGCCCTCCCCGCCCCCGGCCCCGCCGGACGCCCCGAGTTGCAAGTAAACAAGTGTCTACATAGCATATATGCAAAACACAGGTAATTGATGCGATGGGGGCCCAGTGGCGCAAGCGAACGCGGTTCCGCCGAGTCCGGCGACGGCCGGCGGGCCGGCGCCGGTCGACTACACGCACCGCCAGATCCTGGAGATCCTCTCCGGTCTGATGATGGCGATGCTGACCGCGATGATCTCGACCTCGGTGGTCGGCACGGCGCTGCCGACGATCGTGGGCGACCTCGGCGGGCAGGACCAGCTGTCCTGGGTGGCCAGCGCCTCCCTGCTGACCATGACCGCCTCGACCCCGCTGTGGGGCAAGCTGTCGGACGTCTTCGGCCGCAAGCTGATGTTCCAGAGCGCGCTGCTGCTGTTCGTGGTGGCCTCGATCGGGGCGGGGCTGTCGCAGAACATGGGCGAGCTGATCGCCGCCCGCGCCGTGCAGGGCCTCGGCGTCGGCGGCCTGTCGGCCCTCGCGCAGGTCATCCTCGGCGACGTGGTCCCGCCGCGCGAGCGCGGCCGCTACTCGGGCTACATGGGCGCGGTGTTCGGCGTCGCGACCGTCGCCGGGCCGCTGCTCGGCGGCTTCATCGTGGACGCCGACGGCCTCGGCTGGCGCTGGTGCTTCTACGTCTGCATCCCGCTGGCGATCGTCGCCTTCCTGGTGATCCAGAAGGTGCTCAAGCTGCCGAAGGTCAAGCGGGACACCCGCATCGACGTCTTCGGCGCGTTCACCATCACCGGCAGCGCCACGCTGCTGATGCTCGCGCTGTCGCTGGGCGGCAAGGAGTTCGACTGGAACTCGGCCTGGACCTACGGCCTGGTCGGCGGCGCGGTCGTGCTGCTGGGCCTGTCGGTGGTCGCCGAGCGCGTCGCCGCCGAGCCGATCCTGCCGCCCCGGCTGTTCCGCAACCGCACCTTCGTGCTGACCAGCGTCGGCTCGCTGTGCATGGGCATCGCGATGTTCGGCGGCATGATCTACCTGCCGCAGTACCTGCAGATCGTCAAGGGCATGAGCCCGACCGCCTCGGGCCTGATGACGCTGCCGATGGTGGCGGCGATGTTCGTCACCTCCACCGTCTCCGGCCAGCTGGTCACCCGCACCGGCCGCTGGAAGGTCTACCCGGTGGTTGGGCTGCTGTGCGTGGCCGTGTCGATGTTCCTGCTGTCGCAGCTGCACGTCGACTCCAGCAAGCTGGTCATCGGCGCCGACGTCGCGGTGCTGGGCTTCGGCCTGGGCCTGACGCTCCAGATCATGATCCTGGCCGCGCAGAACGCCGCCGACCTGAAGGACCTGGCCGCCACCACTTCCGGCGTCTCGTTCTTCCGGAACCTGGGCGGCGCGATGGGCGTGGCCGCGTTCGGCGCGATCCTCACCAACCGGCTCACCGCCGAGCTGAAGGACGGCCTGGCCGCCGCGCACATCCGCCCTCCGGCGGGCGGGGGCCTCACGCTCGGCTCGCCCGACGCCGTCCACAACCTGCCCGAGCCGTTCAAGGGCGTGGTGCTGGAGTCGTTCACCAGGGCGCTGGAGACGGTGTTCATGGTGGGCGTGCCGATCGCGGTCCTGGGCTTCCTGGCGGTGCTGTTCCTGAAGGAGCTGCCGCTGCGCGGCTCGGCGGCGCGCGCCGCGGCCGCCGGTCCGGCGCAGGGGGCGCCGCAGGCGGGCCCGCCCGAGCCCGCGGCCGCGCCCGCCCAGCAGGGCGGCCGGCACGCCCGGGGCGCCGAGAAGGCCGACCAGGAGCTGGTGGCGGTCGCCACCGCCCCGGTCCAGGGCGCCAACGGCCTCGCTCCGGCCCCGGCCGCGCAGCCCGTGACGGCCTCGGCCGCCTCTGGCGAGTACGCGCCGCTCGACACCGGGCCCAAGGGCGGCGCGCCGATCCGCGGCGTGGTCCGCACCGGCGACGGCAGCCCCGTCCCGGCCGCCGCGCTCACCCTGATCGACGTGACCGGGCACCAGCTCGGCCGCGCCATCACCCAGCAGGACGGCGCGTACGCGCTGCCCACCCCCGGCCCCGGCACCTACGTGCTGATCGCCGCGACCGGCGGGCACGAGCCGCAGGCCGCCACGCTGGTGGTCGGCGACAAGGTCGTGGACTTCGACCTGGTGCTGGCGGGCAACGGGGGCCTGGCGGGCACGGTGCGCGGCTCCGACGGGGCCCCGGTCGACGGCGCGATGGTCGTGGTCACCGACGTGCGCGGCGAGGTCGTCGGCACCGTCCGCACCGGGGCCGACGGCGGCTACCTGGTCAAGGACATCGCCGCGGGCGCCTACACCGTCGCCGTCAGCGCCGCCGCGCACCGCCCGGTCGCGCTCCCGGTCGAGGTCACCGGCAACGGCCAGACCCGCCAGGACGCCGAGCTGCCGCCGGGCGCGCGGGTGCGCGGCACGATCCGCGACCGGGCCGGCCGCCCGGTCGCCGACGCCCGCGTCACGCTCGTGGACGCGGCCGGGAACGTGGTCGCGATGTCGATCACCGGCCCCGACGGCGAGTACGCGTTCGGCGACCTCACCGGCGGCCGGTACACCGTGACGGCCGCCGGCTACCCGCCGGTCGCCACCGCGCTGACGCTGGGCGGCGGCGGGCAGGACGGCCACGACCTCGTCCTCGGGCACCCGGACGAGTGAGCGCCGTGAACCTTCCCGACCAGGGCCTGCGCGCCGCCGCCCGCACCAGGGACGGCTGGGCGGTCCCGCAGGCCGTCGTCACCGTCACCGACATGCAGGGCCGCCAGGTGGCCCGCGCGCAGGCCGCCGCCGACGGCACGGTGCGCTCGGACCCGCTGCCTCCGGGCACCTACACCGCCATCGTCACCGCGGTCGGCTACGAGCCCGCCGCCCGCACGCTGATGGTGACCGGCTCGGGCGCGGCCGACCTCGGCACGCTGGTGCTGGCCCGCGCGGGCGGCACCGAGCTGCCGCCGCCCGGCCCGTGGACGATCGACCCGGCGCACTCCGGCGTCGGGGCGGTCGCCCGGCACATGGGGCTGTCCAGCGTGCGGGGCCGCTTCAGGTCGTTCGCCGGGCGGATCGAGATCGCCGAGCCGGTGGAGCGCTCCCGCGTCACCGCCCGCATCGACGCCGCCTCCATCGACACCGGCAACGCCGTGCGCGACGAGCACCTGCGGTCGGCCGACTTCCTCAACGCGGCCGCGCACCCGGTGATCGAGTACATCGGCGAGGGGCTGACCGCGCGCGGCGCCGACCGCTGGACGGTGCACGGCGCCCTCACCCTCAACGGCGTCACCCGGCCGGTGGACCTGGACCTGACCTACCTCGGGACGGGCCCGGACATGTGGGGCGGGACGCGGGCGGCGTTCCGCGCCACGACCGAGCTGCGCCGCGCCGACTTCGCCATCAGGTTCAACCAGATCCTGGAGGCCGGCATCGCCACCGTCGGCGAGAGCCTCCGGGTCGAGCTGGAGATCCAGGCCGCGCAGGGGGAGACCCTCCCGCAGGGCTGACCGCCGACCACCGTGACGGGCCCCGGGCGTTCCCGTCCGGGGCCCGTCACATGTCGCTGTCGGGACGCCAGGAACGCCGCGGGTCGTGGTCGAGCCAGCGGTGCTCGTCGGCGGCCCGCGCGAACCCGGCCAGCAGCGGCCCCAGCACGGGGTGCCGGTCGTCGGCCCGCCACAGCAGCGACCAGGCGTACAGCGGGACGGGGTCGGCCAGCGGGACCACCCGCACCCCTTCGGCGGCGGCGACCAGCTCGCCCGGCAGGATCGACGCCTTGCCCGGATCGCCGCGCAGCCGGTCCAGGAAGTGGTCCAGGCCCAGGTTGACGCCGCCGAACTCGCCGGTGAGGCCGAACGCGGCGCGGAAGTGGTGCAGGAAGTCCAGCTTGTCGATCGCGGCCGGGAACCACAGCGTCGTCGCGCGCAGATCGGTGGGCCGCAGGACCTCGGCGCCCGCGAGCGGATGCCCGGCGGCCATGACGGCGGCCATCGGCTCCAGCCGGACCAGCCGCCTGCCCGCGCCGCCGGCCGGGGCGTGCACCCGGCCGAAGCCGGCGTCGATCTCGCCGCGCCGCAGCGCCGCCAGGGCCGGTTCCGCGCCGCGCCGCAGATTCGGCTCGATGGGCAGGTCCGGGCGGCGGTCCACGACCCGCCGGATCATCCGCATCGGGTCGAACAGGTGGCCCCACACCTCCAGCCGGAGCGGCCGGTCGTCGCGCCGCGCCGCCGCCACCGCGTCGTCGGCGGCGGCGAGCGCGCGGCGGGCCGGCTCCAGGAAGCGCTCCCCGGCGGGGGTCAGCCGGACGGTGTGGCCGGAGCGGTCGAACAGCCGCACGCCGAGCCCTTCCTCCAGGCGTGCGACCCGCTTCGACAGCGCCTGCTGGGTGAGGAACAGCTCCCCGGCGGCGCGGCCGAAGTGCAGGTGCCCGGCGGCCGCCGCGAACGCCCGCACCTGCGCCAGATCGAGATCCACGCCGCTCACCCTGCCTGACAACCGCCGGTTGTCAAAATCCCCTGATGGCTGTTGGACGCGCCCCCTGAGCAGGCGTTTCGCTGGTCGGCATGAGAGCACTGATCGCAACGGGCCGGGGCGGGGACGGGGTCGCCCCCGCCGACCTCGACGAGCCCGAGCCCCGGCCGGACCAGGCGCTGGTCCGGGTCGCGGCCTTCTCGGTCAACCGCGGGGAGACGTTCAAGCTGGAGGACCCGCGGGGCTGGCGGCCCGGCAAGGACATCGCCGGGACGGTCGTCCGCCCCGCCGCCGACGGCAGCGGCCCGCCCGCCGGGGAGCGCGTCGTGGCGCACCTGCCGGGCGGCGGCTGGGCCGAGCTGGCGGCGGCCGCGACCGCCGACCTGGCGGTGCTGCCGCCGTACGTGCCGTTCACCACGGCCGCCGCGCTGCCGCTGGCCGGGATCACCGCGCTGCGGCTGCTGCGCGCGGCCGGGAGCGTCACCGGCCGGCGGGTGCTGGTCACCGGCGCGTCCGGCGGCGTCGGGCACTACGTGGTGGAGCTGGCCGCCGCGGCGGGCGCGGAGGTCACGGCGGTGTCGGCGACGCCCGAGCGCGGGCGGCGGCTCATGGAGCTGGGCGCGGCGGCCGTGGTGCCGGACCCGGCGGCGGCCGCGGGGCCGTTCGACGTGGTGCTGGAGTCGGTGGGCGGCCGGTCGCTGCCCGCCGCGCTGGCCCGGCTCGCCCCGCACGGCACGCTGATCTGGTTCGGGCAGGCGAGCCGCGAGCCCGTGACGCTGGACTTCTTCGACTTCTTCGCGGGGCCGGAGGGGGCGACGCTGCGGCACTTCCACTACGCCGACGCGCCCGGCCCGTACGGGCCCGACCTCGCGACGCTGGTGGGGCTGGTGGCGTCGGGCCGCCTGCACCCGGAGATCGGCCGCGTCGCCGACTGGGCCGGCACCGCCCGCGTCCTGACCGACCTGCGCGACCGGCGCATCGTCGGCAACGCCGTCCTGACCTTGGAGAACAGCTGATGACCTTGCACATCGACCTGCCCGGCGTCATCGCGGGGAACCGGTCGCGCACCGCCGCCGCCGGGATCGACCCCTTCCACTACGAGCGGGCGACCGCCGGAATCGGCACGCCCCGGGAGTGGACGGCGGCGTTCCTGCGCACCGCCCGCGAGCGCTTGGCCGACGCCGGTCGCGCCGACTCCGCGGTCTCGGCGGGGGAGGCGCTCCGGGACGCGGCGCTGTGGTTCCACTTCGCGGCGATCCTGCCCGTACCGGGCGTCTTGGCCAAGGCCGAGGCGGCGGCCGACGAGGCGATGGGCCGGGCCCTGAAGCTGCTGGAGCCGTCCGCCGAACGCGTGGAAGGTGACGGTTTCGCGGGATGGCTGCGGCGTCCGGCCGGGGCGATCCGCCCGCCGCTGGTCGTGGTGGTCCCCGGGATGGACTCCTCGAAGGAGGAGTTCACGGCGGTCGCCGACGCGCTGCTGCTGCGGGGCCTGGCGACGCTGGCGATCGACGGCCCCGGGCAGGGCGTGCTGGCCGCCTCCACCGCGCCGGACGCCGACTACGACCGGATCGTCGGGCGGGCGCTGGACGCGCTCGGCGGCCGCCCCGACCTCGATCCGGAGGCGGTCGGCGTGATCGGCCTCAGCCTCGGCGGCTTCTACGCCGCGCTCACCGCCGCCCGCGAGCCGCGCGTGCGCGCCGCCGTGACCGTGAGCGGCCCGTACCGGCTGAGCTGGGACGAGCTGCCGCCGTTCGTGACCGGGACGCTGGCGCTGCGGGCCGGGGACGCCGAGGCGGCGCGGGCGTTCGCGGACCGGGTGGACCTGGCCGGGCACGCACCGGAGATCGCCGTGCCGCTGCTGGTGGTGGACGGCGACACCGACGTGATCCCCGGCGTCGTGAACGGCGCCCCGCTCGCCGCCGCCGCGCCGCACGGCGAGTACCTGGCGGTGCCCGGCGGCGACCACCTGGTCGGCAACGCCCGCGCGGCCTGGCTCCCGGCCGCCGCCGACCGGCTCGCCCGGGAGCTGGCCCGCTGACCGCCCCGGCGGGGACGCCCCGCGCGGCCGGTCAGCGGCCGCGCAGCTCGCGGAGGATCTTCTCGGCCTCCGGCCGGGACGGCGGGCCGGTGATGACGACCTTGCCGTCGGTGATCGGCGTGTCCACGCGCGGCGCGGTCACCAGCTGCTCGCGCACCACGAACACGACCTGCCGCCCCACCGTCGCCCTGGTGAGGTCGGCGAAGGCGCGCTGGTCGGCGCTGCGCAGCGCGACCGCGACGTCGTGGCCGCGCCCGTCGGCCGACCGCTGCACCCGCAGGTCGGCGACCTTGCGGATGGCGATGCCCTGGTTCAGCCGGTAGCAGGTCGGCCCGGTCGCCGAGGGGCCGGTGATGCCGGGCGTCCCGGCCGGGCACTGGCCCGCGGTGACCTGGGCGACCGGGTAGACGTGCAGCGGCGCGGCCAGCGTGATCGGCTGGGCCCGCCGGGACGTGGCGATCATCGCGCCGGTCACCGCGACCGCGGCGATCAGCAGCCCGAGCGTGAGGACCATGACCAGCAGCGCCGCCCGGTGCTCGCGCGCGGCGCGCTCGCGCTGCGTCTGCCGCGTCCGGTCGCCGCGCAGGGCGGCGCGGCTGCGCTTGACCTCGGCGGCGGTGCGCTGCCGCTGGGAGACGCGGGCGCGGCGGCGCTGGTCGGGGTCGGACGGCAGGGGCGGCTCGGCGGCGGGCCGTTCCAGGGGCTTGGTCTCGGTGACGGCCTTCTCGCCGGGCTTCTCGGCGGGCTTCCCGGCGGCGGTCTTCTCGGTCTCGACCGCCGGGAGGATCTGCTTCTTGCCCTGCTTCTTGGCCCGCCGACGTTCTTTGCGGCTGGGCTTCCCCGCCTCGGCGGACTTCGCTGGTTCGGCGGACTTCGCGGGCGCCACGGGCTCAGCGGCCTTGGCGGGCTCGGCGGGCTTCTCCGCGGGAGGGGGCACGGGCTTGTCGGCGGCGCGGCGCCGGTCCCGGCGGCCCGCCTTCTCCGGGGCGCGCGGAACGTTCCCGGGCCGGTGGGCGGTCTCCTGGACGGCAGGGGGCTCCTTTTCCTGCGTCCCTTGACGACCCTTGCTGCGGCGCGGAACGACCCGCATCGTCACCTCCCCGGCGGAATGATCTCCAGTCTTTCAGCATGGAGCGGCGTCACGCATCGTCCGACCGTCCTAAGCCGGTCACGCCGGTCTCCTGCGTACCCCGCCCCAGCCATATGACGCGCGAAGACCCGGCTCCGTTGAACGGGAACCGGGTCTTCGCGGGGATCGTCAGCCTCGACCGTCACGCGAGCGCGACCGAAGGTCTGCCGCACGGGGCCGATACCGAAGGCAAGGCCCCGTGCGGCAGATCGCGAAGCGATGCGGCGCTCGCCCGCATGCGGTCGGGCCGCGAGCCGCAGGCGTCAATCAACACGCCAGGTGTCGCCGCTGCCCAGCAGCGCGGCCAGGTCGCCCGGCCCCTGCCGCTCGACGGACTCGTCCATCTGCGCGCGCATCTGCTCGTCGTAGGACGGGCGGTCCACGTTGCGGAAGATGCCGATCGGGGTGTGCTCGAACGCCGGGGAGTCCAGCCGCGACAGCGCGAACGCCTGCGACGGGTCCGGGGCGGCCGCGTCGTGCACCGCGATCTCCGACGGGTCCACGTCCGCCACGTTCACGACCTCGAACGTGCCGGTGCGGGTGCGGCGCAGCGCCTTGTCGCGCTCGGCGCCGAACACGATCGGCTCGCCGTGCTCCAGCCGGATCGTGATGTCGTCGCGGACCGCGGCGTCCTTCAGCGGCTCGAACGCGCCGTCGTTGAAGATGTTGCAGTTCTGGTAGATCTCCACCAGCGCCGTGCCCTCGTGCTGCGCGGCCGCCCGCAGCACCGACTGCAGGTGCTTGCGGTCGGAGTCGATGGTGCGCGCCACGAAGGTGCCCTCCGCGCCGATCGCCAGGGAGATCGGGTTGAAGGGGGCGTCCAGCGAGCCCATCGGCGTCGACTTGGTGATCTTGCCGACCTCGGAGGTGGGCGAGTACTGGCCCTTGGTCAGCCCGTAGATCCGGTTGTTGAACAGCAGGATCTTCAGGTTGACGTTGCGGCGCAGCGCGTGGATCAGGTGGTTGCCGCCGATCGACAGCGCGTCGCCGTCACCGGTGACCACCCACACCGACAGGTCGGGGCGGGAGGTGGCCAGCCCGGTCGCGATCGCGGGCGCGCGGCCGTGGATCGAGTGGAACCCGTAGGTGTTCATGTAGTACGGGAACCGCGACGAGCAGCCGATGCCCGAGACGAAGGTGATGTTCTCCCGGCGCAGCCCCAGCTCGGGCAGGAACGACTGGACCGCCGCGAGGATCGCGTAGTCGCCGCACCCGGGGCACCAGCGCACCTCCTGGTCGGTCTTGAAGTCCTTCAGCGTCTGCTTGGCGTCGGTCTTGGGGACCAGCGACAGGGCCCGGCGGCCCTCACCGCCGACCGCGCCGTTCACCGCGTGCTCACTCACTGTCGATCACATCCTGGATGACGCCCGCCAGCTCCTCCGCCTTGAACGGCAGGCCGCGGACCTGGTTGTAGCCGATGACGTCCACCAGGAACCGGCCGCGCAGCAGCAGCGCGAGCTGGCCCAGGTTGATCTCCGGCACGATGACCCGGTCGTAGGAGCGCAGCACCTGCTCGGTGTTGGCCGGGAACGGGTTGAGGTGGCGCAGGTGGGCCTGCGCGACGGGGTGGCCGGCCCGGCGCACCCGCCGCACCGCCGCCGAGATCGCGCCGAAGGTGCCGCCCCAGCCGAGGACCAGCACCCGGGCCGCGCCGGACGGGTCGTCGACCTCCAGCGCCTCGATGTCGCTCGCGATCCCGTCGACCTTGGCCTGCCGCAGCCGCACCATCTTGTCGTGGTTGGCCGGGTCGTAGGAGATGTTGCCCGACCCGTCGGCCTTCTCCAGGCCGCCGATGCGGTGCTCCAGCCCCGGCGTGCCGGGGACGGCCCACGGCCGCGCCAGGGTGTCGGGGTCGCGCCTGAACGGCTGGAAGTCCTCCTGGCCGGCCTCGGCGAACGCGGGCTCGATCGTCGGCAGGTCCGCCACGTCCGGCAGCCGCCATGGCTCGGAGCCGTTGGCCAGGTAGCCGTCCGACAGCAGGATGACCGGGGTGCGGTACTTGATCGCGATCCGGCCGGCCTCCAGCGCCGCGTCGAAGCAGTCCGACGGCGACCGGGGCGCGATCACCGGGACCGGGGCCTCGCCGTTGCGGCCGTGCATGGCCTGCAGCAGGTCGGCCTGCTCGGTCTTGGTGGGCAGGCCCGTGGACGGCCCGGCGCGCTGCACGTCGATCACCAGCAGCGGCAGCTCGGTCGCCACCGCCAGGCCGATGGTCTCGCTCTTGAGCGCCAGGCCCGGCCCCGAGGTGGTGGTGACGCCGAGGGCGCCGCCGAACGAGGCGCCGAGCGCCGCGCCGACCGCCGCGATCTCGTCCTCGGCCTGGAAGGTGCGCACCCCGAACCGCTTGTGCTTGGACAGCTCGTGCAGGATGTCGGAGGCCGGGGTGATCGGGTAGGAGCCCAGGTAGACCGGCAGCCCGCTCTGCGTGCCGGCCGCGACGACGCCGTAGGCCAGCGCCACGTTGCCGGTGATGTTGCGGTACAGGCCCGGGGCGTGCTCGGCCGGCTTGATCTCGTACTGGACCGAGAACGCCTCGGTGGTCTCGCCGTAGCTCCAGCCCGCCTGGAAGGCCGCGATGTTGGCCTTCATGATCTCGGGCTTCTTGGCGAACTTCTTCTCCAGGAACGCCAGCGTGCCCTCGGTCGGCCGGTGGTACAGCCACGACAGCAGGCCCAGCGCGAACATGTTCTTCGCGCGCTCGGCGTCCTTCTTGGAGATGTCGAAGTCCTCCAGCGCCTTCACCGTCATCGAGGTGAGCGGCAGCGCGTGCACCCGATACTCGCTGAGCGACTCGTCCTCGACCGGGCTGGCCGCGTAGCCGACCTTGGCCAGGTTGCGCTTGGTGAACTCGTCGGTGTTGACGATGAGGTCCGCGCCGCGCGGCAGGTCGCCGAGGTTGGCCTTGAGCGCGGCCGGGTTCATGGCGACCAGCACGTTGGGCGCGTCGCCGGGCGTCAGGATGTCGTGGTCGGCGAAGTGCAGCTGGAAGCTGGACACGCCGGGCAGGGTGCCGGCCGGAGCGCGGATCTCGGCTGGGAAGTTGGGCAGCGTCGACAAGTCGTTGCCGAACGACGCCGTCTCCTGGGTGAAGCGATCGCCGGTCAGCTGCATGCCGTCACCGGAGTCACCGGCGAAGCGGATGATGACGCGGTCGAGTTGCTGGACCTGTTTGGTCACAGAGGAAGACCTCCTCGACGCGCAGCACCCGTCCTGGGGGAGGCACCCAGGATCGTGATGCTACTTAGGCTTACCTTCATGGTATGTCCGGGAACGAATGCTCTTCTCGGGGAACGGGAGACCGGCAGGGGCAGGATCGTGTTCCGGTCCGCACCGTGCGCGTGGCCGGTCCTGAGGTCTCACCGCGGTAGGGGGTGCCGCGGCCGTCGCCGCTCCGCCCGTCATGTGACGTCCCGCTTCCAGGGAGTCGTGGCCCCGTAACATCAAGAGGTATCACCTCAGGGCACGAAAAATGCGTCTCCCCGCAATTCGGGCAGGTCCTATCCGGCGGTGCGGCGCGGTCGGCGCCGGCGGCCCGCGTTCACCGGGAACACAGGCAGCTGGCGAGGCGGCACAGGTCGACGTGCAGGCGCCGGACGAGCCGCGGAGGATGGCAAGGGGCGCCGAAGCTCCCCGGGGGCACGGAGTTCACGCCCCGAACCATAGCGATGCCGAAAGCGGCCCGACCGCACCGCCCCCACCGCTCACGGCCGGGCTGACGTGGGTACGGAAGCGGGTACTGACGCCCCCGCCGCGGCGCGCGGACCGGCCTCGGCGTCCAGGCCCTTCAGCAGCCTCGCGACGTCCTCCGCCGACACCGCCTCGCCCAGGACGCGGGCGTTCGCGCGGTAGGTGTAGTTGCCGGGGGAGTCCAGGGCCCGCTTCATCCACCGCTTCCACGCGCCGCCGACGACGGTGCAGCGCAGCACGATCTGGCCGTTGGAGGGGACCGCGCCCGAGCCGCGGCACTGGCCGAGCGCCTGCGCGCCCGACAGCACCGTGGCGCGCAGCACCGCCCGCGCGCCGGAGGGCGCCGAGCCCTTGGGCTCGGTCAGCGAGGCGGAGACGCTGACGGTGCAGCCGTGGGTGTTCTCGTTGCAGTTGACGAAGGTCAGCTTGCCGGGCGTGAAGCGCAGCGCCGGGTCCACCGCCCCCGCCAGCGACGCCACCCGGGGCCGGAGCGCGGCGAACAGCGGCCCGCCGTCGGCGATCTCGGCCGCGGTGAAGCGGGGGTCGCCGTGCCCGGCGGTCTGGACGGCCAGCAGCCGGTACGGCGGGGCGTTGGTGACCAGGTAGTCGGCGCGGGGCGTCTTCACCCGGTAGGCGGGCGTCCCGGCGACGTTCTCGGCGGGCGGCTTGGCCGGGGCCTTGAGCAGCGCCGCGGCGATCGCCCTGGGGCCGAGCAGGTCGCGGACGTCCACGCCGAACAGGGAGGCGGGGGCCTTGGTCCAGCGCCCGGTGTAGTCCTCGGCCCTGGCGGTCTCCCCGGCGTAGTCGCGCCAGAAGGCGGTGCCGGCCTTGACGTAGGTGACGCCGCCCGCGGTGACGAGGTCGGCCTTGAGCGCCCCGGCGGTCAGCGTGCCGCCGGCCGCGCCGTTGCGGGTGACCTGGAGGGCGACGTTGACGGGCTTGCCGTTGGCGGTGACGGTGCCGGTGTAGCGCATCCCGGGCCTGGCGGTGAGCTGGCGCCCGGCCTCCTGGGCCCACGCGGAGGGGGCGGGCTTGCCGGGCTTGCCGCCGGAGGAGTCGTCGCGGGTGAGGAGCACGGCGCCGCCGACGGCGCCGACGAGGAGGACGCCGGCCGCGGCGATGACGGCGGGCTTGGGAACGGCCCGCCGCTTGGGCCGCACGGGCACCGCCCCGCCGGGCCCACCGGGCCCGTTAGGACCGTTGGGACCGGCAGGACCACCGGGACCGTTGGGGACGTTCCCGTTCCCGTTCGCTCCGCCCGCGCCGCGGCCCGGCGGCTCGCGCCGGGCCCCCGCGACGCGCACGTCGCCCGGGGCGGCCTTGCCCGGGGCGTCCGCGGGCCGTCCGCCCTTCGGTCCTCCCTGAGCCGCCGCACCCGCGACCGGCGTGTCCCCGGCCGGCCCGCCCTGCTCGACGCTCACTCGGCGCTCCCCGTGCCCACTCGTTCAGCCTCCGCTCGGCGGCCTCCCGTGCGCCGCACTCCGCGGGGCGCACAACCGGCCGATGCCAGACATAGAGTGCCGGACGATGCGCGGTGCCGCAGCCGCAACGCGCATCGCCGCCCCTTCCGGGGCCCGGCCGGCCGGCGGTGTCACTCCTGGTCGAGGCCGCTCCGCAGGCTCTCGATCTCCGTGCTCGACGCGCCGCTGACCTTGAAGGCGTACAACCGCCGGTAGTCGCGCTCGCTGGAGCGCGACCAGCTCGACCAGGCGCTGCCGGTCACCCGGCACTCGGCCCACACGCCCGTCGTGCCGCGCAGGGTGACGGAGGTGCTGCAGCTGCCCAGGTCGCGGCCGGTGGTGCCGAGCTTGCCGCTGCGCAGGCTGTAGCGGACCTCCACCTGCACCGGCTGGTCGGAGCTGATCAGCGCCTGGACGCGCCCGCTGACGCGGCAGCCGTCGCTGTTGGTCGAGCACGGGGTCTTGCTCCACTCGGCGATGCGGGGCTGCACCGAGCTGTCGAAGGAGTCCTTCAGTTCGCCCACGCGGTTGCGCATGTCGCTCAGCGCCGCCGTCTCCTCCTCCGGCTTGCCCTGCCGTTCCACGTCCACCGCCACGCGCGGCAGCGACGTCTCGTAGCGCATCAGCGTGGGCTCGTCGGTGTCCGACAGGTAGAAGAAGCCCGAGGAGTTGCCGAACCGCAGCGCCTTGGAGCCCTTGAGCGTGGTCTTGGTCGGCTTCAGCTTGGCGCGGGCCGCCGAGCGCAGCCTGGCCGCCAGCGCGCCGGGCGTGAGGTCCTTGAAGTCCAGGTTGAGGCGGCCTTCGCCGAGGCGTCCCCACTGGGGCCCGCCGTTGAGGAAGTAGGGGTCGCTCACCGAGAGCGTCCGCCGCCGCCAGTAGGAGCCGTCGCCCTTCACGAACACCTTGCCGTCGGCCGCCAGCAGCGTCACCGAGTCGGTGTTCCAGGTGACCTGGCCGGTGGCGCGGCCGCCGCGGGTGACGTTCAGGTCGCCCTGCAGGGTCTCGGTCCCGCTGCTGACCACGCCCTTGTAGGCGACGACCTTGGTGCGCTCCAGCACCCCGGCGGCCGAGTTGAGCTGCTCCTCGGACGACTTGCCGCCGCCCGCGACCGCGAACACCACGATCGCGATCAGCACGACCACCACCAGGCCGCCGCCGACCAGCGCCGCGATCAGCGCGCCCGGCCCCGACCTCTTGGGCGGCGGGCCCAGCGGCACGCCCGGGGGCGGCGGGAAGAACGGCGGGGCGCCCGGACCGCCGTAGCCGGGCGGGGGCCCCTGCGGCGGCGGTCCCTGCGGCGGCGGGCCGCCGGGGGGAGGCGGTGGCCATGCGGGACCGGCCGGGGGTTCCCAGCCCGGGGGAGGCGGAGGGGTGCTCATCCGGTCACGTCCTTCCAGGTCAATCGACCTCAAATGCATCTCTAGTGTGCAGCAAAGGTCCGGCGGTGTGATCCCTCGCGGCACCGGCGGCCCGGCCGCCGCGCCGCGGAGGGTTCGGGGATACTTGACGGAACGCTCTCCGGGAGGTCTCCGTGCAGGACTACTTCGACGGCTATCTGGTCGTGGTCGCGTTGCTGCTGGTGGGCGGCGGCATCGTGGGCGGCGGCCTGGCGGCCAACCGGCTGCTGCGCCCGTCCCGGCCCACCGCGGAGAAGCTGGCGACCTACGAGTGCGGCGTCGATCCGGTCGGCTCGCACTGGGCGCAGTCGTACGTGCGCTACTACGTGTTCGCGTACCTGTACGTGATCTTCGCGGTGGACGCGGTGTTCCTGTTCCCGTGGGCGACGGTGTTCTCCGCGCCCGGGTACGGGATGACGACGCTGGCGGAGATGTTCGTCTTCCTGGGCTTCCTGGCCACGGGCCTGGCGTACGCCGGGAAGAAGGGCGTCCTGTCGTGGGTCTGATCGAACTGTAAGAATGCTCGGTGTGAGCACCGTGGATCTGCCCCCGCCCGGCGTCGGGCCGCTGTCGCGGCTGGCGCCCAAGCCGGTCAAGTTCGTGCTCAACTGGGGCCGCCGGTACTCGCTGTGGGTGTTCAACTTCGGCCTGGCCTGCTGCGCGATCGAGTTCATCGCGACCTCCATGAGCAGGCACGACTTCATCCGGCTGGGCGTCATCCCGTTCGCGCCCGGCCCGCGCCAGGCCGACCTGATGGTGGTCTCGGGCACCGTCAGCGACAAGATGGCCCCGGCGGTGCGCCGGCTGTACGAGCAGATGCCCGAGCCAAAGTACGTGATCTCCTTCGGGGCCTGCGCCAACTGCGGCGGCCCGTACTGGGACTCGTACTGCGTCACCAAGGGCGTGGACCAGATCATCCCGGTGGACGTGTACGTCCCCGGCTGCCCGCCCCGCCCCGAGGCGCTGCTGCACGGCATCATCAAGCTCCAGGAGAAGATCGCCGCCGAGTCGCTGGGCGACCGGTACACGCGCGGCGGTGAGCCCGTCGCGCCCGCCCCGGCCCCGCGACCGCTATCGGCCACCGTGCTCCGCCGCCCCCTCCAGCCCCCGCCCTCCGTCGACGACACCCGGACGGAGGAGGCCCACGCCCTTCCGGACGAGTCGGAGGCCGCCGCCGTCGCGCCGGTGGCGCCCGATGGCGCCACGACGCCGCTGACCCCGGCGGAACCGCCCGCGACGAAGATCGAGGCCGCGCCCGCCGCGGATGACGTGACGATGCCGCTGACGCCGGTCGAGCCGCCCGCGACGAAGGTCGCGCCCGATGACGCGACAACGCCGCTGACCCCGGTCGAACCACCCGCGCGCCAGCCTGAAGCCGCGCCGCCCGCCGCGGATGACGCGACGGCCCCACTGACCCCGGTCGAACCGCCCGCACGCCAAGCTGATCCCGCGCCGCGTGTCGCGGACGATGTGACCACGCCGCTGACGCCGGTCGAATCGCCCGCGCCCCAAGCCGATCCCGCACCGCACGCTGCGGGCGACGTGACGGCACCGCTGACGCCGGTGGAGCCGCCCGCGCCCCAAACCGATCCCGCTCCGGACGACGCGACGACGCCGCTCACGCCGCCGGAGCCGTCCGAGCCCCCCGCCACCCGGCCTGAGGACGTCCCCGAGACCGGGCCCGCCCAGACGGGTCCCCTCGCCGGGGCCGACGACCGCACCGCGCCGCTCCCTTCCCTCCAGGGACGCGAGCACGACCCCTCCATCATCCCCGGCCTCGCCGACGACGACGGCGACGACGACGAGATCGGACGGGACCGCCGGTGAACGCCGCCGAGCTCGCCGCCGCCTGGACCGGGCGCTTCGGCGAGGAGGTCACGACCGAGGAGACCTTCGGCGGCCTCGCCGTCGGCGTGCCCGCCGCGGCCTGGGTCGAGGCCCTCCTCTACGCCCGCGACGAGCTGGGCTGCGACTTCTTCGACTGGCTGACCGGCGTCGACGAGGTCGAGGAGGGCTTCGCGGTCGTCGCGCACGTGTACTCCCTGGAGCACCGCCACCACCTGCTGGTCCGCACCCGCGTGCCCCGCGACGCGCCCCGCCTCGCGACCGCCACCGGCGTCTACCGCGGCGCCGACTGGCACGAGCGCGAGACCTTCGAGATGTTCGGCGTCGAGTTCGACGGCCACCCCAACCTGATCCCGCTGCTGCTGCCCGACGGGTTCGAGGGGCACCCGCTGCGCAAGGACTTCGTGCTGGCCTCCCGCGTCGCCAAGCCCTGGCCCGGGGCCAAGGAGCCCGGCGAGTCCGGGCACGGCGCGCCGAGCCGGCGCCGCGTCCGGCCGCCCGGCGTGCCCGATGACTGGGGGCCCCATGCTTGAGACCGTCCTGAAACTGGCCCTGGTCGCCGCCGCCTTCGCCGTGCTGCCGCTGGTCGTCGGGCAGATCGAGCACAAGGTCATGGCGCACATGCAGGGCCGCCTCGGCCCCATGTACGCCGGGCGCTTCCACGGCTGGGCCCAGCTGGTCGCCGACGGCGTCAAGTTCGCCCAGAAGGAGGACGTGGTCCCCGCCGCCGCCGACCGGCGGGTGTTCAAGCTCGCCCCGGCCGTCGCGCTGATCCCGTACCTGCTGGTGCTGCTGGTGGTCCCGGTCGGGCCGGACGGGCAGGTCGCGCTGGAGCTCGGCGTCGGGCTGTTCTTCGCGCTGGCGGTGATGGGCGTCGGCGTGATCGGCGCGATCATGGCGGGCTGGGCCAGCGCCAACAAGTACTCGCTGCTCGGTGGGATGCGCGTCGCCGCGCAGCTGATGTCGTACGAGCTGCCGATGGTGTTCGCGGCCTCGTCGGTCGCGATGGCCGCCGGGACGCTGTCGCTGAGCGGCATCGTCGAGGAGTGGCGCTGGTGGTGGCTGCCCTGGCAGGCGGTCGGCGCGGTGGTGTTCTTCGTGGCGGGCCTCGCCGAGCTGCGGCGGCCGCCGTTCGACATGCCGGTCGCCGACTCCGAGATCATCTTCGGCCCGTACACCGAGTACGGCGGCCTGCGGTTCGCGCTGTTCATCCTGGCCGAGTACGCGGGCATCGTGGTGCTGTGCGCGCTGACCACGGTGCTGTACCTGGGCGGCTGGAAGGGGCCGTTCCTGGACGCCGAGCTGGGCTGGCTCTGGACGCTGCTCAAGGTCTTCGTCCTCGCGTTCCTGGTGATCTGGCTGCGCGTCAGCTACCCGCGGATGCGCGAGGACCAGCTGCAGAAGCTCGCGTGGGCGTGGCTGGTGCCGCTGTCGCTGGCCCAGCTCGCGCTCACGGGCGTGCTGAAGGTCGCGGCCGGCTGAGCGAGCGGGCGGTGGCGGTCGCGGCGACGGCCAGCGCCGTCCAGGCGAGGGCGTAGGCGGCGGACAGGGCGACGGCGTCGGTGGTGGGAGTGCGCATGCCGGAATCCTCGCCGCGCCCGGGGCGCGGGCACATCCGCTGCCGTACTCAGTGCGCCTTGAGTACCCCTACGGCAGGAACAGCGCGTACTCGGAGACCTTCGTCAGCCGGTCCGGCGGCAGGTCGATGTCCACCGAGAGCTCCTCGGCCGAGACGAACCCGCCCCGCTCGCGCCGCAGCCGCACGATCCGCTCGACCAGCTCGGGCGTCAGGCCAGGCAGCGTGCACAGCACCTGCGGCGGGGCGCTGTTGACGTCGATCAGCCCGCCGTCGTCGTAGGCGCGCGGCAGGTCGGGGCGGCCGATGCGCAGCTCGTGCGCGAGCGCCGGGTCCTCGGCGGCCAGCTCCCGCGCCTCCTCGCGCAGCGTCCGCCGGTACCGGGCGACCCGGACGGCGTGCCGGTTGCCCGGGCTCGGGACGTGGCCGCGCGGGAACGCCGACGGCCGGGCGACGAAGGCGTGCACGGTGCCGGCGATCCACAGCGTGGTCAGCATCAGGCCGCCCAGCATCACCAGCCGCAGGTCCTGCGCGCTCAGCAGCATGAACACCATGGTCAGCGCGCCGCCGTACCCGGCCGCGGTCGCGCCGAGGTTCCACGAGCCGCGCCGGATCGCCGCGTACAGGAACGAGAACGGCGTTCCCAGGCCCAAAGTGAGGAACGGCACGAAAGCCCACAGGATGCCTTGCGGCTCGTGCTCCTCGGGCGGCAGCTCCGGCCGCGGCGGCAGCGGGTAGGGCGCGCGCCACCCCGGCGGCGGCATCGGCGGCGGATGGTGCCGCGGGCGGGGCGGCCGCGGCGGCCTGACCTCGTCCGGACGTGCGCCGTCGCCCGTTCTCCCGGGGGCGCGCGGGCGTCCGCCGTCTCCGGGGCGGCCGCCCCGATCCGGGCCGATGGGGTCGTCCAAGCCGTCGTTCACGGGACCTCCCGGACGGGCCTTCGCGGCGCCGGCGAGCCGCGAGCCCACGCCTGCTTTGACGAACGCCGCCCCCGCCACGTTCCCCCGCGCCCCTCAGTAAGGAATCATGTGACGCGTGGGACGGCTACCAGGAGGCGGGCTGGCCAAGGGGCTGGCCGTCACGTTGCGCACGATGACGCGGCGTTCTGTCACGCGTCAGTACCCCGAGGTGCAGCCTGAGCTGCCACCGCGCAGCCGGGGCGTGATCGCGCTGTTCGAAGAGAACTGCACGGTCTGCATGCTCTGCGCGCGCGAATGCCCCGACTGGTGCATCTACATCGACTCCCACAAGGAGACGCTGCCGGCCGAGGGCGGCGGCCGCGCCCGCACCCGCAACGTGCTCGACCGCTTCGCCATCGACTTCGCGCTGTGCATGTACTGCGGGATCTGCATCGAGGTGTGCCCGTTCGACGCGCTGTTCTGGTCGCCGGAGTTCGAGTACGCCGAGTACGACATCCACGAGCTGACCCACGAGAAGGACCGCCTGCGCGAGTGGATGTGGACGGTCCCGCCGCCGCAGGCCCACGACGCCCTGGCCGAGCCGCCCAAGGAGATCGCCACCGCCGAGAAGGCCGCCGCGCGCGCCGCGCGGAAGCCCGCCGGGCCGCCCGGCGGCGGCACCGGGAGCCGCGCATGACCGGCCAGGAGATCGTCTTCGCGCTGCTGGGCGTGGTCGCGGTCGGCTCGGGGGTGCTGGTGGTCACCACCCGGCAGATCGTGCACGCGGCGCTGTGGCTGGTGGTGTCGTTCGGCGCGCTGGCGGGCGGCTACCTGGTGCTGACCGCCGAGTTCGTGGCGTGGGTGCAGGTGCTGATTTACGTGGGCGCGGTGGTCGTGCTGCTGCTGTTCGGGATCATGCTGACCCGGGCGCCGATCGGCGCGGCCGAGCTGGACTCGGGCAACCGGTGGGCCGCGCTCGCGGTCGCCGTGGGCACGGCCGCGGTGCTGGTGACGGTGGTGGTGCTGGGCTTCCGGGGCGTGTCGGCGCCGCTGAAGGCGGGCGGCGGGTCGGCCGAGGAGATGGGCGCGGCCGTCTTCCGCACCTGGGTGCTGCCGTTCGAGGTTCTGTCGGTGCTGCTGCTGGCGGCGCTGGTCGGCGCGATCGTGCTGTCGCGCTCCGACATCGGCCCGCGCGAGCCCGGCCGCGGGACCGACCGGGACGTGCACCGCGACGGCGACCGCGCCGTCCGCGAGGACGGCGGCCCGGCCGCGCGCGGCCGCGACGGCAAGGAGGAGCGCTGATGCACCTGCTCTATCCGGCGGTGGTGTCGGCGCTGCTGTTCTCGGTCGGCGTGTACGGGGTGCTGGCGCGCCGCAACGCGATCCTGGTGCTGATGTCGGTCGAGCTGATGCTGAACGCCGTCAACCTCAACCTCGTCGCCTTCGACGTGTTCTGGCGCGACCGGCTGCACGGCGGGCAGGTGCTGACGCTGTTCACCATCGTGATCGCCGCCGCCGAGGTCGGGCTGGGCCTGGCGATCGTGCTGCTGGTGTACCGCAACCGGCAGATGATCGACGTGGACCGGCTGCGCGACCTGGGCGAGGACCGCGCGGACGGCGCGGCCGCCCGCGAGGCGCCCGGCCCGCCCGCCGAGGGAACCCCCGACCGCGTCGCGGAGGGCGCCTCGTGATCGTGCTGGCGTCGCTGACGATCCTGCTCCCGTTCGCCGCCGCGTTCGCGGGGATGCTGCTCGGCCCGCGCCTGTCGCGGCTGCTGCGCCCGCGCAGGACGGACCCCGTGCCCGGCGGCGGCCCCGCCACCACCGAGGAGTCGTGGTGGCGCGCGGCGCTCACGGCCGAGCGGTCGCCGCTGCGCAGCGGCCCCGCGCTGATCGCGTGCCTGCCGCTGGCGGTCGCGGCGGTGTTCGCCGCGATCGTCGCGTTCTCGGTCTGGCGGTCGCCGGGCGCGCGCACCGGCACGCTGACGCTGATCGAGACCGGGTCGGTGCCGATCCGCGTCGGCCTCCAGGTGGACGGCCTGGCGGCCGTGGTCGGGCTGATGGTCTGCTGCGTCGCGCTGGCGGTGCAGGTCTACTCGATCGCCTACATGGCCAAGGACCCGCGCTACTCCTCCTACGCGGCGTTCATCTCGCTGTTCACCGCCGCGATGCTGCTGGTGGTCTACGCGGGCGACCTGCTGCTGCTGTACGTCGGCTGGGAGGTCATGGGCGTCTGCTCCTACTTCCTGATCGGCCACCACTGGGAGAAGCGCGCCAACTCGCGGGCGGCGGTCAAGGCGTTCCTGGTGACGCGGCTCGGCGACGTGGGCTTCCTGCTGGGCATCCTGGTGCTGGGCGTGGGCGCGAAGTCGTTCCTGATCCGGGACGTGCTGGCCCGCGTCCACGAGATGCCGCACTCGACGGTCACGGCGGCGGCGTTCCTGCTGCTGGCCGGGGTCGCGGGCAAGAGCGCCCAGTTCCCGCTGCACACCTGGCTGCCCGACGCGATGGCCGGCCCGACGCCGATCAGCGCGCTGATCCACGCCGCGACCATGGTCGCGGCGGGCATCTACGTGGTGGCGCGGCTGTACGGGGTGTTCCAGACCGGCTCGGGCGCGCTGACGCTGCTGGGCGTGCTCGCGGTGGTCTCGATGGTGGGGTCGGCGCTGGCGGCGCTGGCGCAGGACGACATCAAGCGCGTGCTGGCCTACTCGACCATCAGCCAGCTCGCGGTGATGGCGGCGGGCCTGGCGGTCGGCGCGGACACCGCCGCGATCTTCCACCTGCTGACGCACGGCGCGTTCAAGGCGCTGCTGTTCCTGGCGGCCGGGTCGGTGATCCTGGTGACCGGGAGCAACCTGCTGGGCCGCTACGGCGGACTGCGGCAGGCGATGCCGGTGACGTTCTGGTCGATGACGGTGGGGCTGGCGGCGCTGGTGGGCGTGCCGCCGGTGAGCGGCTGGTTCAGCAAGGACGCGGTGATCGAGGCGGCCCAGCACGCGGCGCTGCACGGCGACGGGGAGCCGCGGGGGTGGTTCGCCTACGCGCCGCTCCCCGAGGCGGGCGTCAAGATCGTCGGCCCGTCCGGCGCCGTGGACGCGCACAATGCCACCTGGACCGCCGCAATGCCGCCGCCGCTGCCCGGCTGGGCGGCCTGGCTTGTCTACCTCGGCCTGCTGCTGACCGTCGCGCTCACCGCCGCCTACGCCGTGCGCCTGTGGCTGATGACCTTCTTCGGCGAGCAGCGCGGCGACTTCACGCCCCGCGAGGCGCCCAGGCTGATGGCCTGGACCGTCGCCGCGCTGGCCGTCCCCGCCGCGATCATGGGCTTCTTCGGCGGCGGCGCCGAGGAGCTGCGCCCGCACCTGGGCTCGGCGCTGATCGCCCTGGCGCTGGCCGGGTTCGGCGGCGGCGCGGTGTTCCTGCTGTGGAACCGCGATCCCGCGCGCGACCCGGCCCGCGTGCTCGGCCCCGTCCGGCCGGTGCTGGAGCGGGCCTTCTACGTGGACGAGCTGTACGCGCTGGTGATCGTCCGGCCCGTCCGGGCGGCGGCCCGCCTGGTGGTGGCCGCCGACGCCCGGGGCATCGACGCCGCGGTCGTCGGCGCCGCCGGGGCCGCGCGGCGGCTCGGCGGGGCGCTGCGGGCGCCGCAGAACGGCAACCCGCAGGCATACCTGACCGGCCTGCTGGCCGGTGTCGTCGTCATCGCGGGCGTGGTGGTGGTCTTGCTGTGATCTTCCTGCTGATGATGGCGATCCCGCTGGCGGCGGCGCTGGCGCTGCTGGTCCCGGCCGGGCGGTTCCTGCCGGGCGACGCGGCCGTGGGGCGGTTCGGCGTCGGGGTCTCGGGCGCGACGCTGCTGGTGGCGCTGTCGGCGGCCACCGCCTTCGACTTCGGCGCGCCCGAGCGGATGCAGCTGGAGGTCGACCGGGCCTGGGCCCCGGCGATCGGGCTGCGGTTCCACCTCGGCGCGGACGGGGTGTCGCTGCCGCTGATCGTGCTGACGGCCCTGCTGACCTTCCTCTGCTTCGTCTACACGGCCAAGAACCCGCCCGCGGGCGGCCGCGTCCGCCTGTTCACCGCCCTGCTGCTCGTCCTGGAGGTCGGGCTGCTCGGCACCTTCGTGGCGCTCGACCTGATCCTGTTCTTCGTGTTCTTCGAGGTCGTGCTGATCCCGATGTACGCGGTGATCGCGATCTGGGGCGGGGCGGGCCGCCGCGCCGCCGCCTACAAGTTCATCCTCTACACGCTGCTCGGCTCGGGCCTGCTGCTGGCCGGGATGCTGCTGGTCGGCGTCAACGCCGGCACCCTCGACATGACCGAGCTGGCCGCCCGGCACGGCTCCGGCGTCACCCACGGCGTGCAGGTCACCGCGTTCGTGCTGATGGGCCTGGGCTTCGCGGTGAAGGCCCCGATGTGGCCGCTGCACACCTGGCTGCCGGACGCGCACACCGCCGCGCCCACCGTCGGGTCGGTGCTGCTGGCCGGGGTGCTGCTGAAGATGGGCATCTACGGCCTGGTGCGGGTCGCGCTGCCGCTGGCCCCCGAGGGCGCGGAGTTCTGGGCGCCCTGGCTCGGCCTGTTCGCGGTGGTCGGCATCGTGTGGGGCTCGCTGGCGTGCCTGGCGCAGACCGACCTCAAGCGGATGATCGCCTACTCGTCGGTCGGGCACATGGGCTTCGTGCTGCTGGGCATCGCGACGCTGACGCCGGTCGGGGTGAACGCGGCGCTGTTCGGTAACATCGCGCACGGTCTGATCACCGGCCTGCTGTTCTTCCTGGCCGGGGCCGTCAAGGACCGTTACGGCACCGGCGACCTGCGCGAGCTGGGCGGCGGGATGCTGACCTCCGCGCCGCGCCTGGCGTCGATCCTGACGTTCGCGTCGGTCGCGAGCCTCGGGCTGCCGGGCCTCGCGGGCTTCTGGGGCGAGATGCTGGCGCTGCTCGGCGCGTACAGGCCGCACGCCGACCTGCCGCGCGAGACGTTCGTGACGTTCATGGTGGTCGGCGCGCTGGGCGCGGTGCTGACCGCCGCCTACTTCCTGCGGATGCTCGCCAAGATCACCCACGGTCCGGTGCCGGACGCGCGCCCGGCCGCCGGACCGGTCGCGGCGATATCCCGGTACGAGTACGCGGCCTGGCTCCCGCTGGTGGTGCTGACCCTGCTGGTCGGGCTGTGGCCCAAGACGCTGCTGGACGTGACCACCGCACCGGTGCGCGCGCTGCTGGGAGGTGGCTGACGCCCATGATCCAGGGCATCGACTACGCGGCGATCGCGCCGCCGCTGATCCTGGCGGTGGCCGCGCTCGGGCTGCTGCTGGCCGACGCGTTCGAGGTGCCGCGCCGCGTGCTGGGCCTGCTGTGCGGCGGTGCGCTGGGCGCGGCCCTGGTCGCGGTGGCGGCGCTGGCGCTGGGGGAGCGGCGCGCGACGTTCTGCCTGCCCGCGGGCCTGCGCGGCACCGGCCCGCGCTCGTGCTCCTACGTCGCCGACGACTTCACGCTGCTGTTCCAGGGCGTGGTGCTGGCCGCCGCGCTGGTGGTGGTGCTGCTGTCGCTGCGCGAGATCGTCGACTCCCGCATCCCGGCCGGGGAGTACCACTTCCTGCTGCTGGCCGCGGTGATCGGCGCGGTGACGCTGGTGGCGGCCCGCGACCTGGTGCTGCTGGTGGTGGCGCTGGAGACGCTCTCGCTGCCGATCTTCGCGCTGGTGGCGCTGCGCCGCTACGACGGCCTGGCCTCCGAGGCCGCGCTGAAGCTGTTCCTGGTCTCGGTGATCTCGGCGGCGGTGATGCTGTTCGGGATCAGCCTGGTCTACGGCGCGACCGGCGCGATGCACCTGGACCGGATCGCGCTGTCGCTGGAGACGCTGCCGGCCCGCATGGAGCCGGTCGCGGCGGCCGGGATCGTGCTGCTGCTGGCCGGGTTCGCCTTCAAGGTCGCGGCGGTGCCGTTCCACTTCTGGGCCCCCGACGTCTACCAGGGCGCGCCGCTGCCGGTCGCGGCGTTCCTGTCGGTGGTGTCCAAGGCCGCCGGGTTCGCGGGGCTGGCGATCGTGCTGGCGCTGGGCTTCCCGGCGTTCGGGCACGTGTGGGGGCCGCTGGTCGCGGTGCTGGCCGCCGTCACGATGACGCTGGGCAACCTGCTGGCGCTGCGGCAGCGCACCGCGATCCGGCTGCTGGCCTGGTCGTCGGTGGCGCAGTCGGGCTACATGCTCGCGCCGCTTGCGGTGGGGGACCACCGGCTGCCGGAGGCCGTCGCGGCGACCACGGCCTACGTCGCGCTGTACGCGGTGATGAACCTGGGCGCGTTCGCCGTGGTGATCGCCTTCCGGGACCGCGCCGATCGCGCCTCCGCCTCGCGCTGGGACACCCTGGACGACTACCGGGGCCTGGCGCGCAGCAGTCCCGCGCTGGCCGCCGCCCTGGCGTTCTTCCTGATCTGCCTGGCCGGGCTGCCGCCGGGCGTGATGGGGCTGTTCGCGAAGGTCGTGGTGTTCCGCGGCGTGCTGGCCGGGGACGTGACCTGGCTCGCGGTGGTGATGGCGGTCAACACGGTGATCGGCCTGTACTACTACCTGGTGTGGGCGGTGAAGCTGTTCGCCGCGCCCGCGGGGCGGCCCGCCGAGGTCGCGCCGGGGACGGCGGTGCGGGCCGCCGTGGCGGCCGCCTTCGCGGGCTCGGTGGTGCTGTCGATCGCGCCGCAGATCGTGCTCCAGACGGTCTCCTCGGTCAGCTAATTGGAACATCCGTCCAGGTCAAACCGTTGTGCCTAGTGACTCACGGCAACGGGGAGGCGGACGGAAAGTGCGGTTCAACGGCGTCAAGACGGCGGCACTGATCGCTGCGCTGTCGGCATTGATGCTCGCGGTCGGCTGGGCGCTGGGCGGCAACGCCGGGCTGCTGGTCGCCCTGGTGATCGCCCTGGGCACCAACGGCGTGGCCTACTTCTTCAGCGACCGGATCGCGCTGCGCTCGATGCGCGCCCACCCGGTCGGCGAGGTCGAGGCGCCCGCGATGTACCGGATCGTCCGGGAGCTGGCCACCTCGGCGCGGCAGCCGATGCCGCGCCTGTACGTGTCCGAGACGCTGCAGCCCAACGCGTTCGCCACCGGCCGCAACCCGCGCAACGCGGCGGTGTGCTGCACGCGGGGCATCCTGCGGATGCTGGACGAGCGCGAGCTGCGCGCGGTGCTGGGGCACGAGCTGTCGCACGTCTACAACCGCGACATCCTGATCTCCTCGGTGGCCGCCGCCATCGCCACCGTGATCACCTACCTGTCGCACCTGGCGGTCTTCCTGCCGATCGGCCGCTCCGAGGACGACGACGGCCCCGGCCCGCTGGGCGCGCTGCTGATGATGATCCTGGGCCCGATCGCGGCCGCGGTGGTGCAGATGGCGATCAGCCGCACCCGCGAGTTCCAGGCCGACGAGTCGGGCGCGCGGCTGACCGGCGACCCGCTCGCGCTGGCCTCGGCGCTGCGCAAGATCGAGGCGGGCACGCAGGCGCTGCCGCTGCCGCAGGACCCGGAGCTGGCCTCCACCAGCTCGCTGATGATCGCCAACCCGTTCCGGGGCGGCGGGATCGGCAAGCTGTTCTCCACGCACCCGCCGACGGCCGAGCGGGTGGAGCGGCTGGAGCGGATGGCCGGCCTCCGCTGACCTTCGACCGGACGCCCGGCCCCGCGGGGCCGGGCGTCCGCGCGTTCAGGGGCGGTGGCGACGGTGTGCGCGGCACGGCCGTCGGCTAGGAGCAGGTCCGCGCCTCACCGGGTGGCATTCGCCAACGAATTGGGACATTTCTCCGCCCCGGAACGGCCCGCGAAAGTCGGCCGGAAAAACATGCGAACCAACGGGGCACCTCCGGCGTCTTAACCGACAAGAGCGCGCCGGCGCCTTCTGCGGGGGAAGGTGGCGGCGCGCTCGACGGTCGGTCACGCGGCCGGGCGCCAACCCCCCGGCGCCTCCGGCCGCGTGGCCACCGGTTTTAGCGGTAGTTCACGAACTGCAGGGCCAGGTCGAGGTCCTTGCCCTTGAGCAGGGCGATGACCTCCTGCAGGTCGTCGCGCTTCTTGGAGCTGACGCGCAGCTCCTCGCCCTGGATCTGGGACTTGACGCCCTTGGGGCCCTCATCCCGGATGATCTTGTTGATCTTCTTGGCGTCCTCCTGGGAGATGCCCTCCTTGAGCGACACGTTCAGCTTGTAGACCTTGCCGGAAAGACGCGGCTCGCCGGCGTCGATCGCCTTGAGCGAGATCTGCCGCTTCACCAGCTTGTCCTTCAGCACGTCCAGGACGGCGTTGGCGCGCTCCTCGGTGTTGGCCTGGATCTCGATGGTCTCCCCGGACCACTTGATCCCCGCGTCCACGTTGCGGAAGTCGAAGCGCGTGCCCACCTCCTTGATCGCCTGATTGAGGGCGTTGTCGACCTCCTGGCGGTCGAGCTTGGACACGATGTCGAAACTGGAGTCGGCCATGGCGCACTTCCTCGTCAGTGTTGGTACTTCGCTGCCACGAGGTTAGCGAGGACCGGCGGCGCGACGGCGAAAGGCCGATCCGCCCGGGGCGGGGGAGGGCGTCCCCGGCGCGGCGGCGCCCATGCCGATTCGGCATGGGCGGCATTGATCGTGTCCTGCCGGGCACCAACCGGCGGTCCAGAGCCGAACATCTGCTGCGAGCTGTGCGAAGTGGCCATATCCCCCCATCTCCTGACGCTACGGTCTACCGCACACCGACTCTCCGGAGGAGCCGTGAGACCAGCCGACGCCGAAGAGCTGTCGAACATGGACAAGGTGGACGCCCATCCCGACGTGCACCGCGCCACCGAACCGGACGAGGAGCAGGTCCTGCGCTCCCTCTACGGGCCGCCGGACGCCGACGGCGTCTACCGCGCCGAGGAGGTGTGACATGGCCACCGCCGCCGCGATGCTCGCCGAGGCCCGCAAGTCCCTCGGCCTGAGCGGCCGTCCGAACTACATCACCCGCGACTACGCGTCCCGTCACGGGGACGAGTTCCTGCGCGCCCCCTGGTGCGACATGGCCGTCACCTACTGGGCGCGCAACAGCGGCAACGCCGGGGCCGTGCTCCCGGCGGGGGACCGCGCCTACACCGTCTGGCACGCGACCGACTTCCAGAAGATCGACCGCTGGTACACCGGCACCGCCGCCAACCTGGACAGGGCCAGGCCCGGCGACATCGTCTTCTTCGACTGGGGCGCCAGTAACTCGGTCGGCGCGATCGACCACGTCGGAGTGATCGAGAAGGTCCTGGGCGGCGGCCGCGTCCAGACGATCGAGGGCAACACCTCCGACGCCGTCAAGCGCCGCGTCCGCGCGCACACCGTGATCGCCGGGTACGGCCGCCCGGCCTACACCGGATCGGGCGGCGGCACGCCGCCCGCGGAGTCCTGGCAGGAGGCCATGGTGAGGAAGCTGCCCGAGCTCAGCCGAGGCGACAAGGGCGAGCACGTCGAGTCGCTCCAGGGCCTGCTGATGGCCCGCAGCCACAAGGAGGTCCGCATCACCGGCACCTTCGACGCGGTGACCGAGACCGCCGTCAAGGGCGTGCAGAAGTGGGGCGGCGTGACCGCCGACGGCATCGTGGGCCCGAAGACGTGGCCGGTGCTCCTGCGCGTCCACGACTGACCCCGGACGGCCCGCACCCGATGTCACGACCACTCCCGGGTTCCGCTATTCTTTCCAGTGCCGTCGCGAGAGCGACGCCACCACGGCGGGTTGCCCGAGTGGCCAATGGGAGCGGACTGTAAATCCGTCGGCTTAGCCTACGCAGGTTCGAACCCTGCACCCGCCACATCAGTGGAAACGGCCCCTGACCAGCACATATGGTCGGGGGCCGTTCGCATTTCACGACCGCGCCGATGCCGTCCGGCGGCCACCTGTCCGGATTTGGCCCCTTCCCCGAAAGCCCGGAGCGGCGGGCGGCCGGATTGGTTTGATGACCCCGTGCTGGATTCCGCCGCGAAATGGGTGTGGCCCGGGGAGAAGCGGCCGTACCGCCGCGTCGTGACCGGCGGCAGCGGCCGGTGAGCGAACGCCGGAGCCGTCCCCGCTGGGAGCGGACGGCCTGGGGAAAGCTCGGTGCGGGGGACGATCCCCACTCCCTGGTCTGCCACGCGATCGACACCGCCGTCGTCGCGGAGCACCTCTACGGCGTGGTGCTCGGGCCCAAGGTCCGGGAGGAGATCGAGGCCGGGTTCGCTCCGCTGGGGTCTGTGGACGAGCGGCGCGCCTGGGTGGCCGTGCTGTGCGGATTGCACGACATCGGGAAGTTGAGCCCCGCTTTCCAGGCACTGCGCATCGACCGGGCCCGGGAGCTGCTCGGTGAGAGCGCGGCACGCGCCATGGAGGCCGTCCGGCGAGATCCGCTCCTCGGCCGCTGGGACACCGCCCACGCGCTCGTCGGCGCGGTCCACATGGACGGCTGGCTGGAGGACAGGAAGGCTCCCTGGCCGGTTCGCGCGGGGCTGGTGGACCTGATCGGCGGGCACCACGGCCTGGTCCCCGACCCGGACGTGGTCAAGAAGGCGAGCCGCGCCAGGCGGCAGCTCGGCGGGAGGGAGTGGGCGGACGCGCGCGAGGCGCTGCTCGATGAGCTGGTCCGGCTGTGGGGTCTCGACCCCCGGGACCGGCGGTGGGCCGAGACCGGCCTTTCCGTGGGGGCGGCCGTGGGGATCGCCGGTCTGACCGTCCTCAGCGACTGGACCGCTTCCGCCAGGCCCCTCAAGGACTACGCCTCCGGCGTCGAGGACCTGGCCGAGTACCGCGCGCGAGAGGTCGAACGCGTGCGTGGCCTGATGGACCGGCTCAACTGGCGGCCGTGGCGTCCCCCCGAGGACACCTCCTTCACGGCGCTCTTCAAGCGGGAGCCGCGCCCGCTCCAGCAGCAGGTCCAGGAGCTGCTCGCCGGTGTCGAGCGCCCGGGGGTCCTGGTGATCGAGGCGCCGACCGGCGAAGGCAAGACCAAGGCGGGCCTCCAGGCGTGCGCGACCCTGGTCCGGCGGCTCGGCCTGGGCGGCATGTACGCGGCCACGCCCACCAGGGCCCTCGCCGATCCTCTCCACCGCGAGATCAACGGGATGCTGGGAGCCACCGGCTCACCGCTGCGCGCGAACCTGCTCTACACCGGGGCCGCCGCGAACCTGGAGCGCCGAGCCCGCGAACGCCGGGAGAGCGGCGGCGAGGACTTGGACGAACTCGCGCGCTTCAGGCCCCACGACGTCGCACGGGACTGCGACGACGCCGACGCGCACCAGGCGGCCGCGCGGACCTTCACGAAAAAGCGCGCCCTCACCTTCCCCATCGGCGTGGGCACCATCGACCAGGCGCTCATGGCCGCCGAACGGACCCGCCACGTCACCATGCGGCTGGTCTCGCTGGCCGGCAAGGTGCTGATGATCGACGAGGTGCACGCCCACGACGCCTACACGTCGGTGCTGATCGACCGGCTGCTGTGGTGGTGCGGCCGCCTCGGCGTCCCCGTCGTCCTGCTGTCGGCCACGCTCCCGGCCGTGCGGCGCGAACAGCTCGTCGCCTCCTGGAAGGCGGGCGCGACGGGCGGGGCGCCCCGGCCGGAGGCGGTGGAGGGGAACGAATGGCAGTTGACCTGGGCGGAGGCTGAAAAGCCACGTGCTTCGGAGCCGGTTCGGCTCGCCGGCGACAACCCGGCCCGGCATGTGGCCGTGGAGCGCATCGCCGACGATCCCGTCGCCATCGCCGACAAGGTCGTCGATCTCCTGCGCGGCGGAGGCTGCGCGGCGGTCATCCGCAATACGAAGGTGAGCGCCAAGCGCAGCCGTGACGAGATCGCGAAGCGGCTGGAGAACTTGGCGGCAGCCCCGGAGCTGCTGTACCTGGACGGGAGGACGGACCCGGACGAGCGTCGGCAGGCAGAACAGCGGCTGGAGGAGCTGTGCGGCCCGGGATCGTCCGGCGTGCGCAACGTCATCGTCGTCGGAACGCA
This sequence comes from Spirillospora sp. NPDC050679, assembly GCA_044456955.1. Classification (GTDB taxonomy): domain Bacteria; phylum Actinomycetota; class Actinomycetes; order Streptosporangiales; family Streptosporangiaceae; genus Spirillospora. The sequence continues at coordinate 40,827 of JBITGK010000029.1, read as the reverse complement.
GGTCCTTGAGCACGGCGTCGACGCCGACTTCGACCTGATGGTCACCGACCCCTGCCCTGTCGACCTGCTGGTCCAGCGAGCCGGACGGCTGCACCGCCACCAGCGGGGAGGGCGCCCAGCGGCCGTCGCCGATCCGCGCCTCCTCGTCGTGCGGTCGGAGAAGCCCATGAAGTTTCCGGCTTACACGACGAGCATCTACGCCAAGAACCATCTATTGGCGACCGAGCATGAGCTGTCCCTGCATGACGTCATTTCCCTTCCGCATGACATTCCGAGGCTCGTCCACAACGTCTACGCGGACGAACTCCGGATACCGGAAGGAGCCCTGCGGAAACACTGGGAAGCCGCGCGGCGCAAACGTTCCGTCCGGGAGCAGATGAACGGTTTCGACGGCGTGAGTCAGCTCATCCCCATGCTCCGGGAGGGGAGCCGCCTAGTCGGCCTGACCGAGAGGCCCGTCCGGTCGCAGACGCGCAAGAAGGACGGGCGGAGACGCGATGGCGAGTGAGACGTACGACCTGCTGGAAAACGGCTGGCTCCCGGTCCTGGACATGGACGGCCGCACACGTTTCGTGGGACTGGCCGAAGCGATCACCGGCGCCCACGGGCTGCGCTGGATCGACGCCGAGGCCCCCATCGTCACCGCCGCGCTGCACCGGCTGCTGCTCGCCTTCGCGCACCGCGTGTACGGCCCGTGCGACGAAGCCGAATGGGGAAAGCTCTGGGACGCCCACGCCTTTCCCAAGGACGACCGCTGGAACCGCTACCTCCGAGAACACCGCCGCGCCTTCGACCTGTTCGGTGAACGCCCCTTCTTCCAGTCTCCCGACGTCCCCGACGCGAAATTCGCGACGGCGGCGAAGCTCACCATGTTCCGGGCCACCGGCAGCAACGCCACGCTCTTCGACCACACCGTCGCCGGCGACCGCGTGGAACTCCGGCCCGCCGAGGCGGCGCGCTGGCTCGTCACCGTGCAGGCGTACGACACCGGCGGCACGAAGACCCCCTTTCTCAAAGACAAATCCTCCGAGCGCGGGCTGTGCAACTACTTCGCGACCGCGCTGCTGGAGGGAAGGACGCTGAAGGAGACGCTCCTTCTCAACATGCCCGTCTACAGCCCCGAATTCGGCTTCCCCCGGCACACCCGCACCGGGGACGCGCCCATCTGGGAGCGGGCGGAGCCGCCCGGACCGGAGCCGGTCAAGGAGGGCCCGCCGCCCGCCGGTTGGACCGAACTGCTCACCTGGCCTTCCCGCCGCATCCGGCTCCGCGCGGTCCGGCGCGGCGACGAGGTGCTGGTGGACGGTGTCGCGATCCTCCCCGGCACCCGGCTGGGCGTGCCGCTCGCCGAGGTCGAGCAGATGGCGGCGTTCCGGCGGAAGAAGCAGCGCACCAAGGACGGCAAGGAGTTCTTCGCGGACGCGCGGCCCGTCACCCTGGAGACCCTGCGCGGCATCTGGCGGCACAGCACCGAACTCCTGCTCCCCGCCGAGGGGCTGGGCGAACGCATCCGTCCGCGGACCCTCGACCACGTCGCCGACATGGCCGGGCGCGGGTTCGTCCCCTCCCACCACGTCTACACCCTGCGCGTCTTCGGCCAGCGCCTCGACCAGCAGGGCGGCGGCGCGGTGCACGCCTGGCTCCAGGAGACCCTGCCCGTGCCGGTCGCGCTGCTCCGGGCGGATCGGCGGCTGCCCGCGCTCGAACAGCTCCTCGGGCACGCCGTCGAGCTCGCGGACGAGGCCGGGGCCCGGCTCGACCGCCTGGAGCGGGAGTACGCGGAGGCGATGGGCGAGCCGCCGCCGAAGAAGGGCCCCAAACGGCGTCTGATCAGCCAGTGGTACTGGCCCGCGCTGGAGGCGCCCTTCGGCCGGATGCTGCGCGACCTGGGCGCGGTCCTCGACGGCGTGCCGGCCGGCACGCCCCCGGACGAGGTGCCCCGTCTGGCGGCCCCCCGCATGATCGGGCTCTTCGACGCCTGGGGCACGCGGGTCCGCCGCACCGCCACCGACGCGCGCCACCGCTGGGTCGTCAGCACGCCCCGCAAGCCCGGCCGCGAGCACCTCGTCCTGGCCGATCTCGACGGCGCCTGCGAGACCGCCATCAGGCTCGCCCACCGCCGCTACGCCCTGTCCGTCCGCAACTACCTGCCCCTCGACGGCGAGGAGGGTGAATGAACGCGACGCCCGCGCAGAGGCAGACCGCCTACGTCGACGACCTCTACCGGCTCGGCCGCCACCTGGAGGCGGGGAACAAGCACCAGGCCGCGGCCGCCCGCCGCACCCTCGCGCGCCTGCGCCGCAGCCTCGTCGACGACCGCTTCCTGCCGGACGCCCTGGCCCTCATGGAAGACCACCGCCCAAGGCAGCACGAAGTCGAACCCTGGCTGCTCGCCGCCGGCCTCTACGCCCTGCATCCGGCCTCGCCCCGGCGCGGCGAGCGCAGGCTCCCGATCGGCGCGGCCCTGCACGCCTACAGCGACCGGGTGTCGGTCCAGGCCCGGTTGCGGCAACTCCTCGCCGCGGACTGGCCGGTCCTGACCCACCGCCTCCGCCAGGCGGTGCGGCTGCTCGCCGGGTCCGGGATCGCGCTCGACTACCGGGCCCTCCTCAAGGACCTGGTCGTGCTCCATGACGCCCCGGCCGGAGGGCGGCGGGCGCACGAGATCCACCTGCGCTGGGCGAGCGATTTCCAGCGGCCGCCCCGCATCCGCACCGACCACGACGACGAGGCCGGAGACCCCTCTTGATCATCGAATTGCACCTGCTGCAGTCGTTCCCCACCAGCAACCTCAACCGCGACGACGTGGGCCAGCCGAAGAGCGTCACCTTCGGCGGCGTCACCCGCGGCCGGATCTCCAGTCAGTGCCTCAAGCGCTCGGCCCGCCTGCTGTTCCCGCGCTACGGGCTCGGCGCCGACGAGACCGGGGTGCGCACCAAGCGGCTGCTGCTGGCGACGGCCCGCCTGCTGGACGGCGTCCCCGGCGAGCCCGCCGACGCCACCAAGGACGTGGTCCGCGAGGCGCTCCGCGAGCTCGGCTTCGAGATCGACGACCGGAACCTCACCCAGTACCTGTTCTTCCTCGGCCGCGAGGCGTCCCGGCACCTCGCCGACTACTGCACCGCGGGCAGGGACCGGCTGGAGAAGGCGGCCGCCGAGCGCCGCAAGGCCGCCGAGGCCGCGGCGAAGGGCAAGACGAAGGCGGCCCCCAAAGCGAAGAAGCCCGCCCCCGGCGCGGCCGAGGTCGCGGCCGCGCGGCACATCCTCAGCGCCGGCCGGGCCGCCGACATCGCGCTGTTCGGACGGATGATCGCCAACAACCGCGACTTCAACGTCGACGCGGCCTCGCAGGTGGCGCACGCGATCTCCACGCACGCCGTGGCCACCGAGTTCGACTACTTCACCGCCGTGGACGACCTCAAGGCCGCCGAGGCCGACGAGGACGCGGGCGCCGACATGATCGGCACCGTCGACTTCAACGCGGCCTGCTACTACCGCTACGCCAACGTCGACCTCGCCCGGCTGGAGCGCAACCTCGACGTCCGCGACGCGGGCGACGACCTGGTCGAGCGGGTGGCCACCGCATGGATCAAGGCGTTCGCGGAGGCCACCCCGAGCGGCAAGCAGAACTCGATGGCCGCCCACACCCGCCCCGAGGCGCTGCTGGCCGTGGTCCGGCGGCACAGCGCGTGGAACCTCGCCAACGCCTTCCTCCGGCCGGTCGAGGGCACCGACATCATGGGCGACTCCATCGACCGGATGCTGCGGCACTTCGCGCAGCTGAACGGCTTCTACGGCACCGAGGAGATCGAGGCGGTCATCGGGGCCTCGCCCGCAGGCGCACTGCCCCACCTGGACGGCCTGGAGAAGGCGTCGGCGGCCCCGTCCCTCGCCGCCTTCGCCGACAGCGCCGTGGCCGCCGCCCTGGGGCGGGCGTGACCGTCGCGACCCTCGCCCTGCGCATCGACGCGCCCATGCAGTCCTGGGGCGTGCGGTCGCGCTTCGTCGAACGCCTCACCGCCGCCGAGCCGACCAAGTCCGGCGTGGTCGGGCTGCTCGCCGCCGCGAGCGGCGTGGACCGCGCCGACGACGAGCGCGTCCGGGAGTTGGCGGCCCTGCGGATGGGGATACGCGTCGAACGCGAGGGGCTGCTCGAAAGCGACTACCACGTCACCCAGGACGTCCCCAACACCGAGGGCAAGGGCCACCGCAGCATCGTGAGCACCCGCTACTACCTGGCGGACGCCCTCTTCCTGGTGGCGCTCGAAGGCCCGGTGGAGGAGCTGGAGCCGCTGGAGCGGGCCGTCCGGAGCCCGCACTGGCCCCTGTACTTCGGCCGCAAGGCGTTCGTGCCCGCCGCGCCCCTGGTCGAGCGGGACGGCGCGCGCCGCGCCCGGTGGGGCACCGGGCTCCGGGAGGCGACTCTGCGGGAGACGCTGGAGACGCATCCCTGGCTGGAGGACAGGCGGGAGCAGCGCAAGGGGATCGGCCCGGAGGAGTGGCTGCGGACGGTGGTCGACGCGCCGGCCGGCGATCCCGGCGCCGAACTCCGGCACGACCGGCCCGAGTCGTTCGCGCTGAACGGCGACAGGTTCCGGTCCCGGCCCGTGCGCGCCGGGCACGTCCGGCTCACCGACGCCATGATCAATGGAGCGGGCCCGTGTACCTGAGCAGGATTCCCGTGAACGTCATGTCGCGCGAGTTCCGGCGCGACCACGCCGACGCCCACGAGATGCACCGCACGCTGATGGGCGCGTTCGCGGACGTGCCGGGGGAGAGGGCGGCGCGGCGGCACAACGGCCTGCTGTGGCGCCTGGAGGGCGGCGGGCGCTCCCGCGTCCTGCTGGTGCAGAGCCGCGAGCACCCCGACTGGTCCACGCTCCCGGCGGGGTACATGGCCGACCGCATCCAGGTGAAGTGCCTCACGCCGGTCCTGGCGGCGATCCGGCCGGGGCGGCGGCTGGCCTTCCGGCTGGTCGCCAACCCGGTGCGCAACGTCCCGCCGCCCGGGGAGCCCGGCAAGCGGGGAAGAGGGAAGCGCCGCCCGATCCACGACCCCGAGCAGCAGGTCCGATGGCTGATCCGGCAGGGCGAGGGGCGCGGCTTCGCCATCCCGGCGGGCTTCGACGGGCGGCCGGACGTCGCCGTGTCCGCCCTGCCGCCGATCAGCGGGCGGAAGGCCGACGCGCGCCCCACCGCCGGCCCCGGCGACCGCCTGAAGATCATGGTCCAGCCGGCGTCCTACGAGGGGCGCCTGATCGTGACCGACCCCGAGGCGCTGGCGGCGGCGCTCAAGGATGGCGTCGGCCGTGGAAAGGCCTACGGCTGCGGCCTGCTCAGCCTGGCGCCGGACCGCCCGTCCCGGATCGGCTGAACCGCCGCGCTCCTCCGCCGCCCTCCCGGAGCAGGACGGCGGATCGCCCGCGCGGGGGAGGGCGATCCCCTGCGCGGGCGATGAACGGGCGCCGGGCCGGCTGCGATCTTCGGGACGGCGGGCGGCGGAGCCCGCCGGAACGGAGGTCGTCATGATCGGGTCACCGGCCGCCGCCGGACGGCTGCGCGCCGCGTGGCGGAGCGCCCACGCTCCGGCCCCCGGGGTCCCCCGGTGGGCGCGGACCGCCGCGCTGGCGGTGCCGTTCACCGTGCTGCCGTCCGGCCTCTGGCGGATCGTGACGGTCGTCGCCGACGAGGACGGCGGGGCCAAGAGCGGGGACCTTCCGTCCTGGCTGCCGGTCGAGGTGTACGTCGTCCTGCTGTCGGTGGTGTCGGAGCTGCTGGCGTTCACCGCCGTCGGGCTGGTGGCGGTCTGGGGCGAGCGCTTCCCGCGCTGGGTCCCCGGCCTCCGCGGCCGCCGGGTGCCCACGGCGGCCGCGGTGGTGCCCGCGGCCCTCGGCGCGGCGCTGCTGACGGTCATGTGGACCGCCACCGCCGTCACCGAGTTCGCCGGGGTCACCCTCGACGGGGAGCCCGTCCCGGCCGACTACCCGGGGCGGGCCGGCGGCTGGGAGGCCGCCGTGTTCTACCTCACCTACGCGCCACTGGTGCTGTGGGGACCGCTGCTCGCGGCCGTCACCTGGGCCTACGCCCGGCGCCGGCTGCGCTGAGGGCCTCAGCGCGGCACCGGCTCCAGATGCGGCAGGAACTCGGCCAGCAGGCGGCGCTTCGGCTTCGCGCCGACCGACTGGTGGACCAGGTTCCCGTCGCGGAACAGCAGCAGGGTTGGGAAGCCCAGCACGTTGTAGCGCCGCGTGATCTCCGGGTGCTCGTCGCCGTTGATCGAGGCCACCGTCAGGTCGGCGGCGAAGTCGGCCGCGATCTCCTCAAGGACCGGGTGGATCATCCGGCACGGGGGGCACCAGTCCGCCCAGAAGTCGACCAGTACCGGCTTGGCGGCGCGCAGTACCAGCTCGTCGAAGGTCTCGGTCGTCAGTTCCAGCAAGGGGTTCCTCCGGGGTGAAGGCGCAGCGGGGGCGGACGCGGGCCAACTGGTCGGCCACCTCGGCGCGGCGTTCGATCAGGGCGCGGATCTCGGCGTCGATCTCGGCCAGCTTCCGGCGGTAGACCACCACCGACTCGGGGCAGCAGCCGCCCTCCAGGTGGCCCGCCCGCAGGCAGTCCACGAACGGGCGGGCGTCCTCCAGCGAGAAGCCCGACGCCAGCAGGGAGCGGATCTCGGCCACCAGGCGCACGTCCGACTCGTCGTACTCGCGGTAGCCGTTGGCCGAGCGGCGCGCCGACAGCAGGCCCTGCTGCTCGTAGTAGCGCAGCGATCGGGTGCTCACGCCCGCCCGTTCGGCCAGTTCTCCGATCCGCATCCGTTCTCCCTGATCCGTGTTCGTCTGGGACGGTATTCCTTGACACCGGTGACAAGGTCAAGCCGAGGGCCGCGGTCTCTCGGCGGAAGCAGGCAGGGGGACCGGCGTGCAGGTGGTCTACGCGAGCGAGGCGACTCCGGGGCGGCCCAACGAGGACTACCTCGTCGCCGGCCCCGGCTGGGTGGTGCTGCTGGACGGGGCCACGGCCCGGCCCGGCGTCGACGCCGGGTGCGCCCACGACCCCGGCTGGCTCGTGCGGCGGCTCGGGGGCGTGCTGGCCGGGCGGCTGGCCGCCGAGGACGGGGCGCCGCTGGCCGACGTGCTGGCCGACGGCATCCGCGCCGTCGGCGGGATGCACGGGGAGTGCGACCTCGGCAACCCCGACAGCCCCTCGGCCACCGTCGCCATGCTCCGGCGGCGGGCCGGGCGGCTGGAGTGGCTCGTGCTCGCCGACTCGCCGGTCCTGGTCGACGACGGCGAGGTCCGGGTCGTCCAGGACGACCGGGTCGCCCGGCTGCCCAGCTACACCGTCGAGGCCGTGCGGGCCGCGCGCAACAGCCCCGGCGGGTTCTGGGTCGCCAGCACCCGGCCCGAGGCCGCCTACGAGGCGCTGACCGGGGACGCGCCCCTGGACCGCGTCCGCCGGGCCGCCGTGCTGAGCGACGGGGCCGCCCGGCTCGTCGAGCGGTTCGGGCTCACCGGCTGGGACGGCCTGCTCGACCTCCTCGACCGCGCCGGGCCCCGCGAGGTCATCCGCCGCACCCGCGAGGCCGAGGCCGCCGGCGGTGGAGCCGACGGCCGCGGCAAGCGCTTCGACGACGCCACGGCCGTGCTCGTCCGCTTCTAGACCGGGTCGTTGGCGGGGCGGATGTGCGGCCACCAGGCCGACAGGTCCTCGGGGTAGTGCACGCCCTCCACCGCCAGGCCGCCGGTCATCATCGGGTGCCTGCGGCCCGCCGGGAAGGTGCGCCGGTAGGACGGCGGGTCCAGCACGACCACGCGCGTGCCGTTGACGGCCGGGATGTCGGCCGGCACGCCCTCGTTGTAGATCCAGTCGCCGTGCGCGTCCACCAGGTTCCACGTGCTGCTGACGATCGGGGCCGAGCTCGGCACGTCGGTGTCGGTGAACCAGGAGACCACCTCGGCCGGGACGGGCTCGCCCGGCAGCCCGCCCGGCCGCCCGAGCAGCGCCCCGGCGAGCAGGACGTGCAGCTGGAAGTTGTCGCCGATGCCGCCGATGGTGACGGTCCAGCCCTGGCCGGACTTGCGGTCCAGCACCAGCAGCCGCTCGTCGTCCAGCACGCGCAGCAGCCGCGCGACCCAGTCCATCTTGTCGCAGTGCTCGGCGAGCCGGGCGACCAGCCGCGCCTTGTCCTCGCGCTGGGTCACCGACGCCCGCAGCGCCGGGGACCTCGACAGCATGGTGTTGGCCGACAGCGCGAACTTCTCCATCGAGAACCACGCCATCATCGCGCCCACCGGGTCGGCCAGGTGCGGGGCCACGGTGTCCACGACCTGCTGGGACGGCTGCCCCTCCGGGCCCGGCGGCGGCCCGCCGGTCGCGGCCCGCCAGGCGTCGGCGAACTCGACGCCGCCGCGCGCCACCTCCAGCAGCTTGGCCAGCACCGGCTCCTCGACGCCGAAGGTCGCGGCGCCCTGCTCCGCCCAGGCCCCGGCGATGATCGCCAGCCAGCAGCCCAGGTTGGGCGGGGCGGCGGCGATGCCCTCGCCCATCGAGGTCATCGCCATGGTCAGCACGGTGGGCGGGACGCTCTGCGACTGGCTCATCAGCCGCGGCATCAGGTCGCTGAACGCCTGGTCCTCGGCCACGGCGGCGCGCACGGTGGCGTCCACGTGCTGGAGGAATTCACTCATGAGTGACAAGCCTGGCATATCGCGACACAGGGCAGCGCAATCCTAGAATTTCGTTCTAGGATTCGGGCATGGACTCACAGGATTTCGCCGACGTCGTCTCGGCCGTCCGCGCCTTCGTGCGCGAGCAGGTCATCCCGCGCGAGGAGGAGATCGAGGAGAGCGACGCCATCCCCGAGCCCCTGCGGCGGACCGCCCGCGAGATGGGCCTGTTCGGGTACGCCCTGCCCGAGGAGTACGGCGGCCTCGGCCTCAGCCTGAGCGAGGAGGTGCGGCTGGTCTTCGAGCTCGGCTACGCCAGCCCCGCCTTCCGGTCCATGTTCGGCACCAGCAACGGCATCGCCGGGCAGGTCCTGGTGCACGCCGGCACGGCGGAGCAGAAGTCGTCCTGGCTGCCCCGGCTCGCCTCCGGCGAGGTCGTCGGCGCCTTCGCGCTCACCGAGGCCGAGGCCGGGTCCGACCCCAGCACCCTGACGACGGCCGCCCGCCGCGACGGCGACCACTACGTCATCGACGGGGCCAAGCGCTTCATCACCAACGCCCCCGAGGCCGACGTGTTCATGGTCTTCGCCCGCACCGGCGGGAGCGGGTCGCGCGGCATCTCCACGTTCCTGGTCGAGCAGGGCACCCCGGGCCTGGAGGTCGGGCCGCCCGACGCCAAGATGGGCCAGCGCGGCGCGCACACCGCCGAGGTCCTCCTCGACGGGGCGCGCGTGCCCGCGACCGCGATGGTCGGCCCCGAGGGGACCGGCTTCCGCACCGCCATGTCGTCGCTCGCGCACGGCCGCCTCAGCATCGCCGCCGTCTGCGTCGGCCTCGCCCAGCGCATCCTGGACGAGACCGTCGCCTACGCCAAGGAGCGCTCCCAGGGCGGCGCCCGCATCGGCGACCACCAGCTCGTCCAGGGCCTCATCGCCGACTCCCAGGCCGAGCTGTACGCCGGGCGCGCCATGGTCCTGGAGGCCGCCCGCGCCTACGACGCCGGCGAGGACAACAAGCTCGGCCCGTCCTGCGCCAAGTACTTCTGCTCGGAGATGCTCGGCCGCGTCGCCGACCGGGGCGTGCAGGTCTTCGGCGGCATGGGCTACATGCGCGGCGTCGCCGTCGAGCGCTTCTACCGCGACGCCCGGCTGTTCCGCATCTACGAGGGCACCAGCCAGATCCAGCAGCTCGTCATCGCCCGCGCCCTGCTGCGCTGACCTCGCGAGCGGCGCCTCCCGGCCCGGCGGGGGGCGCCGCCGTATTGATTTCGCATGTGGTCCGGGAGCCGTGTATGGTTACACCCGTCGCCGCGAACGAGAGAACGCGGAGGACAGGCCCCTTTAGCTCAGTCGGCAGAGCGTCTCCATGGTAAGGAGAAGGTCTACGGTTCGATTCCGTAAAGGGGCTCAACGCAGAGACCGCTTCCCGTCGGGAGGCGGTCTTTCTCGTTCTCCGGGGCCTCGTCCTCCGTGCCGTGGCCTCCTCGGCGGGGCTGTCCTGCTCCGGCCAGGAGAGTCCACTCCGCGATCTTCGTGATCTTCTGCTCGCTACGGTGACCGGGTCATGCTCCGCTCTTGGCTCGAAAGAGGGCAGATGGCTCGAAGGACCCCCACCCGGGCGGCCGCGCTCGCCGCGGCCGCGACCTGCCTCGGCACCGGCCTCGCGGCCGGCCCGGCCGCCGGCCTCGCCGCCCCGGCCGCCGCCGCCCCGCCCCCCAAGCCGGTGATCAACGGCCCGGTCTTCAACGACCCCCTCGGCCCAGCCGCGGCGCAGCGCGCGATCTTCGATCAGACCATCAGGCTGATCGACGCGACGCCCGCCGGGCAGGAGATCCGCGCCTCGGTCTTCGGGCTCAAGGACGCCGAGGTCGCGGGCGCGCTCAAGGCCGCCGCCGCCCGGGGCGTCCGGGTCAAGGTCATCGTCGACGACGACTCGCTCGGCAGCCCCGCCTGGAAGCTGCTCTCGCAGGCCCTGGGCACCAGGGACACCGCCCCCTCCTGGATCGTCGCGTGCAAGAAGGCGCAGGGCTGCGTCTCCCGGCAGGTGCCCAGGAGCGGGCTCCCCTCCTACAACCACAACAAGTTCTTCGCCTTCTCCAAGGTCGGGCCCTTCGCCGACGGCACCTCCCACGCCAAGGTGGTGCTGCAGACCTCCTCCAACTACAGCGACTGGTACAAGAAGGTCACCTACAACGACGCCGTCACCTTCTCCGACGCGCGCGTGTACGACGGCTACGCCAGGTACCACGAGGACCAGCGCCGGCTGCGCGGCGGCAAGGGGAACAACTCCTACTACCGGAGCACGCCCGCCGGCGGCCAGTACCGCGCCTACTTCTTCCCGCGCTGGGACAAGAACGTCGGCAACCCGGCCACCGACACCATGGTCAACGCCCTCGACGAGGTGAAGTGCTCCTACACCGGCCGTGACGGCAAGAGGCGCCAGACCGACATCAGGATCGTCAACTTCCAGTTCGGCAAGGGCCGGATGCAGCTCGCGAGGAAGCTGACCGCGCTGCGCAAGCAGGGCTGCTGGATCGATGTCGTCCACTCCGGCGTCGGCACCGAGATGGCCAAGGAGGTCCGCGCCGCCCTCAAGAACGGCAAGGTGCAGCTCACGGCGTGCAGCATCGCCAAGGGCGCGGTCAAGGGCATCAGGCCGCACATCAAGACGCTGCTGATCGACGGGTCGACCGGCGGCCGGACCGAGCCGCGCGTCTACACCGGCAGCCACAACTACACGCCCTCGGCGCTGCGCACGGCCGACGAGGCGCTGGTGCGCATCGTGGACCCGGCCCCGGGCAGGCCCGGGGCCGCCTACCACGCGGCGTTCCGGCAGAACTTCTTCAAGATCCGCAAGGCGTGCGGCCGGCCCTGAGCGGGCCGTCCGCGGCGCGCCCCGCGGGGCCGTCCCCCGACACCGGGGGACGGCCCCGCGCCGCCGCTCCCGCACGTCCGCGGCCGGGCCTCGCGTACGCTCGAAAGCGGCTCCGCGCAGGTCGGGGGGCCGGCGTGCGGTGTCCTGATTTCGCGCCTTGTCGCACGCTGTGATAGCGTCCCTCCGGTCCCAACGGGCGGTTCGCAGGTCACCGGCACAGGCGGTAACCTGGGAAACGGTCCGCGACAGACTCTCTCGGAACCGAGACCCCGAGCCCCTGGCACGGATTCTCGTGATTCCAGGGTCCGGTGGACATCCGGTATCCTTGCAATCCGGTCCACAGTGACCATCTCGGCGGGGTAGCTCAGTCAGGCAGAGCAAGCGGCTCATAATCGCTGTGTCGCCGGTTCAAGTCCGGCCCTCGCTACTACCCAGGCCTCTCGCCCCCCACGGGGGCGAGACGGCTGGGTTGATCCACCGGTCGTCCTTCCCGGGACGGCCGACGCACAGACCATGTCCCTAGCTCAGAAAGGCACTCCATCGTGGCTGCCACCGACGTACGGCCGAAGATCACGCTGGCCTGCCAGGAGTGCAAGCACCGCAACTACATCACGCGGAAGAACCGGCGCAACGACCCGGACCGCCTGGAGATCAAGAAGTACTGCCCCAACTGCCGCTGCCACCGCGCGCACCGCGAGACCCGCTGACGGGCGTACTGAGAAGTACTGCCCGCTGCGCTCCCGCACGGGGCCAGCTGCCACCGCGCGCACCGCGAGACCCGCTAACCGCTGCTCGCATGGTGCCGGCAGTCGGCGCGAGGCCGCTGACCCGTAGCGACTCCCCGCAGGCGACTTCTCTGCTCGGCTTGCCCTGACGACGTCCTCAGCCCGTCCCCGCCACCCGGCGGAGGCGGGCTGAACGTCGTTCTGTTACGGTCCGAGCGAACCGGTAAGCGGGTGCTTGGGCGCGGGCACTCGGGCGGCGCACTCGGGCGTGCGCGCCCACCTTGACCTGGAGGGACGGATTGCATGGCACTCAACCGTGATTTCATCGGGCGGAGTTTCCCGCCCAGCGAGCCGTACGAGGTCAGCCGCATCAAGATCCGCGAGTTCGCGGACGCCATCGGCGACCGCAACCCGGTCTACCGCGACGCCGAGGCCGCCAAGGCCGCGGGCTACCCCGACGTCATCGCCCCGCCGACCTTCCCCATCGTGGTCTCGCTCGGCGGCCCCGGCCTCGCCGACCCCGACCTGAACCTCAACTACGCGATGGTCGTGCACGGCGAGCAGCGCTTCGAGTACACCCGCCCGATCCAGGCCGGCGACATCGTCACCTGCACCTCGACGATCACCGAGATCAAGTCGATCGGCAACAACGAGAAGATGGTCATCGAGACCGAGATCGCCACGGTCGACGGCGAGCCGATCTGCAAGACCTACAACACGATCGTGGAGCGGGGGGCCTGATGACCGCCAAGGTGAACTACGCCGACGTCGAGGTCGGCACCGAGCTCCCCGCGCAGAGCTACCAGGTGGACCGCATGAACCTGGTGATGTACGCCGGCGCCTCCGGCGACTTCAACCCGATCCACTGGCGCGAGAGCACCGCCAAGGCGGTCGGGCTGCCCGACGTGATCGCCCACGGCATGTACACCATGGCCCAGGGCGGCCGGTACGTCACCGACTGGGTCGGCGACCCGGGCGCGGTCCTGGACTACGGCGTGCGCTTCTCCGCGCCGGTCGTGGTGCCCGACGAGGGCGGCGCGGAGCTGGAGATCACCGGCAAGGTGGAGGAGAAGCTGGACGGCAACCGGGTCGTGGTGGCGCTCACCGCCCGCTCGGCGGGGCAGAAGGTGCTGACCCGCGCCAAGGCCGTCGTCCGGCTCGCCTGAGCGCAGCGAGGCCGCGCGAACGCGTGCGCCCGGGGCCGTACCATCGGCTCGGGGCGCACGCGTTCGCTCCGTCAGGGGAGGTAAGGACCACGTGGCGGTGTTCGCCGAAGAAGTCAACCTGGCCGGTTACACCACGCTGCGGCTGGGCGGCCCGGCCCGGCGGTTCGTCGAGGCCACCACCGAGGCCGAGCTGGTGGCGGCGGTCCGCAAGGCCGACGACGCCGGCGAGCCGGTGCTGGTGCTCGGCGGCGGCAGCAACCTGGTGGTCGCCGACGCCGGCTTCCCCGGCACCGTGATCCGCGTCGGCACCCGCGGCACCGAGCGCCTGCCCGGCGAGCAGGGCGCGGTGCTGGTGCGCGTCCAGGCCGGCGAGGACTGGGACCCGTTCGTCGCGCGCTGCGTCGAGGAGGGCCTGGCCGGGGTGGAGTGCCTGTCGGGCATCCCCGGCCGCGTCGGCGCGACCCCCATCCAGAACGTCGGCGCCTACGGGCAGGACGTCGGCGAGACCATCGTCGAGGTCCGCGCCTACGACCGGCGCGAGCGCCGCATCGTCACCCTCGACCGCGCCGCCTGCCGCTTCACCTACCGGCACAGCGTCTTCAAGGGCTCGGACCGGTACGTCGTGCTCGACGTCGCCTACGCGCTGCGCGAGACCGAGGAGTCCCAGCCCATCGCCTACGCCGAGCTGGCCCGGAAGCTGGGCGTGGAGCCGGGCGCGCGCGTGCCGCTGAAGGAGGCCCGCGACGCGGTGCTGGAGCTGCGCCGGGGCAAGGGCATGGTGCTCGACCCCGCCGACCCCGACACCCGCAGCGCCGGGTCCTTCTTCACCAACCCCATCCTGGACGCCGACCAGGTCGCCGGCCTCGCCCGCCGCGTCGCCGAGCGGCTCGGGCCGGACGCGGCCTTCCCCCGCTACCCCGAGCTGGGCGGCCGCACCAAGACCTCCGCCGCCTGGCTGATCGACAAGGCGGGCTTCGCCAAGGGCCACGCGCTCGGCCCGGCCCGCATCTCCACCAAGCACACCCTGGCGCTCACCAACCCCGGCGGCTGCACCACCGAGGACCTGCTGGCGCTGGCCCGCGAGGTCCGCGACGGCGTGCGCGCGGCGTTCGGGGTGGAGCTGGTGAACGAGCCGGTCTTCGTCGGCGTGCGCCTGTAGGAGGCGGACACCGGCGCGCCGTGCCGTGCGCCGACGATTGTTCTCCCTGTTCCTTCCGAGCGGTTCGGGGCGCATGATGAAGGGGCAGGGCCCTTCACCCCTGCGGCTCCCGTCGCGGGAGGGCCCTGGCAGGGCGGAGCATCACCGTGGCCATTCCACGGGCGCGGCAGGGGCTCGGACTGCGCCCGCAACTGAGCGACGAGGTCGCCGGGCGCATCCGCGAGATGATCATGGATGGGCGCATCCGGCCGGGGGAGTACCTGCGCCTGGAGCGGCTGGCCCTGGAGTTCGGCATCAGCGTCACGCCGGTGCGCGAGGCGCTGCAGACGCTGCGCAGCGAGGGGTTCGTGCTGCTGGAGCCGCGCCGCGGCTTCGTGGTCGCGCCGCTGTCGCGCCAGGACGTGCGGGACCTGTTCTGGGTGCAGGCGTCGATCGCGGCGGAGCTGACCGTCCGCGCGGCCGCCCGGATGACGCCCGACGCGCTGCGCGAGCTGACCCTGGTCCAGCGCGGTCTGGAGCGCGCGGTGGCCACCGGCCGGACGGACCTGGTCGCCGAGTGCCAGCACGCCTTCCACCGGGAGGTGGGCCGGGCGGCGGCCTCGCCCAAGCTGTCGTGGTCGCTGGCGGCGGTGGCGCGCTACACCCCGCCCGGCGGGTTCGCGCGGCTGCCGGACTGGCCCGAGGAGGCCGTGCGCGACCACCAGCGCGTGCTGGAGGCGCTGCACGGCGGGGACGGGCAGGCCGCGGGCGCCGAGATGCGGCGGCACGTGGTGCGCGCGGGCCGGTCGCTGGCCGCGCATCTGGAGCGGCGCGGGATGTGGCCCGCCGCGGAGGTTGACGAAATTAGTGACTGACCAATAACTTGGCATCATGAGCCCACGGATGACCGCCGACCAGCGCCGCGAGCAGGTGATCGGCGCCGCCCTGGCCGAGTTCGCCGGCGGCGGCTACGAGGGCACCTCCACCGGGGCCATCGCCAGGCGGGTCGGGGTGTCCCAGCCCTACCTGTTCCGGCTGTTCCCCAGCAAGCACGCGCTGTTCCTGGCCACCGCCGAACGGTGCTTCGACGAGCTGGAGAAGGCGATGCGCGAGGCCGCCGGGGGGCTGTATGGCGAGGAGGCGATCGTCGCGATGGGCCGCCGCTACCGCGAGATCCTCACGGGCGACCCGAGCATGCTGCGCTTCCAGCTCCAGATCTACGCCGTCGCCCTGGTGGACGACGACGTCAAGCGGATCGGCGGCGAGCGCTGGGCCCGGCTGTGGCGCACCATCTCCGAGCTGTCGGGGGCGGACGCGGCGGAGGTCATGCGGTTCATCTCGGTCGGAATGCTGCTGAACGTGCTCACCGCCTTCGGCGTTCCCTACGTTCCCGGCGCGGACCTGCCCGCGTCGCTGGACGCGTGGGCGAAGGAGGGCCGCGACTGACCGGACGCGCCCCGCCGGCCCCCCTTTTTTTGTCCCAAGAAGTTAGTGACTGATAACTAATCTGAGAGGAGACGACCGGGCATGCGACCCCTCCGCACGTTCATCGTCACCGGCATCGCCCTGTTCATGGTGACCCTCGACAACCTGATCGTCACCAACGCGCTGCCCGCCATCCGCGCCGACCTCGGCACCGGCCTGGAAGGGCTGGAGTGGACGGTCAACGCCTACACCCTCACCTTCGCGGTCCTGCTGCTGCCCGCCAGCGCGGTCGCCGACCGCCACGGGCGCCGCCGCCTGTTCGTCATCGGCCTGGCGCTGTTCACCCTCGCCTCGGCGGCCGCCGCGCTCGCGCCGTCCATCGGCGTGCTGATCGCCGCCCGCGCCCTGCAGGGCGTCGGCGGCGCGATCCTCGCCCCGCTCACCCTCACGCTGCTCGCCGCCGCCGTGCCCGCGGCCAGGCGCCCCGTCGCGCTGGCCGCCTGGAGCGTCATGAGCGGCCTCGGCGTCGCGCTCGGCCCGGTCGTCGGCGGCGCGGTCACCGAGTCGGCCTCCTGGGAGTGGATCTTCTGGATCAACGTCCCGACCGGCCTGGTGGTGCTGGCCCTGGCCCCGCGCTTCCTGGCCGAGAGCCGCGGCCCCGCCCAGCGGCTGGACCTGCCCGGCACCGCCCTGATCACCGCGGGCCTGCTCGGCGTCGTGCTCGGCCTGGTGCGCGGCAACGGCCACGGCTGGACCAGCGTCCAGGTCCTGGCCGCCCTGGCCGGCGGCGCCGTCCTGCTGGTCGCGTTCGCAGTGCGCGAGGCCCGCACCGCCCACCCGATGCTGCCGCTCGGCCTGTTCCGCAGCCGCGGCTTCACGATCGTGAACCTGGTCGGCCTGGCCATGGCGTTCGCCATGTTCGGCACGACGTTCCTGCTGATCCAGTTCCTCCAGGCGGTGCTGCACATGAGCCCGCTGGAGGCCGGGGTGCGCAGCCTGCCCTGGACGGGGATGCCGATCCTGGTCGCGCCCCTGACCGCGCCGCTGGCCGCCCGCGTCGGCCCCCGCAACGTGCTGGCCCTCGCCCTGGCCTGCCAGGCCGCCGGCCTCGGCTGGATCACCGCCCAGCTCGGCCCGGCCGTCACCTACGGCGCGCTGGTGCCGGGCTTCGTGCTGGCCGGGGTCGGCATGGGCCTGTTCTTCCCGCCCGCCACCCGGCTGGCCCTGGCCTTCGCGCCGCCCGCCCTGACGGGCGTGGCGTCGGGCGTCGCCAACGTCGGCCGCCAGCTCGGCACCCTGCTCGGCGTCGCGGTCCTGGGCGCGGTCTTCGAGGCGCAGGGCGACATGACGAGCCCCGGGCACTTCGCGGACGGGCTGGCCCCGGCGATGTGGACGGCGACCGCCGTACTGGCCGCGGCCGCCGCCGTCACCCTGCTGGCCCCGTCCCACACCCCCGACACGGCACCCGCCCCGGCCGCCCCCCAGCCGGACCCGGTCAAGACCCCCGCCTGACCCCGTCACCACAGGAACGGAGCGTCACCCGCACTGCGAGCGCGACCGAAGGTCTGCCGGCCGGGGGCCAACGCCGAAGGCGAGACCCCCGGCCGGCAGGTCGCGAAGCGACTGAGCGCTCCCACGCTTTTCGGTCGGCTTGCGAGCCGCCAGGCGAGCAAGCCGGGCCGAAAGGCCGGTATCAACTCATCCAGGCGTCCACACCCGCCAGCAGCCGGGCGCGCACGTCCTCCGGGGCCGCCGACCCCTTGATCGACTGCTTCGCCAGGTCCGCCAGCTCGGCGTCGGTGAACCCGTGCTCGGTCCGCACCAGCTCGTACTGCCGCGCCAGGCGCGACCCGAACAGCAGCGGGTCGTCCGCCCCCAGCGCCAGCGACGCCCCCGCCTCGTACAGCGCGCGCACCGGCACGTCGGCCGCCGTCGCCGCCACCCCCAGGCCCACGTTCGACGCCGGGCACACCTCCAGCGTCACCCCCCGGTCCACGATCCGCTCCAGCAGGCGGCGGTCCTCGACCGCCCGCACGCCGTGCCCGATCCGGTCGGCCTCCAGCGTGTCCAGGCACTCGCGCACGCTCGCCGGGCCCAGCAGCTCGCCGCCGTGCGGCGCCGACAGCAGGCCGCCCCGCTTGGCGATCCGGAACGCCCCCTCGTAGTCGTACGCGCGGCCCCGGCGCTCGTCGTTGGACAGCCCGAACCCCACCACGCCCTGATCGCGGTACTGCACCGCCAGCCGGGCGAGCGTCTTGGCGTCCAGCGGGTGCCGGGTCCGGTTGGCCGCGATCACCACGCCGATGCCCACCCCGGTCGCCGCCTCCGCCTCGCGCGCGGCGTCCAGCACCAGCTCCACCGTCGGCGTCAGCCCGCCGAACCGGCTCGCGTAACCGCTCGGGTCCACCTGGATCTCCAGCCAGCCCGAGCCCTCCGACGCCTCGTCCTCGGCCGTCTCGCGCAGCAGGCGGCGCATGTCCGCGGGCGTCTGCAGCACCGAGCGCGCGATGTCGTACAGCCGCTGGAAGCGGAACCAGCCCCGCTCGTCGGTGGCCCGCAGCCGCGGCGGCCAGTCCTCCACCAGCGCGTCGGGCAGGTGCACCCCGCGCTCCTTGGCCAGTTCCACCAGCGTGGAGTGCCGCATCGAACCGGTGAAGTGCAGGTGCAGATGGGCCTTGGGCAGCGCGGTGACATCACGCCGGACGGGACGGGCGGGCGCGTGCGGTGCCGGAACGGCGGTAGGGGCCTCCATGGCCCAATGTTGCCGGATGCGGCCACGCGCCGAACCGGCGGCTCACCAGGACCATCAGTCCGGACTATGCCGCATGGCCGCCGCGTGCCATGCCGCGCACAAAAAAGGATCATGGACCGGGCGGGCCCGATCCATGATCCTTCTGTGTGTCCGCGCCGGTCAGCGCGCTTCCGACAGCAGCTTGGCCACCCGCGACACGCCCTCCACCAGGTCGTCGTCGCCCAGCGCGTACGACAGGCGGAAGTAGCCCGGCGTGCCGAACGCCTCACCCGGGACCAGGGCCACCTCGGCCTCCTCCAGGATCAGCGCCGCCAGCTCCACCGAGTCCGCCGGCCGCCGGCCGCGGATCTCCTTGCCGATCAGCTCCTTGACCGACGGGTAGGCGTAGAACGCGCCCTCGGGCTCGGGGCAGAGCACGCCCGGGATCTCGTTCAGCATCCGCACCATGGTCTGCCGCCGCCGGTCGAACGCGGCGCGCATGTCGGCCACCGCCGACAGGTCGCCGGTCACCGCCGCCAGCGCCGCCGCCTGCGACACGTTGGCCACGTTGGAGGTCGCGTGCGACTGCAGGTTGGCCGCGGCCTTCACCACGTCCTGCGGGCCGATCAGCCAGCCCACCCGCCAGCCGGTCATCGCGTAGGTCTTGGCCACCCCGTTCAGCACCAGCGTGCGGTCGGCGAGCTCGGGCACCACCACCGGCATCGAGTGGAACTCGGCGTCCCCGTAGACCAGGTGCTCGTAGATCTCGTCGGTGATCACCCACAGGCCGTGCTCGTCGGCCCAGCGCCCGATCGCCTCGATCTCCTCGCGCGAGTACACCGCGCCGGTCGGGTTGGACGGTGACACGAACAGCAGCACCTTGGTGCGGTCGGTGCGCGCGGCCTCCAGCTGCTCGACCGACACCCGGTAGCCGGTGGTCTCGTCGGCCACCACGTCCACCGGCACCCCGCCCGCCAGCTTGATCGACTCGGGGTAGGTGGTCCAGTACGGCGTCGGCACGATCACCTCGTCGCCCGGGTCCAGCAGCGCCGCGAACGCCTGGTACACCGCCTGCTTGCCGCCGTTGGTCACCAGGACCTGCGAGGCGTCCACCTTGTAACCGGAGTCGCGCTCGGTCTTCTCGGCGATGGCGGCGCGCAGCTCGGGCAGGCCGCCGGCCGGGGTGTACTTGTGGAACCGCGGCACCCGGCACGCGGTGACCGCCGCCTCCACGATGTAGTCGGGGGTCGGGAAGTCCGGCTCGCCCGCGCCGAACCCGATGACCGGGCGGCCCGCCGCCTTCAGCGCCTTGGCCTTGGCGTCGACGGCCAACGTGGCGGACTCGGAGATGGCGGCGATGCGCTTGGAGATGCGAGGACGATCGATGCTCATGTCCCTATCGTTACAGACACCGGGCGATGCCTTCAGCGGTATGTCCAGGCCGATCACCGCGGACGCGCCGCCGCTGGTGGGACGGTGCCCGCCCGGCGCCCTCCCGCCCCGCCCCGGCCCGCGCGCCCGCCCCGTGCGCCCGCCCCGCCGCGCGGTCCGCAGGACCCGCCGCGCCTTCCGGTTCGACGGACGGCCCTCGGCCACGTAGACTCACCCTCCTAGTGGCGCGTCACAGGCATACGACCATGTCCGCACAGGCCGTAAGCTATGACCGGCACGACCGATCCTCTAGGATCGGGATTCCTCTTCACGGGGGAAATGAAGGGCAGTGGCTCAATTGGTAGAGCTCCGGTCTCCAAAACCGGCGGTTGGGGGTTCGAGTCCCTCCTGCCCTGCGAGGTGCGGTGCACGCGCACCCGTGCCCGTCACGCGCCCGCCGCGTCGCGGCTCGGATTCGCGCAACGACCACACATGTGTGGTTGAAACACGACCTATGAGGTGAACGGCGGCACAATGGCGACTGAGACTCGCGGCGAGCCCGCGGCCAAGGACGAAGGCAAGGGGAAGCCCGCGGCCAAGCGGACCTCTCCGGCCCTGTTCGTGCGCCAGATCATCGCCGAGCTGCGCAAGGTCATCTGGCCGACCCGCTCGGAACTGGTCACCTACACGACGGCCGCCCTGGTGTTCGTGCTCATCATGATCGCGATCGTGTCGGCTCTGGACTGGGGCCTGCAGAAGGGCGTGTTCTGGCTCTTCACCTGAGCCACGCGTTCTGAACCGGGGAACACCCCTGCCGAGGTCCCCGTTGTTCCGGTCGACGGACCCGCCGGGTCCCGCACCGCCTGAAACTCCACTTCACGCCTGTCGTTCCGAGAGAAAGAGTCAGCCACCGTGTCCGAGTCCGAGCCCATCCAGCCCCACGACGAGGCCGACGTAGAGGCCCAGTCTGCGGCGGCTGCTGCTGCGGACGAGGCCGCCGGCGCGGCTGACGAGACGGCCGCCGCCGACGCCGAGACCGGCGCGGAGGCCGCCACGGAGGCCGCCGAGGCCGCCGACACGGCCGAGGGCGAGACCGCCGAGGGCGCGGAAGCCGACGAGGACGAGGCCCCGGCCGAGCCGCCGGTGGACCCCTACGCGGCGTTCAAGATGGAGCTGCGCCTCCAGCCGGGCGACTGGTACGTCGTGCACTCCTACGCGGGGTACGAGAACCGGGTCAAGACCAACATCGAGACCCGCACCCAGACCCTGAACATGGAGGACTACATCTTCCAGATCGAGGTCCCTCAGCACGAGGTCACCGAGATCAAGCAGGGCAAGCGGCAGAAGGTCAACGAGAAGGTCCTGCCGGGCTACATCCTGGTCCGCATGGAGCTGACCGACGAGTCCTGGGCCGCGGTCCGCAACACCCCGGGCGTCACCGGCTTCGTGGGCCTGCTGAACAAGCCGTCCCCGCTGAGCCTGGACGAGGTCGCCAACCTGCTGGCCCCCGAGCCCGAGGAGGGCTCGGTCAAGGCCAAGGAGACCCAGGCCAAGGCCGCCCCGGCGGTCGACTTCGAGGTCGGCGAGTCGGTCACCGTCATGGACGGCCCGTTCGCCACCCTGCCCGCCACGGTCAACGAGATCAACGCCGAGCAGCAGAAGCTCAAGGTGCTGGTGTCGATCTTCGGCCGTGAGACCCCGGTCGAGCTGTCGTTCAACCAGGTCTCCAAGATCTGACCCGAGACGTCGAACGCCCTCGCGGACGCGGGGGCGTTCCGTTTCGCATAGACTTGCCGATTGGCCCGCCAGAACGGGGCCGCTCCAGCCTGACTATCGGCGGGCTCCCCCTGGCACCGGTCCCGCGCTCGCGCGGATGCGATCCGGGCCGGCGGGCAAATGAATACCAACGGTTCCTACGTCGCGGCCGTGTCCCTGCCGCGTCGTTGCCCGGACAACGGGAGTCGGGACCGCAACAAAAAAGGGACGAAGGAGGGCTCATGCCCCCGAAGAAGAAGCTCGCGGCGATCGTCAAGGTCCAGCTCAACGCCGGCGCGGCCACCCCGGCCCCGCCCGTCGGTACCGCCCTCGGTCCGCACGGCGTCAACATCATGGACTTCTGCAAGCAGTACAACGCCGCCACCGAGTCGCAGCGCGGCAACGTGATCCCCGTAGAGATCTCGATCTACGAGGACCGCTCGTTCACCTTCGTCACCAAGACCCCGCCGGCCGCGCAGCTCATCCTGAAGGCCGCGGGCGTGGAGAAGGGCTCCGGCGAGCCGCACAAGACCAAGGTCGGCTCGATCTCCGCGGACCAGGTCCGTGAGATCGCCACCACCAAGATGCCCGACCTCAACGCCAAGGACCTGGCCGCCGCCGAGAAGATCGTCGCCGGCACCGCCCGCTCCATGGGCATCGAGGTCAAGTAGGACCCTCCGCGCGGGACGTCCGCGCGGATCAGTGGGAGGGCCGGGGTGCACCCCCGGTCCGCTCTTCACCACAAGGAGCAGACATGAAGCGCAGCAAGGGCTACCGCGCCGCGGCCGAGAAGATCGACCGCGAGCGGCTGTACACCCCGGCCGAGGCCGCGGCCCTGGCCAAGGAGACCGCGGTCACCAAGTTCGACGCGACCGTCGAGGTCGCGCTGCGGCTGGGCGTGGACCCGCGCAAGGCCGACCAGATGGTGCGCGGCACCGTCAACCTGCCGCACGGCACCGGCAAGACCGCCCGCGTGCTGGTGTTCGCCGGCGGCGCCAAGGCCGACGAGGCCCGCGAGGCCGGGGCCGACTTCGTCGGCTCCGACGACATGATCGAGAAGATCCAGGGCGGCTTCCTGGACTTCGACGCGGTCGTGGCGACCCCGGACCAGATGGGCAAGGTCGGCCGCCTGGGCCGCGTGCTGGGCCCGCGCGGCCTGATGCCGAACCCGAAGGTCGGCACCGTGACCATGGACGTGGCCAAGGCCGTGTCCGACATCAAGGGCGGCAAGATCGAGTTCCGGGTGGACCGGCACGCGAACCTGCACTTCATCATCGGCAAGGCCTCCTTCGATCACCGCCAGCTGGTGGAGAACTACGCCGCGGCGATCGACGAGATCCAGCGTCTGAAGCCGTCGGCCGCCAAGGGCCGGTACGTGAAGAAGGCCGCGATCACCACCTCGATGGGCCCGAGCATCCCGGTGGACCCGAACTTCGTCCGCAACCTGACGGCCGAGCTGGACGAGGCCGGAGCGTAGCGGGGGTCCGGCGCGCGCCGCCGGACCCGCCAGATCGTTCACGGAAGGGCGTTCCCGCTGGGGAGCGCCCTTTCGGCGTGTTCGGCGGAACACTTTGTTACCTGTGTGGCGCTTGGTGTTGAATCGG
Organism: Spirillospora sp. NPDC050679; assembly: GCA_044456955.1. GTDB lineage: Bacteria > Actinomycetota > Actinomycetes > Streptosporangiales > Streptosporangiaceae > Spirillospora. The sequence goes on along the minus strand of JBITGK010000029.1, from coordinate 17,369 downwards.
GGTCTCCGCCGCGTTCTCTTCTCATCCCCCCTGGACACAACAGCATGAAGCGTCGTACGGACCGGGTGCTCGTGGTCTGCGTGCTCGTCGCCGCCCTGGTGGTGCCGGTCGTGGCACTGGGCGTGCTCGCCACCGGTGTGGTCGACCGGGCGGAGCCCGATCCGGCGCCCGGCATCGCGGCGGCCGGGCGGGACCGGGCCGGCGCGGCGCTGGGGCTGGCGCCTCCGGGCAAGGCGGGGGAGGGGGAGCCGGGAGCGCCCGCGTCGCCGGCGGGGTCGGTGCGTCCGGCGGGCCCGGCGGCGAAGGTCAGGTCGTTCGTGCGGATGGTCGACCTGAAGGTGTCGGGGTCCTCGGACGGCGACTACCGGCACGTGACCGAGACGGCGCGGATCACGTTGTCGCCGTCGTTCGCGGTGACCGCGTCGGGGACCCGGCAGACCATGGCGGACGGCCGGTTGAGCACGGTGGCGCACCGCACCACCCTGAGCGGGCGGACGCTGTCGGTGTTCGACGGCCGCAAGTGGCGGCGGACGAAGCTGAGCAAGGGGCAGTACGACCGGCTGCGGGCGCTCTCGGACCCGGCGCGCGCCGCGCGGACCCTGCGGGCGGCCCCCGGCGCGGCGTGCTCGGGGCAGGACCGGTTCGGCTCGACCAGGTGCGCCGCGCGGACGACGCTGGGCGCGGTCCTGGGGCTGCTCCCGGCCGACCTGACGGCGAGCGTGCGCGGCTCGCTGCCGGGGTCGGCGGGCGCGCGGGCGGACCTGTGGGCCGACCGGGCGGGCCGCGCCTCCTGGGTCGGGGTGGCCACCACGGGGCCGGGCGTGCGGCTGGAGGGGTCGCTGACCTTCCGCGACTACCGGTGAGCGGGCCGTCCGGGGTACGCCGCGGGTCGTACCGCCAAAGCGGGCATTCGTACTAGCGGGGGATGTAGCGGCGGCCGAGTCCGGTGAGACTGGTCCCATCAGTAGGGCGACTAGGGAGGCTCAATCCTCATGAAGCGTCGATTCGCCGTCGCCGCGGGCGGCACCGCGGTCGGGGCCGCCCTCCTCCTGTCCGGGTGCACGGGGGACGGGTCGAGCGGTACGTCCGGCACCATCAAGATGAGCGCCAACGAGGCGCTGGTGAAGTCCTCGCAGAAGACGGGGCAGGCCGACACCTTCAAGGCCACGCTGACGGTGAACGACGGCCGTGAGGGCGCCAGGGTGCGGGCCTCGGGGCAGTTCCGGCTCAAGCCGCAGCTGGCGTTCAGCGCCAAGCTGGACGAGTTCAGCAAGGGCGGCCAGGCGGTGTCCGGCGTCCAGGGGCAGGCGATCTTCACCGGGGACGTGCTGTACGCGCGGGTGCCCCAGCTCGCCCAGTTCGTGGCGGGCGGCAAGCCCTGGCTGAAGATCGACGTGAACCAGGTGGCGCAGCGCACCGGGTTCGACGTCAAGAGCCTCATCGACCAGGTCGAGCAGGTCAACCCGGCCGAGCAGACCAAGATGTTCACCGCGTCCAAGGACGTGCGCCGGGTGGGCGAGGAGAGCCTGGACGGGGTGAGGACCACGCACTACACCGGCACGGTGACCGTGCGGGAGGCCCTCGCCAAGCTGGACCCGCAGGTGCGGCAGAAGGTCGAGCAGCGGTTCGGCGCGGGCGCCGCGGACGAGAAGATCAACTTCGATCTGTGGACCGACGGCGACAACCTGCCGCGCAGGCTGGTGTCCAAGGGCGGCGGCGCGAACGGCCACGACGGGTCGGTCGAGGTGCGCTACAGCGACTACGGCAAGTCGTTCGGGGTGAACCCGCCCCCGGCCGACCAGGTCGGACAGCTGTCGCTGGAAGGGCTCCTGGGCGGTACGCCCACGCCGCGCAGCTGAAGTGACTGATCGGTTTATTCCTTCCTTATCGGGACGGATGAACCCGTAGGGTCTCCGGTGCGTCAGATCCATCGTGCGCCGGTCCGGCTCGTCCGGTCCGGCGCGCGATCGACCACAGCACAGAGGAGAACCAGATGATCCGTCGTTTCGCCGCCGGGACGGCGGTCGCCGCCGGCCTCACCCTGACCCTGACCGGCTGCCTCGGCGACGCCAAGGAGGGCGCCGGCGAGGCGGGCAAGAGCATTCGCCTCAGCGCCGCCCAGATGCTCGGCCAGACCGCGGACAAGGCGGGCAAGGCCGACAGCTACAAGGCCGACGTGGTCGTGGACAGCCAGCTCACGCAGGGCGCCATGAAGATGGAGATGTCGGTGGCCACCCGGACCCGCCCCGACGTCGCCATGAAGATGGACGTGAAGTCGATGTCGGTGGCCGGCCGCACCATGCCGGGCTACGAGGCGCGGATCGTGGGCGACTACATGTACATGAAGATGCCCGCCCTGGCCTCGCGCAACGGCGGCAAGCCGTGGGCGAAGATCTCGCTGTCGGCGGTCAGCCAGGCGTCCGGCGGTCTGAACCTGCGGCAGATGCTCGACCAGTCCAAGCAGCAGAGCCCCGCCGAGCAGACCCGGATGCTCACCGCGTCCAAGGACGTGCGCGAGGTCGGCACCGAGAACATCGGCGGCGTGCAGACCAAGCACTACACCGGCACCGTCTCCCCGCAGGAGGCGCTCGCCAAGCTGGACCCGCAGAACCGCGCCGCGATGGAGAAGACCTACGCGCAGCTGGGCAACGCCCCGATCGCGTTCGACCTGTGGGTCGGCGACGACTCGCTGCCGCGCAAGATGGTCAACAAGGTGCAGACCCAGATGGGCGCGGTCAACACCACCATGGTGTTCAGCGACTACGGCAAGCCGGTCGACGTGACGCCGCCGCCGGCCGCCGAGACCGGCACCCCGAACATCCCCGGCCTGGGCGGCTGAGCCTCCCGAGGCGGCCCGGACCGGGCTCCACGGCACGCGGGACCACGGGCGGACGCCCGTGGTCCCGCGGCGTTCCCGGCCCCGGTTTGGCGAAACGGGGGTGCAGCGCATACGCTGTGGACTGCCGAAGACCGCCGGTCGTCGCCCAGTGATGGGCGGCCGAAGGACCCGAATCCGTTCGGGCGGCCCGCGTAGGTGAGACGAGAGCTTCCGCATGACCTCCGCGGTCCTGCTTAACGCCCCGTGCGCCTACGCCGGGGCGTTCGCTGTTTTTCAGAGCCTTTCGCCCCGGCGGCTTCCCACCCAGGTAATCGGAAGGAGGCCACATGGCTAAGGCCGAAAAGGCCGCGGCGATCGCCGAGCTCAAGAACGAGTTCGAGAGCTCGAACGGCGCCGTGCTGACCGAGTACCGCGGGCTCACGGTGGCGCAGCTCAAGGAGCTGCGCACCAACCTCGGCGAGAGCACGAGGTTCACCGTGGTGAAGAACACGCTGACCAAGCGCGCGGCGAACGAGGCCGGTGTCGACGAGCAGTTCGGTGAGCTGCTCGAAGGCCCGTCGGCCATCGCGTTCGTCAAGGGCGACGTGGTCGAGGCCGCCAAGGGCCTGCGTGACTTCGCCAAGGCGAACCCGCTGCTGGTGATCAAGGGCGGCTTCATCGACGGCCAGTCGATGGACGCCGCCGAGATCGGCAAGCTCGCAGACCTCGAGTCGCGCGAGGTCCTCCTCGCGAAGCTGGCCGGTGCGATGAAGGGCTCGATGGCCAACGCCCTCGCGCTGTTCAACGCCCTGCCGACTCAGACGGCCCAGCTCGCCGAGGCGCTGCGCGCCAAGCGTGCGGAGGCCGGCGAGACCGCCGACGCTCCGGCCGCCGACGACGCTCCGGCCGACGAGGCCGCCGCGGACGAGGCCGCCGCCGAGTAAGTCCCGGCTCGCCGGGACCGGACCCCGCGGTCCAGTGACACCCTGAACGTTCCAAGCCATAGCGGAGGAAACATCATGGCGAAGCTCAGCACCGACGAGCTGCTCGACGCTTTCAAGGAGATGACCCTCCTCGAGCTGTCCGAGTTCGTGAAGCAGTTCGAAGAGGTCTTCGACGTCAAGGCCGCCGCCCCCGTGGCCGCCGTCGCCGCCCCGGGCGCCCCGGGCGCCCCGGCCGCCGAGGCCGAGGAGAAGGACGAGTTCGACGTCATCCTCGAGGCCGCCGGCGACAAGAAGATCCAGGTCATCAAGGAGGTGCGCGGTCTGACCTCGCTCGGCCTCAAGGAGGCCAAGGACCTGGTCGACGGCGCCCCCAAGCCGCTCCTGGAGAAGGTCAACAAGGAGACGGCCGACAAGGCCAAGGAGGCCCTGGAGAAGGCCGGCGCGACGGTCTCCGTCAAGTAAGGCCCCTCTCCGGAGAGCCTGCGCTGTTCATCGCCCCTTCGAGGGGTTGCAACAGTAAGGCCCACTCTCCGAGCCTCCGGAGCCGCTCGCGGCTCCGGCGCTCATCCGAAGGCGGTCACCGCACCCTCACGGGGGTGCCGGTGGCCGCCTTCGGCGTTTCCGGGCACGGACCAGGCCGGTCCGGAGCGAAGCCGGGCGAAAACTGTCGGGGAGTGATAAAACCCGTTGTCGGCGTCCGCACGGAGGTGGGTTGTGCGAGTGCTCGGCGGCGGCGTAGCGTCCCCTGAGTCTCCCTTTGACACTGCGGCCAATAAGGCCCGTCCGGTCCCGGCCGTCGCCCCACCCCCGGCTTGAGGTGCGCGTTCTCGGACCAGTAGTCTCCCGGGTGACGTAAGTAACGATTGTCTTACAACGTCGCATTTTGTCGCTGTTCTACCCGCCAGCCCCTTCCATTTCCGTCGCGGGCCGCTACGGTAGTGGCACCCGCCACAGCTACCCGGCAGTAGTAACGAGGCGGACGCAAGGTGCGACGACAGATTCCACCCCCCGGTGCCCGTCGCCGGGCGGGCGCACATCGCGAAGCCGAGTAGCTATCTCGCCTCACGGTTCCGGATTCCCCCGGCCTGGACGAAAGGTGACGAGTGGGCGTCGAAATCAGAGTCGAGGGGCTGACCAAGTCCTTCGGCCGCCAGACGATCTGGCAGGACGTGTCGCTGACCCTGCCCGCGGGAGAGGTCTCGGTCCTGCTGGGCCCCTCCGGTACCGGCAAGTCGGTCTTCCTCAAGACCCTGGTCGGCCTGCTCAAGCCCGACCGCGGCCACATCTGGATCGGCGACCGGGACCTGCCGTACCTGCCCGAGGCGCAGCTGTACGACACCCGCAAGCTGTTCGGCGTGCTGTTCCAGGACGGCGCGCTGTTCGGGTCGATGAACCTCTTCGACAACATCGCCTTCCCGTTGCGCGAGCACACGAAGAAGAGCGAGTCGGAGGTGCGGCGCATCGTCATGGAGAAGATGGACATGGTCGGTCTTCTCGGCGCCGAGGGCAAGCTGCCCGGTGAGATCTCCGGCGGTATGAAAAAGCGCGCCGGCCTCGCCCGCGCGCTGGTGCTGGACCCGGAGATCCTGCTGGTGGACGAGCCGGACTCGGGGCTGGACCCGGTCCGCACCGCCTACCTGAACCAGCTGATCGTCGACCTGAACGCGCAGATCGGCGCCACCTTCCTGATCGTGACCCACGACATCAACACCGCGCGCACGGTGCCCGACAACATCGGGCTGCTGTTCCGCCGCGAGCTGGTGATGTTCGGGCCGCGCGAGATGCTGCTGTCCAGCGAGGAGCCGGTCGTGCGGCAGTTCCTGAACGCGCGCCGCGTCGGCCCCATCGGCATGTCGGAGGAGAAGGACGTCTCCGAGCTGGAGGCCGAGGCCAAGATGGGCCTGGAGGTCGGCAAGCTGCCGCCGATCCCGCCGCAGCTGATGCCGAGCGACGGCCGGGTGCGGGCGGGCCAGCACGCGCCGGGCGCCTGGTGCGCCGCGCACGGGGTGACCCCGCCGCCCGGATCGTTCATCGACGACGTGGGCCGCAACTGGGTGGAGGAGTGGCCGCGCTACGTGGCCTCGATGAGCCCGAGTCCGGCGGCCGGCGGGCAGGCCGCTCCGGGGACCCCGCAGCCTGGTGGAGGCAAGTACTGATGTCCACTCCTGGTATCGGTGCGAACCAGCGAGAGGGCAAAAGGCGCGGCGGGTCCCCCGGCGCGCTGAGCAAGATCTCCGACGGTGCCGCCAATGTCGCCATCAAGGAACCGGGGCGCTTCTTCGCCCTGGTGCTGGACACCTTCCGCGCGGTGTTCCAGTGGCCCTTCCAGTGGCGTGAGTTCATCCAGCAGTCCTGGTTCATCGTCAGCGTGACCGTGGTGCCGACCATGCTGGTCGCCATCCCGTTCGGCGGCATCCTGTCGCTGCAGGTCGGCGGGCTGATCCGGCAGCTGGGCGCGCAGTCCTACACCGGTGCGACCGCCGTGGTCGCGATCGTGCGCGAGGCCAGCCCGCTGGTCACCTCGCTGCTGGTCGCGGGCGCGGCGGGCTCGGCCATGTGCGCCGACATCGGCTCGCGGAAGATCCGCGAGGAGATCGACGCGATGGAGGTGCTGGGCATCAACCCCCTGCACCGCCTGGTGGTGCCGCGCATGTTCGCGTGCGCGTTCATCGCGCTGTTCCTCAACGGCCTGGTGTCGGTCGTCGGCCTGGTCGGCGGCTACGTGTTCAACGTGGTGCTGCAGGACGGCACCCCGGGCGCCTACCTGGCCTCGTTCAACGCGATCGCGCAGCTGCCCGACCTGCTGCAGGCCGAGTTCAAGGCGTTCGTGTTCGGCATCACGGCGGGGCTGGTGGCGGCCTACAAGGGGCTGAACGCCAAGGGCGGCCCCAAGGGCGTGGGCGACGCGGTGAACCAGACGGTGGTCATCACGTTCATGCTGCTGTTCCTGGAGAACTTCATCATCTCCGCGCTGTACTTCCAGTTCGTTCCGCAGAAGGGGATGTAGATGGCTGCCCCTGGCAAGACGGGGAAGGCCGTCTCACGCGCGGTGAACGCGCCCCTGCAGCGCCTGGACGACTTCGGTCACCAGCTGTCGTTCTACGTGCGGGCGTTCGCCTGGACGCTGCGGGTGCTGCGCCGCTACCGCACCGAGGTGCTGCGGCTGCTGGCCGAGGTGTCGCTGGGCACCGGCGGCCTGGCGGTCATCGGCGGCTCGGTGGTGATCGTCGGCTTCATGACCTTCTTCACCGGTTCGCAGGTCGGCCTGCAGGGCTACAACTCGCTGAACCAGATCGGCACCGCGGCCTTCACCGGCTTCGTGGCCTCCTACTTCAACACCCGCGAGATCGCGCCGCTGGTGTCGGCGCTGGCGCTGTCGGCCACGGTCGGCTGCGGGTTCACCGCCCAGCTCGGCGCGATGCGGATCTCCGACGAGATCGACGCGCTGGAGGTCATGGCGGTCCCGTCGATGCCGTTCCTGGTGACCACCCGGATGCTGGCCGGCATGATCGCGGTCATCCCGCTGTACATCGTGGGCCTGCTGGCCTCCTACGGCGCGACCCGGCTGGTGGTGACGGTCTGGTACGGCCAGTCCACCGGCACCTACGACCACTACTTCCATCTGTTCCTACCACCGAACGACATCCTGTGGTCGTTCGGCAAGGTGATCGTCTTCTCGCTGCTGGTGATGCTGATCCACTGCTACTACGGCTACCACGCCAGCGGCGGCCCGGCGGGCGTCGGCGTGGCCGTGGGCCGCGCGGTGCGCACCAGCATCGTGGTGATCAACGTGGCCGACCTGTTCATGGGCATGGCGATCTGGGGCGCGACCACGACCGTACGGATCGCGGGGTGAGGCGGGAATGACCACTCCCATCCACAAGGGGATGCCCGAGCACGTCCGGTACCGGCTGCTGGGCGTGTCGATGCTGCTGGTGATCGCGCTGCTGCTGGCGCTGACGGTGGCGCTGTTCAACAAGGCCCTCACCCCGGTGGTGAAGGTCAGGGTGGACGCCCAGCGCGCCGGGCTGCAGCTGCTGCCGCACTCGGACGTGAAGGTCCGCGGCCTGATCGTCGGCGAGGTGCGCGCCACGCGCGCCACCGACCGGGGCGCGGTGCTGGACCTGGCGCTGGACCCCGACAAGGCCAAGCTGATCCCGAACAACGTGCAGGCGCGGCTGCTGCCCAAGACGCTGTTCGGCGAGAAGTACGTCGACCTCGGCATCCCGGAGCAGCCGGGGCCGCTGGGCCTGCGCAAGGGCCAGGTGATCCCGCAGGACGTGTCCAAGTCGGCGGTCGAGATCGACCGGGTGCTGAACAAGCTGCTGCCGCTGCTGCAGGCGGTCCGCCCCGAGAAGCTGAACACGACGCTGAACGCGCTGGCGACGGCGCTGCAGGGCCGCGGCGACCAGCTCGGCCGCAACCTGGAGCAGACCGATGCGCTGCTGAAGAAGGTCAACCCCGAGCTGCCCACGCTGGTCTACGACCTCAAGGGCCTGGCCGACGTGTCCGACATCTACTCGGCCGCGGCCCCCGACCTGCTGCAGACGCTGCGCAACCTCAACGTCACCAGCAGGACCATCACCGACAAGCAGGGCACGATCGAGGACATCATCCCGATGGTGACCGGGTTCGGGCAGAACGCGAACCGGTTCATGCGCAACAACGCCCCCAAGATCATCGGATTCAACATCGCCAACCGCGACGGGCTGGCGCTGCTGGCCGAGTACTCGCCGTCGCTGCCGTGCGTGCTGAACGGCCTGATCAAGCTGGGGCCGGAGGCCGACCGGGTCGGCGGCAACAGCAAGACCTTCAACCTGACGATCGAGATCGTCAAGCCGCGGCCGGCGTACAAGTACCCGCTGGACCGGCCCGAGGCCAAGGACATGCGCGGGCCGCGCTGCTACAACCTGCCGAACCCGCAGGTCCCCTTCCCCGACTACCTCGCGCGCGACGGGACGGAGGACGACCTGTGGTGGAAGAACCCGCACGCGCCCAATGACCCGATCCCGCACCCGACCGCCAACGGGCGAGGCCGCGCGGTGTCGAACGTGTTCGTCGATCCCGGGACCATGAGCGAGAAGGAAAAGATCAAGAACGTGGTCGGGCCGCTGACCCGCACCCCGGCCGACCAGGTGTCCGACCTCGCCGCGCTGCTGTTCGGCCCGGTCATGCAGGGATCGGTGGTGACGGTCAAGTGAAGACCACAAGCGCCGCCGTCAAACTGGTGATCTTCGTGGTGCTGACCTCGCTGGCCACCGGCGTGCTGGCGATGACCATCACCAACATGCGCTTCGCCGACACCCGCAGCTACAAGGCCGTGTTCACCGACGTGGCCGGGCTGCTGGAGAAGGACGACGTGCGGGTGGCCGGCGTGCGCGTCGGCCAGGTCGACAAGATCGAGCTGTTCGGCCGCAACCAGGCCCGGGTCACCTTCAGCGTCAACCGCGACGGGGTGTTCCGGGCCGGGGTGCCGGCCTCCACCCAGATCCAGGTCCGCTACCGCAACCTGATGGGCCAGCGGTACCTGGCGATGAGCGAGGGGCCGGGCGCGGCCAACGACTACCTGCGCCCCGGCGGCACCATCCCGGTGTCGCAGACCAAGCCCGCGCTCGACCTCACCGTGCTGTTCAACGGCTTCCGCCCGCTGTTCAAGGCGCTGGAGCCCGACGACGTCAACAAGCTGGCCTTCCAGATCGTGCAGACCCTGCAGGGCGAGGGCGGCACCGTCAACAGCCTGCTGTCGCACGTGGCGTCGCTGACCAACACGCTGGCCGACCGCGACAAGGTCATCGGCGATGTGATCACCAACCTCAACGACGTGCTGGGCACCATCGACCAGCGGCACACCGAGGTCAACCGGCTGATCACCGACCTGCGCGGCTTCGTGTCCGGGGTCGCCGACGACCGTGAGGCGATCTTCGACTCGGTGGCGGCGATCAACGAGCTGACCGGCACCACCGCCGCGCTGCTGCGCGACGGGCGGCCCGACATCAAGCGCGACATCGCGGGCCTGCGGCAGCTGGCCGGCACGCTGAACGCCAACGAGAGCTACCTGCAGAAGGGCCTGGAGCGCACGCCCAAGCGGCTGGAGGGGCTGGTCAACATCTCCTCCTACGGCTCCTGGTTCAACATGTACATCTGCGGTCTCGACGCGCGGGTGCGGCTGCCCGGCGGCCCGGTCTACCAGACCCCGGCGATCGTGAACGAGAACGCGAGGTGCAAGCCGTGAGGATTCCCTTCCGGGAGCGCAACCCGGTCCCCATCGGCCTCGCCGCCTTCGTGATCATCGCTCTGGTGCTGGCCCTGGCGATGAACCTGCAGAACATCCCGTTCATCGCCGGGGGCACCAAGCACACCGCCCTGTTCGCCGAGGCCGCCGGCCTGCGGGCCGACGAGGAGGTGCGCGTCGCCGGCGTCAAGGTCGGCAAGGTGACCGACCTGGAGCTGGCCGGCGACCGCGTCCGGGTGACCTTCCAGGTCGACGACGGGGTGCGGCTGGGCGAGCTGACCCGCGCCGAAATCAAGATCAAGACGGTGCTGGGCTCGCACTTCCTGGCGCTGGACCCGCGCGGCGGCGGCCGGCTGACCAGGCCGATCCCGCTGGACCGCACCGCCACCCCGTTCGAGGTGGTCCCGGCCATCAGCGAGCTGAGCCAGCGGGTCGGCAAGATCGACCACCAGCAGGTGGCCAAGTCCTTCGACGTGCTGTCGGACACCTTCAAGAACTCGCCGGACGAGATCCGCGCGTCCCTGAAGGGCCTGCGCCGGCTGTCGGACACCATCGCCTCGCGCGACGAGGAGCTGCACCAGCTCGCCGGGCGGGCCAAGGACGTCTCCCAGCTGCTGGCCGACCGCAACCAGGACTTCACCAGGCTGATCCGGGACGGCGACAAGGTCCTGCAGGCGGTGCAGGCCCGGCGCGCGGTCATCCACCAGCTCCTGATCAACACCGTGACCCTGTCCCAGCAGGTGAATGCGCTGATCAAGGAGAACGAGGGGCAGCTGCGCCCGATGCTGGACAACCTGGAGCGGGTCAACCGGCTGCTGCTGAAGAACCAGGCCAACCTGGACCGGACGCTGCAGCTGTTCGCGCCCTACACGCGGCAGTTCGCCGACGTCACCGGCACCGGCCGCTGGTTCGACAGCTACATCCAGAACCTCCTCCCCATCCCCGCCTCCATCCAGGACGCCCCCCACAACGGCGGGGGAGCCGGAGACCGGGGCCCGGGCAACGGCGGTCAGCAGGGCGGCCAGCAGGGCCGCAAGTCCGGTAACCAGAACAACCCGTTGCCGTTCCTCCCGTGAGCGTGAGCAGGCAGGTCACTCGTGCGTAACTCAGCAACCATCCTCCGCATCGGCGGCGCGGCGCTCGCGCTCGCGGTGCTGGCGGCCGCGCTGGTGCTGCTGCTTCGCGAGCCCAAGCAGCGGTACATGACGGCCTACTTCAGCAAGACCGTGGGCCTGTACTCCGGCGCCGACGTGCGCATCCTCGGCATCCCGGTCGGCAGGGTCACCAGCGTGACCCCGGCCGGCGGCTCGGTGAAGGTCGAGCTGAAGTACGACGCCAAGTACAAGGTCCCGGCCAACGCCCAGGCCGTCATCGTCAACCAGACCCTGGTCTCCGACCGCTACGTCCAGCTCACCCCCGCCTACAAGGGCGGCGAGGTGATGCCCGACAAGGCCACCCTCACCATCAACCGCACCGCGGTGCCGGTCGAGGTGGACGAGATCGGCGGCAGCCTCAACGACCTGAACAAGGCGCTCGGCCCCGAGGGCGCCAACAAGCCCGGCGCCGACGGGCAGGGCGCGCTGTCGCGGCTGCTGGCGGTCGGCGCGCAGACCCTGGAGGGCCAGGGCACCGACATCCGGCAGACCATCTCCGACACCTCCAAGATGCTGAGCACCCTCAGCAACGACCGCGAGGACGTCGCCTCGACCATCGAGAACCTGCGGGTCATCACCGCCGCGATGAAGGCCAACGACCAGCAGATCCGGCAGTTCAGCGGCCACCTCAACGGGGTGTCGGCCCAGCTGGCGGGGGAGAAGGAGGAGCTGAGCGCGGCCCTCAACACCCTCGCCCCGACCCTGCGCAACGTCCAGCGCTTCGTCAAGGACAACCGCGGGCAGCTGTCGGACAACGTCCGCCAGCTCGCGCAGATCACCGGCGTGCTGGTCAAGGAGAAGGACGCGCTGGCGGAGTTCCTGGCGAACGCGCCGCTGGCCATCAACAACGTGGCGCGCGCCTACGACCCGATCAGCGGCACCATCCACAACCGCGCCGACCTGCGCCAGTTCCACGACCTCGCCGACTGGATCTGCTCGCTGGCCTACTCGGTGGGGACCCCGGCCAAGCAGTGCCTGGACTTCGTCAAGCCCTACAACGGCATCGGCAAGGCGCTGACCGGGCTCAGCCTGGACCTGTCCTGGATCACCGCGCTGACCACGCACTACGACCCGCAGCCGATCCCGCCGGACGCCTACGGGCCCAACGAGCGGGTCCCCGGCGGCGGCAAGGGCACCGGCAAGGTGCTGGGCTCGGACGCCAAGAAGAAGACCAGCGCCCGCACCGGCGGCGGGCAGGCCAAGCCGAGGTCGTTCACCTCGCTGCTCCCGGGAGGTGGCCAGTGACGCGGCAGAGCAGGAGGCGGCCGCTGGCCCGGCTGACCGCCGCGGCGATCGTCGGGACGGTGGCCCTGACCGGCTGCGGGTTCCGCGGGGTGGACTCCATCCCGCTGCCCGGCGGCCCCGACCTCGGCTCCGACCCCAAGACCGTCAAGGTCGAGTTCGCCAACGTGCTGGACCTGGTCCCGCAGTCGGTGGTCAAGGTCAACGACGTGTCGGTCGGCAAGGTCGACAAGATCGACCTGGCCGGCGGCACGGGCGGCTGGCACGCGGTGGTCACCCTCAAGGTCCGCAAGGACGTGCGGCTGCCCGACAACGCGATCGCCACCGTGGGCCAGACCAGCCTGCTGGGCGAGAAGTTCGTGGCGCTGGCCCCGCCGACCAACGAGCCGCCCACCGGCGAGCTCGGCCGCGACGACGTGATCCCGCTGTCGCGCACCACGCGCAGCACCGAGATCGAAGAGGTCCTGTCGGCGATGAGCCTGCTGCTCAACGGCGGCGGCATCGAGCAGGTCTCCACCATCACCCACGAGCTGCAGGCCGCGATGGGCGGCCGCGAGGCCACCATCAAGTCGGTGCTGCACCGGGTCAACACCTTCGTGGGCACGCTGGACCGCAACCGCTCGTCCATCACCCGCGCCCTGGACAGCATCGACCGGCTCACCGGCAAGCTGGCGGCCGAGCGGCAGACGATCACCGACACCATCGACCGGACCGGCCCGGCCATCTCGGTGCTCAACCGCAACCGCGCCGACCTGACCCGCATGCTGGTGGCGCTGGACAAGCTCAGCCGCACCACCACCGGGGTGATCCGGCAGTCGCGCGACGACCTGCTGGCCAACCTCCGGGACCTGGACGTGATCCTGAAGAACCTCAACAAGGCCGGCTCGGACCTGCCCCGGGCGCTGGAGTCCATCGGGTCCTTCCCGTTCTCGCCCAAGTTCGGCAACGTCATCGAGGGCGACTACGGCAACGTGCGCCTGACCGTGGACCTGGACTTCGAGTCGATCGCCCGCAACCTGCTGGGCGGCACCGACCTGGAGGACCAGCTCGGCGGCAAGCAGATGCGCGGGATGCTCAAGGTCCCGAACGTGAGCCTGCCGAAGACGCCGCTGGGCGTGCTGCCCCAGATGCCGGCCGGCGGCGGCGGGCTGCCCGGGCTCCAGCAGCCGACGCAGCAGAACAAGGACAACAAGCAGCAGAAGCCGGCCAAGGACGACAAGGGCCGCAACCTGCCCGGCGCCATGGGACCCACTGATCTGAAGACCCTGATGACGGGGGGCCTGTCGTGATCCTCAAGCGCGGCGTCAAGATCCAGCTCATCGCGTTCGCCCTGATCACGATCATCGGCGTCACCGTCGTGTCGGTGAACTACATCGGGATCGGCCGCGGCGTGCTGGGCCGCGAGTACACCGCCTACGTCGACCTCACCGACTCCGGCGGCGTGTTCACCAACGCCGAGGTCACCTACCGCGGCATCCCGGTCGGCCGGGTCGGCCCGATCCAGCTCACCCGCGACGGCATCAAGGTCAAGCTGGTCCTCGAACGCGGCAAGCGCATCCCGCGCGAGGGCACCGCCGCGATCGTCGCCAACCGGTCGGCGGTCGGCGAGCAGTACATCGACCTGCAGCCGTCCAAGAACACCGGCCCCTACCTGGACCAGGGCGACCCGTACACGATCCCGCGCCAGCTCACCAAGCTGCCGGTGTCCACCGCCGAGCTGCTGCGCAACGTCGACAACCTCGTGTCGTCGGTGAACCCCCAGCACCTCGGCACCATCGTGGACGAGCTGGACAAGGCGTTCTCCGGGTCGGCCACCGACCTGCAGAAGATCCTGGACGACACCGACCGGCTGCTGGAGACCGCCGACCGCTCCTTCCCGGCCACCAAGGAGCTGCTGGACAACAGCCGCACCGTGCTGGACACCCAGCGGTCCCAGGGCGCCAACATCCGCGGCTTCGCCCGCAACCTCAACGAGCTGACCACCTCGCTGCGCAACGACGACCCGGCGCTGCGCTCCACCATCGACGCCACCCCCGGCGCGGTGACGCAGGCCAACGGCCTGATCAACGACCTGGCGCCGACGCTGCCGGTGCTGCTGGCCAACATGACCACCACCGGCCAGGTGATCGCCTCCCGCAAGGCGGGCCTGCGGTCGCTGCTGATCCTGTACCCGGTCGCGGTGGCCGGCGCGTTCACCGTGACCCCCGGCGACGGCACCCAGCACCTCGGCCTCGCGCTGAACATCGACCACCCGGCGCCCTGCACCAAGGGCTACGAGAACGTCAAGCGCCGCTGGCCGCAGTTCACCGACCGCAAGGCGCCGCGCCTGGACGTCGGCTGCAAGGAGCCCAAGCAGGGCCCGGCGGCCGTGCGCGGCTCCCGCAACGTGCCCCAGGAGGCGCTCGCGCCGCTGCCCAAGGTGCCCCCGGGCGCCACCGAGGGCGCGGGCTTCCCCTCTGGCGGCGCCGGCGTGGACGCCAAGCAGGACGGCAAGAAGAACCAGGCCAAGAAGGACGCGGCCGCCAAGGACGGAGGCGACGGCGCGAACACCGCCGCGGCCCCCGCCGACAGCGTCTACGTGCCGCTTTCGTCCAATTCCGTGGAACTCGCCGGGTACGATCCTTCGACCGGCGCGGTCTACGGGCCCGACGGCAAGCGCTACGGCATGGGCTGGTCCGGCGGCCAGCAGCGTCTGCTCGGGGACGCCTCCTGGAAGATGCTCCTGTTCGGCCCGCTGGCCAAGTGACGTTCCCGCCCCCGGTCGGCGCCGCCGGCCGGGGCCGCGGACGCAAGGTGATCGACACGCGATGAAGGAGGCGACGCGATGAAGTACGGCGCGACCGACGCGGTCGATGCCGCGGCGTCGCAGGGCCGCGGTGGCATGGTCACCGCGATCGTCCTGGGGGTGGTCGCTGCGGCGCTCGCCGCGGCGGTGGGGTTCTTCGGATTCCGCCTGTGGGAGGCCAAGGAGCAGGACGACGCGCGGGCGGCGGCCATGCAGGCCGCCAAGCAGACCGGCGTCAACCTGGCCAGCCTCGACTACCGCAACGTGCAGAAGGGCATCGACCAGGTGCTCGGCGGCATGACCGGCGACATCAAGAACCAGTGGGCCACCCAGGCCAAGATCATCGCTGACACCGCCACCAAGACCCAGTCCACCTCCACCGTGCAGAACGTGCGCGCCGGGGTGGTCTCGATCGACGGCGACTCCGCCGAGGCGATCGTGGCGATCAGCGCGACCACCACGAGCCCCAAGGTCCAGAACGGCGCCCCGCGCTACTACCGGTTCGCCATGGACCTCACCCGTGTCGACGGGCGCTGGCTCGTCTCGAAGCTGGGACTGGTCCCATGACGATGCTCGGGCGCGGGAAGCGCGAGGCGGCCGAGAAGGCCCGCAAGGCGGAGAAGGCCGAGAAGGCGCGGCTGAAGGCCGAGGAGGCCGCCCGGAAGGCCCGTGAGGCCGCCGAGGAGGCCGAACGGGCCGCCGCCGAGGCCGAGGCGGCCGAGAACGCCGTCGAGGACGAGGCGAGGCCCGCCGGCAAGGCCGGGGCGGACACGGCGAAGCCGGACACCGGCACGGACACGGACGAGGTCGAGGTCGCCAAGACCGAGGCCAAGGCCGGTACCGACACCGACACCGACACGCCCGAAGAGGACGCCGACGGGAAAGAGTCGGCCAAGCCCGTCCTGACGAAGACCGCCACCAAGACCAAGTCCGACACCGAGGCCGACACCGAGGCCGAGGACGAGGACGGGACGGCCGACGCGGACGAGGCCGAGGACGCCGACGAGGACGCCGACGAGGACGCCGATGAGGCCGACGGCGAGGCGGGCGACGGCGAGGCGGGCGACGACGCCTCCGAGCCCGCCGAGCGCCGCCGCGGCTCCGGCTTCGGCAAGCTGCACTACGCGCTGACCGCCGTCGTCGTGCTCCTGGCGGCCGCGCTGGCCTGGATCCTGGTCACCATGGGCGGCACCTCGCCCAAGATCGGCGACGACGGCGAGATCAAGAGCGTGACGTTCGCGGCGGGGCGGGCCGCCCAGGACCTGTCCTCCTACGACTTCCGCACCATCGACGCCGATCTCAAGCGCGCCGCCGGGCACACCACCGGCAAGTTCAAGACCGAGTTCGAGAAGCAGATCGGCCAGGTGAAGCCGGCCGCCACCCAGCAGCAGACGGTGGTGGAGGGCACCGCGGTGAAGACCGCGGTGGAGAGCGTGGACGGCGACAGGGCCGTGGCGCTGGTGTACCTGAACCAGCAGACCGCCAAGGGCACCACCGCCCAGCGCACGCCGAGCCAGTACACGCTGCGGATGACCATGCAGAAGATCGGGGACCGCTGGCTGGTCGCCGAACTTCAGATGATCTAGCGGAATGCCGGACGCCGGTCCGGCGTTGAACCGGGGGACCGCCCAGCCCAGGGCGGTCCCTCGCCCGCGTTCACGGCCCTACCGCCGGGTAACGCGGGGTGAGCTTAAACTATGGCCTTCCTCACTGCAGGTCAGAGCCCGAAAAGTCCAAGTCCGCTCTTGACTCCAAGCCTTAGAGGGGCGATGCTCGCAGGCAACTGTGATGCATACTGCGGGCGTAGAGTTGCGAGCGGTGTACCAGTCGGCTACACTGCCCCTTTGCGCTGCCCTCTGACTATCCACGTGTGAGAGCGTCCCTGCCCTGCCCCCATCTGGGGTGATTTGCGCGGGTCTTGAACGTGGATCGTCTGGCGTGCGTGTCGTCAGTTACGCCGCGAGCCCTCGGAAGGACCACTCTTGGCAGCCTCGCGCAACGCCTCGAATACCGCAACCGGTCCGAACCGCGTCTCCTTCGCGCGCATCAAGGAGCCGCTCGAAGTCCCGGACCTCCTTGCTCTGCAGACCAACTCCTTTGACTGGCTGCTGGGTAACGAGAGGTGGAAGGCCCGGGTCGAGGCGGCCCAGAAGGCCGGTAGTAAGAGCGTCCCGACGCAGTCGGGCCTCGAAGA